>JANQKR010000047.1 GCA_028281025.1 Croceivirga sp.
TGGTTGTTGGTTGTTGGTTGCTGGTTGCTGGTTGCTGGTTGCTGGTTGCTGGTTGTTGGATGTAAGGTAAGGGAAATAGTATTGGGAAAGGCTGCAATAACCAATAGAATTTAGTGTATTCCTTGACTTAAGGCGGTTTTAAAATAAAGGGAAAAATACAATATGGAGGTAAGGGTTTTTAAGGACAAGCAAGAGGTTGCGAAACAGTTTTCGGCCTATTTTGCTGAATTGACAAAAGGGAAGGAGGTTTTCCATGTAGCCCTCTCGGGAGGGAGCACCCCAAAAATTGTTTTTGATGAATTGGCTTTGACCCATGGAGACGCCATTGCCTGGTCCAAAATCCATTTTTATTGGGGCGATGAACGTTGCGTGCCGCCGACCGATGATCAGAGCAATTATAAAATGACCTTGGAGCATTTATTCTCGAAAATCAATGTCCCTGAAAAAAATATCCATAGAATTTTAGGGGAATCGGAGCCGCAACGGGAGGCCATGCGCTATGCCAATTTGTTGGAGATTTATTTGGATAGGGTGGATGGCATTCCCCAATTTGATCTGATCATCCTGGGTATGGGCGATGATGGCCATACCGCTTCCATTTTTCCCCATGAAATTCAACTCTGGGAAGCTAAAGACCATTGTGTAGTGGCCACACATCCGGATTCTGGTCAAAAGCGGGTTTCCATCAATGGTAAGGTCATCAATACGGCCAAGGAAGTTGCCTTTTTGGTAACCGGTGCCTCCAAAGCAGGGAAAGTGGATGAAATCCACAATACAAGGGAGGGCTATAAAACCTATCCCGCCTCCCTGGTACATCCAAAATCCGGAAAGCTCATTTGGTTTTTGGATGAGGCGGCTGCTTCTCATCCCTAGTACCTCTGTGATTTCCAACCCAGAAAGGGAAATTATAATTTCCCATTCGGAATGATTTCCAAACTGCTAAAAGGAGCCGTTAGTCCAAATCCAATTTCACGTTCTCACCCTCCAGGTATTTCAAATATTCGTTTACCTTGAACAGCTTGCCATGGTATTTGGTATCCCGTTGCCGCACGGCCATTTTGCGTTCCACACTTCGGGCATACCTTCGTAGTCCCTGCTTGTCGGTAATCAACAGTCCCGGTACTTTTACATTGTTTCCTTTGCCGTCCTTGGCCACCATGGTAAAATAGGAAGAATTGCAGTGTCGTTTTTCCCCGGTGGTCACGGTTTCGGCCTCTACCCGAACCCCAATGACCATACTGGTCCGTCCGGTGTAGTTCACACTGGCTTTAAGGGTAACCAGTTCTCCAACTTCGATGGGGTTCAGGAAATCGACCCGATTTACGGAGGCCGTCACACAATAGGCCTGGGAATGTTTACTGGCACAGGCAAAGGCAATTTGGTCCATCAGGTTCAAGATATGCCCGCCATGCACCTTACCTCCAAAATTGGAGTGGGAGGGAAGCATCAGCTCCGTAATTGATACCCAAGACTCTTTTGAAGTTTTAAACTTTTTCATTTGTTGAAATGGGGCGACTTTTCCAATACCACATCGGTAATAAAATATTTGGTGTCACCCAGCCAAAAAAAAGTAGCATACCGTTCTTTGTAGGCGACCTTAACATATTTTCCTTGATATGCTATTAGTTTCTGGATGATTTCCTCTTCTGAATCCTGTACGGAAAACTTAAAAATCCGTACTCCGGAAATCCCTTGGCTTAGTTCTCCTTCCCAGGTTTTGGCCAATACCCCTTTGTTGCTAAATTTCATTAGTTCCCCAGACCGATAGCCTTCACTAAAAGGAACATAATACACAAAAGCAAAGTAAATGGCACTACCCAGTAGGATGACCGAGATGAGAATAAAGATAATTTTACGCATCTAAAGTTTTAATTTAGGTTGTTCATTTTCCACTTCTTGGTCATCTTCTTCTGCCCGTTTTAGAATGGGTTCTGGAATCGACTTTTTGGCCTTGGCCCCCATTTTCTTTAATTTTTCAATACTGGTAACGATATTCCCGCGGCCCTCCACCAACTTGTTCATGGCACCACGGTATTCGTTTTTGGCTTCGTCCATCTTTTTTCCTACACGGGTAAGGTCCGACACAAAACCTTCGAATTTATCATAAAGGGCCCCGGCCTGCCGTGCTATTTCAATAGCGTTGCGCTGTTGTTTTTCATTGCTCCACATCGTATCTATGGTGCGTAAGGTGGCCAATAAGGTAGAAGGTGTAACAATAACGATGTTTTGTTCAAAGGCCCTATTGTAAATGGTGTTGTCCTCGTTGATCGCTACTGCAAAAGCTGGCTCTATGGGTACAAACATCAATACAAAATCAGGGCTTTCCATTTCGTACAAATCCTCATATTTTTTGGCAGAGAGTTGTTCCACATGTTTGCGAAGGGAATTGATGTGGTCTTTTAAGAATCTGGGTTTTTCATCTTCGGGAGCATTGGTATAGCGCTCGTAATCCGTTAGGGAAACCTTGGAATCGACCACCATTTTTTTCCCATCGGGGAGATGAATGATGACATCGGGCATCACCCGGGCCCCATCTTCCCGTTTAAAACTTTGCTGTACGCTATACTCCCGGTCCCTTTCCAATCCGGATTTTTCCAAAACACGTTCCAACACCAATTCTCCCCAGTTCCCTTGCATTTTGCTATCCCCTTTAAGCGCCTTGGTAAGGTTTTCCGCTTCTTGCGTAATCTTTAGGTTTTGATTTTGGAGGTTGAGCAATTGCTCTTTTAAGGCTGAATGGATACTAATATTTTCTTTTTGGGTTTCTTCGACCTTCTTTTCAAACAATTGGATCCGCTCCTGAAGCGGACTTAAAATTTGCTTGATGTTTTTTTGATTTTGCTCGGTAAATTTGCTGCTTTTTTCATCCAGGATTTTGTTGGCCAAATTTTCAAAATCCTTGGTAAACTTTTCCTGAAGTTTTTCTACTTCTTCCTTTTGCTCGGTATTGATACGCTCCAGGTTCTCCAAGTCAGCTTGATAGCGCACCAGTTGATTGCCCAGTTGTTCTTTTTCGTTTTGAATATGTTTTTTTTCCTCGTTTTCAAGGTCCAGCCTCTCATTGAGGGCCGTTAGGGATTGATTTAGTTGTTGTTCACGTTCCTGCCAAACACTTTCGTTGGATTTTGTTTTCAGTTTTTGGATGTAGATGCCCACCAAAATACCTACAACAATGGCCAGAAGACCAACAAGCAAATACATCAGTTCTTGACTCATAAAGTAAAATCTTAACGTAAAGATAGTTGAATTGTCATTCCGCACTTGATGCGGAATCCAAAAAATGGGCGTTCCTGGACTCCTGCTTATGAAGGAATGACTGGTTTGTTACTTCTTTATTTTAAAAGAACCGGTTTTGGCATCAAACTGTACCAATTCCGAAGGGAATATGCGCTCAAAACTTCCTTTTTCAATCAGTTCACAGGGAGCGGCAAAAGGGTTGGTTTTTCCATCCAAAATCAGGATTTTATCACAAAGCTGAATGGCCAAATCGATTTCGTGGGTAGTAAAGACAACTGTTTTTTGATGCGCATGGGCCATTTGCCGTAACAGTGTAAAAATCTGGACCTTGTTGAAAAGATCCAAATGTGTGGTAGGCTCATCCAAAAACAACAAAGGAGTATCCTGTGCCATGGCCCGTGCAATCAAAACCCGTTGCAACTGGCCGTCACTAAGTTCATAGCATTTTTTGGTTTTTAGTCCGCCTAAGTAAAATTGTTGGATACTCCCTTCAATTTTTTCCTTGTCCCCTTCGGTCAATGTCCCCAACCAATTGGTGTAGGGCTGCCTGGCGAGCGCAATCAACTCTTGAACGGTTAGATTCTTTGTGGCAATGGATTCGGTAAGGACCAAGGATAGTTGCTTTGCGAGCTCCAGTGGCGAAAAGCTGGATAGCGGTTTTGTTCCTATACATATCTCACCAGTGATTTTGGATTGTAGCTTGGCCATGGTCCTCAATAGGGTGGACTTTCCTATGCCATTAACACCAACAATTCCACACAGCTCCCCTTGTTCAAGTTGAAAATTGATATGTTCGACCACAGGTTTGGATTTATAACCAACGGACAAGTCCCTTATGGAAATGAGGTACTGCATCAAAAGAATAGTTTACGTTTTCTCACCAACAGCCAAATCACCACTGGAGCCCCTACAATGGATGTAATGGCATTAATGGGCAAAACCTGGGCCGATGAAGGCAATTGGGCAATGGTGTCACAGAGCAACAATAAAATGGCACCGTACAAAAAGACTGCAGGGACCAACACCTTATGGTCCATGGTCTTGAATATTTGCCGGGTTAAATGGGGAACGGCAAGCCCTACAAAGGCAATGGGACCCGCAAATGCGGTTATACTACCGGCCAATAAGCCCGTAACCAGAATTATTCCCAAACGTGATTTTTTTAAGGTTATCCCCAGACTTTGGGCGTACTGTTCTCCCAATAGGAGGGCGTTTAAGCTTTTAATGTGGAGCACACTTAGGGCCACACCAACAATGACCACCGCTCCGAGCAAGGCATTTTGGTTCCAAGAAAGGTTTCCCACACTTCCATAGGTCCAAAAAATGAAGCGTTGCAATTGTTCTGCATCCGAAAAATAGGCCAATACGCTTACTATGGCAGCTGTGATACTCCCGAACATTAAACCTATGATCAGCAAGGCCATTGTGTCCCTAACACGATTGGCTACCAGAACCACCACCAATAAGACCAAAAAACTACCGGCACTGGCAGCCACTACCAAAGAAACATCGGATACCAAAATGCTGCCCAGGAGTGTTGCCCCCATCAGAAGAAGGGCTGCTCCAAGACTAGCTCCGGAACTGATGCCCAATACAAACGGTCCCGCCAATGGATTTCGAAACAATGTCTGCATGAGAAGGCCACTTAAGGAAAGCCCGCCCCCGACCAAAATGGCCGTTACGGCCTTTGGCAAGCGATAACTGTAAATAATGTATTCCCATGAAGCATTCTCCATGGCTTCTCCAAAAAGGGCCTTAAAGGTTTGGGCTAGGGGTATGGTCACCGATCCCAGACTAATATTTAGCAGGCCCGATACCAATAAAATCAGGAACAATGCTATAAATTGCGGCTTATGGGAGGCTATGGTCTGCACTATTGCAAAGGTGTAAAAAAGTAGGGATTATGGTCCGGTAGGAGTTCTGGATGGAAAAAATGTACCAAATCCTGTAATACCAAATCGGGCCGCTGCGGAGCCAGCTCATAGTACAGGAGGCCACCAGTGGCCCCTCTGGTATTGGCAAAAGTATATATCTTTTTGGCCTTAAAAGCTTTGAACTGTTGATAGTGCGCATTGGCCTGTTCCATTTCCTGATACGATGTGAACCGTGAAGGGGCAATCCAAACATTGGCCTGTTGCCCTTTTTCCAAAACACTTTCCAAGCTCAAGGACAAACTACCGGTTCCCGAGGTCGCTTGATACAGATATTCCCCATTGGCATCTTTGATGAATTGGGCGGCCCAACTTTCCCCAGCGGGTAAATACCAGACGTCCTTGAACAGGGCCCCACTCAATACCGTAGGTTTTTTGGCAGCTTTAGCGGCTATCTTTTTCACTTCTTGATAGGAAGTTTCAATTGCCCTGAATATACTGTCGGCCTCCTTTTGCTTATCCAGTAGTACCCCAAAGAATTTGATCCATTCGGCTTTGCCCAATGGGGTTTCTTCCGTCCAATCCCCATTGAATACCACAGGGATGTTGGCTTTCTGGAAAACGTGATATGCGCTGTTTTGGTCGTCGATGCTAAAACCAATGATCACATCGGGTCGTAATTCCAAAACCATTTCGGTGTTAAGGCTTTCATTGGTACCCAATTCTTTGATTTTTCCATTGGAAATCAATTTCCTGGCGGGCATGGAGGAAATGTATTTTGTGTCGGGAAATCCAATTAATTTATCCAATCCCCCTAAACTTTCCAAAGCTGGAATATGCGTTGTTGAGGTAGCTATCAAAGAGGTAATGGGGGTGGCAACCACGGCATCATAGGCATCGGAAGGGAAGGTCATGGTGGCCAGTTTTTCCTTGGGAACCACTAAATAGCGAAACGCCTTGGAAGCTCCTGGCCAGGGACGGTTTATTTGAAGCACCGTAAATCCATCGCTGCTTTCCATGGAGAAGCTTTTCGCGTAGCTTGTAGTGGTATTCGGGACCTGAACTTGCTGGCCGGGTCTTACATTTTTCTTACAGGAGATCACCAGCCCGAGAAGTAGCAACAAAAAAAATTTGGGTTTTATCATGGCCCCAAAATTAGACGAATTGAAAATTATGGGAAAAGAATCCGCAGTTGAATTTAAATACGTACTTTCGTTCAAGATTTAGGTTTGGAGGATTCCTATAAAAAGGGAATTCTTCAATTAAAAGGGAATTCGGTGTAAATCCGGAGCTGTTCCCGCAACTGTAATCATATGCTGAAGCGTTTTCAGCATCTCTGCAAAGAGTTGTTATTGTCTTCAATACCACTGTTCCGATAGCGATTGGGATGGGAAGGTAGGATAACAAATTGAAAGCCAGGAGACCTGCCTGATTCGATTAAAACTTAAAAACCTTCGGGATAAAGGTTTGCTGTTATGAAGACTGGATACCTCTTTATATCGCTGGCATTACTATCGCTTTTTGGGTTAAGCGCCCAGGAAATGACAACCCATCGTTTGGATGAGGTTACCGTTTCCGATGTGCGTGTAAAGCGTTATGCGGAAGGTCATAAGGTCACCGAACTAAAAGACAGTACCATACAACGCAATGGTACATTCCTTACCTCCCTTTTACATTTTAACAGTGCCATTTATTTTAAGGAAAACGGCATGGGAATGGTTTCCTCCCCTTCGTTTCGCGGGACCAATGCTTCCCATACGGCGGTTGTATGGAACGGCATCAATATCAACTCCCAACTCAATGGTCAGGTAGATTTCAATACGGTCAATCCTTTGAACTATAGTTCGGTGGCGATACGTAGCGGTGGCGGTAGCGTCCAGTTTGGTACCGGAGCCATAGGAGGTTCCGTCCATTTAAATAATGATTTAAAGTTCGAAAAGCACTCCGATCATCAAGTGGTGACAGGCTATGGCAGTTTTGATACCCGTAGTCTGAATTACAGCAATAGCTTTGGTACGGGTAAGTGGTCTTCGAGTTTTGGGGTCAACTACAATAGCTCCGATAATGACTATTTGTACCTGGAAACGGATGAACGAAATACCAATGGTGAGTTTGAACACCTTAATATCAACTTTAATACCGGTTATCGATTAAATGACCGACATGTACTTCGTTTGTACCATCAAAGTTTTATTGGGGACCGAAATCTATCCGGTAACCTGGTTGCACCTGGGCGTAGCCGATATGAGGACAATCAGTTTCGGACCCAATTGGAGTGGGGGAGATTTGGGGAAAAAGCCATTAGCAAATTAAAGGTGGCACACCTGTACGAAGGGTTCAAGTATTTTGAAAATAGGGATTCGGACAATTTCTCGGATGGCCGGGTGACCACCCTATTGGCACGCTATTCACTGGATGTTGAACTTTCGGATTCGTTTCGATTGAATTCTTTCGTGGAATACAACAATTTTACGGGTAGGGGGAGCAGTTTTGGTGCACCGGAACGAAACGATCTTGCCATTACGGCAGTGGTAAAACATACGTTAGCGGAAAAATTGAGGTACAACCTTAGCCTGCGACAGGATTTTTCATCGGATTTTTCCAGTCCCGTTGTTTTTGCATGGGACGGGAGTTATGATTTTGGTCATGTCTACAAACTTCAATTGAATGCATCCCGTAATTTCCGAATGCCCACCTTTAATGACTTATACTGGCAACCAGGGGGCAATTTGGAATTGCAACCGGAACAATCGTATCAGGTGGATTTGGGACACCGGTTCAAGTTGGACCCACTAACACTACAATTGAATAGCTATTACATTTCCACTGAGGATATGATCCGTTGGCTGCCCAATACCCAGGGGATTTGGTCCCCTGTCAATGTGGATGACGTACAAATCTATGGTGTGGAGGTGGAGCTCGGAATACAGCAATCCATTGGTCAAAAACAAGAAGTGGACTTTAAAGCCAATTATGCCTACACCGTTTCTGAAGATAAAGCAACGGGAGAGCAATTGATTTATGTGCCTTTTCATAGGGGCAATGCTTCCCTGGCGTATCGCTTCTCCAATTTTGGTGCCTTTTACCAGCATCTCTACAATGGCTCGGTGGCCATCATCGGCGGGGAATTGGAAGGGTACCAAGTAGCCAATGCAGGGGTAACCTATTCCTTTAAAACAGAAGGTAAGTTGCACTGCAGGCTTGGTTTCACCCTTAACAACGTGTTCAATGTGTATTATGAAAATATTGCACTACGACCTATGCCCAATAGAAATATTCAAACCCAATTAGTATTAAACTTTTAAAATGAGAAAAAACCGATTTTTTTTGATGGCTGCCCTAACGGGGCTGTTTTTTACCAGTTGTAACAACGATGACGGCCAAATTGTATTACCGGACATCAATGTCTCTGTGACCCAAGATACCTTTTCGGAAGGTGATGGTACCATTGCAGTATCATTTACTGCCACCGAAGCGTTTGCTGCCGATGTAACACTGACCTACGAGGTTTCGGGCACTGCTACCCCAGGGGAGGATTACGAGGCGCTATCCGGTAGTTTGGTGCTAAGTACCGGACAGGTTACGGTTGTCCAAAACCTTGTGATCATAGATGACAATGTAGTTGAAGCCAGTGAAGAAATTATCCTGACCTTAACGGCTGTAAATGGGGCAACAGATTTTATAGGTGCATCGGATTCCGTTACGATAACCATTACGGACAATGATTCCTTTCCGTTTGAAAATGGGATTTTAGTGCTTCATGAAGGTAATTTCTTTGGAGGCAATGCCTCAGTCTCTTTTGTCTCTGAAGATTTGTCCACGGTCACCAATGGAATTTTCAATGAGGTCAACGACGAAGCTTTGGGAGACACGGCACAGAGTATGGCATTTAATGGAGATTTGGCTTACATCGTTGTAAACAATTCCCAAACCGTGGAAGTGGTGAATAGGTATACCTTTGAATCCGTGGGAACGGTTGATGCCGGTCTTCTTAATCCAAGACATATTGCCTTTGCCGAGGGTAGAGGGTATGTTACCAATTGGGGAGATGGGAGCAATACAGAGGACGATTTCGTTGCCGTAATCAATTTAGAAACCAATTCCGTTGAATCCACCATTGCAGTTCCCGAAGGTCCTGAATGGATTTTGGCCAATGGTAACAACCTCTATGTAGCACATCAGGGAGGTTTTAATCAAAATAATATCGTATCGGTAATTGATGCTTCTTCCAATACGCTTGGAGATCCCATTGTGGTGGCAGATCGTCCCAATTCCATGCAATTGGTCAATGATGAGCTATGGGTCCTTTCCGGAGGAAATCCCGCTTTTACTGAAAATGAGACCGCTGGGCAATTGGATAAAATAAACATAATGACCAATACGGTAGAGACCACTTTTGAATTTACCCAAACGGAGCATCCCAATTATCTTTCGGTAGATGGGAATGATTTATACTATCTATTGGGTGGAAATGTTTTCAAAATGAATGTTTCCGATACGTCCTTACCTTCATCCGCTGAGATTACCGGTGTCTCTTTTTATGATATGACCGCAAACAATGGACAATTGTATGGTGTGGATGCCAAGGATTTTGCCAATGAGGGAGAACTGGCAGTGTACGACTTATCGGATAATTCTTTGGTACAGTCATTGGAAGTATCCATTATTCCCGGTGGGGTCTATTTTAATGGCACGGCAGAGCAATAAATATCAATTACAGTACAAAAAAGGTGGTTTACAATAGTATCGTTTTCCACCTTTTTTTAATGCATGGCAATCCTTTTGCCCAATGCCATCGGTAATTACCCCACTTAAATGATACTCATCCAAAAAGTATCTGCACTAACTTAGCAATGAGATGGACTATAGCCCCAAACGTATTGTATGCCTTACGGAAGAAACTACGGAAACCCTATACCTACTGGGCGAGGAAGCACGGATTATTGGGATATCCGGTTTCACGGTCAGACCTAAAAGGGCCAGAAAGGAAAAGCCCAAGGTCTCTACATTTTTAGAGGCTAAAACGGACGATATCGTGGCGTTACAACCCGATTTGGTTATTGGTTTTTCGGATATTCAAGCTACCATAGCCAAAGAATTGATAGCCCAGGGCATCACGGTGTGGGTCAACAATCATAGAAGTATTCATGGGATACTACAAATGATGGTGCAGTTGGGAGCCTTGGTGGATAAAAAAGATGCTGCTCTGGATTTGGTAAAAAAAATTGAGGGTGATATCCTTCAGATGAAACAGAAAACCAAAAGTTGGACCAAAAAACCCAAGGTGTACTTTGAAGAATGGTATGACCCCCTGATAACAGGGATCCAATGGGTAAGTGAAATCATTGAAATTGCCGGTGGGACCGATGTTTTTAAAGATAGACAGGCATCATTGGCAAAGGATCGTATCCTGGCCAACCACAAAATGGTAATTGACCGGAATCCTGATATTATACTGGCCTCTTGGTGTGGTAAAATGTTCAAAAAGGACAAAATGATAACGCGCGGGGGATGGGAGCAAATCAACGCCCTAAAAACCGATTCCATCCATGAAATAAAATCTGAAATCATCCTGCAGCCCGGTCCTGCTGCTTTGCTTGACGGTCTGCCGGTCATACATAAACTCCTTTTGGATTGGAAAGAAAAATATGGATAAGGGAAAAGCATTTTTTAATTGGAGCAGTGGCAAGGATGCTGCAATGGCACTGCATATGGTTCAAAAAGAAGGTAAAGAGGTTAACCTACTGGTAACCACTATCAGTCAAAAATATCAACGGGTATCCATGCACGGTCTCCATAGAAGTTTACTGGAGGCACAGGCTGCATCCCTTGGTATTCCGTTGGAACTAATTGAGCTACCGGAAAACCCTACTATGGAGGCCTATGGTGCTACGATGCGGGAACGACTCACATTGCTTCAAAACCAGGGCTATGCCCATTCTTATTTTGGGGATATCTTTTTGGAGGATTTAAAGGTCTATAGGGAGCAGATGTTACACCCCTTGGGATTTAAGGCAGTTTTTCCACTTTGGAAAAAGGATACCCGACAATTACTTTTGGATTTTATTGACCTAGGTATGAGGGCAATAGTCATTTGTATAAACGCCCAGGTATTGGACAAATCCTTTTGTGGCCGGGTAATCGACCGATTCTTTTTGGATGATCTGCCGTCAAATATAGATCCGTGTGGGGAAAATGGTGAGTTTCACACCTTTTGTTTTGATGGCCCATTGTTTCAATGGCCTATTGCCTTTACCAAGGGTGAAATTGTCTATAAAACATATCCTGCTCCCCAAACGGAACAAAATACGGATGTTTCCGAATATGGGTTTTGGTACTGTGATTTACAGTTGAAGGGTTGAGGTACAGGAGGCAACGAATGTTGCTTACCCCGGTATTAATTCAAATCCAACGGTTTATCAAGAATCATGAATTCCCTAACGGGTGTTTTAAAATCCCTATAAGCCGCAGGTTCCCCAAAACTGAACTTTTGGGCCTGTTTGCTGGAAACCCCAGTGATTTCCTCCAGTGCCCTTGCCAATAAGGGCTCATTGACATCACCCAATTCACCCAGATTGAATACGTCTTCCCTAAGCTCAATATCCGGTGCAAAACCAGCCGTGTAGTCAAAAAAGCCAACGGAGTTTTCATTTCTCCCCACCAACGGCTGTATGATCCATCTGTTGTCCGGATTGATTCGGTTTTCCCTTCTTCCATCCCCATAGGTGTAGGGACCATTTACTCCCGTGGGATCATCAACCAAAGAGATGGAGAATTCATTTTTTCCAGTGGTGGTAGTGCCAATATGAATGACCTCAACGTAAGGGTCCAGACCATTCATGAGCAATTCACTTGCCGAAGCCGATCGATTGGTGGCCAAGACAAATACCCTATTGAGGTTTAAGGCATTGAGCGTTACACCGGATCGTACTTCATTGGCAAAATAATCTTCCAGTTGTAGATTTGAAAGACGTGCTTGTTGTTTATCGTTCCAGCGTTGCCGAATATAGAGGTCATTTGTATTTGGGCCGTAAATCATACTCGCCAAAAGACGTGAGGTGTTTACCGAGCCACCGGGATTGTAACGCATATCCAAAACCAGATCCGTAACACCATTGGCCACAAATTGTCCAAATACCTCATTTAGCTCGTCATTGAAATCCCTATTAAATCGTTGATACATTAAGTATCCAATTTTTTGGCCATTTACGTCTAGGGTCCTCGCTTCCCGAATGGGGGGTTCCAGGAAATCTTCAATCTTGGTCAAGGTGATTTCGTTTTCAGTTTGGTTTACCAACCTATTGGCGATATCCGCCTCACCCATATTTAAGGTATAGGTATCATTCTCACCAAACAATAAATCCCCAAAATTATCAGGTGTCAGCACCTGTCCATCAACCCCATAGAAAATATCCCCTCTTTTAAGCCCGGCCTGTGCTGCAGTTGACCCTGGGACAACATTTCGTACAAATCCAAATACATTGTTGGTGTCATCTTCCGTTAGGTCAATGATAAAGAACTGTAATCCATTGCTTTTGCTCACGCCCGATAGGGAGTTAAGCAGTACTTCGAAATCCTCATTAAAAAAAGTAAATCGATCTTCTGTGAACAGGAGACTTCGTATGAAATCCTCAGGATTTGGGGTGGCCTGTAAAAACTCGGTGTATTCCTGGTCATTGGCAAACCGGTCATCCGCTAAATTGGGAACGTCCGCTTGCCAAAAGTACCACTCATTCATCGCTTGCCACATAAAGTCTTGTACCGTAACATCATCTGAAATCGGGTTCGGCCCTCCATCATCGTCATCACTGCAAGAAAGGAGGACAAAGGCCATACTGCATAGCAGCACTATTTTGCCTTGCCACAAATTCTTTGACAGTAAGCGGTACCAATATTCCATAAGGGATTAATTTGGAAATACATCATAGATCGTTCCCCCTTTCAGAGGATTTAACCTATTGGAACTGGAAACGGTAAGGATTTGCATATGGGACGGTGTTTCCAAAGACCTGCCCTTGGCAACCTGTCCCGTAATTTCCTCAATGGCCCTGGCCAGTAAGGGTTCATCCGGCTCGCCCAGTAATCCTAAATTGCCCAAGGATTCCAATACTACAATGTCCGGTTCCAAGCCATTGGTGAAATCACTGAACCCGATGGCATTTTCATTGGTGCCTACCAAAGGCTGCAGGGCATATCTGTGATCTGGATCCGCACCATTCAAAGTTTGATCTCCATTGAATATATATGGAAATGGAATGGATTCTCCATTGGTAAGGCCCACTTGTTGAGTGGGATTGTCCACCATGGTCACCGAAAACTCATTTTTTCCAGAGGTCGTATCGCCTACATGGACAACATTGATGTAAGGGTCCAAACTATTTATGACCAATTCACTTGCTGAGGCACTATCGTCCGTGGTTATGATGTAAACACGACTAAGATTCAGACTATTGATTGGAACTGTAGTTTCATTATCGCCATCACTTATAGTTATAGTATCAACAAAAGTATCTTCACCCCCCAGGAGATTATTCCATTTTTGATTCCATCGCTGTCTTGAAAAGAGCTGCCCGGTGAACTGCCCGGTGATCATACTGGACAATCGAATTGCCGATCGTACCGAACCGCCCGGATTGTACCGCAAATCCAATACCAAATCCGTTATGTTTTCACTCTGCAATTGTCCAAAAGCAGCGTTCAGTTCATCATCAAAATCACCGGTAAAGCTGTTGTACATTACATATCCGATTTTGCTGGCACCGACATCCAGGGTTTTGACTATATGTATGGGATTTTCAGTGAGCTCTGTTTTGGTCAGCTCAATGTTTACCCCATTTGGTGTGGTTGTATTATTGGCGATGGTCGCAAAATTCATGGTGTATGTGGTGGGGTTCAGCAAATCAAGATTACTGTTGGTGATTCTTCCCGAAGCATCCGTTTCGGCAAAAAGGGCAGTACCGTTTATGGCATAAAAGATATCTCCACGTTGGACTCCCTTGGTTTCTGCGTCGGAACCATTGATTACGTACCGTACCACTCCAACAACGGCAGTCCCTCCCTCTGGTGGTCTTGTCAATACAAATTCAACCCCATTTGTGGTGGCGACCCCGGAAAATGAATTGAACAAAACATCATAATCACTTACAATGACACTAAATCTGTCTTTGGGTGATAAAATAGCACTGTGCAATCCCTCGGGGGAAGTAAAGCCATTTAAATAGGTATAGTAGGCGTTGGTATCGGCAAATCGATCGTCTGCCAGGTCATTGACCTCGTCTTGCCATAAATACCAGGTATTCATCGCACTCCATATAAATTCATTGATTTCACTTTGCAATTCCACAATTTCCTCCTGTGGTTGTGGCGGTTGCTCCACTTCCGGTGTATCATCATCGTTGGAACATGATGTTAGAAAAAAACACAAAAGGGTCAGTGGAATAAATAGGTTTCTCATAGCAATTAAGTTTTCATTGTACCCCCAAGAATCGTTCCAGCTTTGTGAATTCCCGGTGGTATTCTATAACAATCTTAGTTTCAAAAGCCCTAAAATACTTACATTCAATTAAAATAGAAATGAATTTGTAACAAAATTCGTTGTATGTCGTCATGAAGGTGTAAGTCGATAACAAGATATACAAAACGCGAAACCACCAAATGCAACAAAAAGAGTTTATAGCAATGGTTATGCCCTTTAAGGACAAACTTTATCGCATGGCCAAACGGTTATTGGTGTCACGGGAAGAAGCGGAAGATGCTACCCAGGAAATATTGCTAAAGCTTTGGTCCAAAAATGAATCCATGGGCCAATACAAAAGTGTAGAGGCTTTTGCGATGACCATGACCAAGAATTTTTGTTTGGACCGATTAAAATCCAAACAAGCGGGAAACTTGAAATTGGTCCACAGCAATTATAAGGACGAAACGGTTTCCGTACAACGACAATTGGAAGCCGAGGATAGTGTAGGATGGGTAGAACGGATAATGGAGGAACTGCCAGAGCAACAAAAAATGGTTTTACAATTGCGGGACGTGGAGGATTATGATTATGATGAGATAGCCCAAATGTTGGATATGAAACCAACGGCAGTGAGGGTGACCCTCTCAAGGGCAAGAAAAACAGTTAGGGAAAAATTACAACAAAAACATAGTTATGGAATTGGATAACTACATAGAAAAACTTTTGGAGAAGTACTTTGAAGCGAACACTACGGTTGCTGAAGAGAAGGAACTTGGGAACTATTTTGCCCAAAAGGCGGTTGCGCCGCACCTGGAACAATACAGGCCCATGTTCAATTACTTTTCCGTTGCCAAGAAAGAACAATTTACCAAGCAGGTTCCACTAAACACCAGAAAGAAGATCAACTATGGGTGGATTTCCGCTGCAGCGGCAGTTGTACTGGCTTTTGGCATCTATTTTGGTCCTGACCAATATCAGGCATACCAAGATAAAAAGGAGGCAGAACTTGCCTATGAGGAAACAAAGAAGGCTTTGAACCTATTGGCCGAGAATTTTGGAAAAGGAACCCAAAAGATGGCTTATTTAAATGAGTTTGAGGTCGCAAGATCAAAAGTGTTCAATGAAAAATAGAAATTAAAAAGTAAAAAAATGAAGAAGTATATTTTAATCGTATTGATTGCCGTGCTACCAATTGCCGGTTTTTCCCAATCTTTATTTGACAAGTATGAGGACTTGGATGACGTGACCTCCGTGGTCGTTTCCAAGAAGGCCTTTGAATTATTGGCCAAAATGGATATTGAGATCGATGATCCAGATGCCCAGGACTTTATGGATATTGCCACAAGCGTCAATAGCCTAAAGGTATTTACAACGGATAACGAATCCATTGGTGCCGATATGAAAGCTTCCGTGGGCAAGTACCTAAAATCAGCTTCGTTAACTGAGTTGATGCGTGTTAAGGACAAAGATGCCAATGTGAAGTTTTATATCAAAGAAGGTAGGGACAGTGACCATGTCAGTGAATTGTTGATGTTTGTTACCGGGCTCAAAGAAGTTGAAGCCGATGGCAGGCGGTTTGAAACGGTACTGTTGTCATTGACCGGGAATATTGATTTGAACAAAATCAGTTCCCTGACCAAAAAAATGAACCTTCCGGAGGAGTTGAACAAAGCGGGTAAAAAAGGAGAATAAGTGTAAACACCGGGTTGGTAGTGGGAATCGCTACCAATCCTTTTTTTAAAATTCGCCCTAGGCAAAGTCCAAGGGCCATCAATCCTTAAAAGAACATGAAAAATATAGTCAGAACAATTGTGGTCTCCCTCTTTCTTGTACCGGTTATGGCCATGGGCCAATCCGTATTTGACAAATTGGAGGATTCGGACAAAATTGGAACTGTGACCATAAGTAAAGGAATGTTGGGCATAGTGGCCAGCATGTCCGCCGATAACAAGGATAAGGAAACACAGGAATTCATTGAATTGGCCAAAAGCATTACCAATATCAAGGTATTTGTTTCCGAAGATAGTGCTGCCTCAAAAATGATGAAATCCACTGCAAAAGGGTATGTCAAAAAATCAAAATTGGAAAGCTTAATGAAGGTAAGGGATGATGATTCCCATGTGGACTTTTATGTTAAGGAGGGAAAGGACAGTGACCATGTGAGTGAAATGGTGATGTTGGTGACGGGTATGGACAAAAAGACGGAACATGCCAATTTTGAAACGGTCCTTGTTACCATGACGGGGGATATTGATTTGACCAAGATTGGTTCACTGGTCAATAAAATGAACCTTCCCAAAGATTTGGAGAAAGTTAATAAAGAAGAATAAAAGTTGGTTAAGGGAGTGTAACAAAAGGCCCTAGACCCATACTTATTAAAAAATCAATCAATAAAGGAACAATGAAGAATATAGTAAAAGGATTGGCAATGGTGGCACTGGTGTTCATAGCTTCCTGTGCGTCCCAACCCAGTCTGCAGGAATATTATGTGGACAATATGGAAAACCCCAATTTTATAGCATTGGATATTCCGGCCAGTATCCTGAAAATGGAAGAGGTGGAACTGACCAATGTACAAAGGGAAGCTGTGGAATCCTTAAGGAAGTTCAATTTGTTGGCCTTCAAAAAAACCAGTGAAAATGTAGCAGAGTACAAAATGGAGAAGGCCAAGGTAAAGGAAATCCTGAAGAACGAGGATTTTGTGGAACTCATGAAAATCAACTCCCAATATGGGAAGGGGGTCATAAAATACCTAGGCGAGGACGATGCCATTGACGAGGTCATTATTTATGGTGATAGTAAGGAGCAGGGATTCGCCCTGGTGCGGGTATTGGGGAAAAATATGAACCCTGCCCATATTGTACAGCTCATGCAGGCCATCCAGAAATCGGAATACAAGGGCGAAGGATTAGGAGAGATAGGCAAGTTTTTAAAAGGGTAGGCCCCAACAAAATCAATACGAATTATCCCAGCTTTTTTGAAGTTGGGATTTTTTTGTGCCCATAATTCACCTTAAGTTAAAAAAGGGTGGTGACTTACTGATTATCTTAGTGTCTTAATACCTAAATGGAACACTAACAAAATCTAAAGCAAAATGGAAAAAGCACAAGAATGGATAACCTATGGTTTGGACCTGGCCAAAGAATTTGGACCAAAGTTGTTAACGGCCATCCTAATTTATATCGTTGGTTCATGGATCGTTAAAAAACTGGTCGGAGGGCTTAGGAAAGTAATGGCCAAAAGCAAATACGACGAATCCTTGCAAAAGTTTCTCTTAAATCTTCTCTCCTGGACATTGAAGGTATTTTTGATTCTTTTGGTCATTTCCCAGTTGGGGGTTGACGTGACCACCTTTGCAGCGGTAATCGCAGCAGCTGGTTTGGCCGTTGGTCTGGCTTTACAAGGCTCCCTTTCCAATTTTGCCGGAGGTGTATTGATCATGATTTTTAAACCGTATAGGATTGGTGACCTCATTGAAGCACAAGGAGAGCTTGGTGTGGTCAAGGAAATCGAAATATTCACCACAAAAATGGTGTCCCCAGAAAATAAATTGATCATCATTCCCAATGGGGCCATGGCCAATGGGAACATAGTAAACTATACCGCCGAGGGAAAAATACGCGTGGATACCGTTATAGGGGTGGCCTATGAAGAAGATATTAAAAAGACCAAAGACGTATTACTGGAGGTGTTGACATCCAACCCCAACGTTTTGAAAGAGCCGGCACCTTCGGTCAATGTTTTGGAATTGGCGGATAGTTCCGTAAACTTTGCGGTACGTCCATTTTGCAAACCAGAACACTATTGGGATGTGTATTTTGCTACCTATGAAGGATGTAAACTGGCCCTGGATAAAGCAGGTATTGAAATTCCCTATCCCCACGAAGTACAGATCGAAAAGAACTAAGGGACTGCAAAGATGTCATTTCAAAGGAATCTGCTGTGGGAAATTCGCGCCCATCGCTATATGCATTTTTCAACTTTGCCTTTACCGCAATCTGAACGTATGAAATGACCGATAAATTGATTTGAAGCAATTAAACCCCAGTGTAATTGGCTGGGGTTATTTTTTTTAGCTCAGCTTTTAGGGTTGGGGATATGTCCAGGGTTTCAATGAAATCCGCCATGGTCTTCTGGGTTATTTTCGCGTTGGTTCGGGTCAATCCTTTTAGCGCTTCATAGGGATTTGGGTATCCTTCCCTACGTAAAACGGTTTGGATGGCTTCGGCAACAACGGCCCAATTGTCCTCAAGGTCTGCCTCAAACTTTTCTTGGTTCAACACCAATTTGTCCAAGCCTTTTAATGTGGACTGAAATGCAATAAGGGTGTGCGCAAAGGGTACCCCAATGTTCCTGAGGACCGTACTGTCCGTTAAGTCCCGTTGTAATCTTGAAATAGGCAGTTTGGCCGACAAGTATTCAAAAATGGCATTGGCCATACCCAGATTTCCTTCGGAGTTTTCAAAATCAATGGGGTTTACCTTATGCGGCATGGCCGAAGAACCTACTTCCCCCTTTTTAATGGTCTGTTTAAAATAGTCCATGGAAATATAGGTCCAGATATCGCGGTTTAGATCAATTAGAATGGTATTGATGCGTTTTAAGCCATCAAACAGGGCGGCCATATGGTCGTAATGTTCAATTTGGGTGGTGGGAAACGAATGGTGAAGTCCTAGTTTCTGTTGTACAAATTGTTGCCCAAAAGCTTTCCAATCAATTTGGGGATAGGCTACTTTATGGGCATTGTAGTTCCCTGTGGCCCCTCCGAATTTTGCGGCCGAAGGGATATCGTTCAGTAAATCAAATTGTTGTTTTAGACGTTCCACAAACACTTCTATTTCCTTGCCCAATCGGGTTGGCGAAGCGGGTTGGCCATGTGTCCTGGCCAGCATGGGAACCGATGCCCAAACCTTGCCCAAATCCTTCAGTTTTTCAAAGAGCTTAATATAAACGGGAACATAGACGTCATTCATGGCATCCTTGATGGAAAGTGGAATGGCCGTGTTATTGATATCCTGGGACGTTAGGCCAAAGTGGATAAACTCTTTATGCCCACTTATGCCCAAAACATCAAACTTTTGTTTGATAAAGTATTCAACAGCTTTTACATCATGGTTTGTGGTTCTTTCTATTTCCTTGATGGTGGCTGCGTCCTCGGCTGAAAATGAACGATGGATTTTTCTTAATCCCTCAAATTTTTGAACATCAAAATCCGCTAATTGGGGGAGGGGCAATTCACATAGGGCGATGAAATATTCAATCTCAACCTGGACGCGATACTTTATTAACGCCTCCTCTGAGAAAAAGGCTGAAAGTGATGCTGTTTTGTTTCGATAACGTCCGTCGACCGGTGAAATGGCATTTAGTGGATTCAAAGACATTGAAGTGGATTTTAGAAAACCTCAAAGATAGCTTAATACCCCAACTTCTTTAGTTTGTTCAGGATTTTAATTCCCCTATTTTGGAACCCGGCGGAACCCTTGGGAATATGTTGTTCCAAAACGGATTTCAGCTCGGGCCGTATCCAATCAAAGGTTTCGCCCAGATAGAACAGACTGGTCATGGCAAAAACTTTCGTGGCCACTTTATGCTCTTCAATGAGCCAGTCAAAACACACCGTAGCCATCTTTTCCAAATAAGTCAAGGATAACGCATTTATAAAAAGGGGGTGTTTCGCCTTATAGTAGGCCTGTGTCAACAGTTGACATATATGGGCCATGGGACGTATGGAGGATTCCGATTGCATCCGATCCAATCCCTCGATAAAATCATTGAGGATGGGTACGATCAATTCCAATTTCTTACGCATAACATGGTCAAATATCCAGCTTGCGGCAAAATTATCCTCCTTATCATGGATACCTACTTCCTTGAACAATGGCCCTACCAATTCTGGGGAAGCCAGTACATGGGCAACGAGTCTGTCCACATCCGGTTTATTTATCCGCCCCGTATTGAGTTGCCTATGTAACTGTTGGGCAGTCATAGGTCTTTACCAAGTTTTTGAACCAAATGGGGAACACCTTCAACAGCAGTTTTGGGGATAATGGTCAGGTGCTCAAAATCCATTTCCCGAATAGTGGGTCTGGGGTCAACAAAATAAATGGGTGTACCTGAGGGGACATAGTTTATGAGGCTTGCGGCGGGATATACCTGCATTGATGTTCCTATAATGATCAATACATCCGCCATGGCGGTAATTGCAATAGCAGGTTCCAACATGGGTACCATTTCCCCGAACCACACCACATGGGGCCTAAGTTGGTGGCCCCTGGCGTCCAGATCACCCAAAACAAGATCGGTGGTCCAATCCAATATCGTGGTTTCATCCCTAATGCTTCGGACCTTTAAAAGCTCCCCATGCAGGTGCAATACTGCGGAACTCCCCGCCTTCTCGTGGAGGTTGTCTATATTTTGGGTAACAATATCGACGTTAAAATAGTTTTCCAGTTCCACCAAGGCTTTGTGGCCAGCATTGGGTTCCACTTGTAAAAGCTGCCGACGTCTTTGATTGTAAAATTCCAAAACCAGTTCTGGATTTCTGGAAAAGCCCTGTGGGGAAGCAACTTCCATAACATCATGGCCCTCCCATAGCCCATTGGCATCCCTAAAGGTTTTGAGGCCGCTTTCGGCACTCATTCCGGCTCCAGTGAGAACAACAACTCTTTTTTTGTCCATTGCTAGGTGTTTTTGGATAGTTACATCGGTGCCCAACTTACTTAAATGGTAGCTGGAATTCAAAAATAGTATTTTCATTATCTTGATCCTATGATCGATTGTGATTTGCTGGCCTATTTGGAAGATTACCTTACGGAGAACCGAAAGGAGCGTTTTCGCAAAGTGCTCTCCGAGCGTACCAAATTTTTGACCGTGGCCATTGAAGATGTATACCAAATGCACAATACCAGTGCCATTCTTAGAAGTTGCGATGCCTTTGGCATTCAAGAGGTGCACAGCATTGAGGGCCGATTTGGGGACAAGCTGGATAAGAACATCGCCTTAGGGGCGCAGCAATGGGTAGATCTAGTACGGCACCAAAACACGACGGATTGCATCAGGATACTTAAGGAAAGGGGTTATTCCATTGTGGCAACGGTCCTCCACCAAGATGCATATTCACTTTCCGAGTTTCAAGTGGATACAAAAACAGCAGTGTTTTTTGGAACGGAATGGGAAGGATTGAGCACGGAGGTTTTGGAACAGGCCGATAGGTTTTTAAAAATTCCAATGGTAGGTTTTTCCGAAAGCCTTAACGTATCCGTTTCAGCTGCCATAATCATTCAGCAGCTTGCCGATAAGCTAAGGAAAACCACACTTCCTTGGCAATTGACCCAAACCGAACTATTGGAAAAACGGCTGGATTGGACCAAAAAGTCCATCAAGAAGGTGGAACAGATTATCAGTCGTTACCAGGGGAATTGATGTTTTTTGTACATTTAAACGTAACCAATTTATAAACAGATGACTACAGTACTTTACATTCTGGCCGGAATTGTATTGCTCATACTTATCCTGGCAATGCTGGCCCCCAAAACGTATGATGTTTCCCGTTCCATAGTGATCGATAGTCCTAAGGACAAGGTGTTTCCTTTTTTACGTTCTTTAAAAAAACAGGACGAATGGTCGCCCTGGGCAAAAAGGGACCCTAACATGCACAAGGAATATAGGGGAAACGATGGGGAAGTTGGCTCGGTGAGCTATTGGAACGGGAACAAAGAAGTTGGTGAGGGCGAACAGGAAATCACCAAAATTGTGGATGGCGAGCGTATTGAAGGGGAATTACGATTTCTAAAACCCTGGAAATCCGAATCCGATTGCTATTTTGAAACGGAGGATGCGGAATCGGGAAAGACAAAAGTCACCTGGGGTTTTTCGGGGAAGAACAAGTTTCCGTTCAGTATCATGATGCTGTTTATGAGCATGGATAAGATGGTTGGAAAGGATTTTGAGGAAGGATTGGCTTCATTAAAGGGGCTATTGGAGAAGTAACACGATGGAACAGAATATGGTAGGTTGGTTTGAAATTCCAGTAACGGATATGGACCGTGCAAGGAAGTTTTACGAAGAAGTATTTGAAATTACCATTCAAGTACAGGACTTTGGGGGAACACTAATGGGTTGGTTTCCCTGGTCCGAAGGGAAAGCAGGTTGTTCAGGCTCCTTGATTTTACAGCCCGAATGGTATATTCCAAACCATAAGGAAGGTGTATTGATCTACTTTGCCAGTGAAGACGTCCAAAATGAGTTGGACCGAATTGAACATGCGGGAGGCCACATCTTAAAACCCAAAACCCAAATAAGTCCGGATGTTGGCTATATGGGGTTGTTCCACGACTCAGAAGGTAACCGTATAGCCTTACATTCCAGGAAATAAAACTATTCACTGGGTTCCAAGAGGGCAGTGTCGTAGTCGTTTTCGAGAACCACTTTACCGTTTTTGACCATGACCCGAGTATCGGAATAGGCATCATACAATACGGTGCCATCACCAAAGAACCCTTTTACCCGGAGGGATTTTTTGCCTTTGGGCAAATCCAGTCCAACGACGACTTTATCGCGGTACTCCCCATCAATATAGGTTCTGGAAAAAACATAGGGGCTTTTGGCCAACCTTTTGTGCTTGCCAGCTCCTATTGCGGGGTGATCTCTTCTGAATTTTCCCAGTTTTTGCCAGTGTTCATGAACGTTTTTAACCTCCGGTACGGTATCCAGGTCCTCCCAGTTCATGTAGGACCTAAGGTTCGCATCCCCTTCTGCACCCTCCACCTTAAGGGGACGCATGGTTTCATCACCATAATATACCTGTGAGGCCCCGGGGGTCAACAATAGCATGTTTGCCGAGCGATAGGGTTTGCTTCGGTCAGCATCATAGGGGTTCCCATCATCATGCGAAGTGAGATAATTAAGGACACTTTTGCCCTGAAATTTTGTGTTGAGCAGATAACTGTACTTTTTAAATACTTTCTCGTATGTCTGGGTAGCATCGTATTTTAGATCAAAATTGATCAGGCTGGTGAAACCGTTGGCAAAGTAGTCCACCTTTTTATCGCCAAAATCAAAATTGAGCCCACCTGAGATACCATAATTATAAACTTCCCCTACCATGTAGAACGGTTTATCGTCCAATACGCTGTTGGGGTGTTTCTTTTTCCAGGTTTCAAAGGCATAATCTGCTTCCTTTTTTAATTCTGCCCATGCATTTTCATTAACGTGTTTAACCGTATCCACGCGGAATCCGTCCACTCCAAATTCATGGATGTAATCCGTAAGCCATTTGATAATGTAAAATCGTGGCGCCCTGGGATATCCCGTACGCTCAAAGAAAAGGTTAAGTTCATCCAATTCTTGACTTAGACGACCTTCCTCTTTCCATTTGGCCAATAAGGTATCCGGTAATTCCACGGGTTCATCAGATTCCGTTAAAATATCGGGCAGATTGCGTACAAGGGTGCAAGCGGTAGTATTTTCATAATTGTCAAATGCACAAGCCGGGGATGTTCGCACCCACTCATCGGGCCAAACGGGATCAATGGCCGTTACCGGTCCCGTATGATTGAGAACTACGTCCAGTAAAACGCGAATTCCTTTGGCATGGGCCGTTTTCACCAGGTTTTCCAAATCTTTCTTAGTGCCAAAATTAGGATCGATCGTGGTCCAGTCCTTGGTCCAGTACCCATGGTAGCCATAGGTGACTCCGGTTCCTTCATCCGTGGCGCCATGGATTTGTTCAACCACTGGGGTAAACCAAATTGCATTGATTCCTAAATCGGTAAAGTATCCGTCTTCAATCTTTTGGGTAATTCCAGCAATATCCCCTCCTTCAAATCCCCTAAGCACTGCCGTGGAGTCCTTACGTTCAAAATTGATATCCTTTTCGAGTTGTCCATTGTTGAACCTATCCGTTAAAAGGAAATAGATGTTGGCCCCCTCCCAAACAAAAGGGGTTTTGGAATGCTCTTCCTGCTTCTGGTTTATGGCGAGGGTTTCCGGATTTTTTTGGGGCGTTTCTTTTTGAGAGTTTTTGCAGCCAAAAAGAGAAGTCAATATCGACATAGCGATAAGTAGTTTTCTCATGCTTTGAGGATTTTGCCTAAAGCTATAAAATGCTCGCAAGAATAGAAAATTTATTTAAATGGTGATTTCGGAAAATCGGAAAATGCCAAGCCTTACCCCCTGTTAAGCACCTTATATTCCTCATAGCAATTGCTTATGGCATCCAGAATCTGTAGGTCATTCGCGGTTTGTATGAACGATCGTGAGTAACTACAATTGTTGAGGATGTCCTCAATATCCATCTTTTCAAGTTGGAGTAGCTGTTTCAGTGTTTCACGGTCAAATTTTGACGCCAATAGATCCCGGATGTTTTCATCCTCTTTCATTTTCCGCAATTTTCGCATCTGTTGCGGTTTCTTGCCAAATAAGTTACGGAGCAGGTCCGCGGGATTTAGGATGGCACCAAGGACTTTGGTGACGGCACTTGGACTTTTACTGCCCCCTTCATAACTCTTGTTAAGTCCCGAAATACTATATTGGTAAGCGTTGTTGACCGGTAGGTTCTTTACGTCTATCTCCAGGTACCCTGTAAGCTGATAGGGTCTTACGATTACCTCTTCCAGGGCGTAAGCCAATTCCGTAAGGGCGATTTTGGTGTCCTCAAAACGGAACATATCGTTGGTGACCCTTACCTTTTGGGGCTTAAAACCAAGGTAGGTCAAATAAAGGGTATCATTTACGGCGGCGGTAATCCTAAATTTACCATCTTGGTTGGTGATGGTTCCGACAACCTTGTTTAAGTTAATGACATGCACACTTTCCAAAGGAAAGTTCGTTTGGGCATTGAGCACGGTGGCAACGATTTCTCCGGCCTGGGTATCTTCCTCATTTTCCTGGCTAAATACCAGTGTCCCTAGGAGGAGGAAAGTGAAGCATAAAAGTATTTTCATCAAGCAATTTTCGACCTTAAAGATACAAAACAACGGAATTTAATGGGGTTGCCTTGCCTTTTTGGAACTCATTAACTAAAAAAAGCCTGGATTCCTTCCCTTTTTTCGTCTGGATGAGGATTTTTTCTTTTTGTTGAAAGGGGCACCACTGTCCTTTCGTCCACCTCTCCTACGATCACGTTTTTTGCCCTTTCCACTACGGCCCGGGTTTTTGGAAACCTCTACGTTGATGAAACGTCCGTCCACTTTAAAATCCTGAAAGGCTTCCAGTATTAAGGGCATTAAATTGGCATCTGTGTTAAAGAAGGAGAAACTGTCCTTGGTGTCCACCCTATAGATATCCTCCTTATCCAGCTTAAGGGTTTCCCTTAAGAAATCTTTTAGGGACATCCAGTCGTACCCATCCCGTTCCCCTACATTGATAAAATAGCGGACCGAACCATCCTTTGGCCTTTCTTCTTGGCCTTTTTCCCCTTTTGATGATTTCTGTTCATCCAAATCCCGGGTATTACTGTAATACCTAAAGAACCTCGTAAATTCGACGGAAACCATCTTTTTGATGATTTCATCCCGATCAAGGCCTTCCAAAACATCATAAATTGCAGGAAGGTAATCCTCAATATCAGGGTCAATGTTGGTATCCCTGATTTTACTGGCCAAATGGTACAGCTGTATTTCGCAAATTTCAATTCCTGTTGGAATTTTCTTTTCGATGAAATCCTGTCGAATTTTCTTTTCAATGGCCTTTATTTTCCGAAGTTCACTTCGTGTGGTGATGACCATGGAAATACCCGATTTTCCAGCCCTTCCCGTACGTCCGCTTCGGTGGGTGTAGGTTTCGATTTCATCGGGCAATTGATAGTTGATCACATGTGTGACATCATCCACGTCTATTCCACGAGCTGCCACATCGGTCGCAATCAAAAGTTGGATTTGTTTTTTTCGAAAGGCGTTCATGGCCAAATCCCTTTGGTTTTGACTTAGATCCCCGTGTAAGGCCCCGGCATTGTATCCGTCTTCAATTAGTTTTTCGGCAATTTTTTGCGTATCCCTTTTGGTCCTACAAAAGACCACGGAAAATATTCCAGGATTCGCATCGGCCAATCGCTTTAGCGCAGCGTACCTGTCCCTGCCGCTCACCAAATAGTATTCATGCTGCACGGTCACTGCCCCTGCATTTTTGGTGCCTACCGTAATCTCCTTGGGTTTGTGCATGAACTTTTTGGCAATACTGGCCACCTCTTTGGGCATGGTGGCCGAAAATAACCAAGTGGACTTGTCATCGGGCGTATTGGAAAGGATATCCCTAATATCCTCATAAAAGCCCATATTGAGCATTTCATCGGCCTCATCCAAAATACAGTACTCAATTTTGGTAATGTCAACAATTCCCCTTTGGATCATATCCTTCATACGACCTGGGGTGGCGACCACGATCTGTGCCCCTCTTTTGATCTGTTTGGCTTGTTCGGTAATACTGGCGCCGCCGTAGATGGCAACAATATTGACTCCCTTTTCATATTTGGAGTAGAGTTGCATTTCATTGGTGATCTGTAAACACAATTCCCTGGTGGGGGATAGGATGAGACCTTGCGTGGTCCTGCTTTGGGCATCAATTTTCTGTAGCAGCGGAAACCCGAATGCAGCAGTCTTTCCGGTTCCTGTTTGTGCCAGTGCAACCAGGTCGGTTTCGTCCTCCAATAAAATGGGAATGGCTTTTTCCTGGACTTCGGATGGGGATTCAAACCCTAAATCGGAAATGGCGGTCAATAGGGACTCCTGCAGTCCCAAACTTTCAAATGGTGTCATATCATTGTTTATAAACTCGCTATTACTGTGCTGTATCGAGCGAAAACCATATAAACAAAGCCCATCACAACACCCCTTTTTTACCCATTTTCCCTGGGCGCGACATTAAATAAGCGGCAAATGTACATTTATTTCATCAGCTATTGGTCAAAGTGGCGAGAAAGTCAACCAACTGTTTCATGGCCTTGGCTCTATGGCTTATGACATTTTTCTGTTCCATGGGGAGTTCGGCAAAGGTTTTGTCGTAACCCTTGGGTTGAAAAATGGGGTCATAGCCAAAGCCTTTTTTCCCTTTTTTTTCTTTGGTAATGCTTCCATGGACCACTCCCTTGAAAAAATGGCACCCGGAGTTCAGGTTCAAGGCGATGACCGTCTCAAATCTGGCCGACCTGTCCCCAATAGTGTGCAGTTCCTCCAGGAGTTTGTCCATATTGGCATTGGCATTCTTGTCTGCCCCTGCATATCTCGCAGAGTAGACCCCCGGTGCACCATTTAAGGCATTGACCAATAATCCGGTATCATCGGAAAAACTGGGAAGTCCGTAGGTAGATGTCACAAAATCTGCCTTTATTTGGGCATTTTCTTCCAGCGTTTTTCCTGTTTCCGGGATTTCATTATAACAACCAATGTCCCCTAGGGAAACCAATTCCACAGAGGTTGGGACCAGGTTTTTCACTTCCTGGAACTTGTTTTGGTTATGTGTGGCAAAGACCAATTTCATAAACTACATTTCTTGGAGGTAAAAATAGTACTTTAGAAAAATGAAATTGAAAATACCACCTCCCTTGGTCATGTTTATTTTTGGAGGTCTTATGTACCTCTTGGACCGATTTCTTCCTGTTGGGGAGTTTGACTTTTTTGGTCGTAAATGGATGCTCTATTTTTTAGCGGTACTAGGTCTTCTGGTAATGGCGTTTGCCCTATTTCAATTAGCCAGGGCAAAAACCACAACAAATCCCTTGAATCCCGAGAAAGCCAACAATTTGGTAAGTCATGGTATATACGGCTATACAAGGAATCCCATGTATCTGGGGATGCTACTGTTTCTTATTGCTTTTGGACTTCATTTGGGAAATGCCTTCAATACCCTTTTGGCGGCGGGTTTTGTGTATTATATGAACCATTTTCAGATAAAGGGGGAAGAAGTGGCCTTGACCAAAAAATTTGGCAAAAAGTACCAATTGTATTGCAAAGCGGTAAGGCGTTGGTTTTAACTATTGGGAAATTGATAATTTTTAGTAGTGAAAAAAGTCAATTTGTCGATCAAAAACGATTTTTTATTCACCGTTTGGCCTTTTTTTGAACAACGCCAATCTTCACTTTTTTTAATAATTACATTTACAGCTTAATTCTTAGACGATGGTGGAAACAGGACGTAAATACGTTTTTGATTTTGATAGCACCCTTACCCAGGTTGAGGCGTTGGATGTTTTGGCGGAAATGACCTTAAAGGGCAAATCAAATAAAGATGAAATCCTTATGGAAATCCAGAACATTACCAATTTGGGGATAGATGGGGAGATTTCCTTCACGGAATCTTTGGAACGGAGAATACGGCTTCTGGAAGCCCATCAAAGGGATTTGGAGCCCCTGATTGAGGATTTACGTCAAAAAATATCCAAATCCATTAAGGAAAATAAAGAGTTCTTCCATTCACATGCCGAGGATATTTATGTAATTTCCTGTGGGTTCAAAGAATTCATTGACCCCATTGTGGCAGATTACAATATCCCGTCGGAACGGGTTTATGCAAATACCTTTAAATTTGATGACCATGGCCAAATCATCGGTTTTGATGAAACCAATGTGCTCTCATCACATAATGGAAAGATTGAGTGCCTAAAAAAGCTGGATCTGGATGGTGAAGTCCAGGTGATCGGCGATGGCTATAGTGATTATGTAATGCGGGAAGCTGGTATTGCGGACAAGTTTTTTGCCTATACCGAAAATGTGCATCGCGAAAAAGCAGCTACCCATGCCGATCATGTGGCGCCTAACCTTAATGAATTTTTATTTGTGAACGACTTGCCCAGAAAAATATCATATCCCAAAAATCGAATCAAGATTTTGTTGTTGGAAAATGTTCATCCGGATGCATTTGATAACCTTTCCAATGAAGGATTCTCCGTAGAATTGGTAAAGCACAGTTTACCCGAAGAGGAACTTATTGAAAAGATAAAGGGAATTCATGTTCTTGGTATTCGTTCCAAAACCCAGGTAACAAAAAAGGTACTGGAAGCAGCGGACCGCCTTTTGGTCATTGGCGCTTTTTGTATAGGTACCACCCAGATAGATTTGATCGCCGCCAAGAAAAAAGGGGTAGTGGTCTTTAACGCGCCCTACAGCAATACACGCTCGGTAGTGGAGTTGGCCATTGGTCAGATTATCATGCTCATGCGGAGTGTCTTTGCCCGTAGTACCGAAATCCACCAGGGACAGTGGTTTAAAACGGCCCTTAATTCCCATGAGGTCCGGGGAAAGAACTTAGGTATTGTGGGCTATGGAAACATTGGGAAACAGCTTTCCGTGTTGGCAGAAGCCATTGGAATGCGTGTGTATTACTATGATGTGGAAGACCAGTTGGGATTGGGCAACGCCATTAAGTGCACTACATTGGAGGATTTGTTGGCGGTTTCGGATGTAGTAACCCTCCATGTGGATGATAATAAGGCCAATAGGAATTTTATTGGGGAACGGGAAATTGATCAAATGCGTGATGGGGCAATACTCATTAATCTTTCACGGGGATTTGTGGTGGATATTGAAGCCTTGGTCAAAGCCTTAAGATCCAAAAAAATAAGGGGTGCAGGTATAGATGTATATCCCGAGGAACCCAGGAGTAATGGCAATTTTAAAACCGAACTTCAAGGATTGGAAAATGTAATCCTGACACCGCATGTGGGGGGAAGCACCCAAGAGGCCCAAAAGGACATAGCGGATTTCGTTCCCAACAAAATTATGGATTACATTAATTCCGGAAATACGGTAGATGCCGTGAATTTTCCAAATATTCGTTTGCCCAAGCAGAACAATTCCCATCGGTTTTTGCACATTCACGATAACGTCTCGGGGGTAATGGCCGAAATAAATGAGGTTTTGGCCAAGTTTGAAATGAACATAACCGGGCAATATCTCTCTACGGACTCCGAAGTGGGCTACGTAATTACAGATTTGGACAAGGAATACAATAAGGAGGTCGTTAAAGCATTGAAAAGTGTGGAACATACCATTAAGTTCCGTGTACTCTATTGATTATAAGGATTCCCCAATCCTGATTCGGGTGCCACATGCGGATGGTTGGCAAGGGTTAAAAGTTAGGAGTTAAGAGTTAAGAGTTAGGAGTTAAAAGTTAGGAGTTAGGAGTTAAGGTTATGGGTCAAGATAACGTAAATCCTGTTTCCTGGTTTCTGCAGTGCTACGGTTTTGATTCCAGTACTTCGATAGCGCTGCCGCAAAGTGACCTTTATATTTCATGGCTTCGAAGATTTCATCCACCATATTGTCATTTCGACCAACGGAAGAAATCTAAAATGAAGTAGATTTCCCAATCGGCGCTTCGCACCTCATTTCGAAAGGACAGAGGAAATCCGAATGTTATACAACCTACGGGAGAATTCCATTGTTTTTTAGAACTATGGGTCTCAAATGGCGGTTCGGTAGCAACAACAAATCCAACCGGGTTTCACTAGCACTCTTAACCCTTTCACAACATTTTTGATTTCCTCTTTGATTTTAGCCATAAATTGTAGGCAAATTCTTATAATTTAGTACTGGGTGTAGTGAAAATAGGGAAATTTACATTTTTCAAAAAAGGCTTTAGGGCGTATTATTTGCTGGTGGTTTCCATCATTGGATTAACGATTGCCATACAGACCATTGTTCAATACTCCCTGGAAAAACAGCGGGATACTGCCCTTGTGGTCAATTTAGCGGGTTTTCAACGTACACTGAGCCAAAACCTTTTGAACGAAATCTACTCTTGTCGCTTCCACACCTGTGACTATGCCGAGCTTAAACTTTCCATAAACCGATTGGTGCAAAGGAACGAAATACTACAAAATGGCAGTGAAAAATTGGGGATAGATCCCTTGGAGGACGAGGATATCTCCAGGAATTTTAGAAAGCTACATCCGTATCTCATTTGGTTTCAGTCAAAGTTGGCCGACTTACAGCATGTTGATCAGATTTCCTTCAATGATTTGCGGTATCGGGTAGATCGGTTTACGGCAATTATGGATGATATTGTGTTACAGTTCCAAAAGAGGGCCGAGGATGACATCAAGGCCATGCGAATTATTGAACTGGAGTTGGCCATTTTTTCCGTTCTGATCGTCCTCTTTGAAATTTTCTTTATTGTAAACCCCATTATCAGCAGGATAATGGAACAGAAGAAAAAACTTGCTGAGATTGCCTGGCACCAATCCCATGTCTTTGCCTCACATATGAGGAATATAAAAGACCTTCAATATGTCCTTAAGGTGGAGAAAAAACCGGAACGACGGGACGAAATCGTCCGTTTTATTTCAGAAGAGTTGGACCACCTTAACCAGGTCTCCAATAATATGGTCAAGGCCTTAAAAAAGAACGAGGGTATGCGAAAGCCCCATCATAGGGTTTTAAGGAAGGTAGAGGGCCTTCTGGAAAAATATCACCTTGCGCCCACAAAAGATGTTACCGATGATGATATGGTTCGTTCCGTAGAATCGTAAAAGCCCGGTAAACTTGTTCAATAAAGAACAAACGTACCATTTGATGGGAAAAAGTCATTGGGGACAAACTAATTTTCGCATTGCTCCTTTGTAAGACAGCTTCGTGAAAACCATAAGGTCCACCAACCACAAACACCAAATTTTTTAAACCACTGTTCATCTTTTTCTGGAGGTATCCCGAAAATTCCATGGAAGTGAATTGCTTTCCGTTTTCATCCAATACCACCAGATGGTCCGCATTTTCCAATTGTTCCAGGATACGTGTGCCCTCCTTCAATTTCTGTTCGTTTTCAGAAAGGTTCTTGGTATTTTTCAAGTCAGGTAATTCCTTGATGTCCAGCTTTACATAGTGCTTTAAACGATTGGCATAGTCCTGAAAAAGCTTACGAAGTTCCTTGCTGTCCGTTTTACCTACAAAAAACACTTTTATGGTCATTGAAAATGTGATTTCCCCCAAAAGTAGTACAAGTACGGTTCCACGCTTCCGTGATAGGTATGCTTTTTAGTATTTTCGTCCTAAATTTCTTCCATATGATTTCCAAGGAACAATTTCAAAAAGAGTTGGAATATATCATCTCAAACGCCATTCGGGAAGATGTGGGTGATGGTGATCATAGCTCGCTTGCCTGTATCCCAGAAACGGTTCATGGAAAGGCAAAGCTTTTGGTCAAGGATGAGGGAATTTTGGCTGGTGTGGATTTTGCGAAACAGGTTTTTGCCTTTGTGGATAATGAACTTGCGATAGAGGTACGGATTGGGGATGGTGAACGGGTGAAGTTTGGGGATATTGCCTTTGTTGTCCAGGGGAAATCCCAAAGTATCCTACAAGCGGAACGATTGGTGTTGAATGCCATGCAGCGAATGAGTGCCATTGCCACCAAGACGGCTTTTTATGTGGACCTGTTGGAAGGGACGGAAACTAAGATTTTGGATACCCGTAAGACCACACCGGGAATACGCGCATTGGAAAAATGGGCCGTTAAAATTGGGGGAGGGGAGAACCATAGGTTCGCACTGTACGATATGATCATGCTCAAAGACAACCACATTGATTTTGCAGGGGGCATTACCAAGGCCATAGCTATGACCAAAAACTATTTAAGACAAATTGGTAAGGACCTGAAAATTATTGTTGAGGCACGAAATCTGGACGAGGTGTCCGAAATACTGGAATCCCAGGGGGTATACCGTATTCTTTTGGATAATTTTACCTATTCCGATACCAAAAGGGCCATTGACCTTATCGGAGAGCAATGTCTTACGGAATCCTCTGGCGGAATAAATGAAAAAACCATACGAAAATATGCAGAGTGCGGTGTGGACTATATTTCATCAGGTGCGTTGACCCATTCGGTACACAATATGGACTTGAGCCTTAAAGCGTTTTAGATGTCCCAGGAGATCGAGGAGAAATTGGAGAAGATACCCATTGTCAATTGGCTGGTTAGGTTGTTGAAACGGATCAAACTGCCAGGTTTTGAAGGGCTTTCTGCGTATAACCTTTCCGAAATCTATATTATTGGCATTATCCAGGGCGCCCTTTCCAGTAGGGCAAGCGCAATTGCCTTTAGTGTTTTCCTTGCCATTTTTCCCCTGTTGATTTTTTTGGTGACCTTGATTCCCTTTGTCATTCCCTATGTCCGTATAGGCAATGAAAATTTTGATACCCAGTTTCTACTTTTCCTGGAATCCTTTTTACCGACTGCTACCGGTGACTATTTTGAGGAGATTTACCGGCAGATAAAAGACCAAAAACATGGAGGATTGTTGTCCTCCGCATTCGGGCTCTCCATTTTTTTGGTGGCCAATGGGGTGAATTCCATTTTTAGTGCTTTCGAGTATTCCTATCACGTTGAATTGACAAGGAATTTTGTTCGGCAATATGCCTATGCCCTTATGGTGGGCCTACTTCTTAGTATTTTATTGATAGTTGGTGCAGTGGCTTTTGTGTATTTTGAATTTTACATTGTGGAATACACCAGCGAATATTTTGGAAAGAAGTTCGGCTATGATGCAGAGAAAGGCGATGCCTTTGGATTACAAATGGCCAAGGTTTTATTCTTTTTCCTACTTTCCTACCTCACCACTGCCATTTTGTACTATTTTGGGACCGTTGAGGGTAGAAAGGCGAGATTTTTCTCCATTGGTGCTTTGGTGACGGCCATCCTTTTCTTGTTGACATCCTATCTCTTTGGGGTATATGTGGAAAAGTTTGCGAGGTATAACGAACTGTATGGTGCTTTGGGAGGCCTACTAATTTTGATGTTCTACATCTGGTTAAATTCCAATATCCTATTATTGGGTTTTGAATTGAATGCAACACTCCAGGCGTTGCGAAAAAATGTAAATAGAAGATTGGACAATGGAAAGAATAGTTTTTTTGATTAGTTTTTTAATGCTGGGCGTACATGTTGGCAATGCCCAATCCATCCTGGGAAAGTGGAAGACGATTGATGATGAAACCGGTGAGGCAAAAGCCTTGGTGGAAATCACCCGGGAACAGGGAAAGCTTTTTGGAAGGGTGATTGAGATTTTAAATAAAGACCGTAAAGATGCCAAATGCATCAAATGTAACGGTAAGCTAAAGGACAGGCCAATCTTGGGATTGCCCATTATTGATGGTTTTACCAAGGAAGAGGATGGTGCGTACAAGGGTAAAAGGTTGACTGACCCGACCAAGGGACTCACCGTTCGAGGAAAGATTTGGTTGGACCCGGACAATGAAAACAGACTCAAAGTCAGGGGATATCTGGCCTTTTTCTATCGTACCCAAACGTGGTTACGGGTTAACGACCAATAGCACTTATGCAGGATTTCTTGGATGTCATCCTACCCATTCGGATAGAACGGACGTTTACCTATAAGATTACTTCCGAGGAGGCCGATGCCCTTCAAAAAGGTATGCGGGTGGCCGTCCCTTTTGGAAAATCCAAGATTTATACTGCCATTGCCTTCCATATCCATCAAAACCCTCCAACGGCCTATGAGGCCAAGGAAATTCATGAGATATTGGATTCCCACCCGGTGTTGGCACCCACCCAGATCAAGTTTTGGCAATGGATAGCCGACTATTACATGTGTACACTGGGCGAAGTTGTCAGGGCAGGACTTCCCAACGCCTTGTTGTTGGAAAGTGAAACATTGATACTCCCCAATGTATTGGATAAAGTGCCGGAAAGTGAATTGACCGATGATGAATTCTTGATTGTCGAAGCATTACGCCACCAATCCTCTCTACAGATTAAGGACGTAACGGATATTACGGACCGCAAAAGGGTACTTCCCCTGATCAATGGCTTGGTGAAGAAAGGGGTGGTACGATTAAAAGAGGAAATCCATGAAAAATACAGACCAAAAACCGTTACATATATCCGGTTAAATCCAAAATACGAGTCGGAAACAGCCTTGCAAAACTTATTGGAAACGTTGACCCGGGCCCCAAAACAGAGCCAAGCGGTACTCTCGTACTTCAGTATTTACGGACAACAGAAGAAGCCGGTTAGATTAACGGATTTTGAAAAAACCAGTAGAATTTCCAAATCGGTCATCAAGGCTTTGATGGAGAAATCGGTTTTTGAAGGGTACGAACTTCAAACGGATAGGGTGGTCTATGAAGAAGGGGAGCGCAAGGTAGGGGATATTCAGCTCAACCCCTTACAGATCAAAGCCATTGGGGCAATTCGGGAGAGCTTTGAAAAACCTAGGGTATGTCTGTTGCACGGTGTCACCTCTTCCGGCAAGACCGAAGTATACATCAAACTCATCAAAAAGGTAGTTGATGATGACAAGCAGGTGTTGTACCTACTGCCTGAAATTGCATTGACGACACAATTAATCAATCGATTAAAGGCCTATTTTGGAAATACCGTAGCGGTATACCACTCCAGATATAGTTATAACGAACGTATTGAGGTCTGGAACAACGTTTTGCATCAAAGTGAAAAAGCCCAGGTAATCCTTGGTGCCCGGTCCGCTTTGTTTCTTCCTTTTTCCAAGCTGGGTCTGGTTGTGGTAGATGAAGAACATGAACAATCCTACAAACAATTTGATCCTGCCCCGAGATACCATGCCCGGGATGCTGCCATTGTTCTGGCCAGCCTTCATGGGGCCAATTGTCTATTGGGCTCTGCCACTCCCAGTATAGAGAGTTACTATAACGTCAAAAAAGGGAAATATGGAATTGCGGAAATACCCAGGCGCTATGGGGAAGTTTTGATGCCGGAGATTGAGTTGGTCGATATTAAGGAAGCCCATAGGAAAAAACGGATGAAGGGACATTTTTCCGAGCGACTTCTAAAGGCCATGGAAACAGCACTTGAAGAAAATGAACAAATCATCCTTTTTCAGAACAGGAGGGGTTTTGCCCCAATTTTGGAATGCACTACCTGTGGCCATGCTGCACAATGCCCAAATTGTGATGTAAGCTTAACACTGCATCAGCATCGGGAACAGTTGCGCTGCCATTACTGTGGATTTCACATCCCAATTTTACAAAGTTGTCAAGCCTGTGGTAACAGCACTTTGGACACCAAGGGCTTTGGGACCGAACAAATTCAAGAAGAATTGAAACATCTTTTTCCGGACGCCAAGGTAGGCCGTATGGATTTGGATACTACCCGTGGCAAATATTCCTATGACAAACTAATAAACGCATTTGAGGCACAGGAGTTGGATATTTTGGTGGGGACCCAGATGATTACCAAGGGATTGGATTTTAGAAATGTCGGTTTGGTCGGCATCATGAATGCGGATTCCCTCTTGAATTTTCCCGATTACAGGGCCCATGAGCGTAGTTTTCAGTTATTGGTCCAGGTAGCGGGCAGATCGGGGAGGACACAAAAGAGGGGAAACGTACTGGTGCAGACCTATAATCCATACCATCAAGTGCTGCAGCAGGTCTCCAGTTATGATTACCCCAAGTTTTTTCACGATCAGGTGTATGAAAGGGAGCAGTTCAAATACCCTCCTGGGACAAAAATCCTAAGGATTACGTTAAAAGACCGTGATTACAATAAACTTAACGAGGCTTCCGATTGGTTTGCGACTTCCTTGCGAAATGTTTTAAAGTGCACCGTTTTGGGCCCCGAATATCCTGCAATCTCCAGGATAAGAAATCAATACTTAAAGAATATCTTGATCAAGTTCACTACAGCGGAGCCTGTAGCAAAAACAAAAAAAAGCATCAAAAGAGTGAATCAGTCTTTTGATGCCATTTCCAACTATAGAAGTGTTAGGGTGGTCTATAACGTGGACCACATTTAATTAAACATTGGCCAAAGCCTCTGCCAATTCCGTCTTTTTGTTCCTACTCAAAGGAATTTGACGTCCCCCCACTTCCACATTTTTACTATTGAACTTTTCAATTTTTTCCAGGTTCACAATGTAGGACTTGTGAATTCTTAGAAATTTTTCTGCCGGTAGTTGTTTTTCAAAGGATTTCATGGTCGACAGGATAACAATATTCGCTTCATCCGTAACCAATTTTATATAATCCCCAAGCGCCTCAATCCATTTGATGTCATTAAGGATAACCTTACGTTTTTTAAGGTTGCTTTTTACAAAAATATGCTCCTCGTCCTCTTCGGAACGATGCATTTGCTCGTACTTTGAAACAGCACGTTTTACGGATGCCTCAAATCTTGCAAGTGTAATGGGTTTGTGCAGATAATCGGTCACATCATAATCAAAAGCTTTGAGCGCATAGTCGGGCTTTCCCGTAATTAAGATGACCTGAGGTGGATTTTCCAAGGCTTCAAGTAGGTCAAAACCGCTGATGATGGGCATTTCAACATCAAGGAAGATAAGGTCTACCTCATTGTTCTTTAAGCCATTTTTGGCTTCTATAGCATTACTGTATTCGGCTACCAAGGCAAGATGTGGGTGATTGTTGACTAACTTAGCTACCGCCATACGCTGCATAGAAGAATCGTCTACAATTATACTTTTTAGTTTCATAAATGGGGTGATTTGTGGGGTTAAATCATCGGCAAATTACATAATAAACTCGATAAACAGCAACAAAAGATGTAAACATGGCCTATTCTGTTGTGTATTTGGTATTATGCACGATGTAGGTTTGTTTTTGATTTTAGTTGTTAATAACTTCCTAAAAGGTTAACGAACAATTCTCATTTTTCTTGTGAACGGTGTGAAATATGATTACTTTTGCGCTCCTTTAAAAAAATAGATTTATGAACCATTACGAAACTGTTTTCATTTTGAATCCCGTTCTATCTGAAACACAGATAGAGGAAACAGTCAAGAAGTTTGAGGACTTCTTGGTTAAGAATGGCGCCAAAATGGTGGCCAAAGAAGATTGGGGGCTTAAAAAATTGGCCTATCCGATCCAGAACAAAAAAAGTGGGTTTTACCACTTGTTTGAATTTACATCATCAGGAGAAGTGATTAATCCTTATGAAGTTGAGTTTAGAAGGGACGAACGTGTTATGCGTTTTCTTACCGTTAAGTTGGACAAACATGCAATTGCATGGGCAGAGAAAAGAAGAACCAAACTAAAAGTAAAAGTGTAGGGTATGTCATCCATAGAACAACAAGCAAAAGCTAAAAAAGATGGGGAAATCAGGTATTTGACCCCATTGAACATAGAGACCACAAAACAAAAGAAGTATTGCCGTTTCAAAAAATCCGGAATTAAATACATTGATTACAAGGATCCTGATTTTTTGATGAAATTGGTAAACGAGCAAGGGAAATTGTTGCCCAGAAGGCTAACAGGAACTTCCTTAAAGTACCAAAGAAAGGTTGCACAAGCAGTAAAGAGGGCACGCCACCTGGCCTTGATGCCCTATGTAGGTGATATGTTAAAATAAAAGAATTGAAGCAATGGAATTGATTTTAAAACAAGACATACAGGATTTGGGCTTCAAGGATGATATTGTCACCGTAAAGCCCGGTTATGGCAGAAACTTTCTAATTCCCCAGGGAATGGCATCTTTGGCTACGCCATCCGCCAAAAAGGTTTTGGCCGAGAATTTGAGGCAAAGGGCCCACAAGGAGAAGCAAATCATTGACGATGCCAACAAAGTAGCGGATTCCATAAAGGCAATGGAAATCAAGATACCTGCCAAAGTAGGTGTTGGCGACAAACTGTTTGGTTCAGTGACCAATATAGATTTGGCAGAAGCCATTTCCAAAGCCGGGGAGAGCATAGACAAGAAGTTTATTGCCATCCAGGGAGGTACCATTAAAAGAACAGGACCTTATAATGCCAAGATCAGATTACATAGGGAAGTTGTTATAGACTTTCCTTTTGAAGTAATCGCTGAGGCAAAGTGAAAAAAAACCACATTTTGGTTAATAAATTGTTAAGAGCTATGAATCCATAGCTCTTTTTTTTGCGATATGTTTGCATTGGCTTTAACATTAACTAACAGAGAACATTATGAAAAGATTTTTACTCTTGGGAATTGCCATATGCAGTTCCATGGTTTTTTCCTATTCGCAGGTGACCACCTCAAATATTCGGGGCACGGTCTTGGATGACCAAAATGTACCCCTTTTTGGTGCCAATGTCATAGCGGTACATACCCCTACCGGAACCAGGTACGGCGCCATAACCAATGAGGATGGAAGATTTACGCTTTTAAACCTTAGGGTTGGTGGTCCCTATGAAGTTGCGATTTCGTATGTGGGTTTTAAGGAACAAAGGGAAACAGGGATATTCCTTGCCCTGGGTAAGACCTTTAATTTGGATGCACAACTGGTTTCTGAAAGCCAACAGTTGGATGAAGTGGTGGTGATTTCGGACAGAAGTGGGACTTTTGGTAGTGATAGGACGGGTTCGGAAACCAATTTGGGAGACCGCGAACTAAGAAGATTACCCACCATTAGTCGTTCCCAGGCAGATTTCACCCGTTTGGAACCAACGGCATCTTCCGATGGGATTTCCTTTGGGGGGAGAAACAACCAGTTTAATAACTTTTCGTTGGACGGCTCCATTTTTAACAATCCATTTGGTCTGGACGCCCCAACTCCCGGGGGACAATCCAATGCACAGCCCATTTCCCTGGATGCCATAGACCAGGTTCAAGTGTCCTTGGCCCCTTATGATGTTAGGCAAGCCGGTTTTACGGGAGCGGCAGTAAATGCGGTTACAAAAAGTGGAACCAATGAATTTAGGGGAACGGTTTATGGGTTCTACAGAAATCAGGATTTGACCGGAGGTAAGGTTTCCGGAGACGATATTTTTGTCCCGGACCTGACACAAACCCAATATGGTATCAGTATTGGAGGGCCTATTGTAAAAAACAAGCTTTTCTTTTTTGCCAACTTTGAAGTTGATGATAGGGAAGATTTGGGTTCCAATTTTTTCGCCGATAGGGGACAAGGGGGTAACAATGTAGCCCGGGTCAGTGCCAGTGATTTGCAGTTGGTCTCGGATGCATTGGCAGGATTAGGGTATGAAACCGGACCATTTGAGGGTTTTTTGCGCGGCTCTGAATCCACCAAGGGCATCTTAAAATTGGATTGGAACATTAATGACAATAATCGTTTGGCACTTATCTATAATTTTTTGGATGCCAGTCGGGATTTGAATGCGAATCCATTGGCCATCGGCCGTCGTGGTCCTGATGCCACAACCTTGCAGTTTGCCAATAGCGGATACCAGATCAATAACGAGATCAATTCATTTTTGGCAGAATTGAATTCTACTTTGGGTGATGGAACGGCCGTCAATAAGTTGCAGATAGGGTATACCAGTTTTAATGATTTCAGAAATCCTTTTTCAGCCCCTGCACCGGATATCAACATATTGCAGGATGGGGTACGGGCCATTGTTGCAGGTCACGAGCCATTTTCAATTAACAACCGTCTGGAACAGGACGTATTTCAAATCACCAATAATTTAACGTTTTTCTCAGGAGACCATACGGTGACGGTTGGTTTTTCCTATGAAAAATTCGACTTTTTCAACTCCTTTAACCTGGGCAGCTATGTCTTTTTTAATGAAAACGGTGGCGTAGGGACGTTTGCTCCTGATTTTTCAAGTGTCGATGCTTTTTTGGAAGCGGTTGACAACGGGCTTATTGGTGCTTCGATTGCCAATGCCGAGGCCACATTCAATGCAAACAATCAATTGCCGATAGGGGCACCGGGCGGATGGAACTTAGCAGAGACCAGTGTGGGCCAATTGGCATTTTACATACAGGACGAATGGGATATCACCGATAATTTTAAGCTTACTTACGGTCTACGGGCCGATAAACCACTCTATTTCAATACCCGTGATTTGATTGATGAGAATATTGACCGAAAGGGTGGGCTCCTGTCAGCAGGGGGTACCTATGCTCCGGATATCCAATATTTTGATGAAAACGGGGAACCCATCCTTCTCGATAGCTTTGATTTACCGGATAATTCCATTCTTTGGTCCCCACGTCTTGGGTTTAACTGGGACGTCCGTGATGACCAAAGTTTTCAAATTCGTGGTGGTACTGGAGTTTTTTCCGGAAGGTTTCCATTTGTATGGGTAGGGAACCAAGTTCAAAATACGGACTTCTTCTTTTATACACCTACCAATCCAAATTTCCAATTCCCACAAGTTTGGCGATCTAACTTGGGTATTGATTATAAGTTTGATAATGGAATTATTGCCACTACGGACATCATTTTCACTAGGGACTTGAATGCCGCAACGACCTATAATTTTGGACTTGGAACACCGACGGGAAGACTTACCGGCCCAGATTCCCGCCCCATTTACCAACTTGAAGACCGAGCCCAAATATTTGGTGGGGCCACAAATGCCTATGTCATTTCCAATGTTGATGAAGGACGCTCCTTTAACTGGAGTTTTAAACTTCAAAAACAGTTTCAGAACAACCTTTATGCCATGGTGGCGTATAATTTCTTGGAAGCATTTGATGTGAATTCCATGTCCGCCGAGATTTCGAGTGACCTGTTTGATTTAAATCCCGTTGTGGGAAATGCCAATCGAGCTCCCTTGGCTCCCAGTCTGTTTGGCAATACACACCGTATTATAGGGCAGTTGAACAAACAATGGAGCTATGGCAAAGGGAAATGGGCCACATCCATCGGTGCGTTTTTTGAATATGCTTCAGGTCAACGTTTCTCGTATACCTATTCCGGGGATATCAATAATGATGGTTCTTTTACCAACGATTTGCTTTATGTGCCAACTACGGCAGAAGTTCAACAACTTAATTTTGTTGCGCCACAATTCCCTGGAAATCCCTCAATACAAGAACAACGGGATGCTTTTGAAGCCTTCATCCAGCAGGACGATTACCTTAGTGCCAGACGAGGTAGTTTTACGGGTAGAAATGATTTAAAGAGGCCATGGACAGGAAGATGGGACGTGAAAATTCTTCAAGACCTTAATTTTAACGCCATAGGGGATCATCAAAACACGTTACAGTTAAGTTTGGATATTTTGAACTTTGGGAATTTGCTAAATTCCAATTGGGGTGTTGTTCAAATTGAAAGAAACACACAACCTGTAGGGGTATCCGTGGACTTTTCCCAGGAAAATCCAACCCCTGTGTATAGTTTTGACCCTTCCCAAACCTCGACATTTGTGGACAATTTTGATTTAGTTTCCAGATGGCAGGCCCAAATAGGTATACGATACATATTTTAAAGGAATCCATTTTTAGTGTTTTTCAAAGGCCCCGATTGATTTCGGGGTTTTATTTTTGTGTCAATTATTTTTTATAATGAAGTTTAAAAGGCTGACAAAAGAACAATTTGAGGAACTGCAAGGGGAGTTTATCAATTTCTTGGCAACCCAATCCATTACGGCGGACGAGTGGAAGGACCTAAAGCAAAAGAATCCCGAAGTGGCCGAAGAGGAACTGGATATCTTCAGTGATTTGATCTGGGAAGGCGTATTGTCCAAAGTCAAGTACTTGGAAAACATCTCCGCCAACCATATGCATTTGTTTGAACTTGAGGATAAGGAAATGAAACTCATTTCGGTAAAGGTGATGAACCCCAAAGTGGATTTACGGACCAGCGAAGGTTTTGGTTGGTTCAAAAAGAACTGGCAGTCCGATTTTGTGGATTACCTAACAGCATCAAAGGCCTATACCAAGGATAAAAACTTGGATAAGTTCCAATTAATCGAACAGGGAGCTGTGATTACCAAAGGCGAGCTCTACCAATGGTTTGATGAAATTATAAGCCCCCTCTAACTCCCCCAAAAGGGGAGAATTCCTTAATGAAAAGCGGTTGAAATTTATTCCCCTCCTTTGGAGGGGGTCAGGGGGAGGCTTATATTTGTGCATGCCACAAAAACCAAGTATACCAAAAGGGACACGGGATTTTTCACCAATTGAGGTGGCCAAGCGCAACCACATCATTTCCACGGTCAAAAAACACTTTGAAACTTACGGTTTTCAACCTATAGAAACGCCCAGTTTTGAAAATTCGGACACCTTATTGGGGAAGTATGGGGAAGAAGGGGATCGTTTAATCTTTAAGATATTGAATTCCGGGGATTTCATCTCTAAAGTCGATGATGTTACCTATAGTTCCAAGAGTTCCGCCTCCCTGGCACCCAAGATTACGGAAAAAGCACTCCGTTACGATCTTACCGTACCCTTTGCCCGTTATGTGGTGATGCATCAAAATGAACTGGATTTTCCTTTTAAACGATATCAGATCCAACCTGTGTGGCGGGCAGATAGACCCCAAAAAGGACGTTTTCGGGAATTTTATCAATGCGATGCCGATGTGGTCGGTGCCAATTCCCTACTACAGGAAGTGGAGTTTGTACAATTGTACGATGCCGTTTTTTCCGAGCTGGGTTTGGAAGGCTGCACCATCAAAATGAACAATCGAAAAATATTATCGGGCATTGCGGAAGTAATTGGTGCGCAACAGCTGTTGGTTGACTTTACCGTAGCCTTGGACAAGCTCGATAAAATAGGGGAGGAAAAGGTAAAAGAGGAAATGCGCTCCAAGGGAATCTCAACTTCGGCAATTGACAAGGCCAGTCCTTTATTTAAAATGGAAGGGGACCATCAAACGCAATTGGACCAACTAAAGGATTTGCTTGTAGAATCCGATGTGGGCCTTGAAGGAGTAGGGGAGTTGGAGGCTATTTTTGGGATGGTGGAAAGTTTGGGATTGCAATCCGCCCAATTGGCCCTGGATGTTACCCTGGCCCGTGGCTTGAATTACTATACGGGTACCATATTTGAAGTTGCCGCTCCGGAAGGGGTGCAAATGGGATCCATTGGTGGCGGTGGCCGATACGATGACCTGACCGGAATTTTTGGATTGAAGGATGTGAGTGGGGTTGGTATTTCATTTGGATTGGATCGTATTTATTTGGTGTTGGAAGAACGCAATCTATTTCCCCAAGCATTGGGACAGAGCTTGGATGTCCTTTGTCTGAATTTTGGAAAGGAAGAAGGAAAGGCTGCCTTGCAATTGGTTTCCAAATTGCGGAAAAATGGCTTACGTGCCGATTTGTACCCTTCTTCCACCAAGGTCCCAAAACAGTTTAAGTATGCAGATAAGCGTAAGGTACCTTATGTGATTCTTTTGGGGGACAAAGAGCTTCAAACGGGCAGTTTTGTGGTGAAGAACATGAAAACCGGGGAACAAAGGTCGTACGCCCTGGACAAACCGGAGGATTTTACGGCAACACTATAAACACGACCGTATCGCTTTTAAAACGTCCAGATAACGGGCGGTTGAATTTGGAACAAAGCCCGGATCCTCCTGTAAAACGAGCTCTTCAAAGCTTTGTATCGACAACCATTTTAAGGATTCCACTTCAGACTCTTGCCTGGTCAATGGTGTTTTATCGTCCAGTTCGTAAAGGAAGGTATGGGTAAATTCCCTGTCCCAGATCATTTCCGAATGCTTTTCTTCTGTTTTAAAAATGCCTATTTTTTTTAAGGCGGATGTATTGATGGTAATCCCAATCTCTTCCTGGACCTCTCTAAAAGCTGCAATTTCCAATGCCTCTCCCGCACTTACATGTCCGGCTACGGAAACATCCCATTTTAAAGGAAAGGTATCTTTCTTCGCGCCGCGCTGCTGTAACAGTACCTTACCGTTTTTTGAATAGCACCAGACATGAATGGTAGGATGGAAAAGGCCCAGTTTATGGGCCTCTGATTTCATGGTCACCTTTCCGGTATAGTTCCCTAGCTCGTCAAGTATATCAACCAATTCGTCCATTGAAGTGTTTTACTTCCTCTATTGTTTTGAACATCTGCCCATGGTACGGGCAGGAATATGAAAAGCGAAACGCCGCATTGGGTTTCCCAACCATAGCTTCTTCCAAAATAGCGTATAGGATCCTACTCAAAATAACTGAACGTTTCCCCAGCTTCAATAGTGAGTAGCGTTTCATAGATCAATCGGATTACGTTTTCAACATCATCCCTATGCACGGTTTCCACAGTAGTATGCATATAACGCAAGGGCAGGGAAATCAAAGCGGAAGCAACACCGCCATTACTGTAGGCAAAGGCATCCGTGTCCGTACCCGTATAACGGGAATTGGCGGCTCTTTGAAAAGGAATCTTTTTGGCTTCGGCCGTTTCTATGATTCGTTCCCTTAGTTTTTGTTGTACGGCAGGAGCATAGGCAATGACCGGTCCTTTTCCCATGGCACAATCCCCCTGTGTTTTCTTTTCTATCATTGGGGTAGTGGTATCATGGGTAACGTCGGTTACAATGGCCACATTGGGTTTTATGGTCTGGGTAATCATTTCAGCTCCCCTTAAACCGATCTCTTCTTGGACAGCATTGGTAATGTACAATCCAAAAGGTAGCTTTTTGCCGTTTTCATGAAGCAATCGGGCCACTTCCGCAATCATGAACCCACCGGCACGATTGTCCAGGGCACGACATACAAATTTATCCTTGTTCAGTACGTTGAATTCATCCGGATAGGTAATAACGCAACCCACGTGCACACCCATTTTTTCCACTTCTTCCTTATCTTTTGCCCCAATATCAATAAAGATGTTTTCAAGTTTTGGTGGTTCTTCCTTACCACTTCTTCGGGTATGGATGGCGGGCCATCCAAAAACTCCTTTTACAATGCCGGTTTTGGTATGGATATTTACCCATTTGGACGGCGCAATCTGATGATCACTCCCTCCATTTCGTATGACATAGAGCAAACCATTATCGGTTATGTAATTCACATACCAAGAAATTTCATCGGAATGCCCTTCGATCACTACTTTATAATCCGCCTTGGGATTGATGACCGCTACCGCAGTTCCATAAGTATCCGTAATAAAATCATCCACATAAGGCTTTAGATATTCCATCCAGATTTTTTGCCCTTCCCACTCATAACCTGTGGGTGAAGCATTATTAAGGTATTTCTCAAAGAATTCCAGTGATTTTTTGGTAATGATTTTGTTTGATGCCATATTTTAAAATTGAACACCAAACTTAGCAATATTCACGTTTATTTAATAATATGAGCTGTTCAATATCCTTACTTTTGACGCGGTTTTTGCACTGTTTACTCCCCATGAATCGAGTTTTACTATTCCTGTTAGTGTGCGTGCAGTTTGAGGCGATTGCCCAAATTGAAGACGAAATCATAGATTCTACGGCCTACTATGTACGAATGGAAGGTGATTCTTCATGGATCAGGGCCATTGCCCTGGATGACGTTTATATTTTTAGTAAGCTGGAGTTTACGGATAAAAAGGAAAAACTACAGTATTATATCCTAAGACGAAAAACCCTTAAGGTGTATCCCTATGCGAAATTGGCGGCGGAACGCTTGGTGGAGCTAAATGACAGCTTGCAGTACATCAAAAAGAAACGTCATAAAAAGCGATACACCAAAAAAGTACAAAAGTATATTGAAGGAGAGTTTTCCGATGAGTTGAAAAAACTGACCAGGACGGAGGGGCAGATATTGGTGAAACTCATTCACAGACAAACTGGGAGTACCTCATTTGATTTGGTAAAGAATTTGCGAAGTGGTTGGAGGGCCTTCTGGTATCAAACTACGGCCAAAGCATTCAAAATCAATTTAAAAAGGGAATTCAGACCCGCAGAGGTGCATGAAGATTACCTCATTGAAGATATCCTGCAACGGGCATTTGCTTCCAATCGCTTAAAACGTCAAAAGTCGGTGTTGGATTACGATTATGCGACCTTAAACAATAAGTGGAAGGCAAGTCTGCCCATCAAGAACTAGGTTTTCTTTTTACCGAATACGGCATCCATTACGATGTTTACCGAACGGAATCCCATATAAATGGCAAATCCGGCCAATGCAATTCCTATAACCAAAACAGGTATGAACAATGGCTTATCCGTATTCTTAAAGGCCTGATAAAGGACCACAGGTGCAATAAACATGAGAAGTGCGGTATAAACAAATGACTTTATACCTTTTACCAATAAATCTTTGTCCGTTCTTTTCATAGCATCCATGTACATTCCAAAAGTACGGCATTCCAATTTTATGGGAATACAACGTATCTTGGTATTGCCCCCTTTGTGGATAATCCTTATTTTAAGCCTTGAATAACCATACTGCACCAATGGAACTCATCGTTCTTTTTTCTGTCATTGTCCTTATCATTATAGCCACGGTCCGGTTCAAAGTCCATCCGGTCTTTTCCTTGACCCTAGCCGCAATTGTCTGTGGCTTATTGTTTGGGCTATCTCCGGAAAATGTCATGACTACCATTGGGGAAGGTTTTGGGAAAACGCTTTCCAGTATTGGACTTGTCATAGCTTTTGGGACTGTTATTGGAACATTTTTGGAGAGAACGGGAGGAACCAAAGTCTTGGCAAATGCCATACTAAAAGGGGTTGGCTTACAAAGATCCCCATTGGCATTGAATTTGGCAGGGTTAATTATTTCCATTCCCGTGTACTGCGATTCAGGTTTTGTTATTCTTTCTTCCTTGAATAAAGCATTGAGTAAAAAAGCTGGTATCAAAATATTGGTATTCGCCATTGCTTTGGCCACAGGTCTTTATTCCGCCCATGTTTTTGTGCCTCCCACGCCTGGTCCTTTGGCAGCTGCGGCCATTTTGGAGGCCGATTTGGGAATGGTAATGCTCTTTGGCCTTTTGGTTGCGGTTTGTGTTTCACTCGCAGGATATTTTTGGGCCCTGTATATGGGGAAACGACTGAACACGCAGGAGGAGGTTCCCGAAACCAATAAAACGATTATGGACAGCAATGGGAAGGAAGATTACCCTAGTCTATTGAAAACGCTTTTACCGTTGTTCCTCCCCCTACTATTGATTGCGTTAAAATCTGTTGCCGAGTATCCAACATTCCCATTGGGAGAAGGTGTTTTGGCATCATTACTTGGTTTTTTGGGGAACCCGATCACGGCATTGTTCATAGGGGTAGTATTCAGTTTTACGATGGTTCGGGGTGTAGGAAAAAAGCAAAATCAGGAGTGGGTTGCCGAATCTTTGAAACAAGCCGGATCCATTGTCTTGATTACGGGTGCCGGAGGTGCTTTTGGAGCCATTTTAAGGACTTTGGACTTTGAGTCCTTATTGCAAATTGGTTCAGCTTCCGGATTGGGCGGTTTGCTCCTTGCGTTCGGTATTGCTGCGGTACTGAAGACCGCACAAGGTTCTTCCACGGTCTCCATTATTACAACAGCGGCCATTATTGCCCCGTTGCTGGGAACATTTGGCCTTGAGGGTATCGTGAACAAGGCCTTGACCGTTCTCGCCATTGGGGCCGGGGCAATGACCGTTTCCCATGTGAATGACAGTTACTTTTGGGTAGTGGCGGAATTCTCAAATATGGATATGAAGACGGCGCTACGGGGACATACGTTGGCCACGTTCTTTCAGGGATTGACAGGTATTCTTATCATTTTAGGTCTTTACCTTCTCTTGGGCTAAAAGCAACTATTCAATGGTGATGGTTTCCGTAAACTCCTGAACAAAGGCAAAATAGCCCAGGGCGAATTCATTGGGTCTTTCCACATTGTCAAAGATTTCAATGTTGTCCAGGCCGGTAACATCAAAGACATTACCGCGGACGGTAGCCGCGGGGGTTTCGAACACTCCGCCATCATTTTCAGTTTGCTCCACCAACAGGTCTATGTAATTAAAAAACTCTTGGTCGGCTCCCAGGATACTCACCTCCACTTCATCTCCAGGGTCTAAATCCCTATCGGGAAAGTAGGAAAACTCAAATTCCTGTCCATCGATAAATTGATCGTCCAAAGCTAAAAACTCTCCACCTCCAAAATCGAAAACATAATAGTTTTTAGCGTCCGGTATATCCGTTATGGTGATTTTGATTTCGGTATCATCTTCATCAAACAAGGTCTCATCCCCTTGTTCCATATTATCGATGGGTACAGCGGGTGCGTATAAGGTTTGGGCCGCATACCTTCTTCCTTTGTGTTCTATGATCAGCAAAAAGACAGACTCCGGAGAAAGCCCGGCTGTTGTTAGCCGATCATCAATTGATCCCGGGACAAAGCTGGGAATATAAATTCCGCTGCCCGGTTCGGATTCTACCAAAACGCGGGTTCTCCCGTATGTAACGCCTGATAGTGCCTCAGGGTCGACCCTACCCGGAAGAATGACCGCTCTTTCCAACTCCGTTACCGTATTATCATTAAAAAAATCATCTGTCTCCGTCACCCGAATACGGACATCTATGAATTGTTGTGTTGTATCTACCCGTACCAAACCATTGACGACCAATCTAGGCGGTTCGGGCTGGGTTTCTACATCTATAACATCTTCACAAGAGAGGACGATCAACAAAGCCACGGTTAAAAAAAGTCCCTTTTTCATTGCTTAAAATTTGAAATTATAGGTGATGGCCGGAACAATTCCGAAGATTGAGGTTCGAATGGCTTCATTCCTACCTGTATCCTGATTCTGCCTAAAATTGATGGATGCCGCATTTAAACGGCTATAGACATTATAAACACTGAACACCCATTCTGATTGAAAGGCACTGTTGCGATTCTTTTTTGGGGTGAAGGTAGCGGAAATGTCCAGACGGTGATAATCCGGTAATCTCGTTTGGTTCCTTAGGCCAAAAAAGGGAACAACCAATTCCTCAAATTCAAATTGCCCTACGGGGTAGTTTGTTGGTTGTCCCGTTTGAAAAATGAAATTGGCATTAAAACTCCATTTGGTGTTCAGTTCGTAGTTCCCAAAAAGGGCAATATCATGGGTTTTGTCAAAAGGGGTAGGATACCATTCTCCCAGGTTGATGCCCGTCTCCAAATTGGAACGACCATTGTCCACAACGGGATCCCGGCCCGGTGTTCGTTGTTCCGATCGCGAAAGGGTATAGGCCAGCCAACCTTGAAAACGGCCCTCGTTCTTTCGCAATAATAGTTCAAGTCCATAAGCACGGGCCTCCCCATTTAAAATAACTTGCTCAATGGCATCGTTTGCTATCAAATCGGCGCCGTCAATATAATCGATTCGGTTCTGAATATCCTTATAAAAACCCTCAATCTCCAAGGTAAATTCGCCTCCCTTAAGGTTCCTAAAATAGCCCAGGGCATACTGATCCAATAATTGGGGCTCTATAAAAGGACCACTTGGTGTCCATACATCCAATGGAGTAGGGGAACTGGTGTTCGAAAGTAGATGCAGGTATTGGGCCAATCGCGTGTAACTGGCCTTAATGGAATTATCGTTATTTATGACATACGCTGCCGAGACCCTTGGTTCTAAATTGAAAAATGTACTTAGGTTACCTCTCCTACCTGGGTTAATGCTGTCAATGGGGGTAGCTTCCCTATAAATCAATTGAAACGGGTCGAATAAAACGGGCTGGTTATTTTCGTAAACGAACAGCTCGTCTTGGCCTAAACGGGTAAACTGACTCACCCTAAGACCATAATTGATACTTAGGTCTTTTGTAATTTTTTGCTCAACATCCACATATGCTGCCGCCTCGTTCGCATATTTTTTGGTCAATTGATCGGCAACAATTCCGGAATCTTCACTATTTGGTTTTATCTCGCCGGGATTAAACACATAATAAATAGTATTGAGCCCGTAATTGATTTGGAGCTTATCGTTCAAATAGTGCTTTAGGTCATATTTTAAGTTGAAATTCTGAATACCGGAATCCCATTCAAAACCCACAAAATCCAATTCCAATCCGTAGAAATAATCGGAATAGATCAGGGAAAGGTTGGAGAACAATTTGTCTGAAAACAAATGGTTCCACCTAAAATTACCTACAGCATTCCCATAAGTGTTGACAAAACTATCATTGATGCTAAAGAGGTCACGTCCAAAATATCCAGACAGGAATATGCTGTTCCGTTCATTTATTCGATGGCTTATTTTGGTGTTCAGATCATAGAAATAAGCGCTGTTGTCAATATCAAAAAGTGGAAGGAAAAGATGGGCATAAGAGGCTCGACCCCCTGCGAGAAATGCCGTACGGTCCTTTATTATTGGACCTTCCACCAAGAGTCGGCTCGCTACGGCCCCTATTCCTCCATTTACTTTTAACTCCTTACTGTTCCCTTCTTTTTGAAAGATTTCCAAAACCGAGGAAACCCTACCGCCATAACGGGAAGGGATACCTCCTTTGAAGAGTTTCACATCCTTTATGGCATCGGGATTGAATACCGAGAAAAAGCCGAAAAGGTGGGAGGAATTAAAAATAATGGCTTCGTCCAATAGGATGAGGTTTTGATCTGTAGCGCCACCACGTACATTAAAACCGGACGAGGCTTCCCCAGCGTTGGTAACTCCGGGTAAAAGTACCAAAGACCTGATGACATCCGCTTCTCCAAGAACAACGGGAACTTTTTTTATGGTTTCCACCGATAAGGTGTTGACACTCATTTGTGGTTTTCGGATGTCCATCCGTTCTGCATTTTCCGTAACGATGACCTCATCGAGTTGTTCCGCCTTTTCTTGAAGGTTAAAATCAAGTTTAAGATTCGAATTCAGCGAAACCGATTGGCGGATATCCTGAAATCCTATATAGCTAATGACAATGTTGTATTCCCCTTCGGGCAGTGTAATGGAATAAAAACCGTATTCGTTGGTGGAGGTTCCCGTTCCAAGGTCTTGAATGGCAATGGTAACCCCAATGAGTGTTTCGTTACTTGTGGCTTCCCTTACTGTTCCACTTATGGTATATTTTTGTTGGGCATTGACCACACAAATGGAGTACAACAGCGTTGCGTGAAGCAACAGTAATCTTTTGGCCATTAATTTGGTTTTCCTAAAGTTAAGGATTCTCCATATTGATGCATAACTTTTGAACCGTTTTAAGATGCATATTTGATGCGCTGCAAAAACATATTAAGCAACGTTGGTTGGATATATTTTTTATCAACCAAAATCCGTCAAATTGAGTGGTTTTTCGAAATGAAATGAAGAAAAATTGTATCGAACGGGATTTTGCAAGAAAATTACTTGCCTGCCTGCCGGCTGCAGGGCAGGCAGGTTTTTCGATACATTTTTGATGTCGCAAAAACACTCAAAATGACATAATTTTCTTATATCGAACTCACGTTAAATACCCTAAAAAAGCTGTAGAACGTTCGGGGGATACCCCTTGGGCAAACGGCCATTTATCATATGCCGTTCAATGGGACGTATTCCGGGACGGCAGTTGCCGGGTTCAACCTCTTGGCCGTCCCAGTGCTTCAAATACCGTTGTCCTTGAAGTGAAAGATGCCTTAGATTTTTTCCAAAATACTATTGAAGGTTGGGCTGGGACGCATTGCTTCCGAAGCCTTTTTGAAATCCGGAAAATAATACCCTCCTATGTCCATAGGTTTGCCTTGTGCATCCAATAGTTCTTTATTGATTTTTTCTTCCTCGGCCGACATCGCATTAAAAATAGGCTGGAACCTTTCTTTTAGCACTGCGCTATCGTTTTGTTCGGCCAAAGCCTCGGCCCAATACAAGGCAAGGTAAAAATGACTCCCCCTGGTATCCAGTTCGTTCACTTTCCTGGATGGGGATTTGTCATTGTCCAAAAACTTTTCGGTGGCCTTGTCCAATGCCTCTGCCAGTACCAGGGCATCTTTGTTGCCACTTTTGTCCCCATAATGTTCCAAGGAAACCCCAAGGGCCAGGAATTCCCCCAAGGAATCCCATCTAAGGTGTCCCTCTTCCAAAAACTGCTCTACGTGCTTGGGCGCAGAACCGCCAGCTCCTGTTTCAAAGAGTCCTCCACCGTTCATCAAAGGAACAATGGAAAGCATTTTGGCACTGGTTCCCACCTCTAGGATTGGGAACAGGTCCGTTAAATAATCCCGTAGTACATTTCCCGAGACAGAAATGGTGTCTTTTCCCGCTTTGATACGTTTAAGGGTAAACTTAGTAGCCTCAATGGGGGATAAAATATGGATTTCCAATCCAGAAGTATCGTAATGGGCGAGGTATTGGGTTACTTTGTTGATCAATTGTGCATCATGCGCCCTTTCCCCATCCAACCAAAATACTGCCGGAGTGTTGGTGGCCTTTGCCCGGCTTACGGCCAACTTTACCCAGTCTTGAATGGGAGCATCCTTTACCTGGCACATTCTCCAAATATCCCCTTGCTCAACATGGTGTTTCAATAAAACCTCACCGGAGTTGGAATCGACAACCTCTACCGTACCTGAATCCGATATTTCAAATGTTTTGTCATGGGACCCATATTCTTCCGCTTTTTGGGCCATAAGCCCAACATTGGGTACAGTACCCATTGTAGTTGGATCAAAAGCGCCATGTTCCTTACAGAAATCAATGGTGGCTTCGTAAATACCGGAATAGCTACTGTCCGGAATTACCGCTTTTGTGTCCTGAAGGTTGCCCGAAGCATTCCACATTTTTCCCGAGTTACGGATCATCGCAGGCATGGAAGCATCGATAATAATATCACTGGGCACATGAAGGTTGGTAATTCCCTTGTCGGAATTGACCATGGCAAGGTCCGGACCATTTTCAATGGCTTTTTCAATGGCGTGGGTAATTGCTGCCTTTTTAGTTTCCGGCAGTTGTTCCAATTTATCAAAAAGACTTTCCAAACCGTTATTTGGTGAAATCCCCAAATCCTCAAATACCTCCGCGTAGGTATCAAATAGTTCCCCAAAATATAATCGCATGGCATGACCAAAAATAATGGGGTCGGAAACCTTCATCATGGTGGCTTTGAGATGCAGTGAAAGTAAGAGCCCTTTTTCTTTCGCGTCCGCTATTTCATGGGAAAGAAATTGGATCAATGCTTTTTTGCTCATTACGGTGGCATCTATAATCTCTCCTTTCTGAAGAGCTATGCCTTCCCTGAGTATTTTTTTTCCATTATTATGATGCAATACGATCGCTACGGTTGTGGCATCGTTCAAGGTCAGCGATTTTTCATTGGATTTGAAGTCGCCGGAAGACATTGTGGCCACATGGGTCTCGGAATGCCTGGACCATTCGCCCATTTTATGTGGATTCTTCTTGGCATAATTTTTTACCGCTTTTGGTGCCCTTCTATCTGAATTTCCTTCCCTAAGTACCGGGTTTACGGCACTTCCCTTTATTTTGTCATATTTCGCCTTTATGGTCCGCTCTTCATCCCCTGAAGGTTCAGCAGGATAGCTTGGAATTGGATATCCCTTATTTTGAAGCTCTTCTATGGCCTCCGTAAGTTGGGGAATTGAGGCACTGATATTGGGTAATTTTATAATATTGGCTTCAGGTGCCTTGGCCATGTCCCCCAATAATGCCAAATCGTCCGAAACCTGTTGTTGCTCAGAAAGCAACTCCGGGAAGGTGGCCAATATCCTGCCAGCCAGGGAAATGTCCTTTGTCTGGATTTCCAGGTTTGCGGTTTTGGTAAATGCTTTTACAATGGGAAGAAAGGATTGGGTTGCCAAGGCAGGGGCCTCGTCAGTTTTGGTATAAAGGATTTTGGCCATAAAAGCGCACGTTTTTTGCGGTGCAAATATACGGATTAAGACAGCAGATTTTAATGGGAAAATGGTAAATAATGGATGGGTCGATTGACAAATCCGAAAAGAATAAAAGCCATACCTTTCCATTACTGGAACGATATGGCTTCTTTAAAACTTTTTTCAAGACTTGAACTTAACGTTGCCGTCTTGCCCGTACCTTGCGGTAAGTTTTGAAAAGAGTTCTAAAACGTTTGGATCTCCGGTTTTCCCCAATCTTACGATTTGACAAGACCAAAGTCTTATTTGCCGCCCACTGTACCATCAAGATGAAAAATTGCTCTTTCGCCCGCACATGGTACGCATGTCGTTCGTTTGCACCGAAATGCGCACTCACAACATGATTTACTTTTTGATCAGTAGTGTTACCAACTAAAAATAAACCTCATGGACCACACTTCAAAGAACGCTTGCTTTAAAGGAACCAATCAAAGTTGCCCTCTCATGATTCTTTTGTAAATATATCTTAAAATTATTGTTGGGCAAGAAAATTAAATGACTAAAAATCAACATTTTATAAACTACTGTTATTAACAATTGTTCATAAAAAAAGCATCCCATATAGGATGCTTTGCTGTAAAAGTTTTCACTACGTTTAAGAACGTACTTCCTTAATACGGGCTTTCTTACCGGTAAGACCCCTGAAGTAAAAGATTCGGGCCCTACGTACTTTACCTTTTTTGTTGACTTCAATTTTCTGAAGTGCCGGCATGTTGATTGGGAAGATACGCTCTACGCCAACCGTACCTGACATCTTTCTAATGGTGAATGTTTCGGTGATTCCGCTTCCACGTCTTTGGATGACCACCCCTTTAAAAAACTGGGTACGCGTTTTTTCACCTTCCTTAATTTCGTAGTAAACCGTAATGGTATCACCAGAGGAAAAATTTGGGAACTCCTTTTTCTCTACCAACTCGTTTTCTACAAATTTTACTAAAGACTCCATTTTTCTATTTCGTTTATGGATTTATCCAAAACCAACATTCACGTCCTTCGCCAGAGGTTGATTTTTCTGGACTGCAAAATTAGTCTATATTTTGAAATGGACAACCGGTTGGGAAAAAAATATAAAAAATCAATCTTCCAGTAAATCCGGTCTTCTTTTCTGTGTGTGCTTTAGGGCTTCCTCTTCCCTCCATTCTTCAATTTTGGGCGTATTCCCACTCATTAAAATGGAGGGTACTTCCCATTCCTTATAACAAGATGGTCGGGTATAAACGGGAGGCGCCAAAAGATTGTCCTGGAAAGTGTCGGTAAGGGCGGAAGTTTCATCATTCAAAACTCCGGGCAGTAGGCGTATTATGGAATCCGATAGTACCGCTGCTGCCAGTTCACCCCCGGAAAGGACATAATCCCCAATGGATATCTCCATGGTCACCAATTGGTCACGTACCCTTTGGTCAACACCCTTATAGTGTCCGCAAAGCATAATAATGTTCTGTCTTAGGGACAATTCGTTGGCCATGCCCTGGTTCAATTGTTCCCCGTCTGGGGTCATGTAAATGACTTCGTCATAATTTCGCTGTCCTTTTAGTTCCGAAATGCACTTATCAATAGGTTCGATCATCAAAACCATTCCTGCGCCCCCGCCAAATTGGTAGTCATCCACCTGTTTGTAATTCCCAATACCATAGTCCCTGAGGTTATGGATTTCAACTTCAACGAGGTCCTTGTCAATCGCACGCCTGAGGATGGAGGCATCAAAAGGACTTTTGAGCAATTCTGGTAAAACGGTAATTATATCAATGCGCATATCTACCCTGGATTGGACCAAAACAACTATAGGTCTAGGTCCGTGTTGGTCCAAAAATAGTGGAAATACCCGGCATCTTTCTTCCAGCCCAATTTTTCATAAAGTACTTGTGCAGGGTTATCCATGGCCGTTTCCAACGCCAATCCTTTAAATTGGGATGATTTGCACACTTTTTTGGCTTCGGTCAAAAGACCTTCACCAATTCCTTTCCCACGGAATTCCGGTTTTACATAAAGGTCATTTAAAATGTAAAAAGATTGTAGGGAAACCGAGGAGTACGTCGTGTACAATTGCGTGAAGCCAACAGCTTCACCAGCCCAAAATGCGATAAGTACAATGGACTGTTCATTGGAAAGGCGCACCCTAAGAAAGTTATGGGCGGTTTCAATATCGGATTCCTGTTTATAGAAAACACGATACGCATCAAATAAAGGGGCAATGATAGGAACATCCCGTGCCGTAGCACGAATGATTTTTAGCATGGCCTAGTTGGGATTAGGAACTTTTTTTGTTTTTATTACGCTCGTCATGGAGTTCCCTACTTATCTTTTGTTCACGCTCCAAGGCCCTTCTTCGGTGTTGTTCGTATTCTTCTTCCAGGTCGGCCAAGGCCGTTTTTGCCTGTTGGGTCAATGTATTACTACTTCTGAACTTAAAGACAAAAAAGATCAAAAAGATGATTAGACCCACAATTATGGACCACACCACCAGTTTGTAGGTAGATTTTGAAATCAAACTTCCAAAGAACGGCATACTGTCCTTTTCCTCAGTAATCTGATTTAGATTTTTGGTGGTTTCATCCAGTTTTGCATTCAACGAACCAATGGCAGTCTCATTCTCCGCAATAGTGGATTTAAGACTATTGATGGTATTGTTGGCCGTGCTTATGGAGTCCAACACATTTTTTTGTAAGGCATTCAACTCTATTAAACGGACCACTTCATAGCGTTTTCCGTTTTGTCTATAATTGGTGGACTTTCTAATGACAGTCTCAAACTGGCCTTGAATGGAGTTGTCGTCCTGTAGGGTTCGCCCCTGTTCATTTTGGGCCTTTAGGGTCACTGCACAAACGAACAGTGCAATGAAAAGTACGATGAGGTTTTTCATAGGTGTTATCTTTAAATTAGGATTCAGGGTGGCAACGAAGGTACACCATTACCCAATTATCCCCAAAAACTTCATGCTAGTAATAGGTAAACCTCCTTACCCGGGCAATGTATTTGGCCAATCGAATGACTTGGTGGGAGTAACCAAATTCGTTATCATACCATACATACAGGACAATGTTTTTCCCATCCCCAGAGACTATGGTGGCCTTGCTATCGTAAATTGCCGGGGCGGAAGCGCCCACAATATCCGATGAAACCAGTTCATTGCTCAACGAATACTTGATTTGCTCAACCAAATCCCCTTCCAGTGCGTATTTTTTTAAGATGGTATTTACTGCATCCGAGGAAGTTTTGTGTTTTACCTCCAAATTTAAAATGGCCAGGGATCCGTTGGGTACGGGGACCCTTATGGCATTGGAAGTCAGTTTTCCCTCCAGTGCGGGAAGGGCCTTTGCCACGGCTTTTCCTGCTCCGGTTTCCGTAATGACCATATTTAAGGCTGCTGCACGACCCCTACGATATTTTTTGTGCATATTGTCCACTAAATTCTGGTCGTTTGTGTAGGCATGGATGGTTTCCAAATGTCCCTTTTTAATGCCCAATGAATCCTCTATCACTTTTAGGACCGGGGTTATGGCATTTGTAGTACAGGACGCGGCTGAATAGATTTTGGTTTTTTCAGGGTCATAATCCCGGTGGTTTACCCCGTGAACAATGTTGGGAACCTCCTTTCCAGGGGCTGTTAGCAATACCCTTCCACAACCTTTGGATTTTAAATGTTTGGAAAGTGCCTCCTTATCCCTAAAAGCACCGGTATTATCAATAACAAGGGCATTGTAGATACCATATTTGGTATAATCAATATCTTCTGGCTTACCGGCGGAAATTAAATAAACCGTAGTACCATTGATTACCAGGGCCTTTTTTTCCCCGTCCACCTCCACTGTCCCGCTGAATTGGCCATGAACGGAATCCGTGCGTAGCAATGCCGCTCTTTTTTCCAGCACTTCGGTAGTGATTTCCCCACGGGTAACAATGGCCCTTAACCTTAACTGGTTTCCCTTTCCTGTTTTTGCCATCAGTTCCCTTGCCAAAAGACGACCAATCCTTCCAAAACCATACAGTACCACATCTTTTGGTTTGATTTCCCTTGTTTTTTCGGCACCTTTCAGCTTGTCCAGAACAAAAGACTTCACGTTATGGTGACCGTTGTCTTGGGAATGGTACTCATAGGTAAGCTTTCCGATATCGATTTTTGCGGGAGGCATTGGAATGTCATTGATGGCCCTAAGGATTTCCACCGAATCAAAAATGGAAATGGGTTTCTGGACAAACTCACCGGCGTACTCATGTAAGTTAATGATATCGCTTACATTTTTATCGATGACCTGATTTTTGAACAGTACAATTTCAATGGCCTTGTCGTACCAAAGATCACTAATTATTTTAATGAATTCGGTGGTGGCTTTTCTTCTGTCGGCCTGGAATGCCAATTCTTTTTCGTACGATTTAATATCGCTCATGGAAGGTGTTTTACATTGAAGCGCAAAAATAAAATTTCAAACGATTTCGTAAAAGGGGAAGTGCATAAAAAAAACGCCCTGATTCCGGGCGTTTAATTTATTGTGGCGTATGGACTACGTTACGGGTCATTGAAAAATCAATCGTTCCTTTTCCCCATTCTCGTCCAATAGGGTTATGCTGGTCCTTCCATATCTGGAAATTTTGCCAAATAGGTTTTTGGCATCCTCAATATCCTCAATTTCTTTATCATCCACTTCTATCATTACCTTGTTCAGTAGACCATAGTCACGATATTGCTCCGGGACACTGGTGATTTTGACCCCACTTTTTATTCCATATGTTTTTTGATCTTCCTCGGATAGGTTTTTCACCTCAATGCCCATAACCGGAAGTCGCTCCGTTTGCTTTTTCTTAAGAACCACCGGAAAGGTCATTTTTTTTCCGTTCCTATCTATGGTGACCTGAACTTTGTCTCCCGGCCTTTTGGATGAGAGATAGCCCGTGAGTTCCGAAAACTTGGTCACTTTGACATTACCTACTTTTTTGATGATATCCCCTTCTTTGATGCCTGCCGTTTCCGCACCGGAATCTTCTTCAATACCAGCGACGTATACCCCTGCAATTTCATCCAATCCCTCTTCTTTGGCCTGTGGACTGTCCACATTCAATGCAGATATTCCAAGTATTCCTTTTTGTACTTTTCCGTATTCCAATAAATCGTCCACAACTTTTTTGGCAATATTACTGGGTACGGCAAAGGAATAGCCCACATACGATCCGGTTTGTGAGGTTATTGCCGTGTTTATTCCAATGAGGTCCCCATTGGTGTTCACCAATGCACCCCCGCTATTACCAGGGTTGACGGCAGCATCGGTCTGTATAAAGGACTGATTTCTTCCAGGGGAAATGGAACGTGCCTTGGCACTTACGATTCCGGCAGTAACGGTAGACGTTAAATTGAAGGGATTTCCAACGGCCAACACCCATTCGCCAATCTTGGCATTGTCCGAATCCCCAAAGGCCAAATAGGGAAGGGGCTTTTCTACAGTGATCTTGAGCAAGGCGATATCCGATGAAGGATCGGCACCAATGATTTCCGCATCATAACTCTTATTATTGTTCAGGGTAACTTCCAAGGCCCTTGCCTTGTCAATTACATGGTTATTGGTCACAATGTAGCCATCCGGAGAAATAATGACACCGGAACCTGTCCCAATCTGTGGTCGTTGTGTGGCTTCAGAGCCATAGAAGAATTCTGCGATGGGGTTTCCCCGACTTACGGTCATATTTTTTACGTGTACAACAGCATTAACGGTTTTTTCCGCGGCTATGGTAAAATCCACCTCATTGATTCCGGCACCTCTTGGTGATGCGGGAAGGTTTGTCGTAATAAAGGGAGTTTCTTCATTCTGGGAAACCAAGGTCAACGTTTTTGTTTCAAAAAAATACTTGTACGCCCCTAGGGTAATTCCTCCTGCCAAGAGCGCTACAAGAAATAATTGTGCTGTTCTTTTCATGGTTCTTTTTATTGATTAAATGCATTTAGCATTTTAAAATTATACATAAATCATACCAGTTTTAACAGTTTAACGCGGTTTTAACTGGCCATATCCCCTCTGTGGAATGTACTATATTTGCGGCATGAATCAAGAACGATCCTTACATTTCCACAAATACCAGGGTACTGGAAATGATTTTGTTTTAATCGATAATCGCAAAGGTATCTTTCCCAAGAAAGACGTTAGACTTATTCGGGATATATGCGATCGCAGGTTTGGTATTGGGGCGGACGGGCTTATCCTTTTGGAAAATGACGATCTGGCAGATTTTAAAATGGTCTACTACAATTCCGATGGCAACGAAAGCACTATGTGCGGCAATGGGGGAAGATGTATCGTGGCATTCGCAAAAGAACTTGACCTTATAGGGGATAAAACCACCTTTAATGCCATAGACGGTATCCATGAGGCAGAAATCAATGGAACGGATGTAACCTTAAAAATGATTGATGTGGACGCTGTGAGGGAAACGGGGAAATACTATTTTCTTGATACGGGTTCACCACACCATGTGCAATTGGTGGACAATCTGGATCAGTTGGATGTGAAAATTGAAGGGGCAAAACTTAGATATGGTATTTACGGCCAAAAAGGGAGCAATATCAACTTTGTGGAACAAGCGGCGAAGGATTCATTTAAGGTGCGAACTTATGAGCGTGGGGTAGAGGGGGAGACCCTTTCCTGTGGTACCGGGGTAACTGCCGTAGCGATAGCCATGTTCCATGGGGGAAAAACAGCTTCTACTTCGGTATCCATTGAAACACGGGGAGGACGGTTAAGGGTAGGTTTTGAAAAATCCGGAGCGGACTATGTTTCCATATGGCTTTCCGGACCAGCCAAACACGTATTTAAAGGAGAATGGGAATGTCAATCCTAAAAGGAAAGTACTGCCAACTCAGGGCTTTGGAACCAAAGGATCTGGATTTCCTATATGCGCTGGAGAACGACACGGAAATATGGGAAATAAGCAATACCCTAAAACCTTACTCCAGAGCTGTGTTAAAGAATTATTTGGAGAATGCCCATCGCGATATCTATGAAGTCAAACAGTTGCGTCTGTGCATATGTAACCCAAAGGACGAAAGTGTAGGATTTATAGATTTGTTCGACTTTGACCCAAAACACAGCCGTGCAGGTATAGGCATCATTTTAAATACCACCAATAGAAATAAAGGACTGGGGGCGGAAGCACTTTCCTTATTATTGGATTATACATTTTCCGTGCTGGGGCTGCATCAGGTATATGCGAATATTTTGGAAGATAATCTTACGAGCATCCATTTGTTTGAAAAATTGGGTTTTCAGCGGGTAGGTGTAAAAAAAGATTGGATCCGATGGGATGGAAAGTTTAAAAATGAATTATTGTATCAAAAACTGAAACCTTGAGCAATCTTAAAAAAGTACTTTGGGCCACTGCCATTTTGGGACTGGTCATCTGTGGTGTTGTCGCGTATCGGATATATAGTGCCATTTTTAACCCCAACACCGCTTTTGGGAATGAGCAAGCTTATGTTTTTATTCCCTCTGACGCGAATTTCGATGAAGTGAAGTCGTTATTGGAACCATTGGTCAAAAACCTTGGTTCTTTTGAGGCTGTGGCACAGCGTAAAGGGTATATTTCCAACATAAAGGCTGGGAAGTATGCCATTACAAGGGGAATGAACAATAATGACATTATCAATTCCTTACGAAGTGCCAATATTCCGGTCAAGGTTTCCTTTAACAATCAGGAAACCTTGGAAGACCTGGCAGGGAGAATAGCACAACAGTTGGAAGCGGATAGTTTGGCCTTGGTGCTGGCATTCAAGGATACGGCTTTTCTTGCGGAAAATGGGCTTGACCATGACAATATGATTACACCCTATTTGCCCAATACCTATGAGTTTTTTTGGAACACCGATGCCAAGGAATTTCGAGATCGCATGTTTAAAGAGTACCACCGCTTTTGGAATGGGGACCGAAAAAAGAAAGCCCAAGAGTTGGGTTTAACCTTAACCGAGGTCTCTTCACTTGCAGCAATCGTTCAGAAGGAAACCGTAAAGGTAGATGAACGTCCAAGGGTGGCTGGTGTTTACATTAACCGGTTAAAAAAGGGAATGCTGTTACAGGCCGATCCAACGGTCATCCATGCCATTAAAAAGGAAACGGGAAATTTTGATACCATCATAAAAAGGGTCCTTTACAGGGATTTGGAAATGGATTCGCCTTACAACACTTATAAATATTCAGGGGTACCTCCGGGACCGATAACCATGCCGGACATATCTTCCTTGGATGCGGTTTTGAATGCGGAAAAACATAGCTATTTTTACTTTGTCGCGGACGTTTCCAACTTTGGTTATCACAAGTTTGCAGGTAGCTTACAGCAGCACAACCGCAATAAAGTACAGTATGTCGAGTGGTTGAACCAACAGAAAATCAGGCGATAAGACTGCTTCAACGAATTTTTTGCCTGTTCAACGGGATTCACCCCCTTTTTGGCAAAAACTTATGACTTTTATCATTCAAATTTAACAAAACCCCCACTATATTTGCCGGCTAAATTGAATCTAAGGTAGATTCGCAACTATATGTTTATGAAAAGATGGATTTATTTTTTAGGTCATCTTGCCATAATTGCCATTTTGACCAGTTTTGCCACTTTTAGTGTTGAACCAAAAAGAATCGAGGTTCCACCAGCGTTAAAAAGTGGTTTGGATGAATGCTACTGGGTTGAACCAGAGACTTCCCTGGACACCCAAGCGGATTTTTCGACCTCAGTTTTCCTGGACAGGTCCTTTCTTGGTTTCAAGGAAGCACTGGCGTTCAAGGAGTCACAAGGAAACTACACTACGATAAACACTTTGGGGTATTTGGGAAAATACCAGTTTGGAAGGAATACCTTAAAACTAATGGGTGTCCACGATACCGATGATTTCCTTAATAACCCCATTCTTCAGGAAACATTGTTTAAAATGAATGTTGCCCGGAATAAGTGGATTTTAAGAAGGGACATCAAACGTTTTGTAGGGAAAAGGATAAATGGTGTAACCATTACCGAATCCGGTGTTGTTGCAGCAGCACACTTAGCTGGGGCCGGTAATGTTAAGAAATACCTTCGTTCCTATGGACGAACGGATTTCTCCGATGCGTATGGCACCACCATAGCCATCTATATCAAAAAATTTGGCGGATACGATATTTCCCAAATAAAAGCACAGAACAATCCCAGGGTCTAAGAAAGACGATTACGCCTGGATAATAAAGACCGTGGGTCTTTTTTGTAAATCCAATGGATATCTTTTCCATTCATTGGCGGTCTTTGTGGCAATCTGTTCGGATGGTAGGGTAATATCGCAAGCAACACAAAGTAGGGTGGAAGGCCTTAGTTTTTTAATGAGTTCCTGGAATAGCTTTTCATTACGGTAGGGTGTCTCAATAAAGATTTGGGCCTGCCCCGTTTCCAATGATAGTTTTTCCAGGGATTTGATGGCTTTTCCCCTCAGTGCCGTATCTATTGGCAAGTATCCCGTAAAAGCAAAGTTTTGCCCGTTCATGCCACTTGCCATCATTGCCATGGTAATGGATGATGGGCCAACCATGGGAACCACCTGTATTTTTTTCTTATGGGCAATACGGACTACATCGGCACCTGGATCTGCAATCCCTGGGGCACCTGCCTCAGACAGCAACACCATATCAAAGCCCTGGATGCATGCATCCAGAAAGGTGGGAATCTCAGTGGGGTCCGTATATTTGTTCAATAGTTCAAAGTGAAGGTCGGGTTGATTTTTTGCAGGACTTATGCGTTTAATGAACCTTCTGGCCGATTTTTCATTTTCCGCTATATAATGATCTACATTCTCAATGGTACGTTTTATGGATATGGGGAGTACTTCCAATGGGGCGTTGTCACCCAACATGGTTGGAACCAAATAGAGTTTCCCTACCACCAAATTCGGTCCCTTATTTTCCTCCATTTCCCAAGTCCTTGACAATTTGATCGCACGCCCGGTCTATCAATTGATAAACATATTCAAAACCATCCCGTCCTCCATAATAGGGGTCAGGAACTTCCTCAACACCCAATTCGGCGACTTCCAAAAGCAATTTTACTTTTTCTTCTTCTTCTTTTGTTTTGGAAAGTGCAACAACATTGGCATAATTGCTCTTATCCATAACGTAGATTCGGTCAAATTCCTTAAAGTCCAGGGAAGTGAACCTTCTGCATTTTTGGTTCCCAATGTCAATGCCATGTTTGCGTGCGACATCCATTGATCGTGGATCTGGGGGGCTTCCTACATGGTACCCCGCTGTTCCTGCTGAATCTACATGGACTTCCGAAGGATTTACCTTTGATTTTAAAATGCCTTCAGCCAATGGGGATCTACAGATATTCCCCAAACATACCATTAGAATTTTGGTCATCAAAGAAGGAGTTAGGAGAATTTTTTGTTGAGATCTTCCTTGTATTTACGGAACTGTTTATCGGTTTCCGCCAGGTTCTCCACGGTTTTACAGGCATGTAGTACGGTGGCGTGATCTCGTTTCCCAATTTGTGAGCCTATACTTGCCAGGGAAGCTTTGGTGAACTTTTTGGCAAAGAACATGGCCAGTTGTCTTGCCTGGACAATATGGCGCTTTCTGGTCTTGGATTGTAGTGTGGCCACATCCATTTCAAAATAGTCCGAAACGACTTTTTGGATATAATCTATGGAAACCTCCCGCTTGGTGTTCTTGACGAATTTCTCAACAATTTGTTGCGCCAGTTCCAGGGTAACTTCCTTTCGGGTAAAAGAGGCTTGTGCAATCAAGGAAATAATGGCACCCTCCAATTCGCGAATATTGGTCTTGATGTTTTTTGCCACATGATCTACAATCTCATCGGACATTTCAACACCATCGCGGTACAATTTGTTCCTTAATATGGAAACCCGGGTTTCGTAATCCGGACTCTGTAACTCTGCCGAGAGTCCCCATTTGAATCTGGAAAGCAGTCGTTGTTCAATATCCTGCATGTCCACGGGAGCCTTGTCCGAAGTCAATATGACCTGTTTTCCATTTTGGTGTAAGTGGTTGAAAATGTGAAAGAACACATCTTGCGTCCCGGATTTGCCCGACAAAAACTGTACATCGTCAATGATCAGTACGTCAATCAATTGGTAAAAGTGGATGAAATCGTTTCGGGTATTCTTTTTTACGGATTCAATATATTGTTGGGTAAACTTCTCTGCCGAGATATAGAGAACCGTCTTTTCTGGGTACTTGTCCTTGATCTCTACCCCTATGGCATGGGCCAAATGGGTTTTCCCCAAACCAACACCTCCAAATACCATCAAGGGATTAAATGAGGTGCCACCCGGTTTGTTGGCCACGGCCATGCCTGCCGAACGTGCCAAACGGTTGGAGTCACCTTCCAAAAAATTGTCAAAATTATAATTGGCATTGAGTTGTGACTCAATTTTGATGTTCCTGATACCAGGAATGACAAAAGGGTTTTTCAACTCTGGATTTTTAGAGGTAATGGGAACATCCAACTCTTGTGGGATCAAGGCAGAGCGGTTGGAACTGGGAATCTTTTCCGTAAAGGGTTCCTTATTGCCATATTTGTTCTCCATTTTAATCAAATAAATCAATTTGGCGTTTGGACCCAGCTCTTTGCGCAGGGCAACTTTTAATAACTTCACATAGTGTTCTTCCAACCATTCGTAAAAAAACTTACTGGGCACTTCAATACTCAAAGCACTATCGGAAAGCTTGACCGGTTTAATCGGAAGGAACCATGTTTTGAATGCCTGCGGTTGGATGTTATCTTGGATAAAAGCCAAACAATTTTCCCAAACGGAAGACGCAGTAACATTCATGCTAAAAGTTCCTTAGTTTGCTGGTTAGTGTAAAAGTTTTTATTAAAACTTTAGGGGTTTTCCCTGTTGCTTAGAACGCGACAAATATGTGGACAAAAAACCTAAAAAAAAAATCATTTACCCGTTGAAAATGTACTTTTTTTTTCGCATGTTTCAATCGCGGTTACCAAGCCTATAAATATATACTTTTTCGCGAAACAAAATGAATTTAAATCACTTTTCTTTCCGCGTCCGCTACGGGGAAACCGATCAAATGGGTGTGGTATACCACGGCAATTATGTTGACTATCTGGAAATTGGACGCACGGAGTGGCTACGTAAACTTGGGTTAACTTATAAAGAAATGGAAGAGGAGGGAATTATCCTTCCCGTAATACACCTACAAATCAACTACAAAAAATCTGCAAAGTACGATGACCTTCTTACAATTGAAACCCTACTTGTAAACAGACCTGTGGTAAAGATTGCCTTTGATTATAAAATCCGCAATGAAAGTGGGGAGTTACTGGCGGAAGCCTCCACGGTTCTGGCATTTATGGATAAACACACCTTAAAACCCATAAAATGTCCGGAATACATTTTAAAGAAACTGGGTTAAATCATCGTAATACTCAAATAGCGGATTTTTTCCAATCCCTGTCGTACCTTTTCTGTCTCGCTCTTGGGCACTGCAATCCTAAGGAGACATTGAATTTCCATCTTCTGTGAAACAATTTGGACCTTAAACCTTTTTAAGGTACGCATCACCTCATTCATGCGGTCGTACTGGAACTGCAATTCTAAAATTGTTTGGATCAATCGCTCCTCAATGACTGCGGTTTCCAAAGCCATTTGGGATGCTGTTCTATAGGCATTGATCAATCCACTTACCCCTAGTTTGGCACCTCCAAAAATACGAACAACGACCAGAAGAATATTGGTTAATCCAAAGGATTGGATTTGCCCATAAATGGGCATTCCGGCCGAATTTTTAGGTTCCCCGTCATCATTGGCCCGGTAGTGCGGGTTTTCAATGCCCATTTGCCAGGCATAACAAAAGTGGTTTGCCGAAGGGTATTGTTTTTTTAGGGATTCCAAGATGGGTTTTACCTCTTGTGGCTTTTCCAATGGAAAGGCCTGACCATAGAACTTGCTCTTCCGGTCTTTGAAAAGTACTACTGTTGATGGTCGGGCGATGGTTTTATAGCTATCGGATGGGGAATGCATCAGAACAAAGCTACCAAAACAATACTGATTACTGCAAGACCTACCCCGAGCCAGTTTTTTGAGGTCAAAATCTCCTTGAACAGTATAATGCCGAGCAAAGTGGTGAACAATACTATGGCGACATTGTTAATTGTAAATATGGAGGCACTGTTCAAACTGTCATGGTTGAGGGCCCTTAGCAAAAAGAAGATGGAAAAATAATTGGGGATTCCCAGACAAACCCCACCCAATACACTTTTAAAACGGAAGTTCGTAACGGTTCCTGCACCCTTCACCCCCAAAAAAATAAAACCGGAAATGGCGGCAGCTCCAAAAACCGTGGAAGAAAAAATAGGATAATCACTGTCCATTAAATATCCTTCTTGAATAAATTTGATGCTGGTATCGATACATCCGGAACCAAGAAACACCAATAAGGGCAGCCATAAGTGGCTTCTTCCCATCTTTGGTCCACTTTCCCGACTGGAGGCAAGATAAACCGCAGCAAGCGCCAAAATGATCCCCGTAATCTGAAGAATGGACAGTTTATCCCTGTAATACATAACGGCGAACAATACAGGAACCACCAAAGACATTTTTGTAGCCACGGAGGTAACGCCCACCCCATTGATTTGGGAAGACTTGGCCATAATGTTGAACACCAAAAGGAAAAATACGCCAAGCAGTACGGTACCCAAAAACCAGGGTTTGGACATAAGCTGTGGGAGGCTGATGGTTAAAGGATTGAATACCAACCCACAGATACTGGCCACGACATAATTGGTAATTATGGCCGATAAGGTATGGACCTTATAGACCGAAAACAATTTGAAGACCACAAAGATGAGACTGGAGCAAAGTACGCTCAAGGCCAAATCTATCATTATAGACGGGCCTTAAGTTCGGTAATATCCTCTTTGCCCACAATCAGATTCCAGGTCTTGATGCCCAATCTGGAAGCCGCATCCGTATTCTCTTTGGTATCGTCCACAAAAAGGGTTTCCTCGGAAATAAGTCCATTCTCATCCAAAACTTGCTGAAATATAGCTAGGTCAGGTTTACGTTTTCCCATTTCGTACGAAAGGTAGAAAACTTCAAAAGAATTTTTAAAGCGTTGGAATTTCCCAATTCCCATGGTCTCTTTCACATAATCTATATGAATTTCATTGGTATTACTAAGTAGAAAAAGACGGTAGTGTCCTTCCTTGGCCAGGGATTCCACATATTCCAGCCGTTTATCGGGAAAATCCAAAAGAATGGCATTCCAGGCATCAATAAGATTCTGCCTGTTCGCCTTTGGAAAAAGATGTCCGGTATGATTCAAGAAGTCATCGGAACTGACCGATCCCATTTCATAGTTCTTGAACAGGGTATCCAGTTCCGGTGTAATTTCAGCAAAACCATATCTGGTCATTTCACGTGCTGTCGCAGGTTTGTCCAGGTTAATGAAGATGTCCCCAAAATCAAGGATAATATTTTTAATCATACGTTAAAAAGGTTAAGGAGTCGCCCAGCAGTGAAGTGGTAGACTGTATTTTTCCGGATATCTTTGGTGCGGGAATCCCGGAGGTAAGGGTTGCCTGTCCTTTAAATATCCGTGCTGCGTCCCATAAATTGGCCTCAATAAAAGTCTGAAGCGTTTTGGAACCTCCTTCTATAATGACCGAGGCAATATGATGCCGATAAAGGACCTTGCAAACTTGATGCGCCAGTTCCTTTTCAAAATCCATCACTTCAAATATCAAACTGTCGGAATTCGATTGCGTATCAACTTCGGTAAGTACAATGGTTTTGACGGTATCGTCCAACACATAGTATTCTCTTGGGATTTTTAAAGATCGGTCCAAAACTATTCGGGTCGGATTTTTGCCTTTCCAGTGGCGTACGTCCAATTTTGGATTGTCTGCAAGCGCGGTTTGGGTTCCTATCAAAATGGCCTGCTCCCTGCTTCGCCATTGATGTACCAATTGCCTGGAGTAGGTGTTGGTAATCCAAAAGGGTTCTGGGGATGCTGTTCTTTTATCCGGGGTGGGCGCAATAAAACCATCCCAACTTTGTGCCCATTTTAAGATAATAAATGGCCTCTTTTTTTCATGGTAGGTCAAAAACCTTTTGTGATGTGCCCTACAGGCTTCCTCGAGTATCCCAACCTCCACTGAAATCCCTGCGGCCTTAAGCTTTTCAATTCCTTTGCCCGCTACCTTGGTATGAGGGTCTTTTAGTCCAATAACTACTTTTGGAATTTGGTGGCGAATGATCAAATCACTGCATGGTGGGGTATTTCCAAAATGGGAGCAGGGTTCCAGGGTAACATATAGGGCGGATTCCGGCAACAATGCCTTATCCGTTACGGAATTTATGGCATTGACTTCTGCGTGGGCCCCTCCATAAGCACTGGTGAAACCTTCTCCAATAATGATGTCATTGTGCACAATACAACATCCTACCATTGGATTTGGAGCTGCGGCACCTGCTGCGTTTTTGCCCAATTCAATGGCTCTGAGTATATATTTATGCCTTATCTTCACGCAATAAAAATACCACTTAAATTAGCAAACAAGTATTGTGCAGATTCGAAAAATAGCACTAAAGGACAATTCACAAGTGGCCCATTTAATACGATCCACCTTAGAGGAAATGGACGTTCCAAAGGTGGGGACCGCTTATGGGGATAAAGCCTTGGAGCATATGTTCCAAACCTATCAAAAACCAAGGTCGGTGTTCTACGTAGCTGAAAATGGAGAAGAAATAATAGGATGTGGGGGGATAGCCCCATTGGACAATTATGATGGTAATATTTGCGAGCTCCAAAAAATGTACGTTTCAAAAAAAGCCAGGGGAAAGGGTGTGGCCACCCAACTACTTGAGGCCTGTTTGGCATCAGCCAGGGAATTTGGTTTTGAAGCGTGCTATTTGGAAACCATGCCCTACATGAATGCTGCGCAGGGCCTATACCAAAAAAAAGGATTTACCTATCTTAAGGAAGCCCTGGGAGATACGGGCCACCATGCCTGTACGGTTCGGATGCTCAATACCTTCTAAAAATGCTCCTCAAGGAAATAAAGACCCTATTCCATAAAGAACTGGATGATATCTATCCCAAAACAGAGGTCGATAGCTTCTTTTCACTATTTCTGGAGCATTATCTGAAATTGGAACGCTTTATTTTGGCCTTGCAACCGGAATATGTCCTTAGCAAAAGTGAGGAGCAACCTTTTTTTGAGGGGCTCGCCCGTCTTAAGTTGGAAGAACCTGTACAGTACATTTTGGGAAAGGCCTATTTCAGGGATATTGAATTAAGGGTAAACAAACATGTATTGATACCAAGGCCGGAAACCGAGGAACTTGTGGAGTGGGTCATCGGGGAATCGAAAACCCAAAATTCGGAATTCAATATCCTGGATATCGGAGCGGGAAGTGGCTGTATAGCCATTAGCCTTGCAAAAGCATTTCCAAATGCCCAGGTTTTTGCCATGGACATTTCCAAAGGAACCCTGGACGTAGCAAGGCAAAATGCCATGACCAATCAGGTTGATATCCATTTTATGGAAGCCGATATCTTGAATCCTGAACTGACCTTGGACCACAAATTTGAAATTATCGTTTCCAATCCCCCCTATGTTAGGGAATTGGAGAAGGTGGAAATGCGGAACAATGTCGCAAAATATGAACCCCATAGGGCATTGTTTGTTTCAGATGAAGATCCGTTGCTATTTTATAGCGCCATTGTCCAATTTGCCAAAAAACATCTTAAACCGAAAGGCGGATTGTTTTTGGAAATCAATCAATACCTGTCATCGGAAAGTAAGGAATTAATGTTGGAAAATGATTTTGGGCAAGTGGAATTACGAAAGGATATTTTTGGTAATTTCCGAATGTTAAAAGCAGTTGGGCCATAGACGATCAAAACTTGGAAACTTGAAAAGTGTTGCGGTTTTTTGTGGGAGCAGTCCCGGAAAGGATGAGGAAATTATGGCGAATGCTTACAAAACAGGAGCCTATTTTGCCCAAAAAGGGATGACCTTGGTATACGGTGGGGGCAAAGTCGGTTTAATGGGACTTGTCGCCAAAGGAGCCCTGGACAACAACGGAAAAGTTATTGGGGTCATTCCACATTTCCTTAAACAAAAAGAAATCCATCATACCGGACTATCGGAATTAATTTTAGTGGATACCATGCATGAACGCAAGTTGAGGATGAACCAACTTTCGGACGGGGTAATCATGTTACCTGGCGGTTTTGGGACCTTTGAGGAGTTTTTTGAGATGTTGACATGGGGGCAATTGGGATTGCACCAAAAGCCTATGGGAATATTGAATAGCAATGGCTTTTATGATGACCTTATTCGGATGTTTGATAAAATGGTCGCCAATCGTTTTTTAAGGGATACGCATAGAAAAATGGTTCTGGTCGATGAAACCCCAGAGGGGTTGGCTGCCCAAATGGAGCAATATACCTCCCAGGGTGTCCCAAAATGGATGGAACAGGGCCAAACGTAAACCAAAAACCGGACTTTTGTAATAATGCAGATAAAAGATAAAATAAAGGCTTTACGGGAAGAACTCCGGGAGCACAACTACAACTATTACATCCTTGATAATCCTACCATTACGGATTATGAATTTGACATGAAACTTGAAGAACTCCAAAAATTGGAGGCGGAGCATCCGGAGTTTTATGATGCCACATCCCCCACTTTAAGGGTCGGTGGTGCGATTACAAAGAATTTTGAAACGGTGGCGCATGAATATCGAATGTACTCCCTGGACAATTCGTATAACAGGGAAGATTTACAGGATTGGGAAAAGCGCATCCAACGAATTTTGGGTGACGTTCAGGTGACGTATACCTGTGAATTGAAATACGATGGGGCTTCCATTAGCCTTACCTACGAGGAAGGTAAATTGGTTAGGGCGGTTACACGTGGCGATGGTTTTCAAGGGGACAACGTGACGGCCAATGTAAAGACCATAAAATCGGTTCCGTTGCAACTAAAGGGGGATTACCCACCCAAGTTTGACATTCGTGGGGAAATCATCCTAACCTTGGAAGGCTTTGCAAAAATGAATCGGGAACGCATAGCCAATGGGGAGGAACCGTATATGAATCCCAGAAACACGGCTTCGGGCAGCTTAAAACTACAGGACAGTACCTTGGTGGCCCAACGGCCATTGGACTGTTTATTGTACAGTATTGTTGGGCCCAACTTGAATTTGGAGACCCAATTTGAAATGTTGGAAAAAGCACGCTCCTGGGGATTTAAGGTTCCTAAGGTGGCCGCCCTTTGCAGATCTACCGATGAGGTACTTCGGTTTGTGGAGCATTGGGATGGGAATCGACACGATTTGCCCTATGAAACGGATGGGGTAGTGGTAAAGGTCAATAGTCTACGACACCAAGATGAACTGGGACACACCGCCAAGGCCCCTAGATGGGCCATGGCCTATAAATTCAAGGCGGAACAGGCCGCAACGGTTTTGAATGAAATCACGTATCAAGTGGGGCGAACGGGGGCCATTACGCCCGTAGCCAATTTACAACCGGTGCTATTGGCCGGGACTACTGTAAAACGGGCCTCTTTACATAATGCCGATCAAATTGCGAAACTGGATATTCGGGAAAGGGATACCGTTTTTGTGGAAAAAGGAGGTGAGATCATTCCAAAAATCATTGCGGTGGATTTTACCAAAAGACCACTGGATTCCCAACCTACAAAATATATCACCCATTGCCCTGAGTGCCAAACGGAGCTGATTCGAAAGGAAGGTGAGGCGCAGCACTTTTGTCCAAATGATACCGGTTGCCCTCCCCAGATTACGGGACGCATCCAGCATTTTATCTCCAGAAAAGCCATGGACATTGAAGGTCTGGGCGGTGAAACCGTAGAATTATTGTTCAAAGAGGGGTTGGTTGCGAATTATGCGGATTTATATGCCTTGACCAAGGAACAGATCACCCCCTTGGAACGTATGGCCGAAAAATCGGCGGAGAACCTGATAAACGGGGTGGAGGCTTCCAAGGCAATTCCTTTTGAACGGGTTTTGTTTGCCCTGGGCATCCGTTATGTGGGGGAAACAGTGGCCAAGAAATTGGCGAAGGCCTATAGGAGCATTGATGCCTTGATTGCTGCCGGTGCGGATGAACTGGTAGCGGTTGATGAAATTGGGGAACGTATTGCGGAAAGTGTGGTTCAATTCTTTAGCAACACGGAAAACCTTACCATTGTTGATCGATTGAAGTCCTATGGACTCCAGTTTTCATTGTCGGAAGAGCAATTGCAAGGGCAGTCCGAAATCCTAAAAGGGAAGAGCTTTGTGGTTTCCGGAGTGTTTGAAACTTTGGAACGGAACGCGCTTAAAAAACTGATTGAGGACAATGGAGGCAAGGTTTCGTCATCCATTTCATCAAAAACCACTTTTTTGGTCGCTGGGGATAAGATGGGGCCCAGTAAACGGACCAAGGCGGAAAACCTGGGCGTACCCATTATTTCGGAACAGGAGTTTCTGGCAATGGTTTAATTCCTGTTAAAGAATTCGCTCACGCGATGTTTTGCATTTTCCCGGATGTTACCATAATAAAAATTGATGTCGGCAATGTGGTAGTTCTTTCGTCTTACCAAAAAACTCCAGGGAAATCGGGGTTTATTGGCCCATAGAATTCCATTGTGTATTTGGGCATCGACCCTTTTGGGGAGAATTTTGTCAAAATTCCGAAGAACCGCCCCTTTGTTCTGGTTTTTGGACACATAGGTAGTGTCCATTGTCCAATTTAAGGGATTGGTCACCAAAATGCTATCCCCCAATGGGCGATTTTCAGGGAGGTAATCCCTTTTAAAGGTGCGCCATGAAATACTGCAGTTCAAATCATTGGCACTTTCACAAGGCCGAATGGATTTGAAATAAGTTTTTGGAACGGGCAAGCCTATAAGGTAGGCGGCAACCAATTTCCTTTCCAGGCTCGTACCATCAATAAATTCACGAATTAAAGGTCCGGCATGTGTAGTACCCTGACTGTGCGAAGCAATGATAAAAGGGCGTCCGTGATTGTAATACCTCAGGTAATGCTCAAAAGCATTCCTGACATCGGCATAGGCCAGGGCAAAGGCTTTTTTCGCAGATACCGTATCCGTGGTGGAATAACTTCTCAAGTGGGCTTGTCGGTATCTTGGCGCAAAAATTCGGCCTGCGGCATTAAAAGCACTGGCTTGGAACAGAATGGTACCCTCATCCACCCTTTTGTTCAGTTCCAGGTCATCAATACTGGGATTCCATGGTAATTTGTCATCTTTTTCGGAATAGATGGTCGGATGGATAAAAAATACATCGGCTTTCAAATTGTTCTTGGCCAAAAATTCCGTTCCAGGAATTCTATCGGCATTGTCCTTTTTGTCGGGATGTGCCGCCCAATAGTCCAAATTATTATAATCAACCGGTGTTATGGGGCGATTATCATCAAAGGGGGGCTGGGCCATCACGATCACGGATGAAAGAAAAAGTCCAAGGGAAGGGACTACCATTTTTAGGTTCTGTATCATTCAAGCTAAAATAGAAAAATGAAAGCGAGACCGCATAGTGTTGAACGAAAAGATGTATTGCGATTTTGATGGTTGACTATGCTCCCCCGTTTTCAAATTTGGCCCAATCCTTACGTTTTTTGAACATGATATAATATCCAATTCCCATTACTATGAATATGGAAAGTCCCACGAGATTAAAGAACAGCGGTAGTATTTCCTTGTCCTTAATGAGCATTGGAGGTATTCGGGTCAGTATCTCGGCCAAAAAAGCACCATAAAGTCCAATGACCGACCAATACATAAAATTATAATGCAAGGAAATATAAGTTTTGGGTTTTCTCCTAAGAATGGGAACCATTCCGGCAATCAAGGTAAGGGAGCTAATGATGGCAAACACATGAAAAATTCCAAAGCCGCCAAAAAGGTTGTACATAAAAAAAGAGGTGAGTAAAACAACGGCCATGCTTCCGGTATAGGCATACCCCATTTGTTTATGGAAACGATCTCCTTTTTTGGCCAGTAGCACCCATGTGCCGAATAGTAAGGCCAAAACTGAGGCGATAGTGTGCACCATGCCCGTATTGTCCGTTATGATATGGTCTAAGTCCATACGATTTGATTTTCGGTTAAAAATAGCTTGGGAAAAATTTTTAACGAAATCCGAAGCTACCGAACTGTTGGTTTTCGATACCGAGTTGTAATTTTGGGGTATGGCATTACCCAAGGATTTTGACGGATTTAGAGGCACATTGTATGAAAACGAACCGCCACAGGGCTGGCCCAACCCCTTAAAATCCTTATGGCTTGATGCCAAGGACGACTGGGAGGCGGCCCATGATTTGGTCGATGGTTTGGAAACACCAATGGCAAATTGGGTACATGCGTATCTGCACCGAAAAGAAGGGGATGAATGGAATGCGGAATATTGGTATCGTCAAGCAGGACAACCCTATTTTGAAGGGCCCCTGGAGGAGGAATGGACACAGTTGGTCCATGCGGTTTTGAACTAACGACCAGGAATACTCTTTTAGTTAAAGGCCGATGAATTGATCGATATTTAAAGTGGTCCCCGGCATCCAACGTTTTAGGGTTACCATCATTTGGAAAGAGTGCGAAAGCAAATTGGGATTAACGGAATCCAGCGATTCATAAAATGAAACCTTACCGAAAAACAGCTTCAGTTTATCCGTTTAAGGACAAAATAAAGGCGGTACTGGACATTGATAGTACCGCCTTTTTAACGTTGAAAACATGTTCTTGATTGATGAATTAAAACATGTTCTTGATTGATGATTTGTACCCTAAGGACGAGGAATTTTCCAAAGTGTTACAGTTGAGGTTAAAAAAAATTAAAAGTTACAAATAACACAATTTGTTAATTTTTTAAAACTTCAGTTCCCACTACCTTCGTATTGGATAAACAGATTGCCTACATTTGTAAAAATGCAATGATAGGTATGGTCTTTAAAGGAATACAGGAAAAGTTTAAGGCAAAATCTGGACATAAATATCTTGAGGACGAACTAAAAAAGCCAAGGTTTGTAAGAGATAAAAAAGGGGTGTCCAGTATTGCGTGCATCGTGGATATGGATAAGTTTAGAAACGCCGAAGTCTTTCAATCCCTTATACAGCAAATGGGACTTAAGCCCAATGCGGTACATGTAATGGGGTATAAAAGAGGGCAGGACAAACATGGGATGTTTTCCATTCCCTTTTGTACGGATAAGGACTTGGGTTGGAACGGCTCCATTGAGAATGGGGACTTTTCCGAGTTTTCTGGCAGGGAATATGATGTATTGGTCAATTACTTTACCGATGATCGATTGGTTTTAAAATTGATGTCCACTAAAATCAATGCCCGAATTCGGGTTGGACTAAAGGAGGCCGATAATGCCATGAATGACCTGATTTTTGATTGCGGTTTAGGTGACTTTAAGACCTTTAAGACCGAGTTGGAAAAATATTTAAGAATTTTAAATGAATTGGGATAATGGAAAGCTTAGTTGGAACAGGTGTAGCATTGGTCACTCCTTTTAGGACGGACCTATCAATAGATACCAAGGCATTGGAGAACCTTGTGGAGCATTGTATTTCCGGTGGCGTGGATTATTTGGTGGCTTTGGGTACCACGGCGGAGTCTGTTACCTTGACAAAAGAGGAAAAACGCCTGGTCATGCAGACCATATCATTGGCCAATGCTGGCCGCTTACCACTGGTGGTAGGTGTTGGGGGCAATAATACCATGGCCGTGGTAAAAGAATTGGAAACCCTGGATTTCATGGATTTTGAGGCCATACTATCAGTTTCCCCGGCTTACAATAAGCCTACCCAAGAAGGCATATACCAACATTTCAGGGAAATTTCCAAAGCCTCGCCCTTGCCCATTATTGTATACAACGTACCGTCCAGGACGGGCAGTAATATGTTACCAGGTACAACGATTCGCCTGGCCAAGGATTTTAAAAATATCGTTGCCATAAAAGAAGCATGTGCCGACCAAATTCAGATCGATCAGTTAATGCAGCAAAAACCCGATGGTTTCCATATTATTTCGGGGGATGATTTTACCGCGCTTTCAACTGTTTTGGCTGGAGGTTCCGGGGTTATATCCGTATTGGGACAGGGACTGCCCGAAGCTTTTTCCCATATGATCAGTCTTGGATTACAGGGCGATTCCGAGCGCGCTTACGGCATTCACCAAACCCTACTGGATGGGATGCACCTCATTTTTGAGGAAGGAAATCCTGCCGGCATCAAAACCGTATTGGAATATTTTGGCCTGGGGGGCGCGCAAGTTCGACTGCCACTCGTTTCCGCCAGTACGGCACTCAAAAGTAAGATCGATCGGTTCCTGGGACAACTGCAGCATGTAAATGCCTAAGAAGTTAAATTTTGCCCAAAAATTCCTTTTGGGTTTTTTAAGACTGATTTTTATTGGCAAATTGGGTTTTAGTAATCAATGGATAATTACTAATTTTGCCGAATGTTTTTGAAAATGAGGTCGTTTTATTTCCTACTTCCACTAGCTATTGTCTTTTTCACTTCTTGTAATGAGTATCAAAAGGTACTCAAAAATGAAGATGTAAAGGCAAAATACGATTTGGCGGAAAGGTATTACAATGAAGGGGATTTTAAACGCGCAAACCGCCTTTTTGAGCAGATTGCGCCAAGATACGTTGGGAAACCCCAAGGGGAGCGGGTCATGTTCTTTTTTGCGGACTCTTATTTTAAAACGGAACAGTATTACTTGGCGGGCTATCAGTTTGAGCGTTTTATCAAATCCTATCCCAATAGCGAAAAATTACCGGAAGCCGTCTTTTTGGAGGCAAAGAGCTATTACCAGCTCTCACCAAGGTATTCCCTGGATCAAACTGATACCGATAAGGCATTGGCCAAACTTCAGAATTACATCAATACCTATCCGGATTCCGAATTTTTTGCACAAGCCAATGAGATGGCCCAGGAACTCACCTTTAAAAAACAAAAGAAAGAATTTGAAATCGCGAAACAATTCGATAAGTTGGGCGAATTCAATTTCCCAATATTGATTTCCTCCATTGCAGCGTTCAACAACTTTGTACTGGATAATCCTGGTGCGATATATAGGGAAGATGCTTTCTTCTACCGCTTGAAGTCCGAGATGACCCTGGCCAGGAACAGTACCGCCTTTAAACAAGAAGAACGTTATAAAGAAGCCTTACGATATTACGAAGCTTTGATAAAATCCTATCCTGAAACAAAGTATAAGAAAGAAGCGAGCAGTTATTACGAAACCATTCAAAAGCAATTAAAATTGCCTGTAGAGGCGACATCAAAATAAATTCCATTGACCATATGAAGGATTTAAAAAACACAAAGGCCCCAATTTCCACCGTTACCCATAACCGCAATGAGTTTGATGGCAAAACGGACAATATCTACGAGGCCATTTCCATTGCCTCCAAGAGGGCCATTCAGATCAATTCCGAAATAAAAAAGGAATTGTTGGAGAAATTGGAAGAGTTTGCTACCTATAGCGACAGCTTGGAGGAAGTTTTTGAAAATAAGGAACAGATTGAAGTTTCCAAATTTTACGAAAAACTTCCTAAACCACACGCACTTGCGGTACAAGAGTGGTTGGAGGATAAGATTTATTACAGAAACACGGAGAAGGACGCATAGATGCTAAGCGGAAAAAACATCCTTTTGGGCATTACCGGGGGGATTGCCGCGTATAAGACATCGTTCTTAGTAAGATTATTGATAAAAGCTGGTGCCAAGGTCAGGGTTGTGATGACCCAAAGTGCCAGCTCTTTTGTTACTCCCTTAACGCTTTCCACCCTATCCAAAAATCCGGTTTTAATGGATTTCATCAACCAGGAGGATGGAAGTTTATCATGGAACAACCATGTGGAATTGGGACTTTGGGCAGATATCATGTTAATTGCCCCTGCAACGGCAAATACCCTTTCCAAGATGTCCAATGGTACCTGCGATAATTTATTATTGGCAGCCTACCTATCGGCAAAATGTCCGGTCTATTTTGCCCCGGCAATGGATTTGGATATGTACCAACATTCGTCCACCAAGGCGTCCTTTAAAAAGTTGCAATCCTTTGGGAATATCATGATTCCTGCCGAGTCCGGGGAACTAGCCAGTGGATTGAGCGGGGAAGGGCGGATGGCAGAACCCGAACATATTGTCCATTTTATGGAAGCGCATCTAAAGGAAGGGCAGCCATTGTTTGGAAAAAGGATACTGATTACCGCCGGGCCCACCCATGAACCCATTGATCCGGTTCGTTTTTTAGGGAATCGTTCCACGGGAACCATGGGATTGGAATTGGCGAAAAGGGCAGTGGCCTTAGGTGGGGATGTAGTTTTGATCATGGGCCCAACCACCTTGGCCATAGAAGGTAACGCCATGGAATTGAAACGGGTCACCACAGCAGAGGAAATGTACCAGGAAGTACACAAACACTACCCAGAAGTGGATATTGCCATTAGTGCCGCTGCCGTGGCGGACTATAGGCCTAAAGAAGTTTCGGATCAAAAAATAAAAAAGAAGGAAGGCCAGGGAATGACCATGGCCTTGGAACGTACCAAGGACATCCTGCTCTCCATGGGAGAAACCAAAAAACAGCAATATATTGTCGGGTTTGCCCTGGAGACCCAAAATGAGTTACAAAACGCCAAGGATAAGTTGATCCGAAAAAACCTGGACGCCATAATTCTAAATTCGCTAAATGACCAAGGGGCCGGATTTGGTACGACAACCAATAAAATCACTTTCTTCGATAAGAATTCGGTCTCAAAAACGTTTAAAGTAAAGGACAAGTCCGAAGTAGCTTCGGATATTTGGGAAGAAATCATCCAAAGGATTCATGCATAAGTTTTTTAGTATTGTTTTTCTCTTTCTGGGGCCAATGGTGGCCCAAGCCCAAGAACTGGATTGTGAGGTTACCGTGAATTCCGATCAGGTCAACCAAACGAACCAGCAGATTTTTAAGACCTTGGAGCGTTCGTTGAATGATTTTGTCAACAAAAATAAATGGACAAATCGGGTCTATGGGGAAAATGAGCGCGTAAGTGCACGTATGTTCATTACGGTCACGGAATATGAATCGGATAGATTTGAGGCCAGTATCCAAATTCAATCATCGCGTCCCGTATATAACACATCTTACGAAACTTCAGTATTCAATTATAAGGACAATGCCCTTAATTTTATATATCAGGAGTTTGAACCATTGGTGTACAATCCCAATTCCTTCGATTCCAATTTAATAGGTGTGATATCGTATTACGTCTATATTATTTTGGGGCTGGATGCGGATACCTACAGTCTGCAGGGTGGTGATGAGTACTACCGTTTGGCACAAAATATCGTTACTCAGGCACAAGGCACCAATTTTGGGGGGTGGGCACAACAGACCGGGGAACGCACCCGATTTGAATTGGTGGACAATTTATTGTCCAACACCTTTAAGGAGTACCGCATCGCGATGTACAATTACCACCGTAAGGGCATGGATGTCCTGGCCGACAACAATAGTACGGGAAAACAAGTCATTGCGGGAAGCCTCCGGTTGTTCGAAACCTTGATAAAACGCAGGCCCAATGCCTTTCTCATCCAGACTTTTTTTGATGCCAAAGCAGAGGAAATAAGCAACATATTTTCCGATGGTCCCAAGGTGGATATTGTTAAGCTTAAAGAAAGTTTAAATAAGGTTGCCCCATTTTATTCCACTACTTGGAATGAAATCTCGTATTGATCGTGAGTTCAATATCTTTTGATGGTTATCTTTGCTAGCCTAAATAAAGATAGGTGCTAGTCCAGCTTTCCATAAAGAATTTTGCCCTTATTGATGACCTTAATGTATCCTTTGATGCCGGTTTTACCACAATTACCGGTGAAACGGGAGCAGGGAAGTCCATCCTTTTGGGTGCCCTTTCATTGGTTTTGGGAAAGCGTGCCGATTTATCGTCCCTAAAGGACGGTTCCATCAAATGTGTCATTGAAGCCGAATTTGCGATCTCCAACTATAACTTAAAACGTTATTTTAAGGACCATGACCTGGATTATGAGCAGCAGACCATTATGCGAAGGGAAATATTGCCCAGCGGAAAGTCCAGGGCCTTTGTAAATGACACGCCGGTTACTTTGGACGTCCTATCCACTCTGGGAAGGCTGTTGGTGGACATCCATTCCCAACACCAAACCTTACAGCTTACGGATAATGCCTTTCAATTTCGGGTAATTGATGCCTTGGCCGGCAATACGGACCTATTGGATAACTACGGTGCCAGGTTGCATGAATACCATTTGGCTTCCAAGGAACTGGAACGCCTAATTGCCCATAAAAACGAAGCTGAAAAGGATTTGGATTACAATTCCTTTTTATTGCAGGAACTGGAGAATGCCACATTGGACCAGGGTGTTGTGGAAGAATTGGAGGCCGAATACGAAGCCTTGAACAATGTGGAGAGTCTAATGGAACTCCTGTCCAATTCCCATCAATTATTGAATGAAGAGCAAATGGGCATATTAAGTTCCATGACACAGCTTAAACAATTGACCCAGAGGCTCAGTGAATTTGGAAAAAAATACGGAAACCTCAATGATAGGATGCAGTCCATTGCCATTGAGCTTGCGGATTTGGGAAATGAACTTGAGAACCTCTCCGAAGCCATAGAGCCAAATCCAGAACGTTTGGAGAAGGTAAACGGAGAATTACAATTGCTTCATGACCTGTTTAAAAAACATCAAGTAAATGAAGTGGGTGAATTACTGGCCATTAAGGAAGACCTGGCACAAAAAGTGGGGACCTCGTTAAATATTGATGGCACCATCCAACAAAAGGAGTTGGAGGTGACCCAACATAAAAAAGACCTTCAAGAAATTGGGATGGCCATTAGACAGCGCAGGCAAAAGGCCATTCCAATGCTGGGGAAGAAGTTGACGGAACGTATTTCCTCTCTGGGGATGCAAGCGGCCTCATTCAAAATTGAACTATTTCCCCTGGAAGACTTCAAACGAAATGGAATGGATGGTTTGCGGTTTCAATTCTCTGCGAACAAAGGCTCCCAATACGGAGAGCTAAAAAAAGTAGCCTCGGGCGGCGAGCTTTCACGAATTATGTTGGCCATCAAATCCATATTGGCCTCCTATGAAAAATTGCCTACCCTTATTTTTGATGAAATCGATACCGGGGTTTCCGGGGAAATCTCAAATAAGATGGGGGAAATCATGAAGGGGATGTCGCATAACATGCAAATGTTCTCCATTACTCATTTGCCGCAGGTTGCCTCCAAAGGGGAGCATCAGTTCAAAGTGTACAAAGAGGAAATCGGAAATACCACTTCAACAAAAATGAAACGATTGCTAGGGGATGAACGCGTTCAGGAATTGGCTGAAATGTTAGGGGGGAAGTCGTTTTCGGATTCCGCGGTTTCCCATGCCAAGCAGTTGCTACTTGAGAATTAGGATTGGAAGGGCGGACACACAATCAAAGGCTTTTAACAACTTTTGAAATCCATATCTTTGCAGCACTAAAACCGACAAACAATGGGGCATAACTTATTGAAAGGAAAAAAGGGAATTATTTTTGGGGCTTTGGATGAAAACTCCATTGCCTGGAAAACCGCTGAACGCGTGCATGAGGAAGGTGGGGAATTTGTATTGACCAATGCACCTATCGCCATGCGTATGGGCCAAATAAAGGTCCTGGCCGAAAAAACAGCTTCGGAAATTATCCCCGCAGATGCGACCAATGAAGAAGATTTACAAAATCTGGTTTCCAAATCCATGGAACTGTTGGGAGGAAAACTTGACTTTGTCCTGCATTCCATTGGGATGTCCATAAATGTTCGAAAAGGCCGTCATTATACGGATGAAAAATATGATTTTACCACTAAGGGATGGGATGTTTCCGCACTTTCGTTCCACAAAGTGATGCAGACCTTGTACAAGGCCGATGCCATGAACGAATGGGGAAGCATCGTGGCCTTGACTTATATGGCAGCGCAGCGCACCTTCCCGGATTATAATGATATGGCCGATAATAAGGCCTATTTGGAATCCGTTGCCCGCAGTTTTGGGTACTTTTTTGGCAAGGAAAAGAACGTAAGGGTGAACACCATTTCCCAATCACCAACGCCCACCACGGCGGGGCAAGGGGTAAAAGGTTTTGATGGTTTTATTGCGTATGCGGAAAAAATGTCGCCTTTGGGAAATGCTACAGCCGATGATTGTGCAAATTACACGGTGAGCTTGTTCTCGGATCTGACCAAAAAGGTCACTATGCAAAATCTCTTCCATGATGGTGGTTTCTCCAATACTGGGGTCAGCCAGGAAGTGATCGATGTTTTTAGCGAATAGTAAATCAAGTCTACTCTAAAGAGGCTGTCTAAAAACCATAAAAAATAGCGTTTGTCTGATTGAGCGCAGTCGAAACCTATTTGAATTCCAGTATTTTAAATATTTTCGACTTTCTGCCCGCTCGTAGCATTTAGGTGGATTGTTCAAATTGACATTTGAGTTGCTTTTAGGCAGCCGCTTGTATGTTTACCTATGGATCGATTGCATTTTTCTTTTATCATCCCCGTTTATAACCGACCGGATGAAATCCAAGAACTACTGGAAAGTATGGTCCAAATGGATCATAAGGGGGATTTTGAAGTGGTCATTATAGAGGATGGCTCCACAAAAACCTCGGAAAAGGTAGTGCACGATTTTAGTGACGGGCTACAAATTTCATACTACAAAAAGGAAAATACAGGTCCTGGGGATTCCAGAAATTATGGAATGAAAAAGGCCAGGGGCAACTATTTTATTGTCCTGGATTCGGACTGTATCCTTCCCCCACAGTACTTGGATGAAGTGGATAGGGAGCTTGGACAGGATTTTGTCCATTGTTTTGGGGGAGCCGATGCGGCCCACCATTCCTTCAGTAAGGTTCAGAAGGCAATCAATTATGCGATGACATCGCTTTGGACCACAGGGGGTATTCGCGGTAGGAAAAAGACACTTGGGAAATTCCAGCCCAGAAGCTTTAATATGGGTATTTCCCAAGAGTTGTTCCAAAAAACCAAGGGGTTTGGTAGCATTCATCCAGGGGAAGATCCAGATTTGACTTTTCGTATTTGGAAAGCGGGGTATCGAACCCGTTTTTTTCCTAAGGCCTTTGTCTATCATAAACGCAGGATAGATTGGGGCAAATTCCACACTCAGGTCAAAAAATTTGGCATGGTAAGGGCCATTTTAAACCAATGGCATCCAGAAACGGCAAAACTTACCTATTGGTTTCCTACGTGTTTTATAGTCCTACTACTCACTTCCATAGTATTGATGATTTTGGGATGGTGGCATTTTAGCGTGCTTTTTGGACTGTATTTCCTGCTTATTTTTATAGACTCCCTGTTCAGGAACAAAAGTTTGGTCGTAGCCCTTTTGTCCATTGTGGCCGTTGTTGTTCAGTTTTTTGGTTACGGCCTGGGTTTTCTTAAATCAACCATCTTACTTAATTTTAGTCCTAAAGAACCTGAAAAGGTATTTCCTAACTTGTTTTTTAAAAAAGGATGAGCAGTATAAAAAGCGCTTTTGGCAAATTGAACCAAAGGAAACTAAAAGTTTTCCTGCTGTTTCTGCTTTGTTCTTTTTTGGCATGGGCCATTAGCAAACTATCGGAAGTCTATGAATCCAGGGCCAACTTTAGGATAGTGCACCAAAATATCCCGGATAGTTTGCTCTTGAACCGCAATTCCAATAGACTGTTGACGGCCAAGATAAAGGCCAGTGGTTTTCAATTTTTAGGGTATTCCCTAAGTCCCAAATCGATAGTCTTGGATTTGGGCGGGGTTCTTGAGCAGGAAGGGGAATACTTCTTGACCGCAAATACAGTTAAGAATCAGATGGAACGGCAACTGCCCAATAGTGTTTCCTTGATGGAACTGGATGCCCCCATTTTCTATACGGACCTTTATCGGGTGGATTTCAAGCACGTTCCGGTTTTGCCCAAGATAAACCTGCGATTGGCCCAGAACCATTTGCTAAAAGGGCCGCTTAAGGTAAGCCCGGACAGCATTAGGATCAGGGGCCCCAAGAAGCACATCGGCAAGGTCAGGGAAATTTCCACGGTCCCTTTTGAGCTAAATGAGGTTTCGACCAATTTTTCAAGGGAACTGGCCTTGGAATCCCTGGATTCCCTGGGCAACATTGTAATTGATACAAAAAAGGTAACGGTTTCGGGGGAAGTAGTACGGTTTTCGGAAAAGGAGTTTGTTATTGGGATAAAAACACGCCATGTTCCGGAAGGTTTTCGTTTAAGGACGTTTCCCGATCATATTACCATCGTATGTAAAGCAGGGATTGAACAATTGAAAGACCTGAAGACAACGGATTTTGAAGTTTTCGTGGACTATGATGCCCTTGTAGATAAAAAATACCTTTTCATTGAATTGGAAAAGAAGCCCGACGATGTATTTTCAGTGCGATTATTGCAAAATAGGGTAGAGTTTGTTTTAGAAAAGATATGATAGTAGGGTTGACCGGTGGTATGGGGAGCGGCAAGAGTACCGTAGCCGCATTTTTCAGGGAATTAGGGGTTCCCGTCTATGATTCCGATGAAGAGGCCAAGTTGTTAATGGTTGATTCAGAAGAGGTTAGGAAAGACATCGTCCGGCTATTTGGACCTAGGGCCTACCATGGGGAAAAGTTAAACAAAGCGTTCATTTCCAAAATTGTATTTAATGAGAAGGAAAAGCTAAAACAGTTAAATGCTGTGGTCCATCCAGCAGTTCGAAAGCATTTTTTAAGTTGGGTCCAGAGCAAGGATTTTCCCTATGTGATCCAGGAAACGGCTTTGATTTTTGAGAACAAAGCGCAGAAGAACTACGACTTGGTCATCCTGGTTACGGCTCCGGAAAATATTAGAATTCAAAGGGTTATGTATAGGGATGCGATGTCGGAGGCACAAATTAGGGCACGATTGGGAAATCAATTGTCAGATGAAACCAAGATTCCATTGGCGGACCATATCATAGAAAATATTGATTTGGGGCAAACCAAAAAGGACGTTGGAAAGCTCCACAAAATAATTTTGACAAAAGCTTTAAAAAAATCATGACTTTAACATTTTTGTTAATGATAGGTTAAACGCCAAAGGCGCTGAATGTTAAATTTCTAATTTTGAGTAAATGAACAAGAGACGATTCGTTCTTCTGGTCATTTTGATGAGTCTCTCACTCGTCGGTATTATTTCAGTACAGGTTTATTGGATTCAAAAATCGGTAGACGACAAGCGGGAGCAGTTTTCAAATACGGTCGAAGATGTTTTGGGAGAGGTGGCCGATAGGGTTGAAAGTAGGGAACGCAAGGACTACGTGGACCGCGTTGCAGAATTGGTAGACAGTGTTGAACAGCCTAAATCAGCTCATTTACGAAACATATTCTTCGTTGATCGGGATTTGAATTCTGACGAAATCAAGTTTTATTCCCATGGTATATTGGAAGAAAGCTATGATATCTCGTCCATGTTCTTTGACAACGCTTTAGATGATTCAACAACGATAAAGAATTTTACCAGTAGGCGTACATCTGCCATTTATAAGGAAGATTACGGTTTGGATGGGAAACGTTATGCGTTGACACCCATTCAAAGGGTGGAAAAAATAGGTGGGCTTTCGGCAATTGATAAAGCTGTCTATGAGGATGTTTTTAGTGAAATGGCCAAAACGGTACCTATCCACGAGCGGGTATCCAGACAGGAGTTGGAACTTTTGCTGAATCGGGAGCTGGAAAATAGGGGCATCGCCATCGATTATGAATATGGAATTTACAGTCGTGGTTTCCCCACCAAGGTAAGGTCCAAAAAGTTCAAATTTGATAAGGGTACAATTTATAGGACCTTAATTTTTAGGGACAGCGAGGGCCAGACCAACTTTTCATTACTATTGAGTTTTCCCCAAAAGAAAAAATTCCTGCTCAGCAGTATAATGACCATGGCCATTTTATCCCTATTGTTCACTTTGGTCATTGTGGTAGCATATTCCAGTGCCATTTATCAATTGATACAGCAGAAACAGATCTCGGAAATTAAATCGGACTTCATTAACAATATGACCCACGAGTTCAAAACGCCGATTGCTACGATCAACCTAGCGGTAGAGGCCATACGAAATCCAAAATCCATGGGAGATGCGGACAAGTTGACACGTTATTTGGGAATGATACGGGATGAGAACAAGCGGATGCATGCACAAGTGGAAAATGTACTGCGTATTTCAAAGTTGGAAAAGAATCAGTTGGATATCAATAAAGATCGCGTAGATGTCCATGACATCATTACCGATGCCATGGCCCATGTAGAATTGATAGTCCAGGATAGGGGAGGTTACATCCATACACATCTGGATGCGGAACGTTCGGATGTTTTGGCCAATGATGTGCATTTTACCAACGTCATTGTAAATATTTTGGATAATGCGATCAAGTATTCCCCTGAATCCCCAAAAATTGATGTATTTACGGAGATTGCAAAAAATTTTGTGGTCATCCGGGTACAAGACCAAGGGGCAGGGATGAGCAAAGCGGTCCAAAAAAGAATTTTTGAAAAATTTTACCGGGAACATACCGGGAATATACATAATGTAAAAGGCCATGGTTTAGGATTGGCCTACGTGAAAAAAATAGTAGATGATCATCAAGGTGAGATTTATGTGGAGAGTGAAAAAGGGAAGGGAAGTACTTTCTTCATAAAGCTACCTTTAATTTAAATTGTATGGAAACAGAGAATAAAAAAATATTGTTGGTAGAGGATGACCCAAATTTTGGAATAGTATTAAAGGACTATCTCCAAATGAATGATTTTGATGTTGTTCTTGCCAAAAATGGGATGGAGGGTTTTGAAAAATTTAAAAAGGACAACTTTGATGTCTGTATTTTAGATGTTATGATGCCCTACAAGGATGGCTTTACCCTTGCCAAGGAAATCCGTGAGAAGAATGAAAATGTACCCATTATCTTTTTGACGGCAAAAACCATGAAGGAAGATGTACTCAAGGGCTACAAAGCCGGTGCGGACGATTACCTGAACAAGCCCTTTGATTCTGAGGTACTGCTCATGAAACTCAAGGCAATACTTCAACGAAAGGCATCCAATTCATTGGCCGACAGTAAACAGTTTGAATTTCAAATAGGGAACTTCCATTTGAATTCCAAACTACGTTTCTTAAAATATATGGATGAGGAACCCATTAAATTATCACCAAAGGAAAACGAACTGTTACGACTTTTGGCACTTCATGAGAACGACCTAATGCCCAGGGAATTGGCGTTGACAAAGATTTGGAGGGATGACAACTATTTCACTTCCAGAAGTATGGACGTCTATATTGCCAAATTGCGCAAATACTTAAAGCGTGATGATGTGGTTGAAATATTGAATATTCATGGGGAAGGTTTCCGTCTGGTCATAAAAACGGAAGGTGAAACCATGTAGCGGTACGCAAAAGCATAGACTAAGACCGTCCCTAGGGGGCGGTCTTATTGTTTTATGGAGTTAATCATCCCGTTCCGCGGCCCCCGCTGGTGCGCGATTAGCGTAGCGTATCGCGTTCCAAAATGTTACCACACGAAAGGATTTGTGCGGTAGCGGGGTACTGCTGCTAAAACCCAACTTCAACTCTTTAGGACTTTAAGTTTATCTCTTCAAGACATTGAGTTCATCTCTCCAAGATTTTAGGTTAAACTTTCCGAGACTTTAGGTTAAACTTTCCAAGACTTTAGGTTAAACTTTCCGAGACTTTAGGTTAAACTTTCCAAGACTTTAGGTTAAACTTTCCAAGACTTTAGGTTAAACGCTCCAAAATCTTACGTTCATCGTGGTAAAACCGTGGTTTAACTACTATATCCACTGCCCCGCCATACCTGAAAAAGCTAGACAGGGCTGTACTGCCAGGGCTTAACAAACCATAAAAGTTTAGCTGAAGCTATGGACGTAAGTTTTGGTTTTGTTGTTATCGAGATTTCCCACATACGTTCGAAATGACCTTTCCCTTGAGAGCGTCATTTCGAAGGAAGAAAGCGACTGAGAAATCTAACCCCCCCCGCTGGTGCACGATTAGCGTAGCGTATCGCGTTCCAAAATGCAGCCAAGCTACTTCGCAGCAGGTACCGCTTGCTAATGTCCTGGTTTTGTCAATGTATGAAACTTAGATGGGTTACCACACGAAAGGATTCGTGCGGTAGCGGGGGGTAGAGCGTTAAGAAACAGTCCATAAGCATTGATGCTTCAGCTATAATTGGTCCAACAGTTTTTGGATAATTTGGGATGGGGTGTCCCTTATGGATACTTTTATGGCATTCTCCGGTTCCTCCAAGGTTTCAAATTGGGATTGTAGCAATTTCAAGGGCATGAAATGCCCTTTTCGTTGTTCCATTCGGGTTTTTACCTCTTCAAAACTGCCTTCCAAAAAAATAAACTCCAATTGGCCCATTAAGCCATCGATCAGAATAGCGCGATAACTTTTTTTAAGGGCGGAGCAAGCTACGATTGCCCCGGATTCCTTTCTGGATTTTAACAGTTGGTTCAATGAAACCAACCAACCATGGCGATCATCATCATTGAGTGGCCGACCGGATTCCATTTTTTCGAGGTTTGCCCTGGGATGGAAATCATCCCCATCAAAAAAAGGAATGCCAATGGCCTCTGCCAATAGCTTGCCGATAGTGGTTTTACCGGTTCCGGATACTCCCATGATCACATAAAGTTTGGGTTCATGCATGGGAACGTTCTTTTAAAAGGAGATCTATGTTACTAATGAATTCGGTGTCGGACAACGTATGGTCCAGCCAAACCATATGTTCGTTTTTTCTGTACCAGGTCAATTGCCGTTTGGCAAACCTTCTGGTGTTCTTCTTTATTTCCCCTATGGCCTTTTCCAAGGAAATCTTTCCCTCGAAATAAGCAAACAGCTCTTTGTATCCCACGGTATTAAGTGCATTTAACGTGCTGTGCTTGAACAATTCCCGGGCCTCCTCCAACAGACCATTTTCCATCATTTTGTCCACACGCCTGTTTATGCGCTCATAAATGACATTCCTTTCCGCATCAATACCAATGAGTAGGGGCGTAAACCCCCGTTCTTTTTTCTTGCCGGCCAGAAACGAGGAATAGGGTCTTCCGGAGGAAATACTGATTTCCAATGCCCTGATCAATCGATGCGGGTTCTCCAAATCCACTTTCGCATAATAGTCGGGGTCCAATTCCTGTAGCCTGTCCTGCAAGGCACCTATCCCTTCTTTATTAAAAACCGCATTTAACCCATGTCTTAAGCTGGGATCGGTTTCCGGGAAATCATCAAGCCCGTATAAAACGGCATCCATATAGAGTCCGCTTCCCCCCACAAGCAATACAACATCATGGGAACGAAACAGATTTTCCAATAAGAGAAGGGTATCCCGCTCAAAATCACCTACGGAATAGGAATCAAAAATACTGAGATGTTGAATAAAATGATGTTTGACCTGGTTCAATTCCTGGGGTGAAGGGACGGCGGTACCAATATGCATCTCTTTGAAAAACTGCCGTGAATCCGTTGAGATGATTTCTGTGGAAAAGTGTTTGGCCAATGCAATGGCACGTGCCGTTTTTCCAATGGCCGTTGGGCCAACGATGGCAATGACATATTTGGTCATTATTCGACTTCTTCTAATTTTTCACCGCACTTTCTGCAATAGACCGCATCTTCCCGAAGTACTTCCGTCGCACAATTGGAGCAACATCTTCCCTTATCATCTTCGATCCTTTCCCTCGCCGATGCGTATTCTGCGGAAACAATACCCGTTGGGACCGCAATAATGCCGTAACCGATGATCATAATGAAGGTGGCCAGAAACTGCCCAAAACCGGTTTCCGGGGAAATGTCCCCATAACCTACAGTGGTAAGTGTTACTATGGTCCAATAGACACTGTGCGGAATACTGTTAAATCCGTGTTCGGGACCTTCTATCAAATACATTACGGTTCCCAAAAGAATGGAAACCACCAACACAAAAAAGATAAAAATGAAAATTTTTCTTTTACTCGCATTTAAGGCCTTGATCAAATTGTTTGAAGCGCCCGTGTAGCGAACCAACTTCAATATTCTAAAGATGCGCAGTAATCGTAATGCCCTAAATGCCGTAAAATACTGGGTTCCCACAAAGAAGAAGGACAAATACTTGGGTATGGTGGAGAGTAGGTCCACCATACCAAAAAAGCTGAATATGTATTTGCTGGGACGCTTAATGCAAATGATTCGTAAAATATATTCAATGGTGAAAAGAATGGTCACCACCCACTCCGAAATATTGAAAAATTCATGAAACCTATCGTCATAACGGGGTACACTCTCCAGCATTACCACAATAACGCTGTAGACAATGACGATCAGTAAAATAATATCGAACCATCTACCTGCCTTGGTATGTGTGCCATAGATGATTCCGTGTAATTTCGCCCTCCAGCTTTTATTTGGCTTATTGTATTTCAAACTTGTTTACGATTCCAATTCAACTATTTGAATTTTATACTTCCTTAGATAGGATTCAATGATGAATGTGGTATTTGGGTTTCCCTTCATTGGGGTAATTATGGATTCTAATATAGGAATATTATTGATTTGATGGTTAAGATCCGCATATCCAAAGCCTTGGAAGGTTCCATTTTTGATGAAGAAGACACTTTTTTCCCCCAGTTGCCGTCCCTTGTCCAAAAGGGCCAGTGTCCTATTTTGGACGCTGTGTTTTTTTTCTATTTCCGTGATGAGTTCATTGCGCTTTTCGGGTTCAATAAGGGAATCCAATTGATATTTTTTCAAGACTTCCCTCAAAAAATTCCTGGAGGCCTTTAGGGAATTAAAACTACTTAAACGCCTGGCGTGCCCGTTGGCTTGCTCTGCTTTTAAGGTAAGCATGCCATTTTTATCCTCTGCGATATATACGCCGTGGGAAAAGCATTGGTCCTTTATTTTTTTATTGAACTTGGGTTTGTTCTCCTGCAGTTCCACCCCCTCTTTTAAAATTGCGGCCAATTCACTTCCCGTGCGCTCAAAAGTTACTTTTTTGGTCTCTTTTTGAAGTATTCGTGCCAATTGCCCCTCATTGGTAAAATGTTGGTTGACCCTTTTTTTGATATTTTTTGTTTTTCCCAGAAACAGGATGTCCCCATCTTTGTTGTGCATGTAATACACGCCCGTTTCCGAAGGTAGGCTTTCCACAATATCCAATTGTTTTTCGGTCAATTCCCCTAGGGTTTCTGCCCTAATAACTTCTTTTACAATGGATTTGTCGACATCTTTTGCCAGCAAAAGCTTAAAGAGCTTTAATGTGGCCAGGGCATCGCCATTGGCCCTATGTCGGTCACTTACGGGAATCCCCAAGGAACGAACCAGCTTTCCCAGGCTATGGGATTCCGCGTCGGGAAGTAATTTTTTGGAAAGGTCCACGGTGCAGAGGGTCTTTCGTTCAAAATTATAGCCCAGTCTTCTGAACTCCGTTCTCAGGATACGATAGTCAAATTGGGCATTGTGCGCAACTAAAGTGGTGCCCTGGGTTATTTCTATGATTCTCTTGGCCACTTCATGGAACTTAGGGGCAGAACGGAGCATTTTATTGTTTATTCCGGTTAGCTTCACCACAAACGGTTGAATTTCCCGCTCCGGATTTACCAAACTTATAAAACGATCCACGGTATTTTCACCATCAAAACGGTAGATGGCTATTTCCATGATGCCTTCTTCATTATACTTTCCTCCAGTACTTTCTATATCTAGAATGGCGTACATTCAAAAGTTTTAGGGATAGTTGCGAACACCAAATATACTACTTCCAATACGTACCATGGTACTTCCTTCCGCAACCGCAATCCCATAATCCCCGCTCATACCCATGGAAAGCGTGTCAATTCCTTGAAGTTTTTGTTGAAGGGAACCAAAAACGGACTTTAAAAACCGAAACTCTTTTTGGATTTGTTCGGTGTTTTGGGTAAAAGTGGCCATTCCCATCACCCCTTTGATCGTTACGTTTGTAAGTTCCCGAAATTCCGGTGCAGCCACCAATTGCTCCAATTCTTCAAGGCTTAGGCCGAATTTGGTTTCCTCTTCGGCAATATGGATCTGTAAAAGGCAATTGATATTTCTTTGGTGTTTTTTGGCCTGTTTGTCAATTTCTTTAAGAAGTTTAAGACTGTCCACTCCATGGATCAGGGAAACGTATGCGGCCATATATTTTACCTTATTTCGTTGTACATGACCGATCATATGCCACTGGATATCCTTGGGAAGGGCTTCCCATTTTTGGGTCATTTCCTGAATTTTGTTCTCTCCAAACACACGCTGTCCTGCCTGGTAGGCGGCTAAGATGTCATCCAAAGGTTTGGTTTTGGATACTGCGACCAAGGTCACATTACTGGGTAAGGTTTGCCTTATGGTATCCAGATTTTGTTGTATTGACATTGGAATCTAGCTAATGTTAAATCTCATAAATGGTTAATCCACTGCGTAACTTGGGTTCTATATAGGTGCTTTTTGGGGGCATTACCAGATTGGCATCTGCAATGGCCTTGATTTCTTCCATTGTTATCGGTACCAAGCTAAAACCAACTGAAAAATCCCCATTATCGATGCTATCCTTCATTTTTATGAGGTTGTGCTTCCCGTAGCCATAGGAAATACGTTTGTCATTGCGCAAATCCCGAATCCCCAAAATAGGCTCCAAAATGGTTTTATATAGAATATGGGTGTCCAATTCGCTCAGGGCATCGGTAAACCCATACACTTGTTTCCTTAGGTACAGTGAATAGAACTCCCCCTCCAAATACATGCTAAAATGATGCTTCCTGGTAGGTTTATACAGGCCATCGTCCCGTTTTTCAATTCTGTAGTGGGCATCCAACTTTATAAGGAATTCCTCCTTGGTGAGGCCATTAAGGTCCTTTACCATTCTGTTGAATTCGTAGATCCGTATTTCTGATTCGGGAATGAGGTAGCTCAGGAAAAAGTTATAGGGCTCCGTACCGGAATGCCGTTCGTTTTCCGCCTCCAGATCCTTGGACAATAAATTGGACGAGGCACTCCTATGATGGCCATCCGCAATATAGATCATGTCTATTTTTGCAAAGGCCTTTTGTAGATTGACGATTGTGGTCCGATCGGTTACGCACCAGAGCCGATGCCTTTTTTTATCGGGCGTCGTAAAATCATATTCGGGGGCTTTTTCAATTTTTTTGGCAATTAGGTTTTGAATGGTATCATTCTGCGGATAGGTTATGAGAACGGGTTCCGCATTAAAGCCCACCGATTTTAGGTAATTGGCAAAGAGGAGTTCCCTTTTATGGATGGTATTCTCGTGTTTCTTAATGACGTCGTTCCTGTAATCCAAAACACTTGTGGCACAAAAAATCCCTAAGGTCGTAAAGTCTCCTTTTTGAATCTGATAGAGGTAAAAGGATTCTGTTTTGTCCTTGATGAGGATTTGTTCTTCCAAAAATTCCAGGTAACGATTTCGAATCAATGTAAATCGTTCTTCGCCAAAAATGGTTTTCTGAAACTTGTATCCGGGATTTATGATATGAAGAAAGGAAAAAGGATTGTACCTCAAGTGATAATTCCTTTCCTTCTTGTCGTATTCCTCATAGGAACGGGAAGCAACAAAGGCCACTTTGTCCTTAGCTGGCCTAATAGCTCTAAAAGGTTTAATGACCGCCATTGATCAGGCAAATTGATTGGAAACCTTTTCGGCTTTTTTGGATTCCGAATAGTCATAAAACCCTTCTCCGGATTTTACCCCGAGTTTTCTGGCGGTAACCATATTCACCAATAGGGGACAGGGTGCGTATTTGGGGTTTTTAAATCCATCGTACATGACGTTCAATATGGACAGGCAGACATCCAGACCAATAAAATCCGCCAATTGCAAGGGACCCATGGGATGTGCCATCCCCAGCTTCATTACCGTGTCTATTTCAGTTACTCCGGCCACTCCATTATACAAGGTTTCAACAGCCTCATTGATCATGGGCATTAAGATTCGGTTTGCCACAAATCCCGGATAATCGTTAACCTCAGTGGGCGTTTTGCCCAGTTTTTTGGACAAATCCATTATGGTCCGGGTTACTTCGTCCGAAGTGCTGTACCCACGGATGATCTCCACCAATTTCATGATGGGCACCGGATTCATAAAATGCATTCCAATGACCTTATCGGCCCTTTTGGTGATTGCAGCAATCTGGGTGATGGAAATGGACGAAGTGTTGGTGGCCAAAATGGCGCTCTTTTTGCAAATGGAGTCCAGGTCCTTAAAAAGCCCAAGCTTTATTTTTAAGCTCTCGGTCGCCGCCTCGACCACCAGGTCCACGTCCTTTACCCCGTTTTCCAGATTGGCGAAAGTGGTAATGTTGGCAAGTGTGGCCTTTTTTACGTCTTCCGAAATACGCTCTTTCGCCAGCATACGGTCCAAATTTTTGGTAATAGTGGCCATTCCCCTTCCCAGGGAATCCTCAGAAATGTCCACCAGGTTCACGGAATATCCATTTTGTGCAAAAACATGGGCAATTCCGTTCCCCATGGTACCTGCTCCTATAATCGCTATTTTATCCATTTCCTGATTTTAGAATGATGCAATGATTTTAAGGGCTACCCTTAACGCCTCGGTGCCTTCTGTTAAAGTAATTGCCGGTCTTGTATTTTGCATAATGGCATCTGCGAAGGTTTCCAACTCGTCCAAAATGGCATTGTTGGGTTCTATTTCCGGATTTTCAAAATAAATCTGTTTTTTTTCACCTTCCGCATTTTGCAATATCATGTCAAAATCCCCTGGTTTTTCCGGGGCGTCCTTCATTTTGACCACTTCCACTTTTTTGTCCAGAAAATCCACCGATATATAGGCGTCCTTTTGAAAAAATCTGGATTTACGCATGTTTTTTAAGGAAATCCGACTGGAGGTGAGATTGGCCACGCATCCATTTTCGAATACGATCCGGGCATTTGCGATATCCGGGGATGTACTGATTACGGAAACCCCACTGGCATTTATTTGCTTCACTTTTGAAGGGACAACGCTTAGAATGGCGTCAATATCATGGATCATTAAATCCAAGACCACCGGAACATCGGTCCCCCGCGGATTAAATTCCGCCAAACGATGGGTTTCTATGAACATTGGGCCAACAATTTTGTCCTTTACCGCTAAAAATGCCGGGTTAAAACGTTCCACATGGCCCACCTGTCCTTTTATGCCATACTTTTTTTCCAATTCAATCAATTCTTCGGCCTCCTCCAAAGTATTGGTAATGGGTTTTTCAATAAATATGTGCTTTCCCTTTTCCATTGATTTTTTTGCGCAGTCGTAATGCGAAAGGGTAGGGGTAACAATATCGACCACATCAACAGCATCAATCAAGTCATTCAGGTTTTCAAAATAGGTGTACCCAAATTCCTCCTGGACATTTTTGGCATTGATCTCATCGGGGTCATAAAACCCAACCAGTTCATATTTTTCGGATTGATTTAAAAGGCGAAGGTGAATTTTCCCTAAGTGTCCCGCTCCTAGGACGCCGATTTTGAGCATAGGATTTGTTTTTTCAAAAATACGGAGATAAAAAAAACCGTGCTACTTTTTTGGGGGTTGTGTACTTTCGTATTCCAAACCAACTTTTTTATGCAGGACACCTTTAAACACAAGGGAATGCGCAATAAACTGGCAAAGACCTTGAAAGCCAAGGGAATAACGGAACCAACCGTCTTGAATGCCATAAAGGCCATCCCAAGGCACCTATTTTTGGATAGTAGTTTTGAAGATCATGCCTATCAGGACAAAGCATTTCCCATCGGTGCCAACCAAACCATTTCACAACCCTATACGGTTGCTTTTCAAACACAGTTGCTAGGGGTCAAACCAGATGACAAGGTGTTGGAAATAGGAACGGGAAGTGGCTATCAAACGGCCGTTTTATTGCATTTAAAGGCAAAGGTGTTCACTGTGGAAAGGCAGCACGAATTGTTTAAACGCACCAAACTCTTTTTTACTAAAATGGGATATCGTCCTAAAAAAATCGTTTTTGGGGACGGTTATAAGGGACTCAAGGAGGAAGCGCCATTTGACGGAATTATTGTGACCGCAGGGGCACCGGAGACCCCAAAGGCCTTACTTTCCCAATTAAAGGTAGGGGGTAGGTTGGTCATTCCCGTAGGAGTGGAAGAACAGGAAATGACGCTGTACAGTAGAAAGTCCGAAAAGGAGTTTGAGAAAAAAACCTTTGGAAGCTTTAGGTTTGTACCCTTGTTGGAAGACAAAAATTAAGCGCCTGTTCGGGATGATATGATTGAATTTTGGTAAGGACGATTTTTGGCCCTAGAACTGGAGTCCAATATTGAAACCACTTTCCGTAACCCCCCGATAATGGCTCTGTACAAAACCGGCCCTTAGGAACCGAAATTTTTTCCACCCCAAATTTCCAAGGGAGATGCCCCATTCCGCATAAGGATCGTTTTCGGATATGGAAAGTAGCTTGCCACTGACAATCAAGTTGGATTTTAGTTTTTTTAACAGCGGTATCTTCCCCATGACGTACCCCAGAAAATTGTGTTCAACATGACCTTCAAAATAGCTTTGGTTCGTACTTAGATCGTAGTAGGGCAAAAGGAAAAATGAATTGAGGTAGTTTCCACGGGTAATCCGGGTACGATTTCCATTAAAATGTTGGTAGTCCACAAATGAAATGTCCCCGGCATTAAGAAAAGTTCCCGCCCTAAGGTTATAGTAAAATCTACCCTTGTCCGCAATGGCAAAATCCTGGACCAATCGCAGCTTCAATTGGTCAAAATGGTTTTCGGGTTCACTGCCCGCAAACCCTTTTTCGTAGCCCAGATAAAGTGTGGGGAACCGGTCCTCGGAAAAATTGAATTTCCCATCGGGATAGTTCAGGTACTTTTGCCCAAACCGAATTCGTGTGGTTAGGGACAATTTTAAAATGTGGTGTCCGGTTATGGCGGCGTTATCAAAATCTTGGGAATCCAAAGGGTTATTGGATGTAAAATCCGCATTCCCCTTAAAGATGACAAAGTTAGTGGCATTAAAGAGTGGCTTTCGCTCTTCGTATCCAAAATTCAGGTACACGGAAATACCATTGACCAATTCCTGTGAATAGAACAGCTCGGAAAAATTCAGTTCATAAAATTTGGCAAAGTTGTTCTCAAAGAACAGCGAAAGGATGGAGTTACCAAAGGGGGTAATGGGATTATTGTTGTTGAACTGCATTACCCGGTTACCGGCGCTAAAACGTAAAAAAGGACGGGAGAAATTATTAAAACGGTAGGAAATGGAACCCGAAGGCCTAAAACGTTTATCGGACACCCCGTAATCAAAAACAGTATTGAGATTAAACCGCGTTCCCTTCTCCTCATTGCGCTTTCGGTAGTTGAATTCAAAACCTCCCCTAAAACCCTGAACGGTATTAAAGCTAATGTTGGCCAGGGGAGAGGCAAGGGAATAGTATTTTTCCTTGAACGTATTGCTATGGGTATAACCAAATAACAAGGACCCCAAAGTGACTTTATTGCCCACCGCATCAACCGAGTCCAGGTATTTTTGGGATTTTCGAATGACCTGTAAACTGTCTTTTTGCAGATAGTCCACAGTTTCTTCATCCGTTAGCGGCACCGGCCTAACGTCATTCCAAAAAATAGAGTCCTTTTTGTTTGCATTTTCCTCAAACGATAAAACTTCATTGGTAAATTCCTTTTTGGAAAAGTCCGGATTCAGTTCATAGTTCTTATATCCCGCTGTGAAACGGCCATTGCCCTTGAACCCCAGGATACTATATTGAAAATCGATACGTTGCAGGGTTTTTAACCAGGTGTCTTGTTTGGGAATGTAATTGAAATCCTGTTTTAAGTGAATGGTGTCCACGGGGACAATCCGTGTTTGTTCACCGGTTGCACTAAAATCCAATGCATATATGGCCCATGAGTCTTCCACAATAAACAATTCCCCGGAAAAAACCCTGTCGTTCGGCCGTTTTGGTACAACCTTGATCTTATTGATCAATCGATTTCCCTCATCATAAAAAGTGCCCTCCAAAATATAGCGATAGTACGAAAAGGCATTGTCCGCAATGGGGGAGATGAGTTCGCCACCAAAGGTGACCGTATTGTTGTAAAAGGAAAAGTTGACATCGGATGCATTGTTAAAGCTAAACCCATTGTCATCGCCACTGACCTTGGAAGCCAGAATCTTTTCTTTGAATGCATTGTTGTTTTTGGCGATTTTGGAAATGGTCTCGGACAAATAAATGATGCCGGACCGTGTGGAATCCAAACCCCCACCAAAGTCACCAAGGTCCTGTCCCAGGATTCGCTCAGGAGCATCCTTTATGCGTATTAGACCTTTGGAATAAAAGTCTGCCCTAAACGAGGACAGTTCCTGCTTGTACTGTTTCCGTTTTGCAATGGCATTTCGGATGACCCTATTGGCGGGATTTTCTTTCGCCTTTACGGTGATTTCATCCAGTTCCAGGCGTTGTTTTTCCATAAGAACGTCAAGTTCATAGGGAAATTGATCTATGGTAATGGACTTTTTTTGGGTTTTATAGCCCAAGTATTTAAATACTAAGGTATATTTTCCCTTATCGCTGAGGTCAAGGGCGTATTCCCCATTTTCATTGGTCGTGGTCCCATTTGCCGTTGAATCAAAATAGATATTGACAAAAGCCAGGGACTCCCCATTGCTATCGGAAACCTTTCCAACTATTTGTGCATTCAAATAAGCAAAACCGGACAAGCAAATAATGAAGAGAAGCGGATATGACTTCAAAAGAGCGGAGAATTTTGGTTTGCGCCTGTAATATTAAAGCTAAGAACTACGCAAAGGCGTTTAGTTTTTGTTAAAATTCGCTTTTACGTTATTATCTGTAACTTTTTTTGATTCGGTCCAAATTGCGCTTGTTGTCCCGATCTTTAATGGTTTCCCTTTTATCGTATTGTTTTTTACCCCTGGCCAGGGCAATATTTATTTTGGCAAGGCCCTTATCATTGATGAAGGCATTTAGCGGCACAATGGTAAGCCCGGCAGTGGAGACTTCCTTATGTAGTTTTTTGAGTTCCTTTTTGTTCAAAAGTAGCTTTCTTTCCGCCTTGGGCCTATGGTTGTAATATCCGCCATGGCTATATTCATCGATCTGCATGTTGATGACAAAAAGTTCCCCTTTGTCATTGAATTCGCAGAAGCTCTGGGAAAGTGAGGCCTTGCCCAAACGCAGTGATTTTATCTCTGTGCCCGAAAGAACGATACCAGCAGTATATTTGTCCAATAGTTCAAAGTCGAATTGGGCACGTTTGTTCTTTATGTTGATTTGCTTCTGCATAAATGCAAAAATAATCCGATTTGCAAAAACTGTAATGAAAACAGGTTTTTTACGATAGATTTAAAAACAACATATGAAAAGCTTCCTTTACCTTTTTTCAGTACTTGGCCTACTGTCCTGTAAATCATCCACGCATAATGAAATGACCGTCCAGCAAATTGTTGACAAATCCATTCAAATAAGTGGTGGAGAGGGCTATGACAATAGTAAGGTATCCTTTGTTTTTAGGGATAGGACGTACGAATCACTGAACAGGAACGGCAAAAAACTCTTAAAACGGATAACCCGAACGGATTCCGTAACCATTACCGATAAAAAAACAAACACCGACTTTCAACGATTTTTTAATGATAGTCTGATCGTTCTTCCCGATACCCTTGCCAACACCTATGCCAATTCGGTAAATTCCGTACATTACTTTTCCAGACTTCCCCTGGGGTTGAACGATAAGGCGGTCAAAAAGGAGTTGTTGGGAGAACATACAATCAATGAAAAAACCTATTACAAGGTCAAGGTTACGTTCAGTCAGGAAAATGGTGGTGATGATTTTGAGGACACCTATTTGTATTGGTTTGAAAAACAGAGTTTTAAGCCTGAATTTTTGGCTTACGAATTCCATGTCAACGGCGGTGGGATACGTTTTCGTGAAGCGTACAATGAAAGGTACATAGGAGGCATCCGTTTTGTGGATTATAACAATTTTAAACCCCAAAAGGGGGCGCAAGTGGATTTTTTTAAGATTGATAGTTTGTTTGAAAAAAACGAATTGGAACTGTTGTCCAAAATAGAACTTGAAAACATTCAGGTGACCCCTATTGATTAGTGTTGACCGGCCCTAATCCAATTTCAATCGCATATCGGTGGCTTGCCCATCTACTATGCGCACAATAAAAAGGCTGGCATTGTCATCATCATCCATTGCCTTGTATTTTTCAATTCCCAGGAGGCCATTGGTGAAACTGGGCGTGGTATTGCTATGGCCCACGATGAGGACTTGTTTCCCCCTGTTCTTTAGTTTAAAACCTTCCATGTCCAGACCATTTGGGTCATAAAACTCGATATCAATATCTTTCTTGACCGATGTTGGTGCAGCGGTCATGGTGGTGCGTTCATAATTAGTGGAATAAATCGCATCCAGGGCTATATGATCAAATACCTCTGCCCAGCGTATGGCGCGATCCAAACCTTTTTGTTCCAACTCCGGATCGGGATTGTTGGGGTCGCTCCTATCTTTTTCGGAATGCCTGATCAAATAAAAAGTGGAAACAACAGGTTCTTTATTTATTTTAATATCTTTATCATCCTGCTTGCAACCGACAATGCCCACTATAAAAGGCGCTAACAGTAGGCATGTAAAAACTGAGGTTTTTAAAGATTTTTGAAGTTTCCCCATATCATATTTCAATAAATAATTAACTTAAAAGTAGCATTAAATTTTTTATCCAAATATGTTGCGGTATTTTTTGCTTTTTGTTTTTGGATCAATTTCATTCACCTGTGTTGCCCAAGATGTGGAGCTGCCAACAGATTTTAGACAGCATAATCTCAACCAAATCAATTCCAGTTTGTTCAACCCCACATTTTCACTGGATCGAAACCTTCCACGGTCCTTGGCCCTCTGGTCCCGATGGCAGTGGCAAAGTATTGATGGAGATCCAACAACCCTATTTGTGAATTATACCCAAAAACTCAATGAGAACCTTGCGGGAGGTCTTGGTTTTTTCCAGCACAATACAGGGATATACCTACAGACGGGGCTCAATCTAAATGTGGCATGGGCAGGTTCTTTGGGTGATAATACGACCATCTACCTTGGGGTGAACATTTTTTCGTTTGACCAAAAACTCGCCGATGAACAATTGGTTCTTTTACCCGAAAGTGAATTGCAATCCATCAATACCGAAAACAGTTTTTTAACCCAAATATCACCCGGGTTACGATTGACAAGTAAAACGTTCAGTGTTGGAATTACTGTCCAAAATGCGGTGTCCCTAGCGCTAAGCGGACCTGACGATCCTGAAAGCAATGGTTCCGTTATAGGATTTATCAGTAATGATTTCCCTTTTCAGCTATGGGGTAACCCCACCTTCTTTAGGCCCCAACTGTATTTGAATGCCATTTCGGGTTTTGATACGCAGGTAGGAATCAATGCCCTGCTGGGACATCCCCAATTTTGGGTGCAGGGGGGGTACAATGATTTTTATGGGCCCTCTTTGGGATTGGGCGTTACTTTGGCAAAAAAAATAGCGATAGGGGGACTTTTGGAATTTCCTACGGATAATGAAATTTCGGAAGAAGACCCCACTTTTGAGTTAACGGTCTCTTACTTGATCGGCAAACAAACTTTTGCAAAAAAGCCCCAATTGGAAGAGGAGCCATTGTTGGAAGAAAAGTTGCCGGCCAAGGAGAAAACCAAACCCAGCAAGGAGAACAAAACGGTGGACAATATAGAGGATACAAAAAAAGCGCCCGAAGTTACCCCTAAAAGACCCTCGAGAAGACAGCTGCGACTTCAAGAAGAAAGAAGACAGGACTCCATTGATCAGGCTCTAATTGCGGCAAACGCGGCCAGAAAGGAAAAATATCGGCTGGACAGTATTGCCCGAGTCAGGGAGGAACAAAGACGTATCCAGGCCAAACAGGATTCCATTGCCACGGCAAAATCCAAGGAAATGGCACTTTTAAGGGAAAAAGCCAGACAGGACAGTATTGCTCAAGTCGAGCTCAATAAAGATGTGGATTTGCTCCCTAATGAGCGGTATGAGGAAGTTGCCAAAGAGGATGGTCTGGAACCCGGATTTTATTTGATTGCCAATGTGTTCGGTACCAAAAAATATTATGAGAATTTCATGAAAACCTTGAAGGGCAGAGGGTTAAGCCCAGGTTCATTTTATCGGACCGTCAATGGGTATAACTATGTCTATTTACAGCGATATAATTCCATTAATGAGGCGAGAAAGGCAAGGGATAGCAAGTTCAATGGTAAATACCAGGATAAACTTTGGATTTTTAGGGTACGTTGATTGGAACCACCTATTTTACTTCGTTGTCCACCAAATGGATTAAATACGCCACGGTGTTGACCAAATATTTTCGGTCCTTGGTCATTGTAGCCATGGCAACGGCCCCACTGAGCATGGTGTACAGTTGTTTCGCAAATTGAAGGGGAGGAACAGGAATTTTGATTTCACCCGCTTTTACACCATTTTCCAAAACCAGTGCAATTTTCCCTTCCAGTTCATTGAGCGTTTCGTGACAAGCGGCCACCAACAATTTGTTATTGTTTTGGGCGTCCACCCCCACGCTCAATATAGGACAGCCCCCCATGGGCATGGTAAATACATCATACTGTCTATAGAAACCCAGTAAGGAATGGATTTTGTCCATGGCACTTCCCTCTACTGATAGCAGTTCATCAAATTTGGTGAGCAGTTGGTTTCTGTTATATTCAAAGGCGGAGAGGGCCAATGCTTCCTTGTTCTCAAAGTTCCCATAAATTGCCCCTTTGGTGAGGCCGGTGGCTTCGGTCAAATGACTCATACTGGTACCTACATAACCGTGTTTGGTAAAAATGGGTGCTACCGTCTCTATGATGTATTTTGTGGTCCGTTCGGCTTTGGAGGACATAGGTCTGTGTTTTAGGCTAAGATATGAAAATTATATACTGGATGGTATAACTAAAAAAGGGCGGTCCACGGACCGCCCTTTTTACCGTAATACATGTGCTTAAACTGCAACCTCGCTTTGATTTCTAAAGACCAAACCATCATCAAACGAGTCCAGAAGAATGATGCTTTCACTTTTAATGGTTCCCTTCAAAAGTTCTTTGGACAGTTTATTGAGGACTTCCTTTTGAATCAACCTTTTAATGGGGCGTGCTCCATATTGGGGGTCGTATCCTTTTTGGGACAAATACTGTACGGCCTCTTCGGTGGCATCCAAAGTGATATTTTGTGCAGACAGTCGTTTTTTTAATTGTTCCAACTGTAGACCAACAATTCTTGTGATATCCTTTTTGCTCAATGGGGTGAACATGATGATGTCATCGATCCGGTTCAAAAACTCAGGGCGTATGGTTTTCCGTAAAAGCCCTAAAACCTCAATACGAGCAGCTTCCGTGGCACTGTAAATATCATTGGAGTTTTCGAACTTCTCCTGGATGATATGGCTTCCCATATTACTCGTCATGATAATGATGGCGTTTTTAAAATCGGCTACGCGACCTTTATTGTCGGTTAACCTTCCTTCATCCAAAACCTGGAGCAGAATGTTAAAAGTGTCAGGATGTGCTTTTTCAATTTCATCCAGTAGGACCACCGAATAGGGTCTTCTTCTAACCGCTTCGGTCAATTGTCCACCTTCATCGTATCCTACATATCCCGGGGGCGCACCCACCAATCTACTTACGGCGTGCCGTTCTTGGTATTCACTCATATCAATACGGGTCATCGCATTTTCATCATCAAATAAATAAGCTGCCAGGGTTTTTGCCAGTTCGGTTTTTCCCACTCCCGTGGTTCCCAGAAAGAGAAAGGAGCCAATGGGTTTTTTGGCATCCTGGAGGCCGGCCCTACTTCTGCGAATGGCATCGGACACGGCTTCAATGGCCTCCTCCTGGCCAACCACCCGTTGGTGCAGTACGGATTCCAGTTGCAATAGTTTGTCCCGTTCACTTTGTAACATTTTGGTAACGGGAATCCCGGTCCATTTGGCCACTACTTCCGCAATATCCTCGTTGGTCACCTCTTCTTTGATCAGGGTTCCCGCGGTTTGTTGCGCTTTAAGTTCCTGTTGTAATTTTTCCAGGGACTCTTGTGCCTCCTTTATTTTTCCATAGCGAAGTTCGGCTACTTTTCCGTAGTCCCCATTGCGTTCTGCCCGCTCAGCCTCCAATTTATAGTTTTCAATATCCTGTTTGGTCTTTTGGATCGTATCCACAACGGACTTTTCACCTTCCCACTGTGCGAAGATTTCATTTCGCTCCTCTTTAAGGTTTGCCAATTCCAGATTTAAGGATTTAAGCTTGGTCTCATCGTTCTCCCGCTTTATGGCTTCGATTTCAATTTCCAACTGCATTATTTTTCGGTCAAGCGCATCCAATTCCTCAGGCTTTGAATTGATTTCCATACGGAGTTTGGATGCCGCTTCGTCCATCAAATCAATGGCCTTATCCGGTAAAAACCGATTGGTGATGTACCGCTGGGACAGTTCTACGGCCGAAATGACCGCTTCGTCCATAATACGTACCTTGTGGTGGGCTTCGTATTTCTCCTTGATACCCCTAAGAATGGAGATGGCACTTTCGGTATCGGGCTCATCCACCACTACTTTTTGGAACCTTCTTTCCAACGCCTTGTCCTTTTCAAAATATTTCTGGTATTCATCCAAGGTTGTGGCCCCAATCGCCCTTAACTCACCCCTGGCAAGCGCAGGCTTTAGGATGTTTGCCGCATCCATGGCCCCTTGGCCACCTCCGGCCCCAACCAAGGTGTGAATTTCATCAATAAACAATACTATGGATCCATCCGAGGTGGTAACCTCTTTAATGACCGATTTTAAACGCTCCTCAAATTCACCCTTGTATTTGGCACCTGCGATCAATGCACCCATATCCAGGGAATAAATGGTTTTTTCCTTTAGGTTTTCGGGAACGTCCCCCTGTACTATTCGATGGGCCAAACCTTCTGCTATTGCGGTTTTACCCACTCCGGGTTCTCCTACCAACATGGGATTGTTTTTTGTTCTCCTGGATAGGATTTGCAGTACCCGTCTGATCTCCTCATCCCGGCCAATAACGGGGTCCAACTTTCCGGAGTCGGCCAGTTCATTGAGGTTGCGTGCATACTTCTGGAGCGAATTATAGGTGTCTTCGGCGCTTTGGGAGGTTACGTTACCGCCTTTTCGGAGTTCGGTTATTGCCGCCGTCAGTCCTTTTTCCGTCACCCCATTGTCCTTTAGTATCTGGGCGATTTTACTTTTCGATTTAAAAATGGCAAGTAACAAATGTTCAATGGAAACATACTCATCTTCCATTTTTTTCGCAACTATACTGGCTTCATTAAGGGATTTACCGGCTTCCCGGGATACCATGATTTCCCCTCCCGAGACTTTGGGGAAATTCTCCAATTCCTTGTCGATCACCTGATTGATCAAATTGTTGTTGACATCCAATTTTTTAAGCAGAAAGGGCAGGACATTTTGGTCCACCTCTGCAATGGCCTTGAACAGGTGTTCATTTTCTATTTGTTGGTGACCATATCCTTGCGCAATCTGTTGCGCCTGTTGTATGGCTTCCTGTGATTTTATAGTGAAGTTGTTGAAGTTCATATCGTTTTTTTGAATTGCTATTTCAACAACCTTACCAATACCGGGCATCAGACAAAATGGCGCTAAATTCCCGAAAATGGACGACATTTAGTCAGTTGTAATGATTTTTGATATTGGACGACAGAACCCCTAAATTTATACCATGGGATTATTTGGAGGTTTATTTAAGGGGGGCAAAAACGATGTAAAGGAAGAAGAGGGGGGACTACCCTGGATTGCCTTGAACGATAGGGAACAACTTAATGAAATTAAGGAACGTTCCAAGGAAAAACCACAACTGATCTTTAAGCATTCCACTACTTGTGGCATCAGCAGAATGGTATTGGGGATGTTCACCGGAAACTATCCTTTTAATGAACGGAATGCCGATCTGTACTTTTTGGATTTGCATGCCCATAGGGATGTTTCCAATGCGGTTGCCGCCAGCTTTCAGGTAGTGCACCAATCCCCACAGTTATTGGTGGTAAAAAATGGGGCCGTTGTTTTTCATACCTCGCATGGGGCAATCACTGAGGTGAACCTGGAACGGTTCCTATAAAAAAAGTCCGGTCAGATGACCGGACCCATAGAATGATCAATTGAATTCGTGGCGATTTACAATGGCCTTCAACCTTGCCTTTAGGTCCTCACCAGCATCATATACCATCTGTTCATTGGTCGGAAAGGAAACTGCGGCCAAATCCAGTAAGGCCACCAGGTTATTGTCCAAAGCCCTTCTATCACCATCAAAATTTGCGTAAATATGTTGGAAAATAAACTCACTGGATAGGGGATAGGAGTTGATGACCTGTCCGCTCCTTAAATCCTTAAAGCTTACATTGGCGCCGATCTGTGCCGTTTTCAATTGGGTAAACTCATAAAAGTTGCAGGTAACCGTTTTGAGCTTGTCCACCTTGATGTCGTTACCCAGGCTATCCTTGGCAACATTCCCGTTTTCGTCCAGGACATATTCAAACCCGTCCTTGATCACCTTCTCCTTAATGATCTGCCTTTCATTGACCTGTTCCGGGGAAATATTGATTTGATTAAAGTCCAGTTCCATGGCAAAATCGTAGTTCACATTGTCCATGGGATTGGCATGGAACTGCATCCAAAAGTTATTGATGCCATAGGTGTTGAAATCCAATAATTCGGATTCCAATCGTTCCGGGATGATTTGCTGGGTTTTGTTTTTCAATTCCACCTTAACAAAATCCAATCCTTTTCGATAGGCTTCATCCATTTTTTGTGCCGTATCCCCATATCCGGGGTTGATGTCCTCCAAATACTTGAGATCATCATAGGCCCTTCTATATTCCATTTTATTTCTGGCGTTGGAAAGCAAATTGGTGGCATTGTCGTACAAATATGCGGAAAGCTCATCCTTGGTGTTTAAAATGGCATTGTCATAATCCACAAATTTGAACCGTGCATTCCTGTCCTCGTCATAAATGGGAAGGGGCAATAGGGGTCGTATCCTTTCCTGAAGGTTCTTTAAATTGGAGTATCCTTCATAAATGGCCATGAGATTGGCCGGATTGCCATCATTTTCCAAAAACTTGATCCTGTTGATTTCTTTTTCGGCGTTTTTGGCGAAAGCTTCCTCCAAAAGGACAACGTAGTCCTGATTTCCCTTTTTTGCCTTGTTTTCCCTAAGGTTTTTCAAGGCCCTGTTAATGGCCATCGTATAGTTGCCGCTGTTTAAGGCCTGTTGGGTTTTCTTGACCCCTCCACAGGCAGCTAGGAGTACAGCGCACATGATGGACAGTACTGATTTTTTCATGGCTTTTTGATTTATGGTTTGATTCGTATTTTTCAATTGGCGTGCCAAAATGCTATAGTTTAGAAACGAAAAAGGTTGAACAGTAGTATAATATCGATGAAATACACCTTTTCTTTGGATTTTCCCTTGTTTTGGCGGTAGCGCCAATTGTTGACTTTTTGGTTGAAAAGTCTATTTCAAATCCGCATTATTCGTGATGGAAAGGAGCGATCAATTTGTATTTTTACCACTTAACTTTTAGCGGGAAAATGCAACGAGACGAGCAGATATTTGAACTTATCCAAAGGGAAAGACAACGACAGACCAGGGGAATTGAACTGATAGCTTCGGAAAACTTTACCAGCCCACAGGTTATGGAGGCGGCAGGGTCGGTTTTAACGAACAAATATGCCGAAGGTTATCCCGGAAAGCGCTATTATGGTGGCTGTGAAGTAGTGGATGAAGTTGAGGAATTGGCCATAGCACGGGCCAAAACACTTTTTGGGGCCGTTTATGCCAATGTGCAACCGCACTCCGGTTCCCAGGCCAATGCTGCCGTATACCATGCCTGTTTGCAGCCCGGGGATACCATTTTGGGCTTTGATCTGTCCCATGGTGGCCATCTCACCCATGGCTCACCCGTAAATTTTTCGGGAAAATTGTACCGTCCTGTTTTTTACGGTGTGGATGAGGAAACGGGAACGCTTGATTATGATGGGATCCAGGAAATTGCGGATCGTGAAAAACCTAAATTGATCATTGCCGGGGCCTCTGCCTATAGTCGGGATATGGATTTTAAGCGATTTCGTGAGATTGCGGATAGTGTGAATGCACTGCTGTTGGCGGATATTTCCCATCCATCCGGACTCATTGCCAAGGGCATTCTCAATGACCCCATGCCACATTGCCATATTGTTACCACAACCACCCATAAAACCCTTCGCGGCCCTAGGGGAGGCCTTATTCTAATGGGCGAGAATTTTGAAAATCCCTTCGGGATACGATTAAAGAACGGGAATCTTAGAAAAATGTCGGGACTTTTGGATTTGGCCGTGTTTCCCGGAAATCAAGGCGGGCCCCTGGAGCACATTATTGCCGCAAAGGCAATAGCTTTTGGCGAAGCATTGGAGGACCATTTTTTGCATTATATGATCCAGGTCAAGAAAAATGCGGAGGCCTTGTCCAGTGCCTTGGTGAACCGGGGCTATAAAGTAATATCCGGCGGAACCGATAACCATATGGTGTTGATCGATCTGCGGAACAAGGGAATTACTGGAAAAGATGCCGAAAAAGCATTGGAACGGGCAGATATTACCGCCAATAAGAATATGGTCCCTTTTGACGATAAATCCCCTTTTATCACTTCAGGGATTCGATTGGGAACCCCGGCCGTTACCACACGGGGCTTGAGAGAACAGGATATGGAAACCATCGTCTCCTTTATCGATCAGGTGGTCAATGAACCCGATGATGAAGAGGGTATTTCCAAAATAAAGGACGCCATTAATGAAATGATGTCCCCAAGGCCCTTATTTCAATATCAAGAACAGGGTAAGGAAAGCTATTCCCAGTAGTTCAAAAGAAAGGAGTCACTTTGCTCAATTATGGTTTTATTGGTGACATCGTATACCTGCAAATCATCATCTCCCTCAAAATAGATGCCCCAAAACTGAAGGTATTTGGATTTTCCGTTCCTTTCCTTTTCCGAATATGAAAAACTGTTTTTGGTTTCTTCGTGAATGGGAACAAAGATTTCATAGGGCATTTGGGAGAGCCCCCTGGTGAAATACACAAAATTTCCGCTCACAAAATCCAGGATGGATTCCAAATTATCCTGTATTTGCTGGTTTGGCAATTTGTAGATGATTATGGAGGTATCCCGTAAGTGGATGGAAAGTTCCTTAATATCAAAAATGGTATTGGTAGTGGATTCCAGTTCCCAGAGCGCAGCTTGAAAAGGAGAGGTCTTTACGTCACCTGAAATGGCATTTCGAAAGCTTCCCCAAGTACCATTGTTCAAGTGGAACAGACTTTCCGTTAACCCATAATTACAATACAGATGAATGACCAGGTCAACTTTTTTATCATTGTGGGCAAATACATCAATGGTGGTTTCACAAAAGAAATCACGTTCTAAAATACGTTTTAAGCTTGCCAGTCCGGCTAGCTTAGCGGAATCAAAAGCACTATTCTGTATGAAGTCATTGGACTTTTTCGACGTTGACATTTGCTATACCTTTTGAATTGTACTTCGAAGTTAGAATGAATGATTAAGGAATAATTGAAGTTTTACCTTAAAAAAACTGGGGTTTACCTAGAAAATTATTGATTTTCTGTTAAAAAAGTGTTAAAGAAATAGTTTTGAACGGTATAAAGCCCCTGTTGAACCGTGAAAATCAAATCATGAACTGCCTATATAAAACCCCTGTTCTTGGCTGCAAGGATTAAAGCAAGGTCGTTTTCCTTTTCGGTACCAAAAAGGGATTTTAAATGTCGCTTTCTATTTTCGATGGAAGAGGAGGAAAGCTCTATATGTTTCTCCAAATCCTTGGTTTTGGTACCAATGGATAGGTGGTAGAGAATTTTTTTATCGTTTTCGTCCAATGTAATGTCATTGGACATTTTTTTGCGGATGGCCCCCAGGGCTTTGGAAGAATAGTACGGCGGTTGGGTAGTTACCGTTTTAACGGCCTGCTCCAGGGATTTGGGGTCAATATCGGTCTTTACCATATATCCATCCGGATCCACGGATTTTAGGATACTGTTTATACGATAGTTGTCACTAAAGGAAGACATGAAGATGATTTTGGATTCCGGAACCAGTTTTCTGGCCAAAATTCCCAGGTCCTCACCATTGTTGGGTTGTTCCTCATTGGGGGGAAACAGTTGCACATCAAGAAATATAATATCGTATTTAAAGGAATGGAGTGATTCCTCTATCTTTTGCTTTCCACCTTCATAGGTATTGGCCGTATCCACAATAATATTATGGTCATCAAAAACAATCCGCTCCAAAATGAATTTATAACCCAACATGGTCATTTCATGATCGTCGACCGCTAAAATCCTAAGTGTTTTCATCCCTTATCTATGAATTGTGCATCTGCAACAGTGGTACGTATGGTTTTGGGTTTTGGATGTCGTTGTTTTAAATCGATGTTCGGGATTTTGATATTGACCGTCGTTCCCATTGAAGGTTCGCTCTCAATAGCAAACGTTGCCCCCATCTTTTCAACACGTGAATTAATATTTTTTAGCCCAATACCTCTTTTCCCTTTGGACTTTCCAAAACCGATTCCATCGTCCTGTATTGTTAAATGTAGTAAATTTTTGTTTTTCAGGAAAGCCACCCTAATGTTTTTGCATTTGGCATGTTTTACGGAGTTCTGTAACAGTTCCTGGGTAATTCTATAGGTATTGATTTTAATGTCACTATCCAGGCCATCCCAGTCAAAGGTATCCGCATATTCAAAGTGTATGGCGATATCGGAGGATTGTTGTACCGTTTTTACCAAATCCTTTATGGAAAGAATAAAATTGTGCACCTTTTTGTAGGCCGCCGCACTGAGCTCATGGGAAATGGTCCTGATTTCCTCTTCCAATTCCTGAAGTTTTACGATGAGTTCCGCACGTTGTTCAATCGCAGAGGGATCGTCGCGTTCGTTCAATCCGCTTAGGACCAGTCGTATGCCCAGCATTTGGCCCAAAATTCCGTCGTGGAGTTCTTCGGAAACCCTTTTTTGTTCGGATTTTTTGCCCTCTTCCATTTTGCCGTGCTGGGCCAGCATAAGACTGTAGATTTCTTGATTGCTCTCCTGTTGTTTTTGATTGAACTTTAATCGCTGGTTACTGATCCGTTGGGAAATGATGACAAAAATTCCGATACAAATAACCAAAAGCCCAATGGAAATCCCCGCCAATAGCTGTGTTCGTTTGGCCAGGGATTCGTTTTTTTCAATGATCTGGTCGGTCTCCATTTGGATGCGGGCAAATTTGTCCTGTATGGTCCGCTCCTCCAGGTGAAGTTTCTCGCTGAGATTAAAATAGGCCTTGGCATGGGCCGTACTGTTTCGTTTGTCCAGGGTGGTCAGCAATTTAAGGGAACTCAATAGACGGTCGTTGTTTTGGGTCTCCTTGGCAATTTCTATGGCCTGCAACCCGCTTTGTACCGCTTGGACCAAATCTCCCCGGCTTGCCAGAATTTCCGCTATGAATTGATGGTTTCTGGCCTGGAAATACCTGTTATCCAAACTGTCCAGAATGGTGGTGGATTTGGTGATTTGATCCCGAAGGTTCGTATAATCAGTACTACCGTTCTTAAAATCACTATAGGCACTGCTGGCCAATACCTGGGCATAGAGCCTAGGGTTCTTAAAGTAAAGACTGTCTTCCTGTTTTAAAGAGTTGAACATTTCAGAAGCCTTCCCATAATTCTTGCTTCTTAAATAGGTGGAAGCAATGTTATTGGTAGTCCTTGTTCTATATTCATAACGCTTATTGGGCGCGATGGACTTGATATAGGTCTGTGACTTCAGGTGATATTCCAGGGCCTTGTCAAATTTTTCCAATCCGTTTTGGATAATACCCAACAGGTCGTAACTAGTGAATAGATATTCTTTGGAGTCAAATTCCTCAAACAGTTCAATGGCCTTTATGGCATCCTGCTCCGCACCCACATAATCCTTGCTTTTTTCCTTAGTGTTGGCCATGGCGTACAGCATCCGGGCAGGATAGTCCCGATGGGTCCCTTCCAAATCGGCCTTGGAAAACTGGATATAAGCCTCCCGATACTGGTAATAAGCACTGTCCGGGGATTTGTTTTTGTGGAAGTCCGCCAAATCCCAATGGGCGAGACCATGGGCTTTGTGATTCCCAGTTGCTTTTGCGGCTTCCAGCAATGCGGCATTGGCCGCCCTAAAATTAAGGGAATCATTGATAAGGAGACTTTGGTAGGAGATTTTGGCCAGGGATTCGGTTTTGTAGGCCTTATCCGAACTATTTAAACTCAGGACATAGGCCTTTTGGAGCAAATTGGATTTTTGGGTCTTGGTCATGGCCGCACTGTCCCTAACCCAGTTAAGCCAGACGTTTACACTATCGGTAACCGTTTCATTCCCAACCGTGGTACTATCGGAAACGGGGGTATTGCACGCAACATACGCAAAGATTATCAATAGAATCAGTATGGTTGGCCTCATATACCGAAAGTTGCACTGTAACAATTTACCTACATACAAGATACAAAAAAACCCCAAATGTTAAAATTTGGGGTTTTTATATATGGGATAAAGATTTTTAATCTCGGCCAACATCGCCTGCATTATTGCCATCAGGAGAGTCTATATACAGTTCCTCTTGACTTGCGGTACTTTCTGCTTCACAGGAAAATAAGCCCAACGAAAATACCGTTATTGCTAGAATAGTAAATACTTTTTTCATAATGATTCCATTTTTTGAGGGGTTATAATTTGATTCAAGGTGGAAATTAACATACAGCCCTTCCCAACCCCCCTTATACTTGGACATTCAATGTAGTTGGCCCACTTTTAAGGGTAAACGGACCAGTTTGGCAAGAATTCTTTTAATTAAAGGTGTTAATGGCGTTTTTGGAGAGCAATGTTTTGAGCTCATCGATTTTTCTCCTATAGGTTTTGGAAAAAGGTAAGGTGCTTTTGCTGTTTTTTAGGGAACAGGTGTTCTTACCGTAGTTTATCCTGGAAATGAACTTAATATTAAGGATATAACTTTGGTGTATCCGCACAAAGTTTTTGGGCAAAGCGGATTCAAAGGTCTTCAAGGTTTTGTATGCGCTGATTTTTTGACCGTTTCGCATAAAGAAATCCGTGGAGTTGTTGTCTGCCTTCAGGTATAGGATATCATTGGTGTCCAAATACTGGTAATCGTTATACGTTTTTAGGCAGAGTGTGGTGGGCGGATGTTCCTTGGGAATTTGCTTTCGGAGCTTAAAAATGGTCTTGCGTATCTCAAATTCGTTGTGGGGCAGCAACCAATAATCGAAAAAGCCCCCTTTTATGGCATCATAGGCATAGGCCTTGGTCTGGGAGACCGCTATCAATACTGGAATTTTATCCAGGTACTGATGTAGCTGCATGATCATTTGGAAGAGGAGGTTGGCGTTTTGGGAAAGGTTTACAATGACCAGATCGGGCAGCATTTTAAGGATAAGGTTCAACCCATCCTCTGCGGTGCTGACCGTACCCAAATGGTAGAAATCGTTGTACTCCTGCAACTGCAATTGCAGCTGCAGATTTGAGGCAGCGTTTGTATCTATAATGGCGTAAGAGTGTTCCATCCCCAAATTACTGATTCCAAGGTACTACCAGAAATCAAAACCTTGTTGCGTTTTTACCGCAAAATATCTGGGGTTTTTACACAAAAATGGCCTGTTTTTTACTGATTTAGCTCAAAAGCACCCAAATCCGGGGCCATGGTCCTGTCATTGCCCAAAATATCCAACGGGATTTCAAGGGCGGTTTCAAGGTTTCCCAAGTCCAGGATTTCGGAACCGGGAGTGAGGTTAAAATTGTTTTCGGCCACATCCAAAAAAGAGGTGGATGGATTCAAAAATACATCCCGGAACAGGATCTGGTTTTCGAAATCATAGAGGGGATTGTTGGCAAAATCCCCACGGGAATCCCTAAAACGGATAGAGCAGTTTAAAAATTGGTAGTTGAAACTACCTTCCCCCAGATTGGAAAACAGCAGTTCCACATCCCGGTTACCATCAATGATGCAATTGGAAAACAAAGCCCTGTCAAGGTCTTGGGTCATCAACTGACCTGATGGCAGCGCAATGACATCGTCTATCAATAGGGTAGGACTGTCCCGGAAAGCAAAGCGCCAATAATTGGCAATGGTACAGTGCTTAAAAACATAATCACCGCCCAAATTGCAATGCAGGGAAACGGCTCCCGCATTGCCAAAAATCGTATTTGTTGCTTCTACCTTGGCATTCCTTGCCCATAGGTTTCTGTTGGAGCTGTTGTGTATTTGGGTGTTGGAAAGTGTGAGGGTAGGGGTTTCCAATATGCCGTCCCCATCGACCAGGAGCCCAACCGTGGCGTTCTTTACGGTGAGGTATTCCATGGTATTGCCAATACTCCCGGAGGACAGCCAAATGGTTCCCCATTGCCCAGGGGTATCGCTAAAATCGGGTTCCAGGCGATCCCCTTCAAAGATGACCTCGTTTTCCAAAGCTTCCCTATCCGTACTCAGGCTTCCCTGGACCTGCAAGGAACCGCCGTTTCCTACCAGGATTCCGGAGTCTTTATGAAAATGGACCCGTGTTCCGGCTTCCATGCTAAGCGTGCTGCCCTCTGCCACCGCCGCATAGCCATAGATTACGTAGGGCTTTTCCCTGGTGAACTGGAGCTCATCATCTTCAAGGATAAATCCCTCGATCCGTATTTCATTTCCAGCTTCATCCAGTGCAAGAAGCAAGGTTTCCCTACTGCCATCACTTTGGGTTCTGGGATAAAGGAAAATGGCATCACGGACCAGGGTGACCAATGCTACCTCCTGGTAGTTCCCGGTTTCACCGAATAGAATGCCATCGGTATTGAGAAATTCATTTTCCCCCGTAGGCCCCACATCAAATGTAGTTTCAATGAAAACAAATAAACTATCCTGAGCCAGTAGCGGTACATTCTCAAAGCTGTTCCCCGCCACTCCATCAACATTGAGCCTATAACTACTTTCCGTTCCCCTTCGTAGGCCTACCTGGGGGATGCGGATGTCTACACCACTTCGGTTATACACTTTTAGCATATAGGTGCTACTGCCAATGTTGGTAAAAACGGTATCGAGGAAAACGGTATCTTTAGAAAATTCCAGGGTTCCCGTGGTGGGGGTGAATTCAAAATCCTCGCGACAGGAGGCAAGGGCAATCAAAAACAGTACGGCGACCGTCCAAAATATATTTTTCCAAGTATTCATCCGTTGTTCGTGAAAAGCTGTTGTACTTCTTCCGGGACACGTACGGGTTTTAGGGTTTTGGGATGCAGGGCACACCATTCCGTACTAGCCATAACCAATAATTTCTTGGTTTTATTGTCCCTCATTTCCACTTTACGAACGGAAATAGGGCCTCTCCACGCCTCAACTTTGGTGCTGATTTCAATGCGGTCGTTGAGAACCGCACTTCCGTGATAGGTAATGTTGTGGTTTCGGACCACCCATATCAATTCTCCCTGGAGGCTTTTCTTGACCTGGTTTTCCCAATGTTCCCTGGAGATATCCTGTATCCATTCCACGTAGCGCACATTGTTTACGTGCTGCAGGGAATCCAAATCATGGGTTTGCACCTTTACCGTTTTAGTGTAGGTGGACATATTACTTTTTTAGAATTTCCACCTCAAAAAGCTTGTTCCAGTTTTTTCCAGTTACAAAAAAAGTGTTTCGTCCATGGTGGTAGGCAACACCATTTAAAACATCCACACTGGCATGTTGCTCCACCTTGTCCTTCAA
>JANQKR010000002.1 GCA_028281025.1 Croceivirga sp.
CTGTGTGGGTGAAAATCTACTCTTCCTCATAATGTTTACTGCTTAAAATTAATCCTATTTTTCTACTTTTAAACAGTTCCGTTTTAAGGGAAGCTTACAAAGCACCACTATCACATGTGTGGCAGAGTTGGACGAAACCCGAACATATTGTAAACTGGAATTTTGCCTCAAACGAATGGCATTGTCCAACTGCAAGTAATGACTTAAGATCAGGAGGGGAATTTAACTGGAGAATGGAAGCCAAAGATGGAAGTATGGGATTTGATTTTACTGGAGTTTACGACCAAATAAATGAAAACGAATTAATCACCTACAAAATGTCAGACGGAAGAAAGGTGGAAATCAGGTTTACCCCATTAAATGGTGAAGTGAAACTTTCAGAGTCCTTTGAGGCGGAAGGGACAAATTCAGATGAGATGCAAAGGGCAGGTTGGCAAGCTATTCTAGGGAATTTCAAAAGCTATGTTGAATCCAATCTATAAGCTCGTATATGGATAAACAGCGTAAACCACTTTCAACAAAGAAGCCTCCTATTCCTTCGAATGATCATAAGGTTATTAAAGATTGGATGGCGAATCGAATTATGCCAGGGATACAACCGATGATCAAAAAAATTGACAACATGATTCATGATTCAATTCCCAATCTACAATACGCCATAAAATGGGGAAATGCATATTACGGAACAAATGAATTGGGATGGCTGATTGAGGTGGCGGCTTATGACGTTTCGGCCAATATTGTTTTCCTCAACGGTGCCACTTTTGACCCTCAACCACCTTTGGGAACAGGAGGGGAAACAAGATACATTAAGCTTAAAACAATCGAAGAGTTGGATGATCAGCTTGTAATTGACTTTATAAAACAGGCAGGAAGTCTAGATGGGTGGAAATAAATAAAAACTACCGCCAACACGGTGCATACGCACCCCTTTGGGATATGCTGCATACACAAGACCGTTGTGTGTAATTAAAATCTACTTGGCGTAAAGTGCTCAGGTTAGAAGTAGGTATTGTGATTTCGGAACTTACCTCCTATCATCCAAAATAGAAACCGCATCGAACCATGAATAGGTTGAACAGCATCCCAGTGTTCGGTAATTTCGCCATCCTCCACTTTCCAAACATCCATGATGTTAAGTCCCTTTTTAGGATTGCCCCGATGTTTTTTAGTAGTGGTGGCATGGGAATGAAGAATCACAAATGAACCATCTACATAAATATGTTTGACATCATAGGCATAGTCAGGGTAGCGTTTTGCAAAATTTGATACCACCTCAAGTACGCCAGTTAAACCATCTACCATACTTTGATTATGTTGCCTGTATTTGTGGCTACCATACTTCTTCTTGATGTATTCAAAATTGTGGTCGTTCATTATAAGCTGCACAAAATCCACAACTACTGCCGCGTTTTCATATTCTTGCTTTGTCCAGGTTTCTTTTTTAAAACTATCTAAGTTTATCACGAAAGTTTCCATTTTTTAAGTATTTCCAATAACTTGCATTATGCAAGCAAACAAATATACCAACTTACTTGCAAAAAACAAGTGAATATGAAAAAAAATGGTAACCGTTCAGACTGCCCCATAAGCTTTGCCCTTGACCTGTTTGGCGACAAATGGAGTTTGCTCATAATCCGAGACCTTGTTTTTGATCAAAAGAAATTTTACAAAGAGTTCCTCCACTCAAAAGAAAAAATAGCTACAAACATTTTGTCGGACAGACTAAAAAAGTTGGAGAACGCAGGACTTATTGAATCGAAGGTTTACGAGAAATTAAGAACTCAAAAGGAATACTCATTAACAGATAAGGGAAAGGACCTGATACCGATATTGGTTGAATTTATCTTATGGTCCGCTAAATATAAGGAAGGACTTGCCGTTACAAGCGAATTTGTTCAAAAAGCCACAGCTTATAGAAAAGAGGTAATTGAAAATATAACATCAAACTTAAATTAACTCCACACAACAAAGACTCCTATGAAAAGCACTAAGGAGTCTCCCAAAGACCGCGAGCATCTTCTTTTATTCCTAAGCTACTTTTTCTTCCTTTAGCATAACTTGCTCGGCATCCGATATCTGATTGCTGTACCAAAGGAACAACCTCACCAACCGCTGTATGATCATACGTTATAGAACCCGGCCACTTGCTATACCTATGCGATTGCCCTAAAGAACACCACCCGCCTGTTCGGGTCTGGTATTTGTCTGAGCTTTGTTGGTATTACTGCTTTTTTAAGAAAGCCCACGCCCAAACCCAAAGAATTATGGCTATTTTTAGGAATAGCAAATTCCCTAAACCCAATTAAAAAAAGAAGAATGGCAAAAAAGGCAGCACAAACGGCATCTTTTATGATGCGGTTTACACAAAAGATTTATGACGAAAATGGGGAATCCGAAGTACAATGGCGTGGTAATGTTTCGCACGTTCAGGGCGGTGAGGACCTGAACTTCTCCGACTTTAAGGAAGCCGTGGCCTTTATACGGCAGCATCTGGCGGATTTGACCATGAATGCCACAAATGACCGAACATCGGAAGAGCAGGAAAACATTTTAACCAAAAGCTTTTCCCTTTTTAAGTCAGTGGCCGCAACAGGGCCCAAAATACTAAAAGAGACCCTGAAAGATCCCCGAAAGCAAGTGGCCAATTTACAGGATCAATTGAGTGAATATGGGGAGGAATTGTGGGACAAAGTACCGATAGACCAATGGCGGAATGCTTCCAAGTCCGATTTTAAGACCATACATGAAACCTTGGTGGAATTGACCCATTCGGTAGCGGAACTGTCCAAAAAAGTGGATGCCCTGCACACGGCAGCGGCAAAAAAAACAAGAACTTCCCCAGGAACGTCAAGGGCTGCGAAAAAACCAGCAGCCAAAGCAAAAACCCCGCCCTCCAAAGCAAAATAAGCCGTGTCAAGCAAGGAACTGACAGCCCGGTTGGCGGACCTTAAAGCGTTTCAGCTCAAAGCACCGATCAAATTTCAGACTTTGGGACGGTTCGCCCTATGGCGTGAAGACGGGAAAGTCAGTGCAAAGGATTGGGGCAGGGACAAAACCATTCAACTGATCCAATACCTTATTTCCTATCGGAACAAACACGCCCTCCACAAAGAACAGATCATGGAGCATTTGTGGGAAGAAGGTGACGACCGTGATTTCAAAGTGGCGCTCCACGGGGTAAATAAAGTGTTGGAACCCCATCGGCCCGCAAGAACGGAAGCCATTTATGTAGAACGCCAGGGCGTGACCTATCAACTGAATCTGGATTTGGTTTGGATCGATGTTGATGCCATTGAAAAATACATCATCATCGGCAATAGCGCGCTGGGCAACCTTCCGGAAATTGCAAAAGAGGCGTACCAAAATGCCATTGTACTCTATCAGGGGATGTATCTGCCCAATCGAATTTTTGAGGATTGGTCCTCCGAGGAACGTGAAAAAATACAGGTCTTGATTCTTGGCGCATTGGTCAATCTTGCCGAGCTGTTGGTGACCACCAACCCCATGGAGAGTATTCGACTTGCGCAACAGGCGATTGCCATTGACAAAACCTGGGAGGATGCCTACCGCATTCAAATGTCGGCCTATATTGCCAAGGGCAATCGGCCGCAGGCCCTAAAAACCTATCAAAAATGTGCCGATATCCTTGATGAGGAATATGGGATACCCCCGCTCCCGGCCACAAGGGCATTATTAAAGGAAATCGAGGCCATTGCTTGATGAAATGCAGTTGCACCAACCCACTGTAACTAAAAGGGTTACCTCACATCCATGGAAAAAAGCCCAACTCCTACCCCAGTTTGCAACTCATTTGTAACTACCTGGTTTTATGTTTGTCCCATAAAATTTAGAAAGCAAAAAAATATAGAGCTATGGCAACTAACAAAACAAAGCAAACGCTAGTCGAAAAAACCGCGAACAATGTTCTGTGTTTGGCCACCAAAGCGAACGATTTTGCCTTAGGCACCACGGAAAAAGTGTTTGACACCTCTTTTAAAGTGGCAGAAAAGTCCTTGAACATCACTTCAACAGTGATCAAAAAAGGATTGGACATCACCGCAACACAACAAGATCTTGTTTTTGATGTGTTGAATGGCATAAAGAAAAAAATCAGTAAGGACTAGGGTAATCTGCCCAAAAGCAAGAGTGCAACTCAGCTGTAACTTATGGCATTTAGATTTGCACCATACATAGATCAAAAAGAATACTTTAAAAAAAAATATCATGGCGACAACGACTGTAAAAAGAAAAAAAGAGCAAGCAAAAAGCCTCAATAGTGCATTGATCAACGCCACTGTGGCCACTATCAATACTACTATAGAGAATGGCGAAAAATGGCAAAAATTGACCAAGAAATTGGTGAAGAAATCCGAGCCAGTTCGAAGAAAGCAAATGGATATGTTTTTTGATACGGCCAACACCGTTAAAAAACAGGTAAAATCCGGTAAGGAAAGAACATTGGACCTTGTGGGTTATGATGAAGGAACTGCGGAACGTGCCTATGAGTATGTGTCCAAAACACCCGTTGGAAAAACGGTCTTGAAAGTAACCGAAAACATTAAAGAAAAAGTTACTGAAAACCCAACAATCAAAAAAGTTGAAAAAACGGCCAAAGACATCAAAACAAAGGGCACTGCCAAATTCAACGATGTTAAGGAAGATGTTTTGGGGCAGGTCAAAAAAGTGATCCATAAAGGAGAGGAATTTGTTGATGAAGCGTTAAAACCCTCCAAAGGCAAGGCGACCAAAGCCAAAAAAACGGTGAAAGCCAAGGCCCAAACCGAAACGGTCAAGAAAGAAGCCGTAGCAAAAATGGAAGTTGAAGTTTCGGGGAAAGACGATTTAAAGTTAATCAAGGGAATTGGCCCCAAACTGGAGCGAATCTTTAACGAGAACGGTATCGAAACCTTTATGGAGTTGGCAGAGGCCAGCGATGAAAAAATCCAGGCGATTCTAGAAAAGGCCGGTCCCATCTTTAAGAACCTTAATTTTTCCGATTGGAAAAAAGAAGCCAAAGCTAGAGGCTAAAAGGAAAATGGCCCAAAGCCCTATTGTTAATCTTTAAATCAAAGCATTATGAAAAATAAAAGCACTAAGAAAAACGCTAAAGGACTGATCGGCAAAGCTATGGCCAAAACAAAGGCAATGGCGTTAAAGGCAAATGATACAGCCCTTGCACGAACCGAAGAAATGGTTACCACCTCCTTGGAAATAACGGCCCAATGGCAAAATGTTGCGGATAAGGCCCTAAAAGGTGGCCTAAAATTGGCGGCTAACCAACAAGATTTGGTCTTTGACATTTTAAACGAGGTCAAGAACGATTTAAAAATTGGTAAAAAGAAATTTAGCAAACTGGTAGCATAGTAGCAGTAGTTAATTGAGTTTGTATGGAAAACCAGTTTGTCCCTTCCAGGGACCAGCTGGTTTTTTAGTATGCATGCATAGTAAAGGGTAAATTCGTTATTTTAGCAAGAGGTACGACAACTTCTTTTTAAAGTGGGTTTTCGCTTAACGAAGTTGGGTTTTGAAGTTTTGAATTGGTAAATAAACAGAAAATAGCAGAAGAAGAGCTTATCGATTTTTACATGGATGCCGTTGTGAAATACGAAGGCAGACCAGCTTCAATAGAAGATTTGGCAAGTGACTATGATTTTCACCCCGATGCGTTCTATGACTATTACGAGGGTTTTGAAGATTTGGACAGGTCCATATTCAAGATTCTGATCGATACATCCATTGCCACACTGGCCGAAAGTCCTGATTTTGTATCATTTGACAAAAAGGACAAACTGTTGAGCCTGTTTTACACGCTTTTCGAAAATTTTACGTTGAATCGGGATTTTGTTTTACTTACCATAAAAAGTTACGGTCTCAGTTTTGATGCCCTGTCACTTTTTAAAGAACTGAAGGAAAGTTTTATGGCCTTTATCGATTCGTTGCAATTGGAGACCTTCAGGATAAGTGAGAGTTTGGAATCCATTCAGAAAAAATCGATCAGGGAAGGTGTTTGGATACAGTTTTTGTTGACGGTCAAGTTTTGGATGTCGGATGATTCCCATCAATGCCATAAAACGGATATTTTCATTGAAAAGTCCATCAATACGGGCATGGAATTATTGAACACCAAATCATTGCAAAATATTATTGACCTGGGTAAATTTTTATATGCTGAAAAAATAAAGTCGAAAGATCCTTCATGAAGACTTCAAAGAAAATTCCGCTTTCAAAGCTACAGCGCACCTCAAAACTGATGCAAACAGGTGCCAAGGTTGGCGTGAATTATTTGAAGTACTATGGCGATAAAATGGTCAATTCCGAGGAAGAGGCAAAAGCACGATTGGATGAAAACAATGCCAACGATATTTACGATAGTTTAAAAACCCTGAAGGGCAGTGCCTTAAAGATGGCACAAATGATGAGCATGGAAAAAAGCATCATGCCAAAAGCCTTTGTGGAAAAGTTTTCACTCGCCCAATTCTCGGTACCCCCGCTTTCTGCGCCCCTGGTGCTGAAAACATTCAAACGGTCCTTTGGAAAATTTCCCCATCAACTATTTGACCAATTCAACAATAAGGCCATGAACGCTGCCAGTATCGGTCAAGTGCATCTGGCCGAAAAAGACGGACAGCAATTCGCGGTAAAAATCCAATATCCCGGAGTGGCACAGAGCATTCGATCGGATCTGGCCATTGTAAAGCCGGTAGCCATGAAAATGTTCAACATCTCGGGTGAACATTCGGAACAGTATTTTAAAGAGGTGGAAAACAAACTTGTGGAAGAAACCGATTATGAACTGGAACTCGCGCAAAGTCAGGAAATCAAACTATGGTGCGATCATCTTCCAAATTTGAGGTTTCCAACCTATTACCCGGAATATTCCTCCCCTGAAATCATTACCATGGATTGGATGCAGGGCGCCCACCTTTCTGAATTTGCCCAAACCAATACCGACCAAGAAGCAGCCAATGTGGTGGGACAGACGCTGTGGGACTTTTATATGTACCAAATGCACGTTTTACATAAGGTCCATGCCGATCCACATCCCGGCAATTTTCTCGTTTCCAATGCACATGAAGTTATCGCACTGGATTTTGGTTGTATGAAGGCCATCCCGGAAGACTTTTACAATCCCTATTTTGAGCTGTTCAAATGGGAGGTCATCAATGATCCGGATAGTTTTGAAAAAAATCTTTTTGCCCTTGAGGTCTTGAAGGAAGAGGACAGCGAAACGGAACGTGCTTTTTTCACCAAACTATTCTTTGAGGTATTGGAATGGTTTACCAAACCTTTTCAAGTGGAAAGCTTTGATTTCTCCGACCGGGAATTTTTTGATAAAATCTCGGCCTTCGGGGAACAGTATCTAAAGAAGTCCAACCTAATGAACATGAATGCCGATAGGGGATCAAAACATATCATTTACATGAACAGGACCTTTTTTGGACTGTACAGTTTGATGTTCGATCTGAAGGCCAAAGACATAAAAACACACAATTACACCCAGTTTGTTCAAAACACTGACCAAGAACTGCTGGTAAAATAAAGAACACATGGCATCGAAAATAGATCTGAAGGATATTGCACAAGAAGTATTTGACGGGAATTTTAAACAAATTTCGGGTTATGAAGCGGCTTTTCTTTATGCGGAATCGCCCACAAGCCCAATGCATATTGCCACTTTGGTCATCGTTGAAGGTTCCATGAATTTTAAGGATTTCAAAAGAATAGTCGCCTCCAAACTCCATTTGATCCCAAAATTCAGGCAACGCCTCCTGCATGTACCCATGGATTTGGATTACCCCTATTGGGTGGATGATCCAAATTTTGAGCTGGACCTACATCTTAACCGAATGAAACTGGCCGATCCCTCCAATTGGGAATCCTTGCGAAGAACGACCTCCCGCATCTTTAGCGCACCTTTGGATTTAAGGCGTCCGCTTTGGTCCATCCACTTTATAGAAGGCATAGATGAAATCCCCCAAATTCCCAAAGGCTCCGTGGCCATAGTCAGCAAAGTGCACCATGTCATGATCGACGGCAGTTCCGGAGTGGGCCTAATGGGTATTCTATTTGACAAAGACGACAAGGTCAGGACCATTGACAAATCGGAAATCAAAAAGTACGATCCCAACCCCCTACCGGATGATATCAGTTTACTGCTGAAAAGCGGGTACGGCTTTTTAAAAAATCCGCTCAGAATTCCAAAAACCATAGCGGATACCGCAATAGCCTTTGTGAAAAACAAGGCTTCAAAAACCTTAAGCATCCAAAAGGAATTTGCCACGGCACGTTATCCCGTACCGATTACCATATTTAATGGAAACGTTTCCCCCAGAAGAACATGGGGAACGGCAATCCTTTCATTTGACCGTGTCAATAGCTTGCGAAAACTGGTCGGTGTCAGTATCAACGACCTTATTTTGGCCGTCTGCGCCGGGGCGATACGACGTTATCTTCAAGAGAAGGAAAAACTGCCCTTGCAACCCCTGGTCGCCAATGTCCCCATCTCCATACGTGGTGAAAATGACGATTCACAAAACAATCAAATAGCCAATATGCTGGTTCAATTGGGCACGCATATTGAGGATCCTTTGGAACGTTTGGAATATATTCAGGAACAGACCATGTTGGGTAAGGCAAGACATAAGACCATGGGTGCCAAAACCTTGGCAAAAATAGCGGATGCCGTACCTTTTGGACTGGCCAATCTTGCTGCCAGGATCTACGGCAAATACAATATCAAGGACTTGCACCGCCCCCCATTCAATGTAACCATTACCAATGTACCTGGGCCAACAAAACTACTCTACCTGAATGGGCACAAGGTGGTTTCCATTTTTGGTTTGACCCCAGTGGCAAATGGTTTTGGCTTGATTATTGCCGCCTTCAGTTACAATGGTAAAATCAGCATTACCACCACTTCGGACAAGCGGACGATGCCGGATTGTTATGTTTTCTCAAGGTACATCCGCGAATCCGCCAACGAACTGGAAGAATTGATTTTGGGGAGCCAGAAGAAAAAGTCCCCTGCGGGGAAATCCGCAAAACAAAAAAGTGAAAGCACGGCTTTTTTCAATGCTTTAAGGCGGTATTTGAAAAAGGAAACCGGACTTATCAAAAAATACCAGGGCGTCTACCACGTTCATGTAGATATGGGTGCCACTAGCGAATGTTGGGAAATTGACCTCACCAAAGAAGCGGCTACCGTTAAAAAAACAACCACACTGGACCCAAAAACTGTTTTGGAAATTGAGGATGCCAACCTATATGCGCTGTACAAGAAAAAACTGTTGTTTGATGAACTAAAAATTCAACAACGTTTAAAATTATCCGGTACAGTGGGCAACAAACGTAAGTTGACAAATCTTATTAAAGCCTTTTTAACCCGATAAAATGTATTACAAGACCAATACATTTACCGCCAAAGACGGTGAAATTATCTGCTACTATAAGTGGGAAACCCTTAATGCCAACAAGAATCGCGGCATTGTGCAGATCGCCCACGGTATTGGGGAGCATGCAGGGCGTTATGACAGCATAGCACACCGTTTGCAGCAAGAAGGGTTCACGGTTTATGCCAACGATCATCGGGCACATGGGAAAACCGCGGAAATAAAGCGGCTTTTTGGCTTTTATGATGGCAAAAATTACTTTGAGGATGTAGTGGAAGACATGCATTCCCTAACCGGGTTGATGCGCAATGAACATCCCGAGGCTAAATTTATTTTGTTCGGGCATAGCATGGGGTCACTTTTGAGTCGAAAATATGTGCTCCGTTATGGCGATGAAATTGATGCCTTGATTTTATCGGGCACCGCAAATTTTATCAAGGGATTGGGGCATTTTGGGCTGGCAAGCACAAAAGTGGTGAGTGCCATCAGGGGTCGGGAACGCGGCAATGAAACCCTGAGAAGCTTCTTCTTTGATGAATTCAATAAAAAATTCAAGCCCAATCGAACAAAATTGGATTGGATAAGTAGCGACGAAGCCGCCGTGGATGCCTTTGAGGCCGATCCCTATCGCATTGAAAACTTTTCCGTTGGGGTCTTTGCCGATATTCTCATCAATTCCAGGGAATTGAATAAAAAAAGTGCTTTCGTGAATACCCCGGACAAATTGCCCATTTTAATCTTTTCGGGAGATGAAGATCCCGTGGGCGAAATGGGAAAAGGGGTAAGTAAAGTGGCCAAGAACTATGAAAAGAATGGCAACGAAACCCTTACGTTCAACCTTTACAGAGGAGGAAGGCACGAAATGCTCAACGAAAAGAACAGTCAAGAAGTGGAGGAAGATATAATAACATGGCTTAACACCCACATCCCCTAGAACCATGGAAGATAAATTGCATTTATATGAGACTTTTATCAAATTCACGGCCTATATAGGGGTACGCGGCGGGCTTCCCATTACGAAAGTCAAGAAAATTTTAACCGGAAGTTTTAAAATTCACACGTATTCGGATGAACTGATGCCCATTGTTAAAGAAGTGACCTCGGACGATAAGGACCTGGATTTTCTGTTTGATGAATGTATTCGAATGTGTGATGAATTGGGCCCAAGTCGTGAATACTTTACCCTAATCACCCTATTGGAAAACATCACGAGTGAAATAACCCGAAAAGGGAATACGGAAGCCGATGAACTATCCAAAAAGGTCCTGAGCAGATTTAGGGAGGAAATAACACTGATCAATCAGAAGATTCCAAAACCTCCCCTATTCAATATGCTTTTGGAAAGTAGGTCCCTGGTGGAATGGGCGTCCATTTATGCCATATACCCCTTTATTCCCAAACGCATTAAAGGAGAGGGCAAGCCCGTACTATTGATTCCCCCTTATTTGGGTGATGATTATTCAACGTCCTTTGTCCGTCGGTATCTGACCTCCTTAGGCTTTAAGACGTATAAATGGGACCAGGGCTTCAATTTGGTCAAATCGCACTACATCCCAAGACTTGAGGAAAAACTGGATGATATCTATCGAATTCACGGTGAAAAAGTAAGTATCGTAGGTTGGAGCGGAGGGGGCCTTTTTGCCAAGATCATTGCCAATCGCCATCCCAAACAGGTACAACAGATTGTAACCATTGGTTCACCCGTATGGGGGGTTATGGACATGAAAACCCCGGTCAATGGCATTTTGGAGTTTTTTAGGGGAAAATCCCTAAAGGAAAGGAACAAAAGGTTTATTGAAGAACTTGAACCCATACCCAATGTGCCCATTACGTGTATTTATACAAAAACAGATGGCCTATTGCCCTGGAAACATTGCATGGAAGCCGAAAGCTATCGCGATGACATAAAAAATATTGAAGTCTATGGCAGCCATTCGGGCCTGGGTGCCAACGTCAGTGTGCTGCTGATAACGGCCAATGCACTGAGTGCCAACATCCAGGGAAAAACGATCAAAGAGACCACCTTGGAAGTGGAACGCATTCTCTATCCTTTTTACTGGAACAAGAAAAAAAGAAGTTTGTTTTTTTTAAATTAGAAGTTCAACCCCTAAGTTGAAATGCAGGACATCATCAATAGCGAAAAATTTCAGGAGTCTTTAAAGCAAGCAGCTAAAGACCACAAGCTAGCTATTGAAGATGTTCAAAAAGAAGCTGAAAAATACATTAAGGAACTCTATGCCCAGCAACACCCTGCGGCAAGACTGGTCTCCGTGCGGGGTTTTGACTATATTCTTTCCAGGGCCTACAGTGAAAAAATAGATGTTGACCCCAAGGGCATTAAAAAGCTGATGAAGTTGATGCGGAAGCATTCCGTCGCTTTTATCATGACCCACAAGACCTATCTGGATACCTTGGTCCTCATCTCCACCCTGGCGCGGTATGGGATGCCCGTACCCTATTCCTTTGGGGGGATAAACCTCGCATTTCCCGGATTGAAGCAATTGGGGAAAAGTGCCGGCATTGTCTTTATCCGTAGAAGTTTTAAGGATAACCCAATCTATAAAATTGCGCTTAGGCACTATATTTCCACCATTATTGACAAGGGGGACCACCTTACCTGGAATATTGAAGGCACCCGTTCCCGGACGGGTAAAATCCTGCATCCCCAAATGGGTATCCTAAAGTACATCATGGATGCGGAAAAACAGAGTTCCAGGGATGTTAAGTACGTCCCCGTTTCCATAGCATACGACCTTATTCCAGACGTCAAGGAAATGACGGAGCAAGCAAAAGGGGCCAAAAAAAAGTCGGAAAACCTTTCCGAAGGCATCAAATACGTTCGAAGCCTGGGAAGCAATTATGGTAGGGCCGCCATCCGTTTTGGTGACCCTGTCGAAATCAATGAAACCCATAATGTTGCGGTTCCCCAATTTGAGGATGATACGTATAAGCGTAAGGACACTTTGCCCTTTTTCGCCTTCGATCTTATCAATCAAATGTCCAGGATTACCCCGGTTTCCACGGTTTCCCTGATTTGCAATGTGCTCCTTAACGACTTTGCCCTCACCAAAAAGGAAATCGAATTCAAGGTGAAAAAGCTGATGGAATACATTGGCAAAAAGCAAGAGGATTCCTTAATGGATAGGGGCAGTCCCATTGCCGTGAGCGTACAAAAAGCGTTAAATCTGCTTCAGGCGGGCCATATCATTCGGAAAAGCAGGGCTGGGCAAAAAGCGCAGTTCAGTGTGATTTCCACGGAGTACCTGTCGGCCACCTATTATGCCAATATGGTTGCGGGCCATTTATATCACTCCGCATTTGTAGAGATGGCCCTAGTAAAAGTAAAGGACGACACTTCCCCGGATAGGATAGTTCATTTTTGGGAGGAAATCATGAACCTTCGCAATCTTTTCAAATTTGAATTTTTCTATACCAACAAGGCGAAATTCAGTGATGAAATTGAAGCAGAGCTCAATCGATTCGATAAAAATTGGCGGGAAATACTAAATGACCCCAAAAGGGATGTTTCCGAAATCCTTAAAAAACAAGATCTGTTCATCTCCAGGGCATTGCTCCTTTCCTATATTGAAGCGAACAAGGTGGTATGCCATACGTTGAGCCATTGGGACGAGAACGATATATTCACGGAAGAAGAGTTCCTGGAGCTTTGCATTTTTAAGGGAAAAGAGCTCCATTGGCATAGTCGAATCACGCGATTGGGAAGTATTTCAAAACCCTTTTTGAGCAATGCCTATCGCTTTGCCGAAAATGCCGGGCTTGGCATAACCGATCAAAAAACAAACCACAAGGGACTCGAAGATTGGATGCACCAACTTGATGACTTGACGGCACGATTGACGTACCTGAAGGAAATCGAGGTGGAACCCAGCACCAAAAGCCTGGGATTGCTGTCACGCCAAAATAGTTTGGTACCCGAGGCGACGGCACCCAAATCGAGAAAAAAAATAGAAGAAGCGGAGGAAGGACCGCACATTGCCGCTTATTTTGATCTGGATCGGACCATAATCAATGACTTTTCCGCGAAGCGATTTATGCGTACCCGGTTATTTAGTGGGGAAACCACGGCCAAGGAATACATTACCCAGTTTATGACGGCCCTGGTCTTTTCATTCGGCAATCGCGATTTTGAAGTGCTGACCAAGATTGCGGCCTTGGGGGTCAAGGGCATTCCGGAAAAGGTTTTTGCCGATCTGGGCCAAGAGGTATTTGAGGAATACCTGTTACCGACCATCTATCCGGAATCCCGTGAATTGATCAAAAAACATTTCGAAAAAGGACATCGGGTGGTCATTATCTCCGCCGCTACCCCCTACCAAACCAATCCCGTGGCCAAGGAATTGGGGATTTCCGATGTGTATTGCACCCAAATGGAACTGCAAAACGGAAAATTTACAGGGCGCATCGCTGAGATGCGTTGGGGCGAAGGCAAAGCACGAGCTGCACGGATCTTTGCCAAGGAGAATACTATTGACCTCTCCAAAAGCTATTTTTATTCGGATAGTTTTGATGATTATCCCTTATTCAAAATTGTGGGCAAACCTGTGGCCACAAACCCGGATAATGCACTTTCCCAGGTAGCCTTTGAGAACGACTGGCCCATTCTTAGGTTTAAGGAACCCAGTGAAAAGCCGGTGGTTAATGGCTTACGCACGGGCCTGGCGGCGGCAAGTATCTATCCTTCCGCGGTCAGGGGTGCCGTAAAGGGATTGGTGACCCTATCAAGACAGGAAGCGGCCAATACCACCTTTTCGAGTATTGGTGATTTTGGCACGCGCTTGGCCGGATTGCAAATATCCGTGAGGGGCAAACGTAACCTGACCGATTTTCGCCCTGCAGTGTTTTGTTTTAACCATCAAAGCGCAGCCGATTTCTTCATTATCATGAAACTCTTGCGTAGGGATTTCACCGGTGTTGCCAAAAAAGAACTGGAAAGAACACCTATCGGACCCATATTCAAGGCGTTGGGGGCCATCTATATTGACCGAAGCAACAAAGCCAAAGCCATAGAGGCCATGAAACCGGCGGTGGAAGCATTGAAAAATGGCGTTTCGGTGGCGATAGCGCCCGAGGGAACACGAAGTGGTACCGCAGAATTGGGACCCTTTAAAAAAGGAGCCTTTCATTTGGCCATGCAAGCAGGGGTTCCCATTGTTCCCATTGTCATCAAAAATGCGTACCAGGCGGTGAAAAAAGGCTCAATGATGTTGCGTCCCACACATATTGAAGTGGTGGTTTTAGATCCCGTGGAAACGGCACTTTGGAAACGGAAAAACTTGAATCAATACATTGAAGAGGTACGTGAACTGTTCGTTACGGAGCTGAATCACTAGTGGGGTCATTACATTGCGGGCCCAAACCAAAAAAACAAAACATATGCCATTGAACGTAGGAATATTGGGAGGAGGTTCGTGGGGAACCACCGTGGCCTCGTTGACCGCAAGAAATGCAAATCCCACCGTTTGGGCCCGAAATGAGGAAACGGTGCATGAAATCAATACCCATCGGACCAATTCAAAATACTTGCCGGGAGCACTTTTGAACAAAAATCTAAAAGCCTCGGCATCCATAGAAGAAACCGTAAAAAATGCGGATTTACTGGTTATGGGGATTCCCTCGCAAAACTTTAGGGAAGTCCTGGAAACCGCAAAACCTTTTGTTCGCCCATGGATTCCCATTGTGAGTTTGGCCAAGGGCCTGGAAATGGGCACCAAAAAAAGGATGACGGAGGTGGTGGCGGAAATACTGCCCGGACATCCCGTAGGGGTATTGACCGGTCCCAATTTGGCCAAGGAAATCCATAACGGTCAGGCAGCGGCAGCGGTAATTGCCATGGTGGATGAAATCATCGCCAAAAAATTGCAAGGGGTATTCAACTCGGGGCTCTTTCGTGTGTATACCAATAACGATGTCATCGGCTGTGAATTGGGGGGCGCCCTAAAAAATATCATGGCCATCGCCACGGGAATGGGCGATGGGGCCAATGCTGGGGACAATACCCGGGCGGCACTGATTACCAGGGGACTTTCCGAATTAACCCGTTTGGGCACCGCCATGGGTGGAAGAAGAAGGACCTTTGCCGGTTTGGCGGGCATGGGAGACCTTGTAGCAACCTGTAGCAGTGCCAAAAGTAGAAATCGCCATGTTGGTTTTCAATTGGGCAAAGGGAAAAAGCTCAATGAAATTATTGAAGAAATGTCCGAGGTTGCCGAAGGGGTCAAGACCGCCAAAGTGGTCATGGAACTTTCCAAGGAATACAAGGTGGACATGCCCATCTCCGAAGAGGTCTATAAAGTATTGTATGAGGGGAATACCGTAGCGGATGCCTTTCGTGGCTTGTTAAAACTAGAGAGTGGTTCCGAGGCGGAACCCGGATAAAACCCATCTAACTTTTTTTGGACATTGCCCTACTAGGGCTACAGAAATTTATACCCATGTAGCAGAAACCTTACGAAAAGGGGTCAAAGATCTCTTATTTTAGTTTCACACGTAAAAAGAAATATAGATCATATCTATATTCCTAGGTTAGCTGTAAGTTTAGAATTCTATGAACAGGAAAATTATTGCTTATACTTTCTTTCTAATTACAAATATTTCCCATGGTCAAATAAAAAAGGAAATTCTAGGAGTCTGGGTAAAAACAAAATTGGAAAATCTTGAAAAGAAAGTAACCCCAAAAATACAGCAGAGAAATAATCAGTTCACTAAATATACATTTGAAAAAAACAATAATTTGTTTTTATCCCTAAGTCCAAACGAAAAGGGGAGTTTGATTAAGTATAGAATTGAGAAAAATGTACTAAATCTTGGTTTCAATAAATTCGAAATAGAAAAAATAGACAATAATCAGTTAGTCCTCGTAGAGTTGATAAATAATAGCAAAAACCGAAACTCAATAAGGATCTATTTTTTGAAAGAGCAATTTTTTTTGAACCAACTACCAATAAACCAAGAGGACATCCTAATCGAAAATGGAGATAGTTTTTATTTTGAGACAGATAAGGTTTATCCAAAATTTAAGAATTCCAATTATGCCAATGTAAAAGAGTTTATCCAACCTTTTGTAGAAAACTTATCAGATAATGAAAATGCCTATTCTTATGCAACATTTATAGTGGATACAAAGGGAAATGTTAGTGATGTACTAATCCACCACCATATTAATGAAAATTACGATAAAGCTTTAAGGAAAGCTATTCTGCGCACAAGGGGTATGTGGATTCCTCCGATTGTAAATGGGAAAGGAGTGGCTGTAATTAAAAGTGTTTCCTTCAATTATATTGAATTCCCTGATTTTAAGAGAAAGGGAGATGAATTAACCATTGAGGGAAAAAATAGCTTTTTAGAATCTTTTAAAAATCAGTTCAAGAATGCCGTCAAGTTGTATTTAAAAGATGATTTTGAAAAAGCATTGAACTTATTAGATGAAATGGAGGTTGATGTGCCCGATAATTCTAGTATTACTAACTTGAAAAGGATTATTTATAAAAAAAGTGGTGATTCTATCAATTTTCAACGGACCACGTTAAAATTAAAAAAGTCAGAGTTTTCATATCTTGTTAAATAAAACCTGCAGCTAACAAGGGCGATAATTCAACGTGGCCTCCCTCCCAATCCTAAATTTTCTATTTTTAAATGGCTCGATTTTGCGGCCTGAAAAATCCCAAAGGATTTTCCGCGAAGAAATCATAGCCGTGACCGTTAGCAAATAGTATTAACAATAATGAATAAAATTTTATCGCCTTTCTTAATCATTGTAACATTTTTTGGTTGTAAGACCAATACCGTTTCGTATTTCGACCAAGAACCTCCTTCTACAATTCCTAAATTATTTGCACCATCAATTGTTAACACGGAAAACATTGAACTTAATGTAGTTTTTAATTATGACCATACCGAAATGTTCTTTTCAAGAATTGTGGACAACAGCTTTGTTATTCATCATTCTGAATTAATTAATGGCAAATGGTCCAACATTAAACCCATTAAAATGTATGACGATACTGTGTTGGTTTCAGTTGCTTGTGACCCCACGATTACCAAAGATGGAAAGACAATGTATTTTCTTGGAGTAGACCCTAAGCTTTATAAAAATGATGTTACCCGAGAAGAGCTTTACACGATACCTCCAGACATTTATAAAAGTAAAAAAGTGAATGGTAAATGGGAATTAGCCTCTAAAGTGGATTTTTTGGTTTCCACGGAGTACTTGGAAACCTATCCTGTTGTTACAGCGGATGGGAGTTTATATTTTCGCTCAAATAGACCAAGTGATGAAGGAGGAATGAATACCTATCGTGCACAATATTTAGGAAATGAAAAATTTGAAACACCTGTTATCATAAACACTAAGACGGAGAAAAAGGAACTAATAACTTATGTTTCGCCAGATGAACGGTATGCGATAACTAATGGACAGGGTAAATTTCAAATAACGTTTAATGATAATGGTGAATGGACAAAACCAAAAGAAATACCCTTAAAATATGAAAGTAACTGGCGCTATTATTGTCCGTATATGTCTTCTGACGGAAAATATTTTATCTACTCCAGAAGATATAATAACCCTGAAAAAAAAGGATGGGCAGGTGTTGAAAAAGGAGAGGTTTATTGGGTAAACGCTGATGTACTCTTTAAGGAAAAAATGGAATACAATATTCGTCAACAATGAGTATAGGCAATAGTGGTTTAAGGGATAAAGCGAAAGTATAAACATGAAACGAAGGTCAGTGAGTAGAAATCCGCTACTACCCATACACAAGACCGCTAGCATCAAAAAAATAAGAAAATGAATAAGTTTTTACTGATAATTCTGGCTTCCTCTGGTTTAGCTGCAATGGCGCAATCGCATACGGAGCTGATCGTAAAAAACAAGATTGACCATATGACCACATTGGCCAGGGAACCCATGGTTTGTGAACATCCCAATGGTACGCTATTTGTCTCGGGATATAGAAATGGAAGTGGTAGCCCCCAATTATGGAAAAGCACTACTGAAGGGAGGACCTGGCAAAAAGTAGATGTGGGGACCACAGATCAAGGGGCCATCGGAAATTCCGATGTGGATCTGTTTATTGATCAAAAAGGGAATATTTACCTACTCAGTATGACCTATACCCAATTACCTGAGAATTTGGATGGTTTTGATTATTCAAGTATGAAAGGGGAACGCATTGCGGTAGGCGTAAGTAAGGATGATGGGCAATCATGGAATTGGAAAACCATCTCCGAAAATCACTATGATGACAGACCATGGATTACGGCCACTACGGATGGTACTCTTCACATTATCTGGAACGATGGAAAAGGAATCCATCATGTCGTCAGCACTAATGAAGGGGAGACTTGGCTAAACCGACCTGATATATCCACAAAAGGGGGTTCCAGTTTCCTTGCCAACGGTCCCAATGGACAATTGGCCGTTCGGGTTACCCCTTTGTCCGCATCAGGTCAGCAAATGGATGAAGGTATCGACTTGATCCGTCTAAGCTTGGATAATGGTAACTCATGGAAAGAGGTTAGCATACCCGGAAACAGGACCTGGACAAAGGATTTTAGCGGAGTTCCAAGATGGGTAGAGCCCGTGGTGTGGGATCAGGAAGATACGCTTTATTTGCTTTGGAGTGAGGGCAATACCCTGAAATTGGGAAGAACCCATACCAATGGTAATTCTTGGGAGGAGCATAGCATCGTTCAAAGTAAGGATACCCTCTATTTCCCTTATATGGAAATGAGCGAACAAGGAATTCTTTGCACCTGGGTTTCTGGTTTTAACGAAGACACTAGACATCATGCAGCGATTCTTACTACGGAAAAAGGAAACATTCGGGTCAATGCCTTGGAACCGCAAAAGCTGGATATCTGGTCCCGGTTTCAAACAGATGATTATCAACGGGCCACGGGAGGCGAGTATTTTCCAATCATTCCACTCAAAAATGGAAATTTCGGAATGGTGACCACCATACAAAATTCCAAAGGGGGTAGGGAAGGTTTTACGTGGTGGGAACTACAACTCAATACATTCTAATGCTGACCCTATATATGAAATCATCGCTCCCATTCGGTCGTTACACTTTATATACCAAACGTGGTATGACATTCAAAATACTATAAACACGAATCCATTTTTAGGACAACTCTAATCGCAACACTATGATCATGAAAAAAAACTTAATCGTACTACTCTTTAGCACCGGCATGATAACTTTTGGAATCAGCCAATCCAAAGTAATGACACCCGAGCAGCTCATTGAATTAAATAGGGTTTCTGCTGTGGGCCTAACCAATGACGGGTCGCGGGTAGTTTACAAAACCTCATCCTTTGATCTAAAGACGAATACGCGTTCGAGCAAAACATTTTCAGTTTCGGTACAGGGTGGAGATGCGCAATCATTGGATGACGCTGGGAAGCTGGTGAGGGACAAAAATATATCCCCGGATGGAAAATGGAAATTGACGGCCAAAGAAGTGAAACTCCAAAAAGTAAGTGGCCTAGATCACTATGATGATGTCCCGAATTCAAATGTTTACATCTATGACCAACTCAACTACAGACACTGGGACACTTGGGAAGATGGATCCTACAGCCATGTCATGCTACAATCTGCCACCGATACCCGGGATAGTGGAATTGATTTGATGGAGGGAGAACCTTTTGATTGTCCGCAGAAACCATTTGGAGGTGATGAAGATTATATATGGAGCCCCGATTCCAAAAGCGTTTTGTACGTCACTAAAAAATTGGCGGGCACCGAATATGCCGTCAGCACCAATTCAGATATTTATGAATATAACCTGGAAACAAAGCAGACCAAAAACCTGACAGCGAACAATAAAGGCTATGATACGCATCCTGCATTTTCTTCCAAAGGCACCCTCGCTTGGTTGCAAATGGAAAGGGATGGCTATGAATCCGATAAAAATGATATCATCGTTAGGCTTCCAAAAGGAGACGTGAACCTTACCAAAGATTGGGATGGCACGGTCAATGGCTTTATTTGGAGTGAAGATGGATCAAAAATATATTTCAACGCTCCCGTTGGTGGCACGGTCCAAGCCTTTCAAATCGATGTTCCCGTTGGTGGCGGAGCTCAATCAAAGCCCAAACAAATTTCTGAAGGCCAATTTGATGTAAATGGGATCATAGGGCAAAGCGGGGAACATTTAATTGTGTACCGAAGGGACATGAACCATGCCACTGAGATTTATAATCTGAATATCGCAACTGGTGAAATGAAACAATTGTCCAAAGCCAATACTGAAGTCTACGAAGACATCAAAATGTCCAAAATAGAAAAGAGAATGGTCAAAACAACCGATGGGAAGGATATGGTTACCTGGGTGATTTATCCCCCGGATTTTGATCCCACTAAAAAATACCCTACCCTACTCTATTGTCAAGGTGGGCCCCAAGGTGCTTTGTCCCAATTTTATTCGTTCCGATGGAACTTTCAATTGATGGCTGCAAACGGCTACATTATCGTTGCCCCCAATAGAAGGGGCATGCCCGGTCATGGTGTTGAATGGAATGAACAGATCTCCAAGGATTACGGCGGGCAAAATATGGACGATTACCTTTCCGCCATTGATGCCATTGCCAAAGAACCCTATGTGGATACCGATAGATTGGGCTGCGTTGGCGCAAGTTATGGGGGATACTCCGTTTTTTATTTGGCTTCAAGACATGAAGGTAGGTTTCAATCATTTATATCACACGATGGTATTTTCAATTGGAGGTCGATGTACGGAACCACTGAGGAATTATTTTTTGTGAATTGGGATCTTGGTGGAGCGTATTGGGACAAGGAAAATGCCGCTGCCCAAAAAACCTATGCGGAATTCAACCCGATAAATTTTGTTGATAAATGGGATGCCCCTATTCTTATTATTCAAGGAGGAAAGGATTTTAGGGTACCCATTGGACAGGGACTGGAAGCTTTTCAGGCAGCACAATTGCAAGGTATACAATCGAGACTTCTGTTTTTCCCAGAAGAAAACCACTGGGTACTTTCGGCCCAAAACAGCTTGGTCTGGCAAAGGGAATTTTTTAAATGGTTACAGGAGACCGTGAAGGATGTCGAGAAATAAATAAGGGCACTTAAACCAGCGTGCTATGGGTTGCACTAATTCAAAAAAACGAAAACTGAGGTACTAAAACCATGGCCAACATTTTATATGGAGAAATTGTCCCTAGGGCCATACTCCGTATATCATTGTTCGTTGTGTGCCATTGAGGAAAATGAACAACATAAAATCGATAATTGCTTTATCCATTATTGTCTTCATTCCATTTGGACTGATGCTATGGATTAGAAATCATCAATCAACCGGTTTTGCCAGTCTTGAACTTATCATATATCCTTTACTGTTTGGAGGATTGAGTATTGCACTGCTCGTTTTCATAAAAAAGTTTTTCCTTAAGGAAAAGCTGATCGATTTTAATTCGGGGAAAGGAAGATGGACTACTGACATTTTTTGGGGTCTCATTCTGACCGTTATCTATTTCCTTCTATTTTATCTGGAACGACTGACATTATCCAATGTATTACAGTTCAATTCCAATATGGAGCTATTGGGCCTAATGCTCGATATGAGGAAAAACCCACTCCTTGTGTTTATTTGGTTTGGACCTGTGCTATGGCTTGGAATTGCCCTGTACGAAGAGCTTATAAGGGTATTTATTTTGACCAGCTTATGGAAATGGTCCGAAAAATCCATTTGGGCAATGGTGGTCATTTTTATTTCAGCAATTATCATAGGTTTAGCGCATTGGAGCCAGGGTTCATACGGGATGGTGACCATTGGTATTAAAGGAATGGTAAGTGGCTATTTCTTTTTGAGAAAGAAACGACTAATGCCACTTGTTTATGCGCACGTCCTTTACGATGGAATTCAAGTTGCCTTGTTATTACTGACTTATCCTGACCCATAAGAATACCAAACATCATAAAAAATGGCACACAAAAAGCTGTCCTATGAAAAGCCATATCAGTGTTGAACAAATAACACCTTATCTCGTTTCCACCCAGTCAATTACTCGTCCAACCCATATTTCTTTAATACCTCATCCCAGGATACCGATTGAATTTGCGTAATCAACTGTTTGTTGACCTCATTAAAGTAAGGTTGGTTCTTCGTCATGATAAAACTGCGGTACTGCTTTTGAAAGGTAAACGGTAGGGGCCGTATATTATCCTGCATATCGTTGGTCTGTATCAAATATTCCGTGGTGGTCCTATCGGAAACCAATACCTCAATTTTCCTCCGGGATAAGGCCCTTAGGGCCTGTAATGGGGTTCTGTATACCTCCGCGGGTTGCAACCCGTGTTTTTGTAAAAAAAGTTCCGCGTCCGAAGCGCCCACAACGCCAATATCCCGAATATTTTGCAGGTCTTCCAAACCATTAATGTCCGCTTCCAGCGTGTTTACCGTTAATGTTGAAGCAATGGTCGCCGTAAATCCGGAAATGATGATGATGGCGGTAAACATCCACACAATGGCAATCGTTTTTCCCAAATGTGTTTTGGGTGCCTTATCACCATACCCAACGGTGGTCATGGTTACCGCAGCCCACCAAAGGCCATCAAAAAGTCCCTTTACACCTGGTCTAAACTGGTATTTATTTGCTTTGCGTTCCACAAACCATAGAATGGTACCAAAGGTGAGCAAAATGACCAGTAGGAGCAGTACGATATTCAAAAAATCACGGGAAAAAAAGTTGTTGATGAAAATTTGAAACTGACTCTGACTGTTTACGGTCGTGGAAACGCCTAAGCTGGAAACGTAGAAGGGCTGACTCACCTGAAACCGCTCAACCCTACTGGGACTATTGCTCAAGGGATTAATGGCAATATCCAACTCTTCATAGTCCAACGAACGGACAATGCTTACGGCATCACTATGTTCCACATACTCGTAGGGAACATCCATTTCGGATACAATGCGTTCCCAAAGATCGATGGACACTCCCGTATACCCCTCAGATCCCTTCACTACAAAAGGAGGATCGATGTACACTCCAATCCGCAGTGCGTCCTGTGGTGTTTGGGCGAGACCCAAACCCGCCAACAGGAGGGATACCAAAAGAACTATGTTACGATACATCTTTGTTATGGTATTGTAGTTCATCCACCACATTCAGGGCTAAAAACCGAACCAAAATCCCCAGCAAAGCTACAGTCTGCTGTGAAAACACATTTTTTTCCTTGGAATAGACACAAAAAACCAGGTTGTTGCCCTTTTTTTGTTCAAAAGGCACATACAGCCTTGAAAAATACCCATGGCTATCGTGTTGGCTTATATAATGGCGCACTTCTTTATCACAATCATTAATCACAAGGGGTTTATCGGTAACCAATACATAACTGGGCAAATTGTTCTTTTCATCGAATACTTCTTCCCTTGTCACCATATCCGGATTTCCCCGTTGGTACCCTTTGTACCCAATCACTTCCCCTTTTTTATACCCAATTTCGAATAAATCCATTCGCGTGGGCAGCTCCACCAATTTGCTCAGAATGGGCAATATAACGTTCCAATGTGGATCTTTGGGAATTTGCCTGATCAATCTGTGCAACAAATAGCTGTTCACCCCAGCGCTTTTCAACTCGTTCTTTTTCTGTTGCAGGGCACTACTCTTAACGACCAGTTCAGCCTCCATTTCTTCCAGCTCTTTTTGTTTCTGGGACAAAGAAGCTTGTAATCCCCCTACCTTTTTGAGTACCCAGCGCCTTGCAAAGAACCAAAAGAAATAAAATCCCAAAGCAACCTGCAAGCCTATCCCCCACCACGTACGATACCATTTTGGAGTTACCTCAACGGGTATGGACAAAGGTGTACTCCATTGAAACCCCCCAGATTTTTGACCCCGTACCCATAAGGTGTAGCTCCCCCCATTGAGTCCTTCCAATGCCAATTCCGTGGTATGGGTTGCGCTCCATTCAATATCCTCAACGTCTTCTTTTGACAAACTGTTTTCAAAAATTTTATATTGGTACCTCACATCATCACTTGGGAAAGTGAGTGTCGCCATAGAAAGCGTTGCTTTTTGTGTTTCTTTTAGTTGAATTGATTTGTTTTTTTCAATCTCGACATTATCCGTCACCCCCTTTTTTAAGACCGGGGTTTTGGTTCGATAGGGTCTTGGATGAACCTGCGAGGAATACACAACGCCCTCGGGAGTGCCTACCCAGAGTTGTGAATTATCAAAAAGCACCATACAGCGGTATGAAGAAATCTTGGACGGCGTTCCACTGACCTCATCAAAAACCGCATAGTTGCCCTGCCCATCCAAATGAATAAGTCCATTGGTATCCGTAGCCAACCAAAGTGCACCATTGGGCATGGCAGTAATGGATCTCACCTCGTTATGGGTGACCCCCCCAAGATCGACCTTTCGTATGGTTTCCGTGTCATACTTTAACAGTCCATCGGTAGTGGCGAGCCATACAATACCCAAACGGTCCACAGCCATATCATGCACTTCAAAATTACTGCTGACCTTAAATGGAAAGGGAAGGCTCTTGTTTTGAAATCGATCCGATGACGGGTCGTATTTATACAGATAAGAGGCTGCGCCAATGCCCGCTGCGTACAATTCGTTTTTCCCACCTTCCCGCATCACCAAGATTCGATTGTCAAAACCTTTGTCCCTGCCATATTCACTAAAATCACCTTTGGAATCAATACGTGCAGCTCCAACCACCGGCCTATCGGAGGGCGCCTGACAGACCCATAGATTGTCATTATGGTCCGCATAAATAAAGAAAACCCCGCTCCCACGTTGACTTAAATCATAGGTCCTTTTCAATTCGTTACCCTGATATTGAAATATCATCCCCTCAGCTGAACCATACCAAACCTTATCCTCTATGGAACCAATTCCCACAATATCGTTAAGGTCATCAACTTTCTCGAATTCCTTTGCCATTCCCTTTCCCTGAATCCTGGAGACCGTACCCTGGGAAATTAACACCGGTCCTTCAGGGGTCGAATTCATCGCCCTAATATTATCATGGCCCAGACCGGACACACTTTGAAAAAAACTGGACCATAACAAGGTAAGGCCCTTATCGGTACATACCCATATGACATCATCATGTCCAGCTTCACTTTCGGTAAACTGCAAATGGTTTATCGTTCCAAAAGAGAGATTCTCCACACGGTGCGGGTCATTGGCGCCAAAAACCTTGGACAATTGCGCTTTGTTTTCTTGGACTTGAAGTGTGTATAGGGAAGATTCCGAATTCAAGAATAGCGTCCCGTGACCATTCATAGTGATGTTCCGAAATTTCCTGTCCGAAAAAAACAGTTGCCTATTGGTCATCGTATGATCGCGGGTAACCTCAAATCTTTCCAACCGCTCGCCTACCAACCAAATGGTATTCCCTGCGATGAGGAAGTCATTACCCGATTCATAATTTTTAACGGCCTGAAATTTTTGTGTCGTTTCGTCAAAATAGAACAAGCCATGTTCGGGCACCAACACCCAAATCGTATGGAACGGGTCTTCCCCAAAGACCACTTTGGGTACTTTTTCCCCAGATATAAGGTCAAATCTATCCATAGTATCCATAGCATCGGAAAACAGTAGTATGGAACCATCCATTTGTCCCGTCCACAATCTTTTTTGGCTATCCTTAAATAGGGTTGTAGGGTAGTGTAAACTGGCATTTATATCAAACGAGCGTATTTGTGGTCGTCCATTGGTATTGGTAATACTATGGATTCCAGTATCGTTGGTAAAGAATAGGGTATTTTCATCCCACGAAACAAAATTCCTGATCGTTTTGCTTCTCAAAGTGGTGTTATAGTCGTCAAAAGTATGGCCATCAAATCGATACAAACCTTGATCGGTCGCCAACCACGCAAATCCCCTACCATCCTGAACAACATGGTTTACACTTTGAAACGGCACCTCCTCCCCATGGTAATGGGCATATTTAAACTTTTGCGCATAAACGGAATATATGGCCAAGGAGAAAATAAGAATGAAGATTTTGAATCGCATGAGCCGAGAGAAAGACTCCTAAAGTTAAAAAAAGCCAAGGACTTTGATATCTGCGGAATTCTTCAGCGCAGGGTTTAATTAAAAAACACGTCAACAAAAGCAATAACCTACCTGCTTCATTGGTGAACAGGTATGCCCCTGTCATTCTTTTGATCATTAGGGGTATTTTGTTTGAATCCTCTTTTGGAATCTCAGATTTCCCGACCAAATGCACAGCTGGGTTGATTTTTATCGAATGTTCAACCTTCCGGGCAATATACATTCCAGCCCAGCGTTGCCAGCATAAACCCCAGTCCCATGCGAACCGCGTACCTACTACCCCTTACCATTGTTTTGCTACTACTGTCCTGTAGTAGCGAGGAAAACACTATGGAGGACCCATTGGTCGACAACAATTCCGAACAAGAATCCAATACTGGGAGCAATTGCCCAGCTGCCATTGGATTTGTTTTTGAGGAAAGCAATGGTATCGTTTCCATCGAATTTGAGAACAATGAATTTCCCCAGGGCTGGGTATTGAAAAATGATGTTTCCGATGTTTCTGGGGACGGATATATGCAATGGGAGGGCAATCCAAGCATGGGTGACCCCGGTAATGGTATGGTTACCTTTCCCATACGAATTTCCAATACCGGAGTCTACCGATTTAATTGGAAGTCTTCGTACAGAAAGGGGGACAATGGAACGGAGCACAACGATTCCTGGTTAAGGTTCCCGGATGCCGATGATTTTTTTGGAATGAAAAACGATGGTAGTGTGGTCTATCCGAATGGTTCCGGTAAACAGCCAAATCCCAATGGTGCATCAAAGGATGGATGGTTCAAGATTTACCGAAGCGGGGATGACAATGCGTTTAAATGGCAGGCCAGAACTTCCGATCACGATGCTCATGATATCTATGTCAGCTTTGAAACTGCGGGAATCTACGTATTGGAGGTTGCTGCCCGATCCGACTTCCATGCCATAGACAGAATATTGCTGCACCGGGAAACCATTGCGGAGAATGACGCAATATCGCTTGCCGCCAATTTTAGTAACAAAGAATCGTGTAATTGATGCCTCATGGCATGCAGAAAGGGTTGAAATGGATTGGATATTCAACCCACTGGCACCCCATATATTGAAAACACCCGGAAACCTAGAGGTCCCCTGTGGAAAATTACCAAATTCATGGCACCATTACCCTTTATACGGTTTGTCTTTCGCGACATCAAAATCCACACACCCTTCATACTTACCTGGAACGGGATGGTAATCGAATACTTCGGTCATTACTGTTTTTGAGGTGAAATAACCCGTGACAACCAATTCCTTTAACAGGGAGAAATAATGAATTTCCGGCTCAAGTTTCCCTTGCTGTTTTTCATTAAAGGCGACAGCTTCATCCTGCAAGGCTTTTAGTATGCCGTACCTATCTTCTTCGTCCAAATCCTCAAAAGGTCTTCCGAAATCGGCAATACTATTGGCATCAATGGAAGTCAGGCCATAAAGGAACGTATCCCGATCTTCGGGGGACAAACAGGCAGTGACTACTTCAACCACATACTTGCCTATTTCCATTTCCTTGGCTCCTGGTTGCCCATCGGTCTTTGGTAAAATGGTTTCCCCCAGTTCATCCAACAGTGCGATGTCCTTAGCGGACAGATTGCTCCAAATCCTTGGTTCCACCCTACAGGACTGTAATAAAACGGTAGGTGCCATCAAAGTGCAGCCACCCAACAACGTCAACTGTTGTAAAAAACCTTTTCTATCCATGGTGGTCATAGGTTTTGTTTTTTCAATTCCTTTATGGCGTGATCCGCGGCCCTTGCTGTAATGGCCATATAGGTCAATGATGGGTTTTGACAGGCACTGGAGGTCATGCAGGAACCATCCGTTACAAATACATTCTTACAGCCCCATACCTGATTGTAAGGGTTCAAAACGGATGTTTTTGGGTCTTTACCCATCCTTGCCGTACCCATTTCATGGATATTCAATCCAAAATTACGGTTCATAGGAATCTCTTCGATATCCTTCAAGTTTGCTTTTTGTAACATCTCAATGGCCGAGTCCACCATATCCTTTTGCATGTTCAATTCATTGGTTTTGTACTCCGCATCGATCTCCAACAAGGGCATATCCCAGTCGTCTTTTTCGGTTTCGCTCAAGCTTACCTTGTTTTCATGATAGGGAAGACATTCGCCCATCCCTGTCATCTCTATCTTCCATGGCCCCAGGTTTGTCAAGTCCTTTTTCAGCTCGGTTCCGATCATGGCCTCGCCCTGTTCCGATCCGGGACGTCTTGAACCCCCAACGGAATAGGCATAACCCCTGGAGAAATTGGATTGCCTGTCCTGGCCAAAATTCCTAAACCGGGGCAGGTAGGTTCCCGTTGGGCGTTTGCCAAAGGGGGATTTATCCTCAAAACCTTCCAAAGTGGCTTCTACCCTCGCATTATAGTTGTGATCCATTAAATTGTGGCCCAATTCCCCACTGTCATTGCCCAGACCATTGGGAAAACGGGATGATTTGGAATTCATCAATACCAAGGTGGAATTTAAAGTGGCTGCATTCAAGAAAACTATTTTGGAAAAGAATTCCGTGGTTTCCTTGGTGTTGGTATCGATGACACGCACCCCTTTTGCTTTTTGGGTATGTTCATCATAAATGATGGAATGCACCACGGAAAAGGGGCGAATGGTTAGGTTTCCCGTTTTCTCAGCCGCAGGAAGCGTAGCCGAATTACTGCTAAAATATCCTCCAAAAGGACAGCCCCTGTAACAGAGATCCCGATGCTGACATGGGCCCCTTCCCAAATGGGGGCGGGTGAGGTTCGCCGTTCTGGAAATGACCAGATGACGGTCCGTATAATGGGTCTTTAACTGATCCTTAAAATAAACCTCCGCACAGTTCATTTCCATGGGGGGCAAAAACTCCCCGTCCGGAATTTGGGGCAATCCATCCCTATTACCGCTAATTCCTGCAAATCTTTCCACATAACTGTACCAAGGCGCTATATCCCGGTACCGAATTGGCCAATCGATAGCGACCCCTTCCTTGGCATTGGCCTCAAAATCCAAATCGCTCCATCGTTGCGTCCATCGTGCCCAAAGCAAAGACTTTCCGCCTACCTGATATCCCCTAATCCAATCAAACGGCTTCTTCTGGATGTAGGGATGTTCCTTATCCTTTACAAAAAAATGCTCGGTCGCCTGTTCATAGGCGTAACACCGACTTAAAATGGGATTTTCCCTTATTTGTTCATGGGTCAATCGATTTCGATAGGGCAATTCCCAAATGTGCTTTGTGGCCGTAGGATAATCCTTTCGGTGCTCTACCATCCTACCGCGTTCCAAAACCAATGTTTTTAATCCTTTTTCACACAATTCCTTGGCGGCCCAACCTCCGCTTATTCCAGAACCAATGACAATGGCATCATAGGTATGTTGTTCTTTTCCCTTTGCATTAACTTTTAGCGAACTGTATTTCATAGTTTTCGTCAATTCCTATAAGATGGGGCCCTAGCTCCAATTAAAGACCCGTTGTACATATTCCCGACTCTTTTTCCAATCTTCCTTTAAGGGAAATTCGGGCTCAAAACCGTTTGGAAAAGCCAATTCTATTCCCGCTATTCCATGGAACCCTTTTGCCTTCAAAGCCTTTCCTATGGCATTGAAATCAGTGGTCCCCTGCCCAACATATTCGGTCCATTCGCCATTATCGTACTGGTCCCTAATGTGCAAGTACACGAATTTATCGCCATAAGTTTGAATGAATTCAACGGGATCTACGCCGGCCCTGATCAACCAATTGATATCCGGACCCAGTTTGGCTTCCGGAATTCTTTCCAGTGTTCCCTTAAGGTCATGTAAATCGTGTTCTACCTCATAAGTATGGTTATGGAGATTGGGCTGAATACCATACGCCTCGCAAAACCCAATGATTTTCTTTAGCAGTTCGGCTTGGTCGTCCAGTTCAAATTCCGTTTTTTTACGACCCATACCGCCAACCGAAATACCAAAAGTCTCCCCTCCCAGCTCGGCCAATTTAGGTACGACCAATTGGATATCCTCCCAAATTTCTGGATGTTGTTGCCTATCGCACATTTGAAATCCAACACCATACGACGAGCCCGATACGTTGATATGGTGCCTTTTTGAATATTCGGAAATCCGGGTAACCGCGTCATCTGGGCGCAACACCACTTCCATCAGTTCCACGCCATAAAGACCTGCATAGGACATATCCGAAAAGACCTGCTCCAATATGGGACTGCAGTCCCAATTGGGCGGATAATTGCTGGCATAGACCCAAAGATGGCCACAGAGCTTCACT
>JANQKR010000007.1 GCA_028281025.1 Croceivirga sp.
AACTGGACGCCTTGGGCAGCGCAACGATTGCTACCTCGGACATCGACAACGGCTCCTCCGACAACAGTGGTACCGCCGTATCGCTATCCCTGGACACCACCAGCTTTGGCTGTTCCGATATGGGGGACAACACGGTGACCCTAACGGTAACGGACGCCAGCAGCAACTCGGACAGCTGTACCGCTGTGGTGACCGTGGGGGACAAGGCCGCGCCTTCTCCAAGTTGCCAGGACATCAGCGTGGAACTGGGCGCCACGGGCAGCGCAACGATTGCCACCTCGGACATCGACAACGGTTCCTCGGACAATTGCGGGAGCATTACCCTGGCGTTGTCCACGACCAGCTTTTATGCCACCGACCTTGGGGACAACACGGTGACCCTTACGGTAACGGACGGCAGCAACAACTCGGACAGCTGTACCGCTGTGGTGACCGTGGAGGACAAAACGGTCCCCACGCCCAGTTGCAGCGACATCAGCGTGGAACTGGGCGCCTCGGGCAGCGCAACGATCACCACCTCGGACATCGACAATGGCTCTTCCGACAACAGCGGTACTGCCGTTACCCTTTCCCTGGACACCACCAGCTTTGGCTGTTCCGACCTTGGGGACAACACGGTGACCCTTACGGTGACCGACGCCAGCAATAACTTGGACAGCTGTACCGCCACGGTGACTGTACAGGACGTAACCCAACCGACCGCCGTATGCCAACAACAGGCCATCACGCTCCAATTGGGCACTAATGGGACGGCCACTCTATCGACCAACCTTGTGGACAACAATTCCAGTGACGCTTGCGGGATTGCCTCTTTGAATCTCTCCTTAAGCAGCTTTGATACCACTCACCTTGGGGATAATATCGTGACCCTTGTGGTAAGGGACAACAATGGCAACACAAATACCTGCGAGGCGACGGTGATTGTTGAGGATATCACGGTTCCCAAGGCGGAATGCCAGGACGTTATCGTGGAACTGGACGGGTCGGGCATTGCAACCATCGCTATAACGGATATCGATAATGGCTCCTCCGACAACAGCGGTACCGCCGTTACCCTTTCCCTGGACAGGACAGGCTTTGATTGTTCCGATGCGGGGGACAACATAGTGACCCTTACGGTTACGGATGGCAGCAACAATACGAACAGTTGTACGGCTACGGTAACGGTACAGGACAATATTCAGCCAACGGCCACATGCAGGGCGGTGACACTCCAGTTGGATGCCAATGGCCTGGCCAACCTGACGGCCGACCTTGTGGACAGCGGTTCCAGTGCTGCTTGTGGTAGCGTTACCCTGGACCTTTCCCAGGATAGTTTTGATGTTACCCACCTTGGCGATAATACAGTGACCCTAACGGTTAGGGACAACAACGGCAACACGGACAGCTGCACGGCCACGGTGACCGTGGAGGACAAGATGGCCCCTACGTCCAGTTGCCAGGACATTGCCGTGGAACTGGATGCAACCGGCAACGCAACGATTGCCACATCGGATATCGACAACGGTTCTTTGGACAACAGCGGCACGGTGTCGCTATCCCTGGACAGGACCGACTTCGGTTGTTCCGATGTAGGGCAGCACACGGTGACCCTTACGGTAACGGATGGCAGTGAGAACGTGGCTACCTGTACCACTACGGTAACGGTTCAGGATGTAACCCTGCCGACGGCCTTGTGCCAACAACAGGTCGTAACCCTCCAATTGGGTACCAATGGCACGGCCGTTTTGGATGCGTTCCTTGTGGATAACAATTCGAGCGATGCCTGTGGAAATGTTACCCTGAGGGTGTTCCCGAGCAGTTTTACGACTGCCCATATCGGTACGAACACGGTGACCCTGACGGTGACCGACCCCAATGGGAACGAAAAAACCTGTACGACCACGGTGGACGTGGAGGACAATACGGCTCCCACGGCCATTTGCCGGGACATTGCTGTGGAACTGGACGAGACGGGCAAGGCAACGATTGCTTCGGCCGATGTAGACAATGGCTCGTTTGATGGCAGTGGTGGCACAGTAACCCTTTCCTTGGACAGGACAAGTTTCAACTGTTCCGACGTGGGGGATAACACGGTGACCCTTACAGTGGGCGATGGCCACAACACCGACAACTGCACCGCCACGGTAACGGTCCAGGATGTGACTCCGCCGATGGCCGTATGCCAACAACAGGCGGTGATGCTCCAACTGGGTGCCAATGGTACGGTGGAGCTTGATGCTTACCTTGTGGATAATGGTTCCGGTGATACCTGTGGGAACGTTACCCTGGGTGTGTCCCCGAACAGTTTTACGGCTTCGCATTTGGGCACGAACAAGGTGACCTTGGAGGTGACCGACAGCAATGGCAACATTGCGACCTGTCAGACCGAGGTGACTGTTGAGGACGATATGGCTCCGACAGCCATTTGCCAGGACGTCACTGTGGAACTTATAACGGGCAGTGCAACGATTGGCCCGACGGAGGTGGACAACGGTTCAGTTGATAATAGCGGTGAAACGGTGTCACTTTCCCTGGATAGGACCAACTTTGGCTGTTCTGATGTAGGACAACATACGGTGACCCTTACCGTAACCGACACCAGTGGGAACACGGACAGCTGTACCGCCACAGTCACAGTGACCTCCTCCTTACTGGCCATCGTTACCAATAATGGACCGATCTGTCAGGGCTCTCCCCTGCAATTGAATGAGATAAGCGGACTGGGAACTTCATGGTCATGGAGCAGTACCGGGGATGCCATATTCACTGATCCTACCTTACAAAACCCGGAAGTGACCAATGTCTCGGACGGGGAAGCATTCACCGTTAGGGTCACCCTGGCCAATGGCTGTACCGGCATGGGAACCACTACAGCCTTTGTTTTGGAAGCCCCTGTTCTGGAAGTGGAGGGTGAACAGGAATTCTGTCCTTTGGACAACCCTACGGTATCCGATTTGGTGGCCTCTGGTAACGGTACCGTGCGCTGGTATCCGGACGTAGACAGCATTGTGGAACTGGAAGGCGATGTTCCCCTTGAGGACGGTACCGTCTATTACGGAGCGTTGGAGGACGAAAATGGATGTATTTCCAATCGGGTCGAAGTTGTGGTAAGGACTGCCATGCAGGGGTGTGACGAATTACCGGGCCTGAACAAACGCGGGTTCTCACCGAATGGCGATGGAATCAACGATACCTTCTCCATTTCCTGGCTGAAGCTCGATTATCCCAATTACACCATGTCCGTCTATGATCGTAATGGCTCCCTGGTGTACAGGGGGAACATAAGCACACCGGACTGGGATGGCAGTGCGGACCGTGGCATTGTCCTTGGGGATGGCGTACTGCCCAATGGGGTGTACTACTATACGATAGATTTTGGGGACGGCACCACTCCACCGGTTCAGGGAATCGTCTATCTGCACCGCTAAAAAACGAATGGGGACGGAACATCCAAAAAGTTAACCATAAAAGCAAAAACATATGAATCGCTCTTGGCACGGACACCCCCATGCTTTCGCCACTACTTCCTAATTAAACGGAACCATTTTTACTTTTTCCCTTTTGCGTTCCATAATTCGGGTTGAACCAAGCCATATGCAATGGGGTTTCAAATTGTGATTCCGTAATAAGCATTTTGTCTTTTTGACGGCCTTCGTTTATGCAACCAAGATTTGAATAAAACCTTAGATTGCAGTCATTATGCTCGCGTGTGTACAATTCAATTCTTTTAATGAAGGGCATTTCATACTGTACCTTGTCCAGGAAATTCCCAAAAAGTTTTCTTCCAATTCCTTTGCCGTGGCTGTCCGGGTCAACGAGGGTTTTTACGTCCGTTGGCATATGTTGAAAAGCATGGATTTTTTGGGGATATCCATGAATTTTCCCCATAATTTCCCGGCTGATTGTTGCAATGAGGATGCGCCCATTTTCAATGGACAAGGTCAATAACTGAGTGATATACCCCCGATCAATCTCATTTTCAGAAATTTGCACTCCTTCCCGGGCAAGTAATAAATTGAGGTTGTTGATCAATACCCAAGCATCATTTCCCCAATTGTTTTATAGCCTTCCTCATCAATTTAAGGCCCCAGTCGTAATGACTGGAGGTGCAACTTACAAAGTATGCTCCCATGGCATTATTGCCCGTCCACCCATACCTGCGGCGTTCGAAGAGCTCATCGTTGGCGTGCCGATCCACAAGTGCCATAATGTCCTTATGGGATTTTTCAAGAAGTATTTTGGCTTCATTTAAGGGTGTTCCATTGTAGCGCTCCCATATTTCACGGTTCAATTGCGGGATTTCCCGCCAATTGTACGTTTTGGAAGGGATATCGGGCTTTTCCCCGCGCATCCCCACCGTGTACCATTCCAGTACCATTAAATGCCAATGGTGCAAGTGGGCCAGAATGTCCCGGATATTGCGGTTCATGGTGCCATTGGGAAACTCGCCGTGTTGTACTTTAAGAGGGAGACCATTGATGTAGTCCATAAGTTTGTTGTAATTTTTCTCCCCTAAGTCTTGAAGGTCCTTTTTGGTTTGGGGTCTGGCCATGGGATATTCGTATTTTTATGGTTGAACTTGTCGTTAGGTTGCCATGGTGTCCTATTCAAAAATAGCCATTGGCCCTATCATCTTAAACCTGTGTGTATGGGAAAAATGGAATGGGAACCGGATTTAGCAAGATTGGACAAGTGAGGGTCATAGCGCAAAGCCCATTTTTGTCGATACAACGCTATTGGAATGCATCCTATCACCAAGAAATCCCACCAAAAATCCATGAACAAGGCCATTGATTATATCAATGACCACCTGAAAGAATCCATCGACTTGAATACCCTTGCTGAGGTATCCAATATTTCAAAGTACCATTTCCATCGGATTTTTAAGACCCATATTGGGGAGTCGGTAGCGGCCTATGTTACCAGGATACGTTTGGAAAGGGCGGCCCAACACTTGCAAACATCCAAAATGTCCCTGATCGAGATTGCCGCAAGGGTAGGGTATAGGTCTCAGCAATCCTTATCCAAGGCCTTCAAGAAGCATTTTGGGATGGCGCCCTCCAAATTCCGGAAAATGGAGATTTACGCCCCTACGCCCAATGACCATGTAAAGGCTAAAGTGGGTGAACTGGATCCCGTAATCCGGACTGTTGGGAGCTTTTATCTTGTCTACATCCGCATCATAGCAAAGTATGGATCCTCCAAGGAGTATGATCGGGCATGGTACAGGCTGTTGGAATATGCCCAGGAAAAAGAGGTGCTGAACGACCGTACGGAGTACCTGGGCCTTAGTTTTGACGACCCGGCCATTACCAAGAATGAGCAGTGTCGATTCTATGCCTGCATTACCGTGGAGGAACCCTTAAAACCGGAAGGCGAGTTCGGTTCATTGTTCGTGGAAGGCGGGAAATATGCCATTTTTACCCATAAAGGTCCCTACTCGGGGCTCTATGGTCTGTACCAAAGCATTTGTTTCGATTGGATTCCCAAAACCACCATTACGCTTGGAAAGGGAATTTCGTTTGAAAAATATTTGAACAGCCCTGATAAGGTATCCCAAGAGGAATTGATCACTGAAGTCTTTATTCCAATCCAATAGAGACCTATTCACCAAAACCCTTGCGACTCCTAGGGTTGTACTAAAGCTTGTCCATAAAAGCGTCGATTTTAGCATTTACCTCTTGAATCGCCATTTTTCTTGCTTCCGGACCATAAAAATCCGTAGGTTCAATGTTCATAAAGGTGATATCCGTTATTCCAAGAAAACCAAAAATCAAGCTTATATAGGGTTCAACAAAGTCCATAACCTTAGTGGCTTTGTCCTTGTATGAGCCGCCCCTACTGTTGAGAACCACAACTTTAAGATTTGTTACCTGACCGTGAAATCCGGTGTCATCGGCCACAAAAGTTCGGCCCGAGCGAGAGATATGATCGATATAGGACTTAAAAACGGAAGGTATTCCGAAATTGTACATTGGAAGGCCCAGAACCATCAGGTCCGCTTCAAAAAGACGGTCGACCAATTCGTTGGACAGCGCCAACACTTCTTTGCTTTCAGCAGTATGTTGCTCCATGGGAACATACATGGCCTGCGCATAGTCCTGGCTAATATGGGGTAGCGTGTCCACCGCCAGGTCCAATCGGTCTATTTCAATGGAGCGCTTTTTTCTGAGCTTATCAACAAATGCCTGTGATAGTTGTCTTGAAACCGAACCCTTATGTCTTAGGCTACAATCAATGTGAAGTACTTTCATTTTTGAATATTTTGGGATGTTGTGATGTTCTTTTTCGCTTTTCGAATTTTTTTAGGACGTTCCCATAAGCAATGTCCAGTAGTTTTTCCAAGGTTTTCAATTGGTTTTTGGAAGGATTGTTCATGGCCACCCATCCCATCCAGGCGTAGACAGGATGCGGCATCAAGGTTTGTAGGGAGGTGAAATCAAAGTCAATGTCCACGACACCCCCTTTGGGCGCTCGCTTTGGGGTAGGGCCAAACAATTTTTGGTATCTTCTTTTTCCAATGCCAATACTTATCCGGTAGGTTTCGTTCCTATCCAGTTGGGACGCCTTATCATTGGGGCCGTCACTTTCCTTGATCGTGGTGAAATAAATCCCCTTGGGCAATAGGCCGGTGGGATTGTAGAAGAAACTTCGTTCTCCATAGGTATTGGTCACAACAATATCGCTATAGTTGTTCAATATCCAATCTTCAAGTTCAGGGACGGTCATGGGCTTCGCATTACGATTGGTGCGAAGTTATCTGTGTTGGGTGACAACCCTATGTCAGCCGTGTTGTCATTTTTTCCAACTTTTTTGGTTAGGTGTTTTTTATCGTATGCTACACCTTAACTATTTTGAATATCAATACTGCAACGTGTTGTTGGCGATCAGTTGTAAAAGCTCTTCTTCCACTCCTTTACAAATGACAACACTATTATGCGTACAGTTTTTTAATCGTATGGGGTTAAAATTGTGTATGCTGATGGAAGTTGGTTTAAGTTCTTTTGACAGCAACAGGGTCAGCATCTCCAGAGCGGCCTTTGCCGTGGAGTACCCCGTCATTTGATAGTCCGCATAACAAAACTCCTCGTCCTTCATCTTTTCAATTTCCCCCAGTGAACTGGATACATTGACAATGATTGCATTTTCGCTCTTTGACAAAAGGCCATGTAGCCCTTGGATGGTGCGTATCACCGAAAAGAAGTTTTCTTCGAAGAGTTCTTTGATCTCTTCTATCTTTAGCTCATTGATTTTTTGACCAAATCCATTGGCTATTTCAGCATTGTTTATGAGCACATCCAGCTTTCCATGGGCGTTTTCGATGTACTGGCTGAGCCTGTCCACACTTTGCTGATCGGTGAGGTCCATTTTGAGGAGTTTGATGCCATGGAGGTCCGTTTTTTCCAGTTCTTGATGACTTTTTCCCTTGGCCCCCAATATGACCTCATACCCTTGATTTTGCAAAATGGTTGCAAAGGTCTTTCCCATTCCATTTCCGGCCTCGGTAACCAAAGCAATTTGACGCTTTTCCATAATCCTATTTTTAAACACCACAAAGTTCCGAATAGAATTCAAGAAAAAATAACCACTTTCCACTACAAAATGGCACAAATGTTAACTATAGGGACTGCCTGAACTTATTGGGCGTTGTGCCGCTGTACTTCTTGAAGAAACGTGTGAAGTGTGTCGGTTCCTGAAAGTTGAGTCGATAGGCGATTTCCGCAACGTCCAAAGTTGTAAAGGAAAGCATGGTCTTGCTTTCCAGAAAAACGCGTTGTTGTATGATATCCTTGGCGGTCTTACCGGTAATCTGTTTTATGGTGGTGGTTAGGTAATTAGGGGTCACATTCAGCTGTTGCGCATAATCTCCAACATTTTTTGAATCGACATAGAGTTTGTCCACCAACTGCTGAAACTTTTGGGTAAGCACCTGTCCTCTGGATAAATGACTTTCGGTGGTCTTGTAACGCTCATAAATGGATTTGCAGTTATAGAGTACCGATGTCAACATGCCCTGTAACATCCTTTCCTGGTACGGATGGGGGTTTTGAAATACGGAATGCATCCGTTGCATGTCCACCTCCAACGATTGCTGTTCTTCGGGGGTCATTAGGAATACACTGTTTTCAGAGAGCTTTAAAAAAGGGAATTCCCCCGTTAGATTGGGAATGGATTTTGAAATGAACTCCTTTCGGAACTGAATATGATATCCAGTGGATTCAGCATCCCGAAACCAGGAGAACACCTGACCGGGAACCACGAACCACAACGGCAATTTTTCCAGTTTTACGGCATTGGTATTCAGATTTATTTGACTATTGCCCGTATTGCTCAGAATTCCAATTTGGTAAAATCCCTGACGATAAGGGGGCATACACTTTCTTGTGCTTGGCTCCAAGGATTCCAGGGTAAAAATATCGAACCCGGGAATATGGCTGCGATGATCGTATCCCGTTGCCTGGTGAAGATCATTACTGGTTTCGAATACCGGAATTTCCTTTTTGGCCATACTTAAAAATAGCAATTTCAAGTTAAGTTGAAGCTACTTTTTCCTTCTAAATAATATCACTCACCAGCGCAAAGCCTGTGACCATAATGACAACTGATACTGTTAAATAAAGCAATGTGATTAAAACGAACTTTTTCATGATTTCTAAATTTTATACCACAAAGTTCAGTCTAAAGCCCCCTTTTTTGTTAACCTAAAACGTATCGAAAATGACCAAAATCTAATCTACATTAGGCGAGTGGTGCATTGGTCTTCAAAGCACCCCAATTAACTGGGGAGTAATACCTTGATCTTTTTGTTCCTGAACTGCTTTGAAGCTATCAATAGGGCAATGAGAAGAAAGATAAAACCACCAATCATAAAGACCAGGGTCGTTATTTTTTCAAATAGGATACCTCCCATCACCAGACCAAACATGCTGGCAATACTTCCCATGGAAGTACCATACCCCTGAATGGCGCCCTGTGTACTATTAGTACCGGTGCGGGACAATAGTGCCATGAAGCTGGGCCACATAAGACCATTGCCTAGGGAAAGAAAGGTTATGGCAACGTATAAAAGCACTAATTGCCGTTGGGACAATAAAAAGAAACTTGTGGCCAATAACAAGGATCCCATAAGTACCAATGCATGACTTGAGAATATTTTGGAAAGTCGATTCAATACCGGTCCCTGGACAAAGAACATAATTAGGCTTGAATAGGCCAGGAACAGCCCCAAATCCACAGCGGACCAATTAAGCGTACCACTGGCATAAATGGGCAGTCCGGCATAGAAAAGGCTAAAAGCGAAAAAGGTCAGGAAATAGACCAGATACAAGATGGGTACCCCACTAATTTTCAAAACCTGTTTTAAGCCATTTCTGTTTTCTGGCAGCAGGGCATCGCTACCTTCCGTAAAGCAGTCTTTATGCTCCACTTGAAAAAACCGTCGGACGTTTTTTAGTGAAATGTTTCCAGTGTCAACTATACAGGGGACACTTTCCTCCAGTCTAAAACCGATAACGATTATTGCTATTAGGGATATGCCTGCAGCAATCAATAGGGGCAAGACCTCCCCGATTATGGTACTGGCCAGAAGACCTGCAAACGCAGGACCGATCACGAAGCCCAAACTGGTTGAAGCCCCCATTTTCCCAAAATTTTGGTTGCGGTCCTCATCGGTTGAAATGTCGGACATATATGCATTGGCCACCGATATGTTCCCTCCGGTAAACCCATCAAGGATACGCGCCAAAAAGATGGTCAAGAGTGGGAGGGTCATGAGGTAAGAACCCGTAAGTTCCGTGTTTTGTCCCCATACTTCCGTGTTGGGCAGAATAAAGGCCAGAAGGAACAATAGCCATGCCAGAAAAGTACCTGACTGTGATAGCATCAATACCTTTTTTCGTCCAATTTTGTCCGACAACCTTCCCAAAATTGGGGCACCTATAAATTGAAAGAACGGATAGGTGGCCCCAAGAATTCCATAAATAAAACCATTACCCCCAAAATCGGTGACGATAAAAATCAAAATGGGCATCACCACACTGTAGCCCAATATACCGATGAAATTTACCAACAGGATCGGGAAAATTCTGGATTTAAAAAAAGCGAACAACTTGGATTTGTTTAGTCAGGACCTGAAGATACTCAATTAATGGGTTGAAGCCGAAGTAAGCCGGAATTAAAAAGATTTTTCAGTTTCACCATTTTAGTGCTCGCCCCAGCTTTTAAAGAATAGGTCATTTTCCCTTAAACACTGTCCTGGGGTTAATTTAAAATAGCTTTAAGAGCATCAGGCTTGGGCATTTTTATCGGAAAGGGTGTTTGAACGTACGTTGCCCTGCCGTTGTGCGACGCTTGGATCTGGATATCAATGGATTCTTATGCTCCGTTTATGAATTGAATGGCTTGGTCAAGGGCTTCGGGGGTACGCAAAATCCTGAAATGTCCAGTCCCCGTTAGCTCCATAAAACGTGAATTTTTCCACTGTTCCTTTACTTTTTTTGAACGTTCAATAGGAATCACGGTATCATTTTTATCGTGAAGGATCAGTGCTTTTTCCACTTGGATCTGACTCACAAAATCACAAACATTCAACTCGGCCACACTGGATTGCAGTTCTGTTTCCAATCTGGCGATAAGCCTGTTTTTTACGTTTTCCGTGATGCCTACCTGCTGTGCCACATCATTGATTCGTTCCAAAAACCGGTTGGGCACTGTAAACAGTACATAGGTCTCAATACTAATATCAGGATTTTTAAAAAGTGCATAGGTTGTGGCGACACCGCCAAAGGAATGGCTGACCAGTTTGGTGACCTCGAACTTTTTGATCAATACCCCCACGAGTTCCGCGAACTCAAAAAGACTAGTCTTTCCTTTGCTGCTAAATCCGTGGGAAGGGGCATCAAAAGCATAAATGGTATACTCATATTGCCGTAAGGCTTGGATTAGATCGGTAAAATTTCCGGCCTGACCTTCCCAACCGTGGATCAACAAAATACGGTTGTCCCCTCCGGGCCAGGTGTATAATTGAATGTCAAAGTCCTGAAATCTAAATTTTTCCTGTTCGGCTTGATCCAGAACTACGAGCTCATGGGGTCGCAATTTACGAATTTGCGGGCTGGTCAATTGATGGTACGCAAAAGCGACCACCCTATTAGGGAAAAGGATGGAGGCTATACGAACAAACCATTTTTTTAGCACTCGTTTCTAAATCTTACGATTCGTTCGGTAAAAACCCCGATCCAAAAAGGAATCAAGATAGAAACCAGGGTCGGGACCAGGATTACCGTGGGTGTAAAAGTACGGAATGGGATGGGGAATGTCCCCAATTCATTCCCAAAATCAGTGCAGGATTCCCATAATTATTGGGTAAATGGCCATTCAGATGATAACGCTGGATTTAAGCCCTTTCTTAAATCCCGGATGTCAATTGATAGGATTGGAGATTTTCCATTACATGTTCCTTGGATGAGGTTCCTGGAATGGAAATTATATGGGGCGCATAGTTCAGAAGCCAGCGTAATGACAATTGACTTGTGGTGATATTGTTCTTCCTGGCAATGGTCAAGGTGCTATCCTCCCAATTATTTCTCGACACCGGAGTATGGGCGATGAATGCCATATCCAACTCCCCACTCTTTTTAACCACATCCCCAAAACGCCTGTCATTGTAATTGAATGCATTCTGTACCGCATCAATTTGTGCTGTGGATTGTGCCCGCTCCAATTGTTCTACAGTGACATTGGAGACCCCAATATGCTTTATTTTGCCTTCTTGTTGAAATTGTGCCAAGGCACCTATGGAATTTTCAATGGGAATGTTCGGGTCCACTTTGTGCAGAAAATAAAGGTCTATGGTTTCTGTTTTCAGCCGTTTTAAACTTCCTTCAAGCGCGGTACGCAAATAATAAGGATGGCCATTGGGAATTACGGCCCCAGGTTGGTATTTCATAAAACCACCTTTGGTGGCTACCATCACTTCATTTTTGAACGGGGCTACCGCTTCTTGAACCAATAACTCTGAGGTATATGGGCCATAGGCATCAGCCGTGTCAACGAAGTTTACCCCATTTTCGATGGCCTTTCGGATGACCGCAATGGCATTTTTCCTGTCTGGGGTATCGCCCCAGATTCCTGCACCTGTGGTGGCCCGCATGGTACCAAAACCAATTCGGTTGATTTCGGAATCCCCTAATTTGAATGTATGTTTTGTTGTCATTTTTATGCTATTTTATAGCGACGCCCATGAACAGGCGCCGCCATGGATTTGATTTATTCTAATTTTAAATGCTTTTTCATGAATGGGACAACCGCGTCCACTGCCTGTTGCATTTCGGGATATACATCATAGAAATTGAAGTGGTAACCGGTGCCCCAAACCAGTTCTTTTTCAGTCTGTAACAGGCTGTAAAATTTCTTGGCCTGATCAGGGATCAAGGCATCATCCGTTGAAAAGACGAGGGTTGGGATTTCGATTTTCCCTGCTTGGCTTATGGGGTCAAACTTTTCGACCCAATTGATCCAAGCACTCCATGAGACTTCGTTTTTCCAGTTTTTGATGGCCCCTCCACGGTTTTTATCAAAGTAATATTCCCCAGGGGTAAAATTGAAACCTTCTACTTCTGGGGTGTTGGTAAAGATTTGTGTTTTTTGGTTTTCACCGGTAGCTTCAAAAAGCCGTTGGTTCTCCAATGCACGCTGATGGTTTTTTTCCAATGTTTCCTTTCCCCAAAAAGGTGCTGCGAGGGCGGGTTCGTACATCCATGGCACTACGGCCGCAATAGCGGCAACTCGGTCGTCGTTGGCTGCAAGGTAAGCGGCATTGCCTCCTGAGGTACATACCCCGACCATGCCTATTTTGTCAATATAGGGAAGGTTCTCCAAATAGGTCACCGCTGCTTGTAAATCCTTAAGTTTCCCGTCCACACTCTCATTTTGTCTTGGCAGGCCATCGCTTTCTCCCCAGCTCGCATAATCAAAGTCAATGACCACAAAGCCCTCTTTGGCCAATAGGCTGGCGTAATTGTCGGGCATCATCTCCTTGACGGACGAAACGGACCCTTGGACTATAAGGGCCGGATATTGCCGGGCAGGATCAAATTCTGCCGGCCTGAACAAGTGTCCTGCCAGACGCAGGTTATCCCTGTGAAAACTAATGTCTTCCTTAGTTACGTTTTCTGTACTGGTTGTTTCCATTTTTTCCATAATTGAAGTATTAACTGATGTTTGGGCGTTGACCATTGCCGAAGTGGCAAAGAGTAGGGGCAATAGTTTTTTACTGTTGGGTTTTGTTTTCATTGTATTGTTTTTAAAGGGTTTGCTACTGATTTCAATACAAAAGTAGATGGGCTGGGACCCGGGAGCGGGACCCAAAACATCAATGGAATGACCAATTTCTTGGTTGTAGGATTATTTACGGAAATTACCGGGGGTCATTCCCCGATGTTTCTTGAAAAAACGGGTAAAATGTGTGGGTTCCTGGAAGTTTAGTCGGTAACAGATTTCCTTGATGCTAAGATCGGAATAGGTCAATAAGTAATCCGCTTCCAACATAATGCGCTCATCAATGATGCTTTTGGCGTTTTTTCCCAAGGTTTCACGAATAAGCTGGCTCAAATAGTTGGGTGTAATATGCAACATATCCGCATATTCGTTGACCGTTGTAGCCTCTAAAAAGTTTTCATTGACCAGATGCCGATAGCTTGCCACAAGGCCATCGGCTTCCTTTTGTGCCCTATTCCCTTTGTTCAAATCTTCATAAATCTGGTTGCAAAGCCATAGGATGGCTTGTAGATTGGCCTTTACCAATGCCTGGGCACTGAAGTCCCCACCATGAAAATTTTCATGGATCTGTTGGTAGTAAAAGTGGCATTGCTCCGCCCTTTTGGGGGATAGGTCAAAAAGGTTGGCTTCATAGATATTGAAGAATGGAAAATCACTGAGTGCTTTTTCCTGAAATACCTTTCCGACGAATTCGGGTCTAAAGAACATGACAAAACCAGATAGATTGGGTTGTATGCCTTGCCATTGATGCACTTGCCCTGGGGCATTGAACACCAGATATTTTTCAGGGGTGCGAAAGGTTTTGTCGTTTATTCGGTATTCCAGGGGGGAACCACCCAGGACTAGGGAAATTTCGAAAAAGGCGTTGCGAAATGGGGTTATCGCCTCGGGGAGTGCTCCCCGTATGCCTTCGTGGGTTCCGATATAGAAAGCCTCTGCATTTTTGGAAAGTTCCAGACCCAGAAATCCATAAAGTTCTGAAATGGTCTGGTTTATTGGAATCGCCGAAGTTTTCATACCCTAAAGATACACTAGTATATATCAAGGATTTGCCATGCCTTGTTCGAAGTGAAAAAGATTGTTTCCCAAAACGGTATTCAAATCGAGCAGTGGAAATCGGATATCCTCAAGACAACTCCTTAGCGCTTAGATTTTCGCCCTCGCGCGGTAAATCGTATTGAATCCATTCGTTGTTTAAATGAATATCTACGGAATCCAATCGTCCAGGACCCACATTTTTATAGGCGTGGGGGATGTTTGCAGGCCCAACGACCAAATCCCCTTCCTTAGCAATGAATTTCTTTTCACCTACGGTGAATTCTGCCGTTCCCTCCAGGATATGAAAGACCTCATCATAGGGATGCATGTGTAAGTTGGGACCTTCCCCAATTTCGTCAACACTGTAGCGAATGACCACAAAGTTAGCATCATAGGGATGACCTTCCAGCACTCCTTTAGGGGGATCTTGTTGCTTCATCCAGTTATTTTTTGGAATATGAACGGGGGCTATTCTTGATTTTTTAGGCATGATTGTAATTTTTGATGTGTTTAAAATTGATGGTTTCGAACATTTTAGTGGGATTTAATCCTTATGGTGAAATCCTTTCTTGGATAGTTTAACTTTCGAAAAAACCCTTGTCCAAAACGGAATTAGGAAGTACACCATTAATGGCACCAGAACAAGGGTTAAAACCAAGGTTCTTACCAAAATGGGCAAATGGTTCAAGTATGCTCCAAATACTGATAATATGACGGTTATTGCCGGATAAATGGCTATCCAAACAATAAATGTGGTTTTTAGTTTTTTCATCACCTCACGATTTTGAATTCCTGTTGATTTATGATATAAAGGTACCTTTGGAAACCAGGTTGGACGTAACCAAATTGAAGGGAAAAATGACCAAAATCCATGGCTTCAAGGCAATGATGAAATAACTAGGAAAGCACTATTTTATGGGAACGGATTGCAAAGTAGGTATGCCATCAATTTTCACTATGGAAAGGGATTACACTTAATACAAAAAAAAACAGCGACCCCAGATGTTGGGAAATCGCCGTTTTGTCCAACACTAAAACGGTTGTTGTGTGGTTATTTGGATGCTGACAATTTTATGGTTTCAAACTGCTCCTCCAACTCTTCCTCGGAAATGATTTCCCATCCTCCGCCCAAGGCTTTGTAAATGGCGATTAAGGATGTGGCCGAAGCAATTTCGCTAATGGCCAATTGGTTTTCGGCCAGCAATAGGGTATTGTCCGTATTGAGGTAATCTATAAAACTGTCCAAACCCGCATTAAATCGTTTTTGTGCAATTTCCGCTGCTTCTGCACTGGCGATAGCGGATTTTTGCAAGGTCTCCCGGCGTTCCAACTCATTGGTATAATTGGTCATTGCCGTGCTGATTTCCTCCAAAGCCTCCAAAACGGTTTTTTCGTAGCGTTGCAAAGCGGCCAACGTTAAGGCATCATTTTGGTTTATTTGCTGTTTTACCCTACCTAAGTTAAAGGCAGCCCAGCTTATGTTGGGAATAATGCTCCAGGTAAAGGACTCGTTGTTCCCAAAGTTGGAAAAATCCACTGCGGAAAAGCCGATGGATCCCCCAAACCTAATATTTGGATAGAGTTCGGTAACGGAAAGATTGTATTGTGCTATTTGTTGTTGCAATTGGGCTTCTGCCAATCTTACATCGGGACGTCTTCGCAATAGGTCGGTAACGTTTCCAAGGGTTGCCGAAACCGGTAAATTGGGAAGTGGCTTTTTGTCCACCAGGCTTTCATCCAGATTTCCGGGGACCTCGCCAATCAAAACGCTCAAGCTGTTCTTTAACGCCGCTATTCTGGCCTTTAACGGAGGGATGGTCGCACGGGTATTTTCCAACTGGGCCAAGGCACGGGAAACATCCAAACTGTTGCTGGTACCGGCCTCCTTTAATCTTACTGTTAAATCATAGGTGGCTTGTTGTCCTTTCAGGTTACGTTGGGCAATATCCAATTGGTATTGTGCCCCTCGGAATTCCATGTAATTTCTGGCTACCTCTGCAAAGATGCTCACGTACACTCCTTGTACATCGGCAAGGGCGGCTTGCTGGTTGGCGTAAGCGCCTTTAATCCGATTGGAAACCCTACCAAAAACATCGGTTTCCCAAAAGGCATCAAAGCTCCCGCTGTAGGTAGTGAATGTAGGATTGGCCCCGGGAACAAAAATGTTTTCTCCCAAACGGGTTCGGGTAACATCACCATTGGCGGTAACAGTGGGCAATCGGTCCAGCTTTGTCCCTTTTAGTGCCGCCCGTGAGGCATGGAAGTTGGCAATGCCTGCATTGATTTCCAGATTATGCCTTCTGGCCTTTTGAATCAAGGTGTCCAAAATGGAATCGTCAAATTCCGACCACCATTCGGTTACCGTTTCACTTTGTGCCTCGTTAAAGGCAACGTGGTCAATTACATTTTTTACGTAATCCTGTTCGATTTCAACGTTTGAGTTGACTTCGAAGTCCCTTTTGGTAATTCCACAGGAAACCAGTATGAGGGACAGTAGTATTAGTAGTGTTGGATTTTTCATGTTTTCTATTTTTTAATTATTGTCAAAGTTCGGTCCGGATGGGTGCTTCCGGTTAACCAAAAACACCCGTCCTATGACCAAAATCTAATATGCTATTGTGCCGATTGGATTTGATATTGTGTTGTGTCGATCGTACCCATCTTTTTGGTTTTGGTGGTCCATTTTCTACCCAGGTAATAGAACACTGGGGTAAGGAAAATTCCGAATAGGGTAACACCAAGCATTCCGCTGAACACGGCGATACCCAATGCATTCCTCAGTTCAGCACCGGCTCCGGTGGCGATGGCCAAGGGTACCACCCCTAAAATAAAGGCCATTGCGGTCATTAAAATTGGACGTAAGCGTAGCTTGGAAGCTTCAATAACCGCAGTTTTTAGGTCCGTTCCCTGATCTTCCAACTGTTTGGCGAACTCCACAATCAATATGGCATTTTTACTGGCAAGACCTACCAGGACCACTAGCCCGATTTGTACCATAGTATTATTGTCCAATCCTGCAAGATCGATCCCTATCATGGCGGATAAGAGCACCATGGGCACGATAAAGATAACGGCCAATGGAAGTACCAAACTTTCAAATTGCGCGGCCAACAGCAAGAATACGAAGACCACGGCGAGTAGGAAGGCGATTCCGGCCGTATTTCCGGTCTGTTTTTGTTGATAGGCCATTTCGGTCCACTCAAAGGAAATTCCCTGTGGCAATATTTCAGCTGCAAGTTCCTCCATTCGATCTAAAGCCTGTCCTGTGCTAAAGCCAGGAGCGATATCCCCAACCAATGATGCCGATGGATACAGGTTAAATCTTGGAATCCTGTTAGGTCCGGCAATATCCTTTTGAGTGCTAATGGTACCCAATGGCACCATATCCCCGTACTGGTTTCTTACCTTGATTCTGGAAATGTCGTCCGGGGTCAATCTATTGGGGGCATCTGCCTGTGCCGTGACCTGATAGGTCCTGCCCAAGTAATTGAATTCGTTGACAAATGCGGAACCCAGATACACTTCCAGGGATTGGAATACGTCGGCTACATCAATACCCAGTTGTTCGGCTTTTACGCGGTCAATGTCCAAATACAATTGTGGGGTCTGGTTATTGAAGAACGTAAACACACTATTCAGGATAGGGTCTTGATTCGCAGCAGCGGCCAATTGATATGTCGCGTTCAACAGTGCTTCCGTACCTAGGTTGGCCCGATCCTGAACCATCATTCGGAATCCCCCTGCATTACCAATACCACGTACGGATGGGGGAGGAATGACCACAACAAAAGCGTCATCCACTGCCGCCATTTTTGCTCGAAGTGTTCCCAATAGGTCTTCGTAACCAATTCCTTTTTCGGTTCTTACGTCAAAATCCTCAAGGGTGACGAAAATCGCTGCGGCATTGGAAGCGTTGGTAAAGGAAGCTCCATCAAAACCGGTAAAGGATACGGCGGTTTCTACCCCATCAACTTCCAACAATATGTCAAGGGCATCATTGACCACTTTGTCGGTTCGGGTTAGGGAGGCCCCAGGTGGCAATTGAATGGCGGTGATAAAATATTGCTGGTCCATGGCGGGCACAAATCCCGTAGGTACCCTGTTGAACTGAAATCCCGTAAGGGCAATCAGTCCCCCATATACGATCATGACCATGGTGCTGGTCCTCACCAATTTTCCAACACTATTACCGTACCGTGCGGAAAGTCCATCCATAAAACGGTTAAAACCGTCACCAATAAATTTAAAAGGGCGTAATAGCCATGGTGATTTTTTCTTATTGTCGTGTGCTTCATGGCGCATCAACAATGCCGCCATGGCAGGGCTTAAGGTGAGTGATACGAAAACCGAAATGGCGGTGGCCACGGCAATCGTCAACCCAAATTGTTTGTAGAACTGTCCTGAGATGCCCTCGAGGAATGTCGTCGGGATAAAAACGGCAATCAATACCAATCCAATGGCCACTAAGGCACCACCAACCTCATCCATGGTTTTTCGTGCCGCCTCTTTGGGCGACAGTCCCTTGGCCAGATACCGTTCCATATTCTCAACCACAACAATGGCATCATCCACTACGATCCCAATGGCCAGGACCAATCCAAACAGGGTGAGGTTGTTCAAGGAGAATCCCAATCCCTGCATCACGGCAAAGGTTCCGATCAAGGAAACGGGGATGGCCAAAATAGGAATGATGGCGGCCCGCCAGGACTGTAGGAAAAGTAGAATGACCAATATGACGAGTATGATGGCTTCAAAAATGGTGTGGTAAACCTCATCCACTGATTTTTGTACAAATTCGGTAGGGTTATAGGCAATTTTATATTCCAGGTCTTCAGGGAAATTCTTTGAAAGCTCTGCCACTTTTTCCTGAATGGCAGCAGCGGTTTCAAGGGCATTTCCACCGGGTTGCTGATAAATGGGCATTGCAATGGCAGGGTCCTTTCCCAAATATCCCTTGGTAGCGTAATTCTGTGCTCCCAATTCGACTCGACCTACATCCTTTAATTGAACAATACGACCATTTTCACCAGCTTTGATGATGATGTTTTCAAACTGTTCCTGGGTCACCAATTTTCCCTGGGTCTGAACGTTGACTTCAAAGGCCGATTGGTTACCGGATGGCAAGGTGTTCAAAGTACCGCTGGCAATCTGCACGTTCTGTGCCCTAAGCGCGGAGACCACCTCACCTGCGGTCATATCCAAATTGGCGATTCTATCGGGGTCCAACCAAATGCGCATGGCATATTCTGCGGCGCCAAAGATTTGGATATCACCCACCCCTTTAATTCGGGCAATCTGATCGATCATCTGTAGGGTGGCATAGTTGCCAATGTAGGTCTGATCATAGGTCTTATTGGGGGAGTACATATTGACCACCAATAGAATATCCGGGGACACCTTGTTGGTGGTGATTCCCAACCTACGAACGGATTCCGGTAGTCGGGGTTCCGCAATGGCCACCCGGTTTTGGACCTGAACCTGGGCACGATCCAGGTCTGTTCCCAATTCAAACGCTACTTGGATGGAGACCACTCCATCCGCGGAAGACTGGGAGGTCATATAGATCATTCCCTCCACTCCGTTGATTTCCTGCTCCAAAGGGGTGGCAACGGTTTCTGAGAGGGTCTGTGCATTTGCCCCGGGATAGGTGGCCACCACCTGAACGGTTGGAGGGGCTACATCCGGGAACTGTGAAACTGGCAAGGAGACGTATGCCAATCCGCCCACGATCACGATCAGGATGCTGAGCACCGCTGCGAAAATGGGTCTTTTGATAAAAATGTGACTGAATTTCATGATTTCTATTTTTTTAGTGTTGGATTGCTTTAGCTTCGTTAAGGACAAGCGTATCCCTGTCGCCCTCTTTTTTCCATTCTTCTTGAATGGAGAGGGCGCTAACGGAATACAATAAGATTCTTGGGTTTCTGGTTATTCTGTGGATGCCATGGCAAAGGCTTCCTTTGTAGCTACTGGGGATTTTTCGATGGGACGGACCGCAACTCCCGGTCTAATCTTTTGGATGTTATTGGTAATGAGTTTGTCTTCAGAGGTCAACCCATTTCTAATGATTCGCAATCCATTGGTGTGCAATGGGCCTAATTCTATATTTTTGGCGGCGACCGTATTGTCCTCACCCAAAACATAAACGAAACGAACGGATTGGTTGGTCCCTATAATTTCATCGGGTATCATTATGGCTTCGTGTTCCGCACTGCCCAACAATCTTGCCTTTCCGAACATTCCAGGTTCAATAAGGCCATCTTCGTTGTCCAATGTGGCACGTCCCTCTATGGTCCCGGTACTTCTATCAATTTCATTGTCCACAAAATCCATAACGGCTTCGTGGGTATAGTCGGCTTCATCCTGGAGTTTCAATAGCACTGGATTTGCAGTGGAACGTGAGGAACCCCTTTCCCCATTTTGGGCCAGGCGGGAATACTTCAAATAGTCCGATTCACTTCCCCTAAAGTAAAAGTGGATGGGGCTGGTGGCCACAATTGTGGTAAGGAGCGTTGAATTTGATGAACCACCATCTATCAAGTTGCCCTCATTCACCATATCCCGACTTACCCGACCGGAAATTGGTGCCTTTACCCTGGTAAATTCTAGGTTCAACTTGGCATTGTCCACAGCGGCCTGGGCCAATTGCAGTGTAGCTTTTGCCCCTGCCAATGCCTGTTGCCTATGATCATACTCCTCCAAGGAAACCGCTCCCGATTCACGTAGGGACCGAACACGGTTAAAGTTATCCTGGGCCGTTGTTAAATTGGCCAGTGCCTGACCGTAACCAGCCCTGGCCTGGTTCAATGCAATTCTAAAGGGGCGTTGGTCTATGGTAAAGAGAACATCACCTTTTGTAACGTCCTGGCCATCCTTAAAACTTACGTTTTCAATATAACCGCTCACCCTTGCCCGGACTTCCACCCGGTTGCTGGCTTCGAAACGACCGGTATACTCGTCCCATTCGGTGATTTTTTCAAATATGGGATGGGAAACCTCTACCTGGAGTCCTTGTGGCTCGTTTTGTGCCAATTCCTTTTTTTCTGTTTTGTCAAAGGCCGAAAAGACCACTAATGCCATTACGGCCAGCATCATGGTAAAAATCACGAAGACCCTTACACCTAAATTGCCGTTTTTTAAATTGATTGTTTTCATTGTACTGTATTTTATTTTTTGTGTTGCTTAAATTTTACAGTACAAATGTATTTGGGGAAGACACCCGGGCGTTAACCAAAATCATAGTGGAAATGACCAAAATGTAAGATTGGGGGCTTTCCATACTCCAATTTGAAGTTTAGCTCCAAAAAAAGCGAATTGGATTTTAAATGAAAGTAAACAACTAAAGAATCAATGATTTCTTGTATTATAGGTTGGGAGCACTATCTACAAAGCGGAGCGGGAGAAGACCGAGCATCAGAAAACGTCCAATAGGCGTTTTTAAAGTCGTGTGGGCCGCAGCCTTGGATTTCGAAGTATAAACACCAGACCTTAAACTTTAAATGCCTATGATAATTGGAGTTTCCCAGCCTTATTGTTTTTGTGCTTACCGAATAAGTGAGTTTCCGTACTCCAGGACATATGGGTTTTAGAAAGCCCAACGATTTGAACAGAAACTGAGAGGTGATACCATCTCCTTTCCTATAAAACCGGTAAAACCAAATAGTAGTGGTAGGCAGGTAGCTCTCCAGAAACCTGAAGATAAAGAACCTCCTTTTCTTAACACTGTTGATCACCTTTATCTATTGGTCGGTCACTGATAATGGGGTATGGCTGACCGGGAGTTTATATCCCATAACCTTAAAAGGATCGTGGGCCTGTTTGCGTGCGGCTATTTCCTTTTAAAGGAATTTCCCCATAGGGACATTGGTATATGAGGCTGTACCTTTTGGATCATTCGAATGGTTTCTGTGTACAAATCCTTCGTTGGCAAGGAGACAAATTGTAAATTAGTATGCTTGAAAAAGATGAAGACCACCCTGGAACATATCATCATTTTATTTTCGGGAGATTCCGGTGATGGGATGCAACTGACAGGCACACAGTTTTCGGATACTTCGGCCCGTATGGGTAATGATATTGCCACATTTCCGGATTATCCCTCGGAAATTAGGGCTCCCTCAGGTTCCGTATTTGGTGTTTCCGGGTTTCAGGTGCATATTGGGGCCAAGGAGATTTATACGCCTGGGGATCAACCGGATGTATTGGTGGCCATGAATCCGGCTGCACTGAAAGTCAAATTACCTCTATTGAAAAAAGGGGCGACCATTATCATTAATGATGATGCTTTTGACCGTTCGGGATTTAAAAAGGCAGGTTATGAGGTAACGTCCTTGGAGGCCATTGAGGAATTAAGAAACTTTAAGCTGATCCATGCACCCATTACCTCACAAACCGAAAGGGCTTTGGAGACGATTGATTTGGACAACAAGTCCAAAAGGCGCTGCAAAAACTTTTATGCGCTGGGGCTCTGTTATTTTATATTCTCAAGAGATCCAAACCTTACCAAAGCGTGGATACGGGAAAAATTCGAGGGCAAGGATGCTTTGGTCAGTGCAAACATTGCAGCGCTTGAGGCCGGATACCATTTTGGGGAGACCATAGAAGCCTCCATCGCCATTTACCAAATTCCGGAGGCACCCCTGGAAAAGGGAACCTATCGCCAGATCAATGGCAATACTGGAATTGCCTGGGGGTTGATGCAAGCTGCAGAGGCTTCGGGTTTGGACTTGTTCATTGGATCGTATCCCATTACTCCGGCAACGGATATTTTACAGGAGCTTTCAAAACATGGCGGATTTGGGGTTCGGACCTTTCAGGCGGAGGATGAGATTGCGGCCATTTGTGCAGCAATTGGTGCTTCGTTTTCGGGGGCATTGGCCGCTACCACAACCTCGGGACCCGGGCTGGCATTGAAATCAGAAGCATTGAACCTGGCCGTAATGCTGGAATTGCCGCTGGTAGTGATCAATGTACAACGGGGAGGCCCTTCCACGGGATTGCCTACAAAAACGGAACAAGCGGACTTATTGCAGGTATTTTATGGAAGGAATGGGGAATCTCCCCTTATTGTTCTCGCTGCTTCAAGACCCGGTGATACCTTTGCCATGGCCTATGAAGCCGCTCGATTGAGCCTACAACATATGACCCCGGTAGTTTTGTTGAGTGATGGATTCATTGCCAATGGTTCGGAACCCTGGCGTATTCCGGACCTTACGGAAGAATACCGTCATATTCCGATCCATTTGGCCCAAACATCCGAGGAAGGCTTTAAAGCGTACAGCAGAAACCTGCAATTGGTACGTCCGTGGGCCATTCCGGGAACGGAAGGGATGCAGCACCGCATTGGTGGACTTGAAAAGGACTTTGAAACCGGAGATGTGAGCTACGACCCGGAAAACCATGAAAAAATGGTGGAAGTCAGGGCTAAAAAAGTGTCCCTGGTGGCATCCAATATACCAGAGCAACGGGTGGAAGGCAAAACGCATGGGCAACTGTTGGTCATTTCCTGGGGAGGTACGTATGGTGCAGTACGAACGGCAGTGAAACGGCTTCAGGCCCAAGGGCATGAAATCAGTTTGGCACACCTTACCTATCTCAATCCATTTCCAACAAATTTGGGACCATTGATTACCAATTTCGAACAAGTCCTCGTACCCGAATTGAACAAAGGCCAATTATTACGCATTATAAACGCTCAATTTCATTGTAAGGCCAAAGGATATCACAAAGTTCAGGGCCAACCTTTTACCATTTCGGAACTTATTTCTGCTTTTGGGAAGGAATTAAAGCTTATGGAACATGCAAAGCGCTAGTGAAAAACTGAGTGCAAAGGATTTTGCCACGGACCAAGCCATTCGTTGGTGTCCTGGCTGTGGTGACTATGCCATATTGAACAGCGTAAAAAAGGTGTTGGCCACTTTGGGAAGAAGAAAGGAAGACGTGGTTTTTATTTCCGGCATAGGTTGTTCCTCGCGTTTTCCATACTATGTGGATACCTATGGCATGCATTCCATTCATGGCAGGGCCGTGGCCATTGCAACGGGTACAAAAGTGCACAATCCTTCGTTAAGTGTTTGGGCGATAACCGGTGATGGGGATGGACTGGCCATTGGGGGAAATCACTTCATCCATGCCATACGACGAAACATCAACATCAATATATTGATATTCAATAATGAAATCTATGGGTTGACCAAGGGACAGTATTCCCCAACGTCACAATTGGGGCAACGTACAAAGACCAGTCCTTTGGGGACCATTGAAAAGCCCTTTGACCCAGCAACGCTGGCCCTAGGGGCTGGGGCCACCTTTTTTGCCCGGACAACGGCCTCCGATCCCAAACATTTACAGGAGATCTTGCTCAGGGCCGAGGCCCACTGTGGAACTTCCGTAGTGGAAATCTACCAAAACTGTGTCATCTTCAATGATGAAGCTTTTGAGCAGTTTTTAGGAAAGGAAAACAGTGATGACCATACCGTATTGTTGCAGCATGGTAAGCCATTGGTTTTTGGTAGAGGGTTGAACAAAGCGGTCCAATGGGGAAATCATGAACTATTGGTAAGCACGGAGGCAGATAGTGCTGCAATCCATGATGAACAAAATCTAAGCCTTTCTTTTTTATTGGCGCGATTGGAGACCGTAAAACCTCTTGGGGTCTATCGATGTGTACAGGAACCTGAGTACGCTTCCAACATGGACGACACTGTTAAAAGGAAGTCCAGGAAACAGGTTTCCGAACTTCTTCATTCCGGGTCGACCTGGGAAATCGAATAAATTGTTTTACCAAACTCTTACAGTTCCAAAAAGCCCATATGATTAGGGTTACCGATCTTATCGTTTCCAGTAAATCGGTTGTGGGGCCTGGGTAGCGAGGGAATTATGGAAATACCGGAAGTATGGGAAACGTCCCCGGAGGCACTAGAACCTACCCCTCAAAAGCCCAATAAATAAGGGCTTATCAGCTTATTAAAAATTTATGCTCACCGAATAGGTAACTTTACAAAAACTTAACCCGTTTTTGCGGAAAAACCCCAGTTTTTCTAAGGTTTTTGTGTAGTCTGTTCTTTTGGAATGTATGTATATTTCAGTTCCTCAAATTAGTGATTCTCCTACATCATCCCCCAGTTTTAAATACCCGTTAATGGGTATTTATTACTAATTCAATAAGTTATTTTTTTGTTTAAATCAATCGAGCATGATTCTAGTTACTTGTCAAAATCCGGATTGTTCTACCCCTCATTTTTACGTAGATATCCAAAGTGGGAAGTTCCCTTTACTTCTAGCTCCTGAAACTCCAGAGCTTGCCGTTGGAGAAAACGTAGCCACAATAAATTCGGATTTAAATAAAATTTTAAAATCGAGCGACTTTGATGAGGGGATGGAAAAGCTAAATGAACTAGAAAGAGAACGAATTCATCAAATTATTTCAAGGAGCAATATCTCAAGGCTGTTCTCAAAGTTGTGCAAAAAGCAATTTGAGGAAAAAGTCGAGGTAAAAGATTACTTGGTAGTGTTTTGTGAGAGCGGACATAGAAACTACATACCCCTCACTGAAGATAAGAAGATTTATCTTGAAAATATAAAGAGAAATGAGTGATAGTTCCGAGGAAAAAGATATCGCGGTAAGCTTTGACAGATATGATGATTATTGGCTGAAAAAAGCCAGAACCTTAATTGATGAAAGTCTTAATGTATTTTCAGAAAGGCTAAAGTCCTTAAACAGTTTTTTGAACTATTTAGCTGGAGGTACTTTTATTGGAGCAGCAGGTTATACCACATTTTTACAATCAAAAGAGATACTAGTTTTTGTTTCTTTTATCATTCCCATTTTTTTTATTGGGATGGCAAAGTTTGCCATTACCTATGGTGCTGGTAAGATTGAGATGAGACAAACAGATATGCGAAGCCCTACCCAAATAAATGATAGTTATAATACCATAATATCAAGAATTGCATTAAACATAAAAAGGTCTTCAGGTTGGGTTGGTGCTGCAACCTTTTTTTCATTAATATGTTTTCCAATGGCCAACTATTTTCACAATCAAGAACCAGAATTAAATATCTCAAATAACTTCATTAGTGTAAGTGCTGATATAAAAAAGAATGAATTGTTAATAATTGGAAACCTAAAAAAAGCAGAAAATACTCATATCGTATTATTTGGAAAGGACACCAAAAAGAACAAAAAAGATCCTGTTTTGATGAACTTAGTTCAGGAGGAGTCTAATGAATTTAAAGGTTTAATTGCCTTGAGGCGATACGGTATAAATTCAATTGACAGCCTTGATTTATCTTATAAAATCGAGGGTAAAATGATTCATAATACTTACAGGTTTAACAATTAACTAAATATCAAAACAATAAAATGAAGAAATCTGATTTTCAAATATCTACAAGACTGAAAAATCTCGAAATGGAAATGGTGGCATTCCTAACTGGAAAAACATCAAAAGTTGACTTACAAACTTTAAAGGAAAACTTTGATAGAAGAGCAAGTATTGAGACCACCAAAAGCATTGTTCAAATATCAGAATACATTGATCACAAAGATTTGACCGATATTAAATTGAATGATGAAGTTGTTGCAACAGGTTCGTATTCAGCCGACATTCACTGTACTGTTTCAGGTACTAATCTTCTGTCTGTGAGAGTTGGTGGCAAGTCGGTTGGTGTAACCGGAGGAATAGCTAGGAACGTGAACATCGTAAATGACACTTTCGTAGTTGATGTCACTAGAACAGGGAGTAATAATACCCAGTGGACTTTTACAACCGATAAAATTGAAACAGACAATGGAGATAAAAAAGGAGACCCTAGTCCAGTCACAAGAACTTCAAAATCAGTAACCATTAAAGTTGTTTAGTATGAGGTATATGGTAGTGCTTGGTTGTTTACTAATAACTATTCAAGTCCAAGGTCAAGCGTTAGGTCAAGATAGAGAGGGGTTCAGTACCATTGTTGTTCCTACTGCCACCTTAAATCTAGATGTAGAGAACAAAATAGCCAATCTTGCTTTTTACAAAGAAATATGGAATAAAAATAGGTATACCGCACCTTCACTCAAGACAGAGAATGATGTGTATACGATTGTTAAAGAGATTAAGGATTGGGAAAAATTAACTGACGAACAAAAGCTAAAAAAATATGGAGAAGAATTAAAAACATCTTGGGAAGAGAACTCCAAAAGTTTTGCTAAAGCAAAAGCTCATAATCATATAATTCTCGGCATTGAATTGAAAGGAAGTGCTTCAGATGGAATAAGCACATTATTCTCAAGCAATCGTGTTTCGTCATCTGCCTCAATAGGTGGATTATTCGGACTTAGAAAAATTAGAAGAAAATATAGAGAAGAGACTGTGTCGGAATTGGCAAAAGCTTACCTCAAAACCGTAGAGTCCAATGAACTTCAAAAAAATATTGACAAAGAATTAGCTAAGCTTGTTAAAGAAGGGGCATTAAATGAGAATCAGAAAAAACGTTTTGTCAATTTTAGGGAAGAGAAATCTGCTATTGGTATAATCAATGCCATCGAAGCTTATCGTGAAAGGCTCACGCCGGCATTTTTGGGGGATAACAAAAAAAAGAATAAGGGTATTGCCGAAAAAAAAATTGAGCAAATAAATAATCTTGGCGTTCTTGCGGAACAAATTGCTACAATGGTAGAGAACTACAATAACTCAGGCAACGCATTTCCAGATTTAGACCGTAATATTCAACTGAAAACTATAAATACCAAGTATTCTGAATTTATTGAAAGTTTTGAAAAGCACAAAGAAGCCAAAATAATTCTTGGGTCTGAAGTTCTCGTTGCAAACACTTATAGCCAACAACAGTGGCTTGATGTTTTAAGTGAATTGGACAGAAAGAAAGTAAGTGTTCAAAAAGAGCTTAGTAACATTGAATCATCAACATCCAGTTATTCAGACCTTCTTAAACTTTATGGTGAATTGGATAAGGAAAATAGGGATGGTGAACGAGTCTTAAACAATCTTGATGATATACGAAATGAAAGCTATTTCGAGAAAGAGACACTCATTTATGCTCGAGCAGCGTTCTTAGGGTCAGAATTTTTATTCGATTCTGTAAATAGTGCCCCAACCATTGATGAGCGTTTCAAGAAAATCAACTTTCAAGGTTATAGAGCAGAATTAGGATACACCCGAAGGTTTTTGGATAATCATTTTTTCGGTTTTAGTTCGGCTGTTTCTTATACCAGCAATCAACTCGAATTAAAGAAAGCTACTTTTACTTTGCAAAATGTTGATAATACGATAAATCCTGGAACATTGTCATCATCACAAACGATAGAGAGTTTACAGGGAGATTTCGATAGGTTTTTAAGGTTCGAGATTAATACAGATTACATTCATTTTATCCCTTTGGTAGCTAATCCTAACGCCAATAGTGAAGATAAAGTAAATGCCTTTTTTTTAGGTATAAATCCGTATTTGAGGCATCGATTTTACAAAGATGCAAAAAATATAAAACCACATACCGTCGCAGGCTTAGGTGTCCATTCTTTTAGTACAAAAGATAATAAATTGATGGGTGGATTATTTGTGCAAACAGAAGATTTATTTGGCACAAATGCAGATAGTGATAGCACCTTCCTACAGCGAATAAATTTTGGTCTTATCGTAAAGTTTGCAATCGAGGGGTTTAAGCCGAAAAGTTGACATTTAAACCTTGGATATCTCCCTAATAAATGATGGAAGGCATTGCTTAAGAATAGAGTTATTATGTCATTAAGTGCCAGATTCAGTTTTTCAGAAATAAATTAAAGAAGTAGATTCAGTATGCCAAGTTGTGTTAGCATATAACTGGAAAGGAGATTGATAAAGAAGTTTGAATAAACATAAATGAAAAAACAAATGCAGTTTAAGTTAGGCGTAACATTTGAAGCCTGTTTTCCCGGGGAAGACCGAAAATCTCTCGACGATTATCTGAGTGCAATAAGTCGGGATACCTTATTGAAAACAGGTTCTCATTTTCTTGGCTTTGATACAGAGAAATCCAAGTACAGTGATGTCATCTCTTTTATGAATATGTTCTTCTCGAAAGGGAACCAAAATTTTGCTAATGAGGCATACCAGAATCTATTGAATTATGTAGCACAGGCAGAATACGCAATTACCGACTATGAAATTCCATATGTCGGGAGCAGCCTTTTGTTTTTTGAATACGTTTTTGATAATGTTTCTGAAGATATTGAAACAGAAAAGACGAATGAAGTGATGGAACGAGACATATTTAAAGCCTACTTACACCTCAATCAAATTGCATTTACGGATAGGGGAGTTGCACAAAAAGAGGCCGATGAAAAATCAGGTATTCAATTTACGCCTGCTCAGGTATTGCTAATGTTGCAATTTCATAATTATGATTTAATAAATTATAGAACTGACAAAGTCTTTACCTGCCAGTTTCTAAGAGCTGTATCCTACTTTGAGTTTCTTTCTGGTGTTGAAGAGTGTACGCCTTTATTGAATGCCTTTTACGAGTACTATGGTGTTAAGAATTACAGTGAATACTTGCGACGTCTATTGGGTGTTACCTATTCAGTTTTAATGAAAGATAAGGAAACCCATACGGAAATCCACCTGGAAGACCCTTCCCACCAAGATTTTATAGACAAGCATATATTATCACCTGGTGAGATAGCTTCAGAGCTCGATTTTGTGACTTTAAGAAGTAAACCTCTGTACAAAATTGAAGACTTAAAATACCGTATTATCTCTCCTCTTTTCGTAATCGAGATGATTTATAATGGACTATATTTTAGGCTAAAACTAATTAACGATATGTTACCAGACGACCAAAAAGTAAAAGGGTTGTATGGACTTAAAACTTATGAATATAGTGAGCAATATGCTCTCGATACATTACTGAAGGAAATATTCGGGAACCGCTACGTTCAAAAATCGGGAAAAGAACTTGATCAAGTAATGAATAGTGCTCCGGATTACTATGTTCGAAATGGTAAAAAATCAATGCTATTTGAATCTAAGGATATACTAATATCCAAAGAGTCAAAAACAAGTCCTGATTATAAGGTTCTTCACAATGAACTCAGATTAAAGTTGTTTGAAAACGAAAAGAACAAACCAAAGGCTGTTAAACAACTTGTGGCAAATATTGAGATTTTGTTAAAGGGTGAAGCTGCCTACGACTCAATGTTCCCAATCAAAAATGGTATAATAAGACCGGTTTTGGTGGTGCATTACCGAATGTTCAATACAGCTGGCACAAACAGTATCGTAAATAGTTGGTTTAAGGATGAACTCACCAAGTTGGGAGAAAGTGGTCTGGATATTTCCAGAGTTCAAGATATGGTCATTATAGACATAGATACTCTCATGTTTAACAAGGAAGCCCTTCAATCAAAAAAAATACAATTATGGGACGTTCTAATGGAATATCAAGAAGATTATCTAAGGTTTGAATTATCAAAGGCAAAGCCAAAACCTCGGTCTGAAGAAGAGGGTATCGCAATGCTGAAATCGTCGTATAAACCATTTTCATTCTTTCTTGATAACAAGGTCGAAAAATTGAAACTCACCAGAACTCCTAGAGAGCTATTGGAGAAAGCAGCTCCACTTTTTCCAAAGTAGAAATTTTATTCGTTCAATTCAGTTCTCTCATTCAAGGGAAAGATTTATACCAAGCGTAACTTGGACATATAACTCAATTCTGACATGTAAAAACCAGAACCTAAATTATAATTAGCTTATTTTACTGGGATTTCAGTGTCTTCACATTTTTGTGCTCACCAAATAGGTAACTTTTCATGGGCAGGACCGGATTAACCTCATTAAGTTTTCAAAAACGATATTTTTGGTATTCAAACTGAGATAAGGATGTAATGTAGATATCTAATTACCGTTATAGCGGTAATTAATCAATGTTACCTAAAGTTATTAAGAATTTTAAGTGTAAACACGTTATTTTTACTGCTATAACAGTAAAATATACCAAATTCTTAGTAATTGAAGGTCTTATGTTATAAAATTGCTTATTTTTACCGTTTAAACAGTAAAAATGGATGATTTCGATTTGGGCCTTATGGTGAAAGACCATCGTAAAAAAGCGGGGCTCACCCAGCTGGAATTGGCCAATTTAGCCGGAATTGGGAAGACCACCGTTTTTGATATAGAAAAAAACAAGGAGACAGTCCGTTGGGACAGTCTCCTGGCGGTGCTCCGGGTATTGAACATAAAGGTAGAATTTAAGAGTCCCTTGACCTATTAGCTATGAGAAAAGCAGTGGTACATGTCCATGGAAAAAAAGCAGGAGTCCTTACGGAGGTCTCCACTAACGAATATCATTTTGACTATGATTGGGATTACGATGGCGAGGCCATCTCGTTGACCATGCCCATTGACCAGAAAAGGTACAGTTTTAAATCCTTCCCCGCTTTTTTTGAAGGTCTATTGCCCGAAGGTATCATGTTGGAGGGGCTACTAAGGATTGCTAAAATCGATGCAAAGGATTATTTCTCACAGTTAATGGCAACGGGGGCTGATTTAGTAGGGGCTGTAACCGTAAAACCATTGGATGGTGAATAGGTGTCCAATCACATATGAAATTTGCGGTACGGCCAAATATAGTCCGCGTGGACTCAAAATGATCGCCCCCAAGTTACTTGATTTGAAGGATTTGCCCCATACGGCCGCCGAATTGAGACGGGAAGCGGCAAACAGGGCTAAAAAACTGTCCATCCAAGGAGTACAGCCCAAATTAAGCGCAACGGTTTCCGTGGTTGACCAGGAATTCAAAATTGTAGATCAATTTGGAACATATATCATCAAGCCGCAAAATGATTTGTTTCCCCAATTGCCCGAAAATGAAGACCTGACCATGCGTATGGCCAAAGCCTTTGGTCTAAATGTACCCTTTCATGGGATGGTCTACGCCAAAGATGATAGTTTATCGTACTTTATCAAACGTTTCGATCGCCATGGCAAAGGGAAAAAATACGCTGTCGAGGATTTTGCGCAACTGACTGGAAATACGAGGGACACCAAATACAGCTTCACCATGGAAAAATTGGTTCCGGTCATTGACGAATTTTGCTCATTTCCTTTGGTCGAAAAGGCCGATTTTTTTAAAAGGATTATCTTTTGTTATGTTACCGGAAACGAGGATATGCACCTAAAGAACTTTTCCTTGATTACAAAAAATGGAAAAACAACCTTGGCACCGGCCTACGATTTGTTGAATTCCTCAATTGCCATCAAGAATCCCGACGAAGAAATTGCATTGACCCTTAAAGGAAAAAGAAGCAATTTAAAGGCTTCGGACTTTGTAGAGTATTATGCGAAAGAACGATTGCAACTCAATGAAAAAACCATAATGGTAATCCTTGAAGAAATGCAGGCAAGAATACCGGAATGGAAGAAGTTGATAGAAATCTCGTTTCTTTCAGATGATATGAAAGAGCAATATTTCAATATGTTGGAATCGAGGTCGGGTATGTTCTGACATTTTTATACTCGCTGAATAAATGACTTTGAAGTTTGAAGGGATATTCCATATTCGAATATGGAATACCATAAGGCTTATATTTAAAGCACTAAGGTGCAGTAGATAGTTTGCAGTATCGATTAGTAATGTTTCGAATGGATGTTTGGGTATTCATACCAATATTCATCACTAAGGTAAACTCGAAAAATTTAGTCGGAAAAGGGACGGCATAAAGCCGTTCGTTCCTCCCTATTTATTCCGTTTCCTTTCCAATCCAAAATTTTGTCTTCCGTTTGTGTCTTGCTCAAATATTGTTTAATCTAAATTTCATTACAATGGAAACAAAAACAAAGCCTTTGGGCAAAAGCAGAAACGCATCCACGACTTCAAAAAAAGAAGTAAAGGACAAATTGACGGCTCAGGCCAAATCCACACCTGTTAGCGGAGAAACGGTCAAGACTGAGACAAAAGAGCAAAAAACGGAACCGGCCAAGGAAGTGGTGAATCTGGACGACCGTATCCAGAAGTTTGAGAAACTAAGGGGATTGGCCAACAACAGGGAACTGTTGGTAGGGAAATTGAACGAGCTTACCAAGTTCAATTACAACCACGACGGCTCAAGCCAGTTCACGTTGAGGGACTCCAATGGGCTGGAGTTCAGGACTACCAACACCAATTTTATCCATTTGGTAACCTCAAAGCTCCAAGAGACCTTGGAGAGCAGAAAGCAGGAAATCGAGGCACGAATTCTGGAATTTGAACTTTAAGTGGTCCGTATTTCAATTGGGAAGCCTACCCGTCGGGGTAGGCTTCTTTTTTTTGTATTCATCCCAAAAGAAAGGATTTTCCAAAGCGGAAGTCCAGTACTTTGATTTTATGGACAGAATTTGCGGCAAGCCCTTCTTTCGTTCTTGCTCGAAAATTCTTAAAAATCAAACCACTGGCCCAAAAATTTTAAGGGGTTTATAATAAAACAGACCTTGGTTGTTTTTCGGGGCATCGAAAAACAGGCAGGACATAACCCATTCTAGCTCAAAGCCCACATGCGGCGGTCGCTTAATTTCCCATACGCTCCCTTGCAAGCGGTTTTGAAAGAATGGCTAATGCCCTTATGGAACTTGTCAAGACCAGGCCATGGTTTTGAAAAGAAATAAGGCTTTCACTGCCTTGTTTTTAGCCCGTTGGTAAAAACTACGTTGCAAAACTTCCTGATTTCTTACCAAAAGTCTTGACAAAACCCACCGCTTTTATTGTGCTACGCACGCAAGAAATCAAACAAACACCCCTTAAAATTCAATTGAAGTTGAAAATCAAAACAGGGGAATTATTAATCCTGTCTGCCGATGTATCTGCCACAGGTGGACAAGGCAGGCTTTAAAATCATTTAGTTATGGGTACAATTAAAAATCATGTACAGTTGATCGGTCATTTGGGAGAGGATCCCACGGTAACGAATTTGGAAAGCGGTAGGAAGGTTGCACGGTTCCGCTTGGCAACAAACGAGTATTACAAGAATGCCAACGGTGTGAAACAAATGGACACCAATTGGCATATCGTTGTTGCCTGGGGCAAGACGGCGGAAATCGTCGAGAAGTACACTGCCAAAGGCAAGGAAATTGGGGTAACGGGAAAGCTTAAGACCCGCACCTATACCACCGATGATGGCAACCAACGCTATGTAACCGAGGTAGAGGCCAGCGAAATCCTTTTGCTCGGGGGCAAGAACGGTAATTCCATAGAGGGATAACAAAAAAGAAAGAGGGTGATTCCGTCGAAAGCTTCACCCTCTTTTTCATCATTTCAGAACGATTAAATAAAGAAACAATGAGGAATGAAGTCAACGAAATAAAAGTGAGCTACTGTGAAAAATTGGGGGTCATCGATTCAATGCCCTTGACGGATTCCGAACAGGTGGCGAAATTGCTCTATGACAATTGGGATGGAAATACCATAGGATTGCAGGAAACCTTTAAGGTGTTATTGCTGAACAATGCCAATAAGGTCAAGGGCACCTATCAGGTATCCACGGGAGGCATCAATGCGGCTCTGGTAGATGTGCGTATCCTTTTTGCGGTCATCCTAAAGACGCTTACGACCCATATCATTTTGGCACATAACCATCCTTCGGGAACATCAAGACCCAGTGAAAATGACAAGGAAATCACCAGAAAGATTCAAAAAGCCGCCGAACTTTTTGATGTCAGGGTGCTTGACCACCTGATTATCCTGCCCCATGGCGACTATTTCAGCTTTTCCGATGAGGGACTGCTTTAAATCCGCACGTCATGATAAAACTCAATTATAGCAATCTTGACGAGCAGACCCAAAACTATCTGCATTCTCTATCCAAAAAGGATGTGGAAAGGCGTTATGGAGAACAGTTATGGGCGTATGCCATAAAGCACGGACTGGACTATGACGAGCTGTTGGAAACGGAAACCATCAAGAACCTGTATTCCTACAGGTATGTTTTTAAGATTTAGAAAAACACGTTAAATTTAAGACTATGGAACATACAAAAGCCGATATGGAACCCAAAGGGCTAAAGGTTGGCACGGTTGGGCATTACCAACATCTTGTCTCGGAATACGAACGTATCAAGACGTTGGCGGAAAATACCATAGGAGAAACGGCGGACGAACTGTACCACGAACTGGACGGCATCCGCATGGTGCTGGAAGAATACGAAATATAGCCTAAAACCCATCAAGGGCGACCCCCAAAATTTGGGGGTCTTTTTTTGCCCTGGCCAACCGCTACGATTCCAATCGGGTAGACCATATCTGAACATCAAAACGGAACAAAAAGGGCTATCCATTATGAAGGGTTTTTAGCGTGCCCAAAGCCCTGAAATACCTATCTTTACCATACAGAAACACACGGCCAATACCCGATAAAAATCGGAATTGATCCGCCACGGCGGACAGGTTTGACTTTCCCATTGGCCGTAACAGCATTGGTTTTAAAAAAAGCAAGCCGTCTTGGGACGGGCTTGTTCGAACATTTTGGTCCCGCACGCGGGACAAAACGGAGAAGCAAGAGGGTAACAGGCTTCGCCATGTTACGTTTATTGATTTCATTTTCAACGTATTGAAAATGAACGTTTTGCAATAGATAAGGTTCCCAAATGGTTGAAAAATCGGTTGGTTTTTTACTAAAAACGGCGGTCAGCCCCCGGAAAATGGCAACTTTTTTACTAAAAAATGGAAAAGAAACCCAAAAAGAATGGATGAGGAACTGAAAAAAGAACGATTTGAGACCTTCAAGATCAAGACTTCGGTAGCCCGAAAATTCAGAAGGTTCAGTAGGTCAATCGGCCAATCCCAGTCGATGACCCTGCTCTTGATGCTGGAATTTTTTGAGCTGAACCAGCTTTCCCCCAAAGAGCACATGGGACCAAAAATGCAGACCCTGGCCAACCTGATTAAAAAACGGAACAATGCCATTATTGCGATTATGAGGGATATCGAAAAGAACCAGACCAAGCCGACCGTGGCCATGATGCACGCCCTTTTTGAAGGGGAAGGAGAGACCGAAAAGAAGCCGATACTGACCGAACGAAAAAGCACCGACAAGACCCTGGAAGCCGAACTGGAAAACTGGAAAAACAAAACGGGACAGCCCCGTACCGATAAAATTTAAAAAGGACAGCATGTACATTACCATCACAGCCCAGAGCAAGGGCGGCAATTTCCGGCAAAGTGTGGCCGATTTTGTTCAATACCTCGAAAAGGAAAATGAAGGCCTGGATCCTTCTGGTCTGGACCAAACTGAATTACCATCCGAGGAGCGGAAAATAGAAAACTTCTTTGACCAGTATGAGGACCATATTCCGATTAAAAGGGTGGTCCATGACATCGACAGCAACACGGCCAAGCTCATGAAAAAAGAGCCTAAGTTCTATTCCATCACCATAAACCCCTCCCAACACGAGTTGAAACACCTGGAAAACAACAGCGAGGATCTGAAGCGGTACACTCGGGAACTGATGAAGGAATATGCAAAATCCTTCAACCGAACCATCGATGGGAGACCTGTCACCGTGGATGATATTTTGTATTATGCCAAAATCGAGCATGAACGGACCTATAAAGGGACCGACGTACAGGTACGGGAAAACCAACCTTATGCCAACAAGGTCTTGGAGCTGAAGCACCAGATGCGAAAAATCCAACGAGGCGAAACCAAGGGGAACCTGGAGCGTTTACGGCTCAAAATCGGTAAACTGGAGCAAAAGGCCCCGCACCGACAGAACGGTATCCGTATTGTCCAAGGTATGAAAAAAGAAGGCAACCAGAGCCATATCCATATCATTGTCAGTCGTAAGGATGCCTCCAATAGGTACAGCCTTTCCCCGGGGAGCAAGTACAAGAAATCCGAGGTAGAACTGCACGGCAAACAGGTGGACCGGGGTTTTGACCGGGAACGGTTCTTTGAACAGGCTGAAAAGGTGTTCGACAGGGAGTTTGGCTACCAGCGCAACTTTGCTGAACGTTACCGCTCCCGAAAACTCCTGCTGACCGATCCCAAACTGTATTACAGTACCATCTTGGGACTACCCGCCAACGAAAAGGCCCTTGCCCTAAAAGTGTTGGGAAAATCGGGGATTCCCATGATGCCCCATATCCCCACCAACAAGGCACAATTGGCCCTAAAGACCATCAAAGCCCTAAAGAGAGGTGCTGAAGTGGCCATTAAATCCAGCTCTATCGGGATTTAAAAGTAACGAGTATGGCCATGTGGGAATATTGGAAATTATGGATGGGTCTTTTAGTAGCCGGAAGTGCGGTATTCCTTATCCTCTACAAAAAGACCCGTTTTGCCTTTGGGTACAGTGTTCTATGGCTGTTGGTTCTGGGTTTTGGGACACATGGGTTGGGAGGGTTTACCTGGCCATCCGTGCTTTTGGGCCTGGTCTGCCCGTTGTTATTGGTCAATACGGTCCTTTATGTCTATTTGGACAAGGATGGCACCGAAGGTAAACCGACCCCGTTTACGGTGGTCCTCCAACACCGCAAGGGTAAGCTGGTCCTGCAAAACATCCGAAGAGGGATTTCCCTAATCGCCTCGGCGGGCAGCGGCAAGACCGAGAGTGTGGTAGCCCCCGTGCTCGAACATTTTGCGGGCCATGGCTTTTCAGGGGTCATCCACGACTATAAGGATTTTGAGCTCACTGAAATAGCCTATCCCTTAATTGACGACAAGCTCACGGATTTCTACTGTATCGGCTTTGATCCCATATATCATAGGGTGAATCCTATTGCGCCGCGCTATATGGATTCCGAGGAAAGCGTCAACGAGCTTTCCCGGGTATTGGTGGAAAACCTGCTCGAACAAAAGGAATCCGGGGCCATAGGAAGCAACAAATTCTTTACCGATGCGGTAGAGGGACTGCTGGGCGGGATGATATGGAAACTTCGCTCGGACTATCCCCAATACTGTACCCTTCCCCATTTGATGGCCCTCTACCAATACCTGGACATGGAGAGCCTGGAAGCCTTTTTAAAGGGCAACCACACCGCCAAGGCCATGGCCGATGCCTTTATCAATGGGATTAAATCCGAACGCCAGACGGCAGGGGTGCGGAGTACGCTCTCCAATGCGCTGAAGAAAATCAGTACAAAGCGGAATTTTTACGTGCTCTCAGCGGATGAAGTGCCGCTCAACATCAATGGGCGGGAACGGCCCACCATCGTCTCGGTGGTGAACAATCCCAAATACGAAACGGCTTACAGTCCTTTAATTGCTACTATCATCCATACGGTGACCAAACAGATGGCGGTGCGAAAGGCCCGGCCTTCCTTTCTGCTCATGGAAGAGGCCGCGACCTTGCGCCTCTTGAACATGCACCGCATTCCGGCCACCTTGCGCAGCTATGATATTGCCACGGTCTATGTGATGCAGGATAAGGTACAGAACGATATGCTCTATGGGGAAAAGGCTAGCCGTGCCATTTTAAGCAACCTCTCCTACCAGTTCTTTGGCAAGGTGAACGACCCCGATACGGCCCGATACTACGAACGCTTCTTTGAACTGGTGAAAAGACCGACCACCAGTGTCAACCGCAGCCGGACCATCAATTTTGATACAAGGGTGACCACCGGCGAAAAGGAGGTGAGCAAAATACGGGCGGATGTCTTTTTTAGGTTGAAGCAGGGGGAGTTTATCGCCTTTGCCGATGGCAGGGAGCAGAAAATC
>JANQKR010000043.1 GCA_028281025.1 Croceivirga sp.
CAAATTTGTATTGGGAGGAATGGCAGAGTGGTCGAATGCGGCAGTCTTGAAAACTGTTGAGGGTCACACCTCCGGGGGTTCGAATCCCTCTTCCTCCGCTGATATATTTCATTTTATATCATTTAAACCTGTAAATCAACAATTTACAGGTTTTTTATTTCAACTAGTTCCAAATGGAACCAAATGGAATCAGTTGAAATAGTGCCCATTTCGGTGCCCCCTCAAATCTCATCAAAAAGGGGCACCTAATGTTAATTAAAACATTACTAATCAGTCATTTACAGGGATTAAGATTTAATTTTTTTTCTCTAAATTCGGGGAAATGATGTTAAATTAGGTGCCACTTTTATGCTATCCCTTCTATTCTATTTAAGAAAATACAAAACAGACCGTGTAGGACGGTCGATGATTTATGTTCGTATCACGGTTAATGGAGAGCGATCTGAGTTTAGTACCAGGCGAAAGATACATCCCAGCCAATGGGACGCTGCATACGGTAAGGTACTTGGTTTTTCGCAGGAAGTTCGACAACTAAATTCACAGTTAAGCAAGATTCGTACCGACTTATATCGGCATGCCGATTTATTGAAAGGTCGAGAACAAACACTTACAGCGGAGTCACTTAAAGAAGCCTATTTAGGGTTGGATAAGCCTACTAAAATGCTTCTTGAAGTCTTTCAAGAGCACAATGACCAAGTAAATAGCCTAGTGGGTAAAGAATTTGCTGAGGGTACAGCAGAACGATACCGAACTGCAAAAAGTCATTTAGAAGAATACCTGCAAAAGGAACTCAGGAAAAAAGACATTCCTATCAACCAAGTGGATTACGCATTCATCTCCGGATTTGAATACTACTTAAAGACACAACGAAAATGTAGCCACAACACTGCAATTAAATATGTGGTCAACTTTAAAAAGATTATCCGAATCGCTTATGCGAATGGATGGATTTCGAAAGACCCTTTTGCTAATTGGAAAGCCCGTCTCAAAATCGTTGAACGAGAGTTTTTGACTTCTGAGGAGCTTCAAACATTAATGGACACTACATTTTTTGTTGAACGCTTGGAGCATGTCAGGGATGTATTTGTTTTCTGCTGTTTTACAGGTTTGGCCTATGCTGATGCTAAAAAACTGACACATGATGATTTTGTAGTGGGCATTGATGGAGAGCTATGGATCAATACCGAACGCACCAAGACTAAGACCAAGAGCAATATACCTGTACTTCCAACAGCCATGATGATTTTGGAAAAATATGAGAACAGTCCCCTTTTAGTAAATGGGACGGTTTTACCAGTATTGACAAATCAAAAGATGAATGCCTATTTAAAGGAAATAGCTGATTTAAGTGGCATCAAAAAGAAACTCACCACTCATTTGGCGAGACATACTTTCGCTACCACTGTTACCCTTTCCAATGGTGTTTCCATTGAATCTGTAAGCAAAATGCTGGGGCATAAATCAGTGCGCACTACACAACATTACGCCAAAATTTTAAACCGTAAGGTTAGTGAGGATATGCAAATACTCAGAAGAAAATTTGAAGAAAGGGAAAAGCGACAAGAACAAGCTAGAGTTCAAAAGTAAAACCCCATTTGTCCCAAATCCTTACCTTTAAACTTTGCGCATGGATCCTGTTTCGATTTTATAGCGTTCAGGCAGATAAGCGTTAAGTAAAATCGAAATAGGGAGCATTCTACTCTGCAAAAATTTGAAACGTTGTTCTCTGGAATTGTTTTGCTCCGCAAAAGAATGGAAGAGAAGCAAGAGGATAACGGGCTACGCCACGTTATGATTGTTTAAATATTTGATAATCAAATATTTAAAATAATAGAGCCTGACTGTTTTTCCATGATTTTTACTAAAAAAGTCTGGGAAGCCCCTATTTATGGGGATTTTTTTACTAAAAAATCACGGAAAAGTGAAAATTCACCTCGCTCAGTAGTATTAGTTAAGGGTAAGTTTTGGGACGCTTGCAGCGCGAAATCTTATTTCGCTCGCTTTATTTTTAAATAGGCTGTTGGTTCTATTTCGGTATCACCAAATATGTTGACTAGGACAGTAAAATCCGCTGTTCATAGGCCTTTCCAGCACTGACTATCCTAGTGATTGCTTACTGGAATTCACACAACTGACTGATTGACAATAAAATAATTTCACAACGCCGCTTTAGCGTGTTGTCCTCTTGCTCTTCTGAACGATTTTCAAAAAAGGCAAGAAATCACCTCGCTATTATAAACAAAGAATTCACTAAACTTGATATACACTCTATCCCGTATAACGTCTATTTACGAAACTATTAAATGAGACCAGAAATAAGACACTTCAGAAAATAGAAAAAGTTTTATCAATTCTGTCCTTTAAATCGGCCATTTTAAAGGGCACTATCGAAGTACGTTTGCAAGCTTGGTCAAGGACTACAGGAGCAAGAAGCTATTCGAATTAAAATTGTTTCAAAAATGTCAATTTCACGATTCCTTGCGTGTTCTGAAATCTTATTGGGTTTAAAGAATCATCGAAACCGTCATTTTGGTTATTATTGAAAACGATAAACACATACGACAATGGAAGGTACTCCCATGATAAACGGGAATTGATTGTTGAACTATTGTTGCTGGTATTATATTGATAAAATGTAATCAGCTGCAACCTTGGATTCAATGACAGGCGAAGCTCAGTACCAAGCAGATTGGTCTCCGTCGAAGTCCCATCGATCCCCAGAGATTTTATTTTGTTGTATTCGTAGTTCGCGTTCAAACTAATATGTGGAATTGGAGCAAGACGCAAAGAAGCCACAAAGTTATTTAGGTTCCCGTCAAAGAATTCCCCGAAACCATAGGCCACGCTGAAACCGATTTTTTTTGAAAAGTCACCTGTATAACTAACAAGGTGACGCTGATAGGAATAATCGCCGGCTTCAATCGCTATTCCCAAGGGTGAAAAGGGATCTCGCAATGATTGCCAATTCAAACGGTAGGCATATTCGATAAGGCTGCCATTTTGGAACTCAAAGCTAATGGGTCTTAGGGATGCGAAACCTTCCCTAAACGAAAGATCATCCAAATAATGGTAAAAGAAGGTTGTAATTCCGGGGCTGAACTGTCGGGTGAACTTCGGTAACCATTTGGGTCGTAGGCGCAGTGACATTGCCGGACTGGTCAACAAATAATTATTGGCATCTATAAAACCTACCTTGGGGTCATAGTCTTCCGATATGACGCTTTCCACAAGCCCCAAATAAAGTAGGTTGTCGGAATAATACGCCCACAAAGCACCGGAATAACCCTCATTGTCTTCCACCCCTGAGTTCTTTGAGCCCGAAAGCATCCAAAAAGCATTGATGGCCTGGGTGGGCCTCAAAAATCCGTCAATGGTAACGGTAGTGTTATAATTTGAAAGACCCTGCGTATTGGCCTCGTCATATCGAAATGTGGCCATCCCGCCAATTCGGTTCTGGCCCCCGATATTCCTGGAATATCTGGCTACAGCAAAGTTTGCGGCCGGTTGGTCGTTCGATGCATCTTGCCGTAATACAATTGCCCCGATGTTCTGGTTTGGGCTCCTATTGGTAAACCTACCACCGACCTGTATGGGAATCGGGTTCCCGGTATTGTCCAAACCGATGCGCCGGCTGAAAAAAGGTTGCAGATTGTCCCAAGCGGCCATTCTGTAGATTTCGTTTCCTTCCAAAAAAAACTGTCTTCTCTCCGGAAACAAAACTGAAAATCGGGAAAGGTTGATGACTTGCCGGTCTACATCCGCTTGGGCGAAATCGGTATTATAGGTCAGGTCCAAAACTGAATTCGGACCCATCACCCATTTCACCTCGCCCCCAGCCTTGATATCCGTGCTTTCCTCTACAATCTCGTCCCCTTCCTTTTGCCTGACCGTATCAACCAATAAGTAAGGGTTGAGCTGTATGTTTGCCGCTGGGGGTGGTGGCTCGATTCCTGTAAGAACCGCCTCATAGGGCATACGGTACACATTGAAATTCCTGGGCACGGCGGGATAGGACACATATTCGTTGTTGACCCTAATGTTCCTTGTAAGGATGATACCCATTTCCCTACAGTTGTCCGGATACCGCAAGGTCTTCCAGGGTATGGCCATTTCCGTGTACCAACCCTCATCCGTAATCCGTGTTCTGACGCTCCACAACGCAGACCATTCCCTATTGAAAATCTCATCATCCATCACCAAAAGCTCCCGCTGTGCGCCGTAGGGATTGGTCTGGAATGAAACGGCGTTGCGCTTATCGAGGAATCCATCCAACACTACACCGAACATATCGTTCTGGAAATAGTCAAAGTCCCTTTGCAGGTTTTGGGCCAGGATTTCCTTTCTGCCGTTTTCCGTCTTACAAAATGCCCCTATGTAAAGGTTTATCCCATCAAAAAGTACCTTGGCTTCGGTATACCTAGTGGCTGGATTGCCTTGTATCGGGTCTTTTTGTACAAATTCCGTTATCGCTACCGCATTTTTCCAGCTGGGTTCGTCAAGTCTTCCATCAATATCGATTTCGCCGATGGCCCTCGTTGCCTGGACTACGGGTGACACTTCCGGGGGCGGAAAGATATCGGGGTTGTCCTGTGCCCAAGTTGCCGGTATTGAAAAAATCAGCAGTAATACGGAAAACAGCAATGTTTTTTCAAATCTTGTTCGAATCATGTTCTGGGATGGTTTGCAACTGAATTTTTAGGTCGCCCTCGCCCCATAAAGGGTATCATGCGGTATTTGAGCCTTTCTATGTGGCATTGGAGCAAGCAACAATTTGTTTGATCAATGGGTGGAGCGCTGCCCATATCAAGATGCAGTTAACATACCGTTCCTAGATTTTCTGACGTATGTCAGAACTCCCAGTAGATATACCGCCATGGAAAGTACCAGTATAACCAAGATAGCCTTCAGTGGCTTGCCTTTTAAGGGTTCATATTTGAACATGGGCAGATTTTTTATATCGGACTTGGAGAATTCAATATTGTTGTAAACAAAAGGGATAAAGTGGTCTCTCCATTCCTTGGAAAAATCGATGACCTGTTTTCTGAAATTCCAATAGTCTTGTGAAGATGTCCCGGCCATACGGTTGAGTGCTTCCTGGGTCACCACTGCAGGAGAGAGCCATTTGAACTTTCCTATCCATTTCTGCTGTTTTTCAAGCTGTTGCTCATAATCGTCGATTACTGGCCGCAACTCTGTCCTTATCATTTTTTGGGCTACCATGTATTTGTGCCAGTAGGTGCGTTGCTGGGTGGTATCGTTTACGGCATATTCGGGATGGTCGAGCAGAAAATCGTCCAGTATCCTGTCCACCTCCTTGAGCACTCCGTCCTGTAAATCACGCATTTCATTGATCATCAAGGCGCGTGATGGAATCGGGTAGAGGGAGCTTCCCAACTGGTTGAGTACCGAGGGTACCAAAAGGACAATCGTTATCCATATTCCCAAGAGTGTCACCGCATTTTTTGCCGAGGTGCCCACAACCAAATTGACCAAAAATGCGATTACAAACCAAAACAGCATATAGGCCAAAGTAAGGCCCATCAATCCTGAAAAGGTACCGGAGACCGGATTTATACCAAGAAACAATAGTACCAAAACGGCAGCGGCGATAACCAGGGTCGAGAGCCACAAAAAGCGCAGCCCCAGCTTCTGTAATAACCAAGTCTCAATTTTAATGGGTTGAGCGCCCAACAAACGCAAAGAACCGCTCTCGCGCTCTGCTGAAAGCACGTTGTAGCTGAACGCAATAATGAGCAAGGGCAACAGATAAACAATGACGAAGGCCAGGTCAAAACTGCCAAACAGCAATTGTACCGGGCTGGTCATCTCCGTAAAATCTTCGATGTAATCAAGTTGGTAGACCTCTGGCCTTTTGTAGTGGGTGAACATATCGCTCTGTCCAGTGGCGATAAAGGTATATTTCTCCGGGGCCATTGCTGCCAAGCGCGGATATCTGTTGGCGATGATCATGGGGTCCGTAGGATGGTACCAAGAGGCAATACTTACTTCCAAGCCTTGATCTAGGGAGTCCAATAATGCGACCATACGTGCGTCGCCCTCTTTTACCTCTCTTTCAACGGCGGAGAGGTCGTTCCGTCTTTCGCTTACTTTTTGGAGCCCATTGAAGGTCGCAAATCCGAAAAGAACCAACAAGAGCAAGCTCAATAGCTGAATCCAACGGTTGCGAAGCAGTTGCTTGAGTTCGTATTTAAAGTTGTACCGTAGCATGTTCAGTCGATTTTAATAAAAAAGAGCAGTCCAAAAGAAAGTACGAACCAACCTCCCAATAACGTGATGTTGGACGTATTTTGTAAAAGCGTTTGTGAAAGGCTTGGCGGTTCATATTCGAACGGGGGCAACTTTTCCCAATAATCAGCATCCGCCTTCCAGTCCCAATCGCCATACTCCGAATTTTCGGCAAAATGGTCATTCAAGAACTTTTGGGTGGCAATGCGATATTTTTCAGCGGCATCGTTGAAGTGCCAATGTGTACCGTAATCCGTATTGGCCAATGACATGCTCAAGAACCGTGTGGGCAAAAAGGGTGAGGCCACCGCCAGGGTTCGATAAATGCCGGTCTGCTTCCTATATTGCTCTTTGAGCTGTTCGTAGTGCTTGAAATAGATTTCCGCTTGATGCTCTTCACCTTTTTGCATGATGTAGCCGTCATAGTTAAAGGGTAGTTGGTGAAGGCTGTCCACACCATATTCGGCAAGGACCTTTTCCTCCAATTTCTTGGACTCGTCACTCCATGGTTTGTGCCCGTCCAAACCTTTGTCCTTATCTTTCTGTACCGCTTCGGCAAATTCCTGTGCGGTGGGATAGGGATGTCTGCGCTGCGCAATGTTTGTGGCAATCTTTGGAGCTATTAGACAAGTTATGATCCATACGCTCAAGGCCAAAACCAGGGCGATCCCTGATTTTTTCGTTTTCGCCGAAATAAGTAGGACCATATTGGTGAATATTGCATAAAAAACCAGGTAAACCAAGAACATGGAAAGCAGCGCAACCCAATTGAAAACACCGTAATCCGGCAATGCGGACAGGACGATTCCAGCAATCAGAAACAAAACCGTAGTTATGCCAAGAATTGGTGCGAAAAGGGAAATCCACTTGCCCAACAACCAACGCCATTGCACGATACCCTGGCTTTTAAGCATAGTAAGCGTTCCCATTTCCCGCTCTTTGGTAAAACTATTGTATCCCAAGAGTATTATCAGTAGCGGAACAATGAAGAGCAGAATAAAGTCGGGGGTCAAATCCCCGAATCGCGCCAGTCCGGTCTGGTCGGCCGCTGCACTGAACTGTGCCTCGTTCCTTGCGTGGGCCTCCAGGAATATTGCCGTGCCGGTATACTTATCGACTCCTTGGTCGAGCAGAGACAGCGGATACTTCGGCTTAAAGGCATATTTGCCATAGTGCGCGGCACTGTGGGGATTTTTGGCGCCCTGGTTCTCCCAAACGGTCCTATCGTTTGCTTTGGCCGTTTTGTATTGTTCGTTTACATTTTGGTACTGCCGAGCACTTATGAAGACTGCTACACCCAAGAGAAAAAGGACAATGATTAAAGAGATACGTACGCGACCCTCACGGAACAGTTCTTTTGTTTCCTTAAAAAATGTTTTTGAGATCATAAAGGTTGTTCTTTATAGTCCATGGTGTTCAGGTATGCCCTTTCCAGATCTGAAAGGGAAATTTCATTGGCCTTGAACTGTTCCTTCAGCTGGCCATCTTTCATGATACCGATATGGGTTCCGACCTCCTTGGCCCTAAACAGGTCATGGGTGGCCATTAGGGTTGCAACACCACTGTTCCTTAGCTTTTGAAGTAGAAATCCGAATTCATTGCTGGCACTTGGGTCTAATCCTGAAGTAGGTTCGTCCAATAATAGTACCTTGGCATCTTTGGCCAATGCGATGGCAATGCCCACTTTCTGCCGCATGCCCTTTGAGAAGGTCGAAATACGTTTGCCCATGGCTTCTGGTTGTAACCCGGATTCCTTTAAAAATTCTTTCAATTGGTCCTGGGACAGTTTTTTTCCTGCGATACCGGAAAAATAATCCAGATTTTCCAATGCGGTAAGATTTGGGTACAGCATCAAGTTTTCCGGAATGTAGGCCAAAAACTGTTTGGTGGCCTTTGGATTGTCTTGAACTTCCAAATCATTGATGCGTGCACTACCCGATGTAGGCTGTGTAAAACCGAGCAATAGGTTGATTGTGGTGGTCTTGCCTGCTCCATTGGCACCCAAGAGGCAATAGATTTCACCTTTACCGACATTTAGGTCCAAATGGTCCAGAGCGGTTTGATCATCATATTTTTTGGTCAGGCCATTTGTCCGTATCATTTGTATCCTATTTTGTTCGTTTTGATTCTTCCAAAGGGTCGTAAATTTCAAAATCTCTGTTCATTTGTATCTTCAATGGTTTTTGACCATTAAGTCTTATTCCCTCGCTAATTGGACGAAGACCACGAACTGTTCTGTTGTTAATCTCCCAGAGACACGATGTATCACTAGAAAGTCCACTAAAAAAAGCTGTCCAATTGATGCTCAAGATTCTGTAAAGAACTTTTCTTAATCCAAGCCTAGTTTCCGCTCCACTAAGCTCGAAAGGTATGAAGTAAAATCAATCATTTGTTCAAATTGCGATAAATCCTGAAAGACGTGCGATGAACGGGAATATCATGAGGACAAAAATAGGTCGAGATCCTTTTATTAGTTAAAAACATAACTTTTCAGAATTTTTTGCAAAATTCAAAATAGCAAAAGTAGGACATGAACTGCAACATGTCGTAGTCCCAACTGTACCTCCATACCCCTATTTCCCCAGGAGTCGTTCAATATTCGCGCGATAGGCTTCCCCGATAATGAATTCCTCGTCGTCCAAAAAAACGCTTCCTTTATTGATAGAGGAAATCTGGTCTATATTTATAATGTAGGACTTGTGAATCCTCATGAACCTGTCCGAGGGAAGCTCGGATTCCAAATTTTTAAAGCTCGTCCTGACCACTATGGGCGACTCGGTATCCTTTAAATGGAATTTAATATAATCCCCATATCCTTGGAGCCAAAAGATATCATCATATTTTACTTTAACCATCTTGTAATTGGAATTCACAAAGAGGTAGTCCTTTTTGTTCCCATATGCAAAATCATTTTTTGACGATTTCATTTCGAACAGCCTTTTTGCACGTTGACATGCTCTTAAAAACCTGTCCATGGATACGGGTTTCATGAGATAATCAACAATGTCCAGGTCGTACCCTTGTGTAGCATATTGTTCATACGCCGTAATAAAGATTACAAGTGGTTTGCTTTGAAGACTCTTGATGTAGTCAAATCCATTGAGTCTGGGCATTTCGATGTCAATGAATATCAAATCGACCTGGGTTTTTTCCATGATCTTCATTGCCTCAAAAACGTCGTTGCCGGTCCCCATCAGTTCAAGGAAAGGCACACTTTCGATGTTGTCCTGGAGCAAGGAAAGTGCCAATGGTTCGTCATCTATTGCGATACATCGTATCATGGTTCCATTGTAAGTTTAAGTTCCACTTCAAACCATTCAAAGGTATCCTTTATTTTGAGTTGGTGATTGGCACCATAGATTAGCTCTAATCGCCGTTTTACATTAGCCAGCCCGATACCGGAACTTTCTTCCATAGCAGGATTTGTTTCTGACTTCCTGTTGCCAACATTGAAATAAAGCATATTGTTCCGTTCATTTAAAATTACTTTGATACTTGGGTTTTCCACGTGGGCCGTCCCGTATTTAAAGGCATTCTCTATGAACGTTATCAATAGCATTGGTTCTATCATATTGTTTTCTCCATCAAGAACAAATTTTGCTTCCAAGTTTAACCTTTCGGTAAAACGTTGTTTTTGGAGGTCGATATAGTTTTGGAGATATTCCACTTCTTGATGCAGTGGCACCTTCTTCTGGCGGGTCTTGTACAACATATATCTCATTAGCCCGGAAAGCTTGATCAAGGTCGGTTCGACGTCCTTGTTATTTTTTCTTACGAGTGCGATAATGTTATTGAGCACGTTGAACAGAAAATGGGGACTTATCTGCCCTCGAAGAAAATTCAGTTCGCCTTTAAGGTTCTCTTGCTGGACTTCTGCTTCGATTCTTTCTGCCTCCCTCTTATCGGAAATGGTCCTAAAAGCAATGGCGGCAGCCAAAATACCGAGAAAGGGCAACAAACTATATCTAATTGATATTAAAAAGTTAGATGCGTATTCTTCTATGAAAAACGAATAGAAAGGGCGCCTTAGCATGACAACGATGGAAAAGAAAACAATCTGGATGATAATGAAAATGAAGTAATTCTTGGCGTAAAGAAATCGCGGGATGATAAAATAAGCATTTAGATAAAAGACCAATATCCAAAAAATGTTGATAAGGCTCTCAAGATAATGGGAGCTGTAGGTCTCTTCATTGATATGAAAATGTGGTTCCAATTCCGAGTGGTAGGCATAAGGCAATAAAAACAGTACAGACCATGGAATTATGTGTAGGACAATAACCTGCCATTTTGTTCTAAAAATTTGAATCAACTTCATGGACCGTTTCTGGATTTTAAAGTTTCCCGCCTATGAGAATGGAAAATTAAAAATTAAATAGGTTTAAAAAGAATATAAAAGTGGAATGTAACAATAGGCATCCATACCGATTATTCTCAAAGCATTGTTTCTTTTTCTTTGAAACTCTCTTTCAAGATTTTACCACTTTTATATGAGTTCTTTAAAAGGAAGGTTTTCCAAGACCTTGTCAATAGCGAAAAATTGTTGAACCATATTATATTATTCGATCGACTTTATGCTCTGATCTATTGTGTTTCCAACGCTTATGGGTCCACAACCAGTATTGAGGAGCACTCAAAATATCTTCTTCCAATTGTTTTGTGAAACCCTTTGTAATTTCCCCTTCCTTTAATAAGCAATGGTCATCTGAAATAAGTGTAAATACCACCTTGTATCGCCCACGTGCCACTTTTAAGTTTGAGCCTGCAATAATGGGCATGTTAAATTCTCTTGCCATTCTCTCAGCACCATAAGCTACCGCCGTTTCTTGGTTCAAAAATGTGGTGAAGTGGGCTAATTGTGATTTTCTCGGCGATTGATCGCTTCCAAAAATCACCGCAAATTGCTCTTCTTTTTGTGTCCTCATTGTTTGAAGAACCGAATCAATAGTCAACATATGCAGTCCATATTTGGAACGGCTTTCAGTAATCTTTTTATCCCAAAACTTGTTTTTTAAAGGCGAGTAAAGTGCCATGGGGGTATGTTTGATCTGTCCCGGAACGGCAAGCGCAAACAATTCCCAACTGTTGTAATGACCCCCTACCAAAATAACACTCTGTCCCTTGTTGAAATAGTGTTCCAACAATTCTGCGTTTACTATTTTCATACGCTTCCTGGAGTCGACTTCGGAAATGGTGAAGTTTTTTATGCTCTCCACGATCAAGTCACCAAGATGCCGGTAAAAAGCCCTTTCAATCTTAAGTATCTCGGCCAACGATTTTTCGGGAAAGGAACATGTCAGATTATTTCTTACAACGGTTCTTCTATACCGAATAATTCGGTAAACGATGTAGTAGAGCACATTGGAGATTCCATACAAAACAAAGAGCGGCAAACGCGATATCGGTACAACCAAGAAGTAATAGATAAGTTTGTCCATCATGGCCTGTTCATTCTTGACGACGTTGCTCTGGCAAAAGCTTTTGTAACCGTATTACAGTTGATATCCCTTCACTGCCAATGTCCCGAACCATAACGTTCTTGACATACGAAATCATGAAATTTCCCCCAACATATTCATCCATGTGCAATGGATATTTTTCAAGTATGACCGATAGAATCTCATCAAAAACGACCATCTCCTCAATTCCCGATGCTGTTTTGCAGCAGAACGAATACCCACCCGCAACACGGCCCAAATAGATTCCTTCAACTTTGTTGATCTGCTGTGACCCCTGTGAAACCGAAATGGAAAACGAGGTCAGAAATAATAAGGATAACGCAATCTGCTTAGGCATCTTCTCCCTGGTTTTGCTTAAATATACTTGTTGAAAATAAGAGGGCTGAAAATAAATCGAGAATCTGTGAAGACTAAATAATCCCCGCTTTCTAAACTTAAACCTTGCGAACATACCACTAAATTTGGCAGCTTGCCCCAATACTATGTTAAATGTCAAGAGTGGCCATTTAAAGGATAAACCAAACTTGCATAAAATTCACATTAAAAATTGATTTTTAAATATTTAAACTTAGATACAACATGAATTGGAAACCAGCTGACCAAAAAATAAAAAGGATAAAAGATATGGGATCGGATTTAAATCCTTTCCTTTACAACAAATCACGGATTATGGACAATTATTGTTCCAATCCTTAAATAAAAAAGATAGCCCTCTCCTTTACCTGTTTACAATTCCCAAGGACCGCTTCTTCGTTATTTTCTGCTTGAACCAATATTTACGTTTCAAACGCCGTCCGGGCGCAGGCCCTAAGCATGGCTTTTCATTTGATATCCATTTACCAAGGGTACTTTGAAAACATGTCGCTTTTAAAATGGTACCGTCCATTATTAACTATAAAAGAGAGAAGATATGCTTATAATCAAAAGGGCTCCCGGTGAGAACATTGAGAGAGCTCTGAAAAGATATAAACTCAAGGTACGGAAGACCCAACAGTTAAAAAGTATTAGGAGCAAACAGGAGTTTACCAAAAAATCCAAGCGTAAAAGGGATAGGTTGGCAAAGGCTGTCTATCGAAACCAGTATTTGCAAAAACAGGAGGAGTGATTGTATGGATAAAGACCTGAACCTTGCCGTTTTAATAGACGGTGACAATGTTCCCTCCAAATATGTCAAGGAAATGTTGGAGGAAATCGCCAAATATGGAAATCCGAGCATAAAGAGAATATACGGGGATTGGACAAAACCAAGTTTGGTGAAATGGAAGGATGTCCTCCTAAAAAATGCTATCACACCGATTCAGCAGTACGGATACACCACTGGCAAGAACGCAACCGACAGTGCGATGATCATAGATGCGATGGACATACTGTATTCCGGTAAGGTAAATGGCTTCTCATTGGTCTCCAGTGACAGTGATTTTACACGATTGGCCATACGGTTGAGAGAGGCGGGCATGACCGTTTTTGGTATTGGGGAAAAAAAGACCCCTGACCCTTTTATCGTTTCTTGCGACAAGTTCATATACCTTGAGATCCTTCAAAAAAATGATGTAGGGGAATCCAGTACACGACGGAAAAATGATAAAGGTAAAGTTGATACCATCACCCCAAGGGTCATTGAACTTATCCTTTCCACTATCTCGGATGTGGAAGATGAGGAAGGTTGGGCATTTTTGGGCGAAGTGGGGACACTCGTACAAAAAAAGCAACCCAATTTTGACCCGAGGAACTACGGCTTTCGGAAACTGACGCCCTTGGTCAAATCCTTAGATCAAATTGAAATTATATCCAGAAAAAATCCGAAGGGAAGCGGAAATCTGATCTACGTTCGGACAAAGACATAACCAAAATGTAAAAAATTATGAAGCCACTTGCGATATCAAAGCAGATTACAAATAGGGACAGTCCCTCCCTAACCAAATATCTTACTGATATCGGTCGTATTCCTATGGTAACGGTTGAAGAAGAGGTAGATTTGGCCGTTAGAATAAGACAGGGTGATAAAAAGGCTTTGGAAAGATTGGTGTCGGCCAACTTAAGGTTTGTGGTCTCGGTCGCAAAACAGTACCAGTTTAAGGGACTCAACCTACATGACCTGATCAACGAAGGGAATCTTGGACTGGTTAGGGCGGCAACAAAATTTGATGAAACACGCGGTTTCAAATTCATCTCTTATGCGGTTTGGTGGATACGCCAGGGAATATTGCAGGCACTCGCAGAAAAATCCAGGATTGTCCGATTACCGTTGAATAAAATAGGCGCAATAAACAAAATAAAAAAAGTTTCTTCCCATCTGGAACAGGTACATCAAAGACCACCCACAGCTGAAGAAATTTCGGAATTGACTGATTGCCCTTTATCAGAGATACAATTTTGCCTAAAGCACTCATCTTGGCCTGTTTCAATGGACGAACCTTTAAAAATTGGTGATGGAGAATTGAATTTGAAAGATGTTATACGTTCGGACGATTCTAGCAACCCAGAAAAAAAACTTGTTAGGAGCTCCTTGGAATCTGAAATAGACACTTTGCTTTATAATCTATCCTCTAGGGAGTCCTATATAATTAAAATGTACTTTGGTATTGGGGTGAACTATTGTTTAACGCTGGATGAAATAGGCACCAACTTGGATATTACCAAGGAAAGGGCAAGGCAGATTAAAGCAACTGCTCTGGAACGTTTAAGGCGCTCCACATCTGGCAAAATCCTTAAGGAATATTTGCAATAGGGACATTGCGTAAAGAATAACAATCGATTTTACAAGGTTTTTTGTTTTACCTCTCTCTTGTTGAAAGTACGTTGTGATTTCGCCTCTTAACGTTTAGAGTAAAAAAGTCGATTCTTAATTAGTGGACTTAGAGTTTTAGAAATAAAAAACCCATCTTAAAAAGATGGGCTTTCAAAAATAGAATCTATGTCTTTAGATGACCCTTACGTTTACCGCATTCAATCCTTTTTTTCCTTGCTCTAAATCAAACTCAACTTGATCACCTTCGCGAACTTCGTCAATTAATCCAGAAACATGTACAAAGTGCTCTTTGTCGGCACCCTCTTCATTGATAAAACCAAAACCTTTGGTGTCATTGAAGAACTTTACTGTTCCTTTACTCATTTTACTTGTATTAAATTTATATTAGGTGCAAAGGTGGGGCTAATTGTTGAGTATTCGGTGATTTATTTTTGAGCTAACCCGAATACCTCATGGAACCAAGCTCTTTTGGCTTAAATCATTATTAGTAATGCGCTAAATTGTGTTGAATTACTATGGGATACTTGGAAAAGCTTGTGGATTTGTTAAAGTTTGGTTAAAGTGGTGTCCCTTTCGGTGTCATCTAAATTTTGAGCTTCTAAAAAGCCCTATAAACAGTGGATTTCACCAACTTGGAAAAGACCCTCTTCCTCCGCAATCAAGCGCAACTTTGTTGCAGCTTAAAAAGAAAATCCCGTCAAGTTTACTTGGATGGGATTTTGTCTTTTAAGATGGTAATTCCAAAGGAATTAAAAGTTGCATTTGGAAAATGCTGTAAGAGGGATGTTGGAACAAAATCCCTCTTCCTCCGCAAAGAAGAGCTTCACAATTGTGAAGCTTTTTTATTTCTAAAGCAAACCAAGCTCGCTTCCAATTTGCGGAAGAAATAAAAAAGAGCTACCCTATGTAGGTAGATATTGAAAGTCTCATTGACGAAGTTGTCATTAGCCCCTATGCCGAACAATGGTACATTGACTTGATAAAGGATCTTTGCGGAAAATACAATTTTTATAAGCCTATACTCAAATCAGAATTTGCTATTCTAGATTGAACAACCTTGGCAACCATAATGTCAACTGGGGTATATATGTTATCATGAACAAGGCCACAATCATAGCAACAAACAGGGGCAATAAAGGTTTAACTACTTTTTCGATGGATGTTTTGGCAATACCCACACCTACGAAGAGTACAGATCCCACTGGGGGTGTACACAACCCGATACACAAGTTCAATATCATCATAATTCCAAAGTGGACAGGGTCGATGCCAAATTCAATAACCACTGGCAAAAAAATTGGGGTGAAAATGAGTACTGCAGGTGTCATATCCATAAAAATTCCCACCATTAAGAGAATGATGTTGATGAGCAACAAGATTATAATCTTGTTATTGGTAAGACCTAACAAACCTGTGCTAATTTCTTGTGGAATATGTTCATACGATAGCACCCATGACATTGCCATTGATGCCCCGATCAAAAGCATGACAATGGCGGTGGTAACAGCGGAATCCAGAAAAACTTTTGGAAGCTTTTGTAAGTTGATTTCCCTGTAAAGGAATCCAAATATTAAACTATACAACACGGCAATGGCCGAAGCTTCAGTAGCCGTAAAGATTCCAACAATAATGCCTCCAATCACCAATACCAGTAAAAACAGTGAAGGTACTGCATCGATAAAGGCCTTGAGCACTTCTTTCAAAGAGCTTTTTTTACCTAATGGGTAAGCCTTTTTCTTCGCCCAAAACGATGCTACGATTATCAGGAAGAGCCCTGTCAGAATACCAGGTAAATATCCTGCCAAAAAAAGCGCGGCAACCGACGCACCACCACTCGCAAGTGAATACACAATCAGTATATTGCTCGGTGGGATAACCAAACCCGTTGTGGCCGAGGTGATGTTGACAGCAGCACCAAATTCCCTATCGTACCCCTCCCTTTCCATTTCTGGAGCAAGAATGCTACCCATGGCAGAGGCAGAGGCCATCGCTGAACCTGCAATGGCCCCCATCAGCATGGCCGATATGATATTGATTAGGGCCAAACCACCAGGCAAAGCCCCTACCAAGGTCTTGGCAAAGGCGATCAGGCGATGCGCAATACCCCCATTGTTCATCAACTCCCCAGATAGAATGAAAAACGGAATGGCAAGAAGTGCAAAACTGTCCAACCCTGTTGCCATTCGCTGCGAAATAGTAGTGAAAGCCGGTAGGAAGGGAATGCTCACCAGTATGGTCAATAGCGATGAGATGGCTATACTCCAAGCCACGGGAGTACCGATAGCGAGCAATCCAACAAAACTGATGATCAAAACAAGTATTGGTACATATTCCATAGGCTTAATGGCTTAACATATCGGAAATCTTATAATAAATGATAAGCAGTCCACTGATGGGGATGACCATGTACACCACTGCCAAAGGCAATCCCAATGCGGGCGAATGCTGTTCGAGCAAATAAGTGATATAAACCAACCTGAGACCTCCCATCACCATCGCAAAAAGGCAGAACAGGACGATTGCCAATCGCACGAGCTGCCTAAGCCTTTTTTGGTTGTGTTTGTCGGCACGACGCACCAGTACATCTATGGCAACGTGACCATGCTGACCCTCAACATATGCTGCACCCAAAACACCTATCCAAATCATCAGGAAGCGGGCCAGTTCATCCGTGAAAGAACTTGGTTCACCCAATGCATATCGGCTAAACACCTGCCAAAGTACATTGAGAGCCATAATGGCCATGATCAAAGCAAGTGAGCGGCCCAAGAATTTATCCAGTCCCTGTCTAAAATGCTTCATTGTTCCATTGCTTTTATTTCTTGGATTATTGCGTATAACTCGGCTTCATCCTCGTATTGCCGATAAATCTTTTCCACCCTTTGCTCAAATGGTTGCTTGTTGGGCCTAATAACCGATACTCCTGCCTTCTGTACTTCTTTTAAGGCCTTGGTCTCTGCCTCTGCCCATAATTTTCGTTGATAGACCACTGAGTTTTTTACTGCTTCCTCCAACCAGACCCGTTCCTGTTCTGAAAGCCTATTCCAAAAATGGGTTCCGGCAATCAGTACATCGGGCAAAAAAGTGTGCTCACTCAATGAGTAATATTTACAGACTTCGTAATGCCTCGAAAGGTAAAAACTGGGCGGATTGTTCTCTGCTCCATCAACCACCCCCTGCTGCAACGATGTATACAACTCGCCCCAAGAGATGGGCGTTGGCGAACCACCCATACTGCGTACCATATCCATGGCGGTCTTGCTTTCCATCACACGAATCTTTAATCCTTCTAAATCATCTGGGTGTTCGATCGGTCGCTCTTTGGAATAAAAACTACGGCTGCCAGCGTCGTAGAATCCCAAACCTTTTAGCCAATATTTTTGGCCACTGTCCAATAATTGCTGTCCTATGGGGCCATCCATTACCTTAAATGAATGCTCCTTGCTCCTAAACAGAAATGGCAGCCCCAATACTTTCATCTTGGGAGCAAAGTTTTCCAAAATGCCTACGGAGACCTTGGCCATGTCCAAACTTCCGATCTGTAAGAGTTCCAGGCATTCACGTTCCGTTCCCAATTGTTGGTTGGCATAAATCTCAATGTGCAGCCTATCATCGGAAAGCTCACGTAAGTCCTCCCCCATTTTTACCATTGCCTGATGTACCGAATGGTTCACATCAAGTGTATGTGCCAGTCGGATGGTTTTGGCCCCTTCGGAATTCTTACATCCCAACAAAGAGGCAATCCCAATGAAAAAGATGCTGAAAACCCTCATTTTTACCCACATGTTCTGTCTAACTTTAAAAATCCAAATTGCTTTTCCGCTCCAGAAATACTTATTCCTTGACATGGACCGTCCTCAATGGTGATGTATCTAACCCTATAAATCACGGTATATGCCGTACCAATGCTTTTACAATTCCCCCTTGAATCATCGAATCTTAAGCACAAATACAATGGATAAGCCTTATAAGGTATGTTCTTAACTTCGTTTATTAAAAATTGCCATCCCATTTTGGTCAAATCGTTCTAGTTTTTATCACAAAGGCATCCATGGGATTTTGAATCAGCATGGTGTCGATATCTTTTTGGGTAAACCCGTTTTTTCTCAATTCTGGAAGCAAGTGGGTAAATAGGGCAGTATAGCCCCTGAATCTTCCACCGTTTTTCTCGCCCGGAGTGTACCATCCTGCATCATGCGATAACAATACCCTGTTCAAGTAACCTTGCGTTCTTAGAAATTGTATCATCGAAACATAGTGGTTACTATTTTTTTCACGGATACCGTCCAAGCTGATCCAAGCCCCCTCTTTTGCAGCTTTTAGGTGCATCGAAAGATTCTTTTCTGCCTGTGCATGGGTCCAAATGAAGGCTGTGGGACTTACCCCATTTTCCTTTAACAATGCTATTTGTTCCAATGCAGGTTCTGCTGGCCCGGTATGTGAGGCAATGGTCAAGCCAGTCTTGAGGTGGGCCAAAGCTGCCGCCTTAATCAGTTTTTGATGAAGATTGGACAACGGCCCCCTGTTTACCGCTGTCTTGATAAAACCAGGTTTTATCTTGGTGCCCTGCATGCCTTTTTTGAAATCCCTGATATAACGTCCCGCCAGTTCTGCTGGGGATTCCCTGTACGCATGTTCAGGAATGTGCTTGTTGTTATTGGCTCCGTAATACCCTGTGTTGGTGATGATATGCAGTCCGGTTTCATCAGCCAATTCCTTTAGTAACCTAACGTCCTTTCCGATATAGCTGGGTGTAAAATCAAAGAAAGTCTTACATCCATGCGATTTTATCTCCTTTAGATAAGGAAGGACTACTTTTTTTACTGTTTCCCTTTCCCACCATATTTCTCCGGTAGCCCCTTTTTCCATATCGACCAAAATATGTTCATGGGTCAGGGACAGTCCCATCTTTGAAGGATCCATCTTTCCATTTACGGTCATGATATACCTTTTTTTGGCTTTTTTGGAAACTAGGGTATTGGGCATCATGGTCAAGGAGAAAGATGCTGCCGTAGTCGTCCTTATAAAATTTCTTCTAGTAAACCCCATTTGAATTTTTCAATTTTGATTGGAGTGAAAATAGGATGTAAATGGTAATTCCGACCACAGCTCCCACATATATCTCATGCATTTCCACCAATCCCTGCTTTTTTAGAAAAAACCAGAACAATACGCTTATTGCGCCGAGAACAAGGCTTGCCATAGTTGCAAAAGTGGAGCCACGCCAAAAAATACCAATGACCAATGTGGGCAAAAAGCAGGCGGCATAAATGGAGCCTGCAAAAGCCGTCATTTCGACAATGCCCGCAATGGGATTCAGGGCCAACAGCATGCTCAACAGCGAAATAACAGTCAACCATGGCCGTTGCCTGCCCGTGGCCGAACTGTTCACGACGGCCATGAGCGAATCTTTGTGATGGTTCCATTCTTCATTGGTCAACCTTTTCTTCAATCGGCTTTCAATTTCCACAAGGTTTTTGTGCTTCACATCAAGGCATTCGACTACTTTTTTCACCACAGTATCGGGAATGTGGGGTTTCCGTTTTGATTGGGTCCATTTTTTAAGGGCCTTTGTTTTTAAGCTTTCCCCTTTCATGAACAAATCCTGGTCTGCTGCCGATGCCGCCACAAGTAGGGCGGAATCAAGTGTTGACATGGCGGCTGAAATCAACACCAAAAGCAACAACGACCCAAAAATGCCCAAAATCTTTGCTTCGCCCAGCAGATAGGGCATTACTTGGTCAGAATCGGTAATGGCTTCGGCAGGGATTACCGTTCGGGCAAATGCGCCTATGGGCAACATGAGCACGTAAATCATGATGAAGAGCGAAGTGGCTATCAATCCCGCTTTTAAAATGTGTTTTTGGTCGTCCAAGCCGTAAAAACGGGAAACCTGCCTGGGGTCAACCATCATCTTGATGCCCCCGGCCAAGGAAAGGCCGATGATTTCGGCAATGGGCATGCCCCCTTTCCATGAAACCATTTCAGGATTTGCAATGCGCAGCTTGCCAATGATGTTCGACAGTCCACCGCCTTGAACCATTAAGGCCGTAAAAACGGCAACGGCACCTATGGCCAAAAAAACGCCCTGCCAAGCATCGGTCTTTACCACGGCACTGAAACCGCCGGTACTGGTGTAAATCGTGACGATGACAAAGATGATGACCAATGAGGTCACATAATCAATATTGAAAAATTCTTGAAGGCCAAGCGATGCCGCTTTGTACACGGCCACCAAATACAGGGTGGTCGCCAATACAATGATTATGGCGGCAGTCCTTCTTACCAACGTAGAACGATAATGATACCCCAAAAAATCGGCGATGGTTCGAGAGCCGTATTTCTTGCCCATGGTAAAGAACTTTGGGGCGACCACAAACCAACTCAGGCAAGTGAACAAGATGTAGGCGGCCAGTTTTAGGTACCATAAAAGACCCGCATCCCAACTTTTACCCGCATGGCCTATAAAGGTATTGGTGCTGACAAAGGTTGCAAAAAACGAGATGGCGATAATCCAATAGGGATTGCTGGCGGCATCAAACCGCGTTCCCTTGTTCGCCCAAGCATGGTGCGCCAAGATGACGAGATAAACAATGACAAAGCCAAACTCAATCCAATGTTCGGTCAAAAAGTCCATAACGGATGTTTTGCGGATAAAACCATCAAAGATGTGCCATTGTACGTTTTATGAAAAAATGGGGTTCTACTCAACGATGGCACCATAGATTATCGAAATCATTTTTCCGTAGAATTCTTGGTGGTAAACGGGTACTGCCTGTGACATCCCGACAAAAACCAGTTCTTCTTTAGGGTCAACGATAAATTTTGTACTTACCGAACCGCCCCATTCGTAGGTTCCCGGACTTCGGGAGTCCATGGCAGTTGCTGTGGTCAGGGCAAAGCCCAAGCAGTGTGACAATCCGATATTGTTGTTACGGCCCTTGCCCTTTTCGTTCAATTTTTCAAACTGGTCAGAGGTCATGAGTTCTATGGTCTTTCGCCCCAAGATGCGATAATCCTCAGCTGCATTACCATACCCATTTTCCACACCGTGGCTTGCTTTTAGCAGGGCTTGAAGAAATCTTGCGTAATCAATGGTTGTGGATGTGAGTCCACCCCCACCACGATGGTAGGTGGGAATTTTGTAGTTCGGGTCGGCCATTATGGCCGCAAGGGGATCCATTCCTTCCCGCATGACCATTTTTCCATCTTTATAATCATGAATGGGCACTAGCCTGTCCCATTTTTCCTTAGGGGGATAAAAATGCGTATCGACCATCCCCAAAGGGTCAAATATGTTTTCTTTCAGATAGACATCGAGTGGTTTGACTGATACCACTTCGATGATTCTTCCGAGTACATCCATACTATACCCGTAGAGGTACTGCTCTCCCGGTTCAAAGGCAAGGGGCAATTTGGCCAAATTATCTACAAGTTGTTCGGTGTTCCAAAGCGGTGGTTCCGCACTCATGCTGCTGATATTTGCGTAGTGCTTGCCATAAATCGCCGATAGGTTTCGGGTTTTCGAACGGATGCTGCCGATACCTGAGGTATGCGTCAAAAGGCGGCGTATGGTAATGATGTTTTTTGCAGGAACCGTCGTGTAACTGGAATCTTTTTCGTTGAAATGCTCCAACACCTCAGGATTTTCAAAAGCAGGCAGGTATTTCGATATTGGGTCATCCAGTCCAAGCATGCCCCGCTCATATAATTGCATGATAGCCACGGTGGTTATCGCTTTGGTCATCGAGGCTATCCTGAAAATATCGCCTTTTTGGTAAGGTTTATCAGCTTCCAACGTCTTGTTGCCCAGGTTTTTGTAATAAACCAATTTTCCCTTTCGGGAAACCAAAAACACACCTCCCGGAAATTTTCCTTCCGTACTGTACCTTTCTACAAGGGAGTCTATATAGGAAAGTTTTTCTGCGGACATGCCCACTTGTTCCGGTGGGATGACCTGCAAAATGCCATCATTTTGTGCCTTTGGTTGGCAACCCCATAAGAGGGGTGTCAGCAATAGGATACCGGTGAAATTCTTCATGATCTTTTTATTGGTTGTGCAGTATGGAAAGGTCTTTGGCGATTTTGGGATGTTTTAGATAGGGGTCTTCAAATCGGTGTCCGTAATCGGACAGCATCGCGGTCAGATTCTTAACGATTTCCTCTTTTTCAGGCATTTCAATATAGTTGATGGTCTCGTCGGGATTTACCTTCAAATCCAATAACCAGGGCTGGTCCAGCTCTGAGAGCACCAATTTATAACGACTGGTCATTCCCGAAATCCATTTTTCTTTTTTGCTGGAACTGCGGATGACCGTAAAATCCTCAAAGTCTTCTTCCAAATCGGGAGCTGTCAAAAGTGATGAAAAATCAATGCCCTGCATGTCCTCATCCGAAGAAAAACCCATCATGTTCAATATGCTGGGGGCAAAGTCAACGGAGTTGAACACATTCTTTATGGTCGCTCCTTTTTGTACCAAGTCTTGGGAATAAACAATAAAGGGAACCTTGGCGGAACCTTCCATGGGAACACCCTTGTTGCGCCGGTGGTGTTCGCCCCTGAGGTCGCCATGGTCTGCGGTAAAGACGATGATGGTATTTTGTAGCAACCCACTTTCCTTCAGATACTCGATAAGCCTACCGACATTGTCATCAATGCATTTGACCATGCCAAAATATTGCGATTGATCAACCTCTGGTTCTTGTTTGCTGGCCCAAGAAGGAATATTATCACCCTCTTTCAAGGAGGTCTTCGGAGGAGCGAACGCCATTTGGTTGTAAAGGGTGTCGTAGGGCGCACGAACTTCATCGGGGCCATGCGGGTCAGGATAACTGACCATATAGCAAAATGGTGCTTCCTTGTTTTCCTTGATAAATTCCAAGGTCTTGTCCGTTAGAAAATCGGTCATGTACGAGGTCTCATCCGCACCGTTGAGGGCATAGGTGAAATCTCCCTCGGCATTCACTGCATCAATCAGGGGACCGTCCGGAGTATCAACTACCTTTTTCCAATGGCCCCGATTGAACATGTACCTGTTGTCGGAAAAACCGAATTGCCGTTCGGGCGCCCATTGCGGTTTGCCCATACCATCCAAATGCCATTTGCCCGCAAAGCCCGTTGCATAGCCATTTTCTTTCAAGATTTCAGCAAAGGTCACAACGGTATCGCGCATGGGTAGGTCATTTTCGGTTACGCCCGTGTGCTGAGGATACAGACCGGAGACGAATGAACTCCTTGCAGGGGAGCACAACGGGGCCACGGCATAGAACTTTGAAAAAAGCATGCCATTATCGGCCAGAAAATCGATGTTCGGGGTTTTTACAGCGAGCCTATCGCCCCAAACAAATGCCTGTTCAGTGGACAGCAAATCCCGGTAACAGCCCAACGTTCGAAAATTGTGCTCGTCGGTCATGATGACCAGCAGATTGGGCGATTTTTTGGATGTTTCCTCCTTTTTTTCCACCTCATTGCAGCTTCCCAAAATGAGTGGGCCCAATAGTATGCTTCCTATCAACAATTGTTTCTTCATATATCTAGTCCTTTAGATTGTTCAACATTAAAACTTCACTTTCTGATGCTCCATCTTTGGTGACAAAAGCGGATTTGACCTTTGACAAATCGTTGTTGTCCATGATGATTCTCTGTGTATTTTCGCCCTCCACGGACAGTAAAGTGCCGACCGATTCTTTTGTGCTGTGATAATTGGAAAACCTGATGTTCTTCGATTCGATGACCCGAAAAAGGGGCTGATCGTTTGTAGGCACATCGGCCTGTATGTTCTTTAGGGAGGAGTTCAATACATCGTCAAAAATGATGGCCGCCCGCGCATCAGGATTCAACAGGTTCAGACGGAAATTCTCGAACTGTATGCCTTTGGCATGCCGTACATAAAAGCCATGGGCGGGCAGGCTTGCTCCGTACATTCTGTTTTCGGGATAGCTCTTGTTCTTTTCCGGGACGTTCTTGTCAGTATGCTCAAGGGTGCCCGTGCCCTTGCTGTTAAAAATAACGTCCCTGATGGTCACGTTTTCTACATAACTGCCCGGGATGCCCGTAATGGAGCTTGTGATTCGGCTCTCGTTGGTGGCGATGATATTGTTGATGAGTACATTTTTTAGGCTTCCAACACCATCACGGTCTCCCAATCGTATGAATATGGGTGTCTGTACGCCCTGCATGGTTATATTTGAAATGGTCACTTGGTCCATAAATCCGCCATCGACCACTTCGAGTGCCAAGCCCGATATGACCGTGGGCTGTTTGGAAATTCCGTCATATTGTTCGTGCCATGGTGTTCTCACGTTATCTTCCCCTGCAGAAGTGATGGTACAATTGGAAATCGAAATGTTTCGAAAGCCAACGGCACTCCAGGTACCGAATTTGATGGCATTACAGTTGGAAGCGATACGGCAATTGCTAATGGCCACATTCTCGACTACAAAATCCTCCGTCCAACTTTTAAAGACAATGGCATCGTCATCCGTATCTATAGTACAATTACTGATCACTACATTGCTGGCATCAATATCGATTCCATCGTTGTTCGTGTTGGCGTGGGAATAGATATCGATGTTATCGATGATGATCCATTCCGATTTTTTCAGGCGAATGACCCATTGTGGCGCATTGCGCAGTTTTATGCCAGTTATGCGCACGAACTTTGAGTCCCTGACGAAAATTTCTTGGGGGCGACTCACTTTGACTTTGCGCCCGCGGTTGTTGAAGTTTTGGTGCCAGCCTTGCCCATCGATGGTGCCTGTGCCACTGACGGCGACGTTTTCAACCCCATCAATGAGAACCAATGCGGGACCGTCGTACCCATCAGGATTGTTGGTAGTGCCCAACAAAACGGCATTGTGCACAAGGTGGAGTTCTATATTGTCTTTCAATACGATGGTGCCTGTCAGAAACCTCCCAATGGGTACCGTAACCCTACCGCCCCCTGTTTCAAAACAGGCATCAATGGCCTTTTGTATGGCTTGGGTGTTCAGGGTCGTTCCATCTCCAACGGCACCATAGTCCGTTATCACGACATCTTTGGCGGCAACGCTTACAAAGCAGAGCATCAAAATCATGTAAAGTGGTGTTCGCATTCCTTTGTCCTTTAAGTTTAAAAATTCACAGTGGCCCCACCATCTACCGGCAGTACAACTCCCGAAATGTATCGGGCTGCATCTGAGGCCAGAAAAACGGCCGCATTGCCGATGTCCTTTGGTTCGCCAAAATGATCCATGGCAATTCTGTTCTCAATTTGTTGTTTTCGATTCAAGTCCTTTTCCACGGCTTTGTGAAACATTTCCGAAGCAATCCATCCTGGAGCAATGGCATTGGTTCTTATACCGTGTTTTGCATATTCGGTGGTCAGGGAATTCACCAAACCTGTCAGTGCGGTCTTCGAAGCACTGTAGGCTATTACCCTGTCAAGACCGAACAGGGCGGCCATTGAACTTATCATGAGTATGACCCCTTGTTGGCGTGGTTTCATGTATTTGATGCACTCACGGGTAATTGAGAACACACTCATTAGGTTGGTCTGCAGAATACGCTCAAAAGCAGCGTCGGTGGTATCTTCGGCCCACGCCTTGTGGTGGATGCCCGCATTGTTCACCAAAACATCCAGTGGCCCCATGCTATTTTCAATGTACTGGATAAGTCCTGGGAGCGTTTCCAATTCACTGATATCATTCACGACATATTGAGAATGGTTACCGAGAGTCGCCGTGGCGGATTTCAATACTTCTTCACGCCTGCCGGTAATGACCACTTTTGCTCCAGCCCTTACAAAAGCCTCGGCGATACCAAAACCGATACCTGTTCCCCCACCAGTGATGAGTGCATGTTTGTTTTGTAATGAAAATGCTTTTTCTTCCATAGTTATTTAATTTCTGTCAGGTGTTCATCCAAAAAATTGAAACCCCAACCAGGTCGGTCATGGGGCGTGGCATACCCATTCTTTACCGTCATGGGATTGTCAATCAAGGGGTCGATCCAATCAAAGGACTCTGCACCTACACCATTGGAAATTGTGCAGAGCAGGGGTACGTCATAGTCTTTGTAATAATGAGGCAATACCGGCAAATGAAAACTTTTGGCCAATGCAGCACTTTCCCTCCAGGCCTCTACGCCACCTATTCGGAGTATGTCAGGTTGCCAAATATCCAGGGCATTATGTGCGGCCAGTATTTTTAAGGGCATGGTGCCAAATTCACGTTCGCCCATGGCCAAAGCGACCCCCGTTTTTTTGAGCGATTCATAGGCCTGAAAGTCTTGGTGGTCCACGGGCTCTTCAAACCATTGTATGTTAAGCTCCCTGGCCGCCATTGCCAACTTCATTGCCGATGGCAAATCCATACCTTGGTTGGCATCCATCATAATATCCACATCGTCACCTACGGCTTCCCTAACGTTTTTCAAGCGTTCGATGTCCGTGCTGATTTTTTGTGACCCCACCTTGATTTTGACCGCTTTAAACCCCCTTTGCGCGTAATCGGTCACTTCTTGCAACAGCTCATCCATCGTATACGAAAGCCAGCCTCCACTGCCATAAATCGGCACTTTATTTTGGTGCACCCCCAAAATTTTGTGTACCGGAAGGCCCAAGCATTTGCCCCATGCATCCCACATGGCAATATTAACGGCGGCCTGGCCCCATCGTAACAGGCCTTGATTGCCAAAGTATTCGAAGAGGCGATTCAATTTTTTATGGATTACGCCCATTTCATTGGCCGTATGGCCGATAACCGCATCTTTGACATCTCTCAATGCGCCGATGATGGCATTGCGCGAATACTGAAAGGCCAAAAGGTATGACTCTCCGACAACCCCGTTGTCAAGCTGTATCCGCATGACCAAGAAAGATATTTCGGTCAACGTATGCGTAGCGTCTGAAATGGGCTTCTTCAAATCAGTGCTCGTTTGATAAAAAGTGATATTCCTAATGCAGTGTTCTTTCAATTTCGTTGTCGTTAATACTTATATTTCGCAATACGTCTTGGGATGTTTCACTCATTGGCCCACCCCGGTCTGGTGGCTCTTTTTTCGATTTCTTGAATCGTTGCCCTCATTTCTTTTGCCCTTTCGGGATATTTTTCGGCCAGGTTATGCTGTTCTTGGGGGTCGTTGGTCAGATTGTACAGTTGTGCTTCGGTGCTTACCCCATGTTCAATGGCCTTGACATCTTTTACCCATACGGGATAATTTTCCGCATTGGGCACTTCTCGAATGTACTTCCACTGGCCATCCCGTAAGGCCAATGTGGCCACTGATTCTTCCAACATAGTGCTACGCCCTGTATCGCTTTTTCCCAACCAAGCCTTTGAAAAATCAAAGCTGTCGGGCGCATCTTCGACACCAATTTTTCCATCCACTATGGAAGCAATGCTGGCATAGAGGTCCACTTGGCTCAACAGGGCATCGCTGACCTTGGCCTTGACTTTTTCCGGCCAATGAACGATGGTCGGCACACGGGTTCCGGCCTCAAAAGCACTGTATTTGCCCCCACGAAAAGGCCCTCCGGATTGGTGTTGGCCCAGCAACTCTACCGATCGGTCTGCATACCCATCATCGAGCACCGGGCCGTTATCACTGGTGAAGATTACCAAAGTGTTGCTACTTAACTTAAAGGTATCCAGCGATTTCATTATCTGTTTCACACACCAATCCATTTGTACTATGGCATCACCCCTTGGCCCCATTTTGCTCTGGCCCACAAATCGCTCATGTGGAATTCTGGGCACGTGTATATCGTGAAAGGAAAAAAACAGAAAAAAAGGATTGTCTTTGTTTCCGGCAATAAAGCTTTCTGCTTTTTCGGTCAGGATGTCGGCAAAATCCTCATCTTTCCACCGTGCTGAATGCCCGCCTGTCATATATCCGATACGGCTTACCCCATTGATAATGGTTTCACTGTGCTGGGGGTCTGCCAGCTGTTTCAAGAGTTCAGGGTTCGAGGTGCCCGTGGGGCCATCCCCAATGGGTCTGTCATAGCTTACCTGAATGGGGTCATCTTTCGATAGGCTTACCACGTGGTAATTTTCAACAAAAACACAGGGTACCCTATCACCCGTAGCGGGAATGATGAAGGAATAATCAAAACCTACTTCCAAGGGGCCTGGTTTAATGGCCTCGTTCCAATCCAATTCTCCGTTGCCAAGCCCCAGATGCCATTTGCCGACCACAGCCGTTTTGTAGCCTGCTTCTTTCAGCATGGCAGGCAAGGTGCCCTTATCCGGGTCTATGAGCAAAGGGGCGTTGCCAGGCAACACCTCGGCATTGTTCCTGAAGGCATAACTGCCCGTAAGCAATGAATATCGTGATGGCGTACAGGTGGCCGCCGTACAATGGGCATCGGTGAATTTGATGCCATGTTGTGCCAAACTGTCCAATGCCGGGGTGTTGACCCCTATGGCACCATAGCTTCCCAAATCTCCATAGCCTAAATCATCGGCATAGATGATGATGATGTTGGGTTTTTCTGCCACATGCCCATTGTTGATCTCAGCACACGAAAAAAACAATAATGAAGCAAGGGGCATGAAGTAGTATGAAATAGAACAGGTTGATATTTTATGTATGCTCATTGGTGCGCTATTCTAGAGGTTCATTATTCGTTAGGTATTTAATTCTGGCCGCTTCCTGTACTGGCTTGGATGTAGCCGTAAAAGGCCTCACTGAAAATTTAATGTGATATTGCTTGTCATTCAAACAGTATTGTGGTAGTGTCATAGGGCCGCAACTGCTATTACCAAGGCCACGTTGTTGTGCATTTATGCTCAAAATCACTTCTTTACGCGGTTTAAGCTTATAGGCGTGACTGGCATTGGCCAAGTCCAATGGGGTAAAATGCAATGCCGAGAAAGAAAACGTGTTGTCAGCAACTATTAGAATGCCGTTGTTGGTTTCATCTGTGAGCAGTACCCAACGGCAGTCCTCCCTGTTACCAGTTTCTTGTGGCTTTGGGTATGGCACATAAAAATCGGACACTTTTGCGGAGTAAAATCCCAAAGCGGCACTTTCTTTTCGATCGACATAATTTTCGTGCGGTCCCCTACCATACCATTGTACCTCTCGTAAATTTTCATTGAGTGACATCAATAGTCCAAGCTTGGGCAATGGAGGTAACGTGCCAAATGGGGTAATCCGTTGATTAAAATCAACCGCACCATTTGGGAATATGGTATAGGTTGCCTGTTGGTCGAATCCTGAGTTATTTTTTGCCAGATGCCTTATGTTCGAGCCAACAATAATAGTATTGCCTTTTTTTTTCCATTTAACATCCACTACTTCCGCTCCCATGGCATGAATGCCCGCTTCTTTCCAGCGATCAAAGCGTTTCCAATCAGCTACCAAGTTGATGTCATTGTCAGTGGGCGCCCTGTACGCATTCAATGAAGGGGTGATACCCCCTTGCATTACCTTTTTGCTTTGATACTCCAATTGTTTTATAACACCCCTAGTCTTGTCAAATGTCAAGCGAATTTTCGGATTGTATATAGACAGGATACTGTCATTTTCTTCTATTTCCATAGTTCCTTCCATGGTGTGGGAGAATCTAGGTTTGGCATCAACTTTATAGGGGAGTTTGAATTGCTCCCATGCCATGACATGCCCTTTTTTTGCCCAAGACGTGTCATCTTTTAATTTCATGGTGATGGCAAGCCAGTATTCCGCACCGGGGGTGGGTACGGCTTCACTAAATTCGATGGTTGCCAATCTAGATTGGGTCGGAGGTACTTCCATCGGCAATGCGCCCTCCTGAACAGGGATGCCGTCTTTCATGAGGGTCCAGAAAAAGTCAAAATTTTTAAAGTTGGTAAAGGAAAAGTTATTGGTGATTCGGATTTTGCCCTTTGCAAGATCTTCAGCTTCAAAGTGTGCCATCTGGTAAATTTTTTTTACCTCATACAGTTCAGGCTGTACTTCCCGGTCTGCAAACACAAGACCATTCATGCAGAAATTGGTATCATTGGGGTTGTCTCCAAAATCCCCTCCGTAGGCAAAGAATTCCTGTCCATTTTCGGCTTTCTTCCGGATTCCTTGGTCCACAAAGTCCCAAATAAACCCTCCCTGCAATAGTGGGTATTTCTTTACCGCATCCCAATACTCTTTAAGGTTCCCGGTGCTGTTTCCCATAGAATGGGCGTACTCGCACATAATAAGTGGTCGGTCATTGCCGCTTTCTGCATAGGCCACAATTTGGTCAATGGTGGGATACATGGGAGAAATGATATCGCTGATGGGGTGCAACTCATCCCGCTTCACAAGATATTGCACCGGACGACTGGGATCCGTCAATCGAGTATAAGCCGCCATATGTTGGTAATTGGGCCCAAAACCTGCCTCGTTACCCAATGACCAACTGATGATGGAAGGATAATTTTTGTTCCTTTCCACCATACCTACCATTCTATCCACCACAGCTTCACGCCACTCCGGCATCAGACTTGCAAAACTGAAATCATGGCCGCAAGATTCCATATTGGCTTCATCAACCACATAAAGGCCATATTCATCGCATAAGGCGTACCAGTCTGGATCATTGGGATAATGGCTGGATCTCACCGCATTGATATTAAACCTCTTCATTATCAAAATGTCCTCTATCATGCTTTCACGAGAAATTGTCCTGCCATGATCGGGATCAAACTCATGGCGGTTCACGCCATTGATCAACAGTGGTTTCCCATTAAGACAAAGCTGACCCTTTAGCACCTCAATTTCCCTGAAACCCACACCGGACTTTTGGACCTCAACCACCTTTCCTTGAGCATCTTTTAGCACCAGTAAAGCTGTGTAGAGATATGGGTTTTCGGCAGACCATTGCATAGGTTGTTCAACTTTAACGGCCAGTTCAAAAATGCCCTCTGCACCTTCTGCCAGCTTTGGATTATGGCCCATGTTTGACAATGCAGCGGTTTGGGTCGGTTGTGGTCCCACCCCCTTTAGCTGTCGGTCGTAGAGATGCAATTCAAGCGTATGACCCAAATCGGTGATGTTTTGCTTGTAGTTCCTCAATCTTGCAGTCACATTAAGGGTAGCATCCCTATATTCTGCATCGAAGTCGGGACGTATGTAAAAATCCCTAATATGGAGATTGGGCGTTGAAAAAAGATATACATCGCGATAGATTCCACTGAGCCGCCAGAAATCCTGGTCTTCCAGATAGCTGCCATCTGACCATCGGTACACCTCGGCGGCCAGTGTGTTCCTTCCTTCCCTTAGATAGGGGGTAACATTAAACTCGGCAGAAGTCATGCTATCTTCACTATACCCCACTTTTTTGCCATTTATCCACAGGTAAAATGCCGACTGAACCCCTTCAAAGTGCATGAACACCTGCCTATCTTCCCAGTCTTCCGGAACTATGAAATCCGTGCGGTATGAACCAACAGGGTTGTAATCAACCGGAACTTCGGTAGGGAGCAATACGGGATCAAACAAAAAGCGGAAAGGGAATCCGTTGTTGAAATATATTGGTTGGCCATAACCTTTCATTTGCCAGTTGGAGGGAACCGGGATGTCATGCCAACCAGTATCGTCAAATTCTGACTGATAAAAGTCCACTGGGCGGCTTGCCGGATTTTTGGACAGATTAAACTTCCAGACACCATTTAGGGACTTAAAATAGGGTGATTCCTTATCATTCAATGCCAAGGCTTGATTAACGGAAGCGTAGGGCATTAGTGTGGCATGAACGGGTTCGGTGTTTACATCCACAATCTGGGGATTCTGCCATTCCGCTCTCTGGGCTTGGCCCATGTAGCATGTGTTAATTAATAAAAGCATAAGGCCCAAGAAACCTTTTTTATCCATTCTTGGTGGAAACGCAAGCATAGATATCCTAGGCGTTATATTTAAGGAATGTAAAATCACTATTTAAATATTAAACTGGCACATCCTTTTGTGCCTTACGATTAAAGTATAATTCAAGCGTATTGCTGTTCCAGACATAAAAATCTCTTATGTAGCTTATGCACTCATTCAAAAGAAAAGGCTGTTTGTTGTTCCTATTATGGCAAACAGCCCTTTTCAAACTAACTCAAACTAACATGACTTAATCTTTACCACCCTGGGTTTTGTTCCATACCCGTCAAGTCGATTTCTGCTTGGGGTATGGGGAAGTACTCATCTTTATTTGGTGTCCAAGCCATTATTACTTTAGGGTTGGGGTCAAAGGCTACCACATCATTATCTATGAACATACCCATCGATTCAAAACCATTACGCTGTTCAATTAAGCCCCATCTCTTAAAATCCCAATACAACCATCCTTCCAAGGCCATTTCCCTGATGCGTTCATCGTAAATAGCATTGAGCAGCTCATCAATTGAGCTGAAAGAACTTGTGGTATATAGTGGCAATTGGTCAGAGGCCCTTGAACGTATCTGGTTCAATGCATCGATAATGAGCGGGTCGCTTATGCCACCTCCAGGATTTTGCTGCGCCCTTGCTTCCGCATAGTGCAAAATGGCATCGGCATACCTAAAGATGATGAAGTTTAATGGCGAGGCACCGGAACCATCCCTACTACCATCACCGGGTATCACATATTTTCTGGAATGCAGTCCGCTTCTAGAATGGGTATAGTTTTGAACAAAAGGGTAGAGGAAATCCGTACTGCCGATTCCAATAAAGCGTGCCCCTGGCCGTATGATGCTGGCATCCATTCGGGGGTCCCTGCCCTCAAAATAGTCGTAAATTTCGGTGGGAATTCGTTCATCCTCCTGCGTATAGTCTGGGGTTGGGTCAATTACCTCATATTTGTCGACCAACCAAAGGCTGGGACCTACCCATGATAATCCGCTGTTGGATGCAAACCTGCCCGAGTACATATCTTCTATGGTATTACCGGGTTCAATATCACTATCGGCGATAGCTTGCACATCAAAGATCACCTCAGGATTGTTTTCGTTTTCTATGGTGAACACATCTGAATAATTTGGCTCTAATGAATAAATGCCCAAGTTCATAACATCTTCCGCTGCGGTCACGGCAGCGCCCCAATCTTCTTCAAAGAGTGCAAGTTTTAGCCGTAGCATATAGGCCGCTCCCTTACCAGCTCGACCAATCTCATCCGGGGTGTCCGGCAACAATGCTATGGCATCATTCAAATCGGCCTTGATGGCTGCAATGATTTCCGCTTGAGGGGTTTTGTCCGGCCCTATGTCCTCTAAAGTTGGTACGTTTTCAAAGTAGGGTACGTCTTTCCAGATCATGGTAAGGGCATATGAATATAATGCCCTGAGAAACCTTGCTTCTCCAATGGCATGGTCTTTACGGTCATCATCGGTGAACGGTATGCGTTCTACATTGGTCAAAAAATCATTAGTTCTTACGAATCCCCTGTAATGGCCACGCCATGCACGTTCAAAATCCCTCCAGGTAGCATTCTGCGTACTGGTGGATATGGCCCGAAGTCCACCATTTCGGTGCACCCCAACTTGGCACATTAGATCAAAGGATCCCCATCTTTCCCAAGAGAATGCTGAACGGTCCTCCGGAATTCGCATGGCATCATAACAGGCCACAAGTCCCGCTTCGGCATCAGCCTCCGTTACCCAAAAATTGGTTTCGGCAACTACGTCCGTGGGCTGTTTGTCTAGTACATCTTCACATGAAACCAGACCCACAAACAATCCCAGTATCGTTATATATATTCTTGTTTTCATTTTCTTTCTATTTACTGGTTTAAAAAGTAACATTAATGCCAAGAACGGCAGTACGCACATTTGGAATCCTCACATCAAACTGACCGAAGCTACGTTCAGAATCCCAGCCCCATTTATCCTGAAACTTTGAAAAGGTGATTAGGTTGTCAACGCTGATGTATAAACGAAGCCTATCCAATTTAATGGCATCAAGTGCTTCATTGCTAAAATTGTACCCGAAGGTCATGTTCTTTACTCTAAGGAACGAGTTGTCTTCAACAAAGTAAGATGATGGTAAAACATTTTGGTCATACGCTCCTGATGATACAATTCGCGGCAAAGTGGTGCTTGGGTTTTCGGGTGTCCACCGATTTTCCCAAATGGAATGTATCTGTCCCCTGTCATCTTTATCGTTGGGCCAGAAAGCGGCCGAAACGCCTGTCCAAGTATCTACATCGAATACCCCTTGAAGCACAAATGATAGGTCAAAATTCTTGTAATCGAATCCTAGATTGGCACCGAATAAATATTTTGGTATTTGGTTTCCGATGACCGTTCTATCGGCCTCGTCAATCACTCCATCCGGTTGACCTGTAAGGTTTCCCTCTTCATCCCTACCGTTGATATCGGCAAATTTCAAATCACCCGGTGAAGGAGTATTCGCATAGGTCGGTGCGCTGGCTATTTCTTCCTCGGTCTGAAAAATGCCAATATTCTGAAATCCGTAAAAGGCATTGATGGGCTGCCCTTCCTGCAAAACGAAGGAAACCGTATTCTCCACATTAAAGAATGGCAGGTCGCTCAAATACTCGGTCAGCTCGTTTTCCTGTACTGTAATGTTGAACCCAACATTGTAGCCAAACCCACCTATTCTATTTCTGTGCATGAGGTTGAGTTCAAAGCCATCGTTCACCACAACGGCCAAGTTTTCAAAAGGTGCGGTTTTGCCCCCAAGATAATCGGGAATCTCTTGCCGTACCAGAATGCCATCAGTCTCCCTATTGAAGTATTCCGCATTCAATATCAGCTTTCCTTTGAATGCGCTCAAATCCATACCAATATTCCAGGTGGTGGTTTCCTCCCACTGAATATCGTTGTTTGCCAATGCGTTCTGGGCGATACCTGTAACAACATTTCCACCGAAACTATAGCTTTCGTTCACCGAATAGACCGCTTGGTAAGGATAGGCGTTTATCTGTTGGTTACCCAAAACGCCCCATGAGCCCCTGAACTTCAAATTGTCTATAAATGTCTTGTCTTTCATGAAGGGTTCTTCGGAAACACGCCAACCAGCGGAAAAGGAAGGAAAAGTACCGTACTTATTTCCATCACTGAAACGTGACGAGCCATCGACTCTAACATTAGCTTCCAACAGGTATCTTTCCTTGAAATTGTAGTTGAAGCGCCCGAAGTAAGAGAGCAACGCCCATTCGGTCAAGTCGCCCGATGCCCCGGGATTTTCTTGCCCCGCACTAACAGCAGTGGTGGTGTTACTGGGAAACTCCAATCGCGAAGCTTCTGAGGTCTCACGCCAAAAATCATCCAATTGGTTACCTGCCATAAGGGTGAACTGGTGTGCATCACCGAAGGTTTTGTCATAGGTCAGTGTAAAGTATTGTGTATACAACAAGGAAGTGTTATGGCTTGCGAATGCCGATTCTCCCCTATCGTTGGGTGATCCTATTTCATCATTGAAATTCCATAGCGTACCGGTGGGAATCAATCCTATGAACTGGTCTTGTTGTATGTTCTCATAGTTGATGGCAGCCCTAGCATCAAACCTTAGATCGTCAAAAATGTTCCAAGCCGCATATAACTGACCCTGTACCCGTTGCCGGGTAACATTGTCCTGGGTGACAGAAGCCAAGGCGTTCCAGTTTGTAACAGTACCGGCACCATCTACCTGTGCTCCGCCCCAACGTCCATCGGGTGCTTGGTCAAAAGGGATGATGGGTGCCTCTTGCATACCCATGTGCAAAAACTCCCTTTGTGCACTGTTTAGGCTTGGACCGCCATCAACAATGGGGGTAATATCTGACCATGCGCCAAAGAAGTTGACCCCAAAAGTGAGCTTGTCGCTCAGGTCATTTTCTTGGTTGATCCTGATGCTGTACCGCTTGAATTCGTTATTTAGGCCGATACCATCTTGATCAAGGTAGTTCAACGAGGTACGCAACCTACTATTTTCGCTACCACTGTTAACTGTAAAGGTATGTGACGTCATGAGCGCGGCTCCCCCGACCAATTCGTCGAACCAATCAGTGGCCGGGTAACGATAGGGGTCCGTGCCCAAACCTTGACGGTAATCTTCAATGGCAGATTCGCTAAAAATCACTGATTGCCCTCCATTTATCAACCCTTCATTCTTGAGTTCCATCCATTGAATGGGATCGGTAATGAGGTCAGGTCGTGTCCCCACCTGTTGAAATCCTGTAAAGGATTCGTATTGTATCTGTAATCCATCTTTGGCCCTTTTGGTGGTCACCAAAATAACACCGTTGGCTGCCCTTGAACCATAGATGGCCGCTGCCGATGCATCTTTCAATACGGAAATGCTCTCGATATCGACGGGATTGATATCGCTGATGGATGCGGGGGTGCCGTCGACCAAGATTAAGGGGTTTGAGTTGTTCAATGTACCTAGGCCCCTTATTCTGATGACGGGATCGTCACCTCCAGCGGTACCCCCGGAAGCTTGGTTTACCTGCAATCCAGCCGCCAAACCTGACAACAGGTCTGACGTATTTGATACGGGACGTTCTTGTATCAACTCATTTGATATTGTACTGACCGCCCCGGTAAGGTTGGCCTTCTTTTGCTCGGCATACCCCAATATGACAACTTCATCCAATGAGGCTACATCCGGTCTCAGTTGAACGTTTAAGGTGGTTTGATCGCCCACGGTCACTTCAGTGGAAGTGAAACCCACATACGAAACTACCAACACAGGCTCGTCGCTCACCGTGGTTATGCTGAAGTTACCATCAAAATCGGCCACCGTACCGTTGTTGGTACCTTTTTCAAGGACCGTTGCTCCCGGTAAGGGAACGCCTTCGGTATCGGTTATCGTACCCGAAATGGTCTGTTGCACCATTTCCGGTTCTTCTTCAGGAACTTTTTTTGTGGAAACCGGGGTAACGTTTTTCACCCTTTCCTTTTTTAGGATGATTTGTTTTTTGAATATTTCATAAGTAACGGCGGTACCTGAGAACATTTTCTCCAGTATTTTTGATACACGTTCCCGTTTTTCATTGATATTCACACGTCGTTTGACATCTATTCGTTTTGTGTCAACGAAGAATTTGAATTCGGTCTTTGATTCTATTTCCGTGAGCACATCTTCAACGGTGGCCCCGGTCATGTTCAAGGTGATCCTTGTGTTCTGTGAATACGTGGTGTTCGCATTCAACTGTATCAAAACCGCCAGAAGTAAAAAGGTCGTCAGTTTCATTTTTAAATCGAACTTTGTCGAAATTGAAATGCGCCAAAGCTTGTTTGGTTTTTTCATAATTTTGTAAAGTTTTCAAGTGGTTAATTAATCTTAATCACACCTGACGGGAGGTGTTGCGAGCACTTCCCGTTTTTTGGTGTATTGGTTCTCAATTATCGGTCATCCATAGGCAAACTTTTATTGTTGATATATGATGATTTGATTGTCTTCTATTCTGTACTTGATGCCAAAGTTTCGGTCAAAAACCTCTAGCACCTCTTCTATGGTCTCAATGTCAAAAACGGCATTGAAGGTATTCTCATCCAAAAGCTTATTGTTGTTGTTGATGGTGACATTGTAGTGTCTTTCCAATTTTTTTCGAATGGTCTTGAAGGGGGTGTCCCTAAAGACAAGCCTACCATCGACCCATGCGGTGTAGAGGTTTGTATCGACTTGTTCGACCCCAAAAGTCTTTTCAGCTTTGTTCCAAGTGCCTTTTTGGGTGGGGGTCAGTTGCAGTGCATTGTCAATATTGGCTTCACTGCCTTCATAGAGTTCCACACTGCCCGATACCAACACGGTATTTACGTGTTCGTCATCATTGTATGAAGAGACGTTGAACTCGGTGCCTAAAACCCTTACATTCACTTGTTGCGTGTTAATGATAAATGGGTGGGCCTCATCTTCGGTAACTTTAAAATAGGCCTCGCCGTTCAGAAAGACCTCCCTGTTTTTTCCTTCCAAGAAATTGACGGGGTATCTTAGGGAAGAACCGGAATTCAAGTGCACAACGGTACCGTCTGACAGTTCAAGTTGGAATTTTTTCCCATAGGGAATGTTCAGTTCGTTGTAGATAAGCTCATTGTTATCTTCTTTGCTTGTATATGTGATTTTATCACCGGTCTGTGTAGCAATGGCTTTCCCATTCTTATCCAGTACCTGAGCATTGCCTTCGGCATCAACAACCCTTATCTTGCCATTGCCCAATTGCAACGTAATGGCCTTATCCTCGATTTTCAATAAGGGTGGTTCGACCGGCCCACGTGTCAAAAAATAGTACGAAAGGGCAAAAAGTCCCACGAAAATGGCCGCATACCGGTAAAAGGCAACGTACTTTTTCTTCTTTTTTACGATGTTTCGGTTACGGTCTTGCCGTGTTTTGGAAAGAAATGCTTCGTAGGCTTCTGCGGCATTTACCTTTTGGTACTTTAACGAAAGTAGGTACTCTATTTCAATTGATTTTTCAATCTGTTTTCTTGACCAGTCTTCTGAAAGGGCCTCGAAGAGCATATCCAATTCATCCGTAGTAAGTGTGCCCCTATTGTACTTTTGGATGATGATTTCTAATTTGTTGGATGTCATTTGACCTTGGGTTATATTTATATGACCCCGAAGTTTACCCAAACCCTACATTGTTTTAAACTTTTTTTAATCTTTGTTTAGATTTCGATATTTTCAATATCGCAAATGAAAGGGGTAAAATGTTGGAAAAGAGCAAAATATCGGTAGAAGAATTGCGAAATGGCGAAGAAAATGCCTATGCAGCGCTCTATGAGGTTTACTATGAAAGCCTGGTGCGGTATTGCCATAACCTTACCCAAGACCTTGCCCTGGCCGAAGATATTGTGCAGAACGTCTTCGTCAAGATTTGGTCGAACAGAAAGAACCTTGTCATCACCACTTCGTTGAAAAGTTACCTCTACCGGAGCGTTTTCAACGACTTTTCCAAAGAATACCATCGAAAGAAGCGAAAGGAAAAAGCCCTATTGGAGTTTAAGGCACAAGTACTCAACCAAATGGTGGAAATGGACAGGGAGCTTTTGGAAAAAAAGATACGACTGTTGGATGCCGCCATTGAACAATTGCCAAAAAAATGTAAGAGAGTGTTCTTATTAAGTAAAAAGCAGGGCTATAAGTACCGTGAAATTGCCACTCAGCTCGATATTTCTGAAAAAGCGGTCGAGAAACACATAAGCCGTGCCATCAAACGCCTAAAAGAGGTTTTTGAAGAGACCCCCCATATTTTTATGGTGCTCGTTCAAAAGTTATTCTCCGAACGTTAAGCTACTTGGGTCCCTACTGATCTTTTCATGATAAAAATGTAGGGGGTGCCCTAATTGTGGTGTCATAGTAAGGAATATTCAATATTATTTTATGGGCATGGCAGATTGCGCTCAAAGTCATTACAAGATTGAAAACGAATTTTTTATGGTAATAAAAAGACCAACCGCCTTTTACATAAGTACAGCCTGTATTCTTTCGTGCATTTTTATGCTTTCCTGCACGGAAACAAAGAAAAAATCCACTCAAGAGTCCCCGCCCAACATTGTTTGGATTATGCTTGAAGACTGGGGGCCACAACTTTCCTGCTATGGCGAACCCGGTATCGAAACCCCACATATCGACCAAGTCGCCAGCGAGGGCATTCGTTATACCCATTGTTTTACCACCGCTCCGGTATGCTCGCCCTCAAGATCGGCCATGATGACCGGTTTTCACCAGAACTTTATCGGAGCCGAACAACACAGAACCGATGAAAAGTTTGGTTTTGCCAAGCGACCACTGCCCAATGGCATCAGGCCCATTACCCAGCTATTGTCCGAAAAGGGCTATTTTACCTGTTTGATGGTCGATAAAAAAACAGATCTCAATTTTTTATATGAAGGAGATTTGTTCGAGGGGACCGATTGGAACCAAAGGGGCAAAGACCAGCCCTTTTTTGCGCAGATTACCTTTCAAAAGACCCACCGGCCATGGGCGCGCGATTCCATCAATCCCATAGAAATCGATGAGGTAAGGCTGCCACCATATTATCCACAGAGCGATTTGGCCAAACGTGATTGGGCAAACGGGTTGGAGGCCATGCAAATAGTTGATCGCCAGGTTAAGACCGTTCTCAATAGATTGAAAGCGGAAAATTTGTATGACAATACCTTGGTGTTCATTATGGGCGACAACGGTCGCTGCATGCCCAGGGGAAAACAGTTTTTGTACGATGGTGGCATTCATGTGCCCCTTATCGTTCGATGGCCACAAAAAATAAAACCGGCCCAAGTGAATGAGGACCTTATCACCACCCTGGACATTACCAAGACCATTTTGGAGGTGTCTGGGGCCAAAAGCTCGCTGCCCCTTCATGGGAAAAACCTTTTCAACAATGCGATCAAAGAACGGCAGTACATCTTTGCCGCCCGTGACAAGATGGACAGTACTTACGACGCCATGCGCGCCGTTCGCTCAAAAAAGTTTAAGCTCATCCAAAATTTAATGTCAGAGCGACCCTATTGCCAGTACAATAAATATAAGGAGGCTTACTATCCTGTTTTGGCAGAATTGAATGTCAAATACCTGAAAGGTGAGCTCAATAGGGGTCAAAGCCAATTTATGGGCGCTACCAAACCGGAACTTGAACTCTATGATTTGACCGCAGACCCATGGGAGGTCAATAACCTTGCAAAAAGCCAAGCCTATGATTCCATAAAGAATGTGTTGTTCAATGAATTACAGAAATGGCGGTCAGCCATCAATGACCAAGGGGTAAGCGAAGCGTTCAGAAAAGGAGGCTGGTCTGCGGATTATCCCACCCGTACACTTGAAGAATGGGAAACCCATTTAGAGGGATTCAAGCCTTGGGTGTTCAGGGATTCCAATACTTCGATGGAGCACCCGTATGCGCTTTGGTAATGTGAAAATTATATGGAATTCATTCCAAAAAGTTTAAATGAGTTCATAATCCAAAGTGATATGAATTTGAATTACTTTGTCAAGCCTGGGAATACCTGTTAAAATTTAGTTGAACCGGTGTCCCGATCAGTATCAATAGAAATCCAGACCTCAAAAACTCCCAAAAAACGGTCGAATCATCTAATTTCAAAAAAGCCCCTTCCCCTTTAAAATCAATGTTTTTAGGTTTTTTATAGTTGACAATATGGTTTACAGTTTATTCCAATTCCATTACATCAAGAATTTCTTTCTTGCATATGGATTGATATTGCTCTGGAACGCCCACACGGTTCATGTTGGCTTTTAGCAAAAATTCAAAAACGATCCTTCTCAATTCAATAAGGCCTTCCTCCCTTTGTTGCCTTGAAAATGCGCCATTTCCGATAGTGCCGTTTTAATTATTACATTACGTCCTTTAATGAAATCCCTAAGTTCAAGAAAAGTAGGAGTCATGTTGTACAGGATCGAATTGAAAAACCTGATTGTAATCTTATTTGCGGCTGGTTTTTTCCTCACTTCCCATGCTCAGGAAGCTGAAATATTCAGTCCCGATTCCATAAAATTGGAGTTGAAAGCCATTGAAACGAAATCAACAATAAAAATAGATGGTGTTTTAGATGAATCCGCTTGGTTGGGAGCGCCAAAATCTCCTTCATTCACACAGGTAGACCCCAATCAAAGGGCAAAGCCTTCCCAAGATACCGATGTAAAAGTACTTTTTGATGACAAATTCCTGTATTTCGGTATTTTCTGAAGGGATACTTTGGGCAAATCAGCTATAAGGGCAACCGATTTTAAACGCGATTTTAATCATACCACCCACGATTTAATCAACATCAATTTTGACGCTTTCAACTCTGAACGTAATGCCATGTCATTTGCTGTCAACCCATACGGAGTACAACGGGATTATCTATCATTTGATGCTTTGTATTATGACATCGAATGGGATGCTGTTTGGCAAGTGCGAACTTCAATCAAAAAAAATGGTTGGATAGCTGAAATTGCAATTCCATGGAAAACACTCCGTTATCCGCACGCTACTATTGAAAACCAAGAATGGGGAATTCAGATATATAGAAATCGGCGTATTATAAATGAAATATCAGCCTTTTCCCCTTTTCCACAAACATACCCTTCGGCTAGAATGGAGTATGCTGGGGTATTGAGGGACATTCGGCCTCCTCCGCCCTCAAAAACAAATATTAGAATTCAACCTTATGCGCTCACATCAATAGAAAACTACAGTAGTTCAGCTTCTTCGGAAGATAGGGAAGATTCCGATTTCAAGATTGGGGGTGAAATTAAATGGGCGGTTTCATCGAACGATGTATTGGATTTAACTTTCAATACCGATTTTGCCCAAGCAGATGTCGATAGACTAATTAACAATACAAGTCGATTCTCTGTTTTTTTCCCAGAAAGAAGACAATTTTTTCTAGAAAATGCCTCGTTGTTTGGGATTAATGTAAACAGAAGGTCAAGTGATGAAGGTGCCATCCATATTCAACCCTTTTTTAGCCGTAGAATAGGGTTGGATGAAGAAAGCAAACCAATTCCAATTGTCGCAGGCGCACGATTTGTCCATAGTTCCTCTAAAACCAATTACGGGGGAATTGTAATTAGGCAAGAAGGAGATTCCCTTACTGCTGCTACCAATTTTTTTGTGGGCAGATATTCTAAAAACTTTGGAAAACAAAACAGGGTTGGTGGGTTATTGACGATTAAAAACCAACCGGAAGAATCAAATATCACGGCAACCATGGATGGCTTTTTTAGATTTGGCGAAGAGCATTCCTTAAACACATTGGTAAGTTATTCGCAAGATTCCGGTTCTGATGAAAAAGGACTTTCGGCCATTGCCCAATACTATTACAATTCCAACAAATGGATTGGTTGGTGGACCCAATCGCTAATTACTGAAAGCTACAATCCTGAAATGGGTTTTATTTCCAGACAAGATGTAATGGGCACAACACCTGGGATAATACGTAACTTCAGGGGTGAAAAATTACCCTTTAAAAAATGGATTCGCGCCTTTGAACCAAGTGTCGCTGCGCAATTTTATCATCAAGCATCGACAAGTGATTTGATAGAACGAATTTTTATTGTCAATCCCTTTTATTTGAACTTACAGAATGGTGGATATATCGGTTATGGCCTAAATTCCAACTACCAAAACCTAAAGGAATCTTTTATTCCACTAAATATAGAAATTGCGCCCGGTGAATATGATTATCTGAGACACTTTGTTCTGGCAAGTACCGATCCATCAAAAAAGATAAGTGCATCCGGATTTATAGAGTGGGGAAACTATTTTAATGGCGATCTGTCCTTATTGGACATTACATTTAAATTTGTACCCATACCGCACATCTCATTATCTGCAAGGTTTAATCGAAATGATTTTTCCAACGTTGGGACAGACCAAACATCTAAAAAAGTTGATTTGTATTCCATTGAGGGACAATTTGCCATAAACCCAAGAATTCGCCTAGCGGGAATCTATCAAAAAAACTCTGAAGACGATTTAGAAAATAGTAATATCCGGTTTTCATGGGAGTACAAACCCATGTCCTATATCTATTTGGTTTATAACGAACGTAGTTTTTTTGATAGCCCTCAGCTAAAACAGCTGGAACAACAAGGGATTTTTAAGGTAAGCTATGTAAAACAGTTTTAAATAAACTGTAATGCAAATCTTGACTTATCGTGTCCATGAGTACTATTTATTATGTATATGATCAAGATATGCGCACCCATCTATTTTACAATTATGCTTGACGACCTATAAAATACTTACCAGAACAGCACGCCTTAATGCATAAATCCCATATTAGGATTAGCTCTATGAAACGAACGTTTTTAAGGAATCATTTGATCATCTCACTTTGACAATAAACAAGCCTAAAATTTATCTTTGAAAGCCTTTTTTCAGGTCAATCCCATACGAATTTCCAACTTCCATCTTCTTGTCTCTTCCGGACAATGTGGAATATTCCTTTATTTGTTTTAATATTCCCCCAAAGCCAACTTTTCTTGAGAATCCATTCGTTATCAGTCTTATCCATTAAATTATTGTGTTTTATGCTTTGGATACATTTAATTGTACTAATTTGATTCGGCGACAACCGAAAAACCACAATTGCTAAACTAGACTCAATGAAGTATCCCCTTCTTATTTTTTTGTTCCTCATTTCGATACAAAACTCAAAAGCACAGTTGGAAACCCTGGAATTCAAATCTTTGGATCTACACATTGAAAAGGTCATGGATAGTCTCAGGATTCCCGGTCTCCAAATCTCCATTACCTTTGGGGACTCGGTTGGGTTTATAAAGGGTTATGGATATTCCGATGTTGAAAGAAAGCTACCTGTAAATCCTTATGAATCAAAATTTCAAATAGGTTCAATCACCAAGGTGTTTACGGCAATCGGTGTTCAAAATGCCGCAAACGAAGGGCTTTTGGCACTGGATGGGGAAATAGACAACTACCTCGACTTTAGAATAGACAGGCCATTCGGTGACAAAATCAGCCTCGATGACCTTTTGTCCCATAGTGCCGGAATTGATGAACTGTGGTATAACGGTGGTTACGAGTTCACCGGTATTGAGAGTGTGGGTGCAGCTTTACGGGAAATCCCGATAAAACAGATAAGGCCTGTCGGGGAGACCTTCAGTTATTCCAATTTGAGTGTCAACCTTGCCGCATACATACTGGCAAGCCAAACCCAAAAACCGGCATACCAGCACTACAGGGATATCGTATTCGACCCATTAAATCTTCAGAACACCGGGGTTTTTCTGGACAGGGACCAGGCGGACCACCCTATGAGCTATTATTTGTTGGGGGACGAGCTGGTGGTGTCCCCACATTTGCGTACGAACCTTTATACTTCCGGGAACGTTTACAGCACTGCCGAGGACATGTCCAAATTCATGCGTGCCCTGCTCAATAGGGGCACCTTGGACAGTACCCGATCATTGGGGTCGGATTACCTTGCCCAAATAGGTCGTAGGAGGTTTGCCTATAAGGAACATGATGAATATGGTAGTGGTCTTGGAATTTTCATCACTGATACCAAGAAAGGAAAGGTATACAGCCATCTTGGCTTTGTCGAAGGTTTTGCGTCCCAAATGTATCTTTTCGAAAACGAAAAGGTGGGATTTTTCATAAGTGCCAACAGTCAAAAAGGGGTTCAAGGACTCCGGGAAGTATTTGGTTTTTTCCTAAAAAATTACCTCCCACAATATAAAAGCGATGAATTGTCAGCATCCAGAACTGATATTGAATTTGGGCAATACACGGGTAATTACATTCCCACCCGTACCTCAATTAGTGGTCTCGGTCGTATTGAAAGTCTGTTTTCAACAAGACTACGTTTTAAAGAGTCGGAAGACGGCTTTCCATACCTTTCTGCGGGCAATCAAGAAACAAAGTTGGTCCCAGTTGGTTCCAATAGGTTCGTGGATACGACGAAATTTATTCACAAGACGATATCCTTTAATAACGGTAGTGACAGGATGATCATGAACTTTACGGTTGACAAGGGTATTTACGCCATTTGGCCTTTTATGCGATTAAAATGGTACGAGGAACAGTATGTGCAGTACCCTTTTCGAATACTATGTACGCTTGTGTTCTTATTAGTGCCATTCTTTTGGTGGCTGCGCTACGTTCTAAAAAAGTCAGTAAGAAAAGTCTCTGCAAAGAGAATACTGCTTTCAATGGCAATGCTTTCAAGTGTAGGGGGGTTCATGACATTCATTTTGTCATCCATGGATTTCGAACGAATGCAAATGTTGTCCATGGAATCGCTTCCTTGGCAAATCAATGTGTTTGCTTTATTGAACATTCTCGGTTTACTTCTTACAATCGTAGCATTAGTATGGGTGTTTCTAAATTCCAAACAAAAAATCAAACGATGGGACATCATTGTTCTGGCCCTACTTGTCTTGACCGCAATGAACAACTACATCTATAACAGCTTTTCCATTATTCTTTATTAAGACCATCCCAAGGCCAATACCAAATTATATTTTCACATCTTTCTACAAGTACGCTTTTTGAGTTCGTCCGTGGTATGGTTTAACCTGTGTTTCATAAAACCAATATTTTAAAGAAATTTACAGATCCGGCTTTTATAGCCCATAGGATAGAACTATTTGAAAACCTCGTCAGTAAAAGGGATAGTATAGTTGCGATAAATCTCAGGAAAATGTACGACAACGGTATAAAAATCGCAGTTGGAACGGATGCGGGAAACCCTTTTATATTTCACGGGATATCGATTTATAAAGAGATGAAAGCGATGCAAGATGCTGGAATCCCTGCAAGGGATTTAATCATTATGGCCACCAAGAACGGTGCATTGGCCATGGAAAGGCTTGACGATTTTGGAACGCTTGAAAGGGGAAAAATGGCTATATTATAGACGAATGCCCCGAAGATAGATCAATTGAATTAATGAAGGAATACAATAGAATAGATGATTAGTGTCAACTTTGTAACACCTTTAACGTACTGAGCAAATGAGGCAACTTGGCGTTCTAATGATAATGATTCTTGGTTTGGGCTGCTACCCTGAACCGGCAGCCAAGTACGATTTGGTCATTTCCAATGTTAATCTGATTGACGGTACGGGAAGGCAACTTCAAAATGGGGTTTCCATAGCGGTAATTGAGGGAAAGATCGGTACCATTGAAAAAGAAGTAAAGGGCAAAGCCAAAATGCACATAGACGGTAAGGGAAAATACCTTATTCCAGGTTTGTTCGATTGCCATATCCATACGATTGATTATCGCAAGGACTTCCCAAAGTTTATACATTATGGAGTAACATCGGTGTTCATCACCGGGGGCAGTCTGTGTACAGATGCCTATTATGCAGAGATGCGTCAACACGGTAACCAGGACAGCATCCCTGCACCACGGGTTTTTCATACCAGTCAACACTTTACAATGGAGGGAAGACATCCGTCCAAAACCTACACAGGCAATCAATGGCGGGATGGTGAATCCATTTTTTACTTGAAAGACACCTTACAAATCGAAAAACTGGTGGATCGGGTGGCGAAACAGCCCATAACCGGAATTAAATTGACCATTGAAGATGGGCCCCATCCACCTTTTGTAGAACGTATGCCCATGGCGTTCATTGAGAAAACGGTCAAGGAAGGGGAAAAACACGCACTTGAAGTATTTGCCCATGTGAGTGACAATGAAGAATTGGAAATGGCCATAGTGGCTAAGGTTCAGAATTTGGTCCACTTTACGGGAGTGGATATCGATTTGAAGGACGGTACCCAGGTACAACTATTGTCAGAATTTAAAAAGAGGGATCCTTCTTGGGTGACCACCTTAATGATCGATAAATCATTTTGGTATCCTTTGTATCCTGACTGGTTTGAAAAGGAAACCCTTCTTCCCGAATACCGGAAAATGACCAGAGCGGTAACAGAGAAATCAAAATGGTTTGCAAAGGGATATTTAAATAGGTACCAGGAATTTTATGAACTTGAAAGCGATAACCTTAGGGACTTGATCACCCCCCAGGTCGAGGACATTCAGTGGTTGTATGACAACGGGTTCAATATGGTTCTGGGAACGGATATCGGAGGAAACTTTAATTTTCAGGGGCATAGCTTGCATGAAGAAATGGAATTATTGCAAATGGGTGGAATGCTGCCTTTGGACATCCTTAAAATGGGAACATTGAATGCGGCGAAAATGTTGAACGTTGAAGCGGAACTGGGGTCCATTGAAGTGGGAAAAATAGCTGATTTAGTACTCTTGGACAAAAACCCCTTGGAAACCATAACCAATACATTGTCCATTCATACGGTCATAAAAAATGGAAAAATCCAGAAAAGAATGGCCCAATAAAGCCAAATCCATTGAAATGAATAAAATCATTATCATAGTGTCAATTCTGATGTTGGGGCCTTTTTTGGTCCTTGGTCAAAAATCAATTCAGGCGAGTGACATTGAGATCCATACAAAACTGACTTTCCTAAAGGTGCCAGGTCGGGATGTTGCAAGTTTTGAACAAGGTATGGGGCTATTGCGTGAGTTATCAAAAGAGGTGAATTTTACGGAGAACTTTGATTGGCTTACCTATAAGTCCGATACCGACCAATACCTCATCATAAATTTTAGCAATGGTCTTGAAGATGTTTTGACCATTGAAGGTTATCGAAATGCCTTCCATGAAAAAGGGGCTGGAAAAGCATTTGATGCCCTAATGAAAGCTATGGCAGACCTCAGTATCTCCGTGGAAAGAAATTACATTATTCAAATGCTATTGCCCTGGAGTACCGTTAAGGCCATATCGGTATCCGAATTTCCTCTGGCCACAATGATCGAATACGATATTCCGACCAATGATATTGAGCAATTTGATATAACAATGCGGGAATTGGTGGCGTTGCTCAAGAAAACGAATTATCCCTACCCCTTGGAAAGCAATAGGGGAAGCATTGGCGCTTATGGTACCATGGCCCTGGTATGGTTTTATGATGATCGAGACGATTATATGGGGAAAAACAATCTTTTGGATTGGATGGAAAGGCATGGCGCCAAGCAAACATTGCAATCCATTATGAATACGCTTAATAGCATTAGTGAATCAACCAGGACGTACAACCTCAGGTATAAAAAAACATTGAGTTATTAGACGAAACAATAGGATAATGGGCAATGTTCCATTTGGGAAGTAGGATGATTTCGAAAAGGGAATAGTACTATGGCTTCTTTCAAATGTTGAGGAAAAAATCAAGTAAAATTGGATAAATAGGTCCACCGGACGTGATATGCACTCCGTCCCATAAAAGGTCCATTAATGAAAGTATTCAATGAGGCCTAGAATGGGACATTCAAGTACATTGTACAGTTTTTACCGTGATAGTCCCGGAAAACAATAGTTTTACAAGACAATTCAATTTTATAAATCCTATTTTTTGATGCTACATATCCATGATTTGCTTAGAGGATATCCGTGGTTTCAAACAGTTGTTTAAACCTTTGTTTTTCAGCGGTTGGAACCGCATCCAATACTTTTTGGTAAAAGTCTTTAAAAACCTTGGGCTTTTCAGGATCTGTATTTCCAAATTCCTTAAGTAGCGTATTGAACTTTTGATCACCTATGGATTCCATCATTTCATACAGTGCAATGGCCCCTTTATTCTCTTCCATATAATCCGTACCATCAGCATGGATTAGGACGGGTTCGGAGTTGGGTTCATTGTTTTTGTCCTTGGCATACTTGTCAGTTTTCTTTTCAATAAGCAGATCAACCGCCTCTTGACCTAAGTTCCCTTTTATAAATTGTAGGCCCAGGGCCTCCGGCAAACCCAACATAAACATATCCGCACCCTGTACATTGGCAATGGTCAGGTTTTTTTGCAACCATAGTTTGGCCAATCCACTACCAATAGTTTGGTAGATATAGGCTTTTTCCTGTAAGCCTTCGGTATTTGCCACCCATCCTTCTTTTTCGGAAAGGGCAATGGTGTTGGCGAAAGTATATCTGTCGTCTTGCCAACGGTGTATTTCTATCAACTGTAACTGATTTTCAACTGCATTTGCACCAAACTTGGTTTCCATAAAGGCAACCCCTTTTTTAATAGCTTCTTGATATAGCGCAATATTAAATGCGTGGGTAGGTTTGTACAAAATGGAATAAGCTATCTTGTCTGCTTTTCCCTGGAAAACGGTATAATCCGATGAACCTACATACCAATTGAACACTCGAGGGCTATCCACCATATATGTCGCTACGGTCCGGCCATTCTTGGTTTCCATTTTTTCCAATACTCCCGCGGCAAATGGTATTTGTCCTTCTTCCGTACTAATAATCAGCTTACCGGTCACCCAATCAGCATCTGTGGTGTAAGCATTTTGGTCTAGCGCGAAGGCATCGTTTATGCCTGCCATTCTGGAATCCAACCGGATGAGGCCTTGCTCTTGGCGTTTACGGTTTTCCAACAATTCCTTGTCGCTATCATAACCAATTACGGGCAAAAATTCCTGTACACTGCCAAAGCTTCCTTTGTTTGCTAAATCTGCCTGAAAATCACGCTGTACAAAACCAACATATTGCTTGGTTCCTGCTAACGAGAGCTGCAACAAACTGTCTTTTTGTATGGCCTTCGGAATACGATAAGCCGTCAGGTTTTGCTCAGCGTCCGCTTTTGTAATAGTCAATTCCTGTCCGTTGAGCTTCACGTTGGTCAATTGGGCAAAATCCTTGGTATTCAGAAATAGGGTGTCCACCCCTTTTTCATTGTTCAATGTGATATCAGCAGAAAATTCAGCCCTTCTTTCCAAAGGAAATAGGTCAAGCTTTACTTCTACCGTTTCATATTTGGGTTGCGGTTTGGTTTCCAAGTATTTGTACTTCTTCTCGTACTCGGCATCCAACCTTTCTTCTTCCGCCTCTGGGACAAAGTTTCCGTTGTCATAGACATTTTTGGTAATGAAGGACATTAAAAACAAAAACAGCCCTGCAAACGCCACCATCACAACTTTGGAAACCAAACCGAGTTGCATGTTCCTTAAGGAAAGTCGGTTTTTCCATTTTTTGTCCGAGCCCCGTTTCCACAGCCAAACCCCAGCCATAACCAGGGTAATGCCCAACGCTAGCCACAATAGGAAAAACCAATTGGCCGATTGTTGAAATATGCCATACCCACTTGTTTCGGAATAATCCTCTATCCCAGGGGTAAAGCCATAACCGAGTCTTAAGTCTTCAATAATACCCATATCAAAGGAAACCACCAGGAAAATAAAAAAGCCAACGCAAAGGAGATGGGTGAGTATCCGATGGCTGGTCAAAGCCCCCACAAAAAACACCAGCGAGGCCCAAAGCACAAAATTTAGAAAAGCCCAGCGGTAAAGTAAGAGGTCTTCCATAAACCTTCCCAATTCTATATAGGAAGCACCGCCCAATAATACCTGGGTAAACAGTGAAACCACAATAAAGCTTAGGCTTAGGATAAAAGATAGTCCAATAACGGCCGCCAATCGTGAAAGTTGGGTTACCCAAACGGGTACGGGCAAAGAATCCGTTATTTGCCAGATATTCACCGTTTTGTCCTTAAAAAACAGCTCACCTGCCCAAATCATGATCAACATGTTGACAAAAACACCCCATTGCAGTCTAAAAAAGGTCATATTGCTACTAATGGGATGTTCATTACCAATGTAGTAGGCAGCATTCCAAGTAACGTTTTGCATAAAGACCATCAATAAAATAATCCCCAAAATTATTTTAAAGGAGGTAGGACGAACAATGTTCATGAGCTCCAATTTTGAGAGCGACCATAGTTTGGTCAAAAAATTGGGCACCCGATATTGTTTCACCACCTCAGGTAATTTTATGGATGCAGCAGAGAATACAACTTTCTTGTTTTCCTTGATTTTTTTGGATTTATCGGTACCCGCCTGTATAAAATATTTAAAGGAAAACCTTATATATGAGGCGATGGCAAGTATAAGGGCCAGACCCATCCAAAGCAACCTGTTCTGTAAAACATACCCAGAAAGGGCAAAGGATTCCGTGTTTTTCTGTGCAGGTGTCAACAATTCTGTGTAGTGCTGTGCAGCCACATACCCGCCAGAGTCTGCCAAAATATAAGCCATTATATGATCACCACCACCGGTTTCATAAGAGGTCTGTGCAATTAAAAAGATGATGACCACCAAAAAAACGGCTAAATAACTGGTTGCAATTCTTCTGGTAAATACTATGGAAAAGAATACCAGGGCCACATAGAAAAACAGATTGGGAACGGTAAACATAATCCAACCGTGAAATAAAGGTCCCCATTGTGTAGGACCAAAACGGCTTGCTTCCCCTATACCGGAATAAGGCACCAACAAATGCCCTAAAATCATACCTGTGCTTAGAATGACCAGATACAGGAAGGCGGCCAAAAACCTACCAACAAAAAACTGTTTCTCACTAATAGGCATGGCATATGTCCATTGCGCGGATTTATATCTTATATCCTTATACAGGACCCCGCCTGTGGCAATGGCAATGATAATAATCATTAGCATGCCCATTGCAGCATAGTTGCGGTACAATATGCTGGAGGCATTCATCAATACCCCTTCATTGGCGAAAAAATCGAATGAACCTTTGGTGTACCATATCATTTGAAACGCCAACATGAGAAAGAAAATAAGGGTCACCCAACTGAATATGCGCTGTTTAAGCTCGTTTTTTAGTATGGATACTATCGTTTTCATTTTAGTTTTCGCTTAAGATTTTAAAGTAAGCATCCTCCAGTGATGGCGCTTTGACGTCAAACCCTCCGGAAGGCATATCATCTGCCATCACCGTAATCATCAATTTACCGGCAAAAAAACGTTGGGAAATCACCTTAAATTTTTCCTGATATGCTACCAGTTCGTTTTTCTTAATGGGCATCTCATAGAGTTTCCCCCGCATGGCCTCTTGCACTTCATCCGGTTTACCGGTAAGCACTACCTCACCATTTCCAATAATGGCCATATCGGAACAAAGGGTACTGACGTCCTCTACAATATGGGTGGACAATATGACCACGGCATTTTCGCCCAATTCCGACAATAAATTGTAGAAACGATTACGTTCCATAGGGTCCAGACCTGCGGTAGGTTCATCAACAATGATCAATTCAGGATTGCCCACCAAGGCCTGGGCAATACCAAAGCGTTGCTTCATTCCGCCAGAGTAACCATCCAATTTTTTATTTCGAACATCATAGAGGTTCACTTTTTGCAACAGGGCCTCCACCGTCTCCTTGCGTTCCCCCTTATGTACTATACCTTTCATGTCGGCGATATGCGTCAGCAACTCTTCGGCCGTTACATTAGGGTACACCCCAAATTCCTGCGGAAGGTATCCAAGTGTTTTTCTTAGCGCTTCAGGGCTTTTTAGAACATTAATTTCATTAAAATGAATAGCACCTGAATCCGGATCTTGTAAGGTTGCGATGGTGCGCATTAAAGTTGATTTTCCCGCACCGTTTTGGCCCAAAAGCCCAAACATGCCCTTTCCAACGTTCAGGGAAACATTTTTAAGGGCCTGCACCCCGTTAGGATAGGTTTTTGAAAGGTTTTTAATTTCTAAGTTCATATCGTTGTTATTTTGGTACACCCCTTTTAAAATACATTGGGAATCAATCTTTTTGTTTTTTTCCTATACGCGACATATTGCTCACCAAACTGTTGTTCCATCATCTTTTCTTCCCTATGGATCCTAAAAAAGTACAAGAGTCCAAAGCCTAAAATGCCAGAGAAGCCAGCTATATAATTCTGTAGGAGCAATGCTTGGCAAATCACCCAGAGCCATATGGCCGAATACATGGGATGTCTTATGTATTTATAAATGCCGTTGGTCACCAGGCTATGTTCCTCCCGTATTTCCAAACTCACGGACCAATTGGTTCCCAAGTCCTTATGGGATCGATAAAACAATAGGGCCGTTGGAACCAACAAAAGGGCTCCTAAAACATTGATAGCCAATGGCAGCCCATAATTGGCAAAATCCAACCATGGGCTTAGGACATAAACCAAGGGTATTGGGTACATTCCCAAAAAAGTCAACCCTAACAACCATTTTTCCAGGGTGTCCTTGTTATTAAGATTGATACTATTTCCCTTGACCTGTTTTTGGAACGGTCTCCTGATAAATCCAGAGATTATCACAAAGACCAAGAACAGTATTTCAAAAATTAAACGTGTTATATCCATGAGTTCTGTTTTTTTAATAATACGGGTTGCCATTCCTTATATTTACTGAACAGCAGAAAGAAGTTGAGGGCCAGCATTACACTATCAAATAGGATAAATGGGGGATATCTTGAAAAAAACACATGGGTCATCAACAAACAAAGTAGCAATGGTACCAGCATAATGCTTCCCAAGAGATAGGTTCGCCGGAATACCAGTAATAAACCGCACAATAATTGAAAAAAGCCTACAAAATAGAGATAGCCGGAGCCCTGCAATAAATCATAATAGGTGAAAAATAAGGGATCCGCCTCTGTAGCATCCGTTCTGAACACCGATGGGTCGTACGGCAGGAACAGCTTTTCTATACCCGCGTAAATAAAAAGGAGGGCCAAAAGAAATCGTATAATGTAGGCTACTATGCTCATGGATTTAAAATTTACCGGTTAACGTAGCGCCGTAGGTTTGTGGTAGACCGTAAGAAGCGAATATACCGGAACCGCTTACGGAATAACCATAGCTCAAGTAGGTTACATCCGTTAGGTTTTTTGCCCAAAGTGCAAATTCCAAATTTTTTGACCCCAGTACCAATCTGCCATTCAATAATCCGTACGCATCTTGACTTGATGTATTTTCAGGATCGAAAAAGACCTCGGACTGAAATTGATAGTCCACAACAATGGAACCTTTCCACTTTTTGTTCAAATTGGTGGTATAATTGACCCCAAGGCTACCGCTCCATTCTGGGGACATTACTTGCATATTTCCCTCATTGTTGATTTCAACCCCAGTGAAGCCGATATAGGTATAATCCGTAAATTCCGTCTTTAAATACCCCAAATTCCCCACAAGGTTGAGTCCATTGGCCAAAATGAACTCCGTTTCCAACTCCACACCATAGCTTCTGGAATTACCAATGTTTTCCCTACCTATACTAAAGGTGGTAAGGTCAAGCACATTAAAGAGCTGCTGGTCCGTATAATCGATATAGAAAAGAGTGGCGTTGAGTTTCACCTTGTTGTTCCACAACATGTTTTTTACCCCCACTTCATAGTTCCAACTGAATTCCGGGTCGAAAGTCGCTCGATTTTCATCGAGAACAAATTCATTGACGCCCCCTGGACGGTATCCCCTGGTTACGTTGGCAAATAGTAGTGAATTTTCATTGGCCTGATAGCCCAAGCTAAATTTGGGGGAAAAAGCACTAAACTCGGTTTCCTTATCAAATTCTCCTGGTACCGCACCCAAATTGGGGTAAACAAAATCTTGCCCATCTTGTTCAAATCTATTGTTGACGTCCAAGCTGCTATCTTCAATTTCGTATCGTAACCCGGCAGTGGCGGTCAGTTTATCCGTGAGTTGATAAGAAGCCTGTCCAAATAGGGATAAACCCATCTGGCCAACTTCGGTATCTGTGAGCTGGTCGTAGGGATATTGGGCCGCATCTTCCGGGGGCAGCTGGGGGTTGAAGGCATTATCCGCCCCATTGCGTGTCCTTCTATCACTTTCGTTCGTAACGGAATAAAGATACAGCCCACCTATCCAATCCAATTTGCTTTTGGTATTTGAGCTGAATCGGATTTCTTGGCTAATAGTAGATATGTTGGAATTGTCCGAAGCCACTGCCTGAATATCCGCGGGAGAAAAATCAAAATCGTCTCCACTTCTATCCAACTCGGTAAATTGGTAAGCCGTAATCGCTTCAATTTTTATTTTATCGTTGGTAAACTTAAGATTGAAAGCGTTGTTCAAAATATCCGTGACATAAAGACCATTGGTATTTTGGGCAACTTGAAAAGGGCTGTTGTTCACGGCATCTTCAATTACCGTTGCCGTTGCCCCGAATCCTCCAACAAAGGCATAAGCATCCACCTCGCGTCTTTCATAACCCGTATTGAATTTAAACAACCAATTATCATTTGCCACATAGGTCAATTTTAGGTTTCCATTGTAGGCTTTTCTCCCCAACAGGTCCGTGTCGTCCAAAAAAGTGTTTTCTATATAACCATCCCTTTCCGTGAGTCCACCATTGATTTTAACAAAGAGCTTGTCCTTTATAATAGGCGTGCTAATTCCGGCCTGTACATCATATTGATTGAGGTTGCCATAGCCGGTAGTTACATATCCCTTGGTATAGTTCGTTGGATTTTTACTGATGATGTTAATTACCCCACCTATTGAATTTCTGCCATAAAGTGTGCCCTGCGGTCCCTTTAAAATTTCAATACGCTCTATATCCCCGAAATACGAGGGAAACGAAGAAACATTAAAAAGGGGCACATCGTCAACATACACCCCCACAACCGGTGTTGCATCTATAGTGGTAATACCTCTTGTGGAAACAAGGGGAAAGGAGCCTCCTCCATCATCGTAGGTCCTAAAGTTGGATGTAATACGACCAAGTTCGTTGATGTTACCAATCTGCAGGTCGGCTACTTCTTGCGCATTTGCCACGGATACCGAGGCAGCAGTCTTTTGAACATTTTGTAACCTTCTATTGGCGGCGGTTACGACCACTTCATTAAGTTGACCTGAAGTTTTTGCTAAAGCAAAATCCAGAATGGTGTCCGTGTTTAGTTCTATTTCTTTGGTCACGTTTTGATAGCCCAAATAACTCACTTGAACAAAGTAGTTTGATGCGGGCACATTGTTAATGGTAAATGCACCATCCATATTGGTCGAGGTTCCCCTACCCGTCCCCAATAAAAGCACATTAGCCCCAAAAACAGGTTGGTTGTTCTCATCGGTTACTTTTCCTGAAATTGACACAGTTTCTTGTGCTTTAGCTGCAAATGCAAAGAGCAGCGCAAAACAGCTTAGGTATAGTATTCTCATTTGAAAGGTTATTATTTAAAATTGGTCTAAATTAAAATAATTTTTGTTCAATAAGACCAGATTTATAATTTTTTCTTTTTGTTGAATTGGAATTAGCCGCCAGGATAAAATAGATATGGGCCCATAGGCACAAATCGTACTCCCAGCGATGGCTAAATCCTGAAAATGTTTGAAATGATATCTTAAGAAAATAACAAGGGCGGAGGCCTGCAGCGAAAGTTGGCTATCCTTTTTTTATTCTTGTACCGTGTGGTGCTAAAAACCAGCTTCTTTGTCGAAAGAATTTCTGGTCGGAACAGTTCGGGGTCTTCTCCTGCAGTAAGAATACCCTCCAATTCAAGTGCATCAATAACCAGCAGGCAATTTTCGCAGGGCGTTTCGGAATGTTCCGAGGAATGGTGATGTTCACAAACATGGAATGCAGAAATCTTAATCAGAAGTACACCGATTAGGATAGTGGGCCAGAAATACCGAACTATGGCTTTCATGCTAAGCGAACCTCTTTATTTGTGCATATGGGCCATTCCTTCATTCCAAATTATCCTCAAAGGTCACTATACCCCTTTTTTCTTTAAACCTTTACCGGGCCGAAATACCTTCATGGCCTCTGGATTTGATTCCAGGTAAGGCCCTCCAATCAAATCGATACAGTATGGGACGGCAGGAAACACAGCTTCCAAACATTCCCGAATGGATTTTGGTTTGCCCGGAAGGTTTATGATCAAGGTACTTCCACGGATTCCAGCAGTTTGACGGGAAAGAATAGCGGTAGGTACATATTGTAAACTAACCTGTCTCATCTGCTCACCAAATCCAGGAAGTAGTTTTTCGCAAACGGCAATGGTCGCTTCCGGTGTCACATCCCTTACGGCCGGTCCTGTGCCACCTGTCGTTACGATCAGACTGCAGGCCCTGTTATCGGCCATATCGGTCAATTCCTTTTCCAGTAAATCCTGTTCATCGGGAATGACGGCGTACTCCGCTTCCCACGGACTGGACAACCACAATTTCAGCAGTCGCTGAACCTCTTGACCGGGTAAATCTTCATATTCACCACGACTGGCACGGTCTGAAACATTGATAATGCCAATTTTTGCTTTTTCCACTTATCCTCAACTTTAGAATTCAACAAAAGTATCATTGTTGTGATGGTACAAAAACGAAAAGAAACAAAAATTCAGTTGCTTTTCTGACCTTATTCTCCTTAATGGTTAATAGTTCATGGTTGATAGTTGATGGTTGATGGTTGATGGTTTTTCACCGATCACCGAGCATCAGCTATCAAGCATCAATAAAAACCGATCATTCGGCTTAAGCCAAGGATTTTTTTAAAACTGGTGGCGGTCAAAATCGTCCAAAAATACGTTTGATCTTTACTCCAATGCATAGGCCCTGTTCACTGGCCATTCATCATCATATCCCACCATCCATTTTCGTGAGGCAAGTTCGTTGTCCGTGGCCAAACAAGCATCAAGATCGGCGCGTATAACGGCTTCGTCCATATCCTGGCCTATAAAGACGATTTCATTTTTCCGGTCCCCAAAGGTTTTGTCCCAATTTGATTCAATATGTTCCTGATTCTCCAAAAACACCAAATACTCTGCCCGTTTTTGAAACGGCATACTGCTCCACCAGACCCCTGCGCCGTCCGTCCTTAAAGATCCTCCCGCTTGGCCCCATACCAAGGCTTGTTCAGGTCGTGAAGCAATCCAAAACAGCCCCTTACTGCGAATGATGCTAGTAGGAAACCGATGCTGTACATACTGCCAAAAACGTTCTGGATCAAAGGGCTTTCTGCTTCGATATACAAAGGAACCAATGCCATACTCTTCAGTTTCGGGGGTATGCTCTTCCTTTTTGAGTTCCTCGATCCAACCGGCACTTTGCTCCGCCTCCTCAAAATTGAAAAGCCCGGTATTGAGTACTTCTCCGGGGCTTACTTTTCCAAAGTGGGATTCAATGATACGGGCAGAAGGATTCAACTTGGCAATGGTCGCATGCAAGATTCCCAAATGGTCTTCGGATACGAGGTCCGTTTTATTGAGAACAATGACATTGGCAAACTCAATCTGATCCGTCAATAAGTTCACAATGGTACGATAGTCCCCCTCCATATCCGTAAGGTCCCTATCCATCAAGGTTTCCGGACTGCCAAAATCCTTGAAAAAGTTAAAGGCATCCACCACGGTAACCATGGTATCCACATAGCTGAATCGGGAAAGGTCAATGTTGTTTTCCTCATCGATAAAGGAAAAAGTCTGGGCAACCGGTACGGGTTCACTGATGCCCGTACTTTCAATAAGCAGATAGTCAAATCGATTTTCCTTGGCCAAACGCTCAACTTCCACCATCAAATCCTCCCTAAGGGTACAGCAAATGCAGCCGTTGCTCATTTCCACCAGCTTTTCCTCCGTACGGGAAAGGGTGTTTTCGCTCTTTACCAATTCCGCGTCCACGTTGACCTCGCTCATATCGTTCACAATCACAGCAACTTTCAAGCCCTCCTTGTTATGGAGAACATGGTTTAGCAAAGTGGTCTTTCCTGCGCCTAAAAACCCGCTCAAAACGGTTACGGGGAGTTTCTTTTCTGTTTTCATATCTTCTTATTTAGCCAATAATTTTTTTTAACATTCAATGCTCCCTGTCTACGGGAACTTCTAATTTTTTTTGGTTACGTTTTTTCATCCGGTCAATTTTACATCCCGGAAGTGAGGTTGTTGCTCTCTTCGTCGTTTTTTAGAAATATCATATCGGAAGATTCAGGGATTGATTGGGGTCGATACTAAGCAATAATCGTTCTTCACCGCTTTTTTCAATGTTTGGACTGCGGTGCAGAACAGGGGTTGAGTCCGGATATAGGGCGCCTTTTAAAACCACTACATCCCCAGTGGCAACCTGCCGAATAAGGCTTTCGTCAGGCACAATATTTTGGTTGCTTTTTCCGCTTAGATAGGCTTTTCGATCAACGGCATTCTCAGGTAGCCATAAAGTACCTGGCCCATAATAGGTGCAAAGCATTCTGAGTTCATTGTTGTCCGCATGGAACCTGGAGCACATATTGGTGCTGACCGTGGCCAGTGAAACGCGAAAAGAAGATACCTTGGTCACTTGTTCGAACAATTCCAAAAGATATAAAATGTCTCCCAATAGGCCCATATGCTCCGGAAGTACGTTGGTCAAATAGGAGCTCAGGGAAAATATGATTTCTTCCACTGTACCATTTGCCCGGCATTCCATCGGCCGTTTGACGGCTTGGGCAAGCTCTCCCTTCAATTGTGTTATCCCCCGTTGATAGATGGCGAGATTTTTGGTTTTCAAGTGAATGTCCTGTAATATGCTTACATCAGTGCCAATTGAGGAATGGTCATCCAAGATGTTGATTGGTATCATTGATCGGTATTTTCAGCGGTGACTTCCAACCTGGATTTTTTACAATGGCGATGGTTGTACAAATGTGCTACAACCAGGGTAATGGAGCCAACATACATGAACCATATCCCGTGGTGGAAATGAAAGCTCTCGGATAAAAGCCCAATGGCAAAAATGCTCCATGCCCCCCATAAAACCCTCTTAATGCCCATATGATTGGTATGTCTTGCGGAATACCAAACCGCGGCCAGACTCAAAACCAAAAAAAGGTAATCCAATAGCGCCCAAAAACCGGGGCCATGACTATGTTTACCCATGGTGGTCTCCAAAACCGGTCTAGCGGCAAAAAACACAGGGGTCAGTGCACAATGGATGGCGCAAAGGCCACTGGCCGCTGCTCCGAGGAAGTCGGAATAACTTAATTTTTCCATTTGTCCTATACTGCGCATCATGTATTCTTACGGTCTTAAATGCAACTGAGTCGCAAAAATAAACAAACAATTTGTTATTGCAACTCAGTTGCAATAAATTTACGGCATGGGAATAATTCGAAGGACCAAGTCGGTCAAAGCATTGCTCAATGAATTTGTGCAGACCAAAATGGCCCTATCCACAATGGAACTGGTGGAACGGCTACATCACCAAATGAACAAGTCTACGGTTTACCGGATTCTGGAGCGTTTGGAAGATGATGGTATCTTGCATTCGTTTACCGGAAAAGATGGGCTTACGTGGTATGCACTATGTAACAACAATGGTTGTTCACCCCTGCAACATAGGGATACCCATCCGCATTTTCAGTGTCGGGATTGTGGCAAAACGGAATGCCTATCCATTAGCATTCCTATTCCAGAGGTTGCGGAGCACCGCATAGATTCCGTCTCCCTTTTGTTGGTAGGGAGATGTGCAGATTGTATTTCCAGTTTGAATTAAAAAAGAAACGTATGCGCTTATTATGGGAAACCCGCACCAATTTGCACTGTCTTTACCGACAGGGAACAACTATAAAATATGAGAGATAAGAACAGTTTCGAGATTATTATCGTTGGCGGAAGTTATTCAGGGCTATCGGCAGGAATGTCCTTGGGCAGAGCATTAAAAAATGTTTTGATCATAGACAGCGGACAACCTTGCAATGGTCAAACGCCACATTCACACAACTTCATTACCCAGGACGGAAAAACGCCGAAGGAAATAGCTGCGCTTGCCAGACAGCAAGTTGGAGAATATGGAACCGTTGAATTTTATGAGGGCCTTGCAACAAACGCAAAAAAAGCCACCAATGGATTTGAAATAACCACCCAAAGGGGCGATATATTCACGGCGCGGAAACTCATTTTTGCGACAGGGGTTAAGGACCTAATGCCCAACATAAACGGTTTTGCAGAATGTTGGGGAAAATCCGTTATCCATTGTCCGTATTGCCACGGTTACGAAGTAAGAAATAAAAAAACGGGCATATTGGCCAATGGTGATGCTGCATTCCATTATGCCCAACTCATTAGTAATTGGACAAAAGATCTGACCCTATTCACAAATGGAAAAAGTACCTTAAATCAAGTGCAGATGGAAAAGATAAAGAAACGTGACATTTCCATTGTGGAGAAAAAGATTGCTTCTTTTGAACACCGTAATGGAAATATCCATCAAATTGTTTTTGAAGATCATTTCACTTTTAAGCTTAAAGCAATCTACGCACGACCAGACTTTGAACAACATTGTAAAATTCCGGAAAAACTGGGATGCGAGTTGACGGAAGAGGGACTCATAAAGGTAGATTTCTTTCAAAAAACGACGGTGGAAGGTGTTTTCGCCTGTGGGGACAATGCAAGCCCGTTGCGGGCCGTCTCCTATGCTGTGGCAACGGGAACCATTGCAGCTGCCATGCTCAACAACGGAATGGCCGAGGAAGCGTTTTAAGGGGAATAAGCTGTGCTGAACCCTTTGTATTACGCTTATTGTCAACAACAGCGGGGAACGCCACACAAGACCGTTATCGGCAAAATTGTGGACCCAAAGAATTGGGCCTGTAAAATATTTAACAAAGAAATAAACTCCATTAAGAATCAGAAAGTCTTTCAGATTTTTAGTTTAGACCTGAAAAAATGAACGTTGGACCTGTAAAGAAATTAAAAGAATGAAGCTATTCAATTATCTAGCATTGCGAGTTGCCATCCTGGCATGCCTCTCGGTTGTTCCTGTTATTGCGCAACATCATCATGATGGTCTCCACCATTGGGAGGTTCCCAGCCGGGATCCCGATCGGATCATGTTGACGTTCCATGGTGATCCGGCAACAAGCCGAGCAGTAACCTGGCGCACTGATACCAACATTACCCAAGCGGTTGCACAAATTGCAGAGGCCACAGTGAATTCCGGGTTTGCTGATGATGCGGTGACGATAGCTGCCAAAACGGAACCATTCGATTTGGGTCTGTACAAAAGCAATGCTTCCCTGATCGTCCACTACCATAGTGTAGTTTTCGAAGGGCTAAAACCAGATATGCTGTATGCCTATCGGGTTGGGGATGGCAACGATTACTGGTCCGAATGGATCCAGTTTCGTACGGCAAAACCTGATTATGCCCCAACCCAATTCGTATATTTCGGTGACGCCCAGAATGATGTGCTCGCCCATTGGTCCCGCGTAATCCGCATGGCCTATCAAACTGCCCCCGATGCCTCTTTTGTGGTCCATGCCGGAGATTTGATTAATACTGCCCACCGGGACCAGGAATGGGCAGAATGGTATAAAGCCGGTGGATTTATCCACAGCCAATGGACGGCAATACCCGTTGTTGGGAATCACGAATTCTCATCCATCGAAAAGGGGGAGGCACGGAAGCTTTCCATTCAATGGCGGCCACAGTTCACACTACCGGTGGAGAAGGATTTGGACCCAAAACTACATGAGACCGTATATACCGTAGATTATCAGGATGTACGAATCATTGCCCTTAACTCCAATGATCTGCTTGAAGAACAAACCGAGTATCTTGAAAAGCAACTGAAAAATTGCACCGCTAAATGGAAGATCATTACCTGCCACCATTCCGTATTCTCACCAGCAAAGGGACGTGACTTTCAGTTCGCACGTGAAAACTGGAAACCACTTCTTGACAAATATGGTGTGGATTTAGTGCTCAATGGCCATGATCACACGTATGCGCGAGGTCATGTGCCCGTTCGAACGACTGATTCGGAAAATGATGATGACCTCAGTACGATCTATGTCACTTCCGTAAGTGGTCCTAAACAGTATGAGATAGATGCTGAACAAATGAAAGCCTATGCAACCCAGGGCTATCGCCTGGACAAATCGGCCGAACAAACCCAATTCTTCCAGGTCATCACTATTGAGAACAACACACTTACCTACGTGGCGTACACGACCTTGGGTGAAGAATATGACCGGGCCTTGATAACCAAAGACTTCAGTACTGGAAAGAAAACACTACGGCATAAGGCCGAGTAGTAGCTCCGCAATCAAGCACAAGTTCTTGTTGCCGTTTAAAGGAAAATCCCACCAAGTGCACTTGTGTGGGATTTTATCATTTGGATAAGCATGACATTGGGCCTACCGTTTCATCCCATATGTCTTCTTTACCATTAACCGCTCCTTATAAAAATTCATTATTTATGAAAGTTATTTCATATTTTTATGAAATATTATTAAAAACTATGCGACTAGAAGATTTAGGATACCTATCCATTGGCTCCCAAATGCGAAGGGTCTACGAGAAACTGCAATCCGAAGGAGATAGCATTTATAAGAACATGGGGATTCCATTCAAGTCCAGTTGGTTTCCCATATACTATGTATTAAGCCAGACGAATAGGGCTTTGACCGTTATGGAACTAACGGAAAGTATTTCCTACAGCAGGATAACGGTTAAAAATGTGATTCGGGAACTGGAAAAAGCGGGCTACGTGGATATACTTTCCAACCCAACCGACAATCGTTCAAAACTCATTCAACTCAATGCGAAAGGAAAAAGTATGGAACCGGAATTACAATCCATTTGGCGCTTATTCCACAAACACTTGAAAAATCTTTTTGGCAAGGACGATTTTTTACATCAGCTTATTGAAATCAATCATAAATTAAACACAACCTCCCTAAAGAAAGAAATCCTAAAAGAGTACACGAACTACACGGTTAGAAATGCAAAGGAGACCGAATTTGAACGCATTGGGGAATTATTGGTCGAAGTGTATTCCGCGCTTAGCGGATTTCCCAAAAAAGAGGAACAACCCCAATACTATGAAATGCTTAGGAACGTAGGAAAACTAACGGAAAATGAAAATGTGGAATTGCTGGCCGCAGTTTCGGAGCAAGGAAGTATTGGCGGGGCGGTAGTTTATTTTAACGATATGAAGGATTATGGCTCCGGAGGGACCGCCACCCAGGAAAAAAACGCTTGCGGGTTTCGATTGCTCGGTGTGGATGCTAAAACCAGGGGTTTGGGAATAGGCAAAATGCTTACGGAGTACTGCGTGGAAAAAGGGAAAAAAAGCAATGCCGAAACAATGGTGATCCACACCACTAAATCCATGAAAATAGCCTGGAAAATGTATGAACGACTTGGATTTAAAAGAGCTCAAGACCTGGATTTTATGCAAGGGAACCTCCCCGTATTTGGATTTCGATTGCCATTAAAGTAACGGAAGCGCACCAGAAAAAGTCCCGTAATTTAACTAACCTCACCAAGTGTATCCTGCTTGTTTTCGTTAACTTCACCTGTAAACCCATAACGGTCGTCATTGGCCTTGTTCCAATCGGTTTAGCACCCTTGGAGGCAAGAACAGGTCATGGTTAAGAATAGTGTACGAATGGAGAAATCAACAGTAAAATACAATTATGGAAAAACGGGATTTTCTTAAAAATACGGCGGCAGTAGTTATTAGCTGTTCCCTATTTCCAGCAAAAGCGATAGGTAGCGTTGCAAGTAAAAGCCTTACAAGTATTGGGGTTCAATTGTTTTCACTGCCCAAATTACTTGAAAAGGATTTTAGGGGTGGGATCGAGATGCTTTCCAAAATGGGATATAAAGAAGTTGAACTCTATGGACCATTTCCATTTAGTGCCAATTCCGTAAAAGAGGGTTGGAAGGCCATTACCCCAACCTGGGATTTAGTGGAAGTGGTTATTTTGGACATGCACCCCAGGAAATAAAATCCATTTTAAAGGATAATGGTATACGGGCGACCTCCATCCATACCGATATGGTGACCCTACAAACCAATATGGAGGAAATTGCTGAGGCCAGTGACCTACTTGGCTTTGACTATGCTGGAATACCTGCCATACCCCAGGAAAAAAGAATGACCCTGGATGGTTATAAATCTGTAGCAGAGGAATTCAACAAAATCGGTGAGCGGGCTAAAAAGATGGGCTTAAAATTCTCCTATCACAATCACGGTTATGGGTTGCAGGAAATGGATGGCGAGATCCCTTTGAACCTAATTCTGGACCAAACGGATGCAGGCCTTGTTTTCTTTGAAATGGATATTTATTGGACAATGGCCGGGGGTGCCGATCCCATTGCTTATCTCGAAGCCTATCCAAATCGTTATCATTTAATGCACATCAAGGATATGAAGGAGAAAGTCCGGTTTTCCGGAGATGGAGGCGACCCAAATCAGTGGATTGAACTATTTCCCTACATGACAACTGCCGGTGACGGCATATTCGATCTGCAATCCATTGTAGCAGCAGGCAAAAAGGCAGGGGTTAAACATTTTTTTGTGGAGCAGGATATGGTACATCAACCTGAAATAGCCTTGAAAAAAAGCATCAACTATTTGAAAAACCTATAATACCCTCGACCCAGAATAAAATGAACAAGGTATTTATTGCCACAAGTATGGATGGCTATATTGCGGATAAAGATGGAGGTATCGAGTGGCTACATTCGGTCCCAAACCCCAATAATATTGACATGGGATATGGGGATTTTATGTCACAAATAGATGCCATGGTCATGGGACGCACGACTTTTGAAACCGTATGTGGGTTTGATATGGACTGGCCGTATCAAAAGCCCGTTTTTGTTTTGAGCAACAGTTTAAAAAGCATTCCCGCGGAATACAGGGACAAGGCCGAGCTGATGAAAGGAACTTTAAAGGAAATCCTGGAAGAAATCCATCGGAAGAAATGCCATAACCTCTATATAGACGGCGGAAAAACGATTCAGGGTTTTTTAAAAGAGGATTTAATCGACGAAATGACCATATCCATAATTCCCTACGTTCTGGGAGGCGGTATCCCATTGTTTGGTGAACTTTCGGAGCGATTGTATTTTGAATGCGTTGACTCAAAAATCTATCTGGACAAAATCGTTCAAAATAGGTTTGTTAGAAAAATGAATGTGAACAGTATATGATCGAACAAAATATTTTCAACCGTGTCCATAGTAAACCCAAATAGCCCTGCCTAACTTACGGTTGGCAATTGAAATTTTCACAGCTTGAACAATTGGGGTATATCGCGTTAAAAATCAATTCTTGATCAAAACATAACAAATGAAAAAAACACTAAGCATCGTATTGATCGTATCCACGCTAGTGGTACAAGCCCAAGAAACGCTTCCAAAAGTTATCGGCGGTACCATTGAGCGTATCGGGAACTTTAAGTCGGACCATGTCACCGCCAGGACCATCGATATCTGGTTGCCGGAAGGCTATTCCAAATCCAAAAAGTATGCTGTTCTATATATGCACGATGGACAAATGCTTTTTGACCCTGAAAGCACTTGGAACAAACAGGCATGGGATGTGGATGATGTCGCTTCCGGCTTATTCCAATCCAATAAGGTGAAGTCATTTATTGTCGTTGGCATTTGGAACGGAGGGATAACACGACATCCGGATTATTTCCCCCAAAAGCCGTTTGAATCCCTGTCCAGGTCGCAAAAGGATACCGTTACGGCACAATTAAAAAGGGCTTCAATTCCCGTATCGGGAACCTTTAGCCCCCAATCGGACAACTATCTAAAATTTATGGTAGAAGAATTAAAACCGTACATCGATGCCAACTATTCGGTTTATACGGACAGGGACAATACCTATGTTGCGGGTAGCAGTATGGGGGGATTGATTTCCATGTATGCCATCTGCGAGTATCCCAAAGTATTTGGAGGTGCCGCTTGTCTCTCAACACATTGGGTGGGATCTTTTGGCCTTGAAAATAATCCTGTGCCCGATGCATTCCTGAACTATCTAAAAAGCAATCTGCCCAATCCCAAAGCGCATAAAATTTACTTTGACTGTGGTGATGAAACCTTGGATAGGTTATACCCGGAAATCCAAAAGAAAGTGGATCAAGTGATGACCGAAAAAGGGTACGACCCTGTCCATTGGACCACGAAGTACTTCCCAGGCGAAGACCACAGTGAAAATGCCTGGAACAGAAGGTTGGCCATTCCTTTGGAGTTTTTGTTGCCAAAACAACCATAGCCTACATGCCCTAAAATGGCAATGTCCTTTGCGGCTATCATAGGTATGCTTTATCGTTTCAATCTTTAATAAAAAAATCAATGGATATGGGTACGTAGAAACTCCCGGGGACTTTGGTGCTTGTATTTTTTAAACGTGCGGTTAAAGTGGCTCAAACTTTCAAATCCCGAACAAAAGGCAATTTCCTGTATGGGAATCTTGCGCTGCGCCAACAAGTGACATGCATTTTCCACTCGGGTTTTATTTAAAAAAGTAATGAAGGAATGTCCTGAATTCTGTTTGAACCACCTACAAAAAGACTGGGGCACCATATGGGTAAATTCCGCCATTTGTGCTACCGTAAGTTTTTGTTCCAGATGATCTAAAATGTAGTTGTTCACCCTGGCAAACTTATCCACTCTGTGTTTTTGGTTGTGGTTGTACACATAGATTTCGGTAGCCAATAATGTCTTGTCCTCGTGCAAGACCAACAAATTCAAAAGTTCCAACAAAGCCCCGAGCTGTTGTATGGTAGTTAGGTTTTCGAATTTGGTAATTAAAGCGACAATAGCTTCTGTGGGGTTTTTGAACTGTATGCCACGTTTCGCCAATTCAAACAACGCATTGAAACGCCCGCATTCCTTAAAGGAAGAAAAAATACGGGTATTGAACTGAAATACAATCGCCTTTTGTTTTTCCGGGGTATTATGCTTTACGCCGACCCAATTATGCGGAATGTTCTTACCCACCAACACCAAATCGCCATTTGAGAAAGGCGCAATGGAATTTCCAACGAACCTGGTCCCATCCCCATTGATGATATAGGTAAGTTCCACCTCTGGATGATAATGCCAAAATGGGGTAAAGGAAACCGTTTCCCTTTTGAAAAATCGAAAGGATTGTTGTGTGGTTTCAATGTCAATTTGTTCCAGTTCAGGCTTCAAAATAGTGTATTATAATCCTATTATTACTTTAAAATTATAAAAATAGGTTTAAATATGCACAGTTTTGATTAAAATTGAAGAATACATTCCTCTGGTTTCCATTTACTTTTGAACTAGCAACCCGTTACATCATGGAAACCTTAGAACTATTGGATCGTCCCTATTCGCTGACTTCAGAACAAATCGATTTCTACCAAAAGAACAAGTACATAAAATTGAAACAGGTGTTGGAATCCGACTTTCTAGTGCACCTCAATGCGGTAATTTCAAAAAAAGTCGACGAGCTGAATCAACAGGACACCCCTATGGAAAAGCGCAGTACGTATGGAAAGGCATTTTTGCAATTGTTCAATTTATGGAAACAGGACGAAGCCATTAAAGAATTGGTTTTTAGCAAACGTTTGGCAAAAATCGCAACAGATCTAATGCAGGTGGATGGCGTACGATTGTATCACGATCAGGCCCTGTTCAAAGAAGGTGGTGGCGGCATCACCCCCTGGCATGCGGACCAACACTATTGGCCATTGGCAACGGACAAGACCATAACCGCCTGGATTCCATTGCAGGAAACACCGCTGCAGATGGGGCCTCTGGAATTTAGTGCGGGTAGCCATGCGATTTTGGAGGGCAGGGAACTATCCATTGGTGATACCAGTGAACGTTTTATTGAAAAACGTTTAAAGGTAACCGATTTTAAACATGTGATAGCCCCTTTCGATATTGGTGAGGTCAGTTTTCATTCCGGTTGGGTCTTTCATCGTGCCGGTGCCAATACCACCCAAAAAACGCGGAAAGTGATGACCATAATATATATGGACAAGGACATGAAATTGAAGCAACCGGAGAATGATGGACAAACAAACGATTGGAATACATGGTGCCCCGGTGCCGAAATTGGCAAGATCATCAACACCCCATTAAACCCGGTCCTGTATTGAATGTATAAAATAAAGTATCTATATCCCTATTGGGGCAGTGAACATTTACAGCCCGAAGCCTTCTTGGAATTTACCATTGCAAAGAGCTTTGAAGGCATTGAAATCAATATTCCCCAAAATCCTGCTTTTGAAACCTCCTTTTTCGAGTCCCTTACTGTCTTAAGACAGGAAAAACCCGAATTTATTTGTGGCTTACAACAGGTGCTTGGGTCAAAAGGAGAAACACCGCAAGACTATCTTGACAGTGTACTGGACCGTTTGGAAAACTTAGTGCAGTACAGCCCATCATTTATCAATTCCCACACAGGAAAAGACCATTATTCCTTTTCGGACAATTGTAAAATAATTGATGCCATAGAAGAATTTTCCCAAAAACACCGGATACCCGTATATCATGAAATCCATAGGGGAAGATTTGCCTTCCATGGTAGATCTACGCTGCAGTATCTGGAAGTATTCCCACATTTAAAATTTGTTGGGGATTTTTCCCATTGGTGTACGGTTTCGGAATCGATGTTGGAAGACCAGGAGGATATTATTTCCAAAGTGACCCCAAAAATATATCATATCCATGCCCGGGTTGGCCATGCCCAATCGCCCCAGGTCAATAATCCATTTGCACCCGAATGGAAGGCACATCTGGACCAGTTTGTAAAGTGGTGGCAAGCCATCGTGGACCGTCATTCAAGGTATCGGGAAATGTCGATTACCCCAGAGTTTGGCCCATTTCCATACATGCCAAGTATGCCATTTACCAAGGAACCGTTGGCAAGTCAAAGCGAGTTGAATACTAAAATGAAGGATTATTTAAAAATGGTCTTAAGATGAAAAAAATACTAATTATGGTTTTGATCATACTCTCTTGTTGCAAGCCTTCCAGAGAAGATTCACAAGGGGAGAATTTTTCCAAAAATGTGAATAAAGTGGCCGAACAGATTATTGATGACAGTGATGCCCTACCCTTCTTCACCAATAAGGCCAATCCATTAAAATCCAGTTTTCAAGCTTTCAAAACTGGTAGTGTACTCCCTAAAGGATGGATTTTGGAGATGATGCAGAATGACCTGGAAAAAGGAATCGTTGGTGCGTTGGATGAACTCTATCCCGGAATTAAAGCGGATGATCTGTATTATACCGCACGCAGGGGGGGCATGGAAGATATTCCGGAAATGGGGGATTTGGAACTCACAGGTCAGGCCTGGGAAAAGTCGATCATGTGGTGGAATGCGGAAACCATAGGCAACTGGTGGGATGGTTTTGTCAGGCATGCTTTTTTGACCCAAAATCCCAGGGCAATTGCGCAGTCCCATACCATTATTGCAAACCTACTGGAATCCCAGGATCAGGATGGTTACATCGGAATCTACAAACCCAATCTTCGTTATCGGCACGAAGGCTCCAATGGGGAGCTGTGGGCCCAAACTACGGCTTTCAGAACCTTATTGGCCTATTATGAATTTACGGATTCCAAGGAAGTATTGCATGCGGTGGAACGCGCTATGGGTCTCACCATGGAAAAATATGGTGAAAATGGTAGGAATCCTTTTTATCTGAAAAATGCTTTTGGCGGTGTCACCCACGGTCTCATGTTGACCGATGTCTGTGAAACGCTTTACCGTATTACCGGCAATGAAAAATACCAGGAGTATGCCACTTATTTGTACCAGGCATTTTCCACCTATGGGATCAACCGGTCGTTCAATGATCTGCGGTACCCTTATTTAATTGAACAGGATTCCCTATTTCAAGGGCATGCCGTACATACTTATGAACATATTCGTTCCATGGCCAATGCTTACTACAATACAGGTTACCCGGAATTGAAAAGGGCCTACGAAAATATGCTCTCCAAATTGGAGTCCTGTATTTTGCCGAGTGGTGCCGGTCACGGTGATGAGTGGATTTTAAAATTGGAAGCCGATCCCAATGAAACGGCTGCCGAGTACTGCGGCATGCTTGAGTTGAGAAATTCCTATGGCAGTCTACTACAAAAAACGGGAAGTACGGAATTTGCGGATGCAGCGGAGCAGTTGACCTATAATGCCATGTTGGGTGCCAGAAACCGGGATGGAACTGCCATTACCTATTCCAAACACGACAACTGCCATGCCCTGGACGGTAAACATCACCAAGGAGATGCCTCCACGAATGAACCCCGATATAAGTATTCCCCAACGCATTCGGAACCCGCCGTTTGTTGCGTGCCAAATTATGGGAGAAACCTCCCCTATTTCCTGCATCAAATGTATATGAAGGCGGATGATGGCATCGCCGTTCTTATGTATGGGCCATCCGAGTTGACAACAGAGCTGGAGAACACTGCCATTTCCGTGGAACAGCTAACCGACTATCCCTGGACAAATGCAGTGACTTTTAAAATAAGGACGGCAAAGCCCATACGATTCACATTAAAACTACGAAAACCGGAATGGAGTGCATCCGTGGATTTTCCATCAGATATGGAATCCGTTACGCTTCATGGTGACTATTATACCATGACCAAAACATGGCAGGGCGAAGAAACATTTACCATTGGGTTCATCAATCCGATCAAACGAAAAAAAGCCAACAATGGGGATGTGTATCTACAGCAAGGTCCTTTGGTATTTGCCTACACAATTCCACATACGGAACAGGTCATCAAAACCTATGGCGATTCCCCTTTCAAAGATTACCATTGTCTCCCTAAAAATGAGGCCCATAAGAATTTGGTCATCCCAACGGATTTTGATTTTCAACGTACTGAAAATAATGGCCCGGTAATGGAGGGACAGCTTTTTGATGCATCAAAACAAAGAGAAGTGCCCGTAAAACTGGTGCCAATGGGCAAAACTGTTTTAAGGCGCGTCACCTTCCCTGAAAAAAGAACATCGAAATGAGAACGATTACAACATACCTTTGTGTTTCCATAGTGTTGGGAACGATTTTTTCCTGCGAAACACAAAAAAAGCAGGAAGCAACCAAAACCATGGCAACGTCCACTATTCCACAAGAACCCATCAATTGGAACAATGAAGTTATTTACCATGTCATGCAACGCAGTTTTTATGATAGCGATGGTGACCTACATGGCGATCTCAATGGGTTTATTGAAAAACTGGACTATCTTAAGGAACTTGGTGTGACCACCATTTTGTTCACCCCTTTATACGAATCCGGTTTTTACCACAACTATTTCCCGACGAATTACGAAAATATTGACCAGGAGTACGGGACCAAACAAGACTATCTGAATTTTGTGGAGGCCGTACATCAAAAGGGGCTTAAATTCCTTATGGACATGGAAACCCAGTATGCGCAAAGTGGACATATTTGGTTTGATGATTCCTATCAAAATCCAGACTCGGAATATTCTGACTTCATTTATTATTCAGATTCCCTGAATCAATTTCCGGAGCAAATTTTTAGGCCCTCCAAATCACCCTTGTATGAGTTCACGGCCTGGCCTGGCCATAAACACAATATCGTTTTTCTCGATTTGAACCATCCCCGTGTGAAACAGTGGATGATCGATTTCTACAGCTATTGGGTAGACCCCAATAAAGATGGGGATTTCAGTGATGGGGTTGATGGTTTTAGAATTGACCATATTATGGACGATCTGGATTACAAGGGGATTTTCACCAATATGTACCAGGATTTTTGGCAACCCATTTTTAAGGCCAGCAAGGACATCAATCCTGCTGTTTTTATCTTGGGGGAACAGTCCAATTGGAACGAGTACGGTGACGAAATGATCGTAAAAAGTGGTGCTGATGCTGCTTTTGGTTTTCCGCTTCGGTTCGCCATTGCCGGAGAGGAAGGCACACATGATATGTATATTGACCCATCATCCAATGGAGTCGCTATGGAACCCAATCGAATCCATAAGGTGGTTTTGGAAAGTCTCAACAGATTCAGCGATAGCACTTTCTCGGTGAATTTTTTGGAAAATCATGATACGACACGGTGGGCAACGGTGGTACAGGGCAACGAAAACCAAAAACGAAATGCCGCTATTTTGAACCTGCTTTTACCTGGAATTCCCTCTATTTATTATGGTCAGGAATTGGGGGTAGTAGGTCAAACCCACGAGTGGGGAAGTGATGCCAACCATATTCCCGTCCGGGAGGCCTTTCCATGGACCGCCAATGTCGAGGACCCAGGAAATGCGTTATGGTATAAGGACAGTGGCCCCTTTTGGGATATTTCCTTTTGGAAATCGGATTTAATTGATCAATTGAGTCTAGAGCATCAAAAGAAAGATTCAAATTCCCTATGGTGGCATTATCAGAAGCTCATTGCCCTAAGAAAGGACCACGCTAGTTTTCGGTTAGGCGATTATGTGCCCCTCTTTGAAAATGGGGAAGGGATTATGGCTTTTCAACGAACATATAAAAATGAAAGGACGATCGTGTTGATCAATATCAGTAATGAACTACAGGAGGTCCCAATGGACACCGAGGGTAACACAACATTATATGCAAAGGGAGCCAAGCCTTCCAACACAACAATAGGATTGGCCCCTTTTGGCTATTATATTGCATTGAACAAAACCAATTGATCCCAAACCCAGTGAATAACTGGACTACATTGCTTCTTTGTTTAACGGCAATTCGGACAATTCCTTTCATTTTGTGGGGCGTTAAAAAACTGATAAAGGATATCGTTATCATTCAGCAATCCCTAACTTTAAACGGTTTCACTTCGTAATTGGAAAATCGTGAAGGTTTTTGGAAGTAGGGACCATGACGGAGACCGTTGCAGCACCGTTGCAATGGCATTCATTTAAACCACATTATGAAACAATCCCCAGTTTTTGCTTTGTCCCTTTTTTTCCTGTTGTCCTGTTATGTCAAGGGACAAACCGCTAAGGACAGCCTGGAGATAAAGCAGGTGGCATTGGATTATATCGAATCCCAACATCTGGCAAAACCGGAACAGTTTGAGCGCTCGGCCCACCCAAGAATGGTCAAAAGGACCTTTTGGACGGACAAAAAAACAGGAAAGGAATATTTGCGGGAAACTTTTACCGATGCCATGGTCCTACTTGCCGAGACCTATAACCAAGACGGCGATGGATTCCCGGAAAATCCCAAAAAAGAGGTCATTATCCTGGATATTTATGATAAAACGGCTTCCGTTAAGCTCATAGCAGATGAATGGATCGATTATATGCACATCGTAAAACTGAACGGAAAGTGGCAATTGGTAAATGTGCTTTGGCAGTTCAATGATTCCGAATCCCATTAAAACTTGAGGGCGAAAAGCCTAATACAGAATACCGTAGGATGAATTTTAGGGGGCTTTCAAGGCTTCATCAAAGTGTTGGGAAAAGGATTAAATGGTTTACAACACATTGATCTACAGCAAGTAATGTTCTATTTAGCACTTTATCCAACTTACAAAACAGGTCCGTTGGAAGTGCCAAAAGTGATATCTATCGCCAAGCCCCTCAATTGGATAACAAGGAAAATAGGTTACCGCGAATAAGATGAAAGAGGGCGGCTGTCATAGTTTACAAATGGAAATGCTAACCTTAAAAGAATGGAATGTACCCAGCACTAAAACCGCATCATAAAGAAGCCATAGAAAACCTTGTTAGGGAATACCGGAATGACCAAAGGTTCCATGCCATCATTATTGGGGGTTCAGTGGCAAAACAATGTGCAAGGGACGATTCGGACGTTGATTTTATGATCATCGCCACTGAAGAGGAATTCAATATGCGGAAATCCAAAGGGGATCTCTTCATTAACCGAACCGATCTCTGCAATTACCCAGGTGGATTTGTTGATGGGAAAATTATAGACCTTCACTACCTCAACCAGGTGGCAGAAAAAGGAAATGAACCGTCCAGGGCAGCCTTTGACGGCGCTTTTATAGCCTATTCAAGGATAAAGGACCTTGGGCAAATTTTAAATAGAATACCCGTTTACCCCGAAAAAGAAAGGAATGAGCGCCTAAAATCCTTTTATTGTATGGCATTCATACAAAACTGGTTAATGGGAGAAGCAGAGCGCCATGGAACCCTATACACGAAGTCAAGGGCTGCGTCCCAACTTTCATTGTATGCGGGTAGACTGATCTTGGCCCATAACCGTATTCTTTTCCCCTATCATAAATGGTTTGTTCATTATTTGGAAAAGTGTGGGGACAAGCCTTCCGATTTTATTGAAAACATGAGCCACCTTCTAAAGGAACCAACATCCAAAAATGCAGGTATTTTATTCCAAAGTATTAGGGATTTTAGGGATTGGGGGATAAGTGATCATGAGGCTTATATGTGGTTTATGACCAAAGTGGAATGGAGTTGGATGCATGGCACTACTTCCCTGGAGGACCTATGAAATCATTTCCAAAGATATAGTACGGTATTGCCATACCCGGTTCTTAAAACAAAAAAATATGCAGTTTAATTTAAATAGATCAATCGAGGTGTTGGAAAAAACACCTGCCATTTTAGAGTCTTATCTAGTGGGCCTGTCGGACGATTGGCTGAGAAAGAATGAAGGGGAAGCTACATGGAGTCCTTATACTATTGTAGGGCATTTGATCTTTGGTGAGAAAACCGATTGGATGGTACGGATCAAAATAATCCTCGGTACTTCCAAAAACAAATTGTTTGAACCTTTTGATAGGTTTGCACAGCAAAGGGAGGACCAAAGCAGGCCTATTAAAGATTTGCTCCTTGATTTCAGGGAATTGAGAAGTAAAAATTTGGACGAGCTCAAATCTTTGAAAATCACCCAAAACGAATTGAAGCACACTGGAATCCATCCCGAGTTTGGAGCGGTAACCCTGGAACAACTTATTGCCGCTTGGACCGTTCATGACTTAGGTCATATTGGGCAAATCAGCAGGGTCATGGCCAAGCAATACACCAAAGAAGTGGGACCGTGGATAGCTTATCTGGGAATTTTAAAAAAATAGTATGCCGCTAAAGACGAACCAACACCACCTTCAATTACCAAGAGCATAAGGGCCATTGTAACGCAAAATGGGGAAATCCCAAAGAAGGAATATCGAATAACCCCTATTCGGATACCCAAGGTCCACAAGTGAAAGAGAATTGCTGTAGAGAATGGAAAAATGAACTAAAAAATCCCAAAAACGGTTATAATTCACCTAGTTTTCAGTGGATTGTACCGCAATACTCTGGCAAAACAAGGCTGGATTCCCTAAGTCAAACGAGCTATTGAAAGCGATAAATCATCGGTAAAATACACGTTCAAACCGATAAACAACAAAACCTATGAATTTTTCATAGGGGATTCCAAGAAAGCTTTGTGGAAATTTGTAAGAGTTAAACGTCCAAAATCTTACAATATGATACGCACGGCTACAATTTTTATGATAGGGGCATTTTTGCTACATGTTGGGGCTACAAAAGTTGTGGCCCAAGGCGATGCCCATCCACGACCTATTTTTGGGGATGAAGAAGCTACCCAACGAATTGATGATTATTTAAATCTGCTCAACCAGGGCTACTCGGAAATTGAAATATTTCAAGATTTGGGCAATGCCAATTTATTGAGTGAAAACTATGATTCCGCATCGTTTTGGTACGAGCGTTTATTGGAAAATACACCAGACCCCGACCAAAGGGAACGGTTTCAGGAGCGTTATGCCTATGCGAGTCAGAAGGCCCTTGGAAAATTAAAAAACGAACAAAGGGACTGGACCAATACCGTAATGAATGATTACAGGTCCATAAGTCCATCCCAGCAACTAAAAAATGCTTCTGCGGTAGTCGTTTCCGGGAAAAACAGCCTACGGAATACCAAAGCGGAATCCCTGGAACATATGAAGGAGCAGTACACCCCAAAACTCACCATAACGGCAGATGGAAAAATGGCGTTCTTTAGCAAGGCCATTGCCCAAAAACCGGAGACCGGTATATTCTCCAAAAAGGAAATCGTTTATGAAATCTATCGTGCAGAGAATATCAATGGGGAATGGAAGAACATCAAGAAGGTTCAGGTATGTCCAAAGCACTATTCCGCCAAGCATCCTACGGTTTCTTCCGATGGTACACGACTGTTCTTTGCATCCAATATGCCCGGCACTTTTGGGAAGTATGATATCTATGTTTCCACCATCAATACGGATGGTAGCTTGGGACAGCCCAAAAACCTCGGGTCCAAGGTCAATACCAGAAAGGATGATATGTATCCAAGTTTATTGAACGGTTCCACCTTGGTATTTGCATCCAACGGTAGGAAAGGGCAAGGTGGGTTTGACCTCTATGCAGTAACCGTGGAAGGCAATCGACTGGGTAAATCCAAAAACTTGGGCAATCGTATCAATAGCCGGTATGATGATTATGCCCTTACCTTCTCACCTTCCAAGGGAATGGGGTTTGTATTGTCCAATCGTGGTGACCAGCGCACCGTTGGCCAATATTCCATTGCTCCACGGGAAGAAGGTTTACTATCCAATGTGGAAAAGGACGATCAGAAACTCTGGAAGGCCTTACATGATGGAAAACAAACGGAATATTCCTCCACAGTTTTTGAGGACGAGTAAAAAATCCCCTAACGATCTCTATAAAAGGAAAACCCCTTTGTTGACCCACACAGTTTCACTTTAACCCCGAAAAGATGGACTATTTAAAAAAACATTTCAACACCATAGCGGCCCCACTGTTTTTGGGCATCCTATTGACCCATTCCATCGTGGTGGCACAGGAACAGCAAGTACCCCAAAATACAAGGGATCCATTTCATAATCAATTGTTCTTTAACCGATTCCTCATCAATCCTACCTTCTCATTGGTACGGGAGAATAAATCCTATTTAAACGTACTTTTAAGAAATCAATATGCAGGCTTTGAGGATAACAACCAAAATTATTTTTTGGGATTCAGCAACAAATTGGATGAGAATACCGCACTGGGACTGGGTATTTATGGGCAATGGTCCGGTGTTATTCAAGAATTTGGATTTCATGCCAATTACGCCACGGCCGTAAAATTAGGAGAAAAAAGTGCCTTAAGTTTTGGTGCCAATGTGAACTACAGGAGCCAGGGTTTGGATAGAAACCGTATCGTGGTGAATGAAGAGGATCCCATGTTGAACGAGGTGGAAAAAATCAATTCCCTGTCCATTGAACCTGGTCTTACCTTATCCCTGGGGAAGTGGGATTTTGGGATGTACTTTACGGATCTGGTCCGATATAACCAAACCAATGAGGAGCTTGCCACCAATTTTGGACTGGATTATTTAAGACCTCAGCTCCAATATACCCATACCTTTAAAAGGGGCACGGGGCTATTTGAAGATGCCAGACTTATTCCTTTGGTCCAGGCGGGTAGGGATATCAACCAAGAATGGTCCATGACAGGTTCTTTATTGATGGATGTTCCAAAAATGGGTTGGTTACAAGCGAGCTATGACCAACGCTATGGACTTTCCTCCGGCCTGGGATTTAATTTGAACAAAAGACTGTCCTTAGGCTACCTGATGGAAAAAAGCCTTACCGAGCAAGGCGAAAACCTGGGATGGAACCATGAACTTTCCCTGGCCTATACCATGAACGATGAACTTCGTGGAACTGGAATCAACGTACAATTGGCTTCCAATGAAGACGATGAATTTGTTGATGAAATTGTACGGAATTACGAAGAACAATTGAACGATCTAAAACAAAAGATGGATGCCACCCCGGCCACCACTTTTGATGAAGCAAGCTTGGCCTACCAAAATCGAATGTTGATCGATGAACTGATCTTAAGACAGGACTCCATAGAAGAATTAAGGAATCAGATGTTTGAAAAACGGTTCGAAAGTATGGTGCGTTTGCTACGAAGGGAAATACGACAAAATGGTACCAGACCCGAATCCAGATCAAGGGGAAGGTTCCATAGTGCACAAACGGGTGTTGCCAGCACGGACAATACTGTTCGACCCAAAAACAGGGAAGAACGATTTGAAGAATTTAACGAAATCCCCATAAAAGCTAAAAATCGGTCAGATGCTATCGGGGTTAATTCAGGTTTCTATTTAATTGCCAATGTATTTAAAAACAAATCCAATGTAAGATCATTTATGAAGGATTTGTCCAATAAGGGGTTGGAGGCAAGGCAATTTTACAACAAGGAAAACGGGTTACATTATGTCTATCTGGCCGATTTTAATTCCAAGGACGATGCGGATGTTGCCATTATTTCGGATTTGGACGGAGCTTACAAAGACGATAAATGGATCATGGAGGTCTACAACACTACACAGACGGCCGATATCGGTTTTGAAATGGAATAACCCATATACACTTCATTAACTCAAACCTATACCCTAGGTAAAATGCGAATTAGCCATTGTCCGGTCTCGTGCTGGGCGATGGCTTTTTACGTATGGGATTATGGGATTTGATACAAAATCCCTAACCCAACGTGCATTTGGACGAAAATACTTACAATTTCATCGACAAATCGAATAATTCCCTTATTTTACATTCATATAATAGAGTAACCCCGAAAATTCTAATATATGTTAACCTACAACTACACTCAGAGAACTGGCTCCGGCCCACCCAAAAGAATTCCTTGGCACCAAGGAAATTTCCAATTGAACATTTTGTACGAGCGAAACGGCTAAAGCCTTTTTGTTCATAGGTCAATAGCCCTACCCCAATGGTATTGAGGTAAACATTGCCGTTTGCCTTGTTGTCATTTCCATCCTTTGCCATAAAGGGATGTGCCTCGCTATGGCCAAAATTCAAAGAATTTGTAACCCCAAATCATACATAACATGAAAACCCCGAATCATGTCATGGTATTGGACCATGACCCTAGTACCGTAGAACTTTGCAACAGTATTTTTGAAGAAATGCAGGACTATTCCCTAAAAGTGGTCTGCCACTCCCTGAGGGAGGCCCTTACTAATGAGGACCGTTACAGTTTTGACCTATTGATAACGGAGACCAAGGTCAACGGGCAGTCCGGTTTGCGCTTTGTGAACAGTATTTTACAACGAAATCCACAATTGAAAGTACTTGTGGTAAGTTCGGACAACGATTTTGAACTGATCAAGCAGGCATTTAAAATTGGCGTTCACGGCTATTTGACCAAACCCGTGACACCGGAACGACTGTTATCTGCCTTAAAAACGATTGAGGAAGAAGGCACCGCATTGAGCAATGACGTTTCCAAAAAAATAGTCTCCGTATTCCGTGAAAAACGCTATTCCATGCTTTCCCAACGGGAAAACCAGATTATTGGATATTTAGGTCAGGGCGCCACCTATAAGGATATTGCCAAAAAGCTCTTTGTAACACCAAGCACGGTCAATTTTCATTTGCAGAACATTTATTTAAAGTTGAATGTACGTTCAAAATCCGAGGCTTTACATCGCCTTAAGACCATAGGTGCACCCGCTTACTAAAGCAAGTGCAAAAAAAAGCCCCTGACGATATCGTCAGGGGCTTAACTATCTAGAAATTGTTGTTCTTACTTCACTTCCTCAAAATCAACATCCTCCACATTGTCACCTTCAGTGGCTCCGTTTCCGGCCCCACCACTGGCGGCATCCCCTGTAGTATCGGCACCGCCGGCTTGCGAAGCCTCTGCCTGTGCTTTGTACATCTCCTCTGAGGCTACCTTCCACGCTTCGTTTATTTTGGTCAAGGCAGGGTCAATAACCGCTACATCCTTGGTTTCATAAGCCTTTTTCAATTCTTCCAACGCCTCTTCAATTGGCTTTTTCTTATCATCGGAAAGCTTATCACCAAACTCGCCCAATTGTTTTTCCGTCTGGAAAATCATGCTATCGGCCTCATTCAATTTATCGGCTTTCTCCTTGGCCGCCTTATCCGCTTCTGCATTGGCTTCGGCCTCAGCCTTCATTTTTTGGATTTCCTCCTCGGTCAATCCGGAAGAGGCTTCAATTCGGATATCCTGTGATTTTCCGGTGGCCTTATCCGTTGCGGAAACCTTGATGATTCCATTCGCATCAATATCAAAGGTTACCTCAATCTGAGGTGTTCCCCTTGGTGCAGGTGGAATACCGTCCAAATGGAAGCGACCAATGGTCTTATTATCCGCAGCCATCGGCCGTTCTCCCTGTAATACATGGATTTCCACCGAAGGTTGATTGTCCGCTGCCGTTGAGAATACCTGCGATTTCTTTGTGGGAATCGTAGTATTTGCTTCAATCAATTTTGTATTTACACTACCCATGGTTTCGATACCCAAAGAAAGTGGGGTCACGTCCAAAAGCAGTACATCCTTCACATCCCCGGTCAATACGCCCCCTTGGATTGCGGCACCTACGGCCACTACCTCATCGGGATTTACCCCTTTGGAAGGTTTTTTGCCAAAGAATTTCTCTACAGCTTCCTGTACGGCCGGAATCCTTGTGGACCCTCCAACCAAAATGATTTCATCAATATCGCTTTTTGAAAGACCGGCAGATTTTAGTGCACTCGCACAAGGTTCAATGGTACGTTTGACCAAATCGGCAATTAGTTGTTCAAATTTGGAACGACTCAAGGTTCGCACAAGGTGCTTGGGTCCTGAGGCGGTTGCCGTTACATAGGGGAGGTTGATTTCGGTCTGGGAAGAAGCCGATAATTCTATTTTTGCCTTTTCGGCCGCTTCGCGAAGACGTTGCAAGGCCATGGCATCATCCCGCAAATCCAAACCTTCGTCCGACTTGAATTCCTCTGCCAACCAGTCAATGATCTTCTGGTCCACATCATCACCACCCAAATGGGTATCCCCATCAGTGGACAATACTTCAAAGACGCCGTCCCCCAATTCCAGGATGGAAACGTCGTGCGTACCTCCACCAAAGTCAAAAACCACGATTTTCTGATCGGAGTCTTTTTTGTCCAATCCGTATGCCAAAGAGGCAGCGGTAGGCTCATTGATGATACGCTCCACGGTCAATCCGGCAATTTCACCCGCTTCTTTTGTCGCTTGACGTTGGGAGTCGTTAAAATAGGCCGGTACGGTAATCACCGCCCGGGTCACATCCTGTCCCAAATAATCCTCCGCAGTTTTCTTCATCTTCTGAAGAATGATGGCAGAAAGTTCCTGTGGGGTGTACAAACGTCCTTCAATATCCACTCTTGGAGTATCATTATCCCCCTTTACCACTTTGTAGGGAACCCGTTCCGCTTCCTTTTGGGATTCTGAATACTTGTTCCCCATAAAACGTTTTATGGAGTAAATGGTCTTATGTGGGTTTGTCACTGCTTGTCTTTTCGCCGGGTCACCAACCTTGATTTCCCCGCCCTCAACAAAAGCAATGACAGATGGTGTTGTCCTTTTTCCTTCTGCGTTTGGGATTACCACTGGCTCGTTACCTTCCATTACGGAAACACAAGAGTTGGTCGTTCCCAAATCGATACCAATAATTTTGCTCATGTTTACTATTTAAAGTTGTTGAATTTCTGTTTTTAACAATCTGTAGTAGTCAATGACTATGCCATCCATGGAGATATGACAAGCTGACAGTTTGACGAAGTATAAAATTTGAATTGGAACCGATACCAAATGAAAAAGGGACATTGTGCATGCCGTACCTATGCTAGGCAACATTCTTCAGTCGCAAAGCTTAATTCCAGCTTATCTTTGGGACACAAATCGAAATATAATGGAATGCATCAGTGTTTTTGATATGCTCAAAATTGGGGTGGGCCCTTCCAGTTCCCATACACTGGGCCCCTGGCGGGCTGCGGAACGATGGTTGAAGGAATTACAGGAAACCCATGCCCTCTCCACCGTAGTTTCGGTAAAGGTGCAACTCTTCGGTTCCCTGTCCCTTACAGGAAAGGGGCATGCTACGGATATTGCCATAATGCTTGGATTGATGGGGGAAGACCCCGTGACCATTGCCTGTGACAGTATTCCTGCCAAAATTGAAGCCTTAACATCCAAAAGGGAATTGTTTTTGGATCAAAAGCACTGGATCGCCTTTACGCCGGAAGAGGATATCAACTACAACCGGGAGTTCCTGCCCTTCCATGCCAATGGCATGCGCTTTGAGGCCCTCCTGACCAGCGGTGAGACGGTCTCCGAGACCTATTATTCCATTGGTGGTGGATTTGTAGTGAAGGAAGAGCGGCAACACGCCAAGGAAAACAAGGTACTTTTTAAGACCTTTCCCTGCCCCATCAAAACCGGGGATGAGCTATTGGCCTATTGCTCCGAACAGGGAAAATCCATTTCGGAAATTGTTTGGAAAAACGAACGTTCCCTCAGGTCCGAAGATGAAATCAATAAAGGGTTACGCGAGATTTGGGATGCCATGTTGGAATGTATGTATTTGGGTTGCCATACCGAGGGAACCTTGCCCGGTGGGCTCAATGTAAAACGCCGTGCCTTTGCCATGCACCAAAAATTAAAGGGCAGTGTCCCCTACTCCACTCCGCGGGAATGGTTGGAAAGCATTCGGGATACCGAAGTGAAATTCCGTCAAATCCTGAAATGGGTCAGCTGTTTTGCACTTTCCGTAAATGAGGTCAACGCTTCCCTGGGCCGTGTGGTCACGGCACCCACCAATGGCAGTGCGGGGGTAATTCCCGCCGTGCTCATGTATTATCTGGTGATTGAAAACCACGACGGGGATTTTGATGATGTAAAACGTTTTCTGCTTACGGCAAGTGAAATTGGCAGCATTTTTAAGAAGGGCGCGACCATTTCTGCCGCCATGGGGGGCTGCCAGGCCGAAATTGGGGTCTCTTCCGCCATGGCTGCCGCAGGATTGACCGAACTCATGGGCGGCACACCCGATCAGGTGTTAATGGCTGCGGAAATTGCCATGGAGCACCACTTGGGACTCACCTGTGATCCCATAGGTGGTTTGGTACAGGTACCCTGTATAGAACGCAATAGCATGGGGGCCATTAAGGCCATCAATGCTTCGGAAATGGCCTTGGATGCCGACCCTTCCGAAGCCATTGTCCCTTTGGATAAGGTGGTCAATACCATGTGGGAAACCGCCAAGGATATGAACAGCAAATACAAGGAAACCTCGGAAGGCGGCTTGGCCGTTGGGGTATTTTTAAGTGATTGTTGATATGATCAGGGGGATTTCTTAAGTGTTACCCCAGAAGATGCGCAAAACGAATGGTTATCCATTATCTTTAAAGTTAAACGGACATCTTTCGTTTTTATGCCTTCCCCGTACAACCTTGGATGCTCGTTGGAGGCTAGAACAAATCACAGCAGATAACGTTGGATATAATTGAAGAAAATGTGGTCCCAAAAGAAAATTAAACCTGAAAAAATAAAGGATAGGAATACGAAGCAATTGCGTTCTTCAGGAATTAAGGTAATTGAACACTTGCCTTATTTGGACAATCCTGAATTCAGAGAACCTAAAGAAATTGCCCATAGAATGATAATTCTAACCGCGTTATTCCAACTGCATCTTAAAGCACCAAAGGACATTATAAAAAAGTGGCTTGAGGAGAATGGACTTATCCCATACTTAAACAAAGATGAATTGGGATATTTGGAAACAGAATATTTCCAATTACCGGAACAGACTCAAATAGATATGTATTGGTTCGTAGAAGCAATTTGGGCTTTTGCCTGGATAGGCGGACTCCATAATAATCTGACTTTTAATACTGGAGTTGAAGATTCACTTGCAACACTAATTCCAAACATTGCCAAAAATGAACCAGCAGAGAAATTTATATCTGATTTCAAATTGAGGAATCAAGTAGAAATCTTTGAAACCTTGGATAAATTCTATCGTGCTCATTGGTTTGCCCGAAATAATCATTTGACAGGCAAAAAATCGGATAAAGTTGATTTGGATATAATAATGGAAAGAAGAAAAGCACTTGAATTTACAGTTTACAAAGAATTTGACTGGGATGAAATATCGCTTGACACATAAAAACAATTATCCATAAAATTGGCTATAATTTACCCGTTTATTGGCGGCCCAATAGCTGCACATCCAGAGAAAACAAGCGCTAGGAAAAAAGTCCCGCAGTGCACAAACAACATCCAAAAGCAATTTGATCCTGAAATTTTCATTTCCAATACCGTAAAACTCATAACGAAACGTCTGCTTTCACGGACGCTATGACAAACGATATAATACGAGTGTTCCAAAGTCCCATTTGCGCTACATCGTTAAGAGGATTTTGCTATATTTCTGTATAAATCAAAACACTACGTTTAACCTAGTAATGGCGTATCCTATATAAACAATCATGATAAAAAGAAAAGTAAAACTTAAAGAGAACTACCAAAAAATTATTGATGGCCTGTCCATAGATGAAACTCAAAAAAGTGTTATCAAATCAACTTGGCTGGATTACTTACTGCTTATGAATAAGTCAGCAAAGAACGGATGGAGCAATCATAACTATTCCCAAATCATAATCATTCTATTGGGTCTAGCTATTCCTATTATTGAAAGCAGTAAGCTTAATACCAATATTTTTAATATGGACTTGACCATAGTCGGTATTCTAAGTTTCATCATTGCGGGCCTTACCACCTTGAATCGACAATTTGGCTTTCAAGAAAAATGGAGACACTATCGAGTAACCGCTGAAATTATGAGAAATGAAGGAGATGATTTTTTCGCATTGGCAGGTAATTACGAGAAATATAATTCCCATAAAGATGCATTTAAGGAATTTTCAAAAACAGTTACAACCTTTAAACGAAAAGAAGTGCTTCAATACATGGAAAATGATAAGAATAAAAACACAAATCAAAATTAAAACAACATGGGTTTCTATGTTAAGAACCAAGCAAAAAAGATACTATCTTTTAAGATAAGGCCATTGTTCCCCAATCGGACAATACATAGAACGGTAGTGGCGTATGAGTTGTTCCATTTTTGGGAAACCCTATTTATAAAGACTACGAAATAGTAAGACCGCTCTTTCAACTAATAGACAATGGAAGATTTGAGCCATAACACCCTGGTCTTTCTGGACTATTTCTTTTTGGTATTCCATTCCGCCTATATCCTCTTTAGCATTTTTGGATGGATCTGGCGAAAAACAAGGGTTGTACACCTGCTTACCTCTTTGCTTACCTTGTTTTCATGGTTACTAATGGGAATCTGGTATGGTCTTGGCTATTGCTTTTTGACGGACTGGCATTGGGATGTCCGTACTGCACTTGGAAAACCTCCGGATTCCAGTTCGTATATACATTTTCTGATTCGGGAAACCACAGGCCTTGATCTTCCCGCGCCACTCGTTGATACGGGAGTTGTTGTGGTATTTTCGGTTTGTTTTCTTCTTTCCATAGGATTAAATTTAAGGGATTACAAAAAAAGAAAGCATCGCCGAGACCGTAGTACGAAAGCTTGAAAATAGAATATGATGGAAAAAAATAAAGACATTTTCGAATTTCGATTAAGCATTTTGAAGCAAGAGATTGGGGAGCTTCAAAATAACATTAGGAATTACAACAATTTTTTGATGATCGTAAAGGGATGGTCAATTACAGTTTTCAGCGCGATACTAGCTTATGCCATAAAAGAGTTGAGACCTGAACTATTAGTATTCTCGCCTGTTGTCGTTTTAATGTTTTGGCTGTTTGATGCCTATTTAAGAAGAACGCAACAGTTTTTTATTTCAAGGTATAATAAAATTGAATGGTTCCTAAGAAATCCAAGACTGCTAAATGAGGCCTGGGAAAAAAAGACCTTTCCAAAATTGAACTTCCCGGATATGACTGGACAAAAAAGTGTCAGGGACATAAAATTCAAAACCTCCTATTTCCGAGTTGCAATTAGGTTGAATGTTTCATTCCTATATCTGATTCAACTGACTGCTATTATGATTACCTGGGTGCTATTATACTACAGAGCAGTTTAAAAAGTAGAAAATAGTTGGCATGTAACTAGCCAGCGTGTTAACAATGACCAGAATTCATTGTGGCCATGTCCCACGGAAAAGTCAAACCAACAGGCAAACCAAAGGATTTCGTGGCCAGCCCCTAGCCTTAACCGATATGGACCAAGGAAACCCTCCATCCCAAATAAAATTTGCGTAACCGAACAGTTACATTTATATTTGTAACCAATCGGTTACCTAAATATGATGAGAAGGGATGTTTTTCAAGCCATTGCGGACCCTACCAGACGGGACATTATAAACATGCTCTCAAAAGAGGCGTTAAGCGTGAACGAGATTTCCGAAAGATTTGACATGAGCAGGCCGGCCATCTCAAAACATCTCAAAATCCTAAACGAGTGCAGGATTATACAATTCAAGAAAATGGGAAGGGAACGGATCTGCTTAATTCAGCCGCAAGAACTCATTCCAGCATTTTTATGGATCAAACAATACCACAAACTTTGGGAGGCCCGAATAGATGCATTTGAACAATATGTAAATCAACTAAAAACCAAGTAATCATGGGCAATTTAAACGACAGGACCTTAACCATTAAAAAAACTTTTGACGCACCCTTGGATTTGGTTTGGCAAGCCTGGACCAAACCGGAACACCTGGCCAAATGGTGGGTGCCCAATGGAATGGAAATCAAGATTATGGCACACGATTTTCGCGAGGGGGGAAAGTGGAAATACGAAATGCTAATGCCGAATGGAAATATGTTCGTATCCGAGGGAAAATATATAGAAATCGTGGAATTTGAGAAAATAATTACCTCAGCCGATTTTAGACCGATGACCCAAAATGTGGAGTTGCAATGCTTCTTTAAAGCCGAAGGGGATAAAACTATTTTTATATTTAACGTAGTGCACGAAACTGCCGAATATTGTAAACAACAGGAGGAAATGGGCTTTTACAATGGATGGGGCTCCGCTTTTGAACGATTGGAAAAGCTGGTAGAAAAAAAATAAACGTTGCCAATATGGGCATATTTTATGCCTTCTTCCCGTCCCGATAGTTATCTGGACCCTTTGGGGGTAAAAATGACCCGCCCGAGCACAATTATCGGAAATCATAACCAAAACCTTTGTGCATCATTATATAACTACTCAAAAGACCAATGCAAAGACCCAATTTTGAAGACATAAAAACCGGAGAGGAATTTAATCAATGGTATTGGTTAAAAGCGGAAATGGTTGAAATCTGTAAACGTTCCGGATTGCCCACTACAGGCAGAAAGTTTGACCTACGCGATCGCATTATGTACGCATTGGACCATGATGGGAAACTAAAACCCGAACCAAAAAGGCAGAAAACCAAATCAAAATTCAATTGGGCCAAATCTGAATTATCCCTTGAAACCATAATCACCGACAATGTGTCCTTCGGACCAAATTTTAGGCGATTTATGAAAGATATCATTGGAAATAAGTTTTCCTGTCATAGCGATTTTATGGACTGGATGAAGTCCAACGAAGGAAAAACATTGGCCGATGCTATTAAAAAATGGCACGAACTTGAAGAAAGAAAAGCGGACCCGAATTTCAAAAGGACAATTGCCGATAACAATATGCTCGCCCAATATACACGCGATTTTCTTGAGGACAATAAAAACAGAACTTTAAAGGACGCTAAAAAATATTGGAACTTGAAAAAACAATTGCCCACAAAAGATGGATTTGTGAAATATGAAAGCACCGATTTAAACCTTGAATAAGAAAAAATGACCCTGCACCATCAGCATTAAAATTTGCCGGACCAATTGGCGGGTAAATAGCTGCTTTTCATTAACTTGAAACTCAGAAACCATCATTAAACAGCATAGAAATGAAACATTTACTTCTGGCAATCATTTTCTTTTCCCTTTTGTCCTGCACGAGTGACCGGACAAACACAAACCCACAATCCATCACAAAAATTGATTTCGAAAAAGAACTGGCCGCGATTGAACAAGTGCGGTCACAAGTTTCCCTGGCACTAAAGGAAGGAAGGTATCAGGATATTGGACAATGGGTAACTCCTGATGCAAAAACAATACGGCCCGGGGGATTGGGTTTTGATGAAATGTTTGCCCTTGGAAAGGAACGCGGTAGATTTCCTTATGACAGCATCCTAATGACGCCAACGGAAACCTATATAATGAATGACTCAATGGCCTATGATTGGGGCTCCAGTAGGACATACTATACCGACAAAGAGGGAAAGCAAGTGGAACTTAGGAACTCTTTCCTGGTAATCCTAAAAAAAGTTGATGGCGGATGGAAACTTCATCGGGAAGTGGCGTCTTCAGTCCTTGAATAAAACAATCGCCAACAATGGATATACGCCATATCTTTCTGGATACGGCCCATATACCAAATCATGGACAACAATTAGGAAAACCTGGACCAAATGCCGTTGATCATTCGAAACTTTACTTCACTCCTTATTGTCCTTTCCCTGCTGCCAATAGGGTGTGATAACAACGGGAATGTAAAATCGACAGGGATAGCGCCTATGCAGAACAATAGTTTTGAACACCTTACCACTGAAAATTTGGGGGATTTCAAGTGGCTCAATGAACCCAAATCCTTTGAAGTGAACGATGGGATTTTAAAGGTCATCGCTGAAAAGGAAACCGATTTCTTTAATAATCCGGAAGACCACAAGAAGACCGCTACCGCACCAATGTTATATAAGGAACTAAAAGGTGATTTTGTGGCAAAAGCATTGGTAAGACCTGATTTTTCTTCATTGTGGAATGCGGTAGCACTTATGGTTCATATAGATAATGATAACTGGATAAAGTTCGCTTTTGAAAACTCCGATGCCACAGGAAGAAGCATTGTTTCCGTGGTTACCAAAGAGACTTCGGATGATGCCAATGGCGTAATCTTAACGAACGAAGACCAAATCTGGTTAAAATTGGTTCGAAAAGGTAACAATTACTCCATGCTTTGGTCAAAGAATGGAAAAGCGTACAAAATGACCCGATTAAGCACTTTGCCTAAGGTGGACCCTATTAAAATTGGAATAGAAGTCCAAAGTCCTGTTGGAGCATCTGCAACGCATGAAATTGTCTATTTTGAGATTGAAAAAACTACAGTCAAGGATTTAAGAAAAGGAGAATGAAAACTGCCAACTCCGTATATGATGATCACGCCCGGCAAAAGCTGGTCATGTCACCTATATGAAACTGTTGGTCGCAATATAAACAAGGATGAAAGAAATCATAAGAACACCCGAAAGTAGATTTGAAAATTTGGAAGATTACAATTTCCAAAGCAAATACGTAGACGTGGAAGAAGGTTTACGATTACATTATATTGAGGAAGGCAGTGGCAACCAACCAACGGTTTTACTGCTTCATGGCGAACCAAGTTGGTCGTATTTGTATCGTAAAATGATTCCTAAACTTTCGAATAATTTTAGGGTCATAGCACCTGACTTGATTGGGTTTGGGAAATCGGACAAATTCGTGGATAAACAAGAGTACTCCTATCAAAAACATGTTGACTGGATGTCAACATTTATCGAGAAATTAAACCTTAACAATATCATCCTCTTTTGTCAAGACTGGGGAGGGTTGATCGGATTGCGAATTGTAACGGAAATGAGTGATAGATTTGATATGGTCGTGGCTTCCAACACCACTTTGCCAACGGGTAAAACACCCATGCCCGAAAGTTTCTTAAAATGGAGGGCGTATTCCCAGCACTCCCCTGGATTCAACATTGGTAAAGTATTGGATATGGGAACCGTTCAACCATTATCCGAAAGCGTATACAAAGCGTACAACGCGCCATTCCCTTCCGAAGAACATAAGGCCGGGGCACGGATTTTTCCAACTTTGGTTCCCATAGAAGAAGATGACCCTGAATCCTTAAAAAATCTTGGGGTATGGGAGAAATTAAAATCTTGGAACAAACCATTCCTGACCATCTTCGGAGACGAAGACAATATCATGCTTGGAGCTGAAAAGGCATTTCAAAAATTGGTTCCAGGTGCAAAAGGACAACAACATACAATTCTTAATGCCGGACATTTTATCCAGGAAGAGAAAGGGGAAGAGCTTGCTGATCTGATCATTGAATTCCATAAAAAAAATACTACGGCCAACAATGCATAACCGCACACACCAAATGCAATCGGTTGTTAGACATCGCTTGCTTGGGGATGGTGCCCAACCTAAAATCACATAACTTACCATAATGCATCGACCTTAGGTACCATTGGAACAAACCGAATGAACTATCAGGAAAAATATAGCAAAGGGTTTATTTCCAACTTTATAAAGAGCTTTTGGGAATTTGAAAGTCCAAAGGAAGAGTGCCGTTATGAAATCCTGCCCGATGGGTGTTTTGACCTGATTTTTGAAATCCGAAACAGACAGGTTTCCAAAATTTCGTTAACAGGGGTTTGGACAGAACAGATCCAAATCTCGATACCTAAAAACACTAAACTGATAGGCATTCGCTTCAAACTGATTTCCGCTGAATATATTTTCAAACAATCCCTCAGGGAACTAAAAAACACGGAAACGAAACTCCCAACAACGTTTTGGGGCAGTGAAAATCTTAACGTTCAAGACTTTGGAGAATTTACCGATTCCATCACCGAAAAATTACTATTTGGGCTCCAAAACCTTAAGGAAATAGACCACAGAAAATTTGAGTTGTTCAGAATACTTTACGAACGAAAAGGGGGGATTACCGTCAAAGAACTTTCGCAAAGCATTTTTTGGAGCAGTCGGCAAATCAATAGGTATTTCAACGACCGTTTTGGTTTTTCGCTAAAAACCTTCTGCAACATTTTAAAATGCCATTCTTCGCTTAAACATATTGCAAAAGGCAAACTTTTTCCAGAACGCGATTATTACGATCAATCCCATTTTATTAAGCAAATAAAGCAGATTACAGGAGCTACGCCCAATACCTTATACGTGAACAAAAACGACCGATTTTTACAATTGACGACGATTAAGGCAACTTAAATTTGGCTTTCACAAAACCGCAAGGAAAATGAAAGCAAACAAATTAACACCCAACCTGGAGGTAACGAACATTAGGGAGACGATAGCATTTTATCAGTCTGCTTTGGGCTTTTCACTGGTAATGGCCGTACCTGAAACCCAGGATGGAATTGAACAAACACTGGCAGAAGCAAAGGAGTATGTTTATGCTTTGGTACGCAAGGACAGTGTGGAAATGATGTTCCAACGAACCGACAGTTTCAAAGAAGACGTACCACTTGCAAAAGACCTTTCCATGGGCGCAAGTGTTTCATTTTATATGGAAATTGACGGACTTGACAGATTCTATGAACAAATAAAAAGCAAAGGGTTGACCCCCACAGCACTAAAAACGGCCTGGTACGGGATGCGGGAATTCTATCTTACGGACAACAATGGCTATATCCTCGGCTTTGCCGAAAAAAGTGCTGAATGATCAACTTTGAAAAATAGGCCCCTAGTACCCATACGGGCCACAATACAGCTTTGTCCTTGAACCCAAAACAAAATTCCTAATTTTAAACGCCCCGGTTTCGCAATTGAAAAATCTTTGGATTTCCCAAGTCGAAACCATAGTTTGTACTTGGAATATGTTACGGGTACCACATGAAGCTATCAAAAGACAACTATTTAAAAGCGAGGGATTTTATATTGACAAATGCTAGAATGATAGAAAGGCGTTTGTTTCATTTTTATTTTGAAAACGATGTCCGACACGGTATATAATTAGTTGTAAGCAGAAATTCAACAAGTGAATTTCCTGCAATCAATTAACTTTAAGCAACAGCGAAAAAGTGATGCCGGATTTTCCCGCAACTAATCATACAAAAGAACATTTTAAGTAATTCCTATGGACGAATTAATCAATCAAATACAGGCTACATCCGATTTTAAAAATGAAATAGTCTTCGTTAAATTTAAGTATGTTGAAATTAGAGATTTGCTCAAGCACTTTTTGACCCTTATATCTGCTTCACTTGTTTTTTCAGTCACCTTCTCGGAGAAAATTGTTGATTTTCAAAATGCTCCCTTTAAACAAAAGCTAGTGCTCTATGCTTCTTGGGGTGCTTTAGTTTTATCTCTTGGTTTATGTGGTTATGGATTGTACACAAACTACCTTGCCGCTGAAATAGCAATTGAAAGAATAAGTGAACTCACAGAAAAGCCTTTTGAGAATACTGCAAAGATATCTTACTTTATCCAAGATTTATCCGCAATTCTTTATGGTTTAGGATTGACCCTATTAGTCTCCACCTCATTATTTAAAATGAAAAGAAACTATTAAAAAAATGAATAAACGGCATTATAACGTCTGTTTATGCCAAGACCATTACCTGTTAGCCGACGAGAACCATGGATGCCAAATATGATAAAATAGGAATTGCGTACAATGTCACCCGAAAAGCCGATCCACGGATAGCCGAACAATTGTTAAAACATTTACGACCAAAATCTGAAGGAATGTATTTGGATATCGGTTGTGGAACGGGAAACTACACCATCGAATTTCAAAAAAGAGGACTCCAATTTATCGGGATTGATCCCTCAACGGAAATGCTCGAAAAAGCCCGACAAAAGAATAAAAACATGGATTGGCGAATGGGTGCTGCGGAAAGCATTGAACTTTTGGACAACGCCGTTGATGGTATTGTGGGAAGTTTGACCATTCACCATTGGACCGATTTGGATAAAGGCTTCTCAGAGCTTCACCGTGTGGTAAAACCAAATGGCAACATTGTGATTTTCACATCGACTCCCAAACAAATGAAAGGCTATTGGCTCAATCACTATTTTCCTAAAATGATGGCGGAGTCCATAGCGCAAATGCCAAGTCTTTTGCACATAAAAAATGCTATGCGGAATTGCGGAATTGAAATTTCCGGAATAGACAACTATTTTATCCAACCCGATCTACAGGATAAATTTCTGTACTGCGGCAAACATAACCCAGAACTGTATTTTGACGAACGGATTAGAAATGGGATTTCTTCTTTCTCATCCTTGGCAAATCGGACCGAAGTCCAACAGGGAATGTCCAAACTCAAAACCGATATCGAAAGTGGAGAAATCAAGGCAATAATCGACTCCTACAGCACTGATTTGGGGGATTATGTGTACATCATTGGAAAAAAGCCGGCAGCGAACAAGGTGTATGCATGATAGCGGTCCAGGTAATAAAGCGAAAATGGAACCGTAAAAACCCATCCTTAGGGGTTGGGACCCTTGGTAACAATTTAATAACACTAATCCGCACGTTAAAAACGATGTGTTTTCCTACAAAATAAGTAACTTCATGCAAGCTAGGTCCTTACCCATAAAAGTGCGGACTTCCATCATAAACAAAGCGGAAAAATTCAACCCGGCTTCCTTAAAAGTTGGCTAATTTCTTAAAATCAAATGCTATGAAAAAAGTATTTCTTGTGTTCATTATTGCCCTTTCTTTCGCATTCATTTCAAATGCAGAACCTACAACTGATGTTAAAAGCAATCCATCCCAAAAAGAGATGGTAGGTGCGGAAAATGAAACATCAGATCAGTGTTTTATTGTTGACATACCCGACGAAAATGGTAAGTGTTATGAATATTGCCCTCCTTTATGGGAGCGCGAAGAAATTCCATGTCGCTAAATAAAACGTTAGAGTTAGAGTAAGGGGATTGTTTCGTTTTTGGGCAATCCCTTTTTTAGTGCGCAACCGCTATCAATGCCATATATTCAAGTACAGCAGATTTCACTACCCCTCCATATACCCTTGGCCTACGTTACCGCAAAAATTTCACCCTGCCCGTAACCTTTACCAAAAAACCGTGTCTTGAAGTAAACAAGATACCGGATGAAAGGATTTTTTTTGGCAGTTATGGTATGCACGGCCCATCATTTCTGCATCGCCCAAAACGAATTAAAGACTGTTGCTACTGATAAGGACCACCTTTCCAAAGTAAGCCTGGAGAACAAAGCATTTGTAAATTGGGTAGAGCGGAAAATAGATAGTGTACGTCTAGAAAATAGAATTCCGGCGATATCTGTAGGCATCATCAAGGATGGTAAGATCCTTTTTTCTGGCGGATTTGGTCTGCACAATCTTAAGGGAACACGTAAAGCAAGCGAAATTTCAATCTATCAAATTGCATCCGACACCAAAAAAATGACGGGAATAATAGCCAATAACCTGGCTAATGAGGAAAAGTTGAAATTGGACGAACCCATTGTAGGTTATTTAGGGAATTCAATCGGAAAGGAAGCCCAAAAAAGACTGGAACGCATTACGTTAAGACAGCTGCTGACTCACAAGTCCGGTTTGCCCTATCGACAACCGACCATGAAAAGAAAAGATGGGGAACCGCTGTTGATACCGTATACCGAGCAAGATTTGTTAACTGACTTAAATAATGTGGCATTGCAATCCGAACCGGGATCGGAGTTCGGTTATTCCAATTTCGGATATGCCGTTGCCGGCTACATCTGTGAAAAAGCAAGTGGTAAAAAGTATGGGGAATTAATTGATCGCTATATTTCAAAAGCATACCACATGCCCAACACCGCAATTGCACTTACAAAAGAACAAAGCAAGGATTTAACGACTCCCTATAGAAAAGAAAATAGAACCATGGAGACAAAACCCTTTATCATGGGCAAGCTGGCTGCTGCTGGAGGTGTTTATTCAACCATAAGTGACCTCACAAACTTAATGCTCCATCAAATAGATGCATACGCAAACTATACCCCGCAGGGAAAATCAAATCCTCTGATACTCCACGAAAAACCCTACGAAAGAGAAGATGGTTATGGTTTTGGATTGGGGAAAAAAGTTTTTGAAAACGGTATTCAATTTGGACATGGTGGGGATCTTGATGGTTTTGCCAGCGCATACCTGTTTTCTCCCGAGTATAAATCCGGAGTGATCCTACTGACATCCAGTGGTGGGAAATGGGTAGGACAAATGGAAAAGGAAATCTTCCATAAGTTAACAGGTAGAAAGTAGTATCCGCCAAAAAAAGGCCAACGTAGCTCGGCCAAAACACTATTTTTCCATGGGTGTTGAAAAATAACAACCAGACAACCATAGGAATAATTGGGCCTTCCCTTTGAGTAGAGGACAAAATTCCTAACTTTAAAACGACCCGATTCCTTAGCTTGAATTCGCGCGGGTAAGTTCCAAGCCGGAATACTGGTCGAAATTGTTGTGTGATATCATCAAAAACAAAAAGTGCATCCCTTTAAAAAGTACATCTTAACGTACCAATCCCTAAACCTGGAAGAATGGGAGCAAGTTGAGCGTTGCCTTAATCGAAAAGAATATGCCAAAGGCGAAGTGATTCTAGCCAGTGGTAAAATATGTAGAAAACTATATTTCCTGGAAGATGGTTTCCTGCGGTTTTACATTTTGAAAGATGGAGAAACGGTTTCCAAATTCTTTACGGAAGCGCCCTACTGTTTTACATCACAGCGAAGTTTTGCGAATGGAATTCCCACGGATGATACGATTGAAGCCTTAAAAGATTCCATTATCTGGGAGATGGATAAAACGGACGCCTTTGACCTGTTGCGAATTCCAAATTGGAGTGAGTTTATACGAAAACTGATCCAAGAAGTCCAATACTTTACGGAACAAATCCTGGAAGAGACCCAAAATTGTACTGCCGAAGAAAGGTACGTCAGAATGCTGGAACAGAACAGTAGTATTTTGCTTCATGCCCCATTAAAGGATGTTGCCAGCTATCTAGGAATTGCTCCCCAATCCTTAAGTAGAATCAGAAAAAATATTGGCCAAGTAAACCGAAGTTAACATAGGTGCAGTGGATTTGAAGGGTTAACCTGGAATTTTGGAAAAAAACAAATTCCATGCGATTCATACCTTTCATTTTTATGGCGACCATTTTTACAACACTCAAAGCCCAAGAGAAAGCACCTACCAACAAACACTTCTGGTATACTTTGGAAACTACGGCCTCACCAGATGCCATTTGGCAAATATGGACCGATGTTCCCAATTGGAAAGACTGGGACACGGGTTTAAAAGATGCCTCGATTAAAGGAGCTTTTGGTCTTGGAGCAAAAGGAACGATAACGTCCCTGGAAGACCGCAAGTCCAAATTTAAGGTTGTGGCCTATGAAAAAGGCAGGTCATACACCTACAAAACCAAGCTGCCCCTTGGGAGTTTGTACGTAAGACGGTATCTGAAAACAGAAAATGGTACAACTACCTTCACCCACGAGGTTTGGTTCAAAGGGCTGACCAGCGGGGCCTTTGCCAATGCATTTGGCGAAAAGTTCAGGAAAATGCTGCCCGATGTATTGCAAAACATCAAACGCATTGCAGAAAGTAAATGAGGGCCATACGCCCAATGGTATTTATCCCGTAATAAAAACCGGTAATGGAAAACTGTTTTAAGATGATGATTGCAATGAAAATCATGTACGTTGCCAACGTAATTGTTGCTGGTGCAATTAGTATTATCAGTTTGTTTTATCCAAAAACTGCACAAAAAACCGTTTTCACCGATGCATTTGAATATTCGGAAAGCATTCGTTTAATTGGGGCACTTTGGTTTGCAATTTTTTTGCTATCCCTTGTAGGACTATGGTATCCCAAACAAATGAGCTTGGTATTGGTCTTTCAGTTGGTCTATAAATCAAGTTGGCTATTGTTTGCGGCTGTTCCTGCCATGATGAATGCCCATCCCTATCCAAAAGCGATGGCTACATTTTTTTTAGTTTGGGTTATGGTCCTCCCGTTTGTTATCCCTTGGAAAGAAGTGCTAAATTGAGGAAGGAAAACAGGGTACACCACAATGGAAAACCGCACAAAGTGTTCCGACGACCAAACGCGGCCATGGGGTATCATTTTAAAAAAACCGAAAAAGCAATATGAAGGCAGTAGTTTATGAAAAATATGGGCCGCCGGAAGTCCTTAGGCTAAAGGATGTAAAAAAACCCGTACCCCAGGAAGATGAAATCCTGGTAAAAATATATGCGGCTACGGTTACTTCGGGGGATGTACGCCTTCGGAGTTCTGATTTCCCCCCGTTGTTTTGGCTTCCAGCCCGATTGATCTTTGGGTTTTTCAAACCCAAAAAGAAAATTTTAGGACACGAATTGGCCGGAGTGGTTGAAGAAATAGGGAAAAATGTCACTGAATTCAAAGTTGGCGATAGCGTGTTTGGCACCACTACCATGCTCAACACCGGTTCCTATGCCGAATATATATGCGTGCCCCAAAAATGGAAAAATGGTGTAATCGGACTAAAACCAAAGAATCTGGGGTATCATGAGGCCGCCGCATTACCCGTTGGAGCAATGACCGCAATTTACCTTTTGGAGAAAGCGGATTTAAAAAGTGGACAAAACGTATTGGTTTATGGTGCCTCCGGAAGCGTGGGAAGTTATGCCGTACAACTTGCAAATGAAAAAGGTTCAAGGGTAACAGGCGTATGCAGCACCTCGAATTTTGAAATGGTAAAATCATTAGGTGCCAAAAGTTTGCTGGATTATAAAAAAGAGGACTATTCCGAAAACAATGAAAAGTTCGATATCGTTTTTGATGCCGTTGGGAAGACAACAAAAGCAAAAGCAAAAAAGGTCCTTAAGGCAGGTGGCACTTTTGTCTCCGTCAAAATGCTCACAACAGAGAAGGACGAACACCTTAAGCTGATAAAAACAATGGCGGAAAAAGGAACCTTAAACCCTTTTATCGACAAGCACTTTAAACTTGATGAAATAGTCAAAGCCCACGAATATGTTGACCGAGGGCGAAAAAGGGGAAATGTGGTACTGGATATCGCATAACAAAAGTAAAAAAACAATAGACCTCCAGGGACTATAATCCGTTGCTACTTTTTAGTTAACTTCAAACCCATAAATTTTTAATTTGGTCGAATTCGCCAGGCTTGGATAAGCTTAGCTGGGGGAACGGGAAATCCAACAATTTCCATGAAACATCTTCCCCTTTCAGCTCGTGGTGGCCCTAGTACGTAATACAAAGGAAAAAATGAGACTACCAATTATAACTATTTGCCTTTTATTGGCCAATACCGTAGTTGCCCAAAAAACCTCAATGCATTATGAGCTGAATGGCAGACCTTCCAATACAGAAATACAGGATGCACCGGATAAGTCGCAAAACCCGTTTGCCAAATATATTGGTGAATGGACATTGAAGGAAGACACCTGGATCCAGAATTGGGGGGATAAAACGGACACTATTAAAATTCCTGGACATCACACCATATCCAATCAGATCAATACAGACAACAGTTTGTTTTCCATAATAGATGGTCCAGAGCCCAATGGGCATATTTTTTGGTCGTACAATCCAAATACAAAGGAGGTTGGGCATTTGTCCAGTTTTGGAGCCTTTAGGGCCGGAACGGGAACTGGGGAATTTTATGGCAAAGGGAATTTAAGGTTAAAAATACGTTTCGAAGGCGAGGCACCGGGAACATATCGCATATACACCTACGAGTGGATCAATGGTGATGAATATGCGTTAAACTCCATTCAGTTTGATAAAAATGACCAACCTACCGGATTATTCTATAAAGGGAACTTTATCCGAATACGGTCAAGAAAACACATCAAAAACGAAATCGAAGAAATCCTTAAAATTCTTGATGACCATCAAATGCCCAAAGAGGAACAAATAGCCGTATATGCAGAAAATGTTGTCCATATGGCCCCCAACAATAAGGTGATTACCAATAAAAAAGACGTATTGGCCTATCTCAACGGACAAAAAGCGTTTGGATATGCCGATATGGAACATCAAATAGTGGAATTCTCCACCCATGGGGACATCGTTATGATGAGGGGTAAGGTAGAAGGAACCTTTTATCCAAGTAATGGAGAAAAAGAAATTACTTTTCTAACCAAAAATCTCTTTGTTTTCACAAGGATCAATGGGGAATTAAAAATTTCGAAGATAATCTATAATTTAAGCCCTCAAGATTGAACCAAACAAAAAGCATGAAAACCTTACTACGGATCGTTGCGATTTTCTTTTTGGCCCTGTCGTGTAACTCCACCGGCAACAAACAACTGGGGCAAATAGAGGTTACCCGACAAATGGGTGAATTTGAAAAATTGGATGCCCTTTGGCTTATTTGGCCAACAACGGACCATAAGCAGGGGGAATCGGTAGAAAAGGTAACCATGGCCCTAGTTGACATCTTACTAAACGATGTAAAAATCGTTATAAGTTGCCCCGATGATAAAGTGCTTCAAAAGGCCAAATCCAAATTAAATGAAAAGTATGCCGATTCGGGCAATCTTGTTTTTCGTGTCATCCCATCCGTGGAAATATGGGCAAGGGACATGGGGCCCGTCTTTGTGGAAACCAGCAATGGAAACCATGCCATTGCCGATTTTAATTTTGATTCTTGGGGATATGCCGATACATTGGATGTAAATTCAAGGACCGAAGAGACCTATGATGAAAAGGTTGCCGAATTATTGAATCTTCCCCTTATTTCAAGCACAATGATCAGTGAAGGGGGCAACCGCGAACTTAATGGTAAAGGAACTTTAATGGTGACCGAGACCGTGGAAAAAGGTCGTAACCCACAGCTGTCCAAAGGTGAAATGGAGGCAGAATATCAAAGATTGTTGGGGGTCAAAAAAGTTATTTGGCTAAAAGAAGGGCTCCTGGAAGATCGGCATACCTTTCTTGGTCCCTTGTCCACAGCGGACAGTACAAAAGCATACACCGTGGTGACCACCAATGGCCACGTGGATGAATTTGCTCGATTTGTCAATGATTCCACCATTCTTTTGGCCAGTATTGACAGTACCGAATTAAAAGATCCCATAGCCCTGGAAAACCATAAGCGTTTGGAACAAAATTTTAGAATACTTTCCGAAAGCACCGACCAAAACGGTAGGCCGTTTAAAATCGTACGATTGCCGTTACCACAGATCATTCTTACAACAATGGGTCCCGGTGATTATGTATATGATTATATCAAAACGCTTGAGTATAGCGACGGAAGTGAATTTCCCAAGGGAGATACCATTAGCGTTGTGGCACCGGCTAGTTATCTAAATTTCATTATTGCCAATAACACTGTCATTGGCCAGAAGTACTGGCGGGAGGGAATGCCCCTTAAGATTAAAATGCAGGACGAAGAAGCACTTCGGATTCTTAAAGAGGTATTCCCTGCGAGAAAGGTGGTACTGCTGGATGCTTTAGCCGTCAATTTGGGAGGTGGGGGCTTGCATTGCATAAGCATGCACCAACCAAAATTGTTAGAAAAGTAAACGTCAAAATACAAGGTGCAAAAGGGTCTTCAAATCCTTTTGATGGTGTTCCTTAAGACGGAATCCTTTACAATCCATTATCTTTAGGGACAGGAGGGCTATTTCCTGGCTTTGGCTGCACCCAGTTTACATGAAAAGTCCACACATTGGCTACAATCAAAAAGGAAAAAGAAATGAAAGTTACCGATGAACATAACAAACGAATCGCAAAATTGACATTTTCCTCGGTTTATCCCCATTATAAGGCAAAGGTGGAGAAAAAAGGAAGGACAAAGGAAGAACTGCACCAGGTCATAAGGTGGTTGACCGGTTTTGAGGACGATAGCTTACAAGAGTACATTGATAACAAGGCAACATTTGAAACCTTCTTCCAAAACGCAAAGCTCAATCAAAATGCGCACCTCATTAAAGGGGTAATCTGTGGTTATAGAATAGAAGAAATTGACAATGCACTAACACGGCAGGTACGGTATCTGGATAAGTTGGTGGATGAATTGGCAAAAGGTCGTAAAATGGAGAAGATTTTACGGAAAGAAGGGAAATGAAAACTGGGAATTCCAGGGTAACGATCCATATGGTGTCCAGTCTCGATGGATTTATCGCCAAGAAGGACGGAAGCGTTTCATGGATGCATTCCAAAGATACATACCACAAAGGAATTGAACTCACTGATGAATATGTTGCCAATTTCCTCAAATCAATAGACTGTTACGTTATGGGTTCGCGGACCTATGAACACGCAATTGAACTTGGTTGGCCGTATGGTGAAGTCCCCGTTTTTGTGCTTTCCAACAGAGCACTGAAATCGGACAAAAAAAGTGTGTGCTTCCTTTCAGGTAATCTGACCGAAATTGTGAATCACCAATTAAAACCAAGCTACAAGAACATTTTGATGGTTGGTGGGACCATGTTAACAAAGGAATTTCTCCGACTTGGATTGGCAGATGCCATTAACATAACCATAATTCCAACAATCTTGGGGGACGGCAAGCCCTTCTTTGATGCTATTGGAAAGGAACTATCATTACACCTAAAGGATGTAACCCCCTTTAAGGATGGAATGGTGGAACTGGTGTATGGGATAAAAAAGGATTAAAAAATAGGGCTAAAGATGGGTAGGGTTCCGTACGCCTTGGTGTTGGACCAAACCACCCCAACATGCTGTTTTGGTACATCTGGGCATATAACGGTTCCTCAATGGCCCATTTCATAAAAAGCGTAAGCTGCAAATTAAAATATGGACGAATTGAAAGTACCCGCTGAAAATCCCGTAGTGTATTTTGAAATACCTGTTGAGGATATTGACCGGGCAATAAAATTCTATACCGCGGTATTCAACTTTAGTTTTGAAAAGCAAATTATTGACCATAATGAAATGGCCCTGTTTCCCTTCAGGGATGGACAAAGGGGAATTTCCGGTGCTTTGGCCAAAGGCGGGGCGTACAAACCCACAAAAGACGGAGTGATTGTGTATTTTAAGACTCCGGACATTGAAAGTACCTTGGAACTTGCCGTTAAAAACAAGGGTCGTGTGCTTTACCCAAAAACTTCAATCGGAGAACTTGGATTTGTGGCGGAATTTGAAGACAGTGAAGGAAATCGAATTGCGCTGCACCAAACAAAGGAATTAAAAAACAGCTAACGTTTTGATTCCGGTATCGATAATGGATTTTGCTATATTTCCCTTAAATTCATTACTGATACGCCAACTGTTCCTGCGCATTGTAGGGCATTAAAAACCCGCTATGAAACAAATAAAATGGTTTGAACGAAAATTTGATTTTTCTTTCGAACAAAATATTTTCCCTTCAATAATCGAAAGGCTCTCCGGTACCCCTATACGGTTAAAATCAAAAATTGGGGAAATTCCACCAGAGATCTTGGAACCCAAGTTTGAAGGTAAATGGTCCATCAAAGAAAATATTGGACATCTTATTGATCTGGAGCCATTGTGGCAAGGACGACTTGATGATATATTGAATGGCAAGCAATATCTAAGGCCAACCGACCTGAACAATACCAAAACGGACATTGCCCAACATAACCAAGTCGATATTGCCCGCTTATTATCCCAATTCATAGCACTTCGGGAAGAGACATTACACAAACTGGAGACCTTAAAGGAAGTGGATATCTATAAAACCGCATTGCATCCCAGACTGGAAAAACCCATGCGAACAATGGATTTGTTCTTATTTGTCGCCGAACACGATGACCACCATTTAAGCAGGATAGCAGCGATAGCGGCCAACAACAAATAAACTTCGTTGAAAACATTGGTAATATCAAGAACCGTTGGCAGGAATATAGAGAAAGACCAGTAGCGGATAAAACCCCTTATTACTTCACAAAATCATGGTTTATGGCAGAAACAATTTACCCCAAAAACACATCCAAGGTTAGCATTGAAAATATAACGATTGAGTACCAGGGTGCAAAGGTCAAGGCAAAAAAACTGACCGTTTCGTCCAGAATTCCAATGGCCATTGAAAATGCTTGGGAGAATGTCCAAACTCCGGAACTCCTACAATTTGTTGCCAAAGGAATGATCCGGTTTCAATCTACCGATGGTGGATTTCCAAAAAAATGGCAAATGGGGCAGACCTATGGGGCCAAAATGAGAATCTTTGGCTTTTTACCCTTTGGTGGAACGCATTATTTAAAAATTGAGCGAATTGATGGCAACACGTATGAAATAGAAACCCGGGAATGGGACAAAAGCGCAAAGGTTTGGAACCATATTGTGCGATTAAAGGATCTGGCAAATAATTCAATTCACTATGAAGACTCCATCATAATCTACGGTGGATTACTCACTGGGTTTATCACAACCTTTGCAAAAGTTTTCTACAAACACAGACAAAGGAGATGGCAGATCGTAGCTAAGGAAAAAATGGTCTTTGGAAAATAAGCTACGCCATTCAAAAATGGACATACAATAGGTTGAGGACTTGGGCTTGGGCTTGCCCTGGTGCAGGGCCCTTCCCAGGATTGGATTGCACACTTCCAGCGCTATGACCGGAAATTTTACCTTGGCATTGACTTCGGATTTTGCCATATTTCCTTTAAATTCAACATAAACACGTCAACTACTTCGGCAAATTATATGCCCAGTGTGTTGCCCAAAGAACAGCCAATGCCAGAAAATCGGCAAAAAATAATTGAACGAGTTTTTGATCGGAGGGATGGGGATGGGTTATGGGAGCTAATTCCCAAAACCCACAAACACTATCCCGACTATTTGCATTACGTCCCCAATTATAAGGCATCACTTTGGACATTGCTCTTGTTGGCGGAACTCGAATGTAAAAGGGATGATCAAAGGGTAACGAAACCGCTTGAAGAAATTAAAAACCACTTATTTGACGAGGAATATGGTATCTATACCTTAAAAGAGGACCATTTCCCCATACCCTGCCTTAATGGGAATATGCTCTATATTGATTGTTATTTCAATGGAAAACCAGATGAAAAAAGCCAACGTCTTTTGGATTTCTTTTCTAGAAATCAGCGATTTGATGATGGTACCTATGAGGAGCCCAAAAACCCATTTTGTTCCAATAAGAGCTGCTATGGGAAACACACGTGCTACTGGGGGGTGGTTAAGCTGTTAAAGGGCATATCATTTATACCGAAGCAATACAGAAACGAAGCCATAATGGAACTCAGGCGAAAATGTTTGGATTTTGTCTTAAAACATAAGGTGTGCTATAGTTCACACCATCCTTCAAAACTAATGATCGCGAAATTGGACTATTTAACCTTCCCCAATTTTTATAAAGGGGATTTTTTAGAGATTTTATGGCTATTGAAACGTGAGGAAATCAATTCAGAAAAACTGATACCGGCATTGGAGTTGTTAAAGTCGAAACAAAGAAGTGATGGGATGTGGGAATTGGAAAGAAAAATGAACAATATGGTAGTATCCATAGGAAACGTAAACCAACCCAACCCATTTGTCACAAAAAGGGCAAAAGAAGTATTGGATTATTATGACAACAGTACCTCACAGCAAGCCGCGCAATACGAACAAAAGCGCAAAAACGGGAGTTAACCCTAACTTCATTACTAACCGAAGACTGATTTGTTCCGGGATTCCAGGCTACTCATGACCGATACCAAATTAATAGGTATATATAATTTTAGTGGCGTGACCTTAGCGGCCAATAGAGATCATCGGAAAATACCGATCATCAGGGATGGAGGACGTCATTTTCCCAGATATACTTGAAAGAATTTTACTATATTTCATTGAAATTCCCCCGACATCACACAACCCTAAATATAACTTTTAAAACACCCATATGTCACCCTTTACAACAAAGCTAATTGAGTTTTTACTGCAGGAATGGAACTTTTTTGGAAACCCTGAAATTAGATTGAACGGAACCGTCAAGGATGGCCTAAAGGAATACCAGGATGGGGCATGGCAGCGAGTGGCCGATTATTGGGAATTTATTGGTGGTCCGTATAAGAACCTCACCGGAAAGGACCGGGGGACCCCATGGTCGGCGGCATTTATATCGTTTGCATTCAACCAAGCAGGCGCTGGCAACCTATTTCCTTATTCTGCCGGGCATGCAACCTACATAAATCAGGCAATCAGGAATTTCGATAACAACCAGTTGAACGCACCAATTGTGGGAAGAAAATTAAAAAATTACCCGCTCCAACCAGGAGACCTGATTGGATATTGGAGGGGCGAAAGAAAGATTACCGTTGACAATGCCAGAAGAATCGGATGGTATCAAAGCCATACGGATATTGTGGTGGAAGTGGGTCGGAACCATGCCTATGTCATTGGGGGGAACGTTATGCATTCCGTCACACGAAGACAGGTGCGATTAAACAACAATGGTGAGTTAACGGACAGAAGAAAAAATTGGTTTGTCGCCATTCAAAACAATATTTAGAACTTCAGAAAAAGGGACAAACCGTATCCAAATGGCCATACAATGACCATTAGAAAAATCAAGGCAAATGAGCTAAACTTCTTGGCAGATATGCTTTATGAAGCATTGTTTATCCCGGAAGGTCATGCACCCTTTCCCAAAGAGATCATCCACGACAGGTCATTATCCAAATACATAGACAATTGGGGTAAGGACAAATACGATATTGCCTTTGTAGTGGAAATTGACCGTCAGCTCGTCGGGGCAATTTGGGGACGACTATTGACCCAGGAAAACAAAGGATACGGATTTGTTGACAACAACACACCAGAATTGAGCTTGGCGGTGAAATCCAGGCATCGCAATAAGGGAATGGGAACGGAATTGATGCGGACAATAGCTTCTGAATATAAAAAGATTGGAATCGACCAATTGTCCTTAAGTGTGGATATGGCCAATCCCGCTTCCAACTTGTACAAAAAACTGGGATACAAAATTGTTGAGGAAACAGAAACTTCATGGACAATGAAAAAAGAAATAGGATAAGGGATGTACAAGATGGGATTTAATCCGTTGAAGGAACATTCCCAAGTTTACGGCCTTTCCCCCATGCGGGCAATGAAGTGAAAAAAATCACACCCTGGGAGGGATGGCCATTAAATCGATATTGGTTTTCACTATATTTCCTTAAAAATCGTCGAACTTCACAGGCGTGGTATTCGCAATTATTTGACCAATGAGACTAAAGGACATTGCAGCTTTCAATCAATATACCGGAGCTAAACCTCCAAAGCATAAATCGATCGACATTGGTTCTTATCCCAAAGACTTTTTATGGGCTTCCCCACCGGTATACCCCAATTTTTACCGCATTTCCATAAAATATGGTTTGGAAAATGAAAACGATAGGGGGTTCATGTACTTTTCAAGTCCCAATCAACCCATTACGTGGGAAACAAAAACACCATGGAGGGGGTATTACATTCAACTTACAGAAGCTATTTTTTCCAATCATCAGCATTTGGCCTATTCCTTCCTTACCTATGGATTGCATGAACCGCTTTATTTGGAGAAGGATGAGGAAACCATCATAACCCAATTGTTCCGAGGCGCGTTAAAGGAATATGAAAGGGAAAACTTTTCCCTGAATCTCCTTGTGGCCTACTGTAACCTCTTGTTTGCCCATGTTTCAAAATTTTATGAGCGGCAATTCGGGGAAAGGAAGGAACAATACAATATGTTGATCAACAACTTCTTTAGCCTTCTAAACTCGTACTATGACAACAATAATGTCCAAAACATCGTTCAACCCACGGTAACCTATTTTGCCAATGAACTGAACGTAACTCCAAATTATTTGAGCGACTTAATAAAATTCCATACCGGCAAACCCGTTTTGGAGCATATCCATTTACAAATCATAGACACCGCAAAACGTCGTTTACAACGTAATGAACTCACCATTTCAGAGGTGGCCTATGGATTAGGGTTTGAATATCCGAATTACTTTTCCCGCTTGTTTCGAAAAGCGACTGGAAAATCCCCCTCAAGCTTCCGAAATCAGTAATTTGTATCCAAACACCCTTTATTTGTTTTCATAGCCATTGGCCTGTCCTATCGAAATTTACAGTAGTAATTTCATTAAAAATCCAGTCTCATGGCATTTAAAAGAACACTAGACTATACAACGGACAATACCTTGGAGGGAAGGATGGGAAAAGAGGCCTTTGGTAAGGCCTTGGAGCAACAAAAAAATATCTCGGAAAAAGAGTACGCAACTATTAAATATTTGGCAGAGTTTGCTGTTCGGCCGATGTTCAGAACACCTGTCCACAAGACGCCCAGTGCCCATGGAATGCAACAGTGGGAGGATATCCATTTCCCCTCAAGCGATGGGACACCACTGGAAGGATGGTACATTCCTTCTATACTGGGAGAATCGGACAAACTAATCATCATCAACCATCCAATGCCCATGAGTCGCTCCGGTTTTACAGGACACCTTGGTGAGCCCTTCTCTAGTGTGGACACCCTGGAAATTGATTTTGTTGCGCACATGAAGCACTTGTCCGAAGCAGGATATAACGTTTTGGCGTACGATTTAAGGAACCATGGCAATAGTGGCGCCGCAAATGGTGGAATTTGTGGTATTGGACGTTATGAGTGGCGCGATGTGGTAGGGGCACAAAACTATGTGAACAACCATCCCAAACTCAGTGGGATGAAGTGCGGATTATACAATCGCTGTACCGGTGGAAACGCCGCCTATGAAGCCATGTATCGACAGCCCGGACTATTTGAGAATATCCTATGCTTTTTTGGGCCAATGACCGTATCCATGACAGCCTTGATGACTTCGTTTGCAGGATTGATGGGCCTGGAAAAATATATGGAACTCATGGACCTGGAGCAACTAAAATTAGGCGGGTTTACGAACGGTGAAATGCATCCCCAGAAGTACGCACATGCCGTTAAGGTGCCTTATTTTATGGCTCAAGTATTGGATGATGATTGGACGGACAATCCCCGTGATGCCCAAGAAATATTTGATAACATCAGCACAACGGATAAGGAATTGTTCTGGATTGAAAATACAAACCGTAGATTCGACGGATACAATTATTTTGGGGTACATCCTGAAAAGATGATTGCCTTTTTTGATAAGTATATGAAATAAGACCTCCATTGACAAAACCTCAATAATGCAACGCTTCAGTGTTGTGCATGGAAATATGGAAGACAACGGGCTACGGGTTGCATCTGTATTCCACGCAACCAAACCACTGTTTTCATATCATTATAGAAAAACAGTGTATGAAAGCCCCTTGCCCCACAAAGATTGCTATATGTAGCGTTATAGTTGCCTTGTTTCTATCCGTTGGTTGCTCAAAAGATGATACTGAGGTTTCATATGATTTGGCGGGAAACTGGAAAGTAGCCTACTACATAGACGGTAGCGAGACCATAACCAAAACAGATGAAAATACGTGGCCCGATATCAATAACGGAGATGTCACCGCAAATTTTACGGAACCGAATGATGATGGAGAAGGAGCCATTTCCGGAGTTACGGTCACCAATGCCTACCAGGGGAACTATACCCTTGGAGCAGAGGGAGAAATAACAATTGGACCGGTCGCCACTACATTTATCAATGAACCCGAATGGACGAATTTGTTCCGTATCAGTGGAGCACGGAACTACGAGATAAAGAACTCAAGACTTTTTATCTACTACAATGACGGGCAAAATACAATTGTCCTTGAACGAAATTAGCACTCCTTTTTTTGCATGGACTAAAAAGGCATACCCCAAATGGTTTTCCCCCCAATTGCTTTTCAAAATTCAAGGGGGATTTGGTGCAATCAATTATCTTTAACGTCAAGTGGGTATTTTCCTTTTGGCTCCCCTCCCCTTCCCTGTTAAGGGTCAGCGCTTTTGAAGGTAGGAACCATGGACATAACCGCTATCGCATGTTGAAATCAACAAACGAATAATGAAACGAAAATGAATTTTTTTAATCAAAAATTCGTACAATGATAATGATTAAAATAAATTCATGTGAGAACGAGTGCAACGAGTGGTCGCATGAGTTCTTAAATTTTTAAGTATCTTATTTATAGGTAATTAAAAATTTTAAACACATGAAAACCATTATTTGGAAATTACATCTAAAATCAAATCCCAATATCGTTTTTGATTTACTGGCCACTCCTGAAGGAAGGGCAAAATTCTGGTCCCAGGAAGCGACCGAAGAAAACGGTGTAATCCACTTCTTGTTTCCCAATGGTCAGACATATCAGGGTAAGATACTTCGGAATACGCCCAATAAAGAATTTCATATCATCTATTTTGATAGTTTGGTCAAATTCTCCCTAACCCCTTCAGAAGGTAACGGAACGGACCTGACCATGACCAATGAAAACGTAATGGAACATGATTTTTCTGAAATAAGGGCCGGATGGGTCTCCGTTCTCATGAATCTTAAAGCAGTAGCGGATTTTCAGTGCGATTTAAGAACTCATGACCCAAAAAGAACCTGGGATCAGGGGTATGCCGATAATTAATGGAAAACATGGGCCAGGGGATTTTTACAAAATGCTGGGCTTCTGTTTAACGCAAGGGGAACTAAATGATAATTGTCCAAAAAAACTAAGGACAGGAGATCATAGTACTTCGCCCCTGGCCGGGTATCCGGATTTTACAATATAATCAACCGCTTTTACAAAAGACGCAAGATAAGGTCTTCCCCAGGGATTGCTGTTCACGGCCGCATAATAAACTTTATTGTTGGTATCGATGAGGAAAAGTCCGGGCTCACTAAAAATATCGGGTTCACCCTCCTTTACCGCATTACTGATATACAGGCCCCATTTTTTGGCTGTTTCCAAATCAAGCCTATAACCCAGTCTTAAATCCTTCAATGCCCAATCCTTTCTGGACAAACGCGCCCTTTTTTCGGAGTCCATGCTAACGGCCACAACTTGGACCCCGCGTTCTTGAAAATCAGGAAGCAATGCTTCCAGTTGTTGTAAGTATTTCTTGCATATGGGACAATGTAACCCCCTGTAGAAAACGATTAATATAAAACTTTGGGGATTTTGTTCATTTAAATGCCATTCACTTCCATCCAACAATGGAAACTTCAAATCTGGCGCCTTATGTTTTGGTGTTGGTCTGTTCATTAGGTGTTACTTTAAAAAATGGTTCTCCAAATGGGTATGAAAACGGATAAAATCGTTTGCTATCTCGGGATTTTTCATCACATCATAGGCCATGAATGTGGGCATCGGTTCAAAACCGAACCACTTAAAATTTAGATGCATCGGGCGTAACAATTCATCCTCGCTTAGACCATCAAAGAACTTTTCATTTGGATTATTGAACGCTTCCTTTGGTGCATTGGCGGTAACGGACATCATATACTTCCCGCTCAGCTTTCCGCCAAGGCCATAGTTCATTTTGGGGTTTTCCCTGGTCCTTCCATCGCCTTCGGACATTTCACCCATCATGCCCATGGAAAACACCTCATCAATATATTTTTTGAACGACCAACTCACTCCCATCCAGTTCAGTGGTGTTTGCAGGAAAACCAAATCGGCCCATTTAAATTTTTCAATTTCCTCATGGACAGTATACCTGTCTTCCATAGTGGTTTTCTTAATTTCAAATCCGTTATCGGCAAAGAAATGCTCCGCTTTTTCGGTTAAGCTGGCATTCAGTTTACCTTCGGAAAAGGGATATTTTTGATGTCCGTTCAGTAGAAATACCTTTTTCATTCCAGTGTCAAATCACATTTGTTTCACAAAGAAACCTATATTAGTTTATAAAAGAAACCAATATTTGAATTCTTGGCTAAATTTGTGGTGACCAAAAAGTAACCAATGGCACGAAAGTATATTGATAATCCTAATTCCTGTTCACTGGTGCATACCATGAATATCATTGGCAATAAATGGAAACCCATAATTATCTACCTTTTATCAAACGGTTCCCTGCGTTTTGGACAGTTAAATGCATTGATACCGGCAATTTCAAAAAAAGTACTGACAAACCAGCTTAAGGAATTGGAGGGTGATCAACTCCTCTTAAGACAGTCTTTTGCGGAAATTCCACCACGAGTGGAATATTCCTTAACGGAAAAGGCCATTGGACTCCTGCCGATTCTAAGGCGTCTTAGTGAATGGGCGGACCATACCTACCCCGAAATAAAATTTGAAGAATGTAGGATAAAGGAAATTCAGCATAACCCTACCTAAAGTAACCATACCATTTGAAAAGTGGATTTTTGTTTTCAAAATATCTAAATTGATTCCCAAAGTTTTAGCATAAAAATTCGTCAATTCCCAACGCTTCCATTATACTATTGAATGTACCAATGCCACTTCCAGACCATTTAAGGGCAAAGATTACCATAGGACCACAGTTTGTGCTTTTCATCTTGGTGTATGGTTTTGCCAGTACGCTATATACCCAAAAATTCGTGCCCCAAGATGGCAAATGCCTTGTATTTGTTGGGCAGGATTTGGCCGCAACAGGCGGTTTGGATAACTATGACCAAGGGTATTCGGATTATTTTGACGTCCCAGCTGGAGTTACGGTGTATACCAACTTATCGCCAGGGAGCGAATCTTATGGCCACTACAACAAAGGACTTGATGGCATCAAAACAAAAGCAAATTGGGGAGCAGGGGATTCCTGGGCCAACCTTTATGTTGAGGATGCTACCTATGCCAATAGTGCCATTGCCATAGGATTGTCCATGGTCAACCACGAAAAGAGAATTTCCAAGGGGGAACACGATGGCTTGATTCGGGAACTTGGTGTTTGGATCCAGTCCATAAAACGCCCTGTTTTCCTGAGAATTGGCTATGAATTTGATGGTTGGGAATGGAATCATTATAGAAGGAAACACTATTTAAAAGCCTGGAAAAGAATACACTCCATTTTTGAAGCGTTAAAGGTGGATAATGTGGCCTTTGTATGGCAATCCAAAGGCACACGCTCCGATCAGGATGTCCTGGAGGCATGGTATCCTGGAGATGATTTGGTGGATTGGTGTGCCTATTCTTATTTTGGACAGCCCGATGAAGAAATGATCGTATTTGCCCGTAGGCATCACAAACCCGTGTTTATTGCCGAAGCAACCCCAGTAAGGCAATTGGACAATTTGTACTTTGATACCGACTTAAAAAAAGAAAGACTAGGGCAAACCATTTGGCAAGAATGGTTTGTCCCTTTTTTTAGGACATTGGAGAAAAACGATGATGTGATCAAAGCATTTAGCTATATAAATTCGGATTGGTCTTCCCAACCCATGTGGATAACAAATCCCGTATTTCAAAAAGTCGATTCCAGAATTCAAGTCAATGAATACATTTCAAGGCAGTGGAGGGAAGAAATGAAAAAACCTCGATACCTCCATGCAACCAAAGGGTTGTGGAAAGGCCTGTCAATGGACTGAATCCATGGTATTTCCATACGCAATTAGCGTTCCAAATAGGCCCAGGTAAAATTTGGATGGTGCCCGTTGGCTCGAACCATTTTGACCCAAAGCAAGGTCATATGTTCCAAATGAAGGGATTGGGACAAGTCCCCAACATCCAATGTTTCAAATCCCAGATCTGAATTAAGGGTACGGACCACGGCCTTGCTGTTTTCATCATTCCCCGAAATAAGCATTACGGGTTTGACACCGTAATTGGGAAAAACAGGATTCTCCAAATTCTCGAAACCATAAATGGTGTACGATTTAACCACTTTGGCATTGAAGGTCCATTCCTGAATTTTTTCCGCTCCTGAAACCTTACTTCCCAAACCATGGGAGATACCCGCTCCCACAGGATTGGTACAGTCCACCAAAATCTTGTTTCCAAAATCCAAGGGTTTCAATAGTAATTCGGTACTATTAAATGGGATGGCCAAAAAAATTATATCAGCCATAGTTATGGCTTCTTGAATGGGAAATGCTTGGAATAAAGGATTCCTTTCTTGTGCCCTTAGCACACTATTGCTGGTGACATCATCATGGGCTATGAAGATGTCATGTCCACTTTGCTGAAAATTATTGGCCAATGCAAACCCTACCTTGCCAATACCTATAAATGCTAATTTCATCTTACTTCGATAATTGTTGAACTACCATTCCTGCCACTGCAGCTCCTGAATTTTGTTGCTGACCCGTTATGAGATTTCCGTCTGCAATCGCAAAGGAACTGAAAGGTACAGCTGTTTTAAAATTTGTGTTCGGTAATTTTTTGGCTTCTTCTTCTATCCAATACGGCTGTATTTTCTGCCCAACGGCCTTATCCGCATAGGCTTCTTCCGCATTTGCAAAACCTGTCCATATTTTGCCATCCACGATATGTTTTCCATTTGATTTTTTAGCGTCCAACAAAAGTGTGGTTGCATGACATACGGCAGCACTGGGTTTACCCGATTCATAAAAATCGGCAAACAATTTTTCCAAATTGTGATTCCCCCTAAAAGTATACATGGGACCTTGTCCGCCGACCAAAAAAATGGCGTCATACCCATTGCTGCTTACATCAGTAAGTTTTTTGGTGCTTTCCAACATTTGATTGAACCAATCCAACTGCATATAACCCAATGAGATGATATCATGCGCAGCATATCCACTGTCATCAGTGGGATTGGAATAGCCGTCCATGACTATTTTCCCGCCTTCCGTTGAGGCCAATTCAATTTCATAACCCGCTTCTTGGAAAACGTACAGGGGGTGGGTCAATTCCGCAGCCCAAAACCCGATGGGCCAACCCGTTTGTTCAGAAACCGTTGGACTACTGACCACCATAAGGATTTTTCCTTTGTACGGCATACCGTGTGCATGCACGTAACTATTTTTTTCTTTTACAATTGATTCCATTATCGTTTTATTCTGGTTACTTCCTGATTAGTGATACCACATGGGATTTAATGCCCTAATGCAGTAAAAACTTAATTTCTTGTTCTGCGCTGTACAGTTGGATACAAATCTATTTTTATTACTTACCTTTAGCAATATACTTACCAAATAGAATGGTACTTACTTTTTGGAAAGTATTAATAAAATTAATGGAACATGCCAGATTTCATTTATAACAACAAGGTGTATTACAATCCGGTAGAATTTGCCATGGACCGAATTGGGGGAACATGGAAAATGCCAATTCTTTGGCGATTGAAGGAACGGATATTCCGTTTTGGTGAAATGAAAAAGGACATTCCCCATATTACGGACAAAATGCTTACCACACAATTACGGCAACTGGAAGCCGAAGGGTTCATCCATAGAAAAGTATACCCGGTAGTACCTCCAAAAGTGGAGTATTCCATTACGGAAAAGGGAAGAACCGCAATTCCAATTATTGAAACCATACGAAACTATGGTCTTGAACTCATGGAAAGGGAAGGGATAAAACATAAGGTGAAACGATAACGATAGGGAAAACATCCTGGCATCAATGGAAGAATACGTACCATGCTTTTCATGTGGGGCAAAGTCACTCAGTTTTAAGGGGGAATGTCATACATATATGTTGGCATCCCCAGGTTGTTATGAAATGTTCAAGGAGGTGCTTGCACGGGAATATTCGGACTTTGGATATGCAAAGGCGAATCATTATACGGTTGATTCCTATGCGGTTCAACATCCTGGGGAAATTTCAAATAAAAAGGCAGTAAACTCCGTTGGAATCCACTTGGTGAGCTTATACTTCCTATTTGAAAAAAACTATGACTTGGAAAAGTCGGCTGAAATCAAAATGAAATTTGCGGAATTCAATAAAACGAACGAAGTGGTCCATCCCTTGGAAAGACCCGAAGAATTTGAGGGCTTGACCATTTTTGATATTTGGGACAATGAAGACCCGGAAAAGCATTTTGAACTGTGCAAAAGGTGGGCATTGAATGCATGGAATTCTTGGCGAAAACAACATAACACAGTTGAAAAATGGGTCACCATATTTCTGAATGAAAAAATGCCCAAGAGAAGAAACCATTGAATGGAACATTGATAGAAACTATGGTTGATTACTTTTCCTAAGCATTTTGCACAAAATCGCTGACATCGTATAATTTCCAAAAACCGACTGTTTTCCCTTTGAAACAACCGGTGCTCCTGATTAATCATATGAAAAACGATAAAAGAGCGTTACTTTTGAATGGTGTTTGCCCAATTGAGAAATAGTGCATTTACCAAAATCCTTTGGGGATTTATGGGGCTTTATCTATTGAACATAAGCGTTGACTCGGCCGATCCCAATCCGGAGCATATTCCAGAAGACCTGTCAATCAATGATCAGGAGAGTATTATTGAAATTGTCTTTGAGAAAATTCTAGGTTACGAAGATGCCTTTGAGGAATATGATGACCCTGATACGGAAGACCACAACAAGAAGACCAATGTCAAAATAGACTTGATTACCCAATACCACACCAAATCCAATATAAAAAGACCTTTCCACGAAATGGTCAAGCAAAATTTTCCCGATCATACCGCTTACCTGACCAGCGGTTTCCATCGATTCGATACTCCTCCGCCCAAAGCCTGATTTGTTTTACACACTAACCGATTCCTATCGCCAAATGGTGATGGGCCAATCCTATAATTCTTAAAACAAATCAAAAATGAAAATAAAAACAGTAATACTGCCAATACTGGTATTGGCAACTTCCACCTATTCCATTGCACAAATCACCAAATCCGAAAAGGACAGCCTATATATCCAACATGTGGAAGACCATAAAGAACCCCATAAGGTCTTGCATGCGGAGCCCTTATACATTGACCTGATACGTGATTTGGGTGCCCGAAAAGGAGAAAAAGAGTGGAATATAGGCTTAGGGTTGACCGATAACTTAAAATTTGATTCCTATGAGGCCTTAATAGAATACGAATGGGCTCCCATAGACCGGTTGGGTCTGGAAATTGAATTGCCCTTTACCCTATATTCAGCCGTAAATGGAACGGCGAGGGATTCGGTTCCTTCAAATCAATTGAACAGCATTAAAATGGCCATACAATGGTCGTTCTTTGTAAGCGAACCCATGGCTACCTCAATGGCCCTTGGATATATCAATGAATTTGAGTTATCGGATTTTAGGAACTTTGGCAGGCCTTTCATTAAAGGAAATGTCTACAATCCATTTTTGGTAATCGCCAAACGTTGGGGAACTAATTTTCATTCATTGCTCTACACCGGACCAATGATCGAACAGGACTTTGGCACCTCCAAATTTCACACGGCCTATGACGCCAATACCAGTTTTCATTATATGATCTCAGGTACCAGAAACTTTATTGGCGTGGAACTCAACAAAACGTTTGCCAGCGGTGATTTTGACATGACCTTACGACCGCAAATGCGTTTGGGCATTGCCGATAACCTACTCATAGGAATAGTGGGCGGCATCCCGGTAAGTAGGGAAAATCAAAGATTGAGTTCCTTTATACGCCTCATATGGGAACCTGGGCATAAAAAGCACTAGCGAACAGGATTTCCAACACCATATAAGCATAGTGGGCGGTTTCCATCCCACTATGCTTTTACCCAATCCATAGTCCGGTCTTTAGGTACAACCTATCGATTTTGTGCAAAGGGAATTTTCCACAACCACAGGTGGCAATTCATGGACCAAACGGTCATAACTATTGCAATTCCCTATGTCTTGTCCGTAGAAGGGTTACCTTTAGGACACTATTTAAACCACTATGACGGAAAAGGAGAAAATGCTCAAAGGGGAGCGTTATAATTCAAGGGATACGGAATTGTTGGGTATGTACCATAGGGCCCGGAAACTTTTAAACGCATACAACACGCTGGATTCTGAACTAACAGCCGAACGTGAACGGATATTGCATGACTTATTGGGTGGCAAGGGAAAAGGGGTTTGGATCGAAACCCCATTTTACTGCGATTATGGCGAAAACATCACTATTGGGGAAAATACCTTTATCAATACCAATTGTATTTTTTTGGACGACAATACCATTTCCATAGGGAAAAATGGATTGATTGCCCCCTACGTACAGATCTATACGGCAACGCATCCATTAAGGGCATCGGAAAGAATCGTTGCGGAGGGGCATGGGAACAGTTACGTAACATCGACCAAACCTGTGGTCATTGGCGACAATGTTTGGATTGGGGGAAATTCCGTGATTTTTCCCGGTGTAACCATTGGAAACAACGTTACCATTGGTGCGGGCAGCGTGGTCACCAAAAGTCTTCCGGATAATGTCCTGGCCTACGGAAATCCCTGTAAAAAAATTAAGGACTTATAAGGGCATAAAATCTGCTCATATTTCGCTAGCCTATTACGTGGGTTCGGCACAGGTTTTGATATTCTTTGGGAAACGATTAAAAATGGTAAGAAGTCTTTTTTTGGCTATTCTACTGCTTGTTTCCGTAACCACAACCGCACAGATCAAAAAAACAAAAAAAATGTTGGAAAAAATTGAAGGCGAGTGGTCTTTGGATGATTCCGGCAATATTACGTATCAACGAATACTGGAACTATCCCATCTTTCCAAAGACGAAATTTACCACAGGGCACTCGGCTATTTTTTATACGGACATGAAGGGGAACCCCTGGACATAACACAAGACAAGGAATTGGGAAGAATAGTGGTCAAAGGAATCTACGAAAATGTCCATATTGGCAGTTTTTTTCTCAATTCCACACACATCCATTGCTGGCATATTGTTCGGATTGATGCAAAGGAAGGGAAAACCCGGATTTTGTTGACCCTAACGGCTTACGACAAAGAGGAAATTGATATTGCGGATGGTGAACTACCCCTGGTCACCTCAACCAAAATAAATCGTGAATTTCCCATAAACCCGGCAGGGTTGAACAAAACGATGATGGGCAAGGCTTTTTACAAGGCCCATGGCAGGGCCATGCTAACTTTGGACAATTTATCCCGGGCAATTCATGAGGGCAATACTTCCCCAGATTTGGAAAATAACGATTGGTGAAGGGATATCCTTTTACATAGTCTGGAAAAAGTTAAGGGAAAGCGGGTGGTCATTCCTCCAAACACCCTTCCCTACCCCTTGTATCAATTAAATGGATAATCCCCCCAAAAAAATTTAACATTTTGACGGGATATATGCCAAAAAAACAAGCAAGCGACAAGCAAAAAGAAACCACTGAAAGCGGTTTGATTGTGCTGATGTTTCTTACGGATTGCTAGGACTTAAATGTTTAAATTATAAGGTAATTGGATTTTTGGATTTGCCTTTTTATTAAAAAAGAGAATGACCTATATTTAATATTTTTAATGTTCATTTATCCTCAAATTAAAAAATGAAGTTACCAACCATAGCCCTATTGATAATGATTAGCACTACCACATTTGGGCAAATTTTAGGCCCAAAAGAAAAAGCCATAATTTATTTAAAAAATGGAGAAAAAAAGGATGGCTTTGTTAAGGATAGTAAACTTAATGTCAAATTCAAATTCGATAAAAAAGATGAAGACATTCAAAAAATTAGACTCGAAGAAATTGATAGCATTGATTACGAAAAACAAGAAACAATTTATTATAGACCTCTGGACAATACCAATGGTGAAGTACTAAGGGTACGCCAAATATATTCAGGAAAAACAAAATTATATTATCATTATGAACGAGCATTTGATAATGGGGCTTACAGGGTGTTTTTCGTCCAAGGAGAGGAAGCGTATTTGACAAAAATTTTTCCTGTTGGTATTTTAGGCAATGGTTCCGATAAAGCAATGATAGCATATTTTGCAGACTGCCCGAAACTAACCCAACATATTCAAAAAAGAACTTTTGAAAAGTATGTTAATAATCAACCGAAATATAAAAAAGCAAGAACGCCGGGTAGGCTAACTGAAATTGTTAAGTTTTATGATTCAAATTGTAACAAATAAACTATTGACAATATAATTTTGAATTTGCCATATCCACAAGCCAAAAAACTCTAGAATTTCAACCTAGAATCTAAAAAATCCAACTACCTAGTCGTCAAAAACCTATTCCTCCAAACACCCTGCCCTTCCCCTTGTGTCAATCAAATAAATGATTTTCCATTCCCCATCAAAATCTACCATTTGGAAAGAATTGATACCGCAATGACTGAAATTTCCATTTAACCAAAATTCATATCCCACCCAGGCATTGGCCATGGTACGATCCACTTGGATGTTCCATGAAGTCAGTTTTTCCTCAAAGGAGACACTATCGGGAATACTCACAATGGATTCATACAGTTTTCCAATCGGTGTGGTCCTTAACATGGTTTTACCCTCTTTGTTGCGTCCCGTCGTTTGCAAAACCACATTATCGCCAACAAAACTTTTCATCCCTAAGGAATCCTGCTTATGAAAAGCCTCAAAAAACCCTTTTACCACTTTCTTGACCGCTTCCCTTTCAGCATCTTGGGCATTACAAATAGGTGCATTCAGAAAAAAGGCCACCAGTACTAAAATTCCATATCTCATGCCATTCAATTTTTTGATTGATGGTCAAATTAACCAAAACTAATTACATTTAGGGCATAAACCTGTTCTATATGTCCACCGCCAAAAAAGAATACAAGCGCGTAACGGTAAAATCGCTTGTGGAAATGAAGCAAAATGGTGAAAAAATCTCCATGCTCACTGCCTACGACTATTCCATGGCAAAAATTGTGGATTCCGCCAGTGTGGATGTCATTTTAGTGGGTGATTCGGCCAGCAATGTCATGGCCGGTCACGAAACCACATTGCCCATTACCCTGGACCAGATGATTTACCATGCCTCTTCTGTGGTTAAGGCCGCTAAAAGGGCTTTGGTAGTAGTGGATATCCCCTTTGGAAGTTATCAAAGTGATAGTAAGGGGGCCTTGCGTTCCGCCATTCGAATCATGAAGGAAAGCGGGGGACATGCCGTTAAGGTAGAAGGAGGCCTGGAGATCAAGGATTCCGTTAAGCGAATCATACAGGCGGGGATTCCCGTAATGGGACATTTGGGATTGACCCCACAGTCCATTTATAAGTTTGGCACCTATACCGTTCGGGCCAAGGAGGAGGCCGAAGCCAAAAAGCTCAAGGAGGACGCTAAGATGCTCGAGAAAATTGGTTGCTTTGGCGTGGTCCTCGAAAAAATTCCGGCCCAATTGGCCAAAGAGGTCGCGGAAAGCCTGACGATTCCGGTCATTGGTATTGGAGCGGGTGGCGGAGTCGATGGCCAGGTACTCGTGGTACATGATTTATTGGGTATGACCCATGAGTTCAATCCCCGGTTCCTAAGACGCTACATGAATCTTTATGACGAGATGGGTGCTGCTATCGGGAATTATGTCGGCGATGTAAAAAGCAGGAGCTTTCCAAGTGAGGACGAAAGCTATTAAAATAATAGCACGAAAATAGAATGTCCTTGTCCGTTCGTTCCACCCACACTAACCTTGATGTTCTGTTCGAAGACAACCATTTAATTGTGGTTAATAAGCGTCCAGGTGATATTGTACAAGGAGATAAAACGGGAGATGTTCCCTTATCCGACGTAGTCAAAACCTATCTCAAAACCAAGTATGACAAACCTGGAAACGTCTACTTGGGAGTTGTACATCGGCTGGACAGGCCTACTTCGGGAATTGTGGTCTTTGCCAGGACTTCCAAGGCCTTGCCACGCCTGAACAAGTTGTTCTCCGAAGGGAAAACGAAGAAAGTGTATTGGGCCGTAGTAACCCGGACACCGCCTAAAGACAGGGATATTTTGGTGCACTGGTTGGTGCGCAATCCCAAACAAAACAAATCGTATGCCCATAGCAAGGAGGTATCCAATGGCAAGAAGGCAATCTTGGAGTATAAAGTGATCAAAAAGTTGGATAACCATGTACTCCTGGAAATCGACCTAAAAACGGGCCGGCACCACCAAATTCGCGCGCAGTTGGCCACGATTGGATGTACCATCAAGGGAGATTTGAAATACGGAGCCCCCAGGAGCAATAAAGATGGAAGTATACACTTGCACGCCAGGGCACTTACCTTGGAGCACCCGGTAAAAAAGCAGTTGATTTCCTTTGTCGCACCACCACCGGAAGATGCTGTTTGGAAAGCTTGTCCGTAGTTTTACACCATGGCAGGTACTGGCAATGATTTGAGTCCGTTAAAAGATGATGGACTTGCCCCTGCACTTGAGGTCCATCGGCACAACTTGTTGTTTCCCGGACTTCATTTACATTTTATGGGTGCGAAGGCTTTCTATGGCCACCGCACTCAAAATCAATGTTCCCCCGAGCACGGTAACCAACGAAGGGATTTCCTTCAAAAAAATGGCACCAAGAATGATTCCATATATGGGTTGGACACTACTAAGGATACTTATGGTCGTAATGGAGAAATAGCGGAAACAGCCCAGAAACATCGTATGTCCAATAGCCGTGGTCAAGAGCGCCAAAATAAAAACCCAGGGCAGTTGGCCAGGTACCGCGTTAATGGCATCGGTAAAAAAGAAGGGGGACAAAACCACAACAATGACAATCATTTGAAAACACATCAGGCTGGAACCGTTGTAATCGGTTACACGGTTTTTCAATATGATGTTTCTTAGGGAATACAGTATTGCCGAAAAAATCCCGATGGCCACGGCGATGGTATTGCCATTTTCAAAGTCAAGATTCGGATTTAAAAGATAAATTCCCCCAAGGACCAATAATCCCAGTAGCAGATGTATCTTTTGAAACCTGGTTTTTAGAATCAAAGGCTCCAGAAAAGAGGTAATAATGGGATAGGTAAAAAGTGATAACATTCCAATGGCCACACTGGAAAGCTGTAAGGAATAAAAATAAGTTATCCAGTGGGCGCCCAAAAAGATACCACTCAATACAATGGGCAAACGATGCCGTTTATCCGTTTTAAAGGAAAAACCTTTATAACGACAATACGCATAGAGAATAACAAGGGCCAGAACCGAACGCAGGGCTATGGTGAGGGGAACAGGTAAATCAATATATCTGCCCAAAGCACCGGAAGTGCCCATAAAGATCATGGCAAAGTTTATTTCAACAAGGTGGGCTAAGGGTTGGTTTTTTAGCTGCAAAATGATGGTTATCTGGTTAGGGTCAAGGCTTTGTCCCTAATGATTTCCGCCACTGGCCTATTTTGAAGGTGACTTTCCAACCAGGATAGAATATCCAGATAAAGGAAAGCCCTTTTCTCATAGGGGTGGTCTTCATATTTTTTCAATTCGTTGTACAGTTTTTGAAATTCCCCTTTGAGCTCTGTGGGGTAAATATCCCCCAAACTCCTTAAGAACTTGATCATTTCATGCTGAACGGCATGTAAATCGTTCATTTTCAGCAAGAATTTATAAGTGCTCTTAAGCTGTACCTCCAGATGATAGTCCATTCCCGCCTCATAATGGGCAACCAAACTAAGTACCCGGGCAAAGCACATGAGGTCCTCACGCATTTTAAGCTGCTTGTTGTTGATGATTTTCTTAAGATAGGCGATGCAATTTTTATGATCGCCACAACCAAAGTACAAACAGGCTATTTTGTAATATAACAGCATGATATGGTGTTGGTCTATTCGATCGCTGTGCTTCTTGATACCATACTCGATAATATTCACCAGGTACAGGCCCTTGTCAAAGGTTCCCTCCAAAAAGTGAAGGTTTAATTTACTGCTGTTCAGATAGAGGAAGGAAAGGGAGGCAATATTGTCATTTTTTGGAAAATGATCATTGGAGACTATCCTTTCCAATTGCTGTAGGGTTTCCCGAAACTGGGAACTGTACTTCACAAAAAACAAGGATTCCAAAAGGTAATGGTTACCCTTGAGATAAAACACGGGATTCAAATAAATCATTTCCTCATTTTCGTGGAACAGATCTACCCATTTACTGGAATATCTATAGGCGGAAAGGAAATCTTGGGTCAATAAACTGTACCACAGATGTGCTTTATACAACCAAAGTTTCTCCCTAAAACCTAAATCATCCAAGGTATAAGCGGGCAAATTGGCCTCAAAATAATCCTTAACGTCCCTTAAATCATCATCATTTCTAACATAACCCACCTTAAGCATTTTTCCATATAACTGGAGGGACAGATTGGATAGTTTACTGGTCATAAGATTATGTTCCGAAAGTGTTTTGGCCTGGCTGGCCAGTTCCTCTGCCCTATCCGGTATACTACGGGTTATGTATTGGGTTTCAATTATTTTTTCGAGCTCAACAATTTCGTAGGCCACATTTTTCTCCTGATTCTCAATGGCCATGGTTTTGGCCTTGTCCAAAAGTTTTAAGCTCTGCTTGTAAAGTCCCTTTTGGTACAAAATGGTGGCAAAATCAAGTTGCTCCCTAATCTGTACCCTAATATTTTGATTCACAGGGTTTAATCGGAGGCTTATCAGGATTTGTTTATAGAGGTGTGCTTTAAGATTGGATAACTGTGCTTTTTTCACAATACCGCTGGAAAGGATCTGTGCCTCATCATACGAACGCAGTTTATCCAATAAATTGAACAATGCCAGAAATTTCGCATCCGTGTTTACCCCCAACCTACCCACATACAATTTAAATTGTCTTTTTTCTGACTTTGATAGGGATTTGACCAAAACAAACAGACTGTCCTTGGGGGTGCTAACCATCGTAAAAAAATATAATTATACTACTGACTATCAAAATTTTATACTTAGCTCCGTGTGCTTCAACATTGTAACGCCAATGCTTTAAAAACAAGCTATGCCAAGGGTGTTTCTAACTTCGTAAAGATTAGGTAAAACCAACGATAGTCATGGGTAAAGATAAGGTACATATTTTTGACACCACACTTAGGGATGGCGAACAGGTGCCAGGCTGCAAATTGGACACCAAACAAAAATTGGTCATTGCAGAACGATTGGACGAACTTGGAGTGGATATTATTGAAGCGGGATTTCCCATATCGAGTCCCGGTGATTTCAATTCGGTCAGTGAAATTGCCAAATTGGTTAAAAACGCCACCGTATGTGGACTTACCCGTTCCGTGAGGAAAGATATTGAAGTTGCTGCGGAAGCCATAAAATCTGCCAAGAAGCCCAGGATACATACGGGTATAGGTACCTCCGACTCCCACATTACCCATAAATTCAAGAGCAATCGGGAAGACATTTTGGAAAGGGCGGTAGCTGCAGTGAAGTATGCGAAAAGTTTTGTGGAGGATGTTGAGTTTTATGCGGAAGACGCCGGGAGAACGGACAATGACTATCTGGCAAGGGTCTGCGAAGCGGTCATCAAGGCCGGGGCCACTGTCCTGAACATTCCGGACACCACAGGCTATTGCCTACCGGAAGAGTACGGTGCCAAAATGAAATATTTAAAGGAAAACGTAAAGGGCATTGAGAAGGCAATCCTTTCCTGTCATTGCCATAATGATCTGGGTTTGGCCACGGCCAATTCCATTTCCGGGGTAATCAATGGTGCGCGTCAAATTGAGTGTACCATCAACGGAATTGGGGAACGCGCTGGGAATACTTCATTAGAGGAAGTGGTAATGATCATGCGCCAACATCCGTATTTGAACCTGGACACCAACATCAACAGCAAATTATTGTACGATACCAGTCTAATGGTTTCCGATAAAATGGGTATGGTGGTGCAGCCGAACAAGGCCATAGTGGGCTCCAATGCTTTTGCGCACAGCTCGGGAATTCATCAGGATGGGGTCATCAAAAACAGGGAAACCTATGAAATCATGGATCCCCATGATGTTGGGGTCAACGAATCCTCCATTGTCCTTACCGCAAGGAGCGGTAGGGCAGCTTTGGCCTACAGGGCCAAAAATGTAGGCTACGAGTTGACCAAGAACCAATTGGACGTGGTCTATGAAAATTTCTTGAAATTCGCCGATCGAAAAAAGGAAATCCTGGATACCGATATCCACAAAATTGTGGAAACCAGTAATATCAGTATTTCCACATTCACCTAATAAACACGGCCCATTGTTCCACAATACGGTACTTGATTTTATCTTCATTTGAAAAGTAAAGCGCCCCGTCCATGAATTTGAATATCGCATTGTTACCCGGAGATGGAATAGGCCCGGAAGTATTGGAACAAGGGGTGAGATGTCTGGAAGCCGTTGAAGAAGCTTTTGGCCATCACTTTGTATTTAAAGAGGCTCCGGTAGGTGCCATTGCCATTGATAAAACCGGAACACCTTTACCCAACAGCACCTTACAACTCTGTAAAAATGCCGATGCCGTTCTTTTTGGTGCCATTGGGGATCCCAAATATGACAATAATCCAAATTCTGCGGTACGTCCGGAACATGGATTACTCCAATTAAGAAAAGAGCTGGGACTGTTCGCCAATATCCGACCTGTCAAGGTATTTCCATCCCTAATTGATCGGTCCCCTTTAAAAAAGGAACGGATTACGGGAACGGATTTCATAATCTATAGGGAATTGACGGGGGGCATCTATTTTGGGGAAAAGAAGTTGAGTGAAGATGGTACGGTAGCCTCCGACCTATGTGAGTATTCTGAAAAGGAAATAAGCAGAATTGCCCATATGGCCTTCAAAGCAGCTAGAAATCGTAAAAATAAACTTACTCTTGTGGACAAGGCCAATGTGCTTGAATCATCAAGACTTTGGCGTAAAACGGTCACAAAAATTGGTGAAAGCTACCCAGATGTGGGGTTGGATTTCCTCTTTGTGGATAACGCTGCCATGCAAATTATCATCAACCCAAGCCAGTTTGACGTTATTTTGACAGAAAATATGTTCGGGGACATTATTTCGGACGAAGGTAGTGTCATTGGTGGATCCATAGGGCTATTGGCTTCGGCATCCATTGGTGAGGAAAACGCCCTATTTGAACCCATACACGGTTCTTATCCCCAGGCCAAGGGCCAAAATATTGCAAATCCGGTAGCCTCTATTCTATCGGTGGCGATGCTTTTGGAGCATTTTCAACTTTTTGAGGAAGCTATGGCCGTCAGGGAAGCGGTTGACAAATCACTCCAAAAAGGAATCATGACACCTGATTTGGACCCTAAAAGCAAATACGGAACCAATCATGTTGGTGATTTTATTGCCAATGGCATTGTGGACGATGATCACCGGTTGAACATGAACGATGAAAATATTGGACTGGGAAAATCAACCATTATTTGATTATTCCCCAAGTAATCCCTCCAAGGTTTCCGAAAACTCCTGTTGAAACTCCAGATGTTTATCCCCAGTTGCCGGGCCATTGAATCCCGTATGTATTTTGCGTACTTCCCCTTTTCTATCAATATAGATGGTAGTGGGATAGGACAGTACGTGATTGAGCATGGGCAATTTTTCGTTGGCCTTGGTTTTACTGCTGGTTCCCACTTGGGCCAAAAGCACAGGGTACTCCACGCCAACATTGTTCTTTAATCTTTCTATTCCCTCAAATGCCTTTTCTTCCGTCTTTGCATATTCAAAGGCCAAAGCCACAAACGCTAACCTGGGATGTGGATTGTTCCTAAGGTAATCGACATAAAATCGGGTTTCATCCAAACAGTTGGGACACCACGTACCCATAATCTGGACCAGGACCACCTTATCCTGGAACCTTTCATCGCTTAGGGAAACCATCCTTCCCGAAACGTCCGGAAAGGAAAATCCAAACTTCCCATATCCCTCTTTCAGGTAGGTTAGGCTATTGGCATCGGGCAATTCAAAAGCTGCGTTCCGCGTCGCCTTAAAACTCTCCACGGAATGATTTCCTGAAAAAAAGGTTCCGTCCATGGTACTGTCCGTTACCTTGGCAGTGAACAGGAACACATGGGCACCGTCAAAGGCCGATAGCTTAAGGGAATCACCATCCACGACACCCTCCAAATACCGGTAATCCCCGGTGGTGGTCCTAAAGGTCCCGGTAAGTTTATTTCCAGATTGGTAAAATATTCCCTTTGCCGGATACGGTTCTTCGGTATCAAAATCAAAATGGGTCTCCCAAATACCGGAGACGTCCACTTTGGCATTGGAAATAGTGGTAAATCTTTCAGGCTCGCCGTATGATGCCGTAAAAGGGACATATCGTTCCAAACTTTCCTTGATAAACTGGCCATTGATGGTCGTATCTGAAAAAGTTCCGGCAATATATCCCTCAAATACCGGCATTCTTATGATTATGGAATCCTGTTCCATGGAAATCCCGTCCACAACAATGACTTCATCGGCATTGCGCATTTCCAGGAAAAAGCTCCCTTCGGCATCTTTGGAAACTGTAAAATTAAAGGGCAGTTTCTGGTCCTTGGAAACCTGCATTTCGCCTCTCCACTCCCCCAACAACAACCCTTTTTCAGGTTCTTCCTGGCATGAGGCCATAAAGACCAGTACAAGTACGGCCAAAATTCTATACATCATTTTCAAAAAGTTTTTCAATAATATCGAAAATATGGGAACATTCTTACTTTTAAACCGAAAAACCTAATGCCAAATGCATTGAAAGTAAGGTCCCAAAATCCTATCTTTGCTGACTTTAAATTCGGGCAATGAAGATTTCTTACAACTGGCTCAAACAATTTTTGCATATCGATTGGGAAGCGGAAAAGACGGCAGAGCTTCTAACCAATTTGGGTTTGGAGATAGAGGGCGTGGAATCTTTTGAGTCCGTAAAGGGTGGATTGAAGGGCGTAGTGGTCGGTCATGTACTGTCCTGTGAAAAACATCCCAATGCAGACCGTCTAAAACTGACCTCGGTAGATATTGGCCAAGTTGAACCCGTTCAAATTGTTTGTGGTGCCCCAAATGTAGCCAAAGGTCAAAAAGTACCCGTGGCCACTATTGGTACCGTACTTTATACACCGGAAGGGGAAGCATGGCAGATCAAAAAGGGTAAGATCCGGGGAGAGGAAAGCCATGGAATGATATGTGCCGAAGATGAACTGGGACTTGGGCACGGTCATGATGGTATCATGGTTTTAGAGGAGTCCCTTGTACCTGGCACTCCTTGCGATGAAGTCTTCCAAATTGAAAACGATAGGGTATTTGAGATTGGACTTACCCCTAACCGCTCGGACGCCATGAGTCATTTTGGAGTGGCGCGGGATTTAAGGGCAGGATTGGAGCAACACAAAATCAAAAAAGAGCTGATTACCCCTTCCACAAGTAATTTTTTGGTCAACAACCGCGCTTTAAAAATTGACGTTGATGTGATCAATGCGGAATTGGCACCGAGATATTGCGGCGTTACCATAAAGGACATCTTGGTCCAAGAATCTCCGGACTGGCTAAAAAATAGATTGGGGGCCATAGGACTTGTTCCCATCAACAATATAGTGGATATCACCAATTACGTATTGCACGAATTGGGACAGCCCTTGCACGCTTTTGATGCTGCAAGGATAAAGGGCAATAAGGTAATTGTACAGACCCTTCCCAAAGGAACAAAATTTGTTACCCTGGATAATGTGGAGCGGGAGCTTCATGAAGATGACCTTATGATCTGTGATGCAGAAAAACCCATGTGTATTGCCGGGGTTTTTGGGGGAATCCATTCCGGGGTTACGGAAAACACGACCTCCATTTTTTTGGAGAGCGCCTATTTCGATCCCATTTCCATTAGAAAGACGGCAAAGCGGCATGGTTTGAATACGGATGCTTCTTTTCGTTTTGAACGGGGTATTGACATTAACCTTACGGAATATGCACTAAAACGGGCAGCCGCCCTAATCAAGGAAGTTGCGGGAGGTGAAATAAGTTCCGAGGTAGTGGACCTCTATCCGGTAAAGAAAAAGGACCATCAGGTTTTCCTGACCTTTGATAAGATCAACCGATTGATCGGCCAAGAGATTCCCAGGGATTCCATTAAATCCATTTTGACCTCCCTGGAAATAAAGATCAATAACGTTACCGAAGCCGGCCTTGGTCTTACCATTCCTTCCTACCGGACCGATGTGGAAAGGGAAGTGGATGTCATTGAGGAAATTCTAAGGGTGTATGGCTACAATAACATCGATTTCAAGGAAAAAATAAATGCTTCCGTTGCCAAAACCGCCAAGGTAGAAAACCATAAATTACAAAACATTGTAGGCAATTTTCTGGCTTCGAATGGTTTTTATGAAATAATGACCAATAGTTTGGTCCCCCCGGAAAGCAGTTTTGAAAATACGGGGGTGCCAGTAGAAATCGTAAACCCGCTGAGTGCCGATTTATCATCATTACGCACCTCCATGTTGCCCAGTGGCCTACAAAGTTTGGTCTACAACCAAAATCGGAAATCCTCCAATTTAAGGTTTTTTGAATTTGGAAAGGTATACCAAAAACAGGATGGCGGTTATCAGGAAAAGACCCGTTTGGCCCTTTATACCATGGGAAACACCAATGAGGACCATTGGAACGTTTCGGAAAAACCCTCGGATTTCTTCTATTTAAAAGGTATCATCCATACCGTTTTGGTAAGACTGGGATTGGAAGGGACTCAGGAAGAACCGAGCAGCAATACCATTTTCTCGGAAGGGATTTCTGTGAAAAAGGATAAAAAACAATTGTTGGAATTGGGGTTCATAAAACAGTCCATTACCAATGCACAAGGCCTAAAAGGAAGTGTCTTTTTTGTGGACATGGACTGGGATACCCTACTTGGGTTTGCCACCAAAGTGGAAGTGTCCTATCAGGAAATCCCAAAATATCCGGCAGTGAAGCGGGATTTTGCCCTGTTACTCGATGAAAAGGTCCGTTTTAATGAAATTTACGAATTGGCCTATCAAACGGAACGCAATCTTCTTAAGGAGGTATCCTTATTTGATGTGTATAAAGGAAAAAGCCTTCCCGAAGGTAAGAAGTCCTATGCCGTAAGTTTTACACTTCAGGACAGTTCCAAAACATTGACCGACAAGCAAATTGATAAAATCATGTCCAAATTGGAACATAGTTACGTACAAAAACTAGGGGCCAGTTTAAGGTAAGCGCAAAAACTACAGACCTGTAGGTAGTATGACACTATCTATTTGATGGACAACCCCATTGCTATAGTCTCCATCGGCATTGGTGATCCTGGCCTGATTTCCCAAGCCATCCGTTAAGACAATATCCGTACCGTGCATGGTTGCGATGATCTTATTTCCTTGAACCGTGGTGAAGGAGGCACTTCCCTCTCCCCTACACATGGCCCTTAGGATTTTTGAGGCGGTTAAATTTCCTGCAACCATATGATAGGTCAATAAGGCTTTTAGTTTTTTCCTGTTTTCTTCCTTGAATAGATCCGCCAACTCCTCCTGGGTAAATTTTGAAAAAGCATTATCGGTAGGGGCAAAAACCGTAAACGGTCCGCTCATATCCAAAACCTCTTCCATATCAACTGCCTTCACCACAGCAAAAAGCAAATTGTGCGAATCCGAATTCAACGACGTTTGAATACTAGTTTTACCGGCATCCAGATATACGGCAGAAGGCAGGCTGGAAAGGGATTGCGCTTGAGAGGACAAAGAATGGCAGCATAAGCAACACAGTAGGTAACACAGGATTTGGGGAGCTTTCATAGTATGGAGGCTTAGCGTCTCGTTAATTCAAAAAATACAGTCTTTTCAGCCCCTCATCGACGAAACGCTCAAAAACATCGTTAAGATAGCATTTTACGGAAAACAATCCATAGACATAGCCAGTCACCAATAGAAATTAACTAAATATTAACATAAAGTCAGGTGACATCCAATGTTAAAAAAAAGGTTTTGATTAATTTTGAGGTAATTGCTACAAAAGAAGAAGAAAATGCTATTCCGCAAAACCAACATTGAGGAAAAACTTTCCGTTCTCAAAGAGAAAACGATTTCGGAAAAAGAAGTCCTTAACCACGTGTATGAAATTCTAAAAAAGGAGTCCCAAAAGGAGGAACACATCACAAAACGATTGAAGGATTCCAAAAACTCCGCTACGAATACGTTCATTTTTGACGAATTGGAGTCCCATAGGATTTTCCACATCAGTCAGATACAAAAGATTTGTATCGACTATCGGTTACGATTTTTGGACAGTAGGTATTTTAAGGGTAAAATCCCACAGGAAGCTATTTCCGAGGTCAAACGTTTGGAAAAAATACACCGCACGGAAATCAAGGGTTTCAAGATTATGGCCCCTTCCAAACTGTTTAAATTGGAGGATAAGGACGATCCCCTCCTGTTTGCCCCCATTGGTAATGAATACTATTACTTGATCCATAAATGGGGCAATGATCTACATCCGCTGCGGAAGTTATTGGTTTGGCCCTTTAAGAGCATTGTGAATTTGGCGTTGACCACTTTGGTCATAAGCTACTTTGCAACACTTTTGGTCCCCAACGGGCTTTTTAGCAAGAGTAATACTTCTGCCGAGTTTTGGATGATTTTCTTTTTCATGTTCAAATCCATTGGTGCCGTGGTCATCTTTTATGGATTTGCCCTGGGGAAAAATTTCAATCCGGCAATTTGGAACAGTAAGTACTTTAATGCCTAACAACCTCCGGCTCCAACATTAAGCGGGCACGGCATACATTTTCTCGCGCTGTGCCTTGATGGACTTGTCCGTCATGTAATCATCAAAGCTTAGGTAGCGGTCAATGGTGCCTTTTGGGGTCAGTTCAATGATCCTATTGGCAACGGTATGCACAAATTCGTGGTCGTGGGTGGTCAACAGTACGGTTCCCTTAAAATTCTTTAGGGAATTGTTAAAAGCCGTAATGCTTTCCAAATCCAAGTGGTTGGTAGGTTCATCCAACAACAGTACATTGGCACGCAACAGCATCATACGACTCAACATACAACGTACTTTTTCTCCTCCGGACAATACTGTGGATTTCTTTAAGGCCTCTTCTCCACTAAAAAGCATCTTGCCCAAAAACCCTCGGACGTAAACCTCTTCGCGTTCCTCCTCCGTTTTGGTCCATTGGCGTAACCAATCCACCAAATTGATATCCTGGGTAAAGTAATTGTCGTTATTGGCGGGCAGGTAGGACTGTGTTGTGGTAATGCCCCACTGGTATTTTCCAGAACTTGCTTTTTGGTTCCCCGTAATAATTTCATAAAAGGCAGTGGTTGCCCTGGAGTCTTTTGAGATAATGGCCACCTTATCCCCTTTGGCCAGATTGATGTCCACCTGATCAAAAAGAAGATCACCATCCTCCGAAACGGCCCTTAAACCTTCAACATTAAGGATTTGGTCACCGGCTTCACGCTCCCTTTCAAAAATTAGGGCAGGGTATCTTCTACTGGAAGGCTTAATATCCTCCACCTTGAGTTTTTCGAGCATCTTTTTCCGGGAAGTTGCCTGTTTGCTTTTCGCCACGTTGGCACTGAACCGCTGGATAAATTCCTGGAGTTCCTTGGCTTTCTCCTCGGCCTTTTTGTTCTGTTGGGCACGTTGCCTGGCCGCCAACTGACTGCTTTCGTACCAGAAAGTGTAGTTCCCACTGAACAGATTGATCTTGCCAAAATCAATGTCCGCAATATGTGTGCAAACCGCATCCAAAAAATGCCTGTCATGGGACACTACAATGACCGTATTGTCATAATTGGCCAGGAAATTTTCCAGCCAACTGATGGTTTCATAATCCAAATCGTTGGTTGGCTCATCCATGATCAGTACATCAGGATTACCAAACAAGGCCTGCGCCAACAATACGCGCACTTTCAGTTTCGAGTCCAGATCGGACATCATGGTGTAGTGCAGATCCTCTTTGATCCCCAGATTGGATAGCAGGGCGGCAGCGGCACTTTCGGCATTCCACCCGTCCATTTCCTCAAACTGGACCTGTAGCTCCCCTATCTTATTGGCATTTTCATCGGTATAATCCGCATAAAGGGCATCAATCTGTTTTTTTATTTCAAATAATGGTTTGTTTCCCATTACTACCGATTCCAATATAGGGAACCCATCATAGGCATTGTGATTTTGTTCCAAAACGGACATGCGCTTTCCCGGTTCCAAATGAACGTGTCCCGAGGTCGCATCCATCTTTCCCGAAATAATCTTCAAAAAAGTGGATTTCCCCGCTCCATTTGCCCCAATGACACCATAGCAATTGCCCTGGGTAAAGGAGACGTTCACCTCATCAAAAAGGACCCTCTTGCCAAATTGTACGGATAAGTTTGATACTGAAAGCATAACCTACTTTTAAATTTTGTGCAAAAGTAGCTAAAATTGAGACCTTGACATAACCAAAGGAAAATGTATTTTCACCCTTTGAAACGGCAGTTTAACAACATTTAACTGCTCATTAACAGCCCTCTTTTTTCCCTATGGTTAAGTTTGTCTTTACCAAAAAGGTATATGAAGCGACTTTTACTTATTCTTACCCTTATTGTCCAGTTTTCATGTTCGGAGAATACCACTTCTTCCGACACGGTCTTTTTTGCGGGGGAAATAGTGAATCCTACCAGTGATTATGTGGTGCTCTACAAGAACGAAACCGTTGTGGATTCGGCAAAATTGGACGACAACAATAGATTTTCCTTCACCCTTAGTACCATTGATGAAGGGTTGCACCATTTTGACCATGCCCCACAATATCAATATGTATTTCTTGAAAAAGGGGATAGCCTTTTAATACGGTTGAATGCCTCTCCAGCTTACTTTGATGAATCCCTGGTCTTTTCCGGGGACAATGAGGAAGTAAATAATTTTATGATCGAAATGTTCCTTACCTACGAAGACGAGGAGCACCTGGTCTATTCCTTCTTTCCGCTTCCCCCGGAAAAATTCAGCCAGAAAATAGATTCCCTTAGGAGCCAAAAACTGGAGGAACTGGAGTTGTTGCTGAACAATGAGGAAATCTCCGGTAATGCTTATGCCATAGCAAAGGCCTCCGTAGATTACAATAGTTATATCTACAAGGAAAAGTACCCTTTTTATCACAAAAAGAAAACGGGCGAAGATACCATCCATGAATTGGACAGTAACTTTTATGACTACCGTTCCTCCCTAAATCTTAATGATAAGGATTTAAGCTACTTTAGACCCTATTACGATTTCGTGAAGCACCATTTTGGCAATCTTTCCTATATGGCGTGTTCCCAAGATTGTGAAATGGAAGATTTTACCTCGGCAAAAAGTCAGCTCCACCTCAATAAGCACAAGATGGGCATGATAGATAGCTTGGTGAAGGAGGAAAGTTTACGGGACAATCTTTTGCGTAATGTAGCCATGGACTACCTTCTTAAGGTACATATGGCCAACGACGAATGTGACAAATTCATCCAAGACTTTGAACGCTTATCCAGTAACACGGCCCATATTGAGGAAATAAAGCATTTGTACAAAGGCATACAAGGATTGCAACCCAATAGTGAACTGCCGCATTTGACCTTGGAGGATACCGAGGGCAACGTTACCACCCTAAAGGAAATATCAAAGCATCACAAGCATACGGTATTCTATTTTTGGACGGCCGATCAAAAAAGGCATTTCAGAAATGTCATCAAGCATGTGGCCAAACTCAAGAAAATGTATCCAAAGCACAAGTTTGTGGGAATCAATCTACGGACGGGAAAAGCCAATTGGCTCGCCACGCTCGAGGATGGTAATTTTGATTTGGACGAGCACTACTGGGGCGGAGATTTTAAAATGGTCCAAAATACCCTTATCGTGGACCATTTGAATAAATGTATCATTACCCAGGACACCTTGATTTTAGATGCCTTCGGTCATCTATACGCCTCATTTTAATCCATAAAAAAACCTGGGTGTTGGCCTAGGTCCTTGGTAAATACAAGTTGTTTTAGGAATTGCCCTTTCTGTAATCGGCAAGAAATTTTTCCAAACCAATATCCGTAAGTGGATGTTTCAACAATCCTTCAATGGCACTTAACGGCCCGGTCATAACATCTGCCCCAAGTTTGGCACAATCGATCACATGCATGGTATGGCGTACCGAAGCTGCCAAAATCTGGGTATCAAACCCATAGTTATCATATATCAGTCTTATTTCCGCAATTAGGTTCAATCCGTCCGTGGAAACATCGTCCAATCGTCCAATAAAGGGGGACACATAGGTAGCTCCCGCCTTTGCCGCCAACAAGGCCTGTCCTGGTGAAAATACCAGGGTGCAATTGGTCTTTATCCCTTTGTCGGAGAAATATTTTAGGGCCTTGACCCCGTCTTTGATCATGGGAACTTTCACCACGATTTGTTCATGCAACTCCGCCAATGCTTCACCTTCCTTAATGATTCCTTCAAAATCGGTGGCCACAACTTCGGCAGAGACATCTCCGTCCACAATTTCGCAAATGTCAACATAGTGCTTTAAAATCGTATCGTGACCGGTTATTCCTTCCTTGGCCATTAGTGAAGGATTAGTGGTAACACCATCCAGAACACCCAATTGTTGGGCTTCCCGAATGTGGTCCAAATTGGCAGCATCAATAAAAAACTTCATAAATACATCTTAGATTAACAATAGTTCTACAACTTATAATGGTTTAAAAGTAACTTTTCAAATACTTTATCGGGTAAAATTTTCTTTAAAAAAACCGAAAATCGTTGCATAAAGGTCCCTACCAGGTAATGGCCCTTCGGATTTTTGGCATTGATAATGGTGTACACCTTTTTGGCCACCATAATGGGATCACCGGCCGCCTGTACATCGTCATTTATGGTTTCCAACGTTCTGGCATATTGCGTATAGGGAGAATCCTGTAATACCGGCGAATGGTATCGTCCTGCCGCAATGTTCGTGGCAAAATCCCCTGGTGCCAGGTTTGTGATTTGGATCCCAAAGGTATGGGTTTCCATACGTAAAGCTTCGGTAACCAACTCCAGGCTTCCCTTTGTGGCAGAATAAATACCCCGAAAGGGTAATCCCATATAACCTGCAATTGAAGTAATATTGATGATCAATCCCTTCCCCTGTTCACGCATATGGGGAAGTACGGACTGCATCATCCGTAGCGGTCCGTAAAGATTACTGTCAAATGTATTTTGGATTTCCTCCAGGGGTGTTTCCTCAATGGGACCTGTAATACCAACACCTGCATTATTGATCAGCACATCTATCCTGCCTTCCCTGGACATAATGGTGGCAATGGCCCTATCAATGGTTTCATGGTCCTTTACATCCAACTGCAAAAGGGTAAAGTGTCCAAAATCCGGATACTTTTCCAAGTTTCTTGTAGTACCGTATACCTTCATCCCTTTTGAGGATAAAAATATCCCTGTGGTTTTCCCAATCCCGGAAGATCCCCCTGTTATGAGTACAACTTTACTATCCATTGGTCCAAATGAGGTGAAACCTTGATATCAACGCATAAAAAATGGCAAGCTACCTACATCGCACCGCTACAACCACATACCCTTGCTGCGTTCCCGCCCTGGGGGATTTTGTAGGAGCTGGTCGTGTAGGACTTGCCATTGGCAAATATACGACCTTTTAAA
>JANQKR010000044.1 GCA_028281025.1 Croceivirga sp.
CATCAACCATCAACCATCAACCATCAACCATCAACCATCAACCATCAACCATCAACCATCAACCATCAACCATCAACCATCAACCATCAACCATTAACCATTAACCTATTTTAATGAATCTGATTATTATCGATTACGGTGCCGGAAATATCCAAAGCATAAAATTTGCCTTTCAGCGGCTGGGTGTTGAGGCGATGTTGAGCAACAATGCTGAAACCATAAGTAAGGCGGATAAAGTCATTTTTCCTGGTGTAGGTGAGGCAAGCAGTGCCATGGGCAAGCTTTGGGAAAGTGGATTACATGATTTGATCCCCGATTTGACCCAACCCGTTCTGGGCATATGTTTGGGTATGCAATTGATGTGCAATTCATCAGAAGAAGGCAATACCAAAGGTTTGGAAATTTTCGATGCAGATGTTGTAAAATTCAATTCTGGCCTTAAGGTACCCCAAATCGGCTGGAACAAGATTGAAAACCTTAAAGGAGAACTGTTCAATGGTTTGAAGAATGACTTTATTTACTTGGTGCATAGTTTTTATGCCCCTAAGACGAATGAGGCTATCGCGACGAGTACGTATGGTCTGGAATATAGTGCTGCCCTTCAGAAGGACAATTTCTATGGCGTTCAATTTCATCCGGAAAAGTCGGGCGAATACGGTTCCAAAATCCTTCAAAACTTTTTGAATCTCTAATGGAACAAGCACTTGAAATAACAACGGATAAAAACAGGATCAATCTGGAATTTGTCCATGCGTATTTATCCACTACGTCCTATTGGGCCAAAGGGCGTTCCCTGGAGGATGTGAGGTTGTCCATTGCGAACTCTTTATGTTTTAGTTTGTTTTGCAAAGCATCAAATAGTCAAATCGGTTTTGCAAGGGTGGCCACGGATTATGTTGTTTTTGCTTGGATAATGGATGTGTTTATTGCTGATGAATTTAAAGGTAAAGGCTATGGAAAAATGTTGGTAAATCAGATATTGAACCATCCCGATCTGCAAAATGTCAATGGTTTCGGTTTGCGTACAAATGATGCCCATGGTTTATATCGTCAATTTGGCTTCACTGAAATTCCTGACCCCAAAACTTGGATGTTTAAAAAGAACAAAAAATAAATAGGAAGTACTAAATAGGAAATCTGAAATAATTGAAGATGAGTAACGAACTTAAAAATAGAACAAAGAGATTTGCCATTGACTGTTGGCATCTTTGTACTAAAATCCCAAAGTCCCTCGAGTATGATTCCTATGCTAGACAACTTCTAAGAAGCTCAAGCTCTGTTGCCGCAAATTATCGCGCTGCTTTACGTGGAAAATCTGATAAGGATTTTTTAAACGAACTGAGAATCGTAGAGGAGGAAGCTGATGAAAGTGTTTTCTGGTTAGAGCTTTTTATTGAAATAGAGGATAAAAACAAGAAGAATTACGTAACATTTTAAAAGAAGGTGAAGAACTTCTGAAAATAACGGTTGCTTCCATTAATACCGTCAAAAAAAGAATGAACCAATGATTTCCGATTTCCAACTTCCAATTTATGATTTATTATGAGAATCATTCCGGCGATAGATATTATTGATGGCAAATGTGTACGCCTGTCCAAAGGGGACTATGACACGAAGAAGGTGTACAATGAAAATCCTGTGGAGGTCGCAAAACAATTTCAGGACCACGGGATCCAATACCTACATTTGGTTGACCTGGATGGGGCAAAATCCAAGCATATCGTCAACCATAAGGTTCTGGAACGGATTGCCACCAAGACCGATTTGAAAATTGACTTTGGGGGCGGGTTAAAAACGAATGAGGATTTGCATATTGCCTTTGAAAGTGGCGCCCACCAAATTACGGGAGGGAGTATTGCAGTAAAGGATGAAGCTACTTTTTTGGGTTGGCTCAAAACCTATGGTAGTGCTAAGATCATTCTTGGGGCGGACGCCAAAGATGGGAACATTGCCGTTTCCGGTTGGCAAGAGGAGTCCGAGCTACAACTGGTTCCATTTGTGAAAAAGTTTCAAAAAGAGGGGGTGCGGTATGTGATTTGTACCGATATTTCGAAGGACGGAATGTTGGAGGGGCCTTCGTTTGATGTCTACAAAGAGTTATTGAATAAAACCAAAGTCATCAGAACTGAAATTGGCGGCAGTGGTGTTGTGGACATTGAGGAAAATGGCATCAAATTGATTGCAAGCGGTGGTATTTCAGCCTTGGAGGAATTACCAAAACTTAAGCAAATAGGTTGTGAAGGGGTGATTATTGGAAAGGCGATATACGAGAACAGGATATCCCTAAAGGAATTGGAAAATTATAGAGTACAGTATGGATGATATAGAACATTTTAAAGTCGAGTTTGTTCAGAATTGTTGCTTTCGAATGGATGAGAGTTTGCGAATGATCAAAATTGCCTTGCAACGGGTTTCCGAAACACAGGTCTGGCAGAAACCCAATTCGTCCTTGAACAGTATTGGCAACTTAATTTTGCATCTCTGCGGCAATATGACCCAATATGGAATTGCCTCCTTGAAGGAAAGTGAAGATCACCGGGAAAGGGATAAGGAATTTACGGCCTCTGGCGGGTATACCAAGCAGCAGTTGCTTGCCCTTCTTGAAGAAACGGTGAATACCGTAAAAGATACCTTCAATAGCACCACTATTGAACGTTTTCTAAAACAAAAACAAGTACAGGGATTTCAGTTCTCCGGTATTGGCAACTGTATCCATGTGGTCGAACATTTTTCATACCATACGGGACAGATTGCCTTTTGGGTCAAACAATTGCACAATGCGCAACTGGGGTTTTACGATGGACATGATCTTACGATCTTGAATGAAGAATGACGAATGATGAATCACGAATTATGAATGACGAATGATGAATCACTAATTATGAATGACGAATGATGAATGACGAATGGATAATGTTGAATTTTGGAATTGGAATAAAGGAGCTATGAACGACTTGAAAAAGCGCACTAAAGATTTTGCTTTTGAATGTTGGAAGCTGTGCAAAGAGTTCCCAAAGTCCAGGGAATACGATGCTTGGGTAAGGCAGCTTATTAGAAGTTCAAGCTCGGTAGGGGCTAATTACAGAGCTGCTTGCAGGGCAAAATCAGACAAAGATTTCATCAATAAGCTCAAAATAGTTGAAGAAGAGGTAGATGAAAGCATGTTTTGGTTAGAAATGTTGAAGAGAACAGAGGTAAGAAAACAAGATACTATTCAAAAATTGTGGGAAGAGGGGAATGAGCTTTTGGCCATAACCGTTAGTTCAATAAAAACAGTTAGAAAAAGGTTGAACCAGTCAAAACCATAACTCGTCATTCTAAACTCTAAATTAAAACCATGTTGAACCAATCAAAACCATAACTCGTCATTCTAAACTCTAAAATCTAAACTCTAAATTAAAACCATGTTGACCAAACGAATCATACCCTGCCTTGACATCAAAGATGGTCGGACCGTAAAGGGGGTCAATTTTGTAGATCTGCGTGATGCTGGGGATCCGGTGGAATTGGCCCAACGCTATGCAGAAGAGGGAGCCGACGAACTGGTCTTTTTGGATATTTCCGCCACGGAACAAAAGCGAAAGACACTTGCGGATTTGGTCTATCATGTGGCGGAGAAACTCAATATTCCGTTTACCGTTGGGGGTGGAATTTCCTCTGTTGAAGATGTGGATATTTTACTGAAAAACGGGGCTGATAAGGTCTCCATCAATTCCTCGGCCGTAAAACGGCCCGAATTGATCAATGAACTGGTGGCCAAATTTGGTTCACAGTGCATAGTTGTGGCCATAGATGCCAAACGAATCAACGGACAGTGGAAAGTACATTTGGTCGGGGGTAAAGTGCCAACCGAGTTGGATTTGTTCCAATGGGCCAATGAGGTGGAAAAACGTGGCGCTGGGGAAATTCTGTTTACCAGTATGAACCATGATGGCACAAAAAACGGATTTGCCAATGAAGCGCTGGCGCAACTTTCGGAAATGGTGAACATCCCATTGATTGCTTCGGGGGGTGCCGGGGAAGTGGTTCATTTTACCGATACTTTTGTGCAAGGGAAGGCCGATGCCGCCTTGGCGGCAAGCGTTTTTCATTTTAAGGAAATTGCCATTAAGGACTTAAAGCAGGAATTAAAAAAGGAAGGGATTCCGGTGAGAATATGATGGTCATTGCTATATCTCGTCTTAGTTTATCAAAGAAAAGCAAGAACTTGGAAAACGAATGGGTTCCGCATGAAGTGTAACAAAGGAAGAAGATGAAAACAACTAAGGAAAACAGCAGAAAATACGACTGGGGGAATAACTGTTTAGGCTGGCATTTGGTGAATACCGAAGCGCTGAGCGTTATTCAGGAACTCATGCCACCGCATACGGCGGAGGTCAAGCACAAGCATTTGAACTGCCAACAATTTTTCTTTGTTCTTAAGGGTAAGGCGACCTTTGATGTAGAAGGTCAGATTGCCATTGTAAAAGCGAATGAAGGGATCCACATTCAGAAAAATCAAGTGCACCAGGTAAAGAACGAATCCGATAGCGATTTGGAGTTTGTTGTGATTTCGCAGCCCCACTCGCATAATGATAGGGAACCAATCGATTAATGTCTCCAATTTGAAAGAAATGAAAATAGATTTTCAAAAAAACGGTAACGAGCTCGTACCGGCAATTGTTCAGGATGCCAAAACCAAAACCGTTCTCATGTTGGGCTATATGAACGAGGAAGCCCTTCAAATAACACAACAGACCAAAAAGGTCACTTTTTTTAGCCGTGGTAAGCAACGCCTATGGACGAAAGGGGAGGAGAGTGGTCATTTTTTGGAATTGGTGGATTTAAAAGTGGATTGTGACAACGATACGCTATTGGTGCGCGCCAATCCCGTAGGGCCAACGTGTCATAAAGGAACGGACACCTGTTGGGGAGAGAAGAATGAACCGTCTTTTGGCTTTCTATCCCGATTGGAGGAAATTATCGCTTCCCGTAAGGAAAACCAGGAGGATCAAAAGAGTTATGTGGCATCACTGTTCCGAAAAGGAATCAATAAGATTGCCCAGAAAGTGGGCGAAGAAGCCGTGGAAACCGTTATTGAGGCCAAGGATAATGATGAAGAACTGTTTTTGAACGAAAGTGCGGATTTATTGTTCCACTATTTGATTTTATTACAAGCCAAGGGCTATTCATTGAAGGATGTTGTCAAAGTTCTGGAAAACAGGCATTAAATGGGGAGGGTTGGTACATGGGATTTATAACTTCAAGTGTTTTCATTGGGGCAAAAGCGAAAGTGAAAATGTATCGGGAAGCCACAAGGTTTTGGAGGTTCTCGATACATCCTCCTTCGTTGGACACTCGAACTGACAGTATCAACTTAATTCAAATTTCATGATTATCAATTTCATTGCGTCACTTCGAGTGTTTTCAATAGAGCGGAAGCGAAATTGAAAAAGTATCGAGAAGCCTTTCTGGCACAATGGTTCTCGATACATCCTCCTTTATCGGATACGCGAACTGAGGGATAGTACTAATCCCTCTTCTGTATTCTGGAATCCCCAGTCAAACGTTGCCGAATGATTTCCGCATCTCCACGATAGTTGAGCGCACTATCCCCGGAGGCGTCAATATCAATGGTGCCATTGACGGACAGGTATGCCGAACTATCACCGCTCATGTCTATGGTAAGGTCTTCTACGGCCAGATCATAGTCTTTTATCGTACTATCGCCACTTAAATCCACATTGGCGGTTCCGGCAGTGCCAAATACATCTATGACGGAGTCTCCTTTTACATCAACGGACAAATTGTTCGTATCCAGTTCTCCATAAAAGCGGCTGTCGCCCAAAACGTCCACGGTAACCGTGTTCGCTACCAATAGGTTTTCCAATTCCACTGAGGAATCACCGGAAACCCGGTACCGGGATATGTTGCGTGTTGTAATGTAGGCGTTCATAGTGGCATTCCCCCTTAGGGCGACGTTGTTTTCCAACCGGATTTTTAAGGTGTTCCCATCTTGGGAGACCCTTATTTTATTTTGGATGTTGTCATTGGCCTCAATTTCAATACGTTCTTCGGTTTCGGAAAAGGTAACAAAGGCATTAAAATCCCCGGAAAGTTCCAAAGCTTCGTAATTGGAAAAGGAGTATTGTCGGGTTGAAATGGTATCGGAAACCCGAATCGATTCGGTGTCACAAGAGGACACAAGTAATACGGTGGCCAAAATCAGGCCATGGATCAATGTTGATTTCATTTTGATTGCTATTTAAAGGTTTATGCAGTAATTCGCCACCCTGAACGTTTGTACTGGGCACGGCCGCAGTGTGTTCCAGGGCCTCATTCAATTATGGCAATGTGATTCCGAACCAAGTTCGGAAGGAGTATCAGCTATCCAGCGGAACGGGAATCCAACGCAAGGGAACCGGAAAACGTCTTTCCCATCCTTGCGTAATATATACCTGGTTATTTATGGTGAACACCCGTAGGGTATTGATTGATTGTCGTTTTTTGATTGTTGTTTCCATTAGTTCAATTGTTTTTTGTATCGATTCCTACCCATGTTAAAAATGCCCAGTTTGATTCCTATTTCACTGGTGAAACCATTGATACGGTCAATGGGGCTGTCGGTCAGTTCTATTTCACTGGAGAACCGGTATTTTACACCCGCTTCAATTTGTACGAATCTGGAAATATTGAAAAGGGCGCTCACCCCCGGTTCCAATACAAAGACGGCATCCACATCGTCATCATCAAAATCCACATCCCCTCCATTGTTCACGGTGTCGCGGTCCACATAGCCCACGGCCCCTCCGCCTATGAATACGGGAAAGGAAAGGCTTACTGCCGATTTTCCAAAAAGGATGGGCTCTAAATGAAATCCGGCATAACCTGCAAGTAAATCGTCATTATCACCAGACCTTGGATTAAAAATGTTCTGTCTGGAATACACGCCCTTGGCCAAAAAGCCCACCTCAAATTGTTGATTGGCCACATAGGCTATCTTAAAGCCACCAACATAGGTATCCTCGCCCTCAATTTCGCCGTAACCCAGGCTAAATCCCACATATACGCCGTGGACAACATTTCTTCTGTCGTTAAAAGTGATGTAATTGGCTTCATCATCCTGTGCCCTTACAGCCAGGGAAAGGAGAAAGAGCAGTAGCAGGGTAATCGATTTTTGATTGTTCATTATATTAGGTTTTTTGATTGATCTGCCCGATGATTGGGCAGGTTTGTTCTAAAGACAACTAAATATCCAAAGGGTTGCATTTTTCCGCTAAAAATTATTCACGTAAGGTTATAATTCCCTTAACTCCATTGATGCCAATGGTGCCGTTCATACTATCGCCATAGGTAGCATCTATCTTCCGCAATTTTCGTCCTTTGTCCAACATTTCGGAATTGACGTTTTCAAAGGATTTGGGCAAACGTACCACTCCCTGTTCCACGGTGGCCGTGAAGCGATGTGAAAAATCAGTGACCATAAGATTGATTTCGGAGGATTCCTGCTCTATGGAAAGATTGGATACCGATTCTGCAATCCGTGCCACATTGAAATCGGCGATTTTCATCTTCATATCCGCACTTTTTGTCAAACGTTCCAGGTTCAAGGTGCTGAACTGTAAAGTACCATACATCTTGCCTACTTCGGCGAGTGAAATATCATCCTTATTGGAATACACTTCCAAGGAATTGATGGTGTTGATCTTCATGTCCGTACCACTACTGTTCAAACGCAGGGTTTGGACGTCCTCCATATCCAGTTCCCCATTTTTAAGATTAAGATCGGCATATTCAATATTCCTGGCCCGTAGTTTTCCAAACTTCAGGATAATATCGGCCCTGGCCAGATTGTCGCCGATCCAAAGATCACCATGCTCGATCAAGGTGTTCAGGGGGCCACTCCATCCTTGCAGTACAACATCCCCAAACCTATTGGTAACCTTAAGGGTTGCCTTTCGGGGCAAGAAGACCTCATAATCAATTTGCACATGGCTGCGATCAAAATCAATGGGATTGTTTCGGTTAAAGAAATCCGCAAACCATCCGGTATTTTTATTGATGATTTCCGAAACAACGCCCACATAATTCCCACCGGAAGTGAACTTGGGGCGAATACGATCCAATAGATCCTCGGCATTGCTCCTCTTTCTGTGGTTCACCCGAATGGCCGTGGTGACCTTTACTTCGTCCTGATCCCATCCCGTAAGGGTAATGTTTCCGTATTTGTTTTCCAGGCGTAGCTCTCCGGCATTGGTAAGCGAAAAGCTTTTCTCCACGGTTTTGGAAACCCTCTCCTGCGCGGTACCCAAGTGTACCGAGAACAGCGCCAATGCCATCCAAAGTATTGTTTTATAAGGTGTAGCCATAATCTTCATCGGATTTTTTAGCATCGTTTAGTTGTTGTAATAAATTCTCAATAAGCTCAATACGCTTTTTGTAGTTGGCCACAATGGCCTCCAAGACACGCTCATTGTCCAGATTGTTTCGCATTTCCTCGCGAAGTGTTTCATACTCGGCATCCAGTTCGTCCATAAAGGATAAAAACTCGGCCTTGTCCATTTCGGACAGATTGGGATTGTTCTGTACCAATTGTACCTGGTAGGAGACCAACCCTTTGTAGTGCATATCGATTTCCAACAGTTCTTTGGACACATACTGGGTTTCTGTGGTACCACCGCTTAAAACGGACAAGCCGATAAAACCTGCAATACCCAACAACAGTACAATACTGGCCGCAATGCGTAGCACAGGCCGTTTCCATAGGGGAATTACCTTGGGTTCGGGTTGGTGCAGTTCTGCCGAGATATTCGCCCATAGTTTGGCACGGTCCGCTTTATGTTCATTGAACTGAGCGGCGTTTTCCCGAATATGTTTTTCAAAATTGTCCATTACAATGCTCGTATGATTTCCACTAATTTTTTCTTTGCCCTGTGGTATTGTGATTTGGAGGTACTTATCGAAATATCCAGTATCTCCCCAATCTCCACATGGTCATAGCCTTCAATCAGGTATAGGTTAATAATCTGCTTATACCCTTCCGGTAACTGGGCAATGCCCCTTTTTACCTTCTGTACATCCACCGCATCGGCCTCCACGGGCTCCTCATCCGCCAGATGGAACTCATGGGCCTCCATGGGCACCAAGGGCACTCGTTTGGCCCTAAGGTGGTTGATGCTTTTATTGATGACAATCCGTTTGAGCCAGGCCCCGAAACTGCTTTCATACTTAAAGCTGTTCAGCTTTTTAAAGGCATCCACAAAACTGTCCTGCACAATATCCTCGGCATCTTCCTTATTCCCCAAAAACCGAAGCCCCACATTGAACATGGCATCTACATATAGGCTGTACAGCTCGTATTGCGAACTGGGATTGCCGGTCTTGCATTGTTCAACCAGGGTTTGATGTGTAAAGCGTATATCGGTTTCCAAGGGTTTAGGTTGATGCCTTAGTTAGTACTAAAGACAAGTACAAAAGTAAAGGGTTGCACTTGGAAGGGAAAAAGCTCAAAAAAAGAGGGTGATAATAAAAATAGGGACAATTTATTCCCTTTGGTCAACTTTAATATCCTGCAAGCTTTAGAATCTCATTTGGGGCCAGGTTACTTAATGCTAAAATATTCTTACCGGATTTTTCCATGGCCTTTTTGATGACATAGTTTCCCGTACGATAGCCAATAGAGGTTCTACCATCGGGATGTTCAAACATCCATTCCTGATAACTGGCATCCCTTGGTAAAGCCAATAGCTCTTTGACCCAATCATCGGCATTCACATGTTCGGGAATATGGTTGGCCTCAAATTCCTGACCCGTGTATTGTTCGGCAAATACTTCTGCCAGTCCTTCATTGACCATTGCGATAGCTATGCCGGGCTCAAATTTGTTATCCTGAATGGCCCAGCCCCGCACTAAATGGTGAAACTCATGATAAACCGTAGATTTTAAACCTGCGTTGATAGCGCCCATGATACCACTGGGATGTGTATTGGATATTTGGATTAAAACCAGGGGAGGGGAATTTGATTCAGCTCGCCCGCTAACACCACCGACACTTTCCAGGTTCCAATCCACAATTTCGAGCTGTACTTGTATGCTGTCCGGTAAATTGGGCAAAAGGCTTCGCACCTCTTTTTCGGAATTCATCAAATACGCATGAATAAGCTCTTTTTCCGGTTGGGTAAATTGCACCTTTTCTTCCTGAAAAACGACATATAACGCGGAGGTTTCAGCGCTCCGTGTATTGAAGTTACAAGCAATGGTAAGTCCCACGGTTAGGGATAATATAAAACTCTTGGATAAGGATATCCTATATTTTTTCAGAAGACGACACCGGTCGGATAGCGTAAGAAAATGCATTGGGTTATTGAATTATTTAGTACTGAAGACAACAAAAAAGACAAAGCGTTACATGGAGAAGGGGAAAAGTGTGAATTTAGGGGTTAGGGGTTAGGGGTTAGGGGTTAGGGGTTAAAAGTTAGAGGTACGAAGTTGGAAGTGGATGGTTGGAGGTTAATGGTTAGAAGTTAAAAGTTAAAAGTACGAGGTACGAAGTTGGAAGTACGAGGTTGGAAGTGGGTGGTTGGAGGTTAAGGGTTAAGAGTTAAGGGTTAAGGGTTAAGGGTTAAGAATTGGAGGTACGAAACGGGGAGTTGGATGTGTGATTATCTGGCGATAGGTTCAAACTCTCCAATTTCATCATAATGTGCTGTGATTCTGTAGTTGATGTGGAGTTCCACCCTCTTTCCGGTGAGAATGGATTCCTTCCGGGGCCTTTTATCGTACATTTGTGATAAACGATGAGTGATGCGCATACGTACTGAAATCTCCAGCAAATACATTAGTGAAACGGACTATGAGGTGGCCAAAATTGCCAATGCGCTGGCACATCCCGTACGGGTGGCCCTGGTCCGTTACCTTTCGGAAAAGAACCAGGGGAAAGGAGTTGACAATATCACCTGTAACAAGGATTTGGTGGAGATGTTCAACTATTCACAGTCCACCATTTCACAGCACGTCAAAATTTTAAAGGAAGCGGGATTGTTTCTTACCGAACGACATGATAAGTTTACCCACTACGATATGAACTATGGGTTGCTGGAAAAATTTACCAAGGCCTTGAACTCCCTAAATTAATAACAATTTAACGTATGAATTCTTGGTGCTTCAATTCTAATTTATAAATTCGTATATCGTTAATAGGCGATTTAATGAAAGCTGAATAGCTTGTTTTTGGATAAATGAAACTCTCTCTCAGATGGTATTTATCATTCCTGGGGAAGCAGGAATCCAAAAAGATAAAATGGATTCCGTAACAAGTACGGAATGACAAAGGGGCGTATACGATTTCTAAAAATCGAAACCATTTCAATGAAGTTGCCAATTTTTAAAAACAAACTATTTAAAAAGTAATCCTATGCAAAAAACACCCTTTCTTGTCGTACTTCTCATAACTGGTTATGGCTTTGCACAAAGCCTGCACCCCCTGGAACCCGCCAAAAATCATTATTTGGAACTGCAACAATTGGATGCCACCCCCAATGCGGAGCGCAGTGAAATGGACAAAAAGTCGTTTACGCCCAGTGAATACCGTTCGGTATCCCTTTCCTATATCCTGATGGCCCTGGCCTACTTGACCACCGAACAAGTCGAGGAATTAAAAAATAGCGTTGCTTTTCCGGCGAACAGTTCCGACCAGACCCAGGCCGAATTGGAATTTTTATTGGCATGGCAGGCAAAACGGACCGCAGCACAGGAAAAACGGGCGTCCCAGGTTTTGGCCCCCGTAGGCTACTGGCCCCATATGGATATTAAAAAAGAACATGAACGCTATACTAAAAATGTAAGGGACCTCATGTTTGAGGGTAGGGAAGTGCTCGGCGAGGAATGCACCGCAGCCAACTACCCGGCTACATTTAAACTCTTACAGGGAGTGACCAAAGACATGCGTATCATGGAGTTTACCGTAAAATACCATCTATTGCGCGCCCGACCGTATGTGTTGGAACCCAAACTACAACCTTTGGCCATTATGGGTTCCCCTTCCTTTGCCAGTGGACATACCCTATGGGCTTATATACAAGCCTTTACATGGAGTGAGTTGGTACCCGAAAAACGCCAACAGTTTTTGGATTTAGCTTACGAAATAGGGGAATCCCGGGAGATTATGGGCATCCACTACCCCAGTGACGAGGAGGCTGCCAGGGTATTGGCACACGGCATGTTGACCGCAATGTGGTCCAATCCCAAGTTTCAGGGCGATTTAAAAGCGGCAAAGGGGGAATGGAAGTAAAATAGTTTAGTTTTTGTCGGGTAGTCGTTTTATTTTAATTTGACTGATTTAGGTGCTTTCACCTGAAATATATTCCTTGTATACATTTCACCTTCCTAAATTATTGGAGGTTAGCATGTTTTGTGCAGGTATATCACACCAGTTTTCCGCTCGAAAGCAAAATGCCATCTTCATCGGAATAGATATAGTCTCCTGAAATGATTTCGGTTCCTTCGATTAGAAGTGTTTCCCCTTTGGACCCAACGTTTTGCTTTCTGCTTTTTACAGGACAGGTGCCTATGGCCTTGATTCCCACATCCATGGTTTTTATTACTTTGGAGTCCCGAATACAACCGTAAATAATAATGCCTTCCCAGTCATTTTCATTGGCCAATGAAGCGATATTATCCCCCACCAGCGCACATCTTTTGGAACCACCGCCATCAACTACCAGCACTTTTCCCTTTCCGTTTTCCTCCAGTGTTTTCCGCAAATACGAATTGTCCTCGTATACTTTCAGCGTGACAACTTCCCCGTAAAAAGATGTTTTGCGGCCATAATTCTTTAATTCCAAATTCAATACTTTTAGCGCTGTCGTATGTTCATCCCATAGATCTGCTGTAACGATTTCCATTTTATTTTCCTTAAGTGGTGCTCTTTTTTCGACGTACCTAGTCGCTCTCTAAAGATAACCAACTCCATTTGAGATTTGAAATTTGTTGTTTTATACATAAGTCACTTCGAGTGTTTTCAATGGAGCGGAAGCGAAATTGAAAAGTATCGGGAAGCCTTTCGGGTACAACGGTTCTCGATACCTCCTCCTTCGTCGGACACTCGAACTGACATATTGGTTTAAATTAAATTCTATAATTATCAACTATATGTTTTAGGCGCTATTGCCATCACCACAACTTAAATATTCCCTTCTATGCAACCCTATGTTTTTTGACTTGTCTCTTAGCTAGTGAAAATAAGTTACAACCATCAAAAAACGACAACATGAGCAGTAAATCAGCAGTAAGTCCGGCAATCAAAACCACTATTTGGTTGCTGTGGCTTTATTTTTTGGGCTGTGCCTTGGCCATGGGCCAGACCAGTCACACCATTAGCGGTACCATTACCGACAAAAGCAATGGGGAGACCCTTTTTGGGGCTTCCGTATTCCTGGTCGGCACCACCATTGGTGGGGTCACCAATGAATATGGGTTTTATTCCATTACCGCCCCAGAAGGGGAGTATGTCCTGAACATCTCGTATATAGGTTATAATGATGTAAATATCAACATTAATTTAAACCAGGACTTAAATCAGGACATCGAGATTTCAGAGTTCTCTACCGCATTGGATGAGGTAGTGGTCACTGCCGAGGAACCCGAACGGGCCATTCTCCGCAAGCCCGAAATGAGCGTGGTAAAAATGAGTGTGGGTACCATCAAGCAAACCCCGGTGGTTTTGGGCGAAGTGGATGTTTTAAAGTCGCTCCAATTGCTGCCCGGGGTGTCCAACAATGGCGAAGGCACGGGAGGATTCCATGTAAGGGGTGGGGCACAGGACCAAAACCTGATCTTGCTGGACGAGGCCATAATCTACAATACCTCCCATATGTTTGGTTTCTTTTCGGTTTTTAATGCCGATGCCATTAAAGATGTAAAACTTTATAAAGGTGGTATTCCCGCACGATTTGGAGGGCGGGTTTCCTCGGTTCTGGACATTCGCCAAAAAGATGGGAACAGTAAAAACTTTGCGATGACCGGCGGTATTGGGATCATCTCCAGCCGATTGACCGCAGAGGGTCCTGTCTTTGGGGATAAGGGTTCCTTTTTGGTGGCCGGGCGTCGTTCCTATGTCGATTTGATTCTGGCCGCAGCTGGAGAGGACAACCGTGTTTCCTTTTACGATCTGAACCTGAAGACCAACTACAGCATCAATCGGAACAACAAACTCTTTTTAAGCGGTTATTTTGGTCGGGACGCCTTTGATTTTGCAGGCATTTTTGAAAATAGCTACGGCAATGGCTCGGGCAACTTGCGTTGGAACCATATTTTTAATGACCGTTTGTTTTCCAACCTTTCTGCCATTGTCAGTCGGTACGATTATGAATTGAACTTTGATCAGGACGATTTTGAATGGATATCCTCCATCACCAACTACAACTTGAAGTATGATCTAAAGTATTATTTGAACGACCGATTTGCACTGGACTTTGGGGTCAATGGCATCTACTACGATTTTGATCCCGGACAGGTGGAACCCACTTCCGACAGTTCTCCTGTGAATCCATTGCAACTGGACCAAAAGCGGGCCCTGGAAAGTGGGGCATATATCAATGCGGAACATAAATTAACGGACCGATTGACGGCGCAATACGGGCTGCGCTATAGTGCCTTTTCCCGATTGGGAGGACAACCCATTACGGAATATGCCAATGGGCGGCCTGTGGTATACAATGAAGCTTTGGACATCTATGAACGGGGTGAGGCCATCGGGGAAACCGATTTTTCCAGAAGCGATGCCATAGAAACCTTTGGCAATTTTGAACCCCGGATCTCCCTGGCCTACCTCTTAAATGAGGACTCCTCCATAAAAGCCGGATTTTCAAGGGCAGCGCAGTACATTCATTTATTGAGCAATACCTCCTCCGTCACCCCTTTGGACGTGTGGACACCCAGTGGTCCCTTCGTGGAACCACAATTGTCCAATCAATATGCCTTGGGCTATTTCCGCAATTTCCTGGATAAGACCTATTCCCTGGAAGTGGAGGCCTATTATAAAAACGTGGACAACCGTATTGATTATATTGATGGATCCGAACTGATCGGTCAGAATACCATTGAAACGGAAATCCTGAATGGCGAGATGCGCGCTTACGGTCTGGAACTCTTGCTTCGCAAAAATGAAGGCGATTTAACTGGATGGATTGCCTATACACTTTCCAAGTCCGAGCAACGCACTCCCGGTGGGAGTGCCGGGGGGCCGGGAATCAACAATGGGGACTGGTACAATACCTTTTTTGATCGCACCCATGACGTTTCCGTTTCAGGGGCCTACCGGTTGAACGACCAATGGAGTTTTGGGGCCAATTTAATTTTCCAGACCGGTAGACCGGTCACGTTTCCCAATGGGCAGTACCAATACGAAGATTTGTCCATTGCGAGCTATGCCCCTAGAAATTCGGATCGCTTGCCCGCCTACCACCGAGTGGATGCTTCGGTGACCTTTAAACCTAGAAAATATCAGAACAAACGCTTTAAGGGCGAATGGGTCCTGAGTGTCTATAACCTTTACCATAGAAAGAATGCAGCGGCAATTTCCTTTGGTCAGAACGTGGAAACCGGAGCCAATGAAGCGACCCGAACGGCCATTTTCGGCATTGTACCCTCAATAACCTACAATTTTAAATTTTAAAATATGGAATCCATCAGAATATATATCACCAGACTTCTGGGCATTTTAAAGGTTGAAAAATCAAAAAACCGTCAGTTCGAGTTTTTTCCTGTCAGGCTGAGCGCAGTCGAAGCCAAGGAAAAAGTATCGAGAACCAGGTTTTTGTTCCAAAAATTCGCTTCTCGATACAATCCCGAATACTCGGGATCACTCGAAGTGACGAATTTTTATAGCAAATGGACAATTGGCATTTTTTTGCTCGCTATGCTAACCTCCTGTACCGATGTAGTGGATGTAGAAGTACAGAATGGTCCTGAACGCTTGGTCGTGGAGGCTTCCCTGGATTGGGAAAAGGGAACTCCCGGCAATGTGCAGACCATCCAATTGCGAAAATCGACCCCATTTTTTGATACCAGCACCACAACCGATGTTACGGGAGCCTCCGTAGTGGTCACCAATGATAGCAACGGGACCCGCTTTGTTTTTGCGGACCAAAACAATGGTACCTACCAAACTACGACCTTTGAACCCATATTGGGGCAGTCCTATTCCCTTAGAATTGAGCATGATGGTGAGGTCTACACCGCCAGGGAAACCATGACCCCAGTGACGGAGATTACCAATGTTTTCCAGGATCGTGAAGAAGGCTTTGATGATGAGGTCCTGGAGGTACATATCGTGTTCACCGATCCCCCTGAAGAGGGGAACAATTACCTGTTTCGGTTTCAGCGTCGAGGAGATCTACTGCCCGATTTGGAAGTGGCCGAAGATGAATTTGTCAATGGCCGGGAAATTGATTGGTGGTACGAGATTGATGATGACGATGATGATCTGCTCCCTTTTGAGCCTGGGGATGTAGTGGATATTGAAATGTATGGTATTTCCACGCCCTACTACGATTACATCAAAATTTTGGTCGACCAATTGGGAGGGCAAGGCCTGTTTGAAACCACACCCGTGGCCGTAAAAGGCAATTGCATCAATGAAACGAATTCGGAGAACTACCCTTTTGGGTATTTCCGATTGACCGAAGTGGTCAAAACCAGTTACACCTTTGTGGAAGACGAATGAAGTACGAAATGCGAAGTAGGAAGTGCGAAATGCGAATTACGAAATGCGAAGTATGAAGTGTGCAGTATGCAGTATGCAGTATGCAGTATGCAGTGGAAAGTAAGGATTTAATATAATGAAACTATAAACGTGTCACTTCGAGTGATTCCAGGTATTCGGGATGGTATCGAGAAATGCAATACCAAAACCTCGTTCTCGATACGCCTTCTCTTGAAAGACACTTGAACTTACGGTTTAGGTTGGTTTGATGTGGAAGTGTCGGGTTGCTAGCGCCCGGCACTTTTGTTGTTCAAAACAATTTTTATACCAAAAGGTATTAAAAGGTGGAATGCCGGGAGGATTTGTTATAGCCGGTCGTTAATCGTGTTAAAGAATTCTCAAAAATGACATCTTACACGCGGTTTGGTGCAACCCTAAAAAATACCATTTGTCCTTAAGACATAACATAAAAAGAAAGTAATGAAACGAATACTAACAACTGCAATTATCGGTATGGTAACCCTTTTTTGCGCCAGTGCACAGGAGTACAAGGTCATCACCAGCGTAGAATCCATTGTTTCCAGTGGATTGGGTCGTTCACGAATCATCAATGCACAGGAAGATAAGGACTATAAGGAATATACCAGTGTCCAGACCGATGAGGACAATACCAGAAACAAGTCCAAGCGAGGTGATATCAGGGTCAAAAACTTTGAAGAGACCAAACTGTTGAACTTCTTTAACCTGGGGGGTATCCGCTTTCAGAATATCGCTGCCAATGATGCAGTGATTACCTCCATGATCAATGATATGATTTCCCAGGGATGGGAGTTGACCTTTGTGACCAGTGCCGTGGAGAGCAGCGCCGGGAAGGGTGATGATAATGGCATTTTTATCACACGATATATTTTTAAACGTTAGGTTAGGTTGTTGATTGATTGAGAAAGCCTCCCGGGAACGGGAGGTTTTTTTCACCACCAAACCACAAACACTTTTTCAATTGCCCCAGTGGACTTTCTTATCCAAAGCATCGGAGCATTCGCCTTGACCATGCTTAGATTAACCTCCAATACGGTTTCATAATGCGATTTCCAACCCACATTTTCATGGGGTGCGATCACCCATTCCCGTTTTCTGGGAATGTAATAGTGATAATACCTGAATTCAGGTGTATTGAAATCATCAAATCGAAGCCATTTTCCTACAATGCAGCTGGTATTCAAGGGGCGGATGGAAGCGTTTTCACCATAGGGTTCAAAAAGCTGGGCCTTAAAACAACATTGTTGTTCAATTTCGGTTGGGTCAATCCCCAAAGCTTCCCAATAAGGTGCCAAACTGTTATGGAACAGTAATGGCAACTGCTTTGCCTTGAGCTTGTCCAGTTTGGTATGGAACATATCCCTTCTGTTCGGCCCCATTAAACGGTAAATTGGTTCGGAAATTTCAGGGTTGATGATATAGAATTTATAGGCGAGTTCTATATGGATGTATTTTTGGGTGCTGGTATTTTTGAGAATAAAGTCCAATTCACCAATTCGGGTTTTCCCTTCATCAACAAGCACATTGGATAGGACAACTTCGTAATCTTGGGCCATACCCATCAAATGCTTGAATACATGCTCCATCTGATGGCCCAAACGGAGGTTTTCAGGGAAGTCAATTGCCGGAATCCCATCAACGGCCATCTCTGGAAAATCGAATTGGGTCAGCCCAAATTGTTGCTTGGCCCAAAGTGGTAAGGTATGGTAAAAACCATGTAGGATGGAATTCATCCCGCTAAAATAGAGAAATGAAAATCTGAAGTTTTAAAGCATCAGGTAAAAAGTAAACCAATGGCTTTTACAAAATCACCCCCTCCTCGCGCTTTGTATAGGTTTCCTTTAACTTTCGGATACGTTAACTTTTCCTAAAATCCACTGATGAAGTAAAATATGCCGTAATTTTAACAAATGGCTATGGAACAGAAAAAAGGATTTCGCTTCACTACCTATGAAGCGCCCCATCTTTCTCCATTTGAAAAGCTTTTCGAAATTTTTCAGGAACTCATCACGCACACTTCGGGTGACTTTGATGAGGCCATAGAATGGCTGCACCAATTGGATGAGGAATACGAGCTTACGGATGACGATTACACCATAGATGACTTCATTGAGGATTTAAAACGGAAAGGATATATCCGTGAAGAGTTTGAAGATGGTGACGGACAACCGGGAGAGCAAGGTGAAGAAGGGGATGAAGGCGATGGTCGTGGAGGGAAAATCAGCATGACGGCCAAATTGGAGCAAATGCTCCGCAAGCGTGCATTGGACCAAATTTTTGGTAAGATAAAACGCAGTGGCTCAGGAAATCATAAAACAGGCAAATTGGGACGGGGGGATGAACATTCCGGGGAGTTCCGGGAATATCGTTTTGGGGATGCCTTGGATCGGATTTCCATGACCGAAAGTTTGAAAAATGCACAAATCAATCACGGTATTGGGAATTTTTCGTTGGATGAAGGGGATTTGGTCGTAGAGGATACGGAATTCAAAGCCCAAATGAGCACGGTCTTGATGATCGATATTAGCCATAGTATGATTTTATACGGTGAGGATCGCATTACCCCCGCCAAAAAAGTCGCCATGGCCCTGGCCGAATTGATTACTACCCGTTATCCCAAGGATACCCTGGATATTTTGGTCTTTGGCAATGATGCCTGGCCCATAGCGATCAAGGAATTGCCCTATTTAAAAGTAGGGCCATACCACACCAATACCGTTGCCGGACTCCAATTGGCCATGGATATGCTTCGCCGTAAACGGAACACCAATAAACAAATATTCATGATTACGGATGGGAAACCCAGTTGTTTACGGCTTCCCAATGGGGATTATTACAAAAACAGTGTGGGATTGGATGACTATATTGTGGAGAAATGCTACCATATGGCGGCCCAGGCAAGAAAGCTACATATTCCCATTACGACTTTTATGATTGCCCAGGACCCCTATCTCATGCAGTTCATTAGGGAGTTTACCCAGGCGAATCGGGGAAAGGCCTTCTATACCGGACTGAAGGGATTGGGGGAAATGATTTTTGAAGATTACGAGAACAATAGGAAAAAAAGGATTAAGTAATTAGTTGTTTGTTGATGGTTGTTGGTCCAAAATCACCAATGACCAAAACCGAACAACCAATAACTACAAAAATGAAAATAGAAAGCATCAAGACTTTTGGCGACCTTAAAAAGGCGGGGTATCAACCCAAAGGCATCAAGGACGAATTGCGGAACAACCTTCGGGAAAAGATCAAGGCCGGGGAAAACGTGTTCACCGGGATTTGGGGCTATGAAAATTCGGTAATTCCAGAGTTGGAAAGGGCCATTTTATCACGGCATAACATCAATTTATTGGGACTCCGGGGGCAGGCCAAGACAAGACTGGCACGTTTAATGGTCAACTTATTGGATGAATACATTCCCTTTGTGGAAGGTTCGGAAATTCATGACGACCCTTTTAACCCGATGAGTCGGTATGCCAAGGAACTGTTGGACGAAAAAGGGGACAGCACACCCATCTCATGGCTTTACAGGGAGGAACGCTTCTTTGAAAAACTGGCAACCCCGGATGTTACGGTGGCGGATTTGATAGGGGATGTGGATCCCATTAAAGCGGCCAACCTTAAATTGAGCTATGCCGATGATAGGGTTATCCATTTTGGGATGATACCAAGGGCCAACCGATCCATCTTTGTGATCAATGAACTGCCCGACCTTCAAGCAAGGATTCAAGTAGCCCTGTTCAACATACTGCAGGAAGGGGACGTACAGATTCGTGGCTTTAAACTACGTTTGCCTTTGGACGTGCAGTTCGTTTTTACGGCCAATCCGGAAGATTACACCAATAGGGGAAGTATTGTTACCCCGCTAAAGGATAGGATAGGCTCCCAAATTCTCACGCATTACCCCGAAAATTTGGAAACGGCCAAAAAAATTACCCAACAGGAAGCACAGTTGGATGCCAGACAGACCGAACATATCCATGTACCGGATTTGGCCATGGACGTATTGGAACAAATTGGTTTTGAAGCCCGCCACAGTGAATATGTAGATGTCAAAAGTGGGGTGAGTGCCCGTATGAGCATTACCGCTTTTGAAAACCTGTTGAGTGCCGCGGAACGCCGTATGTTACTTTCCGGGGAAGGGAAAACGAGCATTCGATTAAGTGATTTTATGGGCGTGGTCCCTTCCATAACCGGAAAGATTGAATTGGTCTATGAAGGGGAACAGGAGGGAGCTGACTTTGTGGCGGAAACCCTATTGGAGGAAGCCATCAAATCCATATTTCCCAAATTCTTTCCGAAAATAAGCAAGTTGGAAAAAAAGGATGCCGAAACCCCCTATGATGAATTGATTGCCTGGTTCTTTGATCAAGAAGGTTTTGAGTTATTGGATGAGGACACCGATGCCACCTACCAGAAAAAATTGAACTCCATTGGGCCGTTGAACCAACTGGTCGTAGACTATGGCGGGGATATTCCGGGAACGGATCGGAACTTTTTTAAGGAATTATTGCTTTGGGGCTTGGTGGCCCATAAAAAATTGAGCAAGTACCGCTTTGAAAAAGGGGTACAGTTCAAAGACCTTTACGGAAGTTACATCAACGGACTCTAAGGAGACGGTTGTCATGGCGACAAGGTCTCGATAAGGCCGGGGACAATGGGGAATCCTAACTAAAACTTGGATTTTCCAATTCTCCCTGCCATGCGGAATTGCGTTGAAAAGGTCTCCATTCATTGATGGGATATCATTTCTTAAACGGGAATGCCTTGAAAAAGGTCAAGCTGCGCCATGCCCATTCCAAAGGGCCATAGGCAAAGTATTTCAGCCATACCTTACTGAGCCACATTTGGAAGGCAATAAATACAATGGCTATCAAAAAAGCATAGACCTGCCGCAATTCACCAATTAATCCCAGTCCCCATCCAAAAAGGATAAAGGTGAAAACAATACTTTGAAACACGTAGTTGGTCAACGCCATACGGCCGTAGGGGGCGAACGTCCCAAGCCTTTTTTCCCATTTTCCCTTTCGAAACAGCATGGCAAAAATTGCAATGTACATTAGGGTCATTGCCGCATTGCCAATATCCATTGTGGTAAATCCGATCATGGCATTCCAGCTTTTTGAATTAAATTCCGTTCCCATACTTGCAAAGACCGCAGCCGCTGCCCCTATGGAAACCACCAGGGCAATGGAAGAATAGATCAACACCCTTTTGGTGAATTTCCTTTCTTCCCTGAATCGTTTAAAGAAACCCAACCTACCGGCGTAGAGACCAACAAGAAAGAAGGCAAAGGTAAAATAGCCCCTTCCGAAAAATCCGTACTGATATTCTGCTTTATCCAAGTGGCCTTCCGTGGCGTTGGTGGCAAAAACATCCCATAACGAACCATTTTTTAGCGTATCGTAATAAGCGAGGATTTTAGGGTCATCGGGATCCATATTGCTATCGCTAAAGATATTCTCGCCACCGGTGAGGTAAAATAGGATATACCGTGCCAATCCAAAAAACAGGAGCGTTGCAAATCCCAACACCCATTTGTTATTTACCTTATAGAACGGAATCAAAAAAATACCGAGTACGGCATATACCGTAAGAATATCCCCCCGATAAAACAGACTATGTATAAAACCAATGGCCATCAAGAGGATCAAACGCCAAAAAAAACGACCTCCAAAATATCCCCCTCGCGTATGGGCATTATCCATTTGAATAAAAAAACTGAGTCCAAATAAGAAGGAAAACAAGGCCAGAAACTTTCCCCGAAGGAATATCCCGATAAGGGCGTCAATTATATCGTCAATAATACCTTGATGAACCGCTTCATTGAAACTGGTCGGTACAGCGGACGCCATATAATTTTCGACTACATGGCAGATGACAATTCCGGCAAGGGCAAAACCACGTAGGGCATCTATGATTTTTATGCGCTGAAAGGAATGGGCGGGGTTGATGGTGTTGGACATGGGTGATTGTTTTTTGATTGTATTAGTGGTTAGACTTTGCTATGATCGGGATGTTACACCTTTGCACGGTTTTTTGAAAGGTGTACCTTAGGGGAAGGTTAAGAACTCCAGAATGGCAAGGAACAACAATAACATACGGAAAACACGGAGGGTATTTCGGTCAAAATCAAAGTTGGGCAAGGCTCCCGGGCATATCGGTTATGTGGGCCTTAAAGAGCGGACACCATCAAAGATCAGTTTATTGCAATACGATGCGGATACCATCAAGGAATCCCAAATTGATTCCCATGACATCACTTTTGCCGATGGCTTTTGCAGTCTGCTCAACATCATAGGAATTTCGGATGAAAGCTCGATTGATGGCATTGGCCGGTCCTTTAATCTGAACAACCTGCTCCTGGAGGATGTGATGGATGCTTTTCAACGTCCAAAAATAGATGAGTATGACAACCACATTTTTGCCGTACTTAAAATGCTATATATCAATTCCGATCATAAAATCATTGTAGAGCATATTGCTTTGAACCTGGTTCCCCATGGGGTAATCCTTTTTCAGGAGACGGAAGAGGATGTTTTTGATGGGGTAAAGGAACGCATTGCCAAAAAGCATGGGCGGATACGGGCCAGGGGTGCGGATTACCTGTTCTTTGCCCTACTTGATGCCCTTGTGGACAACTATTATATGGTACTTGAAGATTATAGGGACCGCTTGGAACTGTTGGAAGAAGAAGCCTATGGAAATCCCACGGACGAAACGGCCAGAAAGATCCAGATCCTAAAAAAGGAAATTCTTCGTATTCGAAAATGGGTCTTCCCCGCCAAGGAGATCATTGTTCGGTTGCTGCAAACGGAACATCCCTTAATGACAAAGGACACCAAGCTCTTTCTTCGGGACACCCTGGACCACTGTATTGAAATAAATGAGGACATTCAATTATATCGGGAAATGGCAACAAGTATCATGGAAATCTATATGACGCAGATCAGCAATAAGATGAACGAGGTAATGAAGGTACTGACCGTGATTGCGGCCATTTTTATCCCATTGACCTTTTTGGCGGGCGTCTATGGGATGAACTTCGAGAACATACCGGAACTCCGGTTTGAGGATGGTTATTTTGTCCTATGGGGCGTGTTTCTTATCGTGGGAATAGGCTTGTTACTGTTCTTTAAGGGAAAGAAATGGTTGTGAGCATTGCCTGCCGTTTAAAGCAAAAGACATCTTTTTTGTATTTTAAGGAAAACTTATCAAAGTGCCTTATTGGTTGTACATCCTTTTGGTGGTCCTTGGGATTTATCTGGTGATCAGCATGATCCTCTATCTGATCCAGGATTATATGTTGTTCAAACCTGAGAAGCTTCCGGCGGATTTTCAGTTTGTTTATGAAAATCAGGTCACTGAAGAATACAATATAGAAACCAGGGACGGCGCCGTGATCAATGGGCTCCATTTTAAATCGCCCAATCCCAAAGGGGTCGTATTTTATCTAAAGGGCAATTCCAAAAGTATTAAGGGCTGGGGCAAATTTGCCGTGGATTTCACCCGTCATAATTATGATGTGATCATGGTAGACTACAGGGGCTTTGGAAAAAGTACCGGTAAACGCACCCACAAGGCCATTAAACGCGATATGCAGGTGGTTTACAACAAAATCAAGGAAAAGGTCGCTGAGAAATATATCGTTCTTTACGGCCGTAGTTTGGGCTCCGGTTTTGCTGCTAAATTGGCGTCCATGAACAATCCAAGGATGTTGGTCCTGGATGCGCCCTACTACAGCTTGAGCAAAGTAGCCAAAAAATTCATCCCCTTTATGCCCATATCGCTTATCATAAAATTCCCAATTCCAACATACAAATGGTTGAAGTATGTCCAATGTCCCATTCATATTATCCATGGTACGGACGATCAATTGATTCCCTACAAGAGCAGCGTAAAACTATCCAAGATCAACCCCAATAACACTACCTTGCATACGGTGATCGGGGGAGGGCATAAGGACCTGAACCAATTTGAAGCCTACCACAAAATGCTCTCGGACATTGTGAACTCCAAACCAGGAAAAATGGATTTAACGGGTTCCAGTATAGAATACGATTATGCAAAAAAGAAGCCTAAGGCAAAAGCTTAGTTGGATACTTATCCCGCTAATTGCAGTATTTTTGGTGCTCATGGGGGTTTTAAAAGTATTTCAGGAAAAATTGATCTTCCTTCCTTCCAAACTCAATAAGGAGTACCAATTTCGTTTTGCTACGCCCTTTCAAGAGCTGTTTCTTGATACAGCGGACGGGGCGCAATTGAATGTCCTGCATTTTAAAGCGGAACATCCCAAAGGTGTTATCGTATATTTTCACGGGAATGCAGGGGACCTGTCACGTTGGGGTTTGGTTACCGAGCAATTTGTCCATAACGGATGGGACGTTCTGATCATGGACTATAGAACCTATGGGAAAAGTACCGGGGAGTTGAGTGAGGAAAACCTGCATAGGGATGCACAATTGGTTTATGACCACGCCAAAAGTAGGTTTCGAGAGGAAAACATTGCAGTGTACGGGCGTTCGTTGGGTTGTGCCATGGCAACGAAGTTGGCTTCGGCCAACACACCACAACAATTGATCTTGGAGACCCCGTTTTATAGCTTGGAGGATATGGCCAAGCGTCGTTTCCCCTTTTTGCCCGCCAAATGGCTATTGGAATATCGTTTTGAGAACAACGCCAACATTGATGGGGTATCCTGTCCAATAACCATCTTTCAGGGAACGGCGGATTGTGTAGTGCCCTATGAATCGGCATTTGAGTTGTATCAACTTATTGCCCATAAGGAATCCCATTTTGTGGTCATTGACGGGGGAGGGCACAATAACTTATCGGATTTTAAATTGTACCACACCACGATAACCCAACTCCTAGGGCGCAAAAATGTTGGAGGAAAGGTAACGGTCCCCCCTGTCACAAACAATTGAAACAATGGTCCCACTTTCAATTTCATTCGCAATCCGAAGGGCAATGGTCGCGGCACCGCCGCTGCTCATTCCTGAGAAGATGCCTTCTTCCTTTGCCAGTCGCTTTGCCATTTGCACTGCTTCGGTTTCCGAGACATAGCGAATCGTATCAATTTTGGAGGCGTCATAGATACTGGGTACATATTCGGGTGACCATTTTCGAATTCCGGGAATCCGGGAGCCTTCCTCAGGCTGCACCCCTATGATACGGACATCGGTTTTTTGCTCTTTTAAATAGGTGGATGTGCCGGTTATGGTACCGGTAGTTCCCATACTGCTCACAAAATGGGTGATTTGTCCATCGGTGGCCTTCCATATTTCCGGTCCAGTGGTTTTGTAATGGGCCTTCCAATTGTCCTCGTTGCCAAATTGGTCCAACATCACATACCCTTCATTCCTTACTTTGTCCACTACATAATCCCGGGCGCCCTCTATTCCAATATCGGCAGGGGTAAGGGTGACTTTTGCCCCATAGGCCTGCATGGTCTGTATCCGTTCCTTGGTGGAATTTTCGGGCATGACCAGTTCAATATCAAGCCCATAAACCCCGGCGATCATGGCCAGGGCTATTCCTGTATTGCCACTGGTGGCCTCAATCAGTTTGGAGGTAGCATCAAAATCACCGCGCTCCAGTCCACTCCTGATCATGTTCAAAGCCGGACGATCTTTGACACTTCCCCCCGGATTTTGTCCCTCCAGTTTAAAGTACAACTTTACGTTGGGGTTGGTGTTCAATACTTTGGACTCCACCAAAGGGGTATTTCCGACCAATTCTAAAATAGGGTTAGACATGTGCTGTTTTTATTTTGATTTCCGGGGTATGGAAGACCGTGGAATTTGGTGGTACAGAGCTGGTGAGCCATGCGTTTCCACCTATGATGGTATTTTCACCAATGACCGTGTCCCCTCCTAAAATGGTGGCATTGGCATAAATGGTGACATTGGATTCTATGGTGGGATGTCTTTTTATGTCCTTAAGGGATTTCTCAACATACAAGGCCCCCAAAGTAACACCCTGGTACACCTTTACATGGTCTTTGATCACAGCAGTTTCCCCAATAACGACTCCTGTAGCATGATCAATAAAGAAGGCTTTGCCAATTTGTGCACCAGGATTGATGTCCACGCCCGTCTGCCGGTGTGCATATTCCGTCATTAAACGGGGAACCATGGGGAAACCCACTTTATAGAGCTCATGGGCCAATCGGTAGATGGCAATGGCGTAAAAACCGGGGTAGGCCATATATACCTCTTCAATGGATAGGGAAGCCGGATCACAGTTTCGGATGGCCTCGGCGTCCAGATTTAAGTTTTCCAGAATATGGGGAAGTTGCCCAACGTAACGTTCCCAAACCTTACTACATGGTTTGTGGGATTCCCAACAGGCCAGTGCGATCAAATCACTAAAAAGCGATTCCAGCACATCCAGGTTTTCCTCTAAAGGGGTGTTGGTATCAAAGAGGGTATAAAACAGCTTATCGGTAAACTTCTCGGCAATCCTTTTCAACCTATAGTCTAAATAGGGTTGTTTCTTGTGAAGTTTAAGTTGATTGATGATTTGTTGTTTGTCCATTTTTAACTTTGTAACTCGTCTTGATGCTAAAAGTAGCCATTTGCGTACGCACAAATGGTTAACTTTAACCTAAAATCTATAGTAGTAGGATTATGCAACACATTACAGCAGAAACGTTGGATTTTTTAAGAAAGCTTGCCAAAAACAATACCAAGGATTGGTTTACCGAACATAAGCCAACTTTTAAGGCCTTGGAAGCGGACGTGAAATCATTTTTTGAATCCCTTAAGGAACTCATGGGGAAACACGATCATATTGAACGGCTAAAAGTGTTCCGAATATATCGCGATGTGCGGTTTTCCAAAGATAAAACACCGTATAAGTCCCAGTTTTCGGCGTCGTTTAGTAGGGCAGGGGCGGCATTGCGGGGAGGCTACTACATTTGTATAAAACCTGGGGAATCCTTTATTGCCACGGGTTTTTGGGACCCCAATAAAGAAGATCTTTTCAGGATTAGAAAGGAGTTGGAGTTGGATGCCGATGAATTTAGGAAAGTAATTTCCAAGACGGACTTTAAGGCGATATGGGGTGAGCTTCAGGGGGATGGCGTGAAGACGGCGCCCAAAGGATTTGACAAAGAGGACCCCAATATCGATCTGATCAAGAAAAAACAGTTCATCTTTGTCCGAAATTTTACGGATAAGGAAGTGCTATCAGAAAACTTCATTGCTGAGGTGGACAAATCATTCAGGGCCATTCGGCCTTATTTTGACATCATGAGCAACATCCTGACCACCAATCTCAATGGGGAATCACTCATAGACCAGTGAAACGGATTCCAATAGTTGCATCTGGTCCTTCAATCGGTTAATGACCATATTCATCATTCGCTTGTTGAGGGCAGAGGAGTTTTTGATATAGGTCTTGTATTCCTCCACGGTAAATTGCCCGATGATCATTCCCTTAAGGGAGTTTCTGAATTTAATGTCCTTTTGGATGGATTTTTCGATATACTCCAACCTTTTTTCCACGGACAGTTCGTAATATTTGTTCTTGTGTTTTCCGATGTAGTTTTTGAAAGCTTCAATCAAAAGCATGTTTTGAAACTTAATGATCGGTCGCAAAGTTACATTTTGAAAATACTCGTCATCAGTAGTGTCCGCGTGGACTTTGGCTTTCTGTAACACTGGACGAATTTTCAAAAGGTGGGATGACCTTGTGTCCATATTGGTAGTTTTATTAAGAAGTGATTTAAACTTTTTGGATTGAAGCGAAAATTGATGGCTTTCTGCCCAGATAAAGGCTTTTTTGGGCTGCATAGCCGGGCTACGCCGCAAGAAAAAGACAAAATATGGGTGTCAAACAGCATTTTTAGCCAATTTGAAAAAGTCTAAAACACTTCTAAAATTACATATTACAATTGCGATTACTAAAACGGTAGGATTTAGTTTTCAACGAGGATATGAACAAAAAACAAGACCATTCGCGGCAAATGGATCGATTTGAAAAAGGGATGTGGACCTTAGCACGGAACAGATCAAGTGTTACGGCCCGGGGTATGTTTTTGGATTGGAACATCAAGTCCTTGCCCAAGATGGAAGTTTTTCCAAATATGTATCTTTAGCCCTAACCTAGAATCTTACGTATGAAATTTGGAAAAGTGGATAATCCCGAGCTTATAGATTTTTCTTTTCCCGAGGACCACCCGAGCACAGCGGCCGTATTGGCCAACACTGGTGAAAACCAAAAATTGAACGTCTATGTTGGGTGCGCAAAATGGAACAGACAGGATCTTAAGAATTTTTACCCAAGGGGAACAAAGGATGAATTGGGGTACTACTCCTCACAATTCAACTGCATTGAACTGAATGCTACATTTTATCGCCTGTTCCCAGCAGAGCAGTTTTCAAAATGGTACGACAAAACCCCAAGTGGATTCAGGTTTTTTCCAAAATTGTCCCAGGATATCAGTCATCTAAGGCGTTTAAATGAAAAGGTCTATCCTTTTGTCGATGCCTATTTGGATGCCGCGAGTAATCTAAAGGAAAAATTGGGGACCATTTTTTTGCAGATGCACAACAATTTTGGTCCTAAAAATTGGGATCGGGTAGTCCGTTTTGTGGAATATTGGCCCAAGGAATTTCCCCTGGCCATTGAATTTAGGCATACGGACTGGTTCAATGATGCCAAGGTGGCCGAAGAACTCTACCATTTGCTGGAGGAGAATACGATGGCCAATGTGCTTGTTGATACTGCGGGGCGCAGGGATTTAATGCATATGCGATTGACGAACAACGAGGCGTTCATAAGGTATGTTGGGGCGAACCATGTATCGGATTACCCCAGATTGGACGATTGGGTACAAAGATTGAAGTCCTGGTCAGCTTTGGGACTGTCCAACATCCACTTTTTTGTCCATCAAAATCTAGAGGTGGAGTCTCCGTTGTTATCGGCCTACATCATAGACAATCTAAATCAAGAGCTCGGGATAGACCTTAAGATACCCCAAACCTTGGGAGGTGGGCAAAAAGGGTTGTTCTAATAACGCATCCCAACCTCTACAAAAGTGTTTTTCTTATGGAACTGGGGTGGCCTGGGAGCGGCCATACAACAGGTGGAGCCTAAATAGAACAATGCCAATTGGTCCAGTTTTCCAATACTGTTGCCGCACTGTACTTTTTCACTCAATTCAATGGTGCCCACAGCGGGCCCTCCAACAATGGATAGGTACCACGTCCTTCCCAAATCGTCCGTTATATCCACATTATAGCGTTCATTTCGGAATGCGGGCAAGGAAGGGTCCTGTTTATAAATCCAAGGTCGTAAAACCACCAAGTCGCCCGGCACGTGCTGGATCCGGGTTATGGTGCCATCAATGGGGGAGTGGATACGGTGGTAGTTCTTGTTATGCAAAAAGACATTTGTAAATGTATAATTGGCCGGAATGATCCCTTCTTTCAAGCCAAATACCGTTGCCACATGCCGTATATCGCATTTTACTTGGGCCGCTTGGAGTTGATGTAATTTTCCTTCTTCACAAAGTAGGCCTTCGCAGGGCCAGACCCATTCACTACCGGTCTTTGGAATCTCCTTAAATTCCCGGATAAAGAAGTCCTGAAAACATTCAAAATCACGCTTTTCAAATGGGGGCTTGAATTTTTCCAGGTAATTGGAGTCCGTATAGTTGATTTTGATGTAAGGACCAATGAAATATTTGGATATGGGTTTGTTATAAACCGACGCGTACCATTTGGAAACGCTTTTTTGGAGGTTGCTGGGCAAATTTCCCCAAACGGTTATGGAGAGGAATTGGTAAAAATAAGCCCGCCATTTGGGGACTTTGAACACGGTAAAGGTAGGGTCTGAATAATGCGCTGATGAGACGTCCATTTTTTGGTGATGTTTAGCTTTTGCCCTTTCAAGGTATCTTATCCGCAATACCATTCCCAATGAATTAAGAAAACTTTATTCCAAGGTTAACATTTTTTAGATTATGTCATTTTTCCATAGTGGAATCGAATTTGGTAGGCCAGCAGGGTTTTAATTAATAATTTTGATTAAAAATACATCCATGAAGTTTCATACCCGAAAGTGGGTCAAGCCGGAAGATTTAAATGCCAACGGAACCTTATTTGCGGGCCGTGTTTTGGCATGGCTGGATGAGCAGGCGGTCATCTACGGCATCATTCAATTGGAGAATAAAAAGGTGGTCACCAAGTATATGTCCGAAATTAACTTCATGAGTACCGCCGTTCAAGGCGATATCATTGAAATTGGTATCGAGGTCACCAAGTTTGGCCATAGTTCGCTGACCTTGAATTGTGAGGTGCGCAACAAAATGAACCATGAGACCATTGTTACCGTGGACAATGTGATTTTGGTCAATCTTGATGAAAATGGGAAACCTACACCGCATGGCAAGACTAAGGTGGAATATGTAAAGGACCGTTTGGAAAAACAGGCCAATCAACTACCCTGAATCCGGTGATCATCGTCTAAACCTCACCCCATACCCTCAAAAGGGTTCCCAACGCATCGCTAAATCCGCTTCATGCCATCTGTTCTTTCCCTATGTGGATAAGGCCACCATTTGTTTCATGAATGCGTGGAACAGATGTGATATATCAATGGTTTTTTGAAACACAATACAATGTATAATAAATGTTTACCTAACTTCAATTAAACAAATACATAACAAATAATTGTCTTTTTCCAGTATGGGATTCACAGTATTGGTGGCTTTCCTTAGTGTTCTCCGTTAACAAATAACAAGATAGGACAACAAAGGCCTAAGGGATGGCAAGGCTTCATTTCAGGGTCAAAAGTTTTAGACCTACAAATAAGGCATTTTGACAACAAAAAACCGCCAGTAGGTAACAATTAGTTGGATACACTACGTGAAATGAAGAGTTTTAAAATTATAATAACCAGGTTGTTAGACTTTTCTGACAATTGGAATAATTTGAACTACTTTGGACACTAGGGAACTACTCACACAATTGGAAAAGCTGGAATATGGGTTGGATAGCTTTTCTTTTACGGAACTAAAAAGTTCTGAAGCCTCAAGACTTAAAAAATCCTTTGAATCCTTCAAAATTGGTTTGGAGGAAAAAGTATTTGGAATGCCCGGGGGACCCGTGGAATCGCAAAAAACTACTGCGGGTTACGACCAGGTTGCTACCGAAAGCAAATTGATTGCCAATGTAAGCCATGAGATCAGAACACCACTCAATGGAATTATTGGGTTTTTGGACCTGCTGAAAGAGACCCCATTATCCCATCACCAAAATGAACTTGTCAATGCCATGGATGGTGCTTCAAAAAACCTTCTGGGGCTCATTAATCAGTTATTGGAATTTTCCAGTTTGGCGTCTGGGCAGGAAAAATTTGAACGGGTTCCCTTCAATCCCGCTAATTTGATCAATGAGGTGGCTTTTTTGTGTAAAACCCTGATCAACGGGAAGAGCGTTGCACTTTTGGTGAACTATGATGAACGTATTCCAAAAAACCTTTTGGGAGACCCTTCCAAATTGTCCCAGGTCTTATTGAACCTCGTGGGGAATGCGGTGAAGTTTGTGGAAGAAGGGGAAATACAATTGGAAGTCAACCTAAAGGAGGAGAAAAGCAAACGGTTGTTCCTGGAATTCATTATCAGCGATACTGGAGTAGGAATTGCCAACGAAAACCTTAAGCATATTTTTGAGAGCTACAAACAAGCAGAACCCTCAACGAAACTGAAATATGGTGGTTCCGGCCTTGGATTAAGTATTGTTAAGGAAATCATTGAAAAACAGCATGGCTGTATAGCGGTTTCCAGTGCATTGGGTATTGGCACCACCTTTAAGGTTGTTCTACCTTTTGACAAGGTGGCCTCCGTCCCCGCACCATCCGACCCCAAAAATTTGGAGGACAACTTTGATATTTCCAAAAAGGCCATATTGGTATTTGAGGATGACGCACTTACCCAAAGATTAATGCGGAACAGGTTGGAGCAGTGGGGGTGTAAGCCCTATATAGCCGAAAACGAGGTTTATGGTCTGCAACTCTTAAAAAATCACAACATCGATCTTGTCCTTTTGGATATGCACCTTCCTGGATCAAATGGTTTGGAGATCGTTAAAAGGATCCGAAAGAGCAAGGAATACGCAAATTTGCCCATTATTATCCTTTCCGGTGATGCCTACAGCCATAAAGAAGATGTGTTCCATGATCTGGAAATCAATGACTTTATCCTTAAACCCTACAATTCCGATGAATTGCGCGAAAAAATATATACCAACAGTCAGCATAGGAATCGGGAAGTTGCGCATACAGCTTCTAAAAAAGAACAAAGGACAGCAGGTACCAAACCAATTGACCTTGATCCGTTGTTACAGGAATGTCTGGGTAAAACGGAACTGTTGGATGAACTTGTGCGGTTGTTTGAGCAAAATATCCTGGAATTTATCGGGAAGACCAAAATGTATTTACAAAGCGGGAATTTACAGGGCGTGGGATTCGCTGCACATAAGATAAAATCGTGCTTAAAGATGTTACATGCCAATAGGCTGATCGGCATTTGCGAAGAGATGATCTTGGAATGTAGGACAACCAATAATATCGAACATCTTAAAGGGCTTTTTGAAGATTTCGTAGGCGAATACCCCAAAATTGAGAAAGCTATGGAAGAGGAGATAAGACGAATTAAACACGAGCTGTAAATGGATAAGCGAAAACTCCTTTTGGCAGAAGATGACCAAATGTTGGCCTCACTCTTAAAATATCGTCTTGAGCGTGATGGTTATGAGGTTGTTATTGAGTTCGATGGTAGGTCGGTCAAGGAGAACCTTGAAGTTGCCATACCCGATATTGTTATTTCGGATATCATGATGCCCTATTTTTCTGGAATAGAATTGGTGGATTATGTTCGGAACAAACTGAATTCGGATGTGCCAATTATTTTGATTTCAGCAGCATCAAACGATGAAAATATAGTAAGTGCCTTTGAAATGGGAGCGAACGATTTTATTGCAAAGCCGGTTAGCCCATCTGAATTGATGGTAAGGGTATCAAGGGAAATCAAAAGACATTATTGCACATAACTAAACCAACATACCAAATCTTAACCATTCTGGGCATCCCAAAAATCCATACGGACCTGCTTTGGGACCTGACCTTTTTGTTTTTGGTCCTGGGGGGACTTTATTTCGTTTTTGTATTCTTTTTTAGGAACAAGTTGTCCCGGCTAAGGTTAAAAACAAAAGGAAAACGCCAGGAACTGGCACCCATAATCAGTAATTTTTTGTTCCATAGTCCAGAAGACCCAAAGGATGAACAGAAGGAATATGTACAATTAAAAATTAGGATTAGGGAATACCTGAACGATCGGTCCTTTAGAAAAATCATTTCCCAAATTCTTTTTGATCTACAAAAAGACGTGGCCGGTGGTACCAGGGAGCGTTTATTTAAACTGTACAAACAACTGGAACTCCATCATGATTCCTTTCAGAAACTGGAAAGTTGGCGTTGGGAAACCGTTGCCCAGGGCATTTTGGAACTCTCTGAAATGGAAGTTGAAGAGTCCTATCAACTAATTCAAAAGTTTATCAATGACCGCCGGAGTGTAGTGCGCAAACAAGCGGAACTGGCTACCGTGGGATTGCGAAAGGATGGCATAGATTTTTTATTGGATACCACCAGGCACCCCATTAGTGAATGGCAACAGTTAAAGCTCATTGAGACCTTGGGGAAAATAAAAAACTACCGGCCTCCCCAATTCAAAGCCTGGTTATTGTCCCAAAATAAGGATGTGGTCCTTTTTGCCCTTCGTCTCATAAAGCATTACAACCAAAAAGGGGCCGAAGCCTCAATCAAGGAATTGGTAAAACACAAGAACGATGAGATAAAAACAGCGGCCATACAGTGTATTGTCGATTTCAACTTTGTGAGCGCCTTGGGTACGCTCAAAAAGGTGTTTTGGAAAAGCTCCAACATGGTCAAAATCAACATTCTCAATGCGGTAGCTTCTTTGGGGTCGGCATATGATATTCTGTTTTTGGAAGAAGTAGCCTCAAAGGAAAGCAGTTTCATTATCGTTGGGAAAGCACAAAGTACCATAAATACCATAAAGCCGGAGACGGTCTTACCATCCAAGGATATCCTAAAGGTATCCCATGATGAAGGTAAAAAAGGGTCTTTTTCCAAAATGGACGGAGAAGATACCGAGAACAAGGTCGATGCTATTGACGTTACCTATGAGGAAGTGTTGCAAAGCCCCCCAGAAACCATTGAGGTTGAGGACATAGAGTTTTATGATGCCATAGAAATGCCCGAGCCCAAGAATAAAACGCACCCGGTCGAACCCATAACCCCTGCGTTTGAGTTGCAACCGATTGAAGAGGGTTATGGAAATTCAATAGACCAGTTGTTGGGGGTATTGCCATCCATTGGTGAGGATTTGGATTCCAGCGCTTTGATAAAAGGTTATGACAGCATTTCGGATTTGGAAAAATCACAACTTGTAGAGCGATTGGAGGAATTTGCCGATGAACGGGAACTTCCATTATTGGAGCATATTGCCGAAAATGAGTCCAACTCGGAACTGCGTTTCAAAGCCTTTAAGGCAATGCGGTCAATTAAGCAAAGTGTCCCAATGGATAAGGGAGGGGATCTTCCAGCAAAGGGAACGGAACTACCATTGGAGCAGCAAAGCATTTTTTATGCCCTTTACCAGTACGCTTCGGACTTGGATTCCAAACTCATCCTCTTAAAGGAACTTATGGATGTTGGGGACGAAAAGGAAATACCATTTTTAAAAAGTCTTTTGGCCATATCCAATGGCGTCCTCTTAAAAACCGTGCGTAAGGCGCTCGATAAACTCGAAAATAAGAGTTTGGTACAAGAAGTAACCTTGTCCGATGAACCACCTGAAGCTCCAAAGGAAATGGATGGTAATGGGAATACGGGTCGTGTTCAAAACGAGGATGGCCAGAAAAGGGATTTGGAAGATGACGAACGTATTCCTTTGGAACTTTTGTTCCTGTATGAGGAACTTGGCATAAAAGCTGCCAAAAAGGAAGGACAGGATACGTTCCCATTTGACTTTGAACTGTCCGAAGAATTCTTCCTAGGGGGTTCCAGGGATGCACAAAACGGAAAAAAAGATTATGAATAGTGGGGTATTTGACATATTCGTAGAGTACATGAACATTATTTTTTTGGTGTTCTCCACAGTGCTGTTCTCCATGTTCAGTATTATGGGTTATCTATCTGCCCGTAATTCCATCCACTATCGAAACAAAAACAGTTTTGGGGATTTGTCCAAGGTAATGGCATCACCTCTGGCCCCTTCCATAACCATTATAGCCCCGGCTTTCAATGAAGGGATGACCATTGTGGAAAATGTGCGGTCGCTACTGTCCCTAAAATATGTGAATTATGAGGTAATGGTGGTCAATGACGGGAGCAAGGACGACACTTTGGAAAAACTGATCGGTGCTTTTCATCTGGAAAAAATTGAATATGCCATGGACCCCAATTGGAAATCCAAGCCCGTCCGGGGCATTTATAAGTCCAACCAAAAAAGTTTTTCCAAGCTAACGGTCATCGACAAGGAAAACGGAGGCAAATCAGATGCCTTAAATACTGGGGTCTACCTTTCTGAAAACAGGTATGTAGGTTGTATTGATGTGGATTGCCTATTGCAGCCGGACGCACTGCTCCATGTGGTCAAGTCGTTTTCACAACGATCGCAGAAAAGGGTCATTGCTGTTGGCGGTGTCATTAGGGTAGCCAATTCCTGTACCATTTCCGGGGGTACCCTGGAAGAAATTAATTTGCCTAAAAATTGGCTCGCCAAATTTCAATTATTGGAATATACGCGTTCCTTTTTGCTGGGTAGGATGGCCTGGGGAAGGATAGATAGTTTGCTGATCATCTCGGGGGCCTTTGGCTTTTTTGATCGGGAGATCGCCCTGGCCGTTGGCGGATATGATACCAATACGGTAGGGGAGGACATGGAAATTGTTTTTAGGATGCGGAGGTATATGCATGATGAGGACATTCCATATACCATTGAGTATATTCCAGACCCACTTTGCTGGACGGAAGTACCGGAAAGCTTAAAGGTTTTGGTGAAGCAAAGGGATAGATGGTCCCGCGGTAACCTGGAAACACTTAAAAAGCACAAGGACATGTTCTTTAATCCCAAGTACGGGAGATTGGGAATGTTGAGTTATCCCTATTGGTTCTTCTATGAATGGATGTCGCCCATTTTGGAGTTCCTGGGATTCTTTTCCATCATCCTGTTTTACATTTTAGGGATTTTGAACTGGGAATTCTTTTTGGCCATCACACTGGCCATCTACACCTTTAGCGTGATGTTCTCTTTTTACGCAATCCTATGGGATGTGTATTCCTACAATCAATACAGCAAGACCAAAGACATCCTGATCTTGATGTTCTGCGCCATTGTAGAACCTTTTTTCTTTCATCCCATAGTGGTATGGTCCGCGATAAAAGGGAATTACAAAAAACTGTTCAAAATACAATCCGGTTGGGGTGCAATGACCCGAAAAGGGTTTAGTAAAGCTACATAATGGAGATAAAGACCAACATAAAAAAAACACGGACCTTAAAGGATTTCACCAGAATCCTTATTGGTTTTGTCTGCGCGCTTTTTGTGCTCTCCATGTATCAGCAATTCAGCCTTTTTCACGGAGGGGTCATTGACAGGCCTTTGAACAGGACCCTTCTTTTACTGTTGGTAAATCACTTGGGTTTCGCAGCAGTACTCTCATTTGTCCTTTTATTGGTGTTCCGTTTCCTGGAACGCAGTAAGCCTGGTACTGGGTTTAGGGGATCAATAGCGCTTTTTTCCACTTTTTTGCTATTCGAGGTCCTTTTGATCGAAAACTTTATCCGCAATTATTCGATGCTGCATATCACCGACTTTCAATCTGGGTTTTCATTGACGCTAAGCAATACCATTATCCTAAAATTTGTACTGGTCATCCTGGGTATTGGACTACTTTATTTTTTGTTCTATAAGCTTTCTGCGTTTTTAAACCCCTTTATTGGCAAAATGTATCCTTTTACCATCATCCTTTTTTTGCTGGCATTAAGTACATCGGTTACCGAGAAAAGTCCGATCAATCAAAATAAGACCTTAAGTTTTATCTCGGAAACTGCGGACTATCTTCTGGATTTTAATACCTATGAAGGCAAGGAATATCCGTTGCTAAAGGAATGGGAAAAAGATGATTTGTTTGTTGAACATTTTACCTCCAATGCCCATTCCCCAAATATTGTTATAGTGGTATGGGATGGTCTCAGGCCCGAATTTCTCAGGGAAGGTAAATTTGCGGGATTTACCCCGTTTCTGGATTCCATTACCCAAAAATCCTTGTATTGGAATCGTTTTTTGGCCAATTCCACTTCAACGACCGATGCGGTCACCAATATTCTGGGGTCCTTGCCCCAGGGCGAAAATGGGTTTATGGCCCTGGAAAACTCGGCAAATAGAAATACGCTCTTTGGTCTTTTAAAGCAGAACAACTACAACACCGGGTTCTATTTTGGGGGGAACGCCTCCTTGAACAATATGGACAGGTTTCTGAATGAGGAACAAGTGGATATTGTTTTGGACAAATCAAGGTTCAGTAATAGCTATGTACTTCAGGAAGCGGATCGGGCGGGGGTCACTTTGGGATATCCCGATGGGGAACTGTACAAAAAATGGGGTTCGTCCTATTTTGCCTCGAATCAGCCCAAAATTGAGTTTTTTCTGAATTTAAGTACGACCAAACCTTTCTCCATTCCGGATTCCGACTACTATGAATCATGGGTCGAAAAGGCTTTTGATACCATGAAATTCGATGGAAAACAAAAGCGGTTTGTCAAAAAGAATGTCGATTTGTTTGCGGCAATGAACTATACAGATGATGCCCTTGGGAAACTCTTCAAGATGTACGCATTGACGAAGGATGCCGGGAATACCATTTTTGTGGTTACCGGTAGTGGAAAAAACTATCTGCCCATTGAAAATCCATTACAACAATATCAAGTGCCCTTAGTGATTTACAGTACACTGTTAAAGCAAGGAATGGAATTCAATAATCTGGCTTCGCATCACGATATAGCCCCTAGTTTATTGAGTTTGCTACGGCAGCAGCACGGTTTTGAGCTACCACAAAAAAGCGCTTGGTTGGGAAACGGACTGTTGCGGGAGGATGGCAAAGTGGTTTTGTCAATAGCCAATAATGGAGTCAAGGCACTGGTATACAACGGTCATTTTGTCAAAGGCCGAAAAGTTGCAGGAATAGGGGATACCCTGGAACTTTTAACTCCCAACGATTCCGTAAAAGGACGGCTCAAGAAAGAATTAAAGTTTTTTAAGGCCATTAATTCATATGTGACCAAGGAGAATAAAATCCTTCCTAGGGACCTGGCGGTCTATGAGAGCGGTAAAAAACAGTTCACCAAGGAAGAAATGGTTTGGATAAGCAGTGTTTTCAATGGAAGGAATTATGACAATGCCTATAACAGCGCCAGGGAATTGGCCCATGATGGGAATTATGACAAGGCATTGCTTTTATCCGCCTACATCCTGGACAATGTTCCAGGCCATATTGATGCCTTGATATTACAAGGAAGGATACATGCCTGGAAGAAGCATTACAATAAATCCATCATGCTTTTGGAAAAGGCCGTTGACCTCCATCCTTTTTATCAAGATGCCTATGGAGCGTTGTTGGATGTGTATTATTGGTCGGGAAACAACTCAAGGGCGTCCAGGATATATGAACAAATGAAGGAGAACAATATTGAAACCGTTGAGCTGATCAAAAAAGTGGAACGCTGTATGAACCGAATGGGAAAAATTCAAAATGTGGAAAAAAACCAAATAACGGGTATTCAGTTTCAGGAGTAATGGGTAAACGCTTTATTTATATGGTATTTATTGGGCTTGGTTGTTTTTGGGTACGATCCCAGGGAATAACCGACCCAGATAGCTCCTTTTTAAGTGCCCGAAATATTGCTTTTGAAGGCAACCGGGCCGTTGCCAGGGATTCCCTGGAACAAATTCTGGCAGCATATCCGGATTATACCGATGCGGCCATTCTCATTGCAAAGACGTACACTTGGGACAAAGACTATAATGAAGCCCGAAAGCGTTTTAATCGAATACTATCGGTAAAGCGACAAAAAAGGGAGGCCTGGTTGTCGGCCATAAAGAATGAGCTGTATTCCAAAAACCTGAATATTGCCCTTGGGCTTTCGAATAAGGCCCTAATATACCTTCGTGAAGATAAGGCCATTGAGGAATTGCGTAGTCAAGTTGTTTTCGAATTGAATAAAAAGCCTCCTATCCAGGAAAAGCTGAAAGAGGAAAACAAAAACCTGAAACGAAAAAACGGTATTTCCGTTTCAACGACCATTGAAGTCTTCGATGTTGTTTTTGACGCCATGTACGAAACCTCCGTAACATACCAGACCCAAACCAAACTTGGACAAATCCTGCCCAGGATCAATTACGCCCAAAGATTTAACCAAACCGGAACCCAGTTTGAAATGGATATCTATCCCACCATTTCCAAAACGTTCCATGGATATGTGAATTACGGGTATTCCAATGCGGTCATATTTCCCAAACACAGGGCAGGATTGGAACTCTATGCGGAGTTGCCCAAAGCGTTTGAGGTGTCCCTTGGGGCCAGACATGTGCGGTTTACGGCAAACAATGCCACCATTTTTACGGGGTCCTTTGGGATGTACAGAGGGAACTATTATGTGTCGGCTAGGCCTTTTGTTTCGGTTAGGAATGATGGACAAATGGGTTGGGCAGGGAACGTTTTGGCAAGAAAATACGGAAAGGATGGCAATCATTTTTTTGGCGTTCGGGCGACCTATGGCTTCGATTCCGAGTTGAACCAGCTTATTGTGGATGGCGAATTGCTTTCCGCCACCCAATTGTTCCTGGAAACCCAAATGTTGAACCTGGAATATCAGTTTGCCGACAAAAACGACATAGGGCTGTATACTTTAAATGCAGGGGTGAGACGACAAGAACTCTTTTTTGATTCCGGCAACTTCTTTTGGGGCGTTTCCTTTGGACTTCGGTACCAATTTCGTTTTTGAACGAATTTTCCTATTTAAAAGTTCACAACAACTTTTGTGTACTTCACCACAAAATATTGTCATTGCATAATGTTTGGGATATGTTAGCGTTAATCATGTAGCACCCGAATTAAAAACCTAATCTACCACTATGTTATACGATACGTACGGAGAGGAATATTTAGCATTCTTACAGGAGCTAAATGAAATTTTGAGTATGAATGAACTGGCAGAGCTGGATTATTTATAAACTGCCCTAAACCGAAAGCTATGGAGCGACAGAATCAAGAAAACAGTGCATACATTAATTTCATCAATGATTTGAATGAAATTCTAACAGACTACAACATCTCACAACTGAATTGTTCTTAAGTTTAGATGTTTATCAATAAAAAAGGGGCTTCAAAACTGAAGCCCCTTTTTTATTACCCCAAATACGATTTCAAGATTTTGCACTTAGAACTATGTCTCAATTTTCGAATGGCCTTTTCCCTAATTTGTCTCACCCGTTCCCTGGTCAGATCAAAAGTACTCCCAATTTCCTCCAGGGTCATGGAAGGCTGTTCTCCAATCCCGTAATATAGACGAACAACATCGGCTTCCCTGGGGGAAAGGGTGTCCAGGGCCCGATTTATTTCCGTGTTCAGTGATTCATGCATCAATTCCTTATCCGGACGCGGGGATTCCCCTGCTTTCATGACGTCGTATAGATTGGAATCCTCCCCTTCTTTTAAGGGAGCATCCATGGATACATGACGCCCGGTATTTTTCATGCTTTGCTTTACTTCGGTGACCGTCATGTCCAATTCTTTGGCAATTTCCTCCGCAGAAGGAGGTCTTTCATGGGCCTGTTCCAAATAGGAAAACGTTTTTTTGATCTTATTGATGGAACCGATCTTGTTCAATGGCAAACGCACCACCCTGGATTGTTCCGCCAATGCCTGTAATATGGACTGGCGGATCCACCATACCGCATATGAAATGAACTTAAAACCACGTGTTTCATCAAAACGTTTGGCAGCCTTGACCAGACCTACATTGCCTTCATTGATCAAATCAGGCAAGGTCAATCCTTGATTCTGATATTGCTTGGCAACGGAAACAACAAATCGAAGGTTGGCATTGGTCAGCTTTTCCAGGGCAGCTTGGTCCCCTCTTTTAATTCTTTGGGCCAGTTCCACCTCTTCATCGGCCGTTATCAATTCTATTTTGCTTATGTCTTGTAGGTATTTGTCTAGGGATTTGGATTCACGGTTGGTTACTTGTTTAATGATTTTAAGTTGCCTCATTCGTGTTCTGGGTTTAGTGTGTATATAAGCTCTCATTATACATTTTTAACGCGGCAATTCCAAACGGAATCATGTAATCTTTTCAAAAAATTATCAGTAGTATTTTACGGTACTTGAATTCGGCTATTGTTAATAGTATTTTGATATTAAAGGGCAGGTAGTTTTTCGTGCCAATTTAAAAATCGCCTAATTTTGTAAGGTTTTTTATTCATCTGCCTAAACCCACGATATCGACTTGGAGCTACAAAAAGAAGTTGCCGGAAAAAAACTTTATGACTACCAAAAGGAGGATTTGGAAAAAATCTTCGCGGAATTGGCCAAGTTGCCCGAGGGTAGCAATATTTTATATCAGCTTCCCACCGGAGGGGGCAAGACCGTTGTTTTTTCGGAGATAACGCGAAGGTACATTGAGACCACCAAAAAGAAGGTGGTCGTGCTTACCCATAGGATCGAATTGAGTTTCCAGACATCCCGGATGCTTCACGGTTTTGGTGTCACCAACAAAATCATCAACAGTGATGTAAAGGAGCTCAATGACCAGGACGAATATATGTGCTTTGTGGCCATGGTGGAGACATTGAACAACAGGCTTCAGGAAGAAAAGGTGAAAATCAACAACATTGGGTTGGTCATCATTGATGAAGCGCATTACAACTCCTTCCGAAAACTGTTCAAGTACTTTGAACACGCAACAATTCTAGGGGTTACGGCTACCCCGTTGAGTTCCAACATTAAATTGCCCATGAAGGACCACTATAAAAAGTTGATTGTGGGCAAGTCCATTAAATCCTTAATAGCGAACGGATATTTGGCCAAAGCGGATCTGTATAACTATGATGTTAGCCTTAAAAGTTTAAAACTTGGAATTCACGGTGATTATACGGTAAAATCCTCAGATGAGTTTTACGGCAACCACAATATGCTGGGCAAGTTGGTAACTGCTTATGAGGAAGTGGCCAAAGGCACTAAGACGCTTATCTTTAACAATGGTATCAATACCTCCTTTTACGTGTACGAGACCTTTAAAAAGGCCGGTTATGATATCAGACATTTGGACAATAGAAATACGGCTTCCGAACGTAGGGAAATATTGGATTGGTTTGCCCAAACCCCCAACGCCATCCTAACTTCGGTAAGTATCCTGACAACGGGTTTTGACGAACCGACAGTGGAATCCATCATCCTAAATAGGGCTACCCGTTCATTGACCCTATATTTTCAAATGATCGGACGTGGTTCCAGGATCCTTCCCAATAAGAGCGGGTTCAAAGTGATTGATCTGGGGAACAATATTGCCCGTTTCGGACCCTGGGACGAGCCTTTGGATTGGCAGGAGATTTTCCATTTCCCGGATTTTTACTTGGAAAACATCAAGAATGATGAGGAAATAGAAAAGGAGTTCATCTATGAAATGCCAGATGAACTCAAGGCAAAATTTGCCAAATCGGAGAATATCAATTTTGATGTAAAGGAAGAATACAAAAAGGTATTCGAAGAGGGCAAAAAATCCAAACTCGTATTGGAACGGAGCATAGAGCAGCACGCGCAGATTTGTGTTGAGAACAGCGAGGATATTTTTGATGCCCGTATCCTGGCAAAGGCCTTAAAAGAGGAAATTGCATTTCGGGTAAAACAGTATTCGTATTGTATTATGAACAATACCAAGAATTACAAGGAATGGCTGGAAGAGGATTATGAACGGAAGTTACGCTCCAGGATATCCAAAAAGTTTGCACAGCAGATGTAGTTCATGAAAAGACTTCTTGTCATTGGCCATATTTGGCCCGAGCCTACTACCACTGCCGCGGGAAATCGGATGCTACAGCTTTTGAGGGCTTTTTTGGACAGGGATTATGAAATTACTTTTGCTTCGGTAGCAGTACGGACCGAATACTCCCATGACCTGACCACAATGGGCATTGAAGAAGTATCCATAAGGCTCAATCATAGCAGTTTTGAAGATTGGGTCAAAAAGAAAAACCCGGATATTGTGGTGTTTGACCGATTCATGGTCGAGGAACAATTTGGTTGGCGAATAGCTGAAAGCTGTCCAAATGCCTTAAGGGTGTTAAATACCGAAGATTTACATTCCCTAAGGGAATATCGGAAAGTATGCTTGAAAGGGGACAGCACATTTGCCACAACGGATTGGCTGCAACAGGATAAGACCAAACGTGAAGTGGCCAGTATCTTCCGTTCAGATCTCACCTTATTGGTATCCTCTTTTGAGAAAAGCCTCCTCCAAGAGGCAACGGGAATGGGCGAAAGCCTTTTGTGGTGTTTGCCCTTTATGCTTGAAGAAATAAGTGAGGCACACAGGGCTACTTGGCCCAGTTTTGAGGAGCGTTTGGATTTCATTTCCTATGGCAATGGAAAACATGCCCCCAATGTAGATTCCTTTGCCTACTTAAAAAAGGTTATCTGGCCAATGATCAGAAGGGAATTGCCCGAAACAAGACTCCATATATATGGGGCTTACCTGCCACAACAAGTTAAGGACATGCACCGGTCCAAAGATGGGATTTTGGTCCACGGTTGGACCCCGGATTTGGAAAAAAAGGTGGAACAGGCCCGTATGGTGTTGGCTCCCTTGCGTTTTGGCGCTGGAATTAAGGGAAAATTGGCTGTGGCCATGCAATGTGGCACGCCCAGCATAACTACGGATATAGGAAAAGAAGGAATGGCCATGAGCTCGGCCTGGGCCGGTTTTATTGCTGATGACCCCAAGGATTTTGCCCAACGAGCTGTAGCACTCTATCAAGAAAAAAGGATTTGGCAAGAGGCCCAACAAGAAGGGATACAACTTATCAATACCAACTATAATCGGGAACTTCTGGCAGAAAAGCTTTTCAAAAAAGTGAACCTAATGCTACAAAACCTTGAGGACCATCGGAATAAAAATGTAATAGGCACCTTGTTGCACCACCAAACCATGAACGCCACAAAATATATGGGGAAGTGGATCGAGGAAAAAAATAAAAGCTAACTTTTGTATGTCACTGCTTTGCGAACCTCTTCCACGGTTTTTGCGCCCAATTGCACCATATTGTTCTTTAGATCGTCCATGAGGATATGGGCTACATGATCACTCCCATATTTTCCCAATGCGCATACGCCATGGATGAACGGCCTACCGACAAAAACAAAATCGGCCCCAAGATATAGCGCGCGCATGGCGTCCAATCCTGTACGTATACCACTATCGAACAGTATGGGTACTTTTCCTTTTACGGTTTTAACAATGCCGGGCAATGCTTCAATGGCGGGAACAGCACCGTTAAACTGTCTCCCTCCATGGTTGGAAACATAAACGCCATCCAATCCTACTTCAACCGCTTTTGAGGCGTCATTAGGATTTAGGATTCCCTTGAGCACAATTGGGCCCTCCCAAATATCCCGTAATTCCTTGCAATATTCCCAGTCCAATGTGCCACCCAATCGATTGCCAACAAATCCACTAACAAACTTCATGTCGTTGGTATTGGTGTAATGTTCCACGGTTCTAAGTCGGGGTAACCCCCTACGAATCGTATGGTAACCCCATACAGGGTTGGTGATGCCTTGCCAAATTAGTTTAGGGGTAATCTTGGGTGGAATGGCCAGCCCTGCCTTTTTGCTACGCTCACGCCTACTGGCCATTGGGACGTCCGCGGTAACCACCAGCGCACGGAATCCTGAATTCCTGGCTCGTTCCAACAAGGAATCCCTAATATCTTTATCCTTAGGGGGATACAACTGAAACCACCCCATGTCCCCAACTTTTGGACCAATGGTTTCCGGGGTTTCCGTAGCTACGGTACTTAAGCAATACGGGATTTGCACTCGATTGGCAGTTAAGGCCAGGTACTGTTCAACTTTGGGCCAGAGTAATCCAGTCAATCCAACAGGTGCGATTCCAATTGGGGCACTGTATTTTTTGCCAAAAAGCTCGGTTTCAATGCTTGCTTCCAGGAAACCTTTGCAAAACCTGGGCAGGAAACGGATTTTTTCAAAAGCGTTTTGATTGGCCTGTAGCAGACTTTCGTCTCCTGTTCCGGAATCAAGGTATTCCCAAGCCACATTTGGAATACGTTTTTTGGCTTTTTGGGCGATATCCACAATTCTGGGATATGCATTTGAATAATATTCCAATTTCTTGTTATAGGACACGATGCTTAATTGGGTTCTTAGGTAAAATCCGGTTTTTATGATTTTAAAATGGCATTGACCAATTTCTCCACACCAAAACGAACGACGTCCGTTGTGGGCAATTTTGTACTACTTTCAATTTCCTCCATCTTTTTTTCTGCTTCAGATGCATTCAATCCTACTGTATTTAGGGCAATCCCAATGGTCTTTGCGGTATTTTGGGAACCGCAAACCTTGGCAACGGCCTCATTCAGTTGAATGAACCCATCCAATGGGGGTATGGGAATATGGGAAACCGGATAACGTAAATGGGAATAGGCGGCCTTATGGCACATTATGAGATGTGTGGGCTGTGATCCCCGCAATAGGGGCAGGGTGGCCGTACTACCGGGATGTGCCAAGGAACCTTGTCCTTCAATAATGATAATGTCATTATGGGCCTGTTCCAAAACGGCCTGTTCAACGGCACCGGCCGCTTGGTCCACTTTAATGGCATCCAATGGAATCCCATTACCCATGAGTGTAATTCCAATTTGCCCCGTAGGGACAAACCCAACTTTTACTCCTTTTTCCCTTAGGGCGGCATACAGCTCCAGACCGGCCGTCATTTTACCGGCTGCCATATCCGTACCGACCATTAAAATCCGTTGGTTCTTTAGTTCAGCTGCTTTTGCCGTTGCAATGGGATAAGCGTGTTGCGGCTTACGAACATCCCAGATGGTATTCTGCCTCACTAAATGTCCAAAGCGGGCATTGAGGTCGTCGTGAAGGCCATTGATCAAGGAAAGGCCATTTTCCAGGGCATGGGAAACCGGGCCATCCCATTCTGCCGGAAAACGACCGCCACTTGGGGCGATTCCCAATACCATTATTTCAGCTCCCAATTGGACGGCTTCATCCACAGTGGCCACAACTGGAATGGAATAGGGGAGCCCTACAGCTTCCGATACGGATTTTCCCTCGTAATTGGAATCAATCACACAAACAATGGGATGTTTGGAGAAACGCATAAGTCCAAATCCCATTTTGCCGGAGTCATTATCCAGCGCACCTTCCATAAAAATGGCAAGTTTCTGGTGGTGTTCAAACATTTGAATCTATATTTTGAATTTGCCACCATGCCCGGGAACATCAAGGGGCATGGTAATTTCATTGACTAGGGGTGCACCTTCGCAGGGATCGGGATTTAGGTTTAGATGGGAATCCAGATCAATATGATCTAATATACCCGAGACCGCAGCCCCTGCAGCAATGGATATGGAGGTTTCCCCCATACAGCCGATCATGGTTTTTAGTCCAAAAGCATTGGCCGTGGCAATAATGCGCAATGCACCTGTAACTCCGCCACACTTCATCAATTTCATATTCACACCATCCACGGCATGGGCCCATTTGGGAATATCCGTTGCAAAACGGCAGCTTTCATCCAGAAAAATGGGCAAGGGGCGGTTTTTGTAAAGTTCTGGTAAAAAAGCCTCCTCGCCTTCCTTTAAGGGTTGTTCAACATAGGCACACTCCCTATCGGCAAGCCATTTCATCATATGTATGGCATCTTTAAGGTTCCAGCCGCCATTGGCATCCACACGAATGGAGATGGGGTAGTTTTTGTGGTATGCCAATACTTCCCGGTACATGGCTTTGTCCGCTTCCATCCCTTCGGGATTTCCCAGTTTCACTTTGAGGGTTCGAATTCCATCCTGTTCCAAAATAAGGGGCAAGCGCTCTTTGGCCTCTTCAGGGGCCATTATCCCCAAAGTAATGGAGGTAGGCTTACTTGGTTTTGAAAATCCCAATAATCGATACAGGGGCATTTGCGCTTGCTTGGCTTTTAGGTCCCAAAGTGCCATATCCAATGCTGCAAGGGCACAAGGCGCTATATCGGAAGCAATTGCCATATCGTATACGATTTGTGGACTTGATAGATCCAATGTATCCTTTACAAATCGTTCCAGATGTGCTTGCGCTTCTTCGGCCGTAGCTGCCCCTTCGGAGGCTCCGGGGGAAGTCTCTCCCAGGCCAACATAAGTTCCATCGGAAACCGAAACAAATAGATTGTGCTGCCCATCCCTGACACCCCGGCTAATGCGTAGGGGAAATCTTTTCTTCAAATACCTAATTTCATAGGAAACCTTCATAATAAATCAATCTCTTGACTAGTAAATATATGCCTACTTGTTAAATTTGAACTGATTTCATCCAATTATTTATGTATGAGGGGAGACAACACCATCATTTATATTATTGCCATTGTTATTGTACTTCACTTTATAGTTGGAATTGGCTACCTACTCTATAAACTGACCAAAAAAAGTAAGAATGGGCGTACAAATTGAACTATCTTGGAAAGCGCAACTGCAACGTGAGTTTGAGAAAGACTATTTTGTGGCGTTGACCCACTTTGTAAAAAAAGAGTATCAAACCACTACGTGTTATCCTAAGGGAAGGGACATTTTTGCCGCATTTGACCATTGCCCTTTCCATGGGACCAAAGTGGTCATTATTGGACAGGATCCCTATCACGGGCCCAATCAAGCAAATGGTCTTTGTTTTTCCGTAAAGGATGGAATTCCCCATCCACCGTCCCTGGTCAATATTTTTAAGGAGATAAAGGTAGATGTTGGGACCCCTTATCCCACAAGTGGAAATCTGGAGCGTTGGGCATCACAGGGGGTACTGCTCCTAAATGCCACATTGACCGTAAGGGCCCATCAAGCAGGAAGTCATCAAAACAAGGGATGGGAACGGTTCACGGATGCTGTGATCCAAACGGTTTCCAACAATTTGGAGGGGGTCGTCTTTTTACTTTGGGGTGGTTTTGCAAAAAAGAAGGCGGCATTGATCAATACCTCCAAGCATTATATCCTTACATCCGGTCACCCTTCCCCCTTAAGTGCCAACAGGGGGCTTTGGTTTGGAAACGGCCACTTTGGTAAAACCAATGAACTCTTAGGACAAATGGGAAAATCGTTAATAACATGGTGAATTATTAAAATTCTGACATTTGTTAAAATTTAAAGAAAAAGATTACGTTTGCTACTATTATAAGCTAAGAAATTTCTGATAACGTGGGCAAACCTAGATCTGTTTTATTGGTGGATGATGATAATACCACAAACTTCCTCAATACATTTTTTGTCAAGCAGGTGGACTCTTCCATTGAAATCAATGTAGTGGGCAATGGTCAGGAGGCAATCGATTTTTTGACTTTAAATGGAAAGGCCGACTTGATGCCGTGTTTGCTCATTTTGGATACGAATATGCCGGTAATGAATGGTTGGGAATTTTTGGAGGCATTTGAACAAAAGTTTGATTCGGCCCTCAAAAAGAATATTGTAATTGTGATGTTGACCTCTTTGGATATTGACCATGCGGTACAGCGGGCCATGGATATGCCCAATGTTTCCGATACGGCTCAAAAACCGCTTTCCGATCTCCAGTTTCGGGCCCTTATCAAGAAACATTTTTACTAGTGTTCCCAAATAATATCGGAAGGCTTGATGGTTCCGCTTAGAAGGCCCAATGATTCCAATTTTTCCAAAACATGCTCCAATACATCCGCAGAAAGCTGTTGTTGTGACCAAACCGTTAAGGATAACCATTCCCTGATGTCCTCCAAACGCTGGCCATAGCCATTGGCAAAAGTTCTATCGATACTTGGTATCTGTTTAAATTCCAGCGTATAGCTATTGATGACTTCTAAAATGTGCCGGACCAATGCCTTATTGTTTTCCAAAAAGCGCAGGTTTCCCGCTATAACAAAACAAGGCCAAGGCGTAGGGCAGTCCCCAAGCCTTTTAAAGGTACCTTCATCAACCAATGGTTTTGTCGTAAAGTGTTCCCACATGAAATAATCGGCCTTGCCCTCACCTAAGGCCTTGATGGCCCCATTCAGGTGATCGATCACCTCAAATTTCAGTTTTGTGGTATCCCATCCCTGGCTTTGGGCGTGTACAAATGCCATTAAGTGGCTTCCACTGCCATACCTACTAATGGCGGCCCTTTTACCCTCAAGTTCTTGGATGGTCTGTAGCTTACTTTTCCCATCCACATGAATTCCCCAGAGTAGGGGGGATGCAACGTAGGTTTGTACAATCTTGCTTGGGTTTCCTTCGGAGATGCTCTTAACGATACCTTCGGTAAGGATAATGGCCAAATCCGTTTCGCCATGTTGTAGCAGTTTACCCATCTTCCCCGTTCCTTCGGGAACATCCTTCCAAACTACGTCAATTCCCCTTTCCTTGAAGGCGCCTTCCTCAATGGCAAAATGCCAAGGGAGGTTAAAATGTTCTGGAACACCACAGACGTTAACCGTTTTCATTCAGTTTTGTTTTTAGATAATCGTAAATGGCATATTGCGACCGTAATCCAGGTTCCCCAATCCTTCCCTGTACTTTTTTATTGCTGTCCTCCCCGTCCAGAACCCTTGCTTTTACGGTATCATTGAGCTGTAGCTCCAAAATATCCTTAAGCTCTTGAAAAATCTCCTTATCCAGGATAGGGGTCAGTACTTCTATTCTCCTGTCCAAATTCCGGGTCATCCAATCCGCCGAACCAATATACATGATTTCGGCTCCACCGTTTTCAAACAGATAGATCCTACCATGTTCCAAATAACGGTCAATGATACTGGTGATATGTATGGGCCTTTCCCCTTTGACCACTTCTTCATTGGACCTCGGCAGCAAACAGCAAAACCCACGGACCAATAACCTAATTTCCACTCCTGCCTCACTGGCCCGGTACAACGCTTTGATCATTTTGGAATCTTCCAGACTGTTCATCTTAATGGTAATTTTCCCCATTCTTCCGGCATGTGCATGGGCAATTTCCTGTTGGATCAAATCCAAAAAGGTAATCCTGGTCGTGAAGGGCGACACCAATAGGTATTTCAATTTGGGAATGATTAATTGGCGTTCCAATACTTTAAATACCTGGTTCAAATCCTTGGTTATTTGGGCATTGGCGGTAAAAAGGCCATGATCACAGTAGATTTTTGCGGTCTTTGCATTAAAATTTCCCGTACCTATAAAGGCAAAACGTTGTACCTCCCCTTCAACGACCCGTTCTACCAAAGCAACTTTGGAATGCACTTTAATGTTTGGAACGCTGTAGAGTACGGTTGCGCCATGTTGTTCAAAAGTTCGGCCCCATTTAATATTGTTTTGCTCATCAAACCTGGCTTGCGCCTCTACGAAAAGGACCACTTCCTTTCCGTTTTTTAAGGCTCTTAGCAAGGAATCGGTCAATGCCGAAGTCTTTGCAATCCTGTAAAGGGACATTTTTATGCTTCGAACGGTAGGTGATTCCGCTGCGGAACGAACAAAGTTCTCCACCATGCCAAATTCCTGGTAAGGAAAATGGACCAATTGGTCTTTTTTAAGGATGCTTTCAAAAATATCATCCGTAAAAGAGAGAATGGGGTGTGGTAGGGGTGCCTTTTCTTCGTAGGACAAATGGCTGTGGTCGGGAGGGATCGGAAAGCTAAAAAAATCGGACATATTGTGGTATTTTCCTCCCAATACCATATCTGCTTCCCCCAAATCCAGGGACGCTGTAATACTGTTTTTTAAAGCTTCGGGCATGTTTCCATCGTAAAGCAAACGCGTAGGTTGTCCGGATTGCCGTTTGCCCAACGATTGGTATATTTTTTCCACCAATTCGGTGTTCGTATAGTCATCCTCAAGGTACAGCTCAGCATCCCTGGACATTTTTATGGAGTAAGCGCCCAAAATGGTTTGATGCGGCACCAATTTATGGGCGTTCATTTTAATGATATCATCCAAAAAAAGATAATTGTGTCCCTCCCCGGGAATCTCAAAAAAACGACCGCAGGCCTTTGTGGGTATATTGGTAACCGAAAAATCCCTTTCGCCCAAGTACAGGACCAGGTACAACTCCCCATCTTCCAGATTGGCGTAATTCAGAATATCAATGATCTTACAGTGCTGGGCTATTTCGGTATCGAACAATTGTCCTACATATTCTTTTTGGGTAGTGTTCAGTTCTGCGGTTTGTCGTATAAATATGTGATGCTTTCTAAGTTCCCCTAAGGTCCTTGCTATGATACTCCCAAAAAGTTCTTGTTGTTTTGCGACCGTCTTTAGGATAAACTTTAATTTTTTGTTGGGTTTGAGTACCAGTTTCTTCCGTAGCTGTTTATCCACATTTTTCAACTGCCGCAACTGTGAAATCCTTACTTTGAAATATTCATCCAAATTCGAGGAAAAAATGGCCAGGAATTTTAACCGCTCCAAAAGGGGGACATCTTTGCTATCAGCCTCCAACAAGACACGTTCGTTAAAATACAGCCAATTGATATCCCGATTTTTTAGGGGTCTTTCCATATCTTGTTTTTTCAAAAATATGGATTAGCTGGACGGTCAAGTTAAAGCTAGTGTTAAGTAAGGAGTTCCAAACTTAGTTTGATCAGGGAATCCACCGTTTTTAGAGGATTTTTGGAGAAGGTCCCCAAGGGCCGATTGGCCAGGATGGCATTTAGGGACACTGCCCTATGACCTAAGAGCTTGGAGAGTCCATAGATGGTGGCCGTTTCCATTTCCAAATTGGTAATGGAGTTGTCCTGGTAGCGAAATGAAGCCAATTTGGAATGGAAGTCCGTCAATTTTTGTTTCAGTCGCAATTCCCGTCCCTGAGGGCCGTAAAACCCAGCATTGGTCAGGGTTGTGCCCAATCGTATACGATTTGATTCGAATTGTTTTTCCAGTTCTTGATGGCATATTGCGGTGTAGGGAACAATGCCTTTGTCCGTCCAACCCAAATGGGCAATTAAGGATTGGGTCATTTCATCAATTTCCACATGCTCCTTTTCGTAGAAATGGAGAATACCGTCCAATCCAATGGCATAATGGGACAATAAAAAGGAATCCACGGGGATATCGGGCTGCAATGCCCCAGAGGTACCGATACGAACAATATCAAGGGTGTTGCCGGTTGGTTTGATTTCACGAGTTGAAAAATCAATATTGACCAAAGCGTCCAATTCGTTCAAAACGATATCAATATTCCCGGTACCTATACCTGTGGAAAGGACGGTCAATCTTTTCCCATTGAGCATACCGGTATGTGTTAGGAACTCCCGCTTTTGCTTTTTGAGCTCGATAGTGTCAAAATACCGGGATACCTGTTGGACGCGGTTAGGGTCACCCACAACAATGACCGTAGGGGCAATATCCTCCGGAAGTAGGTTTAGATGATAAATGCTACCATCAGCATTCAAGATCAGCTCAGACTCGCCAATGGGCATACAGTAACGAAGTTACAGTTTTAAAATACGATCGGTTTCTGTATTGTAAAGGAAATTGTATTTAAGGGCACCGCCCAAATAATAGTCCTCGTCCCTTAACTGGGAATAGTAGTTTTCCCTCTTTTCCAAAATCGCTTTTCCCTTGGTGGATAAACGAACAGGGTTAAAAGAGGAAAACAGGGGCTTTAAGGTGGTGATCATCCGTTCGTACTGGGAGTCCCCAAAACCGTAAAAACCTTGGTTTTGAAGTATTTTACCAATCAAATCCCTTTTGGACTTTGGTTTTTGTTCCCTTGCGACGCCCAAAACCGTGTTTTCAACAGCGTTGAGACCGTTCTTTATTGTTGGAAAACGTTGCAAATGCGCCTTTATCGCTTCGGATAAGTACTTAAACTGAAAGCTGTCAAAATCAGCTAGGTTCTCCAGTCGCATGGGATTGTCACTACAGTACAATTGCCAAACGTAATCGGCGTATTCAATATCGTCCTGGGACAAAATGATACGTCGCTCATAAATCTCGGTGAGCTGCTCGTCCGACAGCTCATTGAGGCCATAGAGACGTTCGGTATTGTCCTCCTTTCCACTACAGACCAATGAGATTTCCGCGTGACGCCGATAGGTTTTCAGCCAGCTAAGGACCGCGAGCATATTGATCTGGCAAAATAGGTCATATTCAAACCAAAGTACAATTTGGTCCTGTTGCTTGTGACTGCACAGGGAACGGTATTCCTTCAAGGTTTTCTCTACGAACCAGGATTTGCTGATGCGGTAGTTTTTGTTCAAAAACTCAAATCTCGTTTTCCAGAATGATTCACTACCTACGCTACTGAGCGTTTTACCCTCGCATAGCATCTCCCTCCAGGTAACAATGTCACCTTTAAAGGGAAGCGTTTTTAATCTTTCGGTGAAACTATCCCCGTTGGTAATGTGCAACAGTGATTTCATTTTCAAGTGTTGTTTCGTTGGTTAGAAAATTAAAAGTAAGATTTAAAGGAAGAAAACAAAAATATTTCCTTTAAAAGGTTGGTTAATGAACGATAAATTTAACAGTTGGTCGATTATAATTGACTAATTACTACCTATTTAACTATCCACCAACCCGTTTTACGGAAAATCCCTTATCGGTTAGGAATTTCATGATCTTATCCCGAAAATCGCCCTGGATAATAATGGTTTCGTTTTTATGACTCCCTCCAACCCCCAATAAGGTTTGCAGGGATTTGGTGAGTTTTTTGAAATCGGACGGTGCCCCATTGTATCCTTCCAAAATGGTTACTGGTTTTCCCTTTCGTTTTTCGTACTTGCAAATAATGGGCTCGTCCTGCAACCAAAACTCCGTCTTTTTTTCCCCTTCCTGTCCGGTTTCATGGGGGACATGGTCCGGAAAAAGGTTTTTAAGTTGGTCCTTTAGATCCATAACTATTTTTTTACCAGCCCCAATTCTATTAAACGTTCATTTAGATAATCACCTGCCGTAGTATCCTCAAATTGTTTTGGATGGGCTTCATCTATGCAGTTTTCCAAGCAATTCAGCGACATTTCACTGATTGGATGCATGAAAAAAGGAATCGAGTAGCGGGAAGTTCCCCAAAGTTCCCTGGGGGGATTCACCACCTGGTGGATGGTCGATTTCAATTTATTGTTGGTTAAACGGGAAAGCATATCTCCCACATTGATCATCAGTTCATCCGGTCTGGCGATGGCATCCACCCAATTTCCTTGATGATCCTTTACTTGCAATCCCTTGCCATGGGCACCCATTAAAAGGGTAATAAGGTTAATGTCCCCATGGGCCGCTGCCCTAACGGCATTTTTTGGTTCTTCGGTAATGGGAGGGTAATGTATGGGCCGGAGAATGGAATTCCCATTTTTGATATATTGGTCAAAATAGGTCTCTTCCAAGTCCAAATGCAGTGCCAGGGCCCTTAATACATATTGCGCCGTCTTCTCCAACATTTTGTAGGCTTCTTTTCCAACGGCATTGAAATCGGCAAGTTCCTCTACGGTCACGTTTTCCGGATATTCCTTTGCCAGTTTGGGATCGTTCTCCACATATTGTCCAAAATGCCAAAATTCCTTTAAATCCCCCTCTTTTCGTCCTTTGGCATGTTCCTTTCCAAATGAGGTATAGCCCCGTTGCCCACCAATTCCCGCTATTTCGTACTTGTCTTTGGTTTGCTGTGGCAATCCAAAGAAATGTTTTATCTCTTCGTAGAGTTTTTCGACCAGTTCATTGGACAGGAAATGACCGCTTAAGGCCACAAAGCCAATATCCTCAAAAGCTGCTCCAATTTCTTGAACAAATTTTTCCTTTTTGTCAGGGTCATCCGATAAAAAATCCCCTAGGTGAACACTTGGTATGGCACTCATGGTTCTTTGTTTTTTGCTTACCTTCAAAAGTAAGCAATCTTACCCTTTTTACTACTTTTGGGTACATAACAACAACTATATGCGCTACCATATTGGGGATTTGAACCCAGAAGAATTGCTCCGGCTCTACGGACGTATGCTAAAGCCTAGAATGATAGAGGAAAAGATGTTGATTCTGCTTCGGCAGGGTAAGGTTCCCAAATGGTTCAGTGGAATGGGACAGGAGGCCATATCCGTTGGCGTTGCCTCTGCCCTCAAGGACTCTGAGTACATCCTTCCCATGCATCGAAACCTTGGGGTGTTCACCACACGCAATGTTCCTTTAAAACGACTTTTCGCGCAATGGCAAGGGAAGGCCGGCGGATTTACAAAAGGAAGGGACAGAAGCTTTCATTTTGGCAGTCAAGAACATAAAATTGTTGGGATGATTTCCCATTTAGGGCCACAACTTGGGGTCGCCAACGGAATAGCACTGGCTGATTTAATTCGAAAAAAGAAAAGGGTCACCGCAGTTTTTACGGGGGAAGGAGCAACCAGTGAAGGGGATTTTCACGAAGCATTGAACGTGGCCTCCGTATGGAACCTGCCCATTTTGTTTTGTATCGAAAACAATGGTTATGGCCTGTCCACGCCTACCAGGGAACAATACAATTGTGAACATTTGGCGGACAGGGCAAAGGGATACGGGATAGAAGGTAGGATCATTGAAGGAAACAATATTTTGGAAGTCTACACAAAGGTCAATGAACTCTGTAAGGCCTTAAGAAAACGACCACGGCCCGTACTTCTTGAGTTCAAGACCTTCCGTATGCGTGGGCATGAGGAAGCCAGCGGCATCAAATATGTACCGGGAAAAACAATTAAGGAATGGGCCAAAAAAGATCCCATAGCCAATTTTGAAGCCTTTTTATTGAAGCAGGGTATCTTGAACGATAAGAAAATAGAGAAGCTCAAAACGGATTATATGGAGGAAATCAACACCAGCCTAAAGGTGGCTTTTGATGAGGATCCGGTTGTCTTTAATGGAAAAAAGGAGTTGGATGACATCTATCAAAAAACTGAAAATGAACCCATTGAACCCGGCGCGTTGGATACCCGGGAAATCCGTTTTGTGGATGCGGTATCCCAGGGTTTACGGCAATCGATGGAAGAGCACAGTGAATTGGTCCTTATGGGACAGGACATTGCGGAATATGGGGGAGTGTTTAAAATAACCGACGGTTTTGTAAAGGAATTTGGCAGAAATAGGGTTCGGAATACCCCTATTTGCGAATCCGTTATTGTGTCCACGGCAATGGGCCTCTCCATCAACTCCATGAAGGCGGTAGTGGAAATGCAATTCGCCGATTTCGTAAGCAGTGGGTTTAACCCTATTGTCAACTACTTGGCAAAAATTCATTACCGTTGGGGACAAAATGCAGATGTGGTCATACGAATGCCGTGTGGTGGAGGGGTGGGTGCCGGCCCCTTCCATTCCCAGACCAATGAAGCCTGGTTTACCAAAACCCCTGGACTTAAAGTGGTGTATCCCGCATTTCCTGCAGATGCAAAGGGACTGTTGACCGCCAGTATCAATGATCCCAATCCGGTATTGTTCTTTGAGCACAAAGGACTTTACCGCAGTATTTCCGGTGATGTACCAGAGGCGTATTACACCTTGCCACTGGGTAAGGCCTCCCTTTTGAAGGAGGGAAATGATGTTTCAATCGTTACCTTTGGTGCTGGCGTACATTGGGCTTTGGAAACCTTGGAACGGCATTCCAATATCTCAGCGGATTTAATTGACCTACGAACTTTGGCCCCATTGGATACCGAAACAATATACCAATCGGTTCAAAAAACGGGCAAGCTCATCATACTGCAGGAAGATACGCTTTTTGGAGGGGTGGCAAGTGACATTTCCGCAATGGTTACGGAACATTGCTTTGAATATTTGGATGGCCCGATCAAAAGGGTGGCAAGTTTGGATACTCCGGTTCCTTTTGCCAAAAGTTTGGAAGAGGGTTTTTTGCCTAAAAAACGTTTTGAGGATGACTTATTGGAACTCCTGGCCTATTAGTTTTTTATAAGCGCCCTTTTTTCGACAAATTGATGTGATGTGGAAAACCATTGTTGCAGTTTTTGCGTATGTACCAATAGTATAATCCAAACGATATGATAAGAAAAACAAGTATTTTGCTAGGGGTGTTCACAATTTTGCTGGGGTCCTGTACCATCACCAAGTCTGTGCGTTCCCAACGCAATTTGTTCAGTGGCACGTGGTCCCTGGACAATATTAGGTATGAAAACAACACCGGAAACTTTCAGGCCGTTCTATTTGATGATGCCAAGGACATCTGTTTTGAGGGGAGCGAATGGTTTTTTAGGGACAATAACAGTACCGGACGATATACCATAAAAGGTGGATCTCTATGTCAAGGTGGGGATAGGTACATTCGTTGGTCCGTTATTGAGCCTGCACAAAACTACAGTAGCCAATTACAGTTCAAATTCATTGATGAGAAGTATAAGGACATTTCTGGCGGAGTAGGGTACCGATTGAATATTACCAGTCTGGACGAACAACAAATGGTATTAAAGTCCAATGCAAATGTTGATGGTGAATTGGTCACCATTGTTTACGAATTTTCAAAAAAATAAAAAATGAACATCAAGCTTAAAAAAGGAATCTCATACGGAATGATCGTACTACTATTGGTTAGTTGTAGTGCCGTAAAAAATGCCAACAAAGCACAGAAAGGTGGTGCCATTGGTGCCGCAGGCGGTGCGGTAATTGGAGGAATCATTGGGAACAATGTCGGAAAGGGAAATACGGTCCTTGGCGCGATCATTGGTGCCGCCGTGGGCGGTGCCGCAGGGGGCTATATTGGAAGTAGGATGGACCGCCAGGCAGAGCGGATCGAGGAAGAAATACCGGGTGCGGAAGTACAACGTGTTGGTGAAGGGATCAACGTAACCTTTACCCAGGACGCCGGTGTTTTCTTTGACACCAACAAAGCCGATGTCAAGGGAAGCTCCGCCGAAACGCTCAATAAGTTGGCTGACATTTTTAGGGAATACCCAAAGTCCAATATTTTGGTTGAAGGGCACACGGACAGTGCCGGTTCCGAGGAATACAATCTTGGACTGTCACAAAAAAGGGCAGAGTCCGTTACCCAGTATTTGATATCACAAGGTATCAGTTCATCCCGACTCACCACCAAATGGTATGGTGAGACACAACCCAGGGAAAGCAATGAAACGGCAGCGGGAAAGGCCAAAAATCGCAGGGTGGAACTGGCCATTGTGGCCAGTGACTCACTAAAAGAGGAAGCCTACGAGAATACCAAAGGATAAGATCGTGTTATAGAACTCGTCTTGGGTTTGTATTGATAAAAGAAATCCCGGATTTTTTCCGGGATTTTTCTTTTTTAAAGTATCTTTTGGCTACATGCAGCAAAACGTAATAATTGTGGGGGGTGGCCTAGCCGGGCTTACCGCATCCATTTTGCTCTCCAAGGCCGGTATTGAGGTATTGGTCATTGAGAAAAACCCGTATCCCAACCATAAAGTCTGTGGGGAATATGTCTCCAATGAGGTCCGGCCCTTATTGGAGGGTTTGGGCCTTGATATAAAGGCGCTGGGGGCTGTGGATATCAAGTCCTTTTCCTTGAGTACACTTACGGGCAAATGCATTGATGTTAAATTGGCCTTGGGCGGTTTTGGGGTAAGCCGTTATGCATTGGACAATGCCCTGTACCATTTGGCACTCGAAAGTGGGGTGGAGTTTGCCTTTGAAACGGTAACCGACATTGTTTTTGAAGATGATTCTTTTAACATAACATCGGATAACGGTCACTATCAGGCATCCGTGGTGCTTGGTTGTTATGGAAAACGTTCAAATTTGGACAAAAAACTAAATCGGGGTTTTTTAAAACAGCAATCGCCCTGGCTTGGTGTCAAGTGTCATTATCGTTTAGCTGACTTTCCTTCGGATAGGGTAGAACTGCACAGCTTTTATGGGGGTTATGGAGGACTGTCCAAAACGGAACAAGGTTCGGTGAACTTTTGTTATTTGGCCAATTATGCAAGCTTTAAAAAGTACCGAAACATTGCAGAGTTCAACCGAAACATTGTTTCTCAAAACCGTTATCTAAAGCAGTTTTTGGAAAAAGCAGAACCCGTTTTTGAAAAACCTCTAAGCATTGCCCAAATATCATTTGCCTCAAAAACCATTGTGGACAACCATGTTTTGTACTGTGGGGATAGTGCAGGCTTAATACATCCGCTGTGCGGCAATGGGATGGCGATGGCCATTCATGCTGGAAAAATTGCGTCGTCCTGTGCCATTCGGTTCCTTACCGAGAAGGGGTATCGGAGAGTGGATATGGAGTACGATTATACCAATTTATGGAAAGCGACCTTTGCGAAACGTTTACGGTATGGCCGGTATATTCAAAAGCTTTTATTAAATCCTAAACTAGCGGATGTGATTTTTTCAATTATCCCAAAATCCCAAAGAATTATCAACCCGATCATCCAAAGAACCCATGGAAAGCCTATCTTAGTGTAATGGATATTTCCATTAGAAGTTCGGAGGTTGAGCTTATGGATCGGCCAGGACTGGATAAGAAGTCCCTCACCAACGCGCTAAAAGACATCAATTTTTGCAATACTTGGCTTGGTGGTTACCGTTTGACCATAAATGCCGTCCTTGATTTGGTCAAATCGGATAGGAAAAAATCGTATACGATTTTGGATGTAGGATGTGGGGACGGGGAAATGCTGCGAAAACTGTCAAAAACACTCCATGACAAAGGTATTTCCCACCGCCTTCTGGGTATCGATATCAATAAGACCATTTTAGGGATTGCGGAAGAGAAATCCCAGGATTTTTTGGATATCGGATACCGATATAGCGATATTTTGACCGATGATTCCCTGGACTGTGACATTTTGTTGTGCACGTTGACCCTGCACCATCTTAAGCAGGAGGAAATTCCCCTTTTCTTAAATCGATTTGTGGCCATTGCCCGTGTTGGAGTGGTCATCAACGATTTGCAACGGAGTAGGGCCGCCCATTTTTTGTTCAAAATCTTCCGGGCCGTTTTTTTAAAATCCAAAATTGCCAAGAATGATGGTTTGGTATCCATTAGGCGAGCTTTTAAAAAGGAAGAACTCTTAGGAATGTCCAAACAGATTGCCGGGGCCTCACATCGGATTTCATGGAAATGGGCCTTTCGCTATGTTTGGATACTTAAACCGCAATTGCAGGGATAACGACGTATGGGTGAAGCAAAAATTATTGGAGTGTCCAAAGCACTTCCCAAATATTCGAGGACTACCAAGGAGATTATCCCTTTTGTCAATCTATGGCTTGGCGACCAAGAAGAGCGTTTTCGAAGAAAGGTGGTCAAAATTTTTGAAGGGGCAGGTGTGGACAAACGATATGGTATCATGTCCATAGAAGAGGTGTTTACGGCCACATCTTTTGAGGATAAAAACCGTGTTTACGCCCAAGCAGCAAAGGAATTGGGAACAAAGGCCTTGAAATCCGCCCTAAAGGATTCCAATTGGGAGCCGGACTCCCTGGATTACATCATTACGGTAAGTTGCACGGGTATTATGATTCCTTCCTTGGATGCCTACTTGGTGAATGCCCTACAACTACGACAGGATATCGTAAGGCTTCCGGTTACTGAAATGGGTTGCGCTGCCGGAGTCTCCGGAATGATCTATGCCGCAAACTTTTTACGGTCCAATCCCGGTAAACGGGCAGCAATAATTGCTCTGGAAAGCCCAACGGCGACCTTTCAACTGAATGATTATTCCATGGCCAATATGGTTAGTGCCGCAATTTTTGGTGATGGAGCGGCCTGTGTGCTGTTATCATCCAGAACGTCGGATAAGGGGCCAAAAATAGTGGGTGAAGGCATGTACCATTTTTATGATGCCATAGGAATGATGGGCTTTGATTTGACCAATACCGGGCTTAAAATGATTCTGGATCCAAAGGTTCCCGAGACCATAGAAGAACATTTTCCACTTTTGACCAATCCGTTTTTGGAAGGACTGGGCTCAACAATTGAAAGGGTAAACCACCTTATTTTTCACCCGGGCGGAAGAAAGATCGTGCAAACCGTTGAAGCGTTGTTTGGAAAATTGGGCAAGAATATAGATTTGACCCGGAAGGTCCTCAGGGAATACGGGAACATGAGCAGTGCGACCGTACTCTATGTACTGGAGGAATTTATGAAAAAGGACGTACCAAAAGGCCAACAGGGGTTGATTTTAAGTTTTGGACCCGGTTTTTCCGCCCAACGTGTTTTAATTGAATGGTAATGGCAGCAATCACCAAAGGGCAACCGTGGGCATTGATTTTGGGGGGCAGTACCGGACTGGGGCTGGCCACGGCCAAAAAGTTGGGATCGGAGGGCTTTAATATTATAGTTATTCATAGGGACAGAAAATATGATTTAGAGCAAATTAAATCCTCTTTCCAAGAAATTACTTTACATAATGTACAATGTGTGGGCTTTAATATGGATGCCACCAACCCAGACAGACAAAAGGGCCTGGTACAAGAAATCAGGACCGTTTTAAAAGGCGGTAAAGTAAAGGTTTTGGTCCATAGTATTGCGAAGGGAAATGTAAAACCGATGTATGCCGCTGGGACCGGTGAATTGGAAGGTCAGGATTTTCAATTGACCATTCAGGCCATGGCCACAAGTTTGTATGACTGGATCAAACTGCTGGTGAAGGATCAAGTCTTTTCCAAAGATGCCAGGGTTATTGCCTTTACCAGTGAGGGAAGTACAAAAGTTTGGCCAAACTACGCGGCTGTCTCCGCAGCAAAAGCGGCAATTGAAGCAATAGTTCGGAGTATTGCCTTGGAGTTTGCGCCTTTAGGGCTAAAGGCCAATTGTATACAGGCAGGTGTTACGGATACCAAATCCCTGCGATTGATTCCTGGCAGTGATCAATTGATTCAGGAAACCCTTCGTCGAAATCCAAATAAAAGGTTGACCACTCCGGAAGATGTGGCCAATGTGGTATATTTATTAAGCACTCCCGAAGCTTCCTGGATCACGGGTACAGTGATTAAGGTGGACGGCGGGGAAAGCCTTCAATAATGACAGCAGAGGAAATCATTGGCCATTTACCGTACGACTACCCTTTTCTTTTTGTGGACGCCTTGAATAAGGTCGATGGGGAAGGTTGTGAGGGACAATATACCTTTCGGTCGGATTTGCCCTTTTATCAAGGGCATTTCAAGACCCTTCCCGTAACGCCCGGGGTCATTTTAACGGAATGCTGCGCGCAGATTGGTTTGGTTTGTCTGGGAATCCATCTCATGGGGGAAGAACTGGATACTTCCGCTCAAGTAGCGCTTTCAAGTACTCAGATGGATTTTCTGCTACCGGTGTTCCCCAACGAAACGGTAACCGTTTTTTCCGAAAAAATCTATTTTCGGTTCCATAAACTAAAATGTAAGGTATCCATGCGAAATAGCGCAGGAAAAACGGTCTGCAAAGGCGTTCTTTCCGGAATGTTCAAAATCAAGGCAACATGAAGAATAGGGTGGTAGTGACTGGGATGGGGGTATGTGCGCCCAATGGAATAGGATTGGCAGCCTTTACAGAATCGCTCTCCAGAGGAAAATCCGGAATTGAATGCATTGACAAACTAAAAGAACTAAAGTTTTCATGTCAAATAGCTGGTTTGCCTAATATTAGTGTGGTAAATTTAAATGATTACTTTACTAATGTTCAATTGAAGGGATTAAACTCCAATGGGCTTGTCTATGGGGTTATTGCCGGAATGGATGCCTGGAAAGATGCCGGTTTACGAATTGCTGATGCTCCGGACTGGGACAGCGGAACCGTTTTTGGAACGGGCATCCTAGGGGTGGATAAATTTCGGGAAGCCATTTATAAGGTCGATGCCGGTGAGGTAAGGCGCTTGGGAAGCACTACCGTTATACAGACCATGGCCAGTGGCATTAGCGCCTTTTTGGGAGGTAGATTGGGATTGGGGAATCAAGTTACGACCAATTCATCGGCATGTACCACAGGTACGGAAGCCGTATTGATGGGGTATGATGCCATTGCGAATGGAAAGGCAAAACGGATGCTGGTAGGGAGTTGTAGTGATAGTGGACCTTACGTTTGGGGTGGTTTTGATGCGATGCGTATTTTGCCCACAAAATTCAATGATGCCCCCACCAAGGCCAGTAGGCCAATGAGTGCCACTGCTTCTGGATTTGTGCCTGGAAGTGGTGCCGGAGCCTTGGTTTTGGAGTCCCTTGACAGTGCGTTGCAGCGCAAGGCCAAAATTTACGCCGAAATCATAGGAGGTGCCGTAAACAGTGGTGGTCATCGTAATGGGGGAAGCATTACCGCGGCCAATCCCATTGGGGTACAAAAGTGCATTTCAATGGCCTTGGAAAATTCCGGGATCAATGGAAAAGATGTGGATGCCATTAATGGGCATCTAACGGCTACCACAAAAGATCCGGATGAAATTGGCAATTGGAGCATGGCTTTGAACAGATCGGGGCGCGATTTCCCTTTTATCAATAGCTTTAAAGCGCATTTTGGGCACTGTTTGGCGGCTTCGGGAAGTATTGAGTGCGTGGGTGTGGTATTGCAATTTAAGGCCCAGCAATTATTTGGGACTTTGAATTGTGAAGATATTCATCCCAAAATACTTGAGGTCGTGGACAAATCCAAAATAGTGGCACAAACCCTGGCGTATCAACCAAAAATTATTGCCAAAGCAAGTTTTGGTTTTGGGGACGTCAATGCCTGTGTTATTTTTAAGGCCTATTTGCAATAAATGTTATGAAAAAGGAAATAAAGGAACGCTATGACCTGCTCAAAGGTATTGTGGAGCAGTATTTGCCTGATGATGTGGACGCTTCGACCATTACTATGGAAAGCCACTTCATCCAAGAGTTGAACATCAATTCTGCCAATCTGGTGGATATTGTACTGGATGTGGAGGACGCTTTTGATATCATGCTTGAAAATGAGGATATGGATGGGATGCAGACCGTTTCGGATGCATTGGGAATCATCGATAGAAAGATTTCGAAAAAATAGTAATCCATGAACAGCAAAAGAAAGTGGTTATTCACTGGAGGTCTGGGTGCCTCACTTTTTGGATTTGGAGTTTGCGCTGTGCTGGAAAGTGCCTTTTTAAAGCACTCAGGGGCGCTATGGTATGTTTGGACGGTATTGGGTACACTTTCCCTTGCATCCATGGTTATGGGTATTGTGCTGCTCATTAAGGCCGGTTTTATGGAGAGGGATATTAAAGAGGGCGGTCAATGAATCAGTTTTGGACATGGGCAAGGCCCAAATTAACCGTGGATAAAAGATTGCTGTTCACCTACTGTATAGTATACTTCATTTGGGGCATGACCATGAACTGGGTCGGTCAGCAATTGGAAATTGCACGTTTTACGTATTGGTGGCAAGTAATTACATGCTACATCCTTTACATGGTGCCCATATCGCTATTGCTCAGGGGGCTGCCCTTTCATATGCAATATGCCTATGGCTTGATTGCCATGGGATTATTGGAGTTCGGGGGGTATGCACTGGAAACTTCCTATGCGTATCCCAACAATCTTCTTGATCAGGTTTTTAACGAGCGAAACTTTAGTTTGGGAATGGCCCTGTTTTTCGCCCTTTATTTTCCCCTGGGAAATAAGCTCGTTTCCAAAACATATAGCACGTTTTTTTAGCTAAACGGCTACGTATTCATCGGGAAAAGTAGAAAGTTCATCGAAACCTCCATAGGTTTGGGGCGGCACCGGTATCGACCAAATGTACCATATTATAGATAAGAAACCACAAAGTCATGGTTTTGTGGTTTTTACATATGGCCATCTTACCTTTAAGTTGAGAACACTATTTTAATGGGAAAGTACGTTTTGGCCTGTATCATGATGGTATTGGGCATCCATTTGGGTTATGGACAGCATACCAAAAAAGAGGAAATGGTAAAGCAGCGAAAAGCGTTCAGCGATCGAACCATGTTGCAACGTTTTGAACGTGAAATGGTGCCCACCGCGGCAGAGCGCACAAGAAAGAGGGAAAAAATCAAGGCAAGGCGGGATGTATTGCTTACGATCATAGATACGTCCCAAATACGGCCTGAAGTGAAATTGAGGTTAAAGAACGATGTGTTGGACGACCCCTTTTCCAATAGGTTGCGTAAGTTTATGGAGAAACACAATCTTAAGGAGATTGTTCTAGCGCACTAAATCGAACTTAAAAAAAACCAACACCAGGTTATCGTTCTGTTTTTTCTTGATGTTGATGTCAAATTCGGAACTATAAAGACGTGCCTTACCCGTCAAGCCTTTGGAAGACTTTTTCATGGTAATTTCAAAAGGTTTTGTAATGCCCTTTATCGTAAGATTTCCGGTTACCAGGTATTGGTCTCCTTGTTTTTGGATATTGGAACTTTTAAAGTGGATTCTAGGATGGGCCTTGGCATTGAAATAACGGGAGCTTCTTAGGGACCAATTTCTTAAGCCGTTATTGGTGTCCAGTGTGGAAACGGCAACCGAACCTTCAAAGAATGAGTTTTCCAGATTGTCCCAGTCAATTTTGGATGTGGACGCAAAACCCGCAATACTGCCCTTCACCTTTTTTGCAGGAAATTCAAATGTAATGCCTGCAGTTTCAATTTTTGCCTCTTGGGCCTGAGCCCCAAGTATTGGAAAACCAATTGCTATGAGAAAAAACAGAACCGATAAACGCTTCATGAATGGATTTTTGGTACTTAGTCCCAAAAGGCAATTTAAAACTTACAGGGTTAATGGGCCTTCATTTTTTCCTTTTTTTTGGAGAGTTGCCTATCTAAATCGCTAATGGACTCCTGAATGGACGCTTCAAAACTTTTGGTGTTGGCTTCCGCAAAAAGTAGGGGCCCTGGAACACTGAGTTGAATTTTACAAATTTTACCACTCATTGGCGAGCTGGTATTCTGAATTCTCAAAAAAACATGGGCCTGAACGATAAAATCGAATTTAGACTCCATTTTGTTTAACTTTTTCACAATTAAGGCTTCCAATCGTTCGCTCGCTTTTACTCCATCATATTCAAAAGTGATGTTCATATACCTAAAAATTTAAAAGGTTAATTCAATATCAGGAAAACACTATAAAGGCTGAATTACCCTATGGTTAAGTTTCCATTAAGTCAAAACTAGGGGATGTTAAAGTTTAAAAAGATGACATTGGTCATGTTCATTGGCTATAGGATAATTCGTAAATTAGATAGGGAAAATGTGATCAAACATAATTTTAGTAAATGACAACAGACAACATAGCCACTAACCTGGACGAACTAACCATGAAATTGGAGCGAAACCACAGACAGGTATTGCACATGATCAAAAAGTTGTGTTCCTATCGGTACGAACCGAAAAACTACGATTGCTATATAAAATTACGGGATTTACAAAAGGGATTCAAGGATTTGGCCAATGACCAAATGCAACTTTTTGATAAAATACAGCAACACGGGGTAAATGCAACCGAAGCAAAACAGCTCATGGATGAGGCGGCAACCAGGTTCATTGTTTTGGAAAAGTTAATGGCACAGTACATATTGGACATCAACGGGCACTAAATTTTTTACTATAAATAAAAGTAATGCTATCAATAAAGAAAGTTTTATATTCATTAATGCGGTAATTACCTATATTTGAAAAAAAATGTGATGGTAAACTCCAAAATTCTTTTGCTGACCAATCTTGAGCCCGAATCGGCCTCATTAATGAAGATGGCCATTGGGATGTCCAATGAAAAAGGCTCAAAACTATCCATCCTGCATGTAAAGACGCCTCTGTCCGTGGTGAACATGGAAAACCAATTAACGGCAAAACGGGCCATTTATGATGATCATCGAACTACCCTGAAGAAATTGGAGGAGTTATTAGCACCAATCCCGTTGCATCGGAATGTAACTTTGGGAGTTAGATACGGACATTTAAAGAGTACCGTAAAAGAATATGCCAAGGAATATGATCCGGATATTATCATTGTAGGGTCAAAAAAACCCAAAAGATTGGCCTTTATGGGTGATGGACTGGTCAACTGGTTGACCAAAAAATTCAAGAACATCATTGTGGCCAACCCTGATGAATCTTTGCGCTTGCAGATAAAACAGTTGGTCATCTAACAATTTGCACAGTTTCCCATATTGGAATTATTGTATTTTTAGCATTTTTAAATAAATGCTATGACTGCAAAGTATTCCTGTTTTCTCCTCTGTTTTTCTGCCCTTTTGCTTTTGGTTATGGGTTCCTGTAAGAATCCGAATAAAAGTGCAACGGGCGAAGAAGTATTCCCAAGCGCGGCAGTTAACGATACCAGCTTAAAATTAAATACCCTTAAATTACCGGATGGTTTTCAAATAACCACTTTTGCGGAGCGCATAGATGGCGCGCGATCTATGGCACTGGGAGATAAGGGTACCCTTTTTGTGGGTTCCAGAACTGAAAATACCCTCTATGCCGTTATTGATGGTGATTCGGATCATAAGGCAGATCAAATTATGGTGTTGGATACTACCCTTAACACACCCAATGGAGTAGCTTTTAAGGATGGTTCCCTATATGTTGCCGAGGTCAACAGGCTATTGCGCTATGATGCCATTGAAGAAAATTTGGACGAGCTTCCCGAACCCGTAGTGATTTATGATGACTATCCGGATGAATTTCATCACGGTTGGAAATATATTGCTTTTGGACCTGATGAAAAGCTCTATGTTCCTGTTGGCGCTCCCTGCAATATTTGTGATAGCGCTGTTGTGGACAAGCGCTTTGCCTCCATTACCCGTATGGACGCCGATGGCGGTAATCGGGAGATCGTTGCCCACGGCGTTCGAAATACGGTAGGATTTACCTGGCACCCCCAAACCAAGGAATTATGGTTTACGGATAATGGTCGGGACTTGATGGGGGATGACGTTCCGCCCTGTGAGTTGAACCGGTTGGGAGAAGTAGGGCAACATTTTGGATATCCCTTTTGCCATGGAAGTTCCGTAGTGGATCCGGAATTTGGGAAAGACAATAATTGTAAAGAGTACGTACCCCCGGTCCAGGACCTTGGGGCGCACGTGGCTCCATTGTCCGTGAAGTTTTATCAGGGCAACATGTTTCCGGAGTCCTATAAAAAATATGCCTTTATTGCGGAACATGGTTCCTGGAATCGATCCAAAAAGGTGGGATATCGCATTTCATTGGTAGAATTGGATGGAAATACAGCTGTTGGATATACCACTTTTATTGATGGCTGGTTGGATGAAGAAAGTCAGGAACGATGGGGCAGGCCTGTGGATATACTATTTCTGGAAGATGGGTCGATGCTGATTTCCGACGACTTTGGGGACGCCATTTATAGGGTAACCTACAAGGACAATTCCATAGCCATGGTGGAATAGGCCACACTCCACCGAGGAAGGCGTACACTTCAACCTAAAGTACTATCGACAGCATCGTTCTTTTAAAAAATAACATGCCTTCTTACCCAATTAATAGCTTCATAGTTAGGAGCTTACTTTTTTGAAATAGTACAATATAGGCGAAGGGGATTATTTTCCTCTTATAGCGGTAATCCGTAGGTGGTATTTTTTCGTACATCCAACAATCATCGACCAGAATTTTAGTTTTTTTGCGAAATGGTATCAAGTTGGATAAGGAAACCTGTTTTTTGGGGTATTGTTTTTAGCATTTTTACTATAGGGATTTCCCTGGGGCAGGGCAAAAAGACCTATCAAGGCACTTATCGTGTTGGCAATCTTAGCGGTGAGGCGGACTTTGAATACCTCTTGTCCGGTTCGGACACCATTTTAGACGGTGGTTTTAGTCTGAAAAGTTCCAGTTTGGAAGCCTTGTTGAAAGAGAACGATAGCTCGTTTTCCATTTTGGGGAACTTTACCGATGGAGTCCCCCAGGGAAAGTGGCTATTTCAATTTGGCGAGTTCCAAACGGATAGCACCAGCCAAGTGGTGGGCTACCAATACCGCGTGAATGTCAATGGAAACCAGGAGGAAATCGAAGGTTCCCTTGAGAATGGTAGGCCCCAGGGCATCTGGAAAATAAACGCTAAAAGAATTGAGGACTCCCAAATCGCCGATACCCTTTTCCATAGCGAAATCCTTTTTGAGGAAGGTGTGCCACAGCAAAGCTTCCGCATAGCAACCAGCGAAAGCACGCTGGTCGGTCGGTTTCTCCGCAATGGATTGGCCCATGACAGTTGGTCCCTTTTCTCCAATGACGAGGACGGCACGGAGAACTGGGTTTTTGATGAAGGCCGATTGACCAGAATTGAACGGGAGGATGAGGGGGAAGTAATCAGCTCCGAAATATTTCCCAACTCCTTTTCGGCATCCAAGACCATCCGTATGGATGCTTCATTTTCCACCTTGGTGTCATTGTATCGATCCAAAATGTCGGGTACCTGGGATACCTCAAAAGGAATCATTGGCCTTCTATTGCAAAATGGCCAATACTATGCAAAAATAGATACCCTATTGGGCATGTTCGGGAATACCGGTTTTCTTCCGGAGTTTAATGCTGTAGTGCCTTTTCATCCTTTAAATGAAACGGAGAAACAGCAATTGGATAGCATTTTGGTGCTGACAAAGGAATCAAAACAAATCACGGCTTCACTTTTGGCAAGTACCCAACTCAATTTGTTGAAACGTTCGGATGAAGACGCCGATTACCTTCATAAAGTCCTTGCACGCATACAACAGGAATATGAAATGCCATTGCTGCAATTGGTCCATTTCAATGAACTGGATATTGTTGACTGTTTAAACCGTAAAAAACTGGTTGAAACACTTTTCCCTGCGGGAACACCTTCCATTTCAATAAAAGTTACACCAGACGACGGGGAAGCACCCGTTTTTTTAGGTCCCGATCATGGGCAATTCAATTTTTCGGGCCAGGATCTGGAATCCATCCATCAAATAGCTTCTTATATGCGCAAGAGCGTGGAACAGGTTGCCAATCAACTCAACGGGAAATTGGCCTTTGACAAGAAGCAACAGGAATTTGTGGATTTGGAAGAAACCCTTATTGCCAAAGCAAATCGGTTGAACCAATATCCCGATTCCGTATTGGCCAACTTAACCAGGGCACAGTCAAGGGCATTGAAGCACCTACGCCGTACTTCGGAACAGCTGCTCGCTTCCTATTCCAAAATGGAAGTAAATCAGGAAAAGTTGCGGCGCGCCCATATTTTAATTTCGTGTTTGGAGGATCTGGATAGCCTTTCGGGGCAAATCCTTCTGCTTCCCAGGAATGCCGTTGAAATTGAAGAAAAGTACAAAGATGCGGTTTTCAATCCCTTCACGGCCACCATTATGGAGGAGGCGGTGAAAAGAAGAATTACAACGGCCTACAAAACCGTACTCCTTCCTTATTTGCTCGATGCCGTTGAAGCTCAAGTGAATTGTGACAATGCCGGGGAAATGACCTCGCTTTTCAGGGATTTGCACCTTAGGATGCTTGCGCTTCGGGAGGAGGACACCAAAAAACTGGAACGAAAACTGAGAAAGGTTCAGGACCCCATGACGGTATTGGCGCTTTTTGATTTGAAACCTTTGGAAAAGTAGGATCGTCATATGCAAAATACCAATACACATCGCTTTAAGATCCTACCGCTGTTCCTTTTTCTGGCGGTAATACAAATAAAGGCCCAAAACGGGGAGGTACTTCCCGAAGAATCGGAGTTTAAAGAGCCTGTTACCCGGGTGTGGTACAATACGTATGGAATTATCCGAATCTGCAATCGATTGTACTGGGATGCCCAAACCCATTTCCGTTTTGTGGAAACGGAAAGTACACCCTTTATGGGGCAGATCGGGCAGATTTACAATCGCCATGCCATTGGATATATTTATTCCAAATACATCAACTTCAGTCTTGGCGGAGTCTTACGGGTCAATTTCAATACCGACGAATCTTCGGATGACCGCAATGTGGTTCCCGAATGGCGTATTTGGCACCAATATCAGTTTGCACAACCCGTATATAGCGCAATGATTTACCATAGAATTCGTATAGAACACCGTTGGACACAAAGCTTTGCGGAGAATAGTGATTATATTTTCAGAAATCGATGGCGGTACATGTTTCGGGCCAAAGTACCATTGAACAGCAATAAACTGGAACCCAGGACCATTTATGTCTCTCCAGAAGCAGAAGTAATCATGCAAAGTGGTAAGGAGGTAGTGGGCAGTGTCATGGAAGATTTGAGATTGACCACGACCTTGGGCTATATCATAAATCCACGATTAAAAGTAGCGGCAGGTCTTATGTATTCCCATGGACAAACCTTGGAAAACCCTGGAATTTTTAGGCAAAATTGGACCATGCGTTTCCATGTCTACTTTTCCCCGGACATTAGAAAAATAAAAAATAAGCTACCCGCCATCCATTTTACGGATTAGGTACGTATATGGAATTGAACAATGCTTTTTTAAGATGAAAAACCGTAAGCCCCAATTCATTTTATTCCTTTCCCTAATCGTTGCAATTACCGCACTGCTCTATGTTTTGAACACCAACATACAGCAAAAACGTCAATTGCAGTTACAAGGTGAGCATTTGGTTGAATTGCAGGATCAGCTAAAAGTCCAGCATGAATTATTACGTGTGGACACCTTATTGGTGGCGGGGAAGTATGAAGATGCCCTGGAACAGTATGGGAATGAGGAGCTCCGTATCGTTGCCGATGGAGCGCATGGAATAGGTTTGCGCGTGGCCATAGCAGAACGTTTTTTGGCACTTCAGGAGAATGAAGTGGAACGTCATGAGGAACCTGTGGATTCGGTTGGATTGGAATCCGATGAGATTGAAAACGATATCCTTTCCGCAGAGCTTGACCAAATGGATTCCCTGTCCTTTGTGCTGGAAAAAACCAAAGTGCAGTTGACACGATTAAAAAAACAATTGCAACAGAAATCATTTGGGGAGTATATCACTTTTACCAATAGTAAAGGAAGTCTGGTACACTATGTTGGCCAAGTACGAAAGGGAAAGGCCCATGGGTACGGTGTGGCCATCCTAAGTACGGGCAGCCGCTATATTGGGGAATGGAAGGACAACCATCGTCATGGCGTGGGTACGTACCATTGGAAAGATGGGGCCTATTATGAAGGGGAATACAAGAATGACAAAAGGAACGGTCAGGGAACCTATTATTGGCCCAATGGTGAAAAATTTGTAGGACTTTGGGAAGATGACGAGCGAACAGGGGAAGGGACTTTTTATGGAAAAAACAGTGATGTTGTTGCCAGTGGCCTTTGGGAGGACGATGAATTGGTCAAAGCGGACAAGAACTCCGGGCGGTAGCCTTTAGCTTATTCTTCCAAAAGCTGAAAGAATTCATTGGCGTCCTTAATATCTTCCAAACCCAGGATATAGCATATTTCAGAAAGATCGGAAAAATCCAGGCCACCTGATGCAACGGAGGTGTTTAAATAGCGTCCTTCCTTTCCATTGTACAAATTGCCAATGGAAATGGCCGTATCCCAAATCGTGATAAGATTAGGGGTATCCCTTAAATGGCGTTTCCAGGCAATAGGTTGATCGGAACGAAATCCCGGGGTTCCATTTCCCATGGCATTCCCATCCGGAATCTTGTGGTAGTCAATCGTTTCCTTAACGTATTTGAGCAATTCGGGGTCCGTAACCTCTTCGTTCCAATTGCTATGTTGCACAATGTGAATCCGTTCCCTGACCTTTACCTTCGGTTGCCGTTTAAGGAGAAGCTTTATCCATTTTGCAGAGAAGTCGGACTGTCCAGCATCGGCTACCCAAATATCCCCACCTTGACGTAGGGACCGTTCCACTTTTTCCAGTACTTCGTTCAACGCTTTTTTATGATTTCCATGGGCGTCGGACCAGTTGGCACCAAAAGCAAGTTCAAAAAGTTCCTCTGCGGGTACATACAGCCCCTCTTGTATGCCATAGGTCCCAGCCACTGCATGGTAATTGATATTCCCAAAATCCGGATGTGACACTAATGTGGACAAGGCTGCTACCGTATGGAGATCATCCACATCCGTTTTGCAATCAAATTGGGCCAGCAAAAGATCTTTGTCAGGATGAAACCTTGGACTTTGGGCACGGGAAGGTCCCATGACCCACAAGCACAACAGTATAAACCCAATCCCATATTTCATAGCCAAAAGGTAGTTAATTATTGGTAATAAGGGCTGTCGATAGCACCAAGGAGGTTGTGTGCCATAGTCAAGGGGAAAACCCATGGCGCGTAAAAGAAATGAAATAAATGGTGGGGTATACAAATATTAGCCTCACCTTTGCAATCAATTTTAGTAACTAATAACAGTAAAATGAGTAAAGGAACAGTAAAATTCTTCAACGACACCAAAGGATTTGGATTTATTAATGAAGAGGGTGCCGACAAAGAACACTTTGTACATGTTTCTGGATTGATTGACGAAATTCGCGAAGGCGACCAAGTTGAATTTGATTTGGAACAAGGAAGAAAAGGTTTAAATGCAGTTAATGTAAGGGTTATATAAGACATTGTACCAGTGAATGAAAAGGTCCATCAATCTGTGGTGGGCCTTTTTTATTTGTTGGAATTGTCCGTCATGCAACATAAAAGTCCTAACTTGTAGGAAGAACACATTTTATGGCAAAATCACAACAAACTTTTGGTAAACGCGAAAAAGAAAAAAAACGCTTAAAGAAAAGGGAAGAAAAACAAAAGAAAAAAGAAGCCCGCAAAGCCGAGGCCAAAGAGAGTGGGGGAGGTATCCCCTTTGCTTATGTTGACCAATACGGCAATTTAACGGACACGCCTCCGGATCCATCGGAAAAAATCAAAGTGGAAGCAGAGGACATTGTTTTGGGCATTCCCCAAAAGGAAGATACCGAAGAGGAATTTGATCCCATCAGAAAAGGAAAAGTAGCTTTCTTTGACCATTCCAAGGGATTTGGTTTTATCATAGACTCGGAAACCCAGGAAAAATACTTCTGCCACGTGAGCGGTCTCAATGACGAAATCAACGAGAACGACAACGTCACTTTTGAACTGGAAAAGGGGCAGCGTGGGATGAATGCCGTCCGGGTAAGTTTGCAGGAGTAATTGATGGGGAATGGTGTTCTTCGCTTTGGTAGGGCGAAAACCGACCGTACTACCTGCATTGTATGCCGCTATAACAATCCCCATCTTAAAAAATAGTTGACTTCAGCATTTCGATTATACTTTTGATATAAGAATTACTTTTTCGTAATCCATTACTTGTTAAATTATAGTATTTTACTTAAGTAAAGTCTAATGGATTATGGATGAAGTACTTTTTAAAGCCCTCATAAGTTATTTCAATGCCGAAAAAATAGAAATATCCCAGGATGAACTAAGACTCCAACTGTTCAGTCATCCACATACCCCTTCCCTCTACGCGGTGGCAGAGACCCTTACATTTCTAAAAATAGAAAATGTTGCCGCACAGGTGGAGCATGGGCAATTGGAAGTTTTGCCTAGTAATTTTATTGCCTTTTTACGGGATGAAAATGACAATGGATATTTTGCCCATGTGCACCAATCCGGAAACAGGGTTCTCTTAGCAGATAACAAGGGCAGTATTTCAAAAGAGGATTTTTGCAAGCGGTGGGATGGGATACTGCTCATTGCGGAGCAAGAAGATAGCGCCAAAGTCCAAAGGACATTTTGGCAAAAAGGGTTGGTGGTGCTCTTGGTCATGGTATGTACCCTATTGGTTTGGCCAGGGATCCAAGCCCTACTTTTTTGCTTGATCGGGATATTGGGACTTATGCTTTCCGAAGAAATATTTAAGACAAGCAATAATATGGGCTCTACCCTGGGGGCCAAAGTCTGCGGGAATGAAAAGCAAAACGGTTGTAATGAAATATTAGGTTCTGTCAAGTACAATATATCCCTATTTTCCCTTAATGATATCCTCTTCTCCTTTTTTGCAACGACCCTTATTTTTACCTTGTTTTACCCTTTGTTCAACTTTATGCACCTTGTGGTATATACTATGGCCATTGCAGCCGTCATGACTACGGTGTTCATTCAAAAGTTTATCGCTAAAAGTTGGTGCAGGTTATGCTTGTTGTCCAGTTTGTTGGTTGTACTGCAAGCGCTGATTGTCTTGAAGGTCACATCTTCCCAGGAAACAGCACTTGTCTTGGAACCCCTATGGGAGAGCCTCAGGAAAGTATCTGTTTTCGGCTTCCTCTATTTGATATCGTTGTTCATCATATATCACTCCAGAAAGCTTAGAAAAATGAATCATGGGCTTGCCTTGGATCAAATAGACCTATTGAGATTTAAGCGTTCCCCCAAAATCATTTCCCTTCTACTGTCCAATAGTGATCGCATTACATCCTTGGAAGGAAACAATCCATTGGAATCCGATAACAGGGATGCCGAGCATATTGTTCGGGTGGTATTGTCCACTTCCTGCAAGTATTGCAAAGACGCCTTTGCCCTGTTTTACGCGTATTATCGGGAAAATAAGGCCAAGTATGGGTTTCAAATCATTTTTAACCACTACGAAGTAAACAATTCAAAACGCAATGCAGTGGCTGCCAATTTAATTCAGATCTACAGAGCGGAGGGGTTCGAAAAGCTGCTCCAGAAAACGGATGATTGGTTCTCCCGTCCCAAGGATAGTGCGTACTTGGAAAAATACCATGGGCACATTCAGGATGAAAACTATACCGTGTTATGGGAGCAAAGGGATTGGTGCAAAGACAATGCCTTGTTCCATACACCCATATGGCTTATAGACGATTATGTCATCCCGGAATTCTACGATGCTTCCTTCATAAACGATTTCATGAAAACTGTGGAAGAAAATGATATTGATGCAGTTAGCGTATAAGGTAAACGTATCGTTAACAAAGTGAAGGTAATTGTTAATTGTGATTTTCCAGTATTCAAAAAAGTAGGAAAAAACTTACATATTCAGTATTTTTAGCATATAATTTCAGGCAAATCTCCGAAGCCCCATATTGAAAAAGAGGAGAATTATTAAAATTATATGCAATGGAAAAATTGAGTTTAAAAAACCTCAAGAATCAAAAATTGAATGATTCAAAATTGAAGGACATTTCTGGAGGGTTCCCAGGCTACCGGTGTCCACCTTACTACTGCATGTACGTGAACCCTGGGGCAGATTGCTGCTCGTAGAGAGCAGGTGCCCAAAGGGAATTCAAAGAAGTTCAAAGTTTGCACATCCTGTAGACTTTGAACTTTTTTGTTTTGGACCAGCGATGGAAAAGGGATTGCTTATCTTCCGTACCCAGAACCAACTCTTGTTCATTTCCCGTTAGTCCAAAGCCAATATGGTCCCGAAATAGAGGATTTGTTTTTCCATGAATTCAAGTAGGGCGCTATCCAGTTGCTCATGGGGTATATCCAAAGTTTCTTTTACAAGCCCAAAAAACTCTTGGTACGTAAACTCATTTTCATAGCTGATGATATCCAGCAAAAGGGCTTGCAAGCCCGTTAGGCAAATTTCTTTGGGGGCAATTGGGAGAAAACTTGGTACAAATAAATAATGTGTGGTTTTTGGCTCAATATTGGCGATGTCGTCAACATCCCAAAAAAAGGTGCTTTCTGCCAAATAATTGGAGATGGAAAGATTCATCCTAAAACGACTTTTGCGCTTTTCATCACCGGACTTGGCACAAAAAGCAATGGCGGAAGCCAAACGATCGACGGCCAACCGCCCATCCAGGGTATGGGATTCAAAAATGTGGTATCGCTGTTGCTCCAGATGGTAATAATCCAGTAGCATTGCCCTGGAATTGCCATTTACATCCTGCAACTTTTCCAAGACGTCAAAGACATACTTTTTTTCATGGATGTTCAAAAAGGTAGCACGACTGATTTCGGACGTTGGGGGGTCCTCCAAGGTAGCCATCCAGTTCAGAAAATTTCTACGTGTATTCATACCAAGCTGTGTTCATTACTAAACTGCAATAGTCGATGATAGTATTCCGGAAATTCCAATTGCAATCTTGCCACCACCTGTTCCAAAAATGCCGTGGAAAGCTTTAAATGACTTAATAAATGCACATAGGCCGCATCATGGGGTATTTTATGGAATGCCGCAAAATCAATTTCACTGTCCGCTTCTTCATAAAGTGTGACCAGGTCCACATTATAGCGGTATACAATATTGCTCAATAAAAATTGCTCGTAGTACAGGTTGAAAATCCCCCCGTTAATGCCCCCTATCTTATCCTGGTTGTTATCTACAAGTTCAAAAGCCCGGGACGTGTACCGTTGGAAAACCTCCAATTCATTTCCCCCAATGACCCCTGCATTGATCAGTTTTAACTGCCTTGGGCCCTTTAATTCCTCCAGTTGAAATTCATCTGGGACCTTTCTAAAGTTTTCATTGACGTAGGGATGTATTTCGGAATACACTTTCATGTCAAGATCAAAACTCTGGGCGAATACAGGAGCCTTAAGGATTTTGTCCAGGACGGGGCCAAAAAGGAATACGTCACCGTCTATATGGCAAAAAGGTTCTTTTTGGAGCTGATAGGTATACAACTTCCCCAAAGCCCATGCTCCCTTGTGATAGTCATTTAAGTCATTTAAGGCGTTGGAAAACTTTACATAGGGTAGGCGTAAAGCATCCCTAAAAATGGCCATGCCATAGTCATCCGTTACCAACTGTAGGTTTGGATAATACCTTTTAATGGACAAGCAACTGTAGACCCAAGCACTATAAAATAAAAAAGCATTGGGGAACCCACCATCATGTCTAAAGTTCCAGCTATTTCGATGTTCAATATCAAAGATAGGTTTCGACCAGAAGGACTGAATAAAGTTCATAGGGGCATGAGGTGTTCGTCCTTTAAAAGTACGAAAAGTATTACATTTTGAAAAGGAAATTGACCTTTATAAATCGCCGGCAATCGTAGCTGATTCTACCGTGGGGGCAAGGGCAACAGCATGTCGCAAACCCTTAAAATATCAGTTATGCCAAGATGCTTTCATGTCCGGAATCCTTGACGAACAAACAAGAGCTTTGTGTTTTTGCGGACATATCTTCCACAAACCCAAATCTAAGGTCTTCGTCCATCCCAAAAATATTCAGGTCGGCAGAAGGAGCATGGCGAACAACCGAATTAAAATCACCAATATGGACTTCCGTAAGTGTTTCGGGCAGTCGCGCCAGATTGATCAATAAATTCAAAAACTTTTTGGCATTCTCTTCTTCTTTTGGGTCACTAATGACGGTGATTATGCGAATACGCGCACCCCAGTTCATCTTAAGCTTGTAGGCCACAAGAATGGAAAGATCCAAATTGCCAATGTCCCAGCCCAAATCCCAATTGGTTCTTCGATCACTTACCCAAACGTTAATGGTATTGCGCTGCCCCAGTAGCGCGGTGGGGTGCGATAAATACAGCAGTACACCGATCTCCAATCGTATGGATTCTTTCATGACAGGCCGCAATTCGGTTTCGTAATCGTCATGGTTCTGGAGATTCAAAAAGACAATATTGGGCCTGAAAAAAGCGCCTTGCAAAGCCTGGTTTCCATAATTGATGCCCTTGGCAAATTCCTCGGTATGGATGACCGATGAGGACGAAAAAACATCTTTTTGCCGAAAAGAGGTGGAAATCGCCTCCAACTCTCCCGCCAGGGTACTGGATTCCGAGTAGGACTCGATGCCCAGGAGTTTTATGGAGCCTTTGGGTTTGGCTATATTCCTTAAGAACTCGAAAGTTCCCTTTAAACCGTTGATATCCCGCACAGGAACCATTAAATTGGCCTTCCACGCCCGTTGCTGCATTTTTTTCATGCCCCAGGTATGTTTCGCCGCCCATTCCGCAAAAGAAAAGAATAGGCCGGAGCGCACATCTTCAAAAGGGGTCTCCAAATTCTGTCTTGATAAGTACCAGTAGACCATTAAAACAATCAAAATGGAAAACAAACTAACGATCGGGTTAATAATGAACATGGCAAAGACGGATGATACCAGTCCAAACCAGGGAACCCACCTATGAATTTTAAAGATGGGCCGATAGCTTATGAGACCAAGGTTTTGCTCAATAATGACCACAATGTTGATCATGGCGTAGGTAATCAAGAAGAACAAGGTCACCAAGGGGGCAACGGCATTGATGTTTCGTAGCAGGAGTGTAGTGAAAATAAGTATCCCCGTGACCAGCATGGCATTTCTTGGTTGGCCATTGGCACTTTGCCCTGCCAAAAAATCGGAAAAGGGGAGTACCTTATGTTCCCCCATGGCAAATAAGATTCGTGAAGAACCTACTATGGAAGCCAAAGCCGATGAAAACGTAGCCCCCAATATCCCGGCAAGGATCAAGGGACCTATATAGGCCTTTTCCACCATGATATAATAGTTGTTCAGTAATTCGTTTTCCGAGGCACTCCTTGAAATCCAGAAGGCCATTAGCATGTAGATTACAAAGCTCACCCCAATGGCCCAAAGTGTTCCTGTGGGGATACTGCGTTTAGGGTCTTTCAATTCCCCGGACATGTTTGCGCCCGCCATGATTCCAGTAGCTGCAGGAAAAAACACGGCAAAAACAAGCCAGAAATTGCTCCCACTAAAATTGTTTTCGATGGAGCCTTTAAAAGTACCCCATCGTAGGGCGTCACTGGTAGGTATGGTCATGGAACCTTCGTAGGCGGCAATGATGATCGAAATGAAGGACAGCGCAATAATACCCATGATGATGAACTGTGTTTTAATGGCAAGATTTGCGCTTATATAGGCAATGGTAATGAGCAAGGCAAAAACAACGATGTCCACCAGGAAGGCATTGTGACCTGGAAAAATACCCAGCCAACCTTCACGGAAACCAAAAATATACATGGTAACCGCCAATCCCTGTGAAATGTATCGGGGAATTCCCAAACTACCGCCAACTTCCAGGCCTAAAGCTTGGGAAACAATGGCATAGGCACCACCGGCGCCAATACGGATGTTTGTGGTAATGGCAGACATGGAAAGGGCCGTACATAAGGTAATCAAAAAGGAAATGCCAATGATCAACCACGTGCCCAACAGCCCTGCATTGCCCACGACCCAACCCAATCGCAAATACATGATCACCCCTAGGATGGTCAACAGGGTAGGGGTGAATACCCCACCAAAAGTTCCGAACTTTTTAAGGCTTTTGGATGGTTCTTTCATAGATGGGCCTGCGTCAATTTTCGGTATTAAAATAGTGATTAATTGATTTTAAACGGTATTTAAAGTACCATTCGACTATGTTCATGATTTGAATCCTCTTTTTACAGCGTAATTGAGCGGTCCATACCGGCAGGGTATGAAAGCCTGTTGGATCACTCTCTTTTGCATCCCTGAAGTTATGGGCCGATCGATGTGGATGGAGTAGTGTTAAAATGTAGGTCCCTGACTTGGGTTTTTGACGTAAAAATAATATGTTTGAACATATAAACATAATAGCTATGCAAATCGACCATTCCAGTTCCGTTCCCTTGCACTATCAGGTAGAAGAACTTCTGCGGAAACTCATCAAGGAGGAGCGCTATATCAACGGAGAACCTTTGCCGAAGGAGGTCGATTTGTCCAAACTACTGGGAGTGGCCAGAAATACGGTCCGACAGGCCACCAATAAATTGGTGTATGAAAATGCCATTGTACGGAAAAAGGGGGTCGGTTCTTTTGTCGCACCCAATAGCTTGAGCACAAAGCTGGACAAATGGTCAAGTTTTACGGAAGAGATGACCCAACTCGGTGTGCAATTAAAAAACTATGGGATTAAGGCCTCCATGGTCAAAGCTGACCCCGATTTGGCCAGGACCCTGAACATCAAGGAAGGGAAGGAGGTACTTGAATTGGTTCGTTTACGAGGCGATGAAGAGGGCCCTTTTGTGTTGTTTTACTCGTATTTCCATCCTAGGGTGGGCCTGACCATCGATGAAGATTTTAGTGAGCCATTGTACAAAATCCTGGAATCCAAGTATGCCACTCGCGCTGTTGTTTCACAAGAGGAAATAAAGGCCATTGTCGCGGACGACCATTTGGCGAAAAAACTACGGACACCCGTTAATTTCCCATTGCTGTCCAGGGTGAGGCGGGTGCTCGATCCCGGCAATCGCATCATAGAATACAATTTGTGCTATTACCGAAGTGATAAGTTTACCTATACCATCGACATCCATAGAAATCAATGACCCTTCAAAGAAGAAAAACCACCCAAATCCTTTTGCCCAATGCAATACGGCCCACGGCCAAAGGAATTTATGACGCATATCCCCATTTTAGTGTGGAGGGTGGTCATATCCATGAAGGCTACGAATCACTCTCGGAATACATTGTTCAACATAGGACTGTTGTTGTAGATGGCTATGCAGGGGTGTTCTGGGAAGATTTCCGGAATGGGCTTACCACCGAATTTGAGAAGAAGGGAATACATGCCACTTTTATTAATGTTGCCATTGCCCAGAAGAAGGCTGGGGAAATAGATGCGCTTATAGCTCCTTTTTTGGGTGGGGACGATGCTATTTTTGGAACAAGGACCACGCTGGATATCCATGACTTTTTTGATGTAAAAACACTTAAAACCTTACAGCCCGATCCCAACGCAGCGGTTTGTATTCTGTATGGCCCTGGAGCTACTTTATGCCAATGGAAAGCCCCGTTGATCTATATCGACCTTCCCAAGAACGAACTTCAATTTAGGATGAGGGCGAAAGCCATCGCCAATCTAGGAGCGGACGGGCCATTGGACAATCCCAGGGAAATGTACAAACGATGCTACTTTGTGGATTGGGTCGTGCTGAACAAACATAAGCAGCAGCTTACCGGAAATATCGCCATTATAGTGGATGACCAAAGGCCACAACGGCTTTATTGGACGACCGGGGCATGCCTGCGAACCTCCTTAAAAGTCATGAGTGAAAACTTTTTTAGGGTTAGACCGTGGTTTGAGCCTGGTCCCTGGGGCGGTAGTTGGATCAAGGAAAATTTTCAACAATTAAGTCGGGAAGTTCCCAATTACGCTTGGTCTTTTGAGCTGATCACGCCGGAAAATGGATTGCTATTGGAAGACCAGGGGAAGGTGATGGAAGTTTCTTTTGACTTTTTGATGTATCAGGACTTTGAAAATGTACTTGGGGATGCAGCCCCATACTTTGGATATGAATTTCCCATTAGGTTTGATTACCTCGATACTTTTGATGGTGGGAATCTTTCCATCCAGGTACATCCCCAACAGGATTATTTTGTTGGGGAATTTGGGGAAAACTTCACCCAGGATGAATGTTATTATATTCTTGATGCAAAGGACGACGCCAAAGTTTATCTAGGTTTTAAGGAAGGGGTTGACGCCAAGAAGTTCGAGGGCGAATTGCAAAAAAGCCAACAACATGCCACCCCTGTGGAAGTCGACCACTATGTGCATGCCCTAACGGCAAAAAAGCATGATTTATTCTTGATCCCCAGTGGTACGATCCATGGTTCCGGAAAGAACAATCTTGTATTGGAAATTAGCGCGACCCCTTATATTTTCACCTTTAAACTATACGATTGGTTGCGGCTGGATCTGGATGGAAAACCCAGGCCGATCAATATAGAAAGGGGTTTTGAAAATTTGGATTTCACCCGAACGGAATCGGTGATTGAAAGGGATTTCATTGCCAAGCCTACGGTGCTCAACCAAGGGGAGAACTGGAAAATAGTCCATTTACCTACACACAAACAACATTTTTACGAGGTACACAGGTATGAATTTGAGGACACACTGGAGGTAGCCACGGACAATCAGTGCCATGTACTTATGGTTGTGGAAGGGGAATCCGTTAGGCTTACCACCCAGAAGGGAGTACAACAACGCTTCAATTTTGCGGAAACCTTTGTCGTTCCCGCTGCCTGTGAATCCTATACATTGACCAATGAGGGAGAGTCGCTTTGCAAAGTGGTCAAAGCATTCGTGGCCATAGAAAAAATCCGGTTTTGAAAATCAACAATAACAACATAAAACACTTTGGAATGGAAAGGGATAGCTATAATTTAAAAGGATGGATGGTAGTGGTATTGGCTTTGGCCGTAAGTGGTTTGGGGATGGGTCAAAAGCGGTATTTTGCTGGATATCAAAAATCCCTGGCGGGCCAAAATTTCGCCTACCATTCGCCAAACTCCTCCAATGACGAGTCCTTATTGCTCCGGGCGGACAAAAACTTCGATCCCTTGGAATGGGAAACGGAAACGATTCCAGTTGACTATAACCAAAGAACAATTTCCTTTATTTGGCTTTATGCCCTAAGTGTGCGTCCGGATGGAAAGACCTTTAAACTATCGGTGCAGGGAGAAGAACTACTCTCGTTTTCAAACCCCAGCAATAATGATGCGGAGGTCATTGAAATCAATGGGGCAAACAAAAGCAAACTTTTGTTTCGGAAGACGATGGAAGACCGGCATGGCGATCAAATGGGGTATGCCATTCTTACGCTCCCCACAAAAACCCTAAAAAAGGGAGAACCCATTACTATTAAGGTCAGCCCTTCAGATGCGCAGAGCGCTGCTTGGTACATGACCTATAAGGTAGTATTGAACGATAAATTTTCCGTATTTCAATTAAATACGGTAAGCAAAAAGAAAGGGCGTTTGTACAATACCATTCGTTTCAACATTGTCCATCTTGGAGATCCCTCAAATGTTGATGTTACGTTAAATGGGGAACAAAAACGGTTTTCACTTAAACCTGGTTTAAATGAATTGGATTTTTTGGTTCCAAAAGTTGAGCAGGAAACCACAATGGTGGCCAATATTACCAGGGAGGGTAGGACAGAAGAAAAAACCATCAACTTAAAACCGGTGAAGGAATGGACCGTTCATTTGGTGCAACACAGTCACACAGATATTGGCTATACCCGACAACAATCGGAAATTTTAGCGGAACATCTCAGATATATTGATGATGCCCTGGATTTTTGTGACCAGACGGATGATTATCCGGATAATGCAAAGTTTAGGTGGACCTGTGAAGCGGCATGGACGGTAAGGGAGTACTTAAATAGCCGGCCCGCACAACAAATTGAGCGATTGCTACAACGTATCCGGGAGGGTAGGATAGAGGTCACCGGCATGTTTTTCAACTTCTCCGAAATTGTGGATGAAACCGCCTTGGCCATTCAAATGCAGACCTTAAACCAATTTAAGGAACAGGGGATCGATGTTACTACGGCCATGCAGAACGATGTGAACGGTATTGGTTGGTGCATGATTGATTTCTACCATAATACGGGGGTTAAATACCTTACCATGGGACAACACGGGCATCGGGCACATGTGCCTTTTGATAAGCCTACCTCTTTTTGGTGGGAGTCGCCCTCGGGAAAAAAACTACTCGCCTTTAGAAGTGAACATTATATGCATGGAAATGCATTGGCACTTACTTCAGGAAATATGGACGTCTTTCGGAACAATCTGTCCGAATATCTGATTGATTTGGAATCCAAGGACTATCCTTTGGATCGGATGGCCCTTCAGTTTTCCGGATACCTCACGGACAATTCACCACCCTCCACAAAAGCCTGTGACATTGTGAAGGAATGGAACGAGAAATACGAATGGCCCAAACTTAAACTTTCGTTGGACAGTGAATTTATGGTGTATCTGGAGCGGAATCATGGAGAACAATTGGACCGTAGAAAAGCGGCTTGGCCGGATTGGTGGACGGACGGATTTGGTTCTTCCATGCATGAAACCAAAACCGCTAGAAATACCCATACCAATATGATTGCCACTATGGGATTGATGACCATGGCACAGGCTTCCGGAGCTAAAATACCTGAAGAAATGATGGATGATGTCCGTGAATGCTATGATAATTTACTGTTCTATGATGAGCACACCTTTGGAGCGGATGAAAGTATTTCCAATCCTACCAGTGAAAATGTCATAAATCAGTGGCATCAAAAGTTGTCCTATGTCTGGTCCGCCAACCAGCAATCCAATTTACTTCGGGAAAAAGCCATAGGTCTGATTCAGCCCTATGGTAAAAAATCAAAGGAACCTACGGTAATGGTCTACAATACCATGAACTGGAAACGGTCCGGAACGGTTGAAGTGTATATTGATCATGATAAATTACCATTGGATCGCGAAGCCCAAATTGTGGACCAAGATGGAAACAAAGTACCTGCCCAGTTGCTGAAAAGCAGAAGCGATGGAAGTTATTGGTCCTTATGGGTCAAGGATGTTCCTGCATTGGGGTATTCCACCTATAAAATTCTGGTAAGCGATCATCCGCTCAAGACTAAAACACAGGATTTGGAGGGGGCCAATCTTTTTGAAAATGAACATTATAGGATAGTAGTGGACCCTTCCCAAAACGGAATTACCTCCCTTTACGATAAGGAGCTCCAAACAGAATTGATTGATGAAAATAGCACCTATAAACTGGGCACCTTGATTTACGAGCTTTTGGAAGACCGTCGGGAAATGGAAAGGCTGACCAATAATTTGAGGGATACCATATATAAGCCGCTAAACAAGGAAGTCCTGTCCTTATCGAATTTAAGGATTACCGGGGCCAAAAATGGTGGTATCTGGAAAAGTCTCTTTCTGAATGGTCAAATTCCACAGTGTGCGGATGAAAACGGATTGGACATTGAGTTACGACTATATCACCACACCAAAAAAATGGAACTGCTCTATAGGATGAACAAACTGGAAAACACGGATGCCGAAGGTGTTTTCATTGCATTTCCTTTTTCTTCCGAAGACCAGGGGAAATTATTGTTTGAGGTACAGGGGGGCGTGGTTTATCCCGGAGTAAACCAGTTGGAGGGCACCGCCTCCGATTGGAATACCATTCAAAACTTTGCGGCCGTTAAAAGCAAAAATGCGCAGGTAGTATTCTGTAGTGGAGATGTTCCATTGGTGCATTTTGGAGGCATCAATACTGGTAGGTATTACTACAAAAGACAACCCCCGAACAGTCATATCTACTCATGGGTATTGAACAATTACTGGGTGACCAATTTTAGGGCTAGCCAAAAAGGGGAATTGACATGGAAGTACCAAATTACGTCTTCAAGGGACAATTCCATCTCCTTTGCCGCTCGATTTGGAATAGAAAATCGCGTACCCATGATTGCAAGGGCGTATTCGGGAAGTACGGAAAAATCATCCGTGCCAATGGCCGGTTCCATTCTTGATTTGGACTCACCCAAGAATCTTTTATTGGTCAATTCCAGACCTTCCAATACGGGCGAGGGGATACTATTGCACCTACGCGAAACCGAAGGGGACCATGCCGTACTGGATGTTACCAAAATCCTTGGCAATACCAACATTGCCGCGGTAAAGGAGGTGAATGGCCTTGGAGAGACCATTCGCGAACTGGATAGACCGTTACTAATTGAGCATTTTGAGACCAAGTTCATTTTACTGGAGCTAAAATCCCAGTAAGCCTTTTGAGCATAGCTGGTCAACACCATGGTATTTTGTGTGGGGGGTAAGGATTGGACCGGTACACCATCCTTACTTCCTTGTTCCACAACCATTTGATTGGAAAATGGAAAAGGGGTTCCGAGAAAGCAATCGAATAAGTGGTTAAACCGTATGCAATAGAAGGAAAACCCCAGAAAATATAAGGTCAACGTGCAATCGTTTTCCTTTGGGAATCTGTATATTTATAGGATACTGAGTGTAGTATGCCAGCTTCTTCCCTCGAAGCAAGGAATGACCCATTTCCGGGTATTCCCTTTAGTTCTCCCACGAAATAGTTACTTCATAAAATTCAACGATATGAAAACGGAAGTTTTTAGGTGTTCCTTGTTCATTTTTATTTTGTTGGGAACGTTTTTGCTCAATTCCTGTTATTCCGTTCGCCTACGGAGTGTTGAAGGAACCCCGGAGCCGGCATTTCCCATGGTTCGGGATGATTATTATCGAACGATGCAGGTAATCGAATTGGATACGGTGATCACTATTGGGGCTTTGGACAAGGATTTTACGTATTTGATCAAAAGATCGGACCTATGTCCCAGTGGCAAACTCCATACGGTTGAATACCGCAATACTTTAGGAGCAGTTTTATTGAGCGGTATTACGTTTGGTCGCAAACGCAAGGTAAAGATCAAATATGTGTGCATGAAATCCAATTAAAAAGAAAAAGTTATGGCCAGAACAACCAAATTATCACTGGACGAGTGGGATACCTTACACAATAATGGACCCTGGGACCTAAAGTTCCTTTATAAGACCAAATTGGAAGCCTCTAGCCTTATGCCCTCCAATTTAGATCGGTATAATGATGCGGCCCGGGAAATTCAAAAGCTTTTGAAAGAGGCGAAAAACAAAAACGAAGGATTTAGGGCCTATGGTTCCGCCTGGTCCCTGTCGCACATTGCCCACCAAAAGGACAGAATGCATTTTAATGCCCATATGAACGAATATTTTTCGTTTAAAGATCAAGACCTCCATCACCTCTCGGGCTATGATGCGGATGATATTTTTATGTTTCAATGCGGTAATGTGATCAAGGAGATATCCGAAAAACTTGCAGGTCATGGCAAATCCCTAAAATCCTCTGGGGCCAGTAATGGCCAAACCATAGCGGGATGCATTTCCACGGGTGTGCACGGGTCGGGAATTAAGGTGGGTTCAGTTCAGGATTATGTCGTAGGATTGAATTTGATAGTTGGTCCAAATCCAGGTGACATCGTTTATCTGGAGCGGCATAGTAAACCGGTTTTAAACGATGTATTTGTACAAAAGATAAGGTCCAGGGTAATTCGGAACGATGGGCTTTTTAACGCAGCCCTGGTAGGTCTGGGTTCCTTCGGGTTTATCCACGGCGTTGTTATTGAAAGTCAAAATTTGTTTTTGTTGAAGCGTTATGTTAAGTCCATTAAAAAGGAGTTGGCCTTGGAATTGGCGGAATCGTTGGACTTTAAAAACTTTAAGGAAATACCGGAAGAAGTGGTTGGTGGAAAAGGGAGGGAACCGTACCACTATAAAGTATTTATCAATCAATATCAAAAGGATGATAGTGACTATATCGTAGAATTGATGTACAAAAAAGACTTCAAGCTGAACTATCCCGATCCCTTTCCAGTAATCAAAAAATCCATTTATCGCGATTTGATTCAGCTAGCGGTTTCCTTGGGGGCCCAGTTTACCGGTTTGATTCCAAAATTTGTAAATGCCTTGGAATCCACCATACTGCCCAAAGTTGATGAGGTGTCCATAGGTACTTTGGCCGAAACCTTTTGGGACGCACCCTATCAAGGTCCTGCCTTTGCCATTTCTTTTGGGGTGCAACAAAATCTTTCAGGAAAAACATTGGAAATTCTTTCGGAGATAGCCAGAAAGAAAAGGACCCCAGGGATTTTTGCCATGCGGTTTATCAAAAAATCCGAGGCAACCCTCTCCTTTGCGCGTTTTGACAAAACCTGTATGATTGAAATTGATGGGGTACTCTGGAATGAGAAAAAGAACCTGGGCTCCCTCAATGGCCTCAGTAGGGAAATGATGGTCGCCCTGCACAAAAACAATATCCCGTTTACCATTCATTGGGGTAAAAATGCGGACTGGGCCTTTGTTGGCGATGATTGGCAGGCTTCTTCCTTGGCCGACTATATGTATGGGGAAGATGCCAAGAAATGGAGGGAGTACCGCTCATCACTATTAGCTCCCGATATGCAAAAACTGTTCTCCAATCGATTTTTAAAGGAATGTGGACTGGACCGAAGTGAGTCCGTTCAAAACCCTTCGGATTTAGTAGCCTCCTTGGTATAAATCGCACCTACGAAAAAGGGCAAAGTATAGGTGGTTTCCTTTTTTGGGGGACTAGGGCACCAATACATATAATACGCAAAAGTAAGGGGAGTGCGAATTGCACGACCGAGATTGATGTAATAACAGGAATCGTCGAAACTCCATCCCAAACGGCGTCCTTAATTTTACGCTTTCCCACAAGGAAACAAAAATTGAAGTCCGTTCAGATGTGTTCAATCTGTTCAATACCGTAAATTTGAATGGTTTCAGGACTAGTGCCACACAAAACAACCATATACAAGAGGGGCGATTAAACGGATGATACTAAAGAAATCAAAAAGGGCAATACTCCTTCTAACATTGGTGTTGACATCAATCGAATTTGTAGCGCAAAATACCATCGCAAAGCAGGCATTGATCATAGATGCGGACACGGCCAATGAGGTGGACGATCTTTTTGCACTTGTGCGGGCCATAGGGACACCGGAATTCGATTTGTTGGGTATTACTTCGGCCCAGTTCCACACCTCTCCCTTGGCCAGCGACAGTACCGTGGCCGAAAGCCAACGTATCAACGAGGAAATCGTTCGCTTGCTTGGTAGAAAGGACATTCCTTTGCCATTAGGGAGCAACGGACCCTTGACAAAGGCAGACGAACCCCAACCCTCTGAAGCGGCAAGCTTTATCATTACGAAAGCACATCAAATGCAAGAGGGTAAAAAGTTGCAGTTGGTGATTTTAGGTCCCTGCACCAATGTGGCGTCGGCCATTTTATTGGATTCCACCATCGTCCCAAAAATACAGGTACATTACCTTGGTTTTTGGCACGACCCGGATACCAATACCTACAATAAGGAAGAGTTTAATTCCGGTAATGACGTTATCGCGGTAAATGTTCTTTTGGATCACCCTACGTTGGACCTAAGCGTGATGACAGCAACCACAAGCCAACATCTGGTCTTTACCAAACAAACCGTGGACCAAAAACTTAAAGGAAAAGGGGGAATCGCGGATTACCTGGTCAATCGGTGGGAGACGTACCAACGATGGTGGACCAGGGAAGATTCCTTGAAAAAGAAATGGGTCATGTGGGACGTGGCCATTGTCCAGGCTATGGCACATCCTGAATGGACCACGACGAAAAAGTTCCTTACCCCAACCGAGAATACCCAAAGACATATCAACATCCATACGGCCATAGCGGTCGAAAAGATGGAAGCTGATTTTTGGCGCCATTTAGATACCCTTTTAAACTGAACCATCATGCAACTCACAACAGCTATCGATATTACCCTTTTTACCGATTTTCTATGTGAAAAAGGGATGTTGAACCCAAATGAAAAAATAGAAAAGGTCGAAATACCCGGAGAAGGAAATATGAACGTTGTGCTTCGGGTGATTACGGGACAACGTTCGTTTATCGCCAAACAATCACGGCCTTTTGTTCAAAAATATCAGGACATTCCCGCCCCAATGGACCGCATTGGTGTTGAGCATAGCTTTTATAAAACGGTTCAGGGTTCCGGTATTGATGCCCACCTGCCAGGATTGCTGGGCTTTCTTCCGGAGCATTACATGCTGTTTCTGGAGGATTTGGGGGAAAGTGAGGACATGTCCTTCATTTACAAAAAAAGGCGTATTTCCGATACCCATTTTGATCAATTGGTCTCCATTGCCAAAGGAATACATTCAAGTCCCATTGCGGTGGATTATCCCAAAAACCTGGAACTGCGGAAATTGAACCATCAACATATTTTTGTACTGCCTTTTTTGGAAGATAATGGTTTTTCGCTGGATGGTATCCAACCTGGTCTGGAGGCCCTGTCCCTTCCTTTCAAAACAGCTAAGGCCCTCAAGGAAAAAGTGGAGGGCTTGGGCACTTTGTACCTCGCTACGGATGGGGCGCTTCTTCATGGGGACTACTATCCAGGTAGCTGGATGGCAAAAGGAGATACTGTATATGTCCTAGATCCCGAATTTAGTTACCAAGGTCCCCTTGAATTTGATTTGGGGGTTCTGGTGGCCCATCTTTGCATGGCTACAGGGGATATCGGTTTTTTTGATAAGGTCATTGGACGCTATGACGGACGGCCCAATGTTCAATTGGTCCGTGAGTTCGCGGGAATTGAAATTATTAGGCGTTTGATAGGTTTGGCACAACTGCCCTTGGACCGAACAATTGGGGAAAAGGAACAATTGCTCCATTTAGCAGAAAAGTGGGTGATGGGCAATTGAACGGAAATACACTATGAACTCATTTAGACTTTTTCAAATGGCTAAAAAATTGTTCTTTTGCACCCATTTTCCGTCTTTTTTTCCTTCCGTAGCCCAACTATGCAACTCAAAAAAGCCAAAAAAGAGACACAAAAACCCTAATTTTCGCTTCATTCCAAAAAGTCTAAATGAGTTCCATAAAAAATAGATGAAACATAAATTTGTAAAATTTTTAAGGCGAATGTTACTGGGAATTGGAATAGCTACTGGACTTGTGGTAACTACAATACTACTGTTTGTTGGTTTAAGCCCACAATTTGGAGGAAAGGCCACTGAAGCGCAAAAGGCAACTTACGAACTATCGGATAACTACAGGGATGGGAGGTTTGTGAATAGTAATGCGGTGCAATTGGATATGAGCTTTGGGGACATGTTAAAAAGCATAGTCGGCTTTTTAAGATCGCAACCCAATACCACCCCCAAGGAAAACCTTCCCGTACAAAAAATGGATTCCATGACCATTGCGAGTTACCAAGGGGAGGCACGTTTGTTTTGGTTTGGACATTCGGCTTTCCTGCTACAGATGAACAACAGGAACATCCTCATCGATCCCATGTTTGGGGAAGTTCCGGCCCCACATCCCATGCTTGGCGGGAAGCGGTTTAGCAAAGAACTGCCCATTGAGGTCGATAAAATTCCTGAAATAGATGCCGTACTCCTCTCCCATGATCACTACGATCATTTGGATTACGGTACCATCCAAAAACTAAAGCATAAGGTCAACATGTTCTATACTCCCCTGGGGGTGGGCGTCCATTTACAAAAATGGGGGATAGCCAAAAAACGGATTGTTGAATTGGATTGGTGGGAGGAAAACCGTTTAGGGGAATTGCGATTGGTATGTACACCAGCGCAACATTTTTCAGGTCGGGGAATTTCGGACAGGACAAAAACTTTATGGAGCTCATGGGTAATCCAGTCGGATAATGAAAATATCTTCTTTAGTGGGGATAGTGGTTATGCCGATCATTTTAAGGAAATCGGCACCAAATATGGACCATTTGATTTTGCCATGATAGAGTGTGGACAGTACAATGAAATGTGGCCCGATATCCATATGTTTCCCGAGGAAACGGCACAAGCGGGACTCGATGTGGGAGCTAAAAAAATAATGCCCATCCATTGGGGGGCGTTCAAACTGGCCATGCATACGTGGACAGACCCCATAGAACGGGTCACCAAAAAGGCAAAGGAACTCAATGTGGACCTAGTGGCGCCCACTATAGGAGAGCCCATCTTTGTAAAAGAAGGGGGTGCCATCAAAAAGCAATGGTGGAATACCTTTTAGACCCTATCTTCAGTTTTTAAATATGTAATCCTGGGCATCGCACCGACTTTGGCAAGAACATCCAACCGTTGATTGCAAGGGTTTAGGACCTATTCATTCTGCATAAAAACAGGTCCATGGATAGACACCCCATTCCAAGATAAAATCAACGGGTGCCCGGATATTTAAGGGGAGTGGAGAATATACAACAATTCGTGGGCGATTTATATGGGAAAATGTCATGTTTTTAAAACAATGAAACGGGTATTTTTAGTAAATTTTTAGTGCATTGTAACTCCTTAACTCTCCAACAGATGAAAATATATGACGAAAAACACATTAAAAACGTAGTATTTGTGGGTGCCCACGGCTGTGGCATGACCACATTATCTGAGACTATGCTTTTTGAAGCAGGACTTCTGAACAGAAGGGGAACCGTGGAAAATAAAAACACCGTCTCCGATTATCATACCATTGAACATGAAAGGGGCACCACAGTATTTGCAACACCACTGCATACCGAATGGCGCAACTATAAGATAAACATCATCGATACCCCCGGACTTGACGATTTTGTAGGGGAAATCATGTCTTCAATTCGGGTGGCCGATACCGTGGTCACCATTATCAATGCCAGGAACGGCGTTGAGATTGGTACGGAAATCATTTGGAACTATGTGGACACCTACCAAAAACCTACGCTCTTTGTCATCAATCAAATAGACCATCCCAAGGCCAACTTTGAGGACAGCTTCAATGATATCAAAGCGCTGGTGGGCAATAGTGCGGTTAAGGTACAGTACCCGCTGCAATTGGATGGGGCACAGTGTATCATTGATGTCCTTAAAATGAAAATGTACAAATTCCCTCCTCAGGGTGGCAAGCCTGAAAAACTCCCTATTCCGGATGACCAAAAGGAATTGGCGGACCAATTGCACAACGAATTGGTGGAAAAAGCTGCGGAAAACGATGAGGATTTGATGGAACTTTTCTTTGAGAAGGGGACCTTAAATGAGGATGAAATGCGACAGGGTATCAAAGCGGGGATGCTTAACCATGAGGTGTTTCCAGTGTTCTGCGTATCGGCCCTACAGGATATGGGCAGCGGCCGACTAATGGGCTTTATTGATAATGTGACGCCCGCTGCGGCAGATTTAAAACCGGAACAAAGTGTTGAGGGATTCGATATTCCCCCCAAAGCAGACGCTCCCACCACCTTGTTCGTGTTCAAAACCGTTAATTTGCCCAATGTGGGCCAATTGACCTTCTTTAAAGTAAAATCAGGTACGGTTACGGTCAATGATAAGTTGATCAATTCCAGAACGGAGGAAACCGAAGTGTTGAACCAGTTGTTCATTATGGACGGTAAAAAGCGTGAACCGGTATCCAAACTGGTCGTAGGTGATATTGGGGCCACCCTAAAGCTAAAAGGTACGGAGACCAATGACACCTTGCACCAAGAAGGGCACAAAATGACCATTAAACCGATCAAGTATCCACAATCAAGATTGACCAAGGCAGTTTCGGCAGTATCACAACATGAGGAAGAAAAACTAACAGAAGCCTTGCGGAAGATCCAAAGTCAGGATCCGACGGTTGTAGTGAGCTATTCCAATGAGTTGAAACAGCAACTGGTTGGTTGTCAAGGCGAATTGCATTTGGCCACGGTTAAATGGATCTTGGAAAACACCTACGGCGTACAACCGAAATTTGAACAGCCCAAAATAGCCTATCGCGAAACCATAAAACGTTCCGCCCGGGCAAGTTATCGCCATAAAAAACAATCGGGAGGCGCAGGGCAGTTTGCCGAGGTGCATTTAAAGATAGAACCATGGCATGAGGGGATGCCCGAACCGGAAGGATTCAATATCCGTGGAAAGGAAGAAGTGGATTTGCCCTGGGGAGGCAAACTCGTCTTTTACAATTGTATTGTAGGAGGTGTCATCGACCTGAGGTACTTACCGTCCATCAAGAAAGGAATTTTGGAAGTTATGGAATCCGGTCCATTGACCGGCTCCTATGTTCGGGATGTTCGCGTGTTGGTCTATGATGGAAAGATGCATTCCGTGGATTCAAACGATATTGCCTTTAAGATTGCCGGGGCACATGCCTTTAAAGAAGCATTTCTAAACGCAAAACCCCAATTAATGGAACCCTTACGGGAACTTACGGTTAGGGTGCCCGAAGAAATGCTGGGCAATGTGATGACCGATCTACAATCCCGCAGATCGGTGATTTTAGGTTTTGATACTGTGGAACAGTATCAGATTTTAAAGTGTACCACTCCGGAAGCGGAACTTGGGGGCTATTCCACCAACTTACGTTCCCTAACGCAAGGTAAGGCAACCTTCACTTCTGAATTTGCATCCTTTGAATCCGTTCCTGAAAACGTACAAAAAGAGCTGATCAAAGCATAAACTATGTTACGGCGGTAACCGTGCACTTTATATGGTTACTGCCGTTTTTTTTTGTACCGGGGCGGACTACAAAGGATTGGGATGACCTTATCACGGGTATGCCATATAAACTTCACTAGCAATCCGCTATGGCAAGCAATGCGCTGCCACTTGTAATGAATGGCGATTGTCCGATTTAACACCTTGAACGTCCTAAGGGAATCATCATTTATTTGGTATGGGAACGGTCTATTCCATTTTTCTGGTGGCCAACCAAAAACGGCTGTTGAATGGCATAATTCTTGGTACTTAAGTAAAGGATGCCAGGGGTGGACCAGGCTTTGTAAACTACCCTGAAATCCAGATTTCATAAATGACCAATGTGAGTTCAAACCAAATTTTTACTATTAATTAATCAAAAAGTGCGTAATGAGAGATGTATTTATGTTAAGCATTGCAGCTATGCTATTGTTTTCAAGCTGTGCAGTTATTCGACCGGGTGAAGCTGGGGTAAAGCAGACCTTGGGGAAGTTTGACGATCAGGTGGCCACCGAGGGCACCGTTTTTTTTAATCCCTTTACAAGTAAGGTGATCAAGGAATCAACACAAACGAATAACATTAAACTTATTTTGACCCTGCCCAGTAAGGAAGGGCTTAGTGTAGAATCGGAAATTTCAATTTTATACCGATTGGAACGAGAGAAGATTCCCAGTGTCCTACAAAATTTAGGGCGCGATTACGAATCCATAATTACCAGCGTATTTCGTTCCGCCTCTTCCGATGTCTGTGCAAAATTCTATGCCAAGGACATGCACTCGGGGATGCGTTCCAATATTGAGGAAGAAATCAAGGTGAAAATGAATGAAAATCTGAAAAAGCAAGCTGATGGCATTGAATTGATTGCCGTTTTGATGAAAAGCATCCAATTGCCCCCAGGTTTGGCAAATTCCATTGAGCGAAAACTGCAGGCGGAACAGGACGCCATGCGTATGGAATTTGTAATCCAACAGGCCAAGCTTGAGGCGAACCGTAAAATTATTGATGCTGAAGGGGAACGCGATGCACAGAAAATCCTTTCCGAAGGTTTGACCGAAGAAATCATTAAGATCAGGAGCATTGAGGCATTCAATAGGCTCTCGACCTCACCTAACACCAAAATCATCCTTACGGATGGCAAGACCCCCATGCTTATCGATGCCAACGAATAAGGCAGGGGAAGATATAATGATATATAAGGCATGAAATCAATTTCATGCCTTTTTAGTTGATGGCCATTCCATCCAATAACTTTTTCTGACGGAATTATCATTTAAACAGTATGTACGGGTGTCTTGGTGTTATTTAGCCGAGGATTTCAAATATGTTGTTATGTTTAAAAAATATCGAATCCTTAAATGGATATCCCTCGTTTTGGTCAGTCTCATTGTCGTGATTGTTTCTTTTGGATTTTGGTTCAGGAGTTTAATTCCCCCTAGGGACGTAGCTATTGAATCCACTACAATTGAAGACTTACCGTATTTATCGGAAAACGTGATCCCAATGAGGGGTAAAATACTGGCCGTGGTAACAAGTACGGATGTCATGGGCAACAGTGGGAAAGGTACAGGTTATGAATTATCGGAGTTGGCCCGTGCCTATTATACGTTTATGGCAAATGGTTTTGAAGTGGATATTGCGAGTCCAAAAGGAGGGAAGCCACCCGTAGTGATTGATGATGAAGATATGGGGGCCTATGATTTTGCCTTTTTGAACGATTCCATTGCACAATACAAAACAAGCAATACGCTCAAAATAGATGATTGCATTGACGAACCGTATAAGGCCATTTTCTTTGTTGGAGGAAAAGGGGCGATGTTCGACTTTCCAAATAACAAAGCAATTCAGCATCTTGTGAAGGATTATTATGAAAGCAATAAAGTAATTGGTGCCGTTTGCCATGGTCCTGCCGCTTTGGTCAATGTAACGTTGTCCAATGGACGTCCACTTCTGGAAAATAAGGAAGTGACCGGATTTACAAATCGGGAGGAATTGCTTTTAATATCCGATGCCCAGGAAATATTTCCCTTTCTATTACAGGATAAGATGATGGAGAAGGGTGCCCATTTTAAGGAAGGTGCCATGTACTTGGAAAAAATTGGCCATGATGGTAATTTACTTACGGGACAAAACCCATGGTCGACCTGGAGTGTAGCTGAACAAATGATTAGACAATTGGGCCATGAACCGAAACATAGGGAGCTGACCGATGAAGAAAATGCGGTAAAAGTGTTGTTGACCTACAAAACCCATGGTAAACAGGAAGCAAAAAAAATGATCGAGGCCATGTTGCTGAACGGGAACAAGCCCGTAAATAGGGTTTTAATTGCGAAACATGGCATAATTTCGGCGATGCAGGGTGAACTAGGTGATTTTTCAAATATGATGTCCCTTGTTGCTTTTACGAAGAAATGTGAATCCAAAAGAAAGGACATAGCACTAAATTAGCAGAAAAATAGTGGGTTGGGTTTTTTGGATATATTTCTCATCATTTTAGCCAGTGCAGGACTTTTACACGGGGTAACATTTGCTACTTACCTGTTCTTTTTCAAAAAGAAAAGAATGGTAACCCATTATCTATTGGCCCTTATCCTTGTTTTTATGGCCTTTCGGATAGGCAAATCCGTCCTTTTGTATTTTGGTAATGACTTGGAACCTGTCTTCATTTTTGTAGGATTGACTTTTCTATTGTTGATTGGTCCCTTATTACGGTGGTACGTTGCTGGAATGACCACTCCAAATTATAAACTGCCACGTTACTATTTTGTGGCACTGATCCCATTTACGGCATTGTTTTTTTCCAGCTTTTTTGTCACCAGAAATTGGTTTGAGAGCAATACCCAGGAAGTCCTTATTGTATTTGCCAGCCTTCTTGCTTTTATCTACTTGCATTTTGCCTCTTATATTTTTAGTGCCCATAGGGTATTGAAAAAAGTCAAGAAAAGCTACCCTAAAGCACTGCGCACAAAATCCCAGAAAGCAGTTGTTACCTGGTTGAATCTGGTTGTGGTTGGTTTTATCCTGATATGGGTGTCCTATTTTTTAAACATCATAGAAGATACCGTTCCCTATATTACAGGACCGATCATCTATTCCCTGGTCGTCTATTTTTTAAGCTTTAAGGCTTTTCAACTTAAAGCAACCGATATGGACGGAACTGTTTTTAAAAAGAATGACGATACACAGTTATTTGCCCAGATCGTCAAATTGATTTTGGACGAAAAACAATATCTGGAACCCAACGTGTCCCTGGCCAGTATAAGTAAGTCCATTCACAAAACCACCCAGAAAACCTCCGAGGTCATTAACCAATACGCCAAACAAAACTTCAATGATTTTATAAATTATTACAGAATTCAGGAAGCAAAAGAAAGACTTAAGGGGGTGGATGGCAAGGACCTTACCATATCTGCCATTGCGTTTGATTCAGGGTTTAGCAGTTTGTCGTCCTTCAATAACGCCTTTAAAAAGTTTGAAGGTATGACCCCTTCTACCTACAGGAAAAAGAATGGGGTATGAATCCGTTTGGAACCAACCCCTTGGAGAAATGATCATAAGGTTTGTTGAAATGTTGATCTTTGTTAACAATGATCCCTGGATTTTTGTGTTTAGTTGAGAAGGTCTGGATTAAAAAAGTACAGAACAAAGCGCTAAAATCAATGTCTTTAAGTACTTTCCTTCCTGTAAAATGACCTAGACAGCCAAATAAAAATATCACATGAGATTTGAATCGGACCATTTAATTGGAGTAAGAACAAGGGATGACCTAGTGCACACAGCAAAAGAAAACAATATTCCTATTGCCAAAACACTGGACAAATTAAAGTACGAAGTTGAACTAAGAAAATTACAGTCCGAATTTGTAAATCTTCAGAAATGGATTGCCGAAAAGAAAATGAGGATCGCCATTGTTTTCGAAGGAAGGGATGCTGCGGGAAAAGGTGGGTCGATCAAACGATTTAAAGAACATTTGAATCCAAGAACATCTAGGGTGGTGGCCTTGACCAAACCCACTGAAGTCGAAAAAGGACAATGGTATTTTAGGCGATACATCAAAGTGCTACCAAATCCAGGGGAAATTGTTTTTTTTGATAGAAGTTGGTACAATCGTGCGGTTGTTGAACCAGTTATGGGCTTTTGTACAAAAAAGCAATATGATCAGTTCATGGTTCAAGTCTCGGAGTTTGAACATTTACTATACGAGGATAATTTGAAAATCATCAAGTTTTGGTTTTCCATTTCCAAAGAAGAACAGAAGAAAAGGTTTGATGCCCGTTTAAGTAACCCTCTTAAACGTTGGAAATTTAGCCCTGTTGATATGAAGGGGCAAGAGTTATGGGATAGCTATACGCACTATAAAGAACAAATGTTCAGTAAAACCCACACCAATTTTAGCCCTTGGATCATTGTAAAAACAAACAATAAAAAACAAGCTCGATTGGAAAGTATGCGGTATGTATTATCGCAATTTGATTATGATGAAAAGGGGGACTCCAACATTTCCCTTTTACCGGATCCAAATGTAATTATGAAATATCACAGAAGTGCTGTTCAAATAGATATTTAAGACATGAAGAATAGGGCATATACGGAAGAAGAAATAGAACTGCTTAATTCAAAGATAGGTTTGCATACGCTTTTTAAGAATAAAAAAGTCAAAATGGACAAAGTCCTTGAAGAAGTTAAATATCTGACCGAGGTAAGAAAGCAGCAGGAAAAACTGATAAAACTTCAAAATTGGGTCATACAAAACGATAAGAAAGTAGTAATTCTTTTCGAGGGAAGGGATGCCGCAGGTAAAGGTGGGGCCATAAGACGAATCACCGAATATATTAACCCAAGGCACTTTAGAACGGTGGCCTTGAACATTCCTTCGGAGGATGAAAAAAGGCAATGGTTTTTCCAACGGTATATCAATCAATTGCCCAAACCTGGAGAAATGGTATTTTTTGATAGAAGTTGGTACAACAGGGCAGTGGTGGAACCAGTTAACGGTTTTTGTACCGAAAAGGAATATAGGGTTTTCATGTCCCAGGTCAATGATTTTGAAAAGATGCTTGTACAATCAGATACGTATCTGATCAAATTGTATTTTTCAATCACTAAAAAAGAGCAAGCCCATAGATTCATGGAAATAAAAAATGATCCGCTGAAACGTTGGAAGATAACTCCGGTTGATGAAAAAGCGCAGGCTTTGTGGGACGATTATACTTTTTATAAAACCAAAATGTTTGAAGCTACAAACACAGAAACCGCACCTTGGTTAATTATTGATGCAAACAAAAAATCAAATGCCAGATTGAAAGCAATTTCACATATTCTTACTGTCATACCGTATGAGTAATGGCTCAAATGGCATGATGTTTTTTATTTGACAGCTAAAATATTTAAGGGCTACAGGCCTATTTTATCTGCATCATTTCTTAATGAATGGTAAGGATTCATTTCCTGTGGAAGAATATGCAAGGGTTAAATACATGCCGCTTGGAAACATTCCCCAATTCCCTGGAAACCGACCGATTTTGTCTTAGGCTGGTCACGATATGCAGTATCTTCATCGTCCTAAATTTTTAATGTTTCGTAAACTAGGTTGGCCCAACCCTTGAATGGTCCGGTCCGCGGAGAACCGGCCCCCACCAAGTACGATCAGGGCGGTACAGATACTTAGGACCAATAAATGGTACTCATAGCCTTCCATACCTGCATCATACTGTCCGTTCCAGTTCATTTGGAATCCAATGGCACCGTGTACGGTGACGATCATTCCAACGAAAAGGCCGAACATGGCCATGGCATTGATTCGGGTTGCAAAGCCAAGGATGAGCATCACCGATCCCGCAGTCTCAATAAAGGCAGTGGCATAGGCCACAACTGCCGGAAGTCCCATATATTCAGTAATAAAGCCTTCAAATCCGGCAAAACCGCCTCCCAGTTTTGTGGTCCCATGGATAAGGATAATGATTCCCAAGGCCACTCGTAAAATAAGGGAGGCCCAATTATTGTCTGTGTTGAACACGAGGTTTTTCATGTTGGAATTTTTAGAGTTTTACTTTTTTAATGGTATACCGGATTTCCCTGTTTGGGTATTACGGGTCAGAATTCAAGGCGTACAAAAATCCCCGGATCGGCCTCAAAGTCCCCATCGTTACCAAACTGGTAGGTAGTAAGCCCCAGTCCAAACTGCAATGTTTTCACACTAAGGCCGACCCTTAGGCGCTGGAACGAAAAAAGGTGCCCATCGCCATCAAAATTTGTTGAGTTCTGGAACTGACTGAAGAAGCCCAGCTTTTGGTTCAAAGGAAATCGGTATTGGGCCAGGAGGTACCATTCATAGAGTGGGGCATCGCGAACCTCGGTCGTAATATTGGTTGTGATTAGGAACCCTTCCCCCGCCTTGTTCCATTGGATACCTGCCAGGGCGCTGGCGCGACCATCAAAAACACGCCCGCCCAGGACAGGTCCAAAACCCTTCCAGGCATCATAGCCCAAAACGGTGTAGGAAACGAATTCCGTCGCTTCGGTATCGTAATCGATAACGGCATCGTTCAAACTGAATATGGTGAATTTGTAGTCTTCGGTAAGGGGTTTGAAAAACCATGCTTCAATGATCATCCCATCGGTATCGGAAAAGGTCTCGATGGTGGTTTGGGCCCGGTTTTTCGTAACCATGGCCACAAGTAATAGCAAAAGGATAAAAGGGTGACGTTTCATGGCGTTTTAATTTGTCACCCCAAAAGTAGGCCGCCGCAAACCGCTTTTTTATATCATTTAAAAGGTAAAAAGGGTAAATATTATGGTAGTTTACGATAGGCTCCGGGGGTAATGCCCGTATTTTTCTTGAAGTATTTGTTGAAATTGGTAGCTTCCGTAAAGCCCAATGATTCCGCAATGGTCCCGATTGGACTATCCGTCTGCTTTAAAAGGCTCTTGGCTTTCAGGATCACATATTCTTGTAAGATACTGATGGCCGTCTTGCCAGTGGCTTTTTTTACGGCTTCCGAAAGATAGGGGGTACTAATATGCAGTTGTTCCGCAAAATGGGGAATTTTTAGGTCGTATCGGGCTTGATCCTTCAAAAGGACCTCAAATCGAAAGGCAATTTCCTGGATCCTACTTGCAAATCCCAAATTTGCCGGGGTCTGAAACAATCCCTTTATCTTCTCCAGGATAATGGTCAAATAGGACGCCAGGATGGTTTCATGCCCTTTCTGTTCCGCATTGTTGTACTCCATATGTAATGTACGCATCAAACCAACAATGGTGGTTTGTTGTTCGTTGTCCAAAAAGAGCATTGGCGCAGTATGCAGGTTGAGAAAGGGATAGGTTTTGTAGAAATCAATTTTATCCAGGGTAGCGTCCAGGAGTTGGGGCCTGAAAAGGATCATATAGCCCAACGAATCCTTGTGGAAGCGGTGAAGCGTCCAGGAAGTGATCTGGTAAGGAGGTGTAAAGGAAATGGACGCTTTAATGGGATTGAACCGGGACGCCCCTATGGTGATGTCCGCATCATGCCCAATACCGAAGGTCAATTCAAAAAAATCCTGCTGGTAGGGGCCAAATGCCAAGGGTTTGTCCTCAAAATGATCCTCAATCCGGAAAATATGGATATTCCCGTTGTTGGGTGTTGAATGGATGCCCCAATCCAAAAGAAGGTCCCCTATGTTATGGTAGAGTTTCAAAAAGGTGTGGACCCAATCACGGACCCATTTACAATAATCGCTATCCCTAAAGATAATTCCTTTTTGAAGGTGGTAAAAACTTTAGTGCAATAGGTAGGGCTGGAATTACCCCATCACTTATTTTTTCAGTGAAGCACTTATGCATTGCTTTTTGTCCATATTCCCGCCTTGGGCTAGTTTGATTTTCTGTGTTTAAAGTAAGATCTTAAAGACTATGAAAATGAACTTAAGACACATATTCATGGTTTAACAAAAAACTGCCCCAAATGACACAAAAAATAAGTTTGGGTGTGGTAATGGTCATCATTGGGCTAATGGCCAATGAAAGTATTGCCCAAAGTCAGATAGATAGTGTATTTGTTGATGACAACTGGGAATACCTGGCGCAATCAAAAACGGACAAGACCATTTTTTATCCTGATGAACCCAATATGGAAAATATCTTTTTCTTTAAATCGGATTCCATCTTTACGTTCGAGCCAAAGAAGGTCATTGATATAAGAAGGTACATTTGGAGTCGTCCGTTCTACCGCAAAAAGACCTATTTGGATATAACTATTGATTTTGCAAAATATTTCGAAAACAAAAGATTGTTCCTAAAGCAAGATGATGGGTTTGTGGAGTTAATCCCTGGCGTAGTTTTTGACTAGACCATGGATTTGTTGAATACGTAAAGGCTGGGATAGTGGGCGCCGATATAAAATGTAAACATTCCCAGCCGAAGTATAAGCTCCGGATAAACGAAATGCCGTTGACGACAAAATTAGTTGTGTTTACTTGCACCCTTATGCCAATATTATGTCAATCACAGGTGTCCGATATATTCGCAATTAGTGCTGTCCAACATCCTATAGATAGTGTATTTGTGGATGACAACTGGGAATACCTGGCACAATTAAAAACGGACAAGACCATTTTTTATCCTGATGAACCCAATATGGATAATATCTTTTTCTTCAAATCGGATTCCATCTTTACGTTCGAGCCAAAAAAGGTCATTGATATAAGAAGGTACATTTGGAGCTGCCCATTTTATCAAACAAAGACCTATTTAAAGATATCTACCGGATTTATGAAACATTTCGATAATACAAGATTATTCTTAAAGCAAGATGATGGGTTTGTGGAGTTAATCCCTGGCGTAGTTTTTGACTAGACCATAGATTTGTTGAATACGTAAAGGCTGGGACAATGGGTGCCGATATAAAATGTAAACATTCCCAGCCGAAGTATAAGCTTCCAATAAACGAAATGCCGTTGACGACAAAATCTTGGGGAATTAAAACGTATACCGCTATCTTAATTCCCCGAGGTTTTATTTTTCCGGCGTACAAAGACTTTATTGACAACCGCCATACTCATCAACAATGGTTTTTAGATTTTCGAAATTACTTAAATCAAATTCCTGGTTTTTCAGATCATTGGAAAGTGATTTACAATTGTCGACAAATCCGGCCAGTGCATTGGATACCTTTTCATTCTCGCGATTATCGATCATAAACCCTAATTTTTTATCGGCGAATTTTAAGACCAATGTATTGGGTTCACCGGGTTTGGAGAGTACACTGTGGTCCGAATTGGTATACGCCACTTCGTAGAAATACGAATTGTCAAAACCGAGGTTCGCTGCATTTGAAAACTTTTTCATAGCGTTTCCCTTGGTCTTCATACCATGGAACACCTTTTCCTTACCTTCATCATTTGCACCAAATACAATATTGTTTCTTGCAGCAAAACGTTTGGTACGTAGTCGTCCTTTTTCGTTTTTGTATTTGACACTTACAAACTTCCCGAATTTGTCTATGGAATTCATATCATAGAGGTCGCTTTCTTGCTGGGCGGGGTCCAACTGCAATTTTTCAAAAACGGCATAGATGGTCCCTTCATAGGTGGTACCGTCTTCGTCAATAACATAACCGGGAACCCCATAAAGGTTAACACTGTTTTCTTTGGCAACCTTTACTTTTTCATTGTGCAGGCTTTTTTTGTAGGCAGTCGCTTCACGGCCCAGTTGGTAATCCCTTCCCAATAATTCCTCAACAAAAATTTGTGCGAACGATCTTGAAAAACGTCCGGTCATCATGGTCTTGGAACCATAATCGAACTCAAAATCCTCATCGGTGAAGGTCTTGGCCTTTACGGTAGTACAGGTGGCACATCCCGTGGCGGTGCCAATAGTGATTCCATCCAGATCGGTAACGGTATAGGTATTGGTTCCATGGGTCACGCGCCCCATAATCCTGGTACCGGTCGCCCCTCCAAAAACAATGGTTCCGTCATCCTTTACAAAGGGTTTATAACGCCCAACTTTTGCCTGGCGTTCCATTTGGTCATTTTTGGCGGCCATTACCGTTTTTGCATACTTGTCACTCAATACTTCCCGCTCCGTTGCAAAAAACGCGGCAACGGTCTCGCTATCAATGCCTTCGGTGGTAATCAGTCCATATTTGGCACTTAAGAGTTTAACGATCAATTTGGTCTGGTTCAAGGATGTCATTAAGATTTCATACGGAATCTCTGTTTTTTCGCCATTGGCCGAGGTCAGTTCCAACCATTGGAACCCTTCGATATTAGAGGCGGACATCCCTTTAAATACAACATCAAATGCTTTTTCCCCGGACATGGTGGAGAAAAGAAAGTTGTCCCGCAATTCGGTATTGACTTTGGCAACCTCCTTTCCATCGAACGTAATGACTTCTTTTTTGATTTTGATTTTTTGTGCATTGGCCCATAGGGGAACAGTGGTCAATGCAATTAAAATGAGTTGTTTAAAGGTTAGGTTCATGATCAAGGTGGGGATTAGTTATCAATAGGCTGTTAGGATTGGTTTTCAAGGGAAACTTGACATTGGTGATAGTGTACAATTCTCCCTGGATTAATTCAAAACGAATTAACCCTGGTTTTGGTATGTTAAAATGAAGTGTTGTAGGGAGACATGAAATTGACAATCTCCAACCAACCCAACAGCGTGTGATTGATTTCCCTCAAATAACTAATGAAAAAGGATTTACATGACCTTGTTACAGTAGGAAAGTGCTTTACGCTTGGAATGGATGGTAGTGGTCTTCCAATACCTGATAAGGGTCAAAAGTGAACTTTTGACAATTCAACGGGCCGTAACGATGGTTCAGCAAAAAAGCCTTCCCGACAATGGATTGAAAATTGATTTTTGGGCTGTGTTAAACCATAAACCAAACCACAATGACAACAGCAGAAGTTTTTTCAATTGCCAATACCATGGCGATGCCCATGTGGCTTTTGATGATCATACTTCCCAAATGGAAGGTGACCCGATTTTTAATTGATTACAGGGTAGTACCCATTCTCCTATCCCTTTTTTATGGGTACTACATGACGGTACACCTCCAGACCGGTGCCGGCTTGGATTTTGGGAGTTTATCCTCCGTGATGTCCTTGTTTACATTGGAAAATGCCGTAATGGCCGGTTGGGTGCATTATTTGGCTTTTGATCTTTTAGTGGGGATGTGGATGTTGAACCAAAACCAAAAATTGGGTATCCACCAGCTATTGATGGTCCCTTGTCTTTTGGCCACCTTCATTCTGGGACCTGTAGGCTTTTTGCTCTTTATGCTGATGAGAACCTTTAAAATTTCCAGATGATGAGCGGCCTGAAACATGTATTACAAACCGTTAGGAGGGAAAGCCCCATTTTGTATGGAATTGCCATGTTCCATTTTATACTTGTTGCCTTATGTTTTGTAGGGTGGATGGTGGACGATCGTATGCTGACCGGTCTCAATATTTGGGTCAAACCAATGAAATTTTCACTTTCAGGAGGCGTCTATGTGCTCACTGCAGGATTTTTGATTACCCTTTATCCCTTTTCCCGAAGAAAGAAGAACATCGTCAATAACATCATTTCCTGGACCATGGCATTGGAAATCTGTATTGTGGTCTTTCAGGCGGCCCGTGGAGTGCGGTCGCACTACAATCAATCCAGCTTGTTCGATGGCATCCTATTTGGCAGTATGGGTGTTCTTATCAGTATCATTGTGCTCACCATGGTGTTTTTTATTGTAGAGACCATAAGGCTAAGGCTCAACACCTCCAGACCGGTGCAGTGGGGCATCCTATTGGGCTGGCTTGTGGTATTGTTTGGAAGTTGGGTAGGAGGGCAAATGATCGGTCAAATGTCCCATAATGTTGGTGTTCCCGATGGGGGCGAGGGACTGCCCTTGATCAATTGGAGTACCATTGCCGGTGATTTGCGCGTTGCCCATTTTTTTGGATTGCACGGCATTCAAATTATTCCTTTATTCGCAGTACTGCTTACCAAGAAATGGAGCGGCCCTAAGCTGGCTAAAAACCTGGGCGTCCTGTTTTTTGGACTATTTTATGCCGCATGGATCGGATTTACCTTTTATCAAGCAAAACAGGGCATGCCTTTGATAAGGCTATAAACCATTTGGGGTATGGGGTTTTTCAATAAGGCGAAACGCATCAAATATTTGGGGTTCAACGATATCTGGTTCATGTTGATCGGCATTGTTTTGCTCAGTTTTGTGGCCGATTTCATTATTTCCCGGAGTTCGTTCAGTCGTCTCCCCTTTATTGAGGCCACCATCAATTGGAGCGTTTCCCTACTGTTTTCCACATTCAATTGGTTGGTAATGCGTACCATTTTAATAGCACTACGAAAAAAGTATCCCAGTTTAAAGAGCAACAAAAAACGCATTCCACTATTTTTCCTGTCCATTGTCATTACGGTCTTGTGTGTGGATTACATTGGGAATATGATGCTTGGGTACATTTTTGATCAAAGCTATAACCACCCACTGCGATCCAAGATCGTACTTCCGGTAATCTTGATCAGTACCATGACCATGGCCATTTACGAAGCGCTATACTACTACATTCGTTTAAAGGAGTCCATACGGGAAGAGGAGCAGGCCAAGCGAGCCATTGTGCAAGCACAATTGGATACCCTGCGCAATCAGGCGCAGCCCCACTTTTTTTTCAACACATTAAATACACTACGCGATATTATCGATCAAAATACCAGGGAGGAAGCCAAGGAATTTGTGAATCGATTGTCCGAGGTGTATCGTTTTATTCTGGAATCCGGCAATGCAAACCTAATTGCGCTGCGGGACGAGTTAAAATTTGCCAGGGCCTATATCCACATACAGAAGGAACGATTTGGCGACAATCTCACGGTAGATTGGAAAGTATCCAAAAATGATAGGGATTGGTTGATTATTCCCATGAGCCTTCAACTCCTATTGGAAAATGCGGTCAAACACAACGTTATCTCCAAAGCAAAACCCTTGCATGTGGAGGTAGCCATTGAAAACGGACAGTTGGTGGTGCATAACAGGATACAACCTAAAACCACCCAATTGCCCACCACAAAGCTGGGCTTAAAAAATATAGAACGGCGGTATGCGCTGATATCGGATAAACAAGTGGTCATCACTTCGGATAATGGGCATTTTAAGGTGAAATTACCCTTACTGACCATAGCCGACCAAAAACATTCCTATGCAGATACTCATCATTGAAGACGAAGCCCGGGCAGCCAATCAATTACAGCGCCTGTTGCAAACTTTGGAATTTGATTATAGGTTATTGGGTATCCTGGACACGGTTGAGGAAAGCGTGGGTTGGTTCCAAAACAACAAGGACCCCGATTTGGTGTTCATGGACATTCAACTGGCAGATGGACTAAGCTTTGAAATATTCCAAAAAGTACGGTTGCAATGCCCGATCATATTTACCACTGCTTTTGACCAGTACGCCATACGCGCCTTTAAGGTGAACAGTGTCGATTATCTTTTAAAGCCCGTTCAACTGGAGGATTTGCAACACGCATTGGAAAAATTCAAACGTTCCAAACAACAGCTTACGCTAAACCCTGAAACCCTTCAACGTTTTTTGGACGACATGCAAACCACAGAACGGCGAGAAGGTATTTTGGTAAAAGAAGGGAATGGTTTTGTACAATTGCGAATTTCGGATCTGTTGTATGTATACTCCGAAGAGAGCATCACATTTGGGGTCACTGGGGACAAACGGGTTATCATAGATGAAACCCTGGACCAGCTTTATCCGTCATTGGACCCCAACCAATTCTATCGAATTAACCGCAGTCAGATTGTAGCAAAATTGGCCATTGTAAAAATTGGGAAATACTTTAATCATCGTTTGAAATTGACCCTAACTAAAGCAAGGGACATGGAATTTATTGTAAGCCGGCCAAAGACCAACGATTTTAAAAGTTGGATGAATCGATAAGATGCCCCAATCACCATGCTGGGATAACAAGTGGGCCGTTGTGCTTAAAGATTCTTTGTTTGGGGTTTTCCGGTAAAACCACATTTTGTAAGAAAAAAAAGTATGCTTTTGATAGCGGTAACCCAATTGTGTAGGTAAATGGGCATGAAATGGTATAAAACCCATAGAAAGAATAAGGTTTTTGTGTAGTTGATTTTACCGGACAATTGTTATTTTCAAAGACCTCAATATCCGGACCGGCCTTAGTTTACATCCCCCACAAATTACATGTGCCAATGGTCGTCAATGAATAGCCCGGGTACCTATACTTTGGGAATTCTACAGCATATATCGGATGGATTAATTTTTAACGCTTTTGTCATGGAAAATAAAAAATGGTACCAATTGGGCGAGGCCGCCAATAGAAACAGACTGGCCACCATAATAATCTGGTTCACTTTTGTGGCTATCATTGTACTGGCACTCCTGTACTATCTCCTATCCAAAAAAGGCGCTGATACCATGGGGGACATCTTTGACACATTGATTCCTTTGTTCGCCACCTGGGTCGGGACCGTACTGGCGTTTTATTTCGGAAAGGAGAATTTTGATATTGCCACCAAACGCTACAATAAATTGATTGATAAACTAAGCCCGGATGTTTTGGATGACATCAATGTCACCCAGATCATGATTTCCAAACAGACCATGGTCTACAAAGATTTAACGGAAGTACAAGGGAAAAAAGTACAGGAAATCATAGACTTCCTTTCGGAGGTAAAAAAATCAAGGCTTCCGATCCTTGATAATGACAAAATTAAATATGTGATCCATAAAGCTACCTTTCTGGACGCACTGAATGAATTGGGAAATACGGTTCCTGCAGCCAACTATGATTTCAAAGCGTTTATCTCCAATGCAAAATACCAAAAATTGGCCAGCAGCTTTTTAACATTTGATGAAGCGGTGATATTGGAGAAAATTCGATTGGCACTGACCAAAGACTCCAGTGTGAAGGATGTGTTTATTATTGATAAAAATAAAAACGTGGTAGGTTGGTTGACCGATACCTTGATTCTGAGGTATCTTTCTGGGGGGAAGGAAACGATGGATTCCTAAAGCGGTGGCAGTGATTATTTTCAAATTTCATTGTACCCGCCCAGTATTGGTGGCCAAATTACCTGGGATGGGGCAATAATTGTATAGTCTGGAAGTGGATAAGAAAAATAAGATAATACAGGTTTTAAATGTTTTTGAGACTGGGGTGGCCCAAGGAAAATATCATTTGATTTCCGTTTACCAGGACGGACCGATGGATAAAAACACGGGACGTAACATTTATCAAATCACCTATGGTAGAAGCCAAACCACCGAATTTGGGAACTTAAAGCGCCTTATTGAGGTATACATGGAAATGGATGGAAAGTTTTCAAATTCTTTCCAAAACTACGTGAATAGAATTGGCCAGAGGCCATCTTTAAGAAAGAACAAGGAATTTATCAAGCTACTTAAACGGGCCGCTTTGGAGGACGTGGTAATGAAAAATGCCCAAGATGTCTTTTTTGATCGCTATTATTACAAACCCGCCCATGCGTGGTTTACGGGACATGGTTTTACACTTCCGTTGAGCTTACTGGTCATTTATGACAGCTTTATACATTCTGGACGGATCTTGGGAAAATTGAGGCAAAAATTTGCGGAAGTACCTCCGGTAGAAGGAGGGGATGAAAAAAAATGGATCACCAACTACGTCAATGCAAGACACGATTGGTTATTGTCATTCCAATATCATTCCAATCCAAAGCGAAGGGTATTGGCAAAAACCGTTTATAGGACGCAGTGTTTCAAAGATTTAATAGCGGCAAATAACTGGGAACTGGAAGGTACCATAAACGCCAATGGCGTGCTTATTCCATAAACCATACTCAAATAGGTATTGCAATAATTTAATTTTTACGAACTATATGGCAACAAAATGGCAATCACTGGAAGAAGTAAATGTCCAATTGCTGGATACTGCGCTCAGGACCAGGGTGAACGAACTAAAGAGTGAAAGTGTCAATCTTTCCGACCCCGACATTACGCTTTCGGAGTTTAGGGTGTATCAAAAACAGGTTAACCGAAATGTTTCCTCCTCAATAAGTGTAGCGCCTTATTTTAAGGGGGATGGGGAGTACGATGATTTGGAATTCCGTTATTTTGCCGGTGCCTTTTCCGATCGGCATCGGTTTACAAAGGGAACTGATACTTCGATAATTGCCGAACGTTTTGGCCTGGGGATCCAAATAGACCTTAAGGTGACCCAGATAAAAAGTGCCATCAATTTAGGATTTGGTATGATTGCCGCTGCTGTGGAAATGGGCTTGGCGGAAGCCAATTATTCCTATAAAATATATGCATTGCCCTCGGGAGAATTCCATGATACCTTGCCCAAGGTTGGAAGATTCAACCAACAATCCATTAAACAGTTTCAAAAGCTTGTGAACAAGCTTAAGGAATTGTATTCCAAAAGCTTAACCAATTTGGAACTGTCCGCTATTGGGGTTTTGACATCGGATTCCATTAAAGAGGACGGAACGGAAAATGCCCCATCGTATTACTTTGCTGCCAGACGGATCATTGAAGCAATGTCCTTAAGGGATGCCATAAAGTTGTCCAGAAGGCGATCGGAACCCTACAATGAAGACGCTATCCAATATCTCTACGGCAGATGTGGCATTACCGGTTTAGAGGAAAAACCGATAAGCAGTACTATTTCCAAAGCAAAGAAAATAATCCTTGAATAAACTATCTTAAAAATGGCATTAATCAATATTCCTGTAAATCCTTCATTAAATGAGAAAGGGGAATTTGCAACACTGGACAACTTTCTTTCCACACCCTTAAAACCGGTCCCGTTTAAAAACGCTGATAAGGGAAGAAATGAATTTGGACAAGAATATAAATTTAACCTGTCCACTTCCTCCAAGTTGGAGATTGCCGCAATTGGGGGTATCGAAAACAACCATAACACTACGGTATTTATCCATGATTCCATAATATACAGGCTAGCAAGAAGCAAGGATACCGACCCTAAAAACATTATCAAGGGAACATGGTGGGGGTACGGTCTTCGTATAAAAATAATGGTCAAGAATACGCAATTTGGTGTCGATATCAACTGGGGCGCGGTTTCCGCTGCCACCCAATTGGGATATGCCGATGCGGAATTTGAAATTGCAGGTATTGGAATTACAAATTCCGATATCTTTAAATTATTGCCATCCCCCACAGATTTAAATCTGGACAGTTATGGTGAGGTTTTGGAAATAGGAAACTCAATTCGAAATTATCTTGGTAGTGCAGACCCCACGGGAGTTGAATATAAACCTTTGAGAATTGAGGTTGATGAATCTTCCATTCTCGCCATTGATCCCATTGAAAATGACCGACACTTGATTTTTACCTATCAAAAAGTGAATCAAAGAAAACGCATACGTGACATACGGAAAGAAGCCATTGACAAAGGACTGAACCCTGATTTAATCAAGACGTACTACAACGAGGTTTTTCAAATTTCGGATGATGACAAAAAGCCCTCAACCTCAGATAGGAGGGAAGCAAAGGCATGGCTTGATCGCTAAAGGGATGGGTAGTTAATGGTATCCACGAACGTTTCAGAAAAAAGGCCCCAATAAAGCTATGGAATCGTCCCTAATGGATTATTGAAATTCCACATTCCATACTATTTTTGTTTTGACTTAAACCTATAGTAAACGTCCGAACAAAAGAGGAACCCTATAACAAAAAACTATGGAACTAAAACGTATTGCGATAACACTGGTCATTCTACTATGCACGGGCTGTAAAAGCGATCAGGTCGGATTGGATAAGGGTTCAACACAGAAAGAGGGCCATGAACACCAGGCCGATGGGCACTCAAAACACGGATCGGCAAATGAGTTTATGCACCAATCCTCCGCTCAGGACTTAATTAAAAGGTTCGAGTCCCCGGAAAGGGATACCTACCAGCAACCGCAAAAAGTTTTGGAGTACCTTGGGGATATACGAGACCAGACCATTGTTGATATTGGGGCGGGTTCCGGTTATTTCTCCGTGAAGTTGGCAGAAAAGGGCGCAAACGTCATTGCTGCCGATGTGGATGATGCGTTTCAGGAATTCATCGAGAAAAGGATAACCGAAAATAACCTAAAGAATATTGAAACCCGAAAAATCCCCTACGATTCCCCTGGCCTGAAGGAACAAGAGGCCGATAAGGTATTGATCGTGAATACGTACCATCATATCGAAAATAGAGAAGCATATTTTACCAAAGTAAAGCAAGGGACCACGGCCGATGGTGAACTGATCATCATTGATTTCTTTAAGGTTGAAGCACCGGTAGGACCTCCCGTCGATCACAAAATTGCGATAGATAAGGTTGTGCACGAGTTAAAAACAGCAGGATATACTTCTTTTGATATCAATGTCGATTTACTCCCGTATCAATATATTGTACGGGCGAAATAAGGGTTTGTGTATAGGGAAATCCGTCAAAAGCAGGGTATTAAAAGTTTCACCATGGCTATCAGCTACCCTTAACGTTCAAAGAAGCATAAAACCAAGTTTATGGAAGTGAGGTTTGCCCATACCAACATCGTCAGTACCAATTGGAAATTGCTTGTCGATTTTTACGTAAGGACCTTTAATTGCAAGGTTGTACCTCCCATCAGGCAGCAGTCGGGGGAATGGCTTGAAAAAGGGACCGGTTTAAAAAATGCCAAATTGGAAGGAGCCCACCTGTTACTTCCAGGGTATGGCGACAAAGGACCCACGCTTGAGATCTATGAATACGGGCATATGGAAAGTCAACATCCGGTACCGCCAAACAAAAGGGGCTTTGGCCATATTGCCTTTGAGGTTGAAAATGTGGATGCGGTTCTCAGGATTTTAGAGGAAAATGGAGGAACGGCCTCCGGGGAGATCACCAAGCGGAAAGTTAATGGGGTAGGGGAAATCACCTTTGTCTATGCCAGAGACCCGGAAGGGAACCTAATTGAACTACAACGTTGGAATGTCATATAAAATGGGCGAATCATCCACAATCAATACTTCGGATTATAATTGACCATCCACATTACGCCGAATTTATCGGTAAATGCGCCAAAATAGTCGCCCCAAAACTGGTCTTCCATGGGCATTTCTATGGCACCTCCTGCCGACAGTCCGTTGAACAATCGATCCGCTTCTTCCCGTGAAGTGGGATGTAGGGAGATGTGATTGTTGTTTCCGGCATTCCATTGGTGTCCCGAGGAAGCTGGGGTGTCCGAGGCCATCAGAATGGTATCACTACCTATGGGCAGTGAAATGTGCATGATACGGTTTTTCTCCTCTTCCGATAGCTTTTCACTATCGGGAGCATCGGTCATTTTCATATGGGCGGTGAATTCCCCACCAAAAACGGACTGGTAAAAAAGGAATGCCTCTTCGGCATTGCCGTCAAAATTGAGATAAGGATTGACTTTCATTTGCTATGGTTTTATTGTTCCAACGGTTCCTATAAAGATACAGGGTTAAGATGGGATTTGGACGTTGGGAATGTGTCAATTCCACAGGTCATTTGGGACATGGTTTTGCATTCTGGACCTTCCCACTTATCTCCATATACACCCGATTGATAAACCACATTTTTTACCCATCCTTGGATTATAGAGATTAGAAATATTCTTTCTAACAAGTAAAGAATATACGTACAAACTATGGCGCAAGTTTACGGCCTGCCGATATTGCTGTTTGATGGTTGTCAACTGAGCATAGTTTGAAGCGCCATCCATAAGGCAACATATAACATTAGGAACCTAATCTAATTCGTAAAACATAGTATATGGACATTCCCTATTATTTGCAGGACCTTCACGTAGGTCCGGACCAAGATCAGAAAGTTGGAAAAGTACAACCTAGAGGTTCCCTTAACGAAGAAGATCTCTTAAACCGTATGGACAAGCGGGGCACCGGTATCAGTTGGGAGGACATGCAGGCTACCCTAAACCTGTTGACCCAAGAGGTATCGGATGCTTTGGCCGATGGCTATACCGTAAATATGCGGCTGGCCAATTACAGACCTGGCCTAAAGGGCGTTTTTAGCAATGCCACAGATGCCTTTGATGCCTCCCGGCATTACTTTAGGGCCAGTATTAGCGAGGGCGTAGTGTTAAAAAAGAAAATGCGCGAAGCCAGTGGAGAACGGGTTACCGTTCCGTTACGGGCACCAAGACCGATCCAGTATGAAGATCACGGCAGTGAAACCATAGACAGTGTATTGACCCCAGAAAGTATTGGCGAAATAAACGGGGAGGAACTTAAGTATGATTCCTCCAATGATTCGGAAGGCATTTATTTTATTGCTACGGAAAGTGGAGAAGCCACCAAGGTGGAAACCGTATCCATACTTACGGATGGCCGTTTAATGTTTATGGTTCCCCCCAGTTTGGACAAAGGGCAGTATACCCTGGAAGTCCGCCGGGCCTATACCAATGAGGGTACCATACGGATAGGGACCTTTCACCATAGCCTAACGGTGGAATAAACTCCTTTTGGATGTTCGGTCGTAGCGCTACACAGGGGATGGTACTCCCCTAAAAAGCCAAGTTTTCAACACGATAAGCACCCCGTCCCAAAAAGTTTAACTTAAAGTCTCGGAAAGATGAACTTAATGTTTTGGAGAGATGAACTTAAAGTCTTGGAGAGATGAACTTAAAGTTTTGGAGAGATGAACTTAAAGTTTTGGCCAGCAGGGTGGTAGAGGGGTACCGAGGTTCATTTAATGGTTTTGGAAGGTGCAATCGAACGGAGATATGCATTCATTTGGGCTATCAAATAGGGATTCCAATGACAAAGGATATCCCTTAAGCTTACTATTTCAATTCAAGTAATTCTACAAGCACTGAAATCAATGATTTATTTGTTCAATATAGTAATCTAAGTCGATAGTAATGAAAAAATCACTCCTATTTTTGTGCACGGTTTTCTTAGGCTCTTGTGATAAAAACTGTGATGATTGTGGCACATATACTTCCACCTCCTATTCAATAATCAACAGATTAGGAGCTGACATCAATTTAGTATTTTTTCAACAAGGTCAAAATACCGAAGTTTTGGCTGAAAATGATAAAGAAACTGTTTTATATCAGTTATCAGTCGTATCTCAGGAAGGCGAATTGGATTTGGAGCCAATCATGTATGATTCATTGTTAATTAGTGATATTAAATATTTTAGAGATGACTGTTCCCCAACTGTAAACATGTTATGTATTGAAAATTACATATTCTCTCAAACAGAAGATGAATTAGGAAATATGTTCAATAAATACTCATTGGAAATAAAATAACACTTTTGCTAACATGGTATAAATGCAATTCAATATGGACGATGAACCATGGGCAAGTCCAGTATATTTTTATGCTGTTCCGCTTTCCAACGTAAGTGATGTGGGTTCAACCTAAGAAAATTACGTCATTTTGAGTGTTTTTGCGATAGCAAAAATGTATCGAAAAACGAGTAATTTTCTTGCAAAATCCTAATTTCGATACAATTTTTCTTCATTTCATTACAAAAAATCACTCAATTTGACGGATTTTGGTTGACAAAAAATTATGTCGAACCCACTTTAAATATGCCTGCCGCATACAATGTCCACAAGGGCGGTACCCTAAATTTTGGGCTTCCGTTTCATCCTTAAAGAATACCCGGTTCTGCTTTTTCATTCGTTTTCCCGAACCACAGTGCAGTCGGCCATAAATCTTCAGTTTTTTGTTTCCGCCAAGGGTCAGGCTGCCCTCCTTTATTTTTTGGCGAAGCGCTTGTGGGGATAGATGGGTATGGGACCACATCAGCTTTTGGCATCGTGGAATATAATTCCCAGGGTATACCTTTCCCCACTTTTCAGTTCACTCACACCATGCCGCATATTGGCCCGGTAATAGCCCCTTTTTCCGAGGATAGGTCTAAAATTGGTAGCGAAGACCACCATATCACCTTTTTTGGGATGGAGCACTATGGCCTTGGACTGTGCCCTGGGTACCTGTTGTGTCAATACAAATTCGCCCCCGGTGAAATCAATTTCGGGCGCCGTCAGGTTGAAAACCGCCTGAATGGGAAAATAATGATCGCCATAAAGATCCTGGTGCAAGGTGTTGAATCCTCCTGGACCATATTTCAGCAATAGGGGCGTAGCCTCTTTTTGCCCATTTTCATGGCATTGTTGCCGCAACCTTTCATGTACTTCCGGGTACCGGACATCAATTTTCAAGGCTTGCATCCATGCATTGGCGATTTTGGTCAGTGGCGTATACAGTGCTTCCCGCAGTTGCTGGATGATAGGGGGGAGCGGATAGGTAAAATATTTGTATTCCCCCTTTCCAAAGCGGTGGCGTTCCATGACCACCTTTTTTCGAAACAGATCATCCTGATCGTAGTGCTTGGTTATGTCGTTACATTGCGCTTCGGTCAGCACATTGGGCACCAGGGCATAACCCTTGGTGTGCAATGCTTCCGTAATGGCATTCCAGTCAAGGGCCAGGATGTTGTTTTCAACAGTTTCAGCTTTCATGTTATTTGTATTTTGCGGGTAAGGGGTCGTATTCGGGCCTTTTAGGCAAATCCCTGAATTACGCCCTTCAGTTTTAAGATTTAGCTAACTAATGGATGACCTTGATTTATCGGACGGCCTCCCAACCGATCATGGCCGTTTTTCGGGTACTGCCCCAGGCATAGCCCCCAATGGTCCCGGATGCCTTGATCACGCGATGACAGGGAATCAAGTAAGCCACTGGATTGTTGCCTATGGCGGTGCCCACTGCCCTTGAAGCCTTGGGCGCATTAATAGTTTTGGCAATGGCCCCATAGGTGGTCAACTGTCCTTGCGGTATTTTCAAAAGGGCTTCCCAAACCTTTAATTGAAAAGGGGTGGCATTCAAGTGAAGCTTGATCTGGTTGAGTTTGCTCCAATCGTTCTGAAAGATAAACAGTGCATCTTGCTGTAAGGTATCGACCACCTGCCGATAGGTGGCATTGGCGAAACGTGTTTTGAGTTCCTGCATGGCTTTTTCCTCATCGTTGATAAATGCCATATGGCATATCCCTTTTGGTGTAGAGGCAACAATAAGATTGCCGAACGGACTTTCGGCAAAACTAAAATTGATGGAAAGGTTTTCCCCTGCATTTTTGTACTCCCCAGGGGTCATGCCCTCAATGTTGATAAAAAGGTCATGCAACCTGCCCGTGCCCGACAGTCCCGTTTCATGTGCCGCATCAAACAAAGTCGCCTGCTGTTCCTTTAGCAATTGCTTGGCATACGCTACGCTGATATGCTGCATGAACTTTTTTGGACTCACGCCCGCCCATTCACTGAACAAGCGTTGAAAATGGTAGGGACTCAAATGGACACTTTCGGCAATAGCATTCAACGAAGGCTGTTCCTTAAAGTTTTTCCGTATATGGCGGATGGCCGCGGCCACTCGATTGTAATTTAATTGCTGTTGTGTATTCATGTCTTTTAAATTTACAGCCAAAAGTAGGAGATAGGCAAGCCGCTAAAAACCCGATTCTTGCTCACTTGTGTCAACCTTTTAAAAATACATTTCCTGGGTAATTTAAAAACGATACCAGGACTATAAATCAAGACAATATTGCGGGCAAGTAGCTGCAATTCGTTAACTTCAAATTAGAAATAATTCACGGCTGGATTCCTGCCTGCCGTAAACCCAAAAGATAACAATATGAAAAACTATATAGACGGTTTTGTCCTTCCAGTTCCCCAGATGTATTTGGAAGAATACCAAAAGGTGGCCGAAAAAGTAGCTGAGATTTGGAAAGAATACGGGGCGTTGGCATACTTCGAATTTGTTGGCGACGATTTGTTTTTGGAAGGTACCAAGTCCTTTATCGAAAGCGTAGCGGCAAAAGAAGACGAGGAAATTGTATTTGGTTGGGTGGTGTTTCCTTCCAAAGCGGTACGTGACCTGGCCAACAAAAAAGTTCCCCTGGACCCTAGAATGACGGCCTTGGTTGCCCCATTGACCGACCCTAAAAAGCTAATATTTGATGGCAGTAGAATGGTGTATGGAGGGTTTCGATCCCTTGTAGCATCTGAATGAACAGTCCGATTCCATGCGTACATCATTTATCAGTATCCTTTTTTTATACGTTGCCCTTGTTGACCTATCTGCTCAAATAGCCGTGGAAGGAAAGGTCTATTTTGACCAAAAACCAATACCCAATGTCACGGTATTTCTCAATAACACCACTGTGGGAACCATTACAAACAGCGATGGGGAGTTCAAGCTTCGTATGCCCGATGGCGTTTATGAATTGGTCATTTCCCATATTGGCTTTAAAACCGTAAAATATGATTTGGACACCTCAACGTACACCGATCCCCTTTTTTTCCCACTTTCCGAGGAAAAGTTGGCTTTGGATGAAGTGGTTGTGGTGGGGAAACAAAATGATGGGGAATGGAACTATAACTTTTCTGTCTTTGTAAAGGAGTTTCTGGGGACCAGTGAATTTTCAACATCCTGTACCATCCTTAACCCCAATGCATTGTTTTTTGAATTTGATGCAGAAAATAATAGCCTTACTGCACAGGCCATGGAGACCCTACGAATCAAAAATGAAGCCCTGGGTTATGAAATACGTTATGATTTGGAACATTTTTCAATAGAAAACAAGCTTACAAGATATGCTGGGTATGCCTATTTCAAGGAATCAACTGGTCGAAAAAACAAATATAGGAAATGGAAAAAAAATAGATTGCAGGCGTATAAAGGTTCCCAATTACATTTTTACAGAAGTGTGCTGAACCATACGGCCCAGGAAGAAGGATTTGTGATCCATCAGTTCGCAAGAAAGAAGAATACAAAAAGACCAACTGAGGAAGAATTGTCAAAAGCACGAAAGATAGTGGCGTCATCCAATGTCAGGGTAAACATTTCAAAAAAAATAGGTCCCCCAAAAAACGCACTGGATTCTGCCGTACTTACTTTAAACAAGGCAAGACTCCCAAAATATGTGGATTACCTGTACAAGTCGGATTTGGCTTCATCGGATATTGTTCAGGTAGTGGATGCCAAAACCTATCTAAAATTTGATGATAATTTGAGAATTACCTATCTCCACGAAAAGGAAGAAGAGGGCTATATTTTAAGAAACCCCTTTAGCAAGCCGCGAAAGGCACTACCGCAAACTTCAAACATCATTCCACTGGCCGATAAAATTTTGATCTACAATGAAGGTATTTTGGCAGACCCGTTGAACGTACTTTATGAAGAATACTGGTCCTATGAAAAATTCGCTCATGCCCTACCTTTGGATTATGAACCGGATCATCAGGAATAGCCACGGTTGCCTATGCTTTTCCGCGCCTTAGATCAGGACGAACGTTATGAAAATGAACCCCATAGTGACCAAATATTTTGCGGATAGAAGGGAATGGCGAAAGTGGCTCGAGGAAAACTTTGGGACTGCGGATGAAATTTGGTTGGAATACCCCTTAAAGAAGACCGGGAAGCAACGCATAGTGTACAATGACGCCGTTGAAGAAGCGCTCTGTTTTGGATGGATTGATAGTACCGTTAAATCACTGAACGAAGAGACCACCATTCAACGGTTTTGTAGGAGAAGGAAACAATCGTCTTTTTCACAACCCAACATAGAACGCTTGAAATGGCTCTTTAAAAACAACTTGATCCACAGTTCAATTACAAAGGAAGTAGCGGAAATAATTGAACAAGAATTCGTTTTTCCGGAAGATATCATTGCGCAGTTAAAACAGGATAAAACGGTGTGGGAGCATTATCAAAATTTCTCAGCGCCCTACAAACGAATTAGAATTGCCTATATTGATAGTGCAAGGAAAAGAGGCGATGAATTTGCGAAACGCTTGAACAACTTTATGGAAAAAATAAAAGAGAACAAGCAGATCAAGGGGTTTGGGGGAATTGATAAATACTATTAAGATAAATAACAAGCACTAGTAAGCTCAGGGTTGGCTTTGGTGCGAAAATGCGCTATATTGCACCAAATTGTATGGTATGGAAACGGTTCGAAAATCAATCACTTTTACAAATCAACAGGACAATTGGATAAAACTGAGGGTTCAAAATGGTGACTTCACCAATGACAGTGAGTATATCCGTGATTTGGTCAGAAAGGACCAACAGCAACATATGAAGCTGGTCGAACTCAAAAATGCGATAGACGAAGGATTACAAAGCGGGAAAAGTTCATTGAAGATCAGTGATATCATTGAACAAGTGGATAATGGCAAATTATAATTTATCCACCAGGGCCCAATATGATGTAGTAGGCATTTATAAATATGGCATCAAATACTTTGGTCGACCCCAGGCAACCAGTTACTTGTTGGAACTGGAGAATTTTCTGATCGAACTTTCCCAAAGGCCGGAACTGGCCAAAGATGCTTCCTCCATTTCCAATGCCTTAAAATTTTACAGTTTTAAGGCGCACGTTATTTTTTATATGTTCGATGCTGAGAATGAAATATATGTGGTAAGGGTTTTGGGCAAACGGATGAATTTTGTGGAACACCTATAAAGTTCAAATACACAATCAATGAAAAATACCTTTCTTATACTGTTTCTTTTGTGCTTCCTAACGGGGTGCCACCATCAAAAACTGACCCACAAAGAGACCGTCACCGCCTATTACAAGGCATTTGATTCGGGGAATTATACCGAAATTAGGACATTGATCGATGATACCCTTACCGTTACTGCTGGAGCGTATGTCACCCCATACACCCATGAAAGTTTTTATACGTTTTTTAAATGGGATTCCATATTTAAAACCTCCTATACCATAGTTGAATTAGAGGAAAAAAGTGACCATATTATGGCCACCGTGGCCTCAAAGTCCTTACGTTATGCGTTTTTAAAAAACAACCCGCTGACGTGTCGATTTACAATCACTTTTAATTCCGGTAAGATTTCAAGAATTGAGTCCGGGGAATGCGCGGGGGCTGATTGGAACATTTGGGAAAAGGAAAGGGATTCCTTGGTCGATTGGATAAAAACCAATCATCCCAAGTTGGATGGTTTTATCAATGAAATGACCATGGATGGGGCAATACGTTATCTACAGGCGATTGAATTGTACGAAACCAATAAAAACGCCCCTTAACCAGTTCAAGAAAACAATACCTATATGAAACTCGCTGTAATTTCCGATATCCACGACAACATCTGGAACCTGCAAAAAGCCTTGGCCATGCCCCAGCTACAGGCTACGGAAGCCATGCTCTGTTGTGGTGACCTTTGTTCCCCGTTTATCATTCATTTACTGGGTAAGGCGTATACCAAACCCATTCATATGGTCTTGGGCAATAATGATGGGGATGTTGCGGCAATCATAGGCAATGCCAAGAAGTATTCCAATATTCATATTCATGGGGAATATTTTAAAAGTACCCTTGGTGGGCGGACCCTGGCCATGAACCACTATCCGGACAAAGCGAGGTCAATTGCCAATAATGGTGGGTTCGATATTGTGTGCTATGGACATAACCATACCATGGTAAACGATGAAATGGTAGGAAATACCTTGTTGATCAATCCCGGGGCGATTATGGGGTACCATGGTGGGAATCTACGGAATATAACTGCAACATGGTTGCTACTGGACACGGCGCAACTAAAAGCGGAAGTACATCACATACAAACGACTTGATATCTTTTGAAATGGGTTACCAAAGTCCAACTAAAGGATTTAATAAAGATGTATGGATAAAAAACAACAGAATGCCCCAAAGACTGGTTTGATCATAAGAGTCTGCGGTTTTATTGCTGGGATTTTTTTAATTTTTTCCAATCAGATCATCATTGGTATTGCGGGCTCATTCGCCAGTGCAGGAATAGCCATTAAGGGTTGTACGGATTTGAAAAAGTTGAAATAAACGATGGATCGGGAAATCCTTATTTTACAAGCTTCCCCCAGGATTGAAATAGTGTTCTACGAACACATATTTAAGGTAAGAAAATCAGGTGCGGTATTAATTGATGAAACCGAATATGCCCAATTAAAAAGTGTTAGGTTTATAAAGGGTAGAATACCATGGATTACTGGAATATTAACAGCCGTGCTTGATTTGATAATTGGACATGGCGTCGGTCACTGGAAAAGGGGCGGGGGACAACTGGAATTGGTTACCAATACTCAGACTTATTCCATAGCACTTGTAAACTATGACAGGGGACAAACTCCTATTGCCTTGAAAATGTTAAAAGAAAGGCTCAAATAAACGATTCCTCCAATGCGCAAATACCGTTCTTCTTCGAGATTTTACATTACAGATTCGGTGATATCAGTTGTAATGATAATTGGTTTTGGTTTTATTGGGGCAACTGCAACTGAAAATATAGCTGCTCAAATAAGTGTAGTAATGGTGACTACTCTCATTTCACTTTGGTTTGTTATTCGCACTCGGGACAGGGTAATCGATGTTGAATTCAAAGAGCAATTCATGGTTGTCAATCACATCTTTAAAAATACTAAAGCAAGGATTCAATATGAGGACATTGTGGCACTGGAATTCATATCGGTCCATAAGAGGCCCACAATAAATAAGATCAAATTCCACTTTATGGGGAAAATAGAATCGATAAGATTCAGAACGGTGGCCTATGGGCCCGAGTTCATTGACTTTGTAAAATGGCTCAAATCCAAAAATGATAATGTAAAGGTATCAGTTCATCCCCCAGATGATTACATGAATCATAGGCTTCAAGAGGAATATGGATTCAACTATAGAAAAGTTCCCAAAATTGATTGATGAAAACTAAAGCTATTCAATTTTAAAATTCAAATAAACGATTGGCAAGTGCACAATCAACCCCTTCCAATTTATCTTAACTTCTTTATTTCGTGAATGCGTCAATGACCTGTTGCCCGACTTGATAGCCTACTTCCAAGCCCACTTCATTATCGGTACGGAAATGCACCCCTCCTTCAAAGCGGGATTCCGAACACTCCTTCGCAAGCTCGTAAAATAATGGTTCATCCCTGGGAAACAGGAAGGCCAGCACTTTGGCAATGGATCCAGCGACGGTAGTATGCCCAGCGGGATAACCCGGAAAATTGGGGGTGTCGATCAAAATGGGTTGGAAAGAGGGATCGTACTGAAAAGGTCGGATGCCCCAGTAATGGTATTTCCCATCCCAGGCGGCAATAATACCATCGAAGCGTGCGGTGTGAAAAACCGCATTCGCAAAGGCGGCTTCCAGGGGATCCAGGTTATATTCCAGAATCTTACGTTCGATCAGTCGGTCCCAGATCGGTTCGTTTTTCCACTTCCAGGCGATTTCACTGGTTTGATGTGCGGCATTGAATCGCCTGAGCTCTTCCATGTCCACAGACCAGTCCGTAGGAGGAGGACCTGGCCTAAACTGATCGGGGCGGAGTAGGGTAAGGGGCTTCCATTGCCTTTTCATGGGGTCCCAGGGGCCGGGATTCCCGGTCCAGAGGCTATCCACTTTGGGTACACGCCCTTCCCAGCGAAGGTCCGTTCGATCCCCCTTGGCGTAGGCAATGTATTGATCCGCTATTTTTCTTCCGATTTCCAGTCCCTTTTCAATATCGGAAGGAAATTGTAGCCCTGTGGCCAGACGGGCAGATTTGAAGGCTGAAAGTTCCCTATCGAGCAATTGCTTTTGCTCCGGAAAGTAATATCCAATGACCCGATGTGCGGCCCCGGCAGCTGCACTCCATTCGCAAATAAAAGTGGAAAAGTCTGGTTCCTGCCCAAGCTCTTTTACCCTTGGGTCATACTGGTAAGCCGGTTTCCGGAAATGGCCCTTTTTGTGCTTCCAAACTTCTACCATGGCATCATAGATCGAAAGATGCATGATGGCTACCCGACCTCCATTTTTATGGCCCTTATGGTTTTGGCTGACCTGCATGAGCAATTGATGCCAGCGGTAAGCGGGATAAGAGCCGCTCCAATATCGTATGGCCCACGAATTGGTTTTCTCCATTTGCTGCTGAATGGCAACTATCTCCGAAATTTCATCGCGAAGAAGTTTTTCATTGACCGCGGGAAAACGCTCCCCGAGTTCAAATTTGAAGGACTGAAAAGGGGAGGATTTCGTTTGCCCATGCCCTATGTGCGGTATGATCAGTATAGCGATCCAACAAAATGCGGACAGGAATAGCTCAGTGAAAATTTTAGTAGATAAGTCCATTTGCAGTCCTTGAATTTAAATGAAATTTAATACAAATAGGGTAACCCACAAAGATTAAAGTTAGTGGGCTACCCAGTGCGGGAAGTGGTTCAAGCATGACCTCACGCAATATGATCAAGTGGGGCCTTTTGGCCATGAATAAAGGGAAATGGAACGGCGAACAATTGGTTCCGGAAGCGTTTATGACCAAAGCAAGGAGTAGGGTCCTCTTTACTGGCGATGATAACGTCTTTGGTGGTGGCAAGGATGTCTCCAATCAAGGGTATGGGTATTACTGGTGGAGTGCGGATGTAAAATACGGTGATAAAAGTTATTTCAGTACATCCGCCCAAGGTGGTGGCGGGCAGTACATCATTCTGATCGAGGAACTTGATCTGATGGTTGTGGTTACTGCCCATAAAAACGATAACCGTACGCTACAACTTATCGCAGAGCGGATTATACCCGCTTTTATAAAATAGTGGCGGAGCTTGTGAAAACCCTAGCTTTTCTTTTCAAGTAGCATCGGAAACATGGAAGCTTTTTATTTTTTTTCACCATATATCAATTTGAGTTAAGTGCAGGGCTGTTTCTGAGTGCTTTTCTACCTTCCTGGTTTTCCAATACGTAATGCATTCTGGCGATTTGGTCTTTTGTAAAGATGTTCATCACCTCATCATGTGACCAGTTCATATAGTTGCCAATCATTACCATTTCGCCCGCGCAGCCCATAAATGGGTTGCTGCCATAGACTTCGCGGTCCACTGCAGGGGTATCCTCGCAATAATCGTTGAGGACACAATCCTTATGCCCCCAAGGATGCAGTAAACCCAGATAGTGGCCCATTTCATGGGTCAGGGTCCTACCATATCTGGCATGGCAATCGATATTGGACGCGCCAAAGTGTATCCAATTGACCAAAATACCTTCTGCATCATTTGGCCCTGGCCAGGATGAAGGTGGTATGCCCGGAAGATCGGTCTTTGGTAGTGTTGAATTACCCAACACCAGACATTCCGTTGATTGTGGTAAAGGGGTAGTCCAAATGTTGATATATTGACTGGGGTCCCAATAGGCATATTGTGCAAAATGGTTCTGGTTGTATCCCAATACGGGAACTTGCACCTTAGTGGTATCAATTCGATTGATCCCATTGGTAAGCGCTCCATTTGGCGCCTGTTTGGCAAGGACAAATTCAATATTGGTATCTCCTCCCGATGGGTGGTCGTTAAATCCCCTCGTACCTTTTTTTCTTCTGAAATCCTCATTAAGGATTTCAATTTGTCTTTTAATGCGTTCTTCCGAAAGGTTGGGACCTTCCCCGATGTTTTCCCCCTCGTGGATGACATGGACAACCACCGGGAGGAAAATCACCCCTTCGTTTGGATCTGTAGGTATTGGGATCTCAATTTCCTCATCTTTGTCACAAGATGTAATCACTAGGGCGGTGAAAAGGAAAACCATTGTCGGAATTCTCCAGCCCATCCGTTTCCTTGGTTCCATAGTCCTTACTCTTTTTTAGTAATATCCTTAAAGGTTAGCATATCCCATACTTTATCTGATGCACCATGATAGAAGCCCGACTCATGTTCATACTTTGTTGGGTTTTTAAAGGTTCCAAATAGGATATCGAACAAGGAAATATCCGAGTAGTTATAGGCATGGATGCCTTTTGCATGGTGTATGGCGTGTGCTTCTGGCCGTTGTATGAAATACCCCAACCAAACCGGAGTCTTGATATTGCTATGTTGGAAAATGGAAAAAAACGTCGTACCCAATATGATCAGGGTCGTGGCTTCCGGCGTAAATCCGGTGATGACCACCAAACACAAACTTCCCAAAAAGGTAAAACCGATCATGTCCATAGGACTGAAATAAAAGGCGCCGTAGCTATCCAGGCGTTCCGCACTATGGTGCATCTGGTGGAAAATCTTCCAAAGCTTATCGTTTTTGTGCATTGCCCTATGCCAGACATACACCCCAAGCTCATAAACCAGAATTCCAGTAATGGCACCACCAATGGTACCCAAGCCAGTGAGGTCAAAAACCTGATAATTGGCCAAATAACCGTCCCAGATAATGGGAAGGTAGGAGGAAAGAAAAAAGAACAATGCGAATGCGAGAAGTCCTTTTAATTTCCAAAATTTCATTTGAGGCAGTTCCCTGGCAGGAAAGAGCGCTTCCCACAGCATTAGGCCACCGTAGATGCCAAATACGATGTATGAAATCGGGTTGAATACCAACTCCCAAGGCGTAGGGAGGTTCGCCATTAATTCTTTCATCACGTTTTGTTTTTGAATTCAGGGGGCAAAACTATTTTGAAGTTCCCGTATTGGGAAACAAACCGTGTAGACCAAAAGCGTACACCTCTGGAATTATTGGTGGACAATACGGACGGTGCTCTTAAAATTAGGGGTACATTGGGTAGACATTGAATCTCAAATCGCTGTAAGTGTGCATTTTAAGGAAGGGAAGCTTTTAAGAAAAAAACGGCGCAAAAGCCTGGAAAAATGACCTACGCATTCTTTTCAAGCTCCAGAAAGTAATCCAAAAGTTCTTGTTCGGGAGTCAAATGTAGTTTTTTACGAAGCCTATACCGGGCCGTTTTGGCACTTTCGGGAGAGATGCCCATGATGCTGGCTGTTTCCTTTACATTCAAATTCAGCCGGGTCAATGAACAGATTTTGAGGTCATTCGGACTCAAATCGGGATGCCTTTGTTTCAGGTTGCTTAGAAAATTAGTGTGCACTTCTTCGAAAAACCGTCTAAAATCTTCCCAATCCTTATCGATATGCACATGATTTTTGATGTCTCGATGAAGCTCCTCCAGTAGTTTTTGTTGCACTGCAGGTGAAGCCTTTTTGGCAGCGGCAATCTTTTCCTGCAATTGGTTCAGTAGTTCATTTTTTTGTGCAAAATTTAGGGTGTACGAGGTAAGTTCCTTGTTTTTAAACTCCAATTGTTGTTGTAGCCTACGTTCCTTCAATGTAGCGTTTTCCAATTCTGTTCTCGCCAATGCCCCTTTTGACTTTAAAAGTTCAGTCTCCCTTTTTTCGCGTTGCCTTTGTTGCCGAAATAGGAGTAATGCCGTAAGGGCGAGGGACACCAATAAAAGGGACAGAAAAACATTCATTAAAGTGCGTGAGTGTTTGGTTTCCTCAAGCAGTGCAATTTCCCTTTCCTTAATGGCAAGCTCGTTGTTGAATTCCAGTGCAGCTATCTGCTTGGACTTATCCGTATCATAAATCGAATCCCTTAAATTGATAAAGGCATCATAATAGAAAAGTGATTCTTGCCAAAGGCCTTGTTCCTTTTTTAGCAGTTTGAGTTCTTTATAAGCCCCCAAAATGTACCTGCGTAGTTTTTTCTCCTTGGCTTTTCCCAAAGCTTCCAGCAAAAGATTTTCGGCATCTACATATTCCCTGTTCAGTCGCTTTAATTTTCCATATTGTATGCGATTGCCGATACCACCATCAACATCATTTACGCTTTCTCCCAAGGCCATTGCTTTTTTCAAGTGGTAATCTGCCTGTTCCAACTCATTTTCAAGTAGGAACAGCCTGCCCAAAAGGTTATGCGCTTCCGCCATACCATATAAAAAATCATCATCGGAATGCATGTTCAACGCATTGGTCAGATACTCTCTGGCCTCAACAAGTTTATCTTTTTGTATCAATACCGCTCCTATTTTATTGAAGGTGGTGGCAATCCGTGACTTCAAATCCAACCGGGTAAACTTTTCAATGGAGCGTTCATAGATTTCCAGGGCATTGTCGAAATCCCTAATATCGGCATAGACCATACCGCTGTTCATCAAACAATTGGCTGCACCTTCCAAATCACCGATTTCCTCATAGATCTTTTGACAGTCGGTCAAGTTTTCAAGGGCAAGTTTGGGTTTTCCCAAGGTCCAATAGGCCACTCCAAGAACCCGTTTTGCTTTGGCAATTCCTTCATTGTACTGTAATTTCTCAGCCAATGACAACGCTTCAGCGCTATTTGAAATCGATTTATTGGAGTTGACGATCCAATAGCGATAGCCCAAATCATTCAAAGCATCCACACATTCCTTACTCGAATCCGGAAATCTTTTGAGCATCCGTTCAAGACTATCCACAGTGGTTTCATTGTGCTGCCCATACAAGCAAACCGACAGGATAAGAAAGAGTAAAAAAAAGGCGTTGGACCGCATATTGGATTACTGGCTTACTGCAAAGATAAACGTATGTTGTTTCCGAATCGACCCAATGGTTCACGAGGAATGAGTTGCAAGGGAAGGTTGTAGGGCCATGGCAATGAAGGGAAGGGAATACAAGGGGTATGTTCTTGTGGATGAACGGATCTTAAAAACTAAAAATAATTTGGATCATTGGATAGATCTAGAGCTCGATTTCAACCCAAGAGCAAAGTCCTCAAAAAAGAAAAAGAAGAAATAATGCGTCTTTCGCAATAAAACGAACCTTTTTCGGAATGACTTATATGATTTATAAATTGAAAGTTCAAAAAAGTATTGCTAACCAAATCAAATAAGGCATTGGCAGAATTTCTTTTTGTATACTGTCCGGGTATCGGCCCTGATTATTATCATTTTCAAAACCAGGATTATACTCTATATTTGAAGTAAAACGATACAAATGAAAACGGTGGGACACACCTCAAAAGCCTTACCATATATTGGGTTTTTAGTTCTTTTATTTTTCTCCGTTACCAATGCACAATCGCAGGACCAAATACGGGAAAATGTGATTTATTGGCACATTAAAGCCGTTCTCCCCGAAGCCAAGTTGTTGGATATCAAGGCAATTGATGCAGATGGCACCTATCATGATGTAAAGGCCATACAAGACTCCTATGACACCAGCCTATTAAGTGTCAAGGCCCTGGTGAACGGGAAGACCATACCCATAAAAATGATTGTAGCCAAAAACGACAACTTTTATCCTGTCAAAGCCATTGCTAATGACGGTAGGATACTTGATGTGAAGGCGATTGGTGAAGAAGGGGAAATACTTGACGTTAAAGGAGTGAGCAGAATGGGAAACTTAATAGAAGTAAGGGCAATAGACAAGGCGCAAAAGCAGTACGATGTGATTTCCATTTCTCCACAAAAAGGCGTGAACCATGTTAAAGGGCTAAAAATGTTTAATGACGAAGTAGAGGCGGTCATCCATGGTATAAAAATATTCGCCCACGTAAAATCGCTTAAACAGTACTGATAGTTTTGTAAGGTCTTCGTCTGCCAATACTACGTGGCGCATAAAATCATTCCTAAGGGAAGGTAAATGGATATGGAATGGAAGGCCCTGCCATTTGTCCTTTATGGTATCCCTGTAAATCTTCACGACATCCTTACAGGTGTTTTTTTTATCCAAAACCCTCAGGCGATATTTCAACCAAGGAACAAGATGGTTCAAAAAAATGTTGGTTGAAAAGTGTAACAAAGTGTGTTTCTTGCTTTCCAATAACTAAAATCAGTCAAAATCATGAAAACCATTATTTATCAATCAATACTATTGATTGTAGTATCCATTATTTTAACTAACACTACCATAGCCCAGGAAAAGCTTACTTCAGGGCAATGGCAGGCCGATCTGGATTATCTGCAGGAACAGGTGCATGGGGAATATCCTTTTTTGTTCAAAAAAATCAACCAGGAAGCTTGGGACAAGCAAGTTGCCGATCTTCGGGCCGAAATCCCAACCCTTGCCGAACACGAGATTAAAGTAGGGCTGAGCCGAATCGTATCGGCCTTTGAATACGGTCATACCCAAATTCCATTTAGCACCTTGGCCAAGGACGCCGTACTCCCGGTGAACCTTTATCATTTTAAGGATGGCATCTACATCGAGGGGGTACATAAAAACCATTCCGAAACCTTGAGCGCCAAAGTATTGGCAATCAATGGATTGCCTATTGAAGAAGCTTTGACCAAAATCAGGCCCGTGGTCCCTGCGGAGAACGATCAGTATTTTAAGGGGTACGGCCTACGTTTCCTGACCGTTCCTGCCGTATTGCACGCCCAGGGCATTACAAAGACGTTACAGCAGGAGGTAAGCCTGGGCTTGGAAAAAAACGGCAAGCGCTTTACCCATAAGTTTTCTGCCATTCCCTTGGCAGATATGTCCCGCGATTATCTGCATACCCTACCCAACGAGAACTGGCTTAGTGCCCGTAACGCAGGGAAAACGCCATTGTATCTCAAACATCTCAATGACAACTATTTTTATTTTGAGTTGTTGGAAGGGACCAAGACGTTGTATGGGCGCCAAAGCTCGGTATTCGATCATCCGGAAGAGACCTTACGGGATTTTTATACCCGTCTTTTTAGTTTTATCGATGCCCAGGGTGTGGAGAAACTGATCTACGATGTTCGGTTGAACGGGGGTGGCAACAACTATAACAATATCCATTTTATTAAGGGCATTATGGCCAGGCCCAAGCTTAACAAAGAGGGGAATTTCTTTTATATTATTGGCCGTAACACCTTTTCGGCCTGTCAAAACCTGACCAATGATGTAGAGACCTATACGGAGGCCATCTTGGTAGGGGAGCCCACTTCAGAAAACAAGAACTTTTATGGTGATGCCAAATTGGTACAGCTACCCAATTCGGGGATAAAGACCTACTTGTCCTTTGCCTGGTGGCAGGATAAGCCCCAATGGGAGAATGCGGATGCCACCACGCCCAATTTTTATGCGGAACCCACCTTTGAGGAATATCGTACCAACCAAGATCCGGTTTTGGCGCTTATTGAAACCATAGACCCCACAGATGTGGTGGACCCCATGGCGTATTTCAGTCAGCTTTTTACTGAAGGAAAGCTGGAGCAACTCAAAACGGATGCTAAGCGCATTATACGCGATCCCAAATACCAACACATCAATTTTGAACAAGAATTCAGTCAGGTAGGGGAAATGCTATTGGATCAACAACAGTATCAGCCAGCAGCTTTTATATTTGGCACTTTTGTGGAAAGTTTTCCGAAAAACGCCAGTTTTTGGAAAGGCCTGGGAACGGCTTTAAAAGCAATGGGACAAACAGCACAAGCCGAGGAAGCTTTTGCCAAGGCAAAGTCCTTGGAGCAGCCATAGCAACAAATCAAAACGAACAATCATAATGGGGGAATTGTGGAAACAGTTCCCTTTTTTTAGGGTTATCATAAATTTTTCTTCCATAGGCGTGCTTTAAAAAGCAGTGGTATACTTCCCAACCCAATACTTTATTTTGATAATTAACGTTACATTTTATGTAACTTTGCTGTTATAACGTGTCTGTGGTAATGTTAGGGGTGAACATGAATTTGCGCAACACGTGCCAATAAAAGCTCTTCACCAATTTAATATGGAAAATTATGGCCCCGACCACCTCAAGTCAGTTTGCTGAGATAACTTTCAAATTTAAGGACACCTACAAACGGTTGAAAACAACAACCAAATTGGTATTGTTGTTGCTTTTGTCCCTATTGTTGAGCTGTAACAGTTCTATGGATCCCGAGCCTCCCGAAGAAGAAGTAATTGATCCCGAGGAAGAGGAAGTAATTGATCCAGGCAATGAAACTCTTGATCTGGCAAGGGCCGCGCTCAATTATCGAAATCACTGTGGGGGCTGCCATGGACAGAACCTGAGTTCGTTTGTAGAACGCGAATGGACTTATGGCAGTTCTTCCGAAGAAGTGGTGCAGTCCATAACCAATGGATATACCAACAATGGTATGCCCGCATACGGGGCTACTTTTAGTGAACTGGAGATCCAGGAATTGACTGAATATATCCTTTCCGAAATTGACGGGAAAACGCAAGCCATGTTGGAGGAGGAAAACCCTGATTTATCCGGATTGATTTCATCAGATGACCTTACTTTTCGATTGGAAACCCTAACGGATGAAATTCCCGGTATTCCCTGGGGGATAGCACAATTGCCCAATGGTGAAATTTTGGTGACCGAGCGTGGAGGAAGGTTGTTCTTGGTGCAGAATGAGGGACAATTGGTAGAAGTTACCAATCTTCCAGCCATTGTTTCCGAAGGGCAAGGTGGGCTGTTGGATGTTACCATACACCCTGATTTTGAAATCAATTCGTTTGTTTATCTATCCTATTCCAGGGCCAATCCCAGTGATTCATCGGAATTGACAACTGCAGTGGCAAGAGGTGTACTCAATGGAAACAGCCTGAGCCAAGTGGAGATTATCTTTACGGCACTTCCCTATGTAAATAGCGGCACACACTTTGGTTCCAGATTGGTGTTTGATACTGAGGGATACTTGTACGTTTCCGTGGGCGACCGCGGACGAAGGGACACCTACCCGCAGGCATTGGATAATGCCATCGGGAAAATACATCGGATCCATGATGATGGTCGAATTCCTACGGATAACCCCTTTTATAATACGCCCGGAGCGGTCAATTCAATTTTCACCTATGGCACACGTAACCCTCAGGGAATGAGTATACATCCAGAGACCGGAGCGGTTTGGGAAGGCGAACATGGACCCCGAGGCGGTGATGAAATCAATCTTTTGGAAGCCGGGGACAACAACGGATGGCCCGTGATATCATACGGTATCAATTATGATGGAACCACTTTTACGGATTTAACCGAATTGGATGGTATGGAACAGCCCGTGCACTACTGGACCCCTTCCATTGCGCCTTGCGGTATGACATTTGTCTCCGGCGATTTTTATGGAAATTGGAAAAATGATCTGTTCGTCAGCTCACTTAAATTCGAATACCTCCATCGTTTAAAAATGAATGGCAACGAGGTTGTTGGCCATGAAACACTATTGGAGGATATAGGCAGGGTACGTGACGCACAAATGGGTAGGGACGGCTATCTTTATATTGTGGTAGAAGGCCCCGGTAGACTTATACGCCTCGTACCTGAGCAATAATGTTGGGTTGAATGCTGTTTTAACCAAGGGTATATAAACCCTAAAAATTAAATTACAATCTTACCGGGTCCAATTTTTTTCGGCCACTTTTCTTTCTTACCCTGTCCCTTTTTGACAGTTCCGGAGCATCTTAGCCACCCGGATATTACCCCATCTATATAAGCTTGGGGAAAATTGGGGTTACTAATTGTAGCCCGATACAATTCAATATCATCGGACTGTCTTAACTCACAACCGTTGTTATATCCTTGTTGCTGTAAATCTGCATCCGTTAAGTTTGATTGCGCATTACTAAAACCAATTGAAAAAGAAACCAAAACTATGGTTAAAACTAATTTCTTCATTTTAAATGATATATAAGATACTTAGGAGAAGATATAAAATAATTTCCGAATTTACCTACAAAACGATAAACCACTGATGCAATACTTAGGAATTACCTGAAAAACAAATCAGAAAATGCTCAATATAAATCCGTACGATCACAGTTACAAAAATCCAAGTTTTCAAATTGACTTTATAGGGCCTAGGTAGGAGGAGAAATGTATATGGAATGGCCTAAAATCTTAATTGTTAATAAAAACCACTCAAAACACCCTGAAATAGTAGAAAAACCTTAGAAATCCTAAGGTTTTTCCATAGTCCTTTTTGATAAACAATTAATATTTTCCAGAATCAAGATTATCTTCTTGATTCCCCCTTTATAACTTATTATCGACAATACCGAAATGGAAGAAAACGACTTAAATCGCTTGGAATTAGCGATAAAAGAAATTGAATTGGAAAAGATTAAATCAGAAAGTTTAAGAGTTCAACTGGACATTGAAAAATTCAAAAAGGAAAATTCAAAGAAATGGTATAATACAGATTACTTTTTTAAAATAATCGGTTTAGTCTTTGTTATACTTCCTTCCGTATGGTTTCTATGGGACAAAATAATAGTTCCTACTTCAAAAGTGAATGAATTGCAAAACGAATTAAATTATAAAAAGGCTGAATTAGTTTTTGTAAACAAACAAATAGAGCTCTCCAACACCATCGATAAAAAAGAAAAGGATTTAAAGCAAAAGGAAAAGGAGTACTTGAATACCTTGCTGCTACATGAAGCTAAAAATAAAGAACTACAAAAGGTAAATCGTTACCTTTCGAATGCTGTCCTCTTCTTGATTTTTTGTTTCTTTTGCATCAAGGCAAAAGAATAGAAATAGAAGCTATGTACGAAGTTGACAATAAAGACAAAGTCATTGAGATGAAGGATTTTCCTCAGTCTTCTATTGGTGCACCGATTCCAACAATTTTAGCTTCAGAACATAAAGTTGCTATTGCTTATTATCTTCAAAATATGCCTAGTGATTGGGATGGAACTACCGTTAAAGTAATGGATGAAAGTTCTATTGAACCTGTTGCTATTGTTGTATTTGAAAGATGTTATGCCAAATATTTTGGCCCTCCAAATGACGAAGCATTTGAAGGACACCCGTTGGCCAATAGAGGATTGACACCTTACGCATGTTTTGAAGTGATAAATTCGTCCTGGATTAGAAAATTGGAAAGAATGAATTCTGTTCATCCTTATCATGATAAACAAAGGTTCTTAAGTATTTGGAGGCATTTTATATTGGCATTTCACGATTCAATCTTTGAGTGTATAGCCACAGACTATTCCATACGTACCGAAATAGGATCAATTCAAGACATAATTCCAAAAATGGCAAAGCATATTCAATAATTATGTCAAATAGAAATACTATGCGAGCAAGTGCTTAGAAATTTATCCCGAGACTTCGGGAAAATTTTAAGCTTTTGCGACAAGTAGACGAAAAGCTGAGCTTTCCTGCCTGCCAGCAGGCAGGTAATGGCGCTGGCCAAGTGGCTGAGACATGCGAAGCATCGATGAATACCTAATTATGCAATAGATATGGCATGAATAATTGCGTATAAAAATACGAGCGAATAAAATTTATCTAGTAGATGAATTTTATGAGACTGCGAGATGATGCCGTTGGCAGCATTTACTTTTTATGAAAGCATGGAAACTAACCAACGTGTAAAACTGCTGTAACATAATTGTTGACGATATGAGCCTAAAGGCAGTCATATCTACAATTATATTAAATACGGTAGTATTCCGCAGTTTTACCCACAAAAGCATTTGTACTATAATTTATATTATGTCAAATAGAATGTTTTTATTCCAAAGGCCATAAGTGAACGTTCGGCTCCTTCCCACATCATTTAAACCGCCATTTCCAATGATATTGTCGTTCCTATGGCCGCTTTGCTTTCCACATGAAATTTGACACCCGCTATCTTGGCGCGTTCCAAAAGCGTGCGCATCCCCAGACTGGAACTGTCACGGAGTTTTTCCCGAACACTGAATCCTTTCCCATTGTCCCTGACCACCATGGCAATCCCGTCTTCCTTTCTTTCGATGTCCACCGATACCGCTTTGGCGCCGGAATGCTTCACGATATTGTTCAACAACTCCTGTACGATTCGGTATAGCTGAAGGGAACTTTCATCGCTCAGCAGGTCGTCCACCTCATCAATGTTGTGCGTAAAGAAGATGTCCGTATTGGCATCCACTTCGTCGATTATCGCTCGGACCGCCCCGGAAAAGCCCAACTTCTCCAAAGTAGCCGGGTGCAGGTCTCGGGAAACGCTCCGCAGTTCTTCCAGGGTATCCGTAGCCAGGGATGCCATCTCCGCATCCCCGCTCAATTTTGTCCTTTTGGCCAGCAGCATCAGCTTTTGGCCCACCCCATCGTGCAGTTCCCTCGCCACACGGGTTCGTTCCCCCTCCTGACCCTTGATCAGGTTCCTTGAGAACTGTACCTGTATCTGCTGCTCCCTTTTGGTGGCATACTGCAAGCGTACCAAATAGAAGATCAGGAGCAGGGCCACTACCCCCAGGCCCCCGAACACCATCAACTGGTTTGCCACCCTATTCTTTGCGTTCAGGAGTGCGATCTCCGATTTCTGGGACGCAATCTCCGAATCCTTCCTTTCGGCTTCATAAAGTCCCTGGTAATAGGAAAAGCCGTTCGCCTTTTGTACGCTCTCTATGGAGTCCTTTATCCGGTGGTGTGCCTTGAGATGTTCATGCGACCTCCCCAGGTCCCCCAGGCTATCGTATACCTTGGACAAAAAGCCATGGGCCATATAGATGCCCTCGTAGAACCCAGAGTTCCTGACATTTTCATATTCCGTTTCCCCCAGTACGGCCGCCTTTTTGTAATTGCCCTTTGCAAATTCATAATGGGCCATGGCCAGGTTGTACTCGTCAACTTCCATAAATTCCCCGTCCTCTTTCCGCGCATCCAGTTCTTTTTTTACGGCCTCTGCCTTTTCCATCATCCCATTTTCGGCATAGGCGGCCACCTGGCCCACCAACACCTGCAGTTGGAGATATTCATGATTCGTTTTAAAGGTGTACACCCTGGCAGAATCCAGGTACCTGATCCGTTCGTTTTGGCTTCCGTGCAACATCTCGTCAAAGGCCTGGTTGAAATACTGATCGCTTATTGCACTCATCTTCCCATATTCCCTGGCCTCTTCAACGATTTCCATGCGTATTTTTTTGGCCTCCTCCTGCAGTCCGTTTTGCGAGTAGAGGACCGCCAGGGTTCCTTTTGGCCGCCATGCCGATCTCGGGTAATCGGCCTTTAAGATTTGATAGGACTCCTCCAGTGCCGCAGCCGATTGCTGAAACTCCCCCATAAAACACAGCACCTGACCCATTGCAGACTTAAGTATGCCCATCATTTTTCGCTTACCGGCCCTCTCGGCGAAAGTATATGCCTGTTCATAGTTATCCAACGCCTGATCAAGACGGGCAGCCATCTGATAGTTACGTCCTGCCTCATAGTAAAAGTAGGTCAGCTCCGAAAAATGCGTGTTCTTGGGAATCTTGTCCTTTAGCTCATTGAAGATTTCAATGGCCCCGCCTGGACTTTCCAATTCCCTAAAGGTATATTCGATCAGTGCTTCGGCATGTATCAGGACCAAGCGTGTGGAGTCCAATTCCAGGGCATAATCGATCGTTTGCCTTGCAATTGAATCGTACGCGAAATCGGTTCTGTGTTTGATCAATCTGGACAGACTGTCCATCCACATCAGGCGTTCACCCGCTGTGGAGCTATGGATGTTTCGTTTTAAGGATTGGATGGAACTGGTCAAATCCACTTCCTGGGCGGACAGGGATAGGGAGACCAATACTAAAAGGCAACAGGTCCGTTTCATTTCATGGGGGAGGTTGTGGTAATCAAATATACGAAATCCCCTTTTTTCGGAACTGGAAAAATACCTTCGGATTACTTTTTAACGGTTGATAATCAGTGTGCTATGGCGTAAACTATGGAAACACTACTCCCCTCCCCTTTTTAATTCCCTTAAAAATGGGTCAGCCAAAATTTTGAACAATCGCTTTGTGTGCAACCCATCATTACCACTGTCCACAGTACAAAACGTATTAGCTAGGACTATTTGCTTACTCCCAGGTATTGTAACCGTCAACCACAATTTTGGACATCTGGAAAACGGGCTGTCCCTCCGTGGTCATACCTTCCACTCTTATAAGGTATTCCCCGGCCGTATCGCCCGTAAACAACCGTAAGGAGGCCTCCTCTTCCCCATTCAAAAGAATTTTGGGTTCCCAATGTAGGGTGGTACGGTAGTCGAGATCCTTGTGTTCCGGTTTCTCCATGGAATAATCCGGGGCATAGAACTCCCTTGCCTTGTAAAAGCCCGGAACCTTAACGTTTGTCCATCCTGGGGACTGTTCCACCTCCGCGGGAAGATTCAGCGTCCTATCTCCATAAAAGGCGATTACACCATTGGCACCCCTGACCCCGAATATGGCAGCATCATTATCTTTTAGCACGTCTACGAACAAGACCTCACTGGCCCTCAGGAATTGGATAAAACTCAAACTTACTGGTGCTCCGTCAAATAAAAAAAGAGGACTTCCAGAAGAATTTATAGAGCCAGGACCTCTTATCTGCACGGTTTCATTGGGATAGGCCCCTTCAACACTTACCCCGGGAACAAGCCTCAACAGGTCAATGGCGCTTTGATGGGCAAAATCTCGAACAGAATCAACAAAAATCCTGTTGCTCGGTTCGGAATACAGGGCTGTAATCCCATCAATTTGTTCATCGACCAACTGCTTTAAGCTTTTTTGTTCCCCAATGACCTTTACCTCCTTTAATCGTGTTACCTTGGGATCAAGTTTAAAATCGATTTCCGGTGCCGTTGCGTTACTTTTTACAATACGGGAGACCCTCTTGAACTTGGCAAAGTCGTCCCATTTGCTCTTACTTGTGGCAACGGAAACCACGGTCTCTCGACTTGGATCGACAAAGATCGTTGACCCCTCTTTGTTGACCATGTTCTCTACAACGGCGGCTATGGTGTCCTGAAAGAAAAAGGGACCAAAAGAGAATTTGCCCATGGCATCCGTGGGTTGGTTTTCCTGATAAACGCCTTTTTCCGGAAAGGTCAATTGAACCTCGGTGACCATTGGCTGATACGCATTGTTGTAAGCGGTGGCCTTCCCATTGATCATGATACCCTTTTCCGGCGAAAACCTCGCAACTTTGTCCACGGAATCCAACAAAAATTCCTTCCATGCAAAGCGTCTCCATCCATGGGTCAGCATTAGGGCATCCAACAATCGTTTTCGATACCCCGAGTCGTCCTCAAAGAAATAGCCTGGATTTTCTACGGAGCCCCCTACGTCCGAATTCAGCAACAACCAGGTTTTAATATTGGTGGGTGCCTGTTCCGGTGCAAGTGCATTGTCCACTTGAAACACACTCAGGGACAGTTCCCCCTCCAGATGGTCCTTTCCATTATTCAGGATTTCCAAATTCACATCAACGGGACTTCGATAGCCAAGGTTGTCCTCCGAAGTGGTGATGTTCAGAACGGCATCGTTATCCGGATTGTCCACAAACACCAGGCGTTCGCACAACGGTTCTCCGTTTCCACTGAAAAGGGTAAAATGGGCCACCCCGTCCGAAAGCCTTTCCGTACTCAGTTTATAGATATACTCAAACCTTGAGGACTGTCTTTTGATATGGTGCTCAAAAAACACATCCCCCCTGAGGTGTCCTACCAGAAATACCCCTTCCAAGCCTTTCCTGGCCGTGGAGGACGCCCGTATGACCAAGTGGTCCCCCTTGTTCTTTACATGGAGGGTATGGCCGTTTTCCAGCGCCACGGGCAATGCAAACTTTTGCTTCACGCCCTCATGTTCAATTACGGCAAAATATTGTTTCCGTGCCTCCGGAACGAAATTAAACACCCCCAATCCAAATTCATGGCTCTTAAAATAGGAGACAATGGTCCCATCCCCTTCCACGATATCTCCCTCCTTTGAAATACCATTACCCTGGGCATCCTTTATCTCGAATCCCAAATAGTTCAGCAGTCCCCCGACCATGTCCCCTCCTTCAGGAAAAAAACGTGCGGATAACTGTTGTTGCTCCTTCGTGGTATCATTTTCGGAAATGTCAGAAATGCCATTTTCGGCCTCTGGGGCTTCGTCCTGTAATTGGGTATTGGAAATAAAGATCGGTTTTTCAAAAAGTACGGGGTCCGTCTCGTTCAACATGAATTGCGTATAGGCCCGCAATCGGTACGTACCTTGAATGGTATAAGGATCTATTTCAATATCCCCGGAGGCTCCAATGCCTTCTGAGTAAAGTTTTCTATGGGCCAGGACACTGTCCTTTTGGTTTAATAGATCCACGTACACAACGCCGCTTTTCCCACTCTTTTTATGGGATACCCCATCCACCAAATAGGTTTTGAACCAAATGGTCTCCCCATTGGAGTATACTTCCTTATCGGTGTGTAGATAGACTTTTTCAGGTGCGTTCAGGATGGAATAGGTCCTTAGTTTTCCTGAGATATTGTCATGCCGGGCGTTTTCCCCAAATTGGGCATGTAAAAGGAAAGTAAAAAGGAGAAAGGAGAAGGTGAAATAGGCTTTTAAGGTAAATCGGGTGTATTGTTTTATCATAGCATCTTGTTTGTAGTTAAGATAAACATTGGAAGCCAATACTTTATGCACTTTTACAAAAATTTAAGGAGTCCATAGGACTTTACTATGGCCCTCCCTTGAAAAAAATCCAATCTTTTATTATTGTACATACTAATCCCAAAAAACCAAAGTTGTAGTAATACAACGCTATGAATAGGTATACGTATTTGTTCTCCCTACTGTTGCTATATGGCACTACGGTGCAGGCACAGCTCGATGAATTCTCCGTAATGGGCCTTCCTACGGCAACAGCGGCAGAAATTACGGCGATTACGGCGGCCTCCCAAGGGTCATTGGCCTACGCTTCCGATGAAAACAGGCTTTATCTTTTTGATGGAACCTCCTGGAATGTAATGGTCCGGCAGAGTGATCCCAATGTCTATTCCGGGTTTTTTATCGTTTCGGCCACGGGCAACGTCACGGTTTCCGGGATACCTTTTCAACCCAGAAATATCACTTTTATCGCCCATGCCAATGTGGAGGGCATAAATTTAAATTCGGATAACGCCACCCGTAACAATGAAAGTGGTTTGCCCAATTCCTTTGGAACCAGTAATGGTTTTGCCCGGGACGACAGTGGTTCCATAACCCAGCAGAACATTTACATTGGTGGTAGTGGCAATTCCATAAACGATATTTCCCGTTTTGCCTCCAGTTCCCACTGTGTAGGTATTCGGTATGGCAATCAAAACGGGGACAATTTGGGGGAAACCACAGTAGCACTCACCACCTTTAATTCCGATGGTTTTACCGTGAACGTAGATAGTTTTGCCGATGGCTTGGTCGTACTCTTTACGGCTTACAATTAGTGTCCTTTGTTAGGGAACCCCATGTTTTTTCCATCATTCCTTCCAGAATGGTAAGCTCATCCAGGTATTCTGTTGTTCTGGCTTTCTCCCATATCTTCTATATACTTCCAAAGTATGGCGACCCATTTTTAGACTATCCACTCCCAAGTAGGTCAGATAGCCCTCTTCCCCCGTTTTTGGATGCTTGTAGCGGTCCCAGCGAATGGAATCAATTTTCTGACCGTTGAGTTCCACGGTTAAAATCTCGTTTAGCGTATTTTGATATTTTTCGAACTGATTCTTCAAAAATTCCGTGCGTAATGAATCATTTTGAAACCTAGGGAACGTGCGTGAAAATCCAATGCTGTCCAACACATCTTCCGCATAATAGTCCATCCAATACCAATGAACAATAAAAAGTTTAAGTTGTCGTCCTTTTATGAGCTCGCTTGGAATTCCTCCCCATTTGAACAGTTCACCCGCGCTCAAATTGTCTTCATAATATTGGTTCCTCATACGGTATACCGTACGCTGTTCGTAAGTAGTTCTATCGTCCCAAATATTGACTTTAAAAGTACCCCCACTAAAAAACGCTCCTAATTGGTTAATGGAAATTAAAGAAGCCATTAGCACATAAAAAATCGCAAAACTCGCCAACACCCATCCCCTGCTGTTGCTTCGTAAGACCAATAACTCTTTATGGTACAGGAAAGAACCACTAATATAATAATACGCTTTGCCAAGTATCCGCAATACTTGATCTAGAAAGGTTTGATTACTTTTTACGGAAAACCGTTGTAAAATGCCAAGTTGTGCCAAGAGCACCATTAGGGCAAGAATGTAATTGAAAACTGGACTGTAAACCAGGTCCCGTAATCCAAAAAGTTCCAATAAAATCACGCAAACAAGTAAACATACCAACAACGTGCTCAATAGGATCAACGCAAAAAGTATGGCAAAACTGAAACTTAAACTGGCCCATTTTTCCAAGTTTTCAAGTCTTCTACCCGTTGTGTTTCCCGACTTCAGTCGTTGTTCCACATGGGAAGGCAACTTCAACGCATTAAAGTCTATCCCTTTCGGATACCAATATTCTATGGCCATGTAGGCAATCCATACGGTACGTAACAATAAATTTCCTCCAAAGCCTATTAAAAGTGCCCTGGTCAAAATATAAAGCCCAAAAAGTAAAATGATTTGGTAATGACCATAATTGGTAATGGCTTCTTTCTGCAAATAAAAATCCCTGAAGAAATCAGTGCTGGTATAAAGGGTATAGAAAATACCACCAGCAATCAACATTTCTATTTGCCAGCTAATGCCCCTAAAATCATTATGTTCCTTCAGTTTCAAATGTTTTGGTTCTTAAGTAAATATAAGGAAACCAAAATATTGATCGACCTGCTAAATCAACGAAGAATGAATTACTGCCTTTTTTGATAAATTACCGGCAAACGGCCTTGTTACGCGCCAAGGCATATTGCGTATTTCCGATACGCCATCTTCCCTGTGCCAAATAGTTCTTGTTTATGGTATATACACTTTGGGTGCCATCCGCAAAGTTCAAAACGCCCACCATGGCTCCCTGCCGGCGCTCCAAATGCCATGTCCCATAATTCTTTCCCCGAGTCACGCCATGGGCGTTTCCACCATACCTGCCTTCCACGCTGAACCCACCATCATAATTCAGGCTAAATCGACCATCGGCACAAAAATTGACATAAGTTATGGAACTTGCCGTGCTATCGTTAAAAATTGAAGTGCGTTGGTAGAACACCAACTGGCTCCCGGCGATGTAATTGAACAACTCCTTTGCTTCCCCGGTATAATTCATGTCTTTTGAGGTTGGGCCATCGGAGTTCTCTTCAGTACTCGTCGCTGTTCCATCCGTAAAATAGGGCGTTAAATCCATCGCATCCAATTCGTGCTGGGTCGATGTTTGGTAGAAGGTATAGTTGACCCCTTCCGACACTAAATTCAGCCCTCCTTGAATGGCTTGTCCGGAAAAACTATAATTGCCAACATTCGTAAATACCGTGCCATTTATGGTAGTGGCGGTATTTTCCGCCTTTAACGCATACATTCCTTCGGTGGACACCAATAAACCGTGCAATTCCGAGCCCACCGCCTTTAATTGCAGGCCTACGGCACCGTTCGGAGTAATAAATGTTCCGGTAAAACTTGAGTTCTGTCCCTGCAATACACTGAAAAACAGTGTACAAATGCAAAACAATTTAGCAGCGCTACTCACGGTCGATAGGGTCTTTGATTGATCCTGAATAGGCAATGCTCAATCGATCGGTGCTATTGACGTAGAAAGTGGTGTTCATATTTCCGAATAATATTCCATTGACCGTAAACCCTTCTCCCGTGTCACTTTCAATATCAAAATTGAAATTGTATTGCCGCTTCTTTTCATCAAATGCTATTTCAAAGTCCCTGGGTACCCCCTCGAACTGGATTCCTGCATCGGTTGGAGGATACTTACGGGTAAATTGGCGTTCCCCATAGTACGGAAGTATGCCAAAAACGCTATCATTTTTAAATTCGATATAACTGGCCATACCAAAAATATCGATCCTGTTGGGGTTACTTCCAAGGGGCAACAATCCAGAGACCGCAATGGCATTCACGGTCTGGGTAGCTAAAGGGTTGGCCCATCGTGCATCCAAACGGAACGCATTGGAATCCACCATTTCTTGAAGTTTTGCCAGCTGTTCTGGCGAGGCAGTAGCTTTTTTGCTGGCACAGGCCATCGATAGCAGTGCCAAAACCACCGCAATCAGTAAAACGTTGTTCTTTGTTTTCATCTGTTTAAATTTTATAGATCTTTCAGCGGTCATATGCAATTCTCCATTGCTATTTCGGTCGGTATCAAGAATTGCCATGACTCATTTCATAGTACGTTATTTTTCTAAATTAATCCCTCAAATAGTTTGCCACAAATGGCGATTAGGGAATACTATTTGTGGATCAGTGAACCATCAGTTTCATTGTGTGACATATCCAGGCCCTTTTACAAATCGGCCTGGGGTCGCTCCCGTATGTTCCCCGTCCTTTATGACCTGCCCCCCATTTACAAAAACATGGACCATACCTTCGGCATATTGATGCGGATCGGTGAACGTAGCTTTATCAGTGACCTTTTCCGGGTCAAACACCACAATGTCGGCATAATTGCCAACGCCTAATCGTCCCCGTTTTTGGAGTTTGAGATTGTCGGCTGGCAATGACGTTAGTTTTTTGATGCCTTCTTCAAGTGAAATCACCCCTTCATCACGGGCAAATTTTCCCAGTACCCTAATGAACGATCCGTAGGCCCGTGGATGTGTACTTTGCTTGATAAAGACGCCCTCATTGGTATAGGACCCCGCATCGGAACAAAAACTGACCCATGGAAGTGCCACTTTTTTGGCAATGTTTTCCTCGGACATGGAGAAATAGACCACCTGAACACGACTTTGATCTTTTACCAATAGATCCACCAAAGCTTCGGCTGGGTCCATCCCCCACTCATCGGCCACTTCGGTAAGGTATTTTCCGATGTACTTACGCATTTCCTCTGATCGGAACCCCACCAAAAGAATAGTTTCCGGAGCATTTCGAAACTCCATTTCCGCAATTGCCCTTTCTCGGTTTTTTGGGTCGCCCAGGCGCTCCAACATGGCAGCGATACCCTCTTCCCTGGCCCAGTCCGGCAACTGCACATGAAGTCCGGTAGAGCTTGCATTATAGGTATAGATATCGGCTGTAATGGGCAGCCCAACCGTTCGGGCGGAATCTATTTTTGCAATGGCCCTATCCAACTTGTCCCAATTGGGTTTGGAGGAAGCCTTTAGATGGTATACCTCCGAACGGATATCGGCCTCCTTGGAAATCTGGATCAGCTCGTCCAGACTTTCCAAAAGTCGGTCTCCCTCATTACGGATATGGGAAATATAAAGACCGTCGTAGGTAGCGGCAACTTTTGAAAGTTCCACCAATTCCTGGGTACTCGCATACATACTGGGGGCATAGAGCAATGAACTGGAGATGCCCATCGCCCCTTCCTCCATGGCCTGTTTGGTCAATTTCTTCATTTCCTCCAGTTCCCCAGGGGTGGCCGGTCTGTTTTCAAAACCGATAACATGGGTTCTTAGTGTCCCATTGCCCACAAAAGAGGCCACGTTTGTGGAAACCCCTTTATCTTCCAAATGCTGCAGGTATTCCCCCAGGGTGGTCCATGGAATATCAAATGTTATATCCCCCTGACCCTTTAACATATTTTCCTTCATTTCCTCATTTAGGGGCCCCATGGAGCGTCCCTCGCCCATTACTTCCAAAGTGACCCCCTGTCGGATGTCACTCTGCGATCGTCCATCCTCCAATAGGGACACGTTGGCCCAACTGAGCATATTGATAAAGCCCGGGGAAGTGGCCAAACCGTTTAGGGCAATGGTTTCCTTTCCTTTCAGGGAGTTGGGCTCCCCAATAGAGGCAATGGTATCCGCATTGATTCCAATATCCCCGGGATAGGGCGCTTCTCCCCCACCGTCATAAAGCAGGCCATTTTGTAGGACCAAATCGTACTCCTGGGAAGGGGTACACGCAAAAATCAAAAAAAGGAGGCAGTAAAGGGAGAGGTATTTCATATGCTTGGGTTTTATCCCTAAGATACTACTATTCAATTAAAAAGCGAAGTCAAACCCCTTCAAACCAAAGCTTAAAATCCGCTACTTTTTCCCTGCTCACCACAATTTCCTTGTCAATATTTTTTTTAAGACTGAGTTTTAACCTTCTATTGGAGTAAACGACAACATCATTAATAGCCTCCAGGGCCACCATATAACTACGATTGACCCTAAAAAACTTTTTCGGGTCCAAGAGTTCCTTTAGGGACTCTATCGTATATTCCACGGGATATTCCTTCCCTTCCAAATTGATGAGGCAAACATCCCTGCCTTCGGCGTAAAACGCCAGAATGTCCTTGGTCAAAACAGACCGTAAATGATTGCCCACGCGCACCAAAAAACGATCTTTATAGACTTTGGCAGCCAATTTTTCCATCACGGGAGCTATTTCCGAAGCGTTCGAGAACTGCAGTTGTAGGGATTTTAATTTTTTTAGGGATTTTGACAAATCCGTAAAGGTTATGGGCTTTAGCAGATAATCAATACTGTTCACCTTAAAGGCGTCTATGGCGAACTCGTCGAAAGCGGTGGTAAAGATTACGGGTTTGCGCACCGGCACAGTCCCAAAGAGCTCAAAACTCAAGCCGTCCGTTAATTGCACGTCCATAAAATAGAGATCGACCTTCGCATTGTTCCGTTGTATCCATGGAATGGCCATTTCCAATGAATCCAAAACGGTCAATATCTCAATGGAGGCATCACATTTGGTTAAATACCGTTTTAACTTTTCGGCCGCCAATGGTTCGTCTTCAAGTATGGCTACTTTCATTATAGATCAGTTTTGGTAGTTTTATGATTTTGAATCGTCCTTCCTCCCGTATCTGAATGGGCATATCCGTATAGAATTGATAACTACGGGAAATATCCCGCAAGGTGTCCATGGACAGGGATTCCTCCAATTTTTCCTCATGTTCATATCGTACCTCCAGGGACTCCTTATTATCCAGGATATCAATAACCAATGCTTTTCTGGCGGAAACGATGGTGGTCCGTATAATGGATTCCATTACTTTTAAAAGGCTGGTCGGCAGGACGGTAAAATCCGTATCGCTTACTTTTCCAAGTTTTACCTTTCGGTACGGAAGATGGTCAAAAAGTTGGGACAATGCCCTTACAATGGTCAGTTCTTCCCGTAAGGGAACCATTTCCCGTTTTCTTTTAGATAATATATAACGATAGACCGTGGAAAAATGATCGGTCAACTCTTCCGCTTTTGCCGGATTTTCCTTCATCACCACCAACATGGCTTCCAAACTTTCAAAAAGCAGTTTGGGATTGATGCCATTGCGGTAACTGGCAAAGTCATGTTCAATGGCCTGCTTTGCGCGAAGTTCCTTTTCAATTTTTTGGGTGTTTTTCCGAAATAGGAAATAGTGCCCCAAATACAGTACCACATAAAGTAAGGTAATGAAGGAAAAAATGCTGTTGAACACAAACAACTCCCTAAAATTTGCGGTATACAGTAATATGTATTTAAAGTAAAGGTACATGGATAGGTACACTAGGCCTATCGTCAATAGAATGGAAACGCATATTTGCAACAATACTTTGAAAAGGAAGGATTTGGGGCGTTGCAACCGTTCAAACACCAAAAGCGATAAACGGGAAAATTCCTGGGTCAGGTAAGCCAATCCTATGCATACATACAATTCCTGGCTTAAAAAGTCCTCCTGGATGTAAAGCACGGCATTATTGATCAATAGCATAAGCAGATACACCAGCGTACCACTAAATAGTGGACTGAGTAACCGAAACCATGGATTGTGCACAAATAACCTATTCATTCTTTAACAAGGGTAAATTGACCGTGAAATGGGTGTTGTCCTCAATTTTTATCTTGGCATTGGACAATATTCCATAGCGGCCTGTAATATTTTTCAATCCAATTCCCGTGGAGGGGGTGCTCTGTCGTTTCCTGATTTTGGTATTGGTAATGGTTATAAAGTCCTCATTGCCCGTAATGGTAACCTTAATGGGATTGGCTTTCGTTACCATATTATGTTTTACGGCATTTTCCACCAATATTTGAAGTGTCAATGGGGGAATCTTGCTTTGCAGATGATTCGCGTCCAAACCCACTTGTAGCTTAAAACCATCCCCGAACCTGGTCTTAAGCAGGAAGGCATAGGATTCCACAAAAGCCAATTCTTCCTTTATGCCGATCAACGAAGTACTATGATTGTCCAGGGTATATCGATAGGATTTGGCCATGGAACGGATAAAGGTTTCGGCCTTTTCGGTATGGTCATGGAACAGTACGGAAAGGGAATTGATGCAATTAAAAAGAAAATGTGGGCTTAATTGGGATTTTAGGGCTGCCAATTGCAATTCGGCCTGCCTTCGTTCGGTACGCAACTCCAAAAATTGCGCCGTGGTATATTGATCATAGGAATAGAACGCAAAATAGGCGATGTTATAAATAACTGCAGCGCAAAACAGAAGAATCCCCAGTTCCAAACGGGTTTCCAGGTCCATGGAGTTCAAAAAAGGTCTCCCCATTGTGAAATATCCGTACAGGCCAACACAGATGAAGACGATGCCATAGGTGCTTACCATATTCCAGAGAATTCCAAGCAAAAGTCGAATCCCGGTATTTTTTTTCCATGCCAGTAACCTATTTAGGGGGCCATTGGAAAAAAATACCGAATAGGCAACCAAAACACCTAAGATTCCACTTAAAATGAGTTGCCCCAGGCGCTGCGATTGTTCAAAATTGACAAAACCAAAGGTCAATGCTCCCAATACAAAGCCAATACCGAAAAGGCTCAGGTGTTTTTTCATGGTTGGTTGATATAGCAATCCAATAAAGTGCCGCTTCATGCCACCAAATTAGACAATAAAAGGTTTGTCCGCTTGGTTTGGGCGGTCCATAAAGGAATAGGTTTATCTTATGGCCCTTAAAACACGACCCAAATGAGCATTCGACGAAATACCATCGCTGGAATGGTGATAAGCGTCCAGAACACTTTCGGACTTGCCCCTTACCGACGGTGCAAAAGCCATCAATGTTTCCGCATGGTGATGGTCGGAATTAATACTTCTGGTGGCATTTAAAATCTGGACAAGGTCCCCATTGGAGTAGGAACGTTTGGAAAGCTGTTTAAAAACGGAAGCCTTGTGGTGATCGGAGTTTACATTTCGCAATGTGGACAGGTACGTCTCCAAAGCCATGCCCAACTCCTGTTCCTGGGCTATTTTTTTCAATATGCTCGCCTGATGTATATCTGAAGATATATTTTCCTTCACTTGTTCCAATAAATGGGACAATGCTTCTTGATCCAGTTTCTCCCTTAGCATATCACTGAGGATACTGGCAATGTGATGGTCAGAACTCATATTGTCCACGGAAGACAATAGGGAGTGATGCGCACTTGAGGACAGATTACTTGTTGAAAGGGCCTTCTTTAAAACAGATGCCTTATGGTGGTCGGAATCAATGGATCTGGAGGTTGAAATCAATAATTTGGTGTTCTCAGGATTTAAGGACCGACTGCTAAGGACTTTTAACAGCACATCGGCCTTGTGATGATCGGAATCGATATCCCCCGCAATTCTGAACAAGGCCTTCATTTGGTTGTCCGAAATTTCACGGTCCTGAATGGAACGTTTAAGGACTTCCGCCTTATGATGGTCGGAATTTATTTTACCCGTAGTCTGGATATAGGCCGTGGTTACGGCATCGGAGGATAAAAAAGCCTTGGCATTGTGTTTTAAAATTTCCGCTTTATGATGGTCAGAGCTGATTCCCCCTACCCTTTTTAAGGTAGAAATCAGACCTTTTTCATCCAATCTTTTGTCCAAAAGGAGTCTTAGGTATCGGGACTTCACGTGATTGCTCGAGATTTCGTCCACTTCCTTCAAAACGGGATAATATCCGCCCTTTTTATACATGCGGTCCACCCGTTTTTGTGATCCCAGTGTCGTGCTGCGCACCACTTCCAATAATATTTCGGAGAGCCATTTCTTTCCTTCGGAGTCAAAACTCTTTTGGGAACCGCCCACATAATAGTTTTTGACCAGGTTTCCGGAAGCATCCGGTTCCATAACTATTCGCCTTCGGCTACCAAAAGCAGTTTTCTTGATTTCCATATAACCGCCCCTAGAGATGGACACTACATCGGAATCGTCATCGGAAAGTTCTATTTCGCCTTTGTATTCTATAAAAAAGTTGTTCCCAAAACCGTTTTTTATGGAAATCGTTGTTTTTCCATTATCGTTTACGTTAATGGAAGTGCTCCTCCGTTGTGCTTCCGAAAAGGAAGGGTAAAGGAGTGCCAATACCAAAAGGACCTTTATAAGAAAGCTTACCATAAGTTTTGATAGATACGTCATGATTGTTCGTTTTTAAAATCGTCCGCCCTTGATGAAAGCGGACGATTTGATGATTGCCTATTCGTTTTTTGATTGATGATGGTACCATTTTGATTGATGATGGTACAAATATCATAGTGGACCTCCAATCAAAAAAATGCAATGTAGTGGATCGTACCGTTGGTGTAGTGAATTGTACGATTCATGAAATGAGGACCGTTGGTCCGAAAGTCCGGCGATTGAAATCAACTCCGACTTCCTGAACTCTACTGCAGTACCTTTCGCTTGTAGTGCCATTTTCCTTTCTCCGGCTGTGGCATTAAAACCATGATTTACCAAATCGCCATTGACCCAAACCTTGATTTCATTCCCAAAACATTCAACGGTCATGGAATTCCATTCCCCCAAGGGAAAAGCAATGGGATACGCCTCATTTTTTAAACCGATTTAAGATTTTAAGGGTTTTCTTGGTATTGATAAAATAAACACCCGTAAGGAGAATGATAGCGGCAACAATGGATTGCACGCTGATTTGTTCATTTAAAAAATACCAGCCCAACACCATGGCAACAATGGGATTCACATAGGTATTTGTGGCCACTTTTTCCGGGGAGACCACCCGTAACAGGAAATTAAATGAGGTAAACGCCACAATACTGCCAAAAATGATCAAAAGTACCATGGACCATTGCACCCCGTCTGACCACATTGTGGGGGATGACCACGGTTCACCAAAGGCAAAACTGATGATAAACAACAACACCCCACCCGTCAGCATTTGATAGCCCGTATTTACAAAATAGTTTTTGGGCAGATCGGCCTTGGCCACAAACAGACTTCCATAGGCCCAACTCAACATGGCACCAAAGATCATGAGCATCCCCAGGACGGCATTCTCCTGTTCCAGGATATTCCTTTGACTTACCAAAAGATAAATCCCCAACATCCCCAAAAACACGCCGAATAAGGACATAGGTTGGATTTTTTTACCCTGTAGGATCCACATCATCAATAAAATGACCAAGGGTTGGGCGGATATTTCCAGGGCAGCAAAGTTGCTGTCCACAAATTTTAATGCCCAAACCACTACCCCATTGCCAAAGCTGAGGAACAAAAAGCCCAGGAATACCGAATTCCAAAATTGTTTTTTGGAGACCTTTATCGATTTTCCACTTAATAGCGCCATGCAAAAGATCAAGATACCGGCGGTAACAAAACGTATCCCTGCCAAAAAGAAAGGAGGGATTTCCTGCACCGCTATTTTGTTCAGCAAATAGGTGGATCCCCAAATCACGTAGATGGCAAAGAACGCTAAAATGATGAGCGTGGTCTTTTTCTTTTCCTGCATTGATTAAAAGAAATGGCTATGGAATTCAATATTACGTCGAATAATTAAATTTTAAAGGATTTCATGACAATTGTATTCACTATATTACGTAAAGGGATTATTTGCCATAACCAATGACTACGAGGATCAATACACTTCTTTTTATCGTTCTTTTCGTTTTTAACAACCTTCAAGCGCAGGAAAAACGGGTAAAGGTCATAGAAGAACAGAAAGGAAACCGCATCGCTTTTTATGCCATCAATGAAGATGAACAACCCTATGATGTTTTATTTGAGGTTAAGGGTACGGATTTTCGCCAAAGTGCTGCAAGGCCCAGGTTAACAAGGGTACCGGCCACTTCAAAAGTCCATTTGAAGACCATAATTCTGTACCGGGACAAAACGCCAAAATATACCCATACACTTCAAGTGAACGATAGCCTTTCCCGTAGGGCCTTAAAGAAGGAATACACGATTATTGAAGTACCACCAAAGATGATAACCCCAAAGCGACACATTACCATTTACAGGACATCAAGTTGCTTGTCCTGTGATACCATTGTTGGCAAGCTGAATGAAAATCGCTATATCTTTAAGCTTATTGACCTTCAGGAAAAAAAAGAAGTCAAGGAAGCCCTCTCCAAAACTTTGGGTAAGTCATTGGACTCCATTGCGTATCCCATAATTAATCTAGGGGGGCATTTATATACGTGGATAACAGACTATGAAACCCTATTGTCCGAAATGGATAAATGACTCCTATTCCTTTCGGGTAAAGGGCACAAACCGCACTGGCATCAGTTTCTTGGTTTTTATTCGCCCTTTCTTTTTTTGAATCAACAGTAAATCGCGGATGCCGTTATGTGGTCCTACCGGTATGACCATTCGCCCCCCTTCTTTTAACTGTTCCAGGAGCGGTTCCGGGATTTCTTCGGCACCGGCAGTCACCATAATGGCATCAAAAGGGGCATGGGCTTTCCAACCGTGGTAGCCATCACCGATTTTTACCGTAATGTTCGTATACCCCAATTCATCCAAAAGCTTTTTTGCCCGTAACCCCAGCGGTTCAACGATTTCCACGGTATAAACGGAATCCACAATTTCTGCCAATACCGCGGCTTGGTAGCCCGATCCCGTACCAATTTCAAGGACGTTGTCCTTTTTCCCAAGACGAAGGGATTGGGTCATAAAGGCAACCATATACGGCTGTGAAATGGTTTGCTTGTATCCAATGGGCAATGGACGGTCGGAATAGGCAAAAACTTGCTGGTCCTTGGGCACAAAATGGTGCCTTGGTACCTGGAGCATGGCGTCCAAGGTAGTACGGTCGTAGATGTCCCTTCCCTCCAATTGTAGTTTTACCATGGCCTTTCTCATGGAGACAAAATCCAGTTCTTGGGCAAATGTGGTCCAGGTGATACCAAAGACCATAAGTAGTGCCCAAACTTTTTGATTGTTGTTTCCCATCCTGAGTACTTTAAAATACAAAATTTTTAAGGAACTGAGCTGTCGGTTATCATTTCGCCAAACCCCTAAAATCAATAATTTTGCACTTTTAAAAAAAACGTCATGGGGAAACCGTATTGGGGTCATTTTTTGCATGATATATTGGTGGACAAGGGCATTCCTGAAAATTGGGCCATCTACCTTAATGTCATTATCCTGCTTGTTCTGGGAATCGTTTTGGTTTTTTTGGTGGATTTCGTCATATGGAAAATCCTTAGAAAGTTCTCCGCCGGTATGGCCAAACGGACCAAAACCAATTTTGACAATTTTGCGGTCACCAATAGACTGCCCCGCTTTTTGGCCCATATTTTTCCGCTACTGCTCGCCCTGGAACTTGCCCCAATGGTGTTCTATGACTTTCAGTATGTCGAAAACATTGCTTTTAAGGTGTTGAATATTTTGGGTGTGCTTTTGGCCCTTCGGATTGCCAGAAGCTTTTTCCAGACCGTTAGGGATTATCTTAAGACCCTCCCCAGATTTAAGGACAAACCCATTGACAGTTATATACAGGTGTTCATGTTTTTTGCCTGGGCGGCGGGTATCATGACCATTTTGGCCATTGTTACCGGTACCGACATTTGGAAATTCCTGACCGGTCTTGGTGCGGCTTCGGCCATCCTGCTTTTGATTTTCAGGGATACCATTTTGGGTTTCGTGGCCAGTATTCAGGTCACTATCAATGATATGGTACGTATTGGGGATTGGATAACGTTTGAAAAATACGGTGCCGATGGGGATGTGATTGAGATCAACCTGGCTACGGTGAAAGTCCAAAACTTCGATAAGACCATTACCACCATCCCTACCTATGCTTTGATATCCGATAGCTTTAAAAACTGGAGGGGAATGCAATCCTCTGGGGGGAGGCGTATCAAAAGGGCCGTAATCATTAAACAGCAAAGTATTCAGTTCCTTACTTCGGATACCATAAAGGAATTGAAAAAGATTGAGCTCATTAGGGATTATTTAGATGACAGACAAAGAAAGATCGACCTTTCCAATGAAGAAAAGGGAGTGGACAAGTCTGTATTGCTCAACGGTCGCAACATGACCAATCTGGGGGTTTTTAGAAAGTATATCGAAAGTTACCTGGAATCCCATTCCGCCATTAATGACGATATGATTTTGATGACCCGCCAGTTGGAGCCTACCACCCAGGGCATCCCTCTGGAAATCTATGCCTTTAGCGGTGATAAAAGATGGCAAAACTACGAGTATATCATGGCCGATATTTTCGACCATGTACTCGCAGCTGTGCCCTACTTTGATTTGGAAGTCTTTGAGCTTCCCACATCCCTTAAAACTAGTTCTTAAGCAAGCCCTGCCCCTCTATCCAGGGAGCGCCGGCTGCCTTTAGTTCGGCTTCCAGGCCTGGTAGTGTCGTCTCCACCACTCTGGCCAATTCTGCCTTCACGGTTTGCAATTGTTGATTTGCCCTGTTGAATGCCTTTAAGTGGTTGCCCGTAGGGCCGTAAGTGTTGCCCAGGGCCACAAAACCAACAAACGATCCGTTTCCTGGTGAAGGTGGGTTCCGTTCGCCGATTTCATTTTTGGCCGGATTACCGTTCATGGTTTCATCAATGGATTGCAGGCTCTTTTTGGCGGCATTGATTCGAGCAAACAAATCGTTGCTGGGTGTTTTTGCCTGGGCATGCGCCCGTTTCATGGCATCTACCTTTTCCATTCCTTTTTTTAGCGCCGTGTTGGTCGCCATTAAATCTTGCTGGAAGTTTTGGAACGATTGACGGAACGCATCGATTTCCTCCGTGGGTTTGGATGGCAGTGCTCCTTCACGAAGTCGTTTTACTTCTATGGAAATGGGGCCGGCAACTTTGGTCATCATCCCGTTTTCCCTTTTGTACAACTCAGCGGAATAAGTGCCCGGGGTGGCCATGTACGGAGAACCGAAAAAACCATCTTCCTCACTGGGTTTGGGAGCTTTTAAGGGAATACCGCTCCTACTGGCATAGGTCAAATCCCAGTTCACACGATTGAACCCCTTTTTATTGGTACCGTTCACCCTATTCACGATTGTTCCCGCAGCATCTTTGATGAGGAACACATAACCCGGTTTTTCCTGGTTCTTTTCTTCGGCAAGGGCATCCCAGCCCGCAAAGGGAATGGATTTATTGTCCTTGTTGAGTTCCTTCTCCTTTTTGGTACGGACATCCTTTAAGGTATTCAACTTTTCCGGTAAATAATAGGTAAGGATGGCTCCAAAAGCAGGGTTTTTGGCCTTATACATATTATCTCCCTGAGCATAAACCCCATTCTTGGGAACGTACCAGTAGGCCGTTCTGGTATCAAACAGTTGTACCTCATTGGATTTTGACGCCTCATAATCACGTAAAGGGCCAATATCATCCAAAACAAAGAAACCACGACCAAAGGAAGCCGCCGCTATATCGTCTTCCCGACGTTGAATGGTGATGTCCCTAAATGAAATGGTGGGCACCCCTCCTTTGAGCTGTGTCCATGTACCACCGCCGTTCTTGGTGAAGTAAATACCAAATTCCGTAGCGGCAAAAAGCAAACTTTTATCCACATGGTCCTGTACAATCCTCCAGGTCAACAGTCGTTTGGGTAGGTTTCCGTTCATCATGGTCCAGCTTCGTCCCTTATCGGTACTCTTTAAAAGATAGGGTTTAAAATCGCCTTCCTTGTGGTTGTCCAAAACCAAATACACGGTATTGGCATCGTATAAATCGGCACGCACATCATTTACAAATGCCCGGTTGGGTACTCCTTTGATGCTGCCCAACATAATTTTGCGCCAATTGCTTCCCCCATCTTCAGAAACCTGTAGGATACCATCGTCGGTTCCCGCATACAACAGCCCCTCCTGGACAGGTGATTCGGACAATGAGGTAATGGTGTTATATACACTCATGGCCCCAACATCCCAGGGATTGTCCCAACTTTGCTGTTTTCCCAGAATGGGCAATTCAATACGTTCCTCATTTCGGGTAAGATCTCCAGAAATGGCGGTCCAATCATCTCCCCTATTTTCGGACTTCCACACCCTGTAGGAGGCAAAATACAGGCGGGTAGGCTTATGCGGACTCACCAAAATCGGGGCGTCCCAATTAAATCGCTCATGGGGGTCGCCCGCGGCCGGTTGCGGTTGTATAAAGACCGTCTCCCCTGTGGTCTGGTCAATTCGCCATAGCCAACCTTGCTGGAACTCACCGTAGGTAATATCCGGATTCCCCGGTTCCGTTGCCGATTGGTGTCCGTCCGCCCCCAACGTTATCCACCAATCCTGATTTAGGATACCATCTTCCCTTATGGTCCGGGACGGCCCACCGTGGGAACCATTGTCCTGTGTACCACCATAAAGATTATAGAAAGGTGCGGAATCGTCCACAGCGACCTTGTAGTATTGAATAATGGGAAGGTTTGAAAAATAACGCCAGGTTTTGGTGAGGTCATAGGATTCATACAACCCACCGTCCGTACCAAAAAGCACGTAGTCCGGGTCATCCTTTTTAAAGGCCATGGCATGACTATCCACATGTTTATTCTTTTCGTTCATGGTAACAAAGGTTTTACCATGGTCATCGGAAACCTGAACATAGTTGTTCATAAGGTACAGCCTTCCTTTTTGATGCGGGGAGGCGTACAACTCTTGATAATAATGCGGGCCCGTTCCCCCGGAGACCGTATTGGACTGTTTGCTCCAGGAAGCACCACCATTGTTGGAAATGAAGATACCCCCTTTTTTTCTATCCAATTCAATGGCGGCATAGATGGTATTGCCATCAAAAGGAGAAATGGCCAGACCGATCTTTCCTAAGTTGGATTTTGGAATGCCATTGTCCAGTTTTGTCCATGTTTTTCCACCATCGGTGGATTTATGAAGGCCAGATCCCGGTCCTCCACCCATATAGGCGGCAACGGTCCTATGCCTGTCCCAAGTGGCCGCATACAGTACATTGGGGTCGGTGGCATCCATAACAATGTCGGTCACACCTGTCCATTCATCATTTCCCAGGGTCCTGGTCCAGGTGGCTCCCCCATCCTCGGACCGATAAAAACCGCGTTCCCCTCCCTTGCTCCAAAGCGGTCCTTGAACGGCAACATAGAGTATTTGGGAATTATCGGGATGGACAATAATCCTTGAAATGTGTTCGGATTTCTTGAGCCCCATATTCTTCCAGCTCTTTCCTTCGTTATGGCTCACATAGATGCCATCCCCAAAGCCCACATGGCGACCACCGACATTCTCGCCGGTACCCACCCAAATCGTACTGGGATCAGTAGGATCTATGGTAATACAGCCTATGGAATAACTGGATTCCCCATCAAAAATGGGTTTGAACGTGGTTCCTGAATTGATGGTTTTCCAGACCCCGCCGGAACCTACCGCAATGTACCAGGTACTTTCATTTTCCGGGTGGATGGCAATATCCGCTATTCGACCCGAGGTCAGGGCAGGTCCAATGTTCCTGAACTCAAGCCCTTTGTAGATATCGTCCTTTTTTTCTTCTTCCTGACCAAAGGCAAAAGGGATAAACAGTAGGAAAGATAGGGACAATAATGAAGCGATGCGTTGTATGATCATTGAAATACAATTTTGGTTAATCAGTCCCGTAAGATAACTAAATTCCTACTCATACAGGAGAATTGTCGACCCTATATTAAATGAAAAAAGCCCCAAAATGGGGCTTTGTATTTTAAGCAGCGGAATTGTTACAGTGTTATGTTTTGAGTAGCGCCGTTTGGATAGGTCAGTACCGCTTGGTCATCACATGTTCCATCGCCAAAATCCACATCCACGGCCAATCCGTTTTTGCTCACATTCATGGTTCCTTGGGTCCAGTATTCACAAATAAAGTTTGTGGATACGTTTCCGGAAATGGTATAGGTATCTCCGTCTATTTGGACCGTCCAATTGCCCGAAAGATTCCAAAGGGTATCCTCTCCTTCTTCAAAAACGATGGCAAAGGTTTTTGTACCGTTCTCGGAAATGGTTTCCCCATCTTCAAATTCAAGGGAAATGTTACTGGTTATACTGAATGAAAGTGAATTGGCTTCTTCTGAACCTGTCAATGTAAACGTCCGTGTCCCGTTCACTTTTATGGTTCCCACAAAGAAATCCTCAAAAGTTGCCGTGTAGGTAGCGGATGACTCCCCTATTCCATAGGTGATATTAAGCGTACCGTTGACATTTTCGGTCTCGTTTAACGCACAATTGTTGAATGTGGCCACAAATCCGTTGTCCAAATACTCCACACTATAACAATCGTTGGAGAAATCTTTACTGGTCGCACCATTGTCAAAATAGAAGTCGGACAAAATTTGATCCACGGAACTGGTAACCTCATCCGTTTCCAGAATGGTTTGTACTTCGGTTTGGGTAAGTTCCCCTTCAATAGTTTGATTGTCGTCGGCATCATCACTACAGGAAAGCAGGAATACAAAAGCGGACAAACAGGCGAATAGACTAATTTTTTTCATATCAACTTAAGTTTTGGTTGTTGGCAAAACGCGGTTGTAGCTGCTTTAGTACAAGGAATTGGAATAAATCGACAAAAAGCAGGGAATATTAACGGTCTTTGGTCCGATACACAAATTTGAGTCCACTCCAATCCTCATCAATAGCGGCAACTTTTACATCTACCAATCCAATTTTGAGGAGATATTCCCGAATCCGGTCGCGTTTTAAATCCGTGGGTATGGAGGAACTCCCTTTGGGCCAACTTATCCATAGGAGTCCTGTTTTTTTTAGGTACGTTTTGCACGCTAGGGCATTGCTTTCCAAGGCTTCCATAGTTGTGCAAAAGAGATGGATGAAGTCAATGGAACCCTCGGTGGGTGTCTGGATTTCTTGAAGCCCTTCGGGAAGTGTGGCGAAAAGTTTCCAATAGTGGCTGGGTTGATTGTTAAGATAAACGCTGTACCCGGTTTTCAGTCCGAGTTTTTTGGCCAGTGGAGTACGCGAATATCCTTCAGGGGGGCTCATTCCTCAATTTCTTGTGGAATCTCTTCCTGGGAAGAGATCAACCATTTGTCGTTGTATATGGAGCGATATGTTATTTTGAAATTGAACCCTCTTTCTTGATAATCCTTTATCAGGCCGGAAAACGTATCAAAATCCTTCCTATTGGCCCCAACTCCCAACATAACCGCCCTGCCACCTGCCGGAATGGCCTTGCCCCGGTAGATACTTGACCAATTCATGATTTCAATACTATCCATTTCCCGCACATTCTCCCTAAAAAAGGTATGGAAATCCTTGGCATACGTAGTGCCCTCCATTTCCAATTGGATATCTTCAATAATTGCTGGTCCCACACCGTGGTTGACCAAGGCAATCTGCATATAGTGCTCATTCTTGTTCGTACTGCTTTCCACCATAAGATAGGGCAAAACGGAAAGCCTACTCTGTTTGTCCATGATATTGGTTTGGCGGACAAAAATAATGAGCGTCACCAGGCTGATCAACATGGCCGTTAGTCCAAAAATCTTATCGGAAGTGAAAAAAGATTTTTTTCTTGCCATTGGGGTTATTTTAGGGAAAAATACAAAGTTTTAAGATTAATCGACCTCCTTTTTCAGTTGAACGTAGGCATAAAGATTGTCCATGGCATTGTTCAGGTTCTTCTTGAAAAGGCGCTTGGCCACCAGAAGGATCAGTAGTTTCTTGAATGGCGATTTTGCTTCCCAGAACAGTTCCAGCTCCAATTTGCATGAGTTTTCCGAGGTGGGCGTTACGATAAAAAACTGATATAAGGTATCAAAAGGAGGTGTATCCGTGGTCAGTTCCCCGTAAACGGACTGGTTTTTTTCCACCGGTTTTTTTATGGCCGTAAAATTGAGGTTTTTCCCATTGATAACACAGACATGTTCCGTACCCAAACGGGTGACTTCATTGGAATTGTATTCAAATCGGTCTACGCCCTTTGCCCATTCCGAACGGCGGGTGTAATTGGTTAAATACTCCAGCAAGGTCGCCGTATCGACCGGAAAATTCCTGGTTTCGGTCAAATTCGGTGGCCGATTGAATCGCACTTCCTTTGTCGTGGGAACTTCATTGAGTTGCAATTGATTCGCGTCAATAAGGGAATAAAGGTATTCCACCTCAGTATTATCGTAGGTATCGGAACTTTTCCGAAATCGGAAAATCTTACTCGAATAATACTTGGACAACTGAATTTCCAGGGCCAATGCACTGCTGATCAGCACATAATTGGAGCTGTCAACCGAATTTTTCAATAATCTATGTGCTTCAATGACCTGTTGCCCAAAAGGTTTTCGGTTGCCCTGGACCTCAATATGTTGTAAATCCCCAGCATGTGCAATTATTTTTAATTCAAGATTGGGGGCCGTGGCGCAGGCATTGCACGGACAGATCCTATTCTCTTCCAAAAGTTTCAAATGGCTGTGGAAAGCGGTAAACATGGTCTCAATCTGGGCAAGAAGCCGTTCCTGCGATGGAATTTCGCCATCTTTATAGAAGAACAGGGCATCCCCTTCAATTTCCGCCAAATGTAAATTTTCCGTGTTCGCGGCAATCAAAATTTCCAATAACTCGGAAATCACATGCTGGCTATGCTCCACCTCCGTAGTCTGTATGAACCTGGTATAGCCTGAAATATCGGGTAAAAACAATAGGGATTTGGCCATTTTCTTTGGTTAGGGATCCTTTATTTGGTCTTTAGGAATGGGGATAGGTTACATTGAAAAGTGTTAAACCCTATTTTAACTCCTCCCCTTTTGTATCCCATATTCTTTTATAGCTCGAGGGAACTACCCATAAAATTCGAACCTTCATCGCTATCTCAACATTGTATTTGACCTCTAAATATAAGGCATTAAACGAATAATAGCGGTAGATAAATCGTATACGATTATTTTTGCAGTATGTCCAAACCAACTATTTTAAGGGATTCCGTTAAGGATCACCTTTTACATTTGATACGACAGGGAGAAATTGAAATTGGCAAGACCATTAACCTTGCCGCACTGTCCAGAACATTGAACATTAGCGTTACCCCAATCAGAGAGGCGTTGACACAACTGGAACAGTCACGAATTTTAAAGGCGGTACCCAACCGAGGTTTTATTGTACCCAAACTTTCCTTGACCGAAGCCGAAAACCTCTATCGAACCATTGCCGATCTTGAAGTATTGGCCGTTGAAGGCACTGTTTATGATGAACAGTTGGTAAAGGAGCTACGAAACGAACAATTGCATTTACAGCAGACACATACACCATCTGCTCGACTGGCCTCACGGGTGAATTTTCATCGAATTCTGATTAAAAAATGCCCCAATACCATTCTGACCGAGATTTTGCGTGATCTTGAGTCCCGAGTCCTTTTTTACGAACAGATGTTTGTTCTTGATGCCTCGTTCTATGAACATATAGACAACCAGAATGAAGCCATTATCCATGCCATTGAGGAGGACAATGTACCAACGGCCGCACTGATATTGAATATGAACTGGATGACCGTATTGGAATATGTACAAAAACAGTTGGTCCTGCAGCAATCCACCAATTATGAGGTCGTCTCACTTTCTTTATCAAAACAATGATTTTGCATTCGCTTCGTTAAGGGAATATGGAATTTCTTAATCCCCAAATCGCAAAATTGGCCAAGGCCAAAAAGCGTTCACTAGTACGCAAACAGATTTCATGTGGCATTTTTCAGGACGTATCCCCTTCGGACCTGAAAACAAAACAACATAAGGAGGCTACTCCGGGAAAAGGGTCCTATCCAAATCAGGAATAAGGTTAAGGGCATTTTTATAGTAGACCTTTTTAAGCACTTCATCCGGTAAATCCAATCCATACATTGCCCAAAACGCGTGGTATTTTTTGTAGTAGGGAAAGTACTCGTCCGCAGTTTCCAGTACCCTGAAATAGGTTGGGAATTCATCGGGGTTCCAAGCATCCTTGCCAAAAAGTATCCTATCCTGATATTGAATAAAAAATTGTTTTGCCCTTCGGGGCTGTCTCCCCAATTCTGCAATGATAGCCGCTATACCAACCGACATATTGGGCATTTCCTCCATTAATTCGGCCAGTCGGTCAAGGTTATTGGCATACCATCCCATGTGGGCATTGATAAACTTGGTATTAGGGTGTTTTTTGAACATACGGTGTTGTTCATTTATAATTTGTTGCCAAGGGGCCGGATCGGTGTCCGACCTTTTCCTTCCAGGTCGCGTCTTCAGCTCCAACCAACGTTCGTTATCGCTGTCCATGGGGTCCCAAAAAGACTTTGGATCGGCCGAATGGATCAAAACCGGGATATTCAGCGCCGCGCACTTTTCCCAAATGGGATCCAAACGGGGATCATCAACGGCAATTCGATTTCCGTTTACATCTTTGTTGCGTAAGCCCAAACTTTTGTACACTTTAAGTCCCTTGGCGCCCGCTTTAACATCGGCCTCCAGTTGTGCCGCCGCCTGTTTCCCCCAACTGGGGTTCCCTACCCCGTTAAAGTCCACATTGGCAAACAGGACAATGCGATTGGGGTAATGGTCATTCACATTCTTCAATTTGGCCCGTAATCCATCTCCTGACCCCCCACTCAGGTTGACCATAATTCCCAAATTGATACGGTCCATGTCCGCGATAAGTTCCGACAAATTTTGACTTTCCATTCTAAAATGATGGCTATGCACATCGATAAAAGTGAATTTTGCTTTCGATGTCGGGTGTTCGGGAACCACTAAGGTAGATTTAGGATTGTACTCCTCAAAACCCATTTCCTGGGCGCTACCAGGTAAAACCGTACCACTGAATAACAAGATTGCCACAACCTTTCCCAGCACCGAATACGAATATTTGCTATGTTCCATATGTTTCAAATAGTTTTTTATAGGTGTCCAAGGTATCCATATCCACAAATTTTCCCTTGGATGGAATGGAGGGAACGGAATGTCCATACGATCGTATGATATGTCTTGCCCCAAAATCGTTTTCCAATTTTCCCAATTCAGGAAATAGGGTTTGATCAAATATGGCGGGAACTCCAAGATTTTCGTTATAATCAGTACAAACCATGGTATTTTGGGAGCTTTGGAACAACTGTGTCAGGGCCAATAAGTGATTTCTGTCCAACAGGGGCTGATCCACAAGCATGACCAGTGCGGCCGTAAAGTTGTTTTTCTTTGTCAAATGCTCAATTCCTTTGGAAATGGATTTTCCCATACCATCCTCCCAAAGGTCATTTTTAACGATTTCAACATTTTTTTCATGGAGGGTATGGCGTATTTCCGAAAAGTGTGCCCCCAAAACCACAAATACATGGTCGGTCACTTCCAAGGCCTCGTCAATAGCGTATTCCAGCAAGGTTTTTCCCTTCCAGGGCAGTAATTGCTTGGGTTGTCCCATACGTGAGGACCCTCCCGCAGCCAAGATTAGGACGGCCAGTTCCCCTTTACGGTTTTTGCTCATGCGTGTATCCTACCTTTCTTTTCCCGTAATGAAATGGCCTCCTTTTGGTTGATGACCGCCAATATTTCCGACAGTACCGACAATGCGATTTCCTGAGGGGTCTCCGCCCCCAATTCCAGTCCGGCGGGACCATGGATGGATTCTATGAATTCCAATGGGGTATCCGGGTTTTGCTCCAAAAGTTCATTGAACAATTTTTCCCGTCTTCTGGCGGGTCCAAGAATGCCAAAATAGGCTGGCTCATGTGCGCTAAGGGCCATTAAAAACTGTAAATCCTTCACATAGCTATGGGTCATGAGGACAATGGCCGTTTGATGATCTGCATTCATGTGAAGCGTTTCAGCTTCAGCATTCACAAAATCGGTGGATCCAGGGAAATCCATAGCGGTCTTCCCTTCCTTGGGATGGGCTACAACGGTCACCTCCCACCCCATAAGTCCTGCCATTGAACATAACTGAACGGCATCGTGTTCCGCTCCAATGATGACCAATCGAAAACAGGGAGGTAAGGTTTGATGAAAACTTTCCAAATCGGTAGGAATCACGTATCCTTCCCTAAGGGGAAGTATCGTTTCGTTCACTTCCAGGACCGAGCCATAGTTGGCATCTTCCCCAAAGTGGGGATTAAAATAGCTCCTCATATCAAAAGCAGTCCTTTGGCCAATACTAGCCCAAAACTGGGTGATTACTTCCGGGGAAGGTCGAAAAGGCTCCAGTAAAATGAACAATATCCCTTCGCAACCCAATCGATAACGACCGTCATAGGTCATAATTTTGGGAACTTGGGTTGTAAAAACAGAGTGTGCTTGTCGGTATACCTCTTTCTCAACACATCCTCCACTTACGGCACCTACCATGGTTCCGTCTTCCAATAGGAGCATCCGAACCCCGGGTCTTCGGTATGAAGAACCTTCCAGGGCCACGACGGTCG
>JANQKR010000009.1 GCA_028281025.1 Croceivirga sp.
ATATGGAGGGTAATTTTAAAATGTTGGCCAAGACTTTGTTTGGTTTTGAACCCATACTGGCCAAAGAGTTGAGAAACCTTGGGGCCAGTAATGTCAGGGAGGGTAATCGTATGGTCACCTTTGAGGGTGATACCGGTTTTATGTACAAGGCCAATTTGTGCTTGCGAACGGCCCTAAAAGTGTTCAAGCCCCTACATAAATTCAAGGTTACCAGTGAAAAACAATTCTATAGGGAACTGTACCAGATGGATTGGCCTTCGATTTTTAAACCGGACAGGACCTTTGCTTTTGATACAACCATGCATACCGAGGTTTTTAAAAACTCCATGTTTGTTTCCTTAAAAGCCAAAGACGCCCTTGTGGATAAGTTTAGGGCGATGGGCCTAGAACGTCCCAATGTGGATTCGCAGCACGCCCATGTGCGAATCAATATTCATATTCAAGATACACTTTGCACGGTTTCCCTGGACAGTTCAGGAAATTCCCTGCATCAAAGGGGCTACAGAAAGGCGGTGAATATTGCCCCCATTAATGAGGTGCTTGCGGCGGGTTTACTTTTGATGAGTGGCTGGGAGGGGAGAACACATTTTTTGGATCCCATGTGTGGCAGCGGAACAATACTGATAGAGGCCACAATGATTGCCTGCAATATTCCGGCAAATATCAATCGCGATCACTATGCCTTTATGAACTGGGATGATTTTGACCAGGAATTGTTCCAAAAAATTGTGGAATCCAGTTTGAACAGGACACGCGAATTCCATCATAGGATTTTGGGGTATGATAAAGCACCATCAGCGGTCCGGAAAACATTGGAAAATGTGCAACATGCAAATCTATTGGAATACGTGACTGTGGAGCGAAAGGATTTTTTTAGGACGGAAAAACCCAATAGCGGACCCCTGCATATGGTGTTCAATCCTCCTTATGGGGAACGCTTGAATGTTGATATCCCCACTTTCTATGGAAAGTTGGGGGATACCTTAAAACGGCATTATCCAAATACCAATGCTTGGTTTATTACCTCCAATATGGACGCCTTAAAGTATGTGGGCTTGCGCCCTTCCAAAAAAAACAAGGTATTTAACGGCAAACTGGAATCCAGACTGGTGTTCTATGAGATGTATGAAGGTAGCAGAAAAAAGAAATCAGAATAGACCTGCACGCCCGGAAAGCGCTTCTTGGAAATACGGGCCACTTCCACCTTGTTGACGGAGTTGACCATAATTGGAAGCAGTATTTTTCACCTAAAAAAATGAAATCTATTCCTCCTCGTCGGCGCTTTCATCATCAAATTCCCCTTTTACCAATTTGTTCTCCATAATATTCAGGTTCTTCAACTTGGCTTTCCAGGTCTCCAGGGATTCTTTGTGCCTAGCAATGTTATTATGGACTTCCTTTACCAAAGGACTGCCCTCCGAAGCATTTGAAAAAAACAAAAGGTTGTTTTCCAACTGACGGATTTCGCTTTTGCTCTCATCAATCTTTTTTCTTATAAAGGCACGTTCATTGCTGATGGCCCTTTCGTTATTATCCGCTTTTGCGAGTTGTTTTATTTTGTCCCCATACTTTAAAAGTTCGGATTCTTGCCTGCTGACATCCAGTTTTTTGAAAAGGGCATCAATTATTTTATTGAACTTTCCGTTAATATGTCTTTTATTGTACGGCACATGTCCTATGGACTTCCATTCTGCGATAAAGTCCTTGATTTTTGGTAAATCTTTCTGCTTATCCCCACTCAATTGGAACCTTTTTAACCGTTCCAGGCAACTATTTTTGGCCTCATAATTGGCGTACTCCGTTTTTTGGGTAGCGTTCCTCTGGGAATGGAGGCGATTGAAATAATGGTTGCAGGCATCCTTAAATTCATTCCAGATTTTGTCCGAATATTTTCTTGGGACATGGCCAATTTTTTTCCATTCGTTCTGGATACGTTTCATTTCTGGAGTGGCCACTTCATAATCTTCGCTGTCCTTTAGGGTTTGGGCAATCTCCAAAAGCTTACGCTTTTTCTCCAGATTGTGGTGTTGTTCGTTTTTAAGTTCCTTGTAAAAGGTATTTTTATTTCGATTGAACTCCCTTACCGCTTCCTTAAACTTCGCCCAGGTTTCTTCATTGGACTTTTGGGGAACTTTGCCCGCTTTAAAAAAGCTTTCCCTTAGTTCCTCTACTTGTTTGATTTGGGTTTGGATTTCCCTATGGTTTTTTGCGACGTTCCCGGCTACTTCCTGAATTTGGGCAATGATTTCATTCTTTTTTTCAAGGTTTTTTTCATAGTTGGCCTCCAAACTTGCAAAATGCTGCTGTCTGCGCAAGTGCATGGCTTTTGTGGCCGCACTGAACCGCTCCCATATTTCTTCCCTTTGTTCCTTGGAAACGGGGCCTATTTCTTCTTTCCAAATCTTATGTAGGGTTTGGAGTTCCCTGAACGCCTTTCCTAAATCGGATTCTTGTTGTAAGGCCTCGGCCCGTTCAATCAATTTTAGTTTTTCCTCAAGATTATGTTTGAAGTCAAGGTCACGCAATTCCCGATTCAGATGAAGAAAATCATAAAAAATCTCTACGTGGTGGTGATAGGTGCGCCATACATCATTGTAATTGTTGCGGGGAATAGGTCCCGCATTGCGCCATTTCTCCTGAATTTCCTTGAAATTCTTATAGGTGGTGTTGATGTCTTCCTCAACATTCACCAATCCCTTTAACTCCTCAATGAGCAACAATCGATTTTGCAGGTTCTGCTTTAGCTGCTGTTCCAAGTTCCTGTAATAGGCATCCCGTTTTTCACGGAATTCCTTGTACACTTCATTGAACTGTCTTTTAGTTACCGAATTGTACCTAAAATCTATTTCATTGCCCCCACCTGCTACAAACTCCTCCTTTTTATGCTCAATAAACTCTTGGAATTTTAGGTCAAATTCATTTTTAATTGAATTTATATGTTTGTTTATGGCCTGCACCTTTTCATTCCTTACCAAGCGTTGCAATTCTCCTACCAGGTTCTCCATACTCATGGCATGGTAGTCCAAAAAAGGAATATGGTGTCTTTTCTCGTTTTCGGTATCTTCTGCATCTTCCGCATTTTCCTGGTCAATCTCCTCCTGCGCTTCTTCTGAAGAAGCTTCCTTGGAGTCCCCTTGATTTTCAGAAACTATGGCAGCATCATTTTCATGGGTGGAATCCTCTAATTTCCGATCAACATTTTCCCGGTCAATTTCCTCCTGCACTTCTTCTGAAGAAGCTTCTTTGGAGTCCCCCTGGTTTTCAGAAACTATGGCAGCGTCATTTTCATGGGTCGAATCCTCTAATTTTTGATCAACATTTTCTTGGTCAATTTCCTCCTGCGCTTCTTCTGAAGAAGCTTCTTTGGAGTCCCCTTGATTTTCAGAAACTATGGCAGCGTCATTTTCATGCGTGGAATTCCCTAATTCCTGATCAACATTTTCCGATTGTGTTTGCCCCCCAACAGTTTCCTGTGGTTTTTGTTCTTCATTGTCCATCACGATGTTCTTTAAAGGTTAGCTTGATGGCGATATACGGTAAGTTAACAAGAAAACCTACCATAGACAAAAGTAAGGATTCTTCTTTTGGATTAAGTTATGGTGTATTCTGATAATAAACTAGGGATTGGATGGTTTTGACTCATGGGGAATTCCAAATCCCCCAGGCTTTTTCTGCTTGCAGTTCCAACATTGAAAGTCCATTTTTAATGGTGGCACCCCTTTTTTTCCCTTCGGACAAAAAGGCTGTTTCAGGTGGGTTGTAAATCAAATCGAACAAAATATGCGTTTCATTCAAATGGACATAGGGAATTTGCGGTTTTTGATCACTATGGGGATGTGTTCCCACGGGACTGCAGTTTATGATCAATTGATACTCCTTAAAATGGCCTTTTTTAAGCTGGGAATAGTGCAATTGATCTCTTGAGGGGGTCCTGGAAACGTATCGATATTCAATTCCCAACTGCTCTAAAACAAAGGTAATGGCTTTGGACGCTCCACCGGTACCCAGGACCAAAGCTTTTTTATGATGTTCCTTTAGCAATGGGGATAAGGATTCCTTAAAGCCAAAAGCATCGGTATTGAACCCTATCAATCCATCTTTTGTAAATTTTATGGTATTGACGGCACCTATTATTTTTGCCTCACTATCCAGTTGGTGCAAATAGGGTATGATTTCTTCCTTGTAAGGAATGGTAACATTAAGTCCCTTAAGGTGTTTTTGTTCACTAACGTTCGTGAATTGGGAAAGGTCGTCCAGATCAAAGTTTTCATAGCTATGGTCCCGTAAGTTCAGTGCTTGAAACTTTTTGGTGAAATATACTTTGGAGAAAGAATACGAAATACCCTTTCCAACCAATCCAAATCGATATTTATGTTTTTCGGTTTCTCCCATACCAATCCAAGCTCAATAATATAAAAATGCCAAAAAAGATAAAAAATATTGCGCCCCAAGTGTCCATATCCGAGATATTGGGCCAATAGCGTTCATAGTTCAAAATAATCGGGTCCTTGTTGGAATCCAGCAGGACGGTTCCAAAGGTATCCGTTTTAAAAATGGTCTTTTTCCATGGCCAGAGAACACCCAGGGAACCCGTAATAAAACCAATGATTATAGCTGTGGTCACTTTTTTATGATGTTTTAGCAAATACCCTAAAAAATGGGACAAAGTGACCAAACCTGTTGCAGAACCCAATGTAAACACGGCCAGTATCTTCAGGATGTTCAAACGTTCCTGATTCTTCAAAAAACTAAAATCCCCGTTAAAAACCTCAGAGAAAGTGTCGTACAGGCTGTTGACGGAATCCACCAACAACAGGACATAGTTTCCCAACAGGATCAGAATAAAGGAACCTGAAAGCCCCGGTAAGGTCATCCCGGAAACACTGATGATACCACAGAAAAAAATGAAGATCAGGTTATCGTTTTCCGTTGCCGGACTTAAAAAGCTGATGGAAATCCCAACAATGAGTCCAATTAAGCCCGCGCCAACGGTCTTTTTGTTCCATCCCTTGAAGTCTTTTGAAATGTAGTAAATGGAACCAATGATCATTCCAAAAAAAGCGGCCCAAACATAGAGTTCCTTTTTTTCAAGAAAAAAGTCCAACAGCCTGGAAATGCTAAAGTAGCTGATCAACATTCCAGCGATCAACAGGATCAAAAAGGTGGCGTTGGTGTATTGGTAAAACGCTTTGAACCTCCCGTTAAAAAGTAACTTCAGTGCTTTTAGGTTTACCTTCTGTAAGGAATAGATAAATTCTTCATAGAACCCCCAGACAAAGGCTACAATTCCCCCTGAGACCCCTGGAACCTTATTGGCCGCTCCCATAAAAAGTCCCTTAATGACAAGATATACCTTGTCCCATAACGTTCTTGGTTTGCGCATAGAAAAAAGTACGGCCTATTTCTTGGAGGCCAGTCTTTCGAGTATAAAAATAAGTGAAAATCCCGCTATAGCTAAGCCAATTGATGCAAATAGCAGCGGGTCACCATCAAACTGATTTGGAAGTACATTCTGAAAATCCACATCTATGGATTTTCCATCGAATACCCTGGTTTCCAAGACCTTTTTCCAGGGCCAGATTTTGTTTAGGGAACCCATAATAAAACCAGTGAGCAGGGCCAAGGTGGCATTATGGTAGTTTTTGAACATCCATTTAAGCAGTTTTGCAAAGCTCAATAGCCCAAAAATAGCGCCAATGGCAACAGTGCCGACCAGCAAAAAATCCCGTTCGTGGACAGCGTCCAAAATGGTTTTATAGCTTCCCAAGAGCACAAGGATAAAAGCACCGGAAATACCGGGGAGAATCATGGCACAGACGGCCAATGCCCCGGAAAGAAATAGGTAGGGAAGGCTATCCACATTTTCACTTGGCGGTAGTGTGGTAATAAAATAAGCAATGGCCGTACCTATTATCGCAATCAATAGGGTTGCAATGCTCCATTTTTTGATTTCCTTTCCCACCAAAAAGATACTGGCCAAAACCAAACCAAAGAAAAACGACCAAAGTAGGACCGGTTCATTCTCCAATAACCAACTAAGAAATTTGGCCAAACTCAGTACACTTATAAAAATGCCCAGAAACAAAGCTGCCAAAAAATTGCCGTTAAGCTGCTTCCAAAGTGTGCCGAAACCTTCTTTTCGCCAAACGGTTATCAAAGAAGGTTTGATATTGTTTATGGAGGTAATAAGTTCTTCATAAATTCCGGAGATAAAAGCGATTGTTCCCCCGGAAACGCCGGGAACCACATCTGCGGCCCCCATGGCCATACCTTTAAGGGTAACTATGGTATAGTCAACTAGCTTACGGGCCATACATTAAGAGTTAGGGAAATGGTTAGGTAGATGCCTTCTTGTTGGTTTTTATGCTTTCCTGTACCCATTTTATTTTTTCGAATTCTGGGTACAGTTGCAAAAATAAAACAGATTTTTCTGGGTTTAGTTGTAAAGCGAGACCTAATTTTTCCTTGGCCAATAGGGTATTTTCGGTTTTGAGGTATAGCCCGGGGAGTTGATAGTTTAGTTTGGCATCTTCGGGATAAAATTCAAGACCCTGGAGCACCACTTGCAGGGCGGATTCATAATCCTTCAATTGAATTAGGATGGAGGCCCAGTCTTTCCAGGTATCCAATTCATAATTCCCTAGTTCAACGGTCTGTTTATATGCAAAATCTGCTTCATCATAGTTTTCCAGGATACTAAAGATTTCCGCATTTTTTTTCCAATACATCGGATTCTCCCCATCAATATTTATGGCTTTATTGATGTAGTTCAGTGCTTTTTTATAGTCCTTCATCCTGAAGTAGTACTCGGTTATGGCAAGCCAACCTTTGTCCAATAGGGGATCCTCATGTACCGTATTGTAATAATAATACTTGGCCAATTCGTCATTGCCCAATTTTTCATGACATTTTCCGATCCTTAAATAGGCGTGGGAAGTGGGATCGTCCATGGAAATGGTAGTCTCATAACATTCAATGGCCTCGTTATGCCTGCCCAAATTTTCCAATACCCTTCCCTTTTCAAAATAGGCTCCCAAGAAGGAATCATCCGAGATTATGGCAAAATCAAAGGCGGTGAGGGCTTCTTGGTACATTTCTTTGGAACAGTACATTTTTCCCAATTGGTGCCAGGCCACCTCACAGTAGGGATTACGTTCCAGATAATCATTTAGGTAATGGATGGCCCCTTCAAAGTCCTCCAAAAATTCGAAACAATACACTACATTATAGAGTGAGGAATAATCCGTCTCATCGTATTCCACGCACTTCATAAAACATTGCTTGGCGTCTTCATAATTCTCCAGGAAAAGATGTTCCATTCCCAAGAGGGAATAAATATCAAAACTATCATTAGCGATGTGCAGTGCCTCCAAAAGCATTTGTATGGCCCCTTGGTGATTATCCTGCTTGGACAGGATATTGGCCCTTTGGATGTAGATTTCCTCGTTGGTGGCATCCACCTCCTGTAACTGGTCAAGGATTCCCTCCGCTTTTTGAAATTGGTCTTCAAATACCAGGACCTCAACCTTGAGCAATTTCAATTCGGCAGAATGCGGATGCTGTTGCAAACCGATTTGTATGGCTTTCTTTCCGAGACCAACTTTTCCTTGGTTCAAATAGTGATGGATAATTTCCTCAAAATCCTCCGCATCAAAAAAATAGACGTCATCCGTCTTAAGCATTGATTCGAATTTGAGTATGGATTTATCAGGGTTTTCGCTAGAGTCTAACGCCATAGAAACAGGTTTGGTTTTACTATGGACTTAAAATTAGCCGTAAAATGAGCTGAATTCAGTCCAGGATTTGGGTTTGTTATCAACAAAGTAGTTAACAGTCTTTATATTTCATTTAAGATTTTGATGATTTTTTTACACCCCTGCTCAATTTCACTTTCAGAAATGGTCAAAGGTGGGGAAATCCTTACCGCCCTTGGTTCAAACAAAAGCCAGAACAAAATCAGATGTTCCCTGGCCGCCGTAAGCACAAGTTCGTTGGCAATTTTCGCATCATCAAAAATCAAGGCAAGCATCAATCCCTTGCCCCGTATTTCCTTAATCAAAGGATGTACCAAAAGTGAACGAAAAAGGTTTTCCTTGGCTAATGTGGACGGAATAAGTTGACTTTCAGTCAATTCCTTTAAGGTGGCCAAACTGGCAGCAGCTATGACAGGGTTGCCCCCAAAAGTGGTTATGTGTCCGAGTTTGGGATATTCTTTGAGCATGGCCATATGCTGGTACGCCGCCACAAACGCGCCGCATGGCAATCCTGAAGCCATTCCCTTGCCAATGACCAGAATGTCCGGAACGGCCTCATAGTGCTCAAAGGCGAAAAGCTTTCCGGTCCTGCCAAAGCCGGGTTGTATTTCGTCCAAAATTAAAAGTGCCCCTACTTCATCACATCGTTTCCTTACTTTTTGTAAATATCCATTTTGCGGAAGTATAAATCCAGCTCCTCCCTGGATGGTTTCCAAGATCACTGCGGCGGTCTTCTGGGTTATATGTGCCAATTGATCCCCGTCATTAAATTGAATGAACCTAACATCCGGGATCAGTGGTCTAAAGGCGCTTTTACGTTCCTCAAATCCCATAACACTCAAACTACCCATTGTATTTCCATGGTACGCGTGATGTGCCGCTATGATCTGGGACCGACCGGTAACCCTTCGTGCCAATTTTAAAGCACCTTCAATCGCCTCCGTACCCGAATTGACCAAGTAAGTGGTTTCCAATGGTTTTGGTAACAAAGTGGATAGCAGCTTGGTGTATGCCACAGCCGGCCCTTGTATATATTCCCCATAGACCATTACGTGCATATACTTTTTGGACTGTTCCTCAATGGCACTGATGATTTTGGGATGACAATGCCCCAAACTGCAGGCGGAAACTCCGGCCACAAAATCCAAATGGGCATCCCCTTTAATATCGTAGATATAGCTGCCGGATGCACGGGATACCTCCATGGCCAAGGGATGCGAAGTGGTTTGGGCCTGGTATTTCAAGAAATCTTGCTCTACGTTATCCATTCAGTACATTGAAGGTTTTGGGAGGGAAGATAGGAAGTATAGGGCGATTATTGTCCTACTTTTCTTGAACTATTTTTTTTGGTTTTGTCGCTTCCTTGTTTGCCCGTTTAAGTTTGGGCTTAGGACTTCCACCACCACTGCGTTCCTCTTCTTCGGCATCAATATCAATGGGTGCATCAATACCTCTAATGCTGATCAGTTCAATGTTGTTGTCGTCTTCATCAAAAATATCATCCTTGTTCTTAAGTTGTTCATCGCCCCTCCAAATAAATCCCTTTAGCCTTTTGGTATCAAAGGGCCAATCCTCCTCTGGATAAATATCGCCCTCCGGATCAATAAAGAATGTAATGTCCTCAATATCATTATTGGCCATTTCCAGTCGTATTTTACTGCAAATGGTCTTGTCGATTCCAATGAGTTCATTATCATCATTGTACAAATAATAGATGACTTCGGTATTCTTTATCAAGTCTACTATTTTTAGTTCATTTTCAATGAACTTACCAAATAAATCCTTGCCCTTGGCTTGATTGTACCCTTGTTTTCCAATGGTATCAAAAGCAATGATGAATGCATTATCGATGACGCGTAGGGAGTCCAATTTTTCAGTTTCCAAATCACTGATCAAATGGATACTGTCCCCGGTCATTTGATTGTCCATATTCCAAAGAATGGGATTGGTGACCAGTTTGGTTATTCCGGTCCGCTCCGAGGAATGAATGGAATCACACTTTCCGCTTAAATCGGTCTTGAAAAATTTGGCATTTCTGAATGCCCTTAACCTTCGATCCTCAGGGGGTCCGGTTACCATTAAGGTGTCCCCGTGTATATAAAGGGAATCTTGTTGTACCAAATTTACGGCTACGGCCCTTTTGGTGGCAAAAACAGAGTCCCGTTCTTTATAGACCTCCGCATAATGTGCCCGAATGACCCCATCATTTATGGTGTCCGTTACCCGGATATTATTGGTCGCGGAGGCGAAGGAAGAAAGCTTATCAAAATACACGCTATCGCCTTCAATAATACGATTACTATAGTTGATTTTGGTATTTTTTACACCATACCCCTGTTCAATCTTGGTGTCATAAAAACCCCGCTCACAATAAATGGTATATTCCTCGCCCACTATGGTCGAAGGACCATACATATAGGCATTCTTGGATTGCCTGTAGTAATGCAATTGCTCTGAGTCAATGATATAATCCGGGTTGTCTATATGGACACTGTCCTGGAACTGTACCTTTTTGATTTCCATGAAATAGGTGCCGATAATGCTCGTCAAGGTATTGACGGAATCCACCACTTTTCCTCCCGAATTATAGTACGAACGCTGTTTTTCCCTATCAAAATATAGGGTGTCCGTGGTCAATTTCATTTGACTGTCCGTAAGGTCCACATTTTCCCAGGCCCTGGCCAGTTTTATGTTTCCGTCATAATCCAGTTTGCCACTGTTCATTTCAATGGAATCCCCTTGTTGTAACCGAACATTGCCAATGGCCTTTAATTTGTTCTCCTGGGCGTAGAAGATGGCCACATCGCACCAAAGGTCCGCCCCTTGATGTTCAAATTGTACTTGCCGTTCATTATCCTTACTGAATATTGATGCTCCCGGGAACTGAGCTTCGTCTTTGGTAAAATTGGCCCCATAGACAATATTTATCTGTCTTCCTTCAGGTTCTTGGCCAAGTACTGCTAAAAAAGAAAAGGTGAAAATTAAGAACGCCAGTCTTCTCAAACCCAAACAATTTTGGCCAAAAGTAGGGTTTTTACGTAACGTAGAAGAGTGGATTTAGAAAGGTTTAGGGTTTCTACATGGGATTAAAAAGCCTTTTCCAATCCGCTTCTGCGGCCAAGTAAGCAAAAGAATAGGGATTCCCGTTGTCCAAAAGCCTTTTATACAAGCGTTTGGCCTTTGTGGTATCTTTGGTCTGGTACAGATTCCAATTACCGAGTCCATAAAAGTACACATCGTCGGATGAGGAACCGTCCCCAATCATTTTTAACTGATCTTCCTCCAGCAAACCTTTATAAAAAAGGCACATATCATGATATCGGGTATTCTCAATGATATCCATATTTTTGGTTACTCCGGAGATTTCAGAGAGGGCCTTGGCATCTTGTCCCATACGTTTTAATATCATGAACAACCAATGGCCTCCCGAAACCAGATTATCATTGTATTTGTTGGTTACCTCCCTTTGTAGATAGGCATGAAGGGCATTTTCCATATCCCCTTTAAGGTAATGGGCGAGCCCTAAGTGATACCAAATGTTCCCATGAAGTGTACTAATGGGAATGTTCCGGGCATTGGGGAGGCCATCGGGCTCCACTTGGTCGGGTCCATTTCCAATGAGAACAGTAGCTTTTTTCAGATCTGCAATGGCCTTATCGTATTGTCTGGTGGAGATGTAGCGATGACCGCGATGACGGTACATTCTAGCATCTTCAGGGAATTTTTGAATTCCCTCGGTATAAATGGAAATGGCCTTTTGAAAATGACCCAGATATGCGGTTCGCCTTCCATACCAAATCAATACCTCTGCACTATCGGGATAATTGGTATAGTTTTTAAGGGCCTCGTCATACTTGCTTTTTGCCTTGCCCTTTTTTATTGGAGGGGTGAAAAGGGTATCGCCCAAAAGGGTTATCGCTTCTATTGGCCTCTTATTTTCCTCTGAAGCTTTACTTTCCCTGGGATTTTGTTGGCACGATAACATCAATGCCAATCCAATACATCCTGCTGTGATTTTTAGGTAGTGGCTTTGAAAATACATGGTTTAAACTGATAGGCTCGTCCCTAAGGTACAAATTTGTAGGCTTTTAACTCCTATCTGCCAATGGGGTATTTACGTCATGATATTTTCAATGGGCAGGAAGAAATCAGGTTTAAAATCCAACATGGCATTGATCAATTGAAATCCTTGAAAGATAGGAATGTCCTTAAGTGGAATTGGAATTTCTTCCACTTTCCCAATTTCCAACAATTGGGTCCTTTTGGTGCCATTTAATAAGTAGGTGGTTGGCGTATACCAATGGTTTTTGTCCAAGAATACAATATTGGCATAAGAACTATCGGTTATATACCCGTTTTTGACAATCAGAATATCATCACAGTTGCCCCTTTTTTTAAAGAGGGTATTTAGTTGACTTCTGTCCTCAAATTTTAAATCGTAATCAAGGATATCATCAAAAGTAAGCTTCAAATTACGGATACTTCTTTTTTTGTAGGGTTCAAAGGTGTACGCTTTTTCATCTTTGTTATAGCCTATGCGCAGCTTTACCCTTCCTTTCCTGTACTGCTGCGGGATACTGATTTCTTCAAATAAATCGAAATCGGGCTTTTCCCAATAAAATTTTTGATAGGACTTCCTAAAGCGTCTGGAGTGGTATTCCGCATTTTGAACAACACCGTTCCGTACACAAATACTCTCAAACAGTGGGAATGTATATTTTGTTGATGAGTTCAATATATTCGTCCTTCACATTACTTTGATGGGTGATTCCCCCACCGCTTTTGTACCAGAATTGTTCATTTTCCTTTTCGATAAATCGAATGGCCACCCCGCTATCTATGGTTTTACCATCAAATATGCCAAAAACCCCGGTATAAAACCCACGCTCATATTTTTCCGCCTTGTCAATGATTTCCAAGGTTTTGGGTTTAGGGGCGCCACTTATGGAACCGGCGGGCAACATCCGTAACATAAGCAATCCAAAATCCTTCTTCCAGTCCCTTCGCAATCTCCCCCGAATTTCGGAACTACTTTGCAAAATTTCACCTTTGGCGGTTTTTATTTTTTCCAGATATCTAAATTTTGTTACCCGGACATCCCTGGCAACAATGGAAAGGTCATTCCGGATAAGGTCTACAATGGTATGGTGCTCTTGTTGTTCCTTGGTATTGTCCATAAGCAAATCGGCGGCACCTTCCAATGATGCATCTATGGTCCCTTTCATGGGATAGGAGTAAATATGCCCGTCCTTAATTTTAATGAAACATTCCGGCGAAAAACAAACAAATTGGTCCTTGTACAGCAATTTATAGGGAGCATGGGCCTTACTAAAAACGGATTTTAAATCCAACGGGGAACTGATTTTACTGGGAAAGGTAAGGTTCACCAGAAAGCTATTTCCCGCTTTTAGGTTTTGGACCACTTTTTCAAACCCTTCCAAATAGGATTTAAACGGGAATGGTTCTACGTCAATTGCTGGAACAATGGAGGCCTTTGTATCCTTGTATCCATTTTGGACGTTGGATATTCCGTTGATATCAAATACAATATCATTTTCATACGCCTCCTCAAAGGAATAGGCGAGGGCCTTGCTCTTATCAAAGTTGATGATGAACAAAAAGGGTTGCCCCTTTTCAAGAAACCTTGCCGATTTCTCCGTAAACTCAGTAATGGTCATTAGTTCACTACCTGTGAATGGTCTGTAACCTGTCCGGTCCAACGGACACAATTTTAATAGGAACCTCCAGTTGCTCTTCAAGAAAGGCAATGTATGCATTTAAGGCCGGTGGAAGCTCATTGGCCTTGGTCATTTCCGTCAAATCCTGGGACCAACCTTTCAGTTCCGTGTAAACTGGGACTACATTATTTCCCTCAATGTTATAAGGTAAATGTTCCACTTTTTTCCCCTTGTACGTATACGCGGTACAGACCTTTATGGATTCAAAACCACTGAGCACATCCGCTTTCATCATCATCAAATCCGTTACGCCATTTATTTGGACCGCATACTTAAGGGCCACCAGATCCAGCCATCCACAACGTCTGGGTCTACCGGTGGTAGCACCAAATTCGTTGCCTACCCGTCCCATGGTCTGCCCATCATTGTCAAATAGTTCCGTTGGAAAAGGGCCACTGCCCACACGTGTGGTATAGGCCTTGAAGATTCCCAAAACCCTTCCTATTTTCCCAGGGGCCACGCCAAGACCGGTACAAGCGCCTGCAGCTGTGGTATTGGAAGAGGTGACAAAGGGATAGGTCCCAAAATCGATGTCCAATAGGGAACCTTGTGCACCTTCGGCCAAAATCTTTTTGTCATTGGCCATGGCATCGAAGATATATTGCTCACTATCAATGAATTTTAGCTTTTTGAGTGCTTCAATACCTTCGCAGAACTCATCTTCCAACTCCTTTAGGTCATATTGGATATCCACATTGTAATAAGCGATCATTCCTTCGTGCTTATTGGCCAGGGAACGGTATTTGTCCTTCCAATTGTCAAATTCCAAATCCCCCACACGCATGCCATTTCGCCCCGTTTTGTCCATGTATGTTGGACCAATACCTTTTAGGGTAGAGCCTATTTTGGCTTTTCCCTTGGCTGTTTCCGAAGCGGCATCGAGCAGTCTATGGGTAGGTAGGATCAGGTGCGCTTTTCTGGAAATGAACAATTTTGCGGCAATGTCCAAATTGAACTTCTCCAAGTTGTCCAGTTCCTTTTTAAAGATTACGGGGTCAATTACCACCCCATTGCCCACAATATTTATGGCATTCTTGTGGAAAATTCCTGAGGGAATGGTGTGCAAAACATGCTTTATACCATTGAACTCAAGGGTATGTCCAGCATTTGGGCCGCCTTGAAAGCGGGCTATGATATCGTAATCTTTGGTTAGAACATCAACAATTTTTCCCTTTCCCTCGTCTCCCCATTGGAGTCCAAGCAATAAATCTACCATGAAGTTTTTTGGTTAGTCGGTTACTTTTTCTTCTTTGTTACGGGTACCATAGAAGTATAAGGAATGGGTATTGATCTTAATATCAAATACTTCCTCAATGGTCTTTTTGATGGATTGTATACGTGGATCACAAAATTCCACAACCTCCCCCGTGTCAGTAAGAATAACATGATCGTGTTGACGGTCAAAATAGGATTTTTCATACTGCGCCTGTGCCGATCCAAACTGATGTTTTCGAACCAGTTTGCAATCGAGCAAAAGTTCAATGGTGTTGTACAATGTTGCCCTACTCACCCTGTAATTTTTGGTCTTCATTTTAATGTAAAGGGATTCCACATCAAAATGATCGTCGCTGTCATAGATTTCCTGGAGTATAGCGTAACGTTCAGGTGTTTTTCTATGCCCGTTTTCCTCCAAAAAAGTGGTGAATACGTTTTTAACTATTTCTTGGTTTTTGTCGTTGTCCATAGCCTATATCTCCGTCGTAAAAAGCAAATTTACATCGAATTAATTAAACTCTGACTACCTTATCGATACCACCTATCTGCTTTAGGTTATTGATCAATTTCTTCAGGATATTGTTATTCTTGACCACCAAGGTGATCTTACCTGTAAATGTACCCCCTTCCGCACTAAAATTAAGGTTGCGCATGTTCACGTGCATATTGTCCGATATGATATTGGTAATTTCATTGACAAGTCCTAGATTGTCAATACCGGTAATCCTAATATCAACGGTAAATTCTTCCTGTGTGGAATCAATCCATTTGGCGGACATTATTCGGTACGCATAGTTGGATTGCAATTGAATGGCATTGGGACAGTCTTTTTTATGCACTTTGATGCCATCACTTACACTTAAAAACCCAAATACACTGTCTCCGGGTATGGGATTGCAACATTTGGCCAGTTTGTAGCTGAGTTTGTCCTCTTCCTGCCCAAACACCAACATGTCATAGTTATGGGTGATTTCTTCCCTATCAATATCATCGGGAACATTTTTCCGTCTGATCTTACTTTTAAAGAAGTTAAGGAAGGCATTGTTGTAGGAAGAGGCAAAATCCTTGATTTTCTGATTGTCAATGGCTCCATTGCCCACTCTAAAGAACAGGTCCAAGCTGGTCTTTAACTTGAAGTAATTGACCATTTTATTGACCACATCTTCGTTGAGGTTGATTTTTTGGGACTTCAGTTTTCTACGGAGCATCTCCTTACCTTCCTCGGCAATCTCCTTTTTCTCTTCCCTTAGCGAAGACTTTATTTTTGCCCGTGCACGGGCCGTATTGGCATAATCCAACCAGTTTTGGTTGGGTTTGGCGGAGTCCGAGGTCATTATTTCCACCTGGTCCCCGCTTTGTAGTCTTGAGTTTAAGGGAACGAGCTTGCCATTTACTTTGGCACCACGGGTTCTCATACCTACTTCCGTATGGATGTGAAAAGCAAAATCCAAAGGCGTTGCCCCTTTGGGTAAGGATTTTAGTTCACCCTGGGGGGTGAATACAAAGATCTCCTTGGAGTAAAGGTTTAGTTTAAATTCCTCCACAAAATCCACGGCATTGCCATTGGAATTCTCCAAGGCCTCCTGTAAACGGTTTAACCACTGTTCTATACCCTGTTCGTTTTGTTCACCATGTTTATACTTAAAGTGGGCCGCGTATCCCTTTTCGGCAATTTCGTGCATTCGTTCGCTACGTATCTGTACCTCCACCCACTTGCCCTCGGGACCCATTACCGTGATATGAAGGGCTTCATAACCCGTTGATTTTGGTGAAGTAATCCAATCCCGTAACCGCACTGGATTTGGAGTAAAATGGTCCGTGACTATGGAATAGATCTTCCAGGCGATGAACTTTTCGTTTTTCCTATCGGATTTGTAAATAATCCGGATCGCGAACTTGTCATAGACCTCGTCAAAGGCAATGTTCTGTTTTACCATTTTACGCCTTATGGAAAAAATGGATTTCATCCGCCCCTTTATATAGTAATTCAAGCCTTCCTCGTCCAAAGAGTTTTCTATGACCTTGGTAAACGCATTGATGTACGCCTGTTTCTCTTCTTCCGTATCCTGGATCTTCCCCTGGATATCATAATAAACCTCAGGTTCGGTATATTTTAAGCTAAGGTCCTCCAACTCGGTCTTAATGTTGTACAAACCTATTCTGTGGGCCAAAGGGGCATAAATGTAGAGGGTTTCCGAAGCAATTTTGACCTGTTTGTGCTCTGGCATGGCGTCCATGGTGAGCATATTATGGTACCTATCCGCAATTTTGATGATAATAACGCGGACATCGTCATGTAGCGTCAACAGCATTTTTCTGAAGTTCTCCGCCTGTTGACTTATGTTCTTATCTTTTTTTAAGTGTGAGATTTTAGTAAGACCATCAACAATTCGGGCCACGGTCTCCCCAAACATCCGTTCAATATCGTTCAAAGTGTAAGGGGTATCCTCAACCACATCATGAAGCAGGGCAGAAGCTATGGAAATGGCGTCAAGGCCAATTTCCGAGGCAACAATTTTGGCAACGGCTATGGGATGAAAAATATAAGCTTCCCCGGATTTTCTGCGCTGATCTTTATGGGCATCCACAGCAACATCAAAGGCAGAACGTATCAGTTTCTTATCCTTTGGGGTAAGGGTTTGATAGCTTATGCGAAGTAATTTTTTGTATTCCTTCGCAATTTCCTTGTTTTCTTTTTCGATAGCCGCCTCCGTCATAGTAAATTAAAGTTACCATATTCCTTATTTGGAAACAACAAAAATTATGCCTTAAGGTTTTTAATACGCTCAATCAGGGGTGGATGGGAGTAGTGGACAAAGACATAGGCGGGATGGGGGGTAAGGTTGCTCAGGTTGTTTTTGGACAGTTTCTTTAAAGAGCTTATCAATGGGTTGGAGGCAAAAGTGTTTTTCGCATAATCATCCGCCTGGAATTCAAATTTTCTGGAAAGATGGTTCATAAGTAAGCCCGTAACTATGGAAATAGGGCTATACAATAGAAAGAATGCCAGGAGTCCGGCATGATAACTTTCCTCTTGGACGCCTATGGACAAGGATAATTGGGGATAATTGATAAAAATGGAAAGGATATAGAGCATTATACCGGTCAATGCTATGGAAGCGAACATGTTAAAAACAATGTGTTTGCGTTTGTAATGTCCTACTTCATGGGCAAGTACCGCTACTATTTCCTCTTCGTCCAAATCTTTGATCAGGGTATCGTACAGGGTAACCCTTTTTTGTTTTCCAAAGCCTGAAAAATAGGCATTCGCCTTGGTGGACCGTTTGGAACCATCGATTACAAAGATATTTTTTAAATCAAATCCTACTTTTTTGGCGTAGTTTTCAATGGCCATTTTTAAATCGCCGGCTTCCAAAGGTGTTTGTTTGTTGAACAAGGGAACCAATAACTTGCTATAAAATAGGTTTAGGGAAACCATGAATACCATGGCTATGAGCCAGATGTAAAGCCAAAAATTGACTCCGGCCCAGTCCAGAAACCAAATAACAAGTGCCAATAGTCCACCGCCCAAAAGCACGGACAACAAACCGCTTTTCAAAATATCCAACCAAAAAGTGGCTTTGGTGGTTTTATTGAAACCGTATTTTTCTTCAATGAAAAAAGTTTGGTAATAGGACAAAGGGAGGGAAACAATACTGCTCCCCAAGGCCAAAATCCCAAAGAAACCCAATGCCTGAAGAATACCATTATCGGTATATTCCCGGACAAAGTCATCCACCAAGCCAAAACCCCCGAAAAAAAAAAAAAGAAGTATGACCACTAATGAAATGCCATCTTTTAACAGTCCCAACCTATAATTTTCCCGATGGTATTCCTGTGCCTTTTGGTAATCCGCGACATCAAAAATGTCCTGGAGTTCCTCGGGAATTTCCTTGAGAAAGTGTTTGGTATTCAGATAGTCCAGAATGGTATCCATTAGGTACTGTATGACCAATATCCCAATAATGGTGTAAAACAGAAAGTCACTATCCATAAAAGCTAAAATCCCCGTTGACGTTTGGCCTCAAAGATAAGTATTGCAGCGGAGACGGATACATTCATGGAATCTATCTCCCCTAGCATGGGGATAATTATATTTTGATCGGAATTGTCCAACCATTCCGAACTCAGACCCGTTGCTTCGGTCCCAACCACTATTGCCGAAGGACCGGTGAAATTGGAATGGGTATACTTTTGGCTGGCCGTAAGGGCCGCACAAAAAATGCGGATGTTTTTACTTTTTAAAAAGCGGATGGTTTCTTCGGTACCGCCCATTCCTATTTGTGTGGTAAAAACACAGCCAACACTGGAACGGATGACATTTGGATTGTACAAATCGGATTTTGGATTCGCAATCAATACTGCATCCAGGTTTGCAGCATCCGCCGTTCGTAACAAAGCGCCAATGTTTCCCGGTTTTTCCGGGGCTTCGGCTACCAGGACCAAGGGGTTTTCGCGCAGGACAATGGAACCCAGATCATGGTCTTTTAAGCTGGCGATGGCCATTACACCTTCTGTGGAACCCCTATGGGCCATCTTTTCATAAACTTCCCTGGACAGCTGAACCATTGGAAAGGGATGCTGGAATTCCTGGGAAGGGATACCATTGGAAATATCGGGGCACACCAATAATTGCTCAATTTCATATCCTGCTTTTATGGCCAGTTCCAACTCCCGTTGCCCTTCAATAACAAAGAGACCCGATTTCTTTCGGTCCCTGGATTTTGCCTTTAGACCCATGACCTTTTTGACCAAAGGATTTTTAAGGCTCATGATATGCTTGGAATCTTGCAAGGGTGTTTTGTGCTATGGGTTTTAAATGAGTTCAAATTAAAGTTTAAAATCCCATAATTCTATTACGGATTGGATTAATTTCCTTTGTTCTTTTGGCATTTGATAGGAGAAACTGCGCTGATACCAGTCGCTTTTTGGATGTAGCATGGTATCGTTGTCGCTGCAGTTACCCACAAGGAATCAAATTTTAAATGGGTTCAAATGTATTCCAATCGTAATTAAATTGTCAATTTTGCGACCATAAAAGAAAAACCATGAAACTTCAACTTTTAGTATTGTCCATCACTTTATTCGTATGCTCCTGTAAACCAGGTACCAAAGAAACCACTTTGGACAAATCAGGGGAGGCAACGGTGGCCGTCACAAAGAAAAAGGAATACCCAGAAGGATTGGACAAGGTTTTTGGGGCACATGGAGGACTTGACCTTTGGAAACAACAACGGACCTTAACTTTTGAAATCCCCAAACCGGAAAATCCGGAAACCCATACTACGGATCTGTGGTCTCGAACGGACAAAATTGTTAGCCCATCGTACACACTGGGTTTCGATGGCAAGCAACCATGGGTTGAAGGGGAGTATAAGGGAAATGCGGAATTCTACCACAATCTTATGTTTTATTTCTATGCCATGCCCTTTATTTTGGCCGATGATGGAATCATATACCAAGACACGGATAATCTGGAATTTGAGGGAAAAAGCTATCCTGGAATCAAAATTGGCTACGATTCTGGAGTGGGTACCTCACCAAAGGATGAGTACTATCTCCATTATAATCCCGATACCCATAGTATGGAATGGCTGGGCTATACGGTGACCTACCGAACCGGAGAACCATCGGATAATGTAAAATGGATCCGCTATAATGATTGGAAGACCGTGAATGGATTGCTACTTCCAAATTCCATATCCTGGTACAACTATGAGGGAAAACACATTAAGGACAAGCGCAATACGGTAACTTTTGAAAACATTTCGATTTCCAATGTTCCCGAGCCAACATCCTTTTATGCCAAACCCGATACGGCGGTCTACTACGTTAAACCGGAATGAGCCTTACGACTTCAATGGCATATGAAAATGCACGCTGATGTAGTGAGCTGATTTGCTTTTGTAGTGCGTCAGTGCTTGTTCTTGTTCCTGTAATCCTGATCTACCATGGGGCCTAATTTTTTTCCTCCCATAATATGCATGTGCAGGTGAAAGACGGATTGACCGGAGTCCTCATTGTTATTTATGGCAAGTCGATATCCCGATTCGGAAATTCCATATTCCTTGGCCAGTTTTTTTGCCACAAGAAATAGCTTGCCCAGAACAAGGGCATCATCCTTTTCCATATCGTTGATCGTATGGATTTCCTTTTTTGGAACAATCAAAAAATGTATGGGAGCCTGGGGCCTTAATGGAACAAAGGCTATGATTTCCTCATCTTCATAAACGATGTCCGCAGGAGCTTCACGATTGATGATTTTTGTAAAAACCGAGCCCTTTTCAATTTTTTCCGCCTTTTGTTTTAGGTATTCGGCACTTTGGGACCGCACGTGATTGGCGCCCATTAGAATAAGAATACTAAAAATGGAGAGTTGTAATTTTTTCATTTTGAGGGTTAATTTGGACTTGAAATTAGTAATCATTCTTGTAAATACGTTGGGGAACAAGGCCTTTTTCAACCCTTCGTTTTGAAAGCAAGTGGTTTTTTGCATTATTTCTCCATTAAGATTTTCGATACCATTTTAGTTTTGACCTGTTTTTGACGTATTTCGCAAAAAAAATTGGATTATGACCCTTTTTATAGATATGGACGAGGTAATTGCCGATGCCTATCAAGCCCACATCGATATCTATTGCAATGAGTATGGAACCTCTTTTACCAAAGCGCAGTGTTCAGGAAAGGAATTCTGGCGTATGGTTCCGGAGGCGCATCAAGCCAGTGTTAAAGACCATGCAAACAGGATCGGTTTTTTCAGGGATTTAGCGGTTATTCCGGATAGCCAGGAAGTTATAAGGGAATTGTTCAAAAAATATGAGGTGTATATAGCCAGCGCGGCCATGCAGTTTCCCTTTTCATTAAAGGAAAAATCGGATTGGCTCGATGAGTTTTTCCCGTTCATCCCATGGCAGCACCGGATACTATGTGGTCACAAGCATATCCTAAAAGGGGATATTCTCATTGATGATAGAGGCTATAATCTGGATAAATTTGAGGGGAGGCGCCTATTGTTTACTTCACCCCATAATACCAATACCAAAGATTTTGAACGCGTATCCACATGGAAAGAAATAGCTTTATTACTTTTATGATATGCGGTTTTTTATTCCAATCGTGGTTGCCACCTTTGTGCTACAAGCCTGTTCTGCACAGGCCAATCTTATTGAAGGTGAACAGCGTATACGAGTAGAGGAAACCTTACAATACTACCTCTCTTATCCACCTGGTTATTTTGAAGGGGAAGATACCAGCTACGGAATACTGCTCTTTCTCCACGGCGGTGGAGAAGCTGGTGGCGACTTGGATGACCTGCAAGAGAACGGTCCTCCCAAAATGATGGCAGAGGGTTATCCTTTTCCCTTTTTGGTTTTGGCGCCACAGAACCCCCACCAAAAAAAGTGGTGGGACATTAAAGCAGTAAATCAATTGTTGGATTCCATAGTGGCGAACAATAGGGTGGATAAAAATAGAATGTATTTAACAGGGCTAAGTAGGGGAGGAAGTGCAGCTTGGGAAATGGCCGTACAATATCCCGATAAGTTTGCTGCACTGGCCGTAGTTTGTGGAATGGCCCCCACGCCTTATGCGCATTGGTTGGAAAAGAAAATGCCCATTTGGGTGTTTCATGGGGTAGAGGACCAAGTAATCCCAGTTGCGGAATCGGATACTATGGTCCGGAAGTTAGTGGAAATGGGGTATGATGTAAAATACAGCCGTTACGAAAATGTAGGCCATAATTCATGGGAAAAAGCGTATACAACCGAAGAATTGTACCAATGGATGGCAAATCAAAAGAAGGAATAATGTACAGGGTCTTGATCATACTCGTTTTCTTTATGGGTTCTTGTAGACATTCGGACAAGAATGGTATGTCCACAAAGGAAGAAGGGCTTAAGGAAAAGCAAGCTATCGATACTACAATAACAAAGGAGACTTTGCCAGTTCAAGTTCCCAAAAGAAAAGTGCTGTACGACTCTTTTGATGGTTTTGCCGATACCACTTTTGTACGCCTGGCTGATTTTAGCCATGATTTTGTCTATGATTTGCGCTATGCCACCACCAATAACTTCCTAAAAACCAAGGTGTATGACTGCGCTGAGTGCTATACCCGTGTGAAAACGGCAAGGGCCTTGATCAAGGCCAATGACGAATTTATGGGAAAGGGCTACCGAATAAAATTCTTCGATTGTTATCGCCCCAATTGGGTGCAATATAAAATGTGGGAGTTGGTACCCAATCCCCAGTATGTCGCCAACCCCGTTAAAGGTTCCATACACAACAAAGGGGGTGCAGTGGATATTACCCTGGTGGATTTGGAGGGAAATGAGTTGGATATGGGTACTGATTTTGACTTTTTTGGAAAAAGGGCCTATCATGATAATACGGACCTTCCACAACATATTCTGAAGAATCGAAAACTGCTCAAGGAAACCATGGAGAAATATGGATTTTGGTCCATACGGACCGAATGGTGGCATTACAATCTTTCGTCGGCCTCCCAGGATAAAATAGCCAATTTTAAATGGCCATGTGACTAAGGAAATTTTTATCGTTGGTATGGTTTTCCGCCGTTTTTTTATATCGGCATTCACTAAATTAGTTTCATGCTAAGCAGGATAAAGAGCACTAATAAGCTCATTGGATCCGTCTACCATTAACCAAACGAGTATATAAATTTAGCACTGAAAATTGGCCTTGCAATTATCCTTAATTCCTAAATGAGACCGACCAAAAAGATCCACAGAAACTTTTTTGCATTAATATATCTTAATTCCATCGTTCCCTTAAGTACCGAAGTCAAGGGCTTTTTGGCAGAACATGTTAGAAGTATCCAATTTTCCAAAGGAGATGTTGTCTATAAAGAGGGGGATATCTGTACCAAATTGTATTTGATCAAAAAGGGGCTTGTACGAGGGTATTTTTTGAACGGCGGGAAGGACGTTACAACATGGATAAGTACTGATAATGAGATTTTTACATCCATTACCGGGTTTTTTACAACCCAACCGGTAAAGGAAAACATCCAGTGTTTGGAAGATACCGATTGCCTGTATTTGGAGTATGGGGATTTGGAATATGGTATGCGTACGTTCTCGGAGTTTGGGGAGTTGTACCGCAAATTGTTGATCGATTATTATATCCATGCGGAAAATAGGGCTTTTATGGCTAGGATTCCCAGCGCCCGGAAACGATGGAACTATTTTACAGAAACCAATAAGCTCGAACTAATTGACAGAATACCAAATAAATACCTCTCTTCGTTACTGGCGATGCGACCGGAGACCCTCTCCCGAATTATCAAGGAACACGCCGAATTCATGACGAAAAAGAGAACGGAATAAACCAAAGGGTATTTTGGCCAGCATTTGGACATAACCATACAAAAGGCCCATATCATAGGTATGCGTTCAGCTTTCCCATAAAGCCAATTTCGATGGTATTCCTGTTGTGCAGGAATTCAAAAATCAATTTATGTATAGGTAAATATCACGAATGCCATCCACACTATTGGCATGTAGTGAAGCGTCATTTTTAAGCTTTTGCGATTGACGAAAACCAATTTGCCAAGGAATTAATTGACATTTATCAAGCGAGTTCAAAATAATTTGAACCAAACAAAAATATTGGCGTTATCAATTTCGCACATAAAAAGCAAGAAAAGTATTACAAACATAAATTGATAACAAATGATTCGAATCTACTTTCACAAGCCTATTGCCAATGCACTTCTCCAATCCACGGGAGGTAGCCTTTCAAATAGTGCCCTGCCCCATTAAAGTTTGGCGAATTCCTGGGAAGGCCAATGGATAGGGATTTTCGCCCGAACAGTCCAGTTGGAATTTCCATAAAAACCCAAAATCAATTTTAACCAAAATTAATTATCAAACCTTAACATGAAAAAATCCTTAAACCCTAACAGCTTCAATAAGAATGGGATAACTATGGTGGTTATCGTATTCCTAACATTTCTTTTTACGGGCCAATCCAAAGACCTAGCCTTTGTCAATCAAGACATTAGGCAAAAGGTACAGTTGGTAAACACTGATGCACAATCTGAGGAATTGGTCATTATTGGACATTCTTTTGACAATAAGATTTCACTAAAAGCTTCGTTGCCCGTTGAGGTAATGCTACTTGAGGTCTCTTATTCCGATGAGCTACTGACCCAATTGAATAACGCACTACGAGACAACCCCAACATTACCAATATTCATTTGTTTTCGAAAACCAATGAAAGTGCAATTGAACTGGGCAATGATATTTTGAATGGGGATACCCTTGAGACTTACACGGATGTTCTGGACGATATTTCGGCGCATCAGGATGGGGATGATTTGAACCTTTTTGTCTACAGTTGCTCGCTCTCGGACAATGCCAATGGTCTTTCTTTTTTGAGCAGATTGGCAAACAAGACGAAGTTCAATGTGTTGAGCGCTACAAACTGTGATTCCATACGGGATGAGGGTTTCATTTTTGACTATAGCACTGCAAACAAAGTGGTTCCCATGCCTGCCCTTTTTCGCTAAACCAACCTAAAACTTTACCATGAAAATAGCTTTAAAACCGATTACGGTACTATTGTGCCTTATATCCACCTGCCTTGCTACCGCACAGACCGTAGATATGGAGGTCCAGCAAGGCCCCAATATAGATGTTGTACTTACCGTAGGTATTACCGATCAGGATATCGAAACCTTCGAGACCGATTTGGACAATGCACTTAGAAGTAAGGGCATACCGGCAGGAAAACTATCTGTCCAGGGTTTTGAACGAACCACAATTTCTTCAAACGCCGCAGACGCAGCGGCCATCTTCAATAATTGGACACGTTGGGGGTTCAATCCCCAGACATGGGAGTTTGTTGATGCCGAGCGGATCATCCGGAGGATCAATAATGATAGAATGGCAGGTTTTTATGACCCCAACTTCGATTCCTCCAATTATACCTTGGAAGTAGAGATGACCACAAATGGTGGCGACGATGATGATATGGGGATTACTTTTGGTATGGGAAATGGAGCCGTGGGATCCTATCTTTTTAATTTATCCGGACGTGTTAGAACTTTTACGACCAATGAATACATACCAGGCGATGGATTTGCAAGTGGTCTTTACCAAATAACCCGGGACGATGGCAACGCAAATCCACAACATTACATTCAAGGCATCCAGGGAGCTGCATCCACGGTTTTTAACAATGCGAGTAACAACACGACGTGGTATGCCATAAAACTGGAGGTAAAAGGCAGAAATGCCAAAATCTGGGTGGATGATGTACTACTGATAGATTATACCGCACCACAGGATATTGGGGGGAGTTATGGATTCTTTTCAAATAGCCAACCCAACGCCACATTTAGAAATATTGAGGTTACCAGTCTCAGTTTAAAAAAGTTCAAGGATGTTTTAAGGGAGCCACAATGGCGAAATAGTGCCATGCGCTTTAATGTTAATCTCGATGATCAAGAAGTTGAGGATTTTGACAATGATGAGGACTTGTCCGAAATATTGATGCGTACCATAAACGAGGATGTGCACTACATCGGTTGGGGTAACAATATCAATCAGGCGCAGTTTGAACGCTTTGTTACCCAAAACAATAATAAAGGAACCTTTATCAACCGGGATATGGGAACCTACAGCAGTTGGATAGATGATATGGCCCAATACATTTATGATCAATACAATCTTGGGACCATTACTCAAGGTGAAATATTCTTTACGGACCGATCTGTTGAAATTGCGGTAACCCCAGAACAGTTAAAGACCAATACTGCCAATTCCAGCTATCCTAACGGACGTTGGCGGATTACCCACGATGAAACGTATTTTGACAACAACCAAGGTCGGGCTTCATGGAGCGGTCTATATTTGGAGGACATACCGGAGGTGTATGACAAAGTCGGTAGATATACGTTTACCTTCGAGGATTTACCAACGGCACCTACCGTACTTTTCTTTCATAGAAGGCCTGTTGCCAGCTTTACCTATAGTTCAGGTACCGGTTTGATCAATAACACCTCTTATGATTTGGATGGGGGTGCCAATAACGGTATTGCCCAATCCGAATGGAGGTGGAAATCGGTCGATGCCAATACTACAAACGATTGGACCATTGGACAATTTGATAGAAATGCCGTCCCCGATGGACAGTATCTTATCATGCTACGGGTACAGGATTTCCAAAATACCTGGAGTAATCCGACAAGTATTTATGTGGAAAAAACAAGTGCATCTGGAGGCAATGATGACTTGCCCATTGCGCAATTCAACTTACTTCCGGACGTTTTGAATACCTTTTCCGGTAACATGACCGTAACCATTGAGGACAACTCGGTGGATCCCTTTGGGAGGAATCTTACTGTCCAGGAATGGATCGTAACGCAACGGGTGTTCGATATAAATGGAGACCCTACGGATACCGAAATCTATAATGCCAGTATACCCTTGACGGACTTTTCGGCATACAACAACCTAAGTGCCGAATACATCATAAGTCTTCGCACGCAGACCGATACGGGTGTATGGTCCTTACCCTTTTTTAGGTCATTGACCATTATCGATGATGATACCAATCCAACGATAACCGCAGATCCCGCTAATGGGACCATAGATACGGACACCACCATACAGCTCACATTTTCCGACGAAAGTGGGGGAAGTGGATTCGACGTGCAACGCTATGCCTTTCTTCAAAGTGATACGCCTCCTGCCGATGACGCGTCCGATTGGACTTCCTTGAGCAACAGTCAATCCAAGGACGTTTCTTTTACGGAAGGTGGAACGGGTTGGTATATCCACGCCCAGGCCAGGGACAATGCCGGTAATATAGCAACCCAATCTTTTGGACCCTTTGATGTGACCCTTGTTTTAAGTGCCGTGGATGACTTGGCGCTGACCGATGAGGATACGGCAACGGACCCCATTGAAATTCTGTTCAATGATAAATTTGACACCAGTGATTTTCCCTTGATCACAATTACCGCTCAAGGAACCAAGGGAACGGCAATCATAGATGGAAGTAACCAAATGGTGTATACGCCCAATGAAAACGAAAATGGGGCGGATACCGTAACCTATCAATTACAGGATACCAATACCATATCAACTGCCCAAGTGACCATTTCCATAAGGGAAGTGGACGATCCCCCTGTGGCCGTTGCGGATAGCTTTAACGTGGACGAAAATGCCACATTAAATGAAAATGTAGCTACCAATGATGTTGAACCGGATGGTGATGAGCGCGTGTATCATGAAATCAGCGGACCTTCCCATGCCGCGAGCTTTGCCCTGAATAATGACGGTTCCTTTACCTATGAGCACGATGGGGGGGAGGATATCCAGGATACCTTTACGTACAATTTTGAGGATGCGAATGCTTTTTCGGAAACCGTTACGGTAACCCTGACCATAAATCCAATAAACGATTTGCCCGAAGGTGGCGATAGTGCACTGGATGTGGTTGAGGATGTTCCTTACAATTTTTCAAATTCGGATTTTACATTTACGGATGTTGACACGGGCGATAGCTTTAGTGGCATTCAGGTGATAAGTCTGCCCTTAAGTGGGACCCTTACCTACAATGGAAATCCAGTATCGGTCAATGATTTCATTGATGATGTGACAAACTTGGTATATACTACAGGAACAGGGGAATTCGGTTCGGACTACGCCACATTTGGTTTCAAAGTAAAGGATAGTGAAAATGCGTTAAGTACCAATACCTATACCAATACCATAACTGCTTTGGAGGATACCGATGGTGATGGAGATCCCAATACGACGGATAACGACGATGACAATGACGGTACCCCGGATACGGATGACGATTTCCCGCTCGACCCAACCGAGGATACGGATACCGATGGCGATGGAACGGGCGACAATGCCGATACGGACGACGATAACGATGGTACCCCTGATACGGATGACGATTTCCCGCTCGACCCAACTGAGGATACCGATACCGATAGTGACGGAACGGGCGACAATGCGGATACGGACGACGATAACGATGGTACCCCGGACACGGATGACGATTTCCCGCTAGACCCGACCGAGGATACGGATACCGATGGCGATGGAACGGGCGACAATGCCGATGTGGACGACGATAACGATGGTACCCCGGATACGGATGACGACTTCCCGTTGGATGCCAATGAGGATACGGATACCGATGGTGACGGAACGGGCGACAATGCCGATACGGACGATGACAATGACGGTACCCCGGATACGGATGACGACTTCCCGCTCGACCCGACCGAGGACACCGATACTGATAGTGACGGAACGGGCGACAATGCCGATGTGGACGATGACAACGATGGGACCCCGGATACGGATGACGACTTCCCGCTCGACCCGACCGAGGACACCGATACCGATGGTGATGGAACGGGCGACAATGCCGATACGGATGATGACAACGATGGTACCCCGGATACGGACGATGATTTTCCATTGGATGCCAATGAGGATACGGATACCGATGGCGACGGAACGGGTGACAATGCCGATACGGACGATGACAATGACGGTACCCCGGACACGGATGACGACTTCCCACTGGATGCCAATGAGGATACCGATACCGATGGTGACGGAACGGGCGACAATGCCGATACGGATGACGACAACGATGGTACCCCGGATACGGACGATGATTTTCCATTGGATGCCAATGAGGATACGGATACCGATGGCGACGGAACGGGCGATAATGCCGATACGGACGACGATAACGATGGCACTCCCGATACGGATGACGATTTCCCGCTGGATGCCAATGAGGATACCGATACCGATGGCGACGGAACAGGCGACAATGCGGATACGGATGACGACAACGACGGAACCCCGGATACGGAGGATGACTTCCCGCTGGATGCCAATGAGGACACCGATACCGATGGTGACGGAACGGGCGACAATGCCGATACGGACGACGACAACGATGGTACCCCGGATACGGACGATGATTTCCCACTGGATGCCAATGAGGACACCGATACCGATGGTGACGGGACGGGCGACAATGCGGATACGGACGACGACAACGATGGCACTCCCGATACGGACGATGATTTCCCACTGGATGCCAATGAGGATACGGATACCGATGGTGACGGAACGGGCGACAATGCGGATACGGACGACGACAACGATGGTACACCAGATTCGGATGATGCCTTTCCCAAGGATGCCACTGAGGATACCGACACGGATGGTGATGGGGTAGGGGACAATGCCGATGAAGACGCCGATAATGATGGGATACCCGATGCAGAGGATGCCTTCCCCTTGGATGCCAACGAGGATACCGATACCGATGGCGATGGAGTGGGCGACAATGCGGATACGGACGACGACAACGATGGTACACCGGATTCGGATGATGCCTTTCCCAAGGATGCCACTGAGGATACCGACACGGATGGTGACGGGGTAGGGGACAATGCCGATGACGACGCCGATAATGATGGCGTGCCGGATACGGAAGATGCCTTTCCGAACGACCCCTTGGAAAGTTCAGATGCCGACGGAGACGGTATAGGGGACAACGCGGATACCGATGACAACAATGATGGGATTGAGGATATTGACTCCGATGGCGATGGTCTGGGAGACGCGGTAGATATCGATGATGATAACGATGGGGTGCCGGATACGGAAGATGCCTTTCCAACGGACCCAACAGAAGATACGGACACCGATGGTGACGGCCTGGGCGACAACCTGGACGATGACGATGACAATGATGGTTATCCCGATGCCATGGAAGCGGAACTGGGTACAAATTCAAAGGATCCCAATAGCTTCCCGGCAGATAATGATGGGGATGGGATTCCCGACAGTATGGACGATGATGACGACAACGATGGCATCGCCGATTGGGAGGATACCTTTCCGTTCAGTTCTGAACCGGAGATTGTGCCGGCCGAGGCCTTAACGCCCAATGGGGATGGGATGAACGAGGCCTGGATGGTACCTGGAATCGAGAACTATCCCAACAATAGTGTAAGGGTCTTCAACAGATGGGGCAACCCGGTTTTTGAGACGGTAAGCTATCGCAATGACTGGGAAGGGTTTTACAAGGACAACAATGAAAAGCTGCCCCCCGGATCATATATGTATATCATAGACCTTGGCAATGGTTCGGCGCCGATCCAAGGGTGGATCTATATCAACTATTAACAATTTATAAGACACAATATCATGAAATATCGACATAGCATTATCATTGGGGCCTTTCTCCTTTCGCTTATTGGAGTTTTTGGTCAGCAGGACCCGCAATATTCCTTTTATCGGTTCAATATGAACCTGTTCAACCCTGCCTTTGCCGGTACCGGTGAGGGTGGTGAGCTGACCTTGGGACTCCGTAGCCAATGGGCCGGGGTTGAGGGAGCGCCTGAGAGCCAGAGCGTACTGTTTTCCACCCCCATGGGAAACAAGGTGGGCCTGGGGGTATCCATTTTAAACGACCGGACCTTTATAGAGAATCAGACCTGGGTGGCCCTTGACTTTTCCTATAAGGTGAAATTGAACGATGGCTACGACCTCTTTTTCGGATTGAAGGCCAGTGGGCAGTCCTATAGTGCCAATACCAATGGGCTCACCACCTTTGGGGTAGGTACGGATGGGTCCCTGATGGATTTCAACAGTAGGTTTACCCCCAATGTGGGCGTTGGGGTCTACCTAAGGCACTCGAACCATTTTCTATCACTGTCGGCCCCAAAGTTACTCACCCCGGACCGTTTGGAGGAACGTGATGGAGAGGCTTTTATGAGCGTTGACAAGAGGCATGTCTACCTTGCAGGGGGCTATGACTTTTTCCTTAGCAAGGACTTGACCTTGGAGGCCAGCAGTATGCTGCGGTACGTTGAGGCATCGCCCCTGGCGCTGGACCTTACGGCCATTCTGGATTTTGGCCGGAGGTTCCGTTTGGGGGCTTCCTACCGCTTGGATGCAGCTGTTAGCGGACTGTTCCTCTTCGATATCGGCCCAAAGTTCAATATAGGATATGCCTATGAAGCGGCGATACAGAACTCGATCAATGCCATAGACAACAGTTCCCATGAGTTGTTCATGCGCTTAAGGATATGATGGTAACAACAACACAAAAGCCCTAACAGCAGTGTTAGGGCTTTCTTTTGCAATGTAAGACAATGCGCTCTTCGTTTAAGTTGGTCGTGAAAAATAGATAGTCATCCCCACCCTCCTTTAGTTTTGTCCTTTTTCTGAGTGAGGAAACGGACTGCGGAAAGTTACGGGTAGTGATATTTGCTTTGGTCAGTCCAAGCTGTAGTAACCCCTTCTTGCCGTAGGGCACCATATTTTCAATTGAAAATCTTCGGCCTGGAAAATCAATTAATTTGTCCGATGTGTATAAGTGCGAATGTTCATGGAGTTTGCCAAGATCAAACCTACGGCCCAGGAGTTTAAAAGCGCCGGATTTTAAAATGGCGGCATTGGGTTCATAAAGATAGTCCTGTGGTACTACAATTTTGGATAGGGATGCCTTTTCTTTGGAAAGGTGAAAATTGAACCTTTGGTCCGTTTTTTTGGTGAGGTTTATGGTTTTCACTTCTGCTTCATGCGTATGGCCGTTTTCCAAAACCCAAAGAAGTTCTTTCACCTCGTTTTGAACGGCAACAACATGTACTTCTTTAACGGAGCCCAATTCCATAAGCCCTTGTTTAATATCCAGGAGTGGGGCGGTTTTTATCAATATCCTATTCGCCTTGGAGAAAATTGTTTTCAGATGGGAAAGGATATTGGGCTCACAATCTTTAAGTAAAAAGACCCTTTGGGTGGTATCCCTTCTTGAGGGATCTAGATAGATCCAATCGAACCCCTCCTTTGAGTTTTGTAAAAATGTGATACCGTCCTCAACATGGCATCTTATATTTCCCGCCCCTAAAACCTCAAAATTATGGCAGGCTATTGCTGATAGTTCAGGATTGAGTTCACAATGGAAAACCTTGGGAACTTTTTTGGCAAAGTAAAAACTGTCCACCCCAAAACCACCTGTCATATCCAACAGTGTTTTACCGTGGACCAATTCGGCTTTGTAAGCGGCGGTTTGCTCGGAACTGGATTGTTCTATATGTAGTTTTGGCGGGTAGTAGATGGTATTGGTTTTAAACCAGGTGGGGAGTTTTGTCCTGCACTTTTTTTTGGCTTCGAGCTGCATGGCCAGCTCTTTTTGTGAAACCCCTGGAAAAAATGGTTTCTGCAACAGCACTGACAAGCTGTCAGTATTCCAATTTTTTTCTATAAATTCCTGAGGACCAGTTTTTAATATGTTTTTATTCAAACTAAAACTTACACATTTTTGGTAAACTTTTTCACAAAGGTATTTTCCCTTAGAAACTCCTTTAGGATAACTTTTATGGCCGTATATCCGGGTACGGCCACAACCATTCCGACCACACCAAAAAGCAAACCTGCAATGATGATGACCAGAAAAATCTCCAAGGGATGTGAGCGCACACTTGTTGAAAAGATAAAGGGCTGGGAAAAGAAGTTATCCACCATTTGTCCAATGAATACCCCTATCAAAACATAGCCCGCTTTGGGCAGGATTACCGTGCTAAAATCCATTCCCAAATGGCTTGTCATCGTTAAGGTAACCATGATTACGGCACCAATAATTGGACCTATGTAGGGAATGATATTGAACAGGGCGCATAAGAAGGCAATAACGATGGCATTGTCCACACCAACGATCAATAGGGTAATCATATAGATGACAAAAAGAATGGTCAGTTGCACCAATATGCCAATGAAGTACCTTGACAATAGACCGTTTATCTTGTCTATGGACACGATAAGGTTTCCCTCCTTTTTTTGGGGAATAAAGGTCAAGAGCCCTTTTTGCAACAATTTGCTGTCCTTTAAAAAGAAAAAGGAAATGAAGAGAACGGAAAAAAGGCCAATACTAAAACTGCTCAGTACATTTAGAAACGAGTTCAGGATATTGGGTATAAAATTTAAATTAAGGCCTTCCAAAACACTTTTTTCCAAATCTGAATTTTTGATCAGTTCATTGAGGTCCGCCGTGGAAGCGCCCATGTATTCCAAAATTTCCAGGTAGAGTGTATTCACATCGGCTTTTAAGGCTTCTATATCCAGTAAGGACAAACTTTTTCCCTGTTCATTGATCAATGGCACGAAAAGCGCAATAATTCCCATCAATATGGTGACAAAAAGCACCATGGTTACAATTACGGCCAATGTATTGGGGAACTTAAGTTTTCTTCGCAGAAATAGGGTGATGGGCCTTCCCAAAAGTGCAATGACCGCCGCAATGGCCAAATAGGCAATTACGGACCTGATTTGATACAAAAAGTATAGGGAAAGGACAATACCAACAATAATGGCAACTGCCCTTAAAATACCGTTGGCTATGGTTTTTGAGCTATGGTTCATGAGGAAAAGGCGTATTGAATGATATTTGCTCCCATTTGTAGTGCTTTCCTTCTCACTTCGTCAGGGTCATTATGTACTGAGGGATCTTCCCAACCATCCCCTAAATCACTTTCATAGGTAAATAACAGGAGCAATCGGCCTTCGTGGAAAATTCCAAAGGCTTGTGGTCGTTTCCCGTCATGTTCGTGAATTTTTGGAAGCCCGTCCCCAAACTGGTAATTTTGGGTAAAGATAGGATGGTCCCGACCCAATTCTTCCAATTCCTTTTCTGGGAACACCTTTTTTAGTTCCCTTCTCAAATAGGGTTCCATACCATAATTATCGTCCACATGCAAGAATCCACCGGCCATGAGATAGGTTCTAAGATTTTCGGCCTCAGCATCGGTAAAGAAAACATTTCCATGTCCTGTCATATGAATATAGGGATAGGAGAAAATATCCTCACTGCCCACTTCAACGGTTTCGGGTTTGGGTTCAATTCGGGTATTGATATTGCGATTGCAGAACGCAATAAGGTTGGGCAGGGCTGTTGGATTGGAATACCAATCCCCGCCACCACCGTATTTTAATATTGCGATTTCCTGTGAGTTTGCCCCCTGTATCACAAAAAAAGTTAAAAAAGCGGTAATAACCGTAAGCCCTTTGGTTCGATATCGAATAAACATACAAATCAAAGTTAAGGTATTCATGGTTAAGAAAATTCTAATTCTGATTGTTGTGGCCGTGGGCCTGAGTTCCATGGCAATTTATGAAACTAAAAAGGTGGAAGGTGCCAAAGGGATTTCGGCTGCCTATGAACCCATAGTGGTTTTGGAATTGTTTACGTCCCAAGGCTGTTCCAGTTGTCCCCCGGCGGACATCCTCCTGGACAAGGCAAAAAAGCAGTATCCGGATAATGTCTTTGCATTGTCCTACCATGTGGATTATTGGAATTACATTGGTTGGGAAGATCCCTTTAGTAACCCACAGTTTTCCAGAAAACAACGGGAATACAATACCAAGTTCCGATATTCCGGTAATTATACCCCGGAAATGGTTGTAAATGGCAGGGAGCATTTTGTGGGATCCAATGCCGGAAAGTTAAGCTCCAAAATAAAGGAATACCAAAAAGCCAATTCCGAGAACAGAGTGGTTTTGGGTGAAGCTACCAGACAAGATCGGGAAATTGATTTTCAGTACCACATTAAGGGAGACCTAACGGGGAAACTTTTACGCGCCGTATTGGTTTTGGATGAACGGACCACTGTTGTAAAGCGGGGAGAGAATAGGAACAGGACCCTAAAAAATTCAAATATTGTGGTCAAGGAGCACTATATCCCCTTGAAATCCAAAGAAGGCCAGGGAAACATTCAAATTCCAACCTGGGTAAAAACCGGTGAAAAATTGAAGCTGGTAGTGCTTGTGGAAAATTCAGCACTTGACATTACGGGAGCGGCCAAGATGGCAATTTAAGGGATGGTCCAGCGATTATCTGTTGATCAAGGCCACAGTTGAACAGGCAACAATACCCGCGGTTTCGGTACGTAAACGATTCCTGCCCAAGGAAACCGGATGGAACCCATGGTCCAGGGCCCTACGTATCTCACTTTTGGAAAAATCGCCCTCTGGTCCAATAAGGACGACCACATCCTTATCTGCCTGCACTTTTCGTTTTAACTCAAGCTTTTCATCGTCGTGGCAATGGGCAATGAATTTCAATTCCCCCTCAACCAGGTCCAAAAAATCCTGAAAAGGGGTAAGGGGGTTTAGTTTTGGCAAATACGTCTGCAAGGACTGTTTCATTGCGGCCTGTAGTACCTTTTCCAAACGTTCCGCTTTTATGACCTTTCGTTCGGAATGGTCACAAAGAACGGGGGTTATCTCGTCCACACCAATTTCCGTGGCTTTTTCCAAAAACCATTCGAAGCGATCATTCATTTTGGTAGGGGCTATGGCAATGTGGAGCGAGTGCAATTTAGGTATCGTCTTTTCTTCGGAAACAATTTGGGCCTTACATTTTTTGGGGTCCGCTTCAAGAATTTTGGCCCGGAAGTGATAGCCCCTTCCATTGGTAATATTCAAAATATCACCTTCTTTTTTCCTTAGGACCTTTACAATGTGTTTACTCTCTTCCGGTGGGAAGAAGAATTGTTTAAAACTGTTGTCCAGTGTTGGATTATAAAAAAGCTGCATTATTCCCCTAATTTATTTTTTGCATGTTCCAAACCGAGTTCCACCCAATAGTGCAGTTGTTCTTCGGTTTGGTAACCTCCTTCGGATACAAACACAAATTCCTTCATGGGTGTTCCGGTAAAGTCCATGGGACGTACATGTGCCATTTGGAGCACGGTTTCCATCTTTGTCCCGATTACCCGTACCATTACATCCTGGTTTATGGTGCCCACGGTCATTTTTCCTTTGTAGAGGAAGGCAATTCCACCGAACATTTTCTTTTGGACAAATTCCTCCGGAAATAGCCCAAGAGTGGCTTCAATTCGTTTGGTCAAATCTAGATTATAGGCCATTTTTAAAGTATGTATCGCGCTTTTGCAGAAACCTCCTGACGGGCAAAATCCCCCTTTAAGTACTTTAGGTATCCTACAATACCTATCATTGCCGCATTGTCCGTACAATATTCAAACTTGGGGATGTATGTTTTCCAGCCCAAAACCTGCTCCATATCCTTGATTCTTTTTCGTATTTCCGAATTGGCGGATACCCCACCACCAATGGCAATTTCTTTGATCCCTGTCATTTTGGAGGCCTTTTTAAGCTTGTCCATCAATATGGTTACGATGGTCTCCTGGATGGAAGCGCAAATATCGTTGCGATGCTCCTGGACAAAATCGGGGTTTTCTTTGGTTTTCCTTTGAATGAAATATAAAATACTGGTTTTTAGTCCGCTAAAACTAAAATTAAGGTGCTCCACCTTAGGTTTTGGAAATTCAAACGCCTTGGGATTTCCCTTTTGCGCGTATTTGTCAATTAAAGGTCCTCCAGGATAGGGCAATCCCAATAATTTGGCACTCTTGTCAAAGGCTTCCCCTACGGCATCATCCAAACTCTCCCCCAAAATTTCCATATCAAAATGGTCATTGACCTGAACGATTTGGGTATGCCCGCCGCTTATGGTCAAGGCAAGAAAAGGAAAATTGGGAACGGTTTTATCTTCTTCCTTAATAAAATGGGCAAGGATATGTGCCTGCATATGGTTCACTTCAATTAAGGGAATACCCAATCCCAGGGCAAGGGATTTTGCAAAGGAAGTGCCTACCAAAAGGGATCCAAGAAGTCCCGGACCTCTTGTAAAGGCTATGGCGGAGAGTTCATTTTTGCCGATATTTGCCTTGGCCAAAGCTTGATGGACGACAGGTACAATGTTTTGTTGGTGTGCCCTCGATGCCAACTCGGGAACCACGCCACCGTATTGTTGGTGAATTTCCTGATTGGCAACAATATTACTTAACACGGTACTGTTACAAAGAATAGCGGCAGCGGTGTCGTCGCAAGAAGACTCAATGGCCAGGATATATTTTTTTGAAGTGTTCAATGGCTTTGGAACGAAAATTGTCCTACAAATATAAAAGGTAACGCGCTATCAAAAAATTAAGGAAAATAGGGGTTAGGCTACTGCTGATACTCATTTTGATGGGTGTTTTGGCAACGATAGTCTTCTCCCTCCCCATAGTACAGACCAAGTTGGCGAAATATGCGACGGATAGCCTTAACCAGGAATTTGGCACCAATATAGGTATTGAAAGGGTAAGGTTTTCCCCGTTTACCTTAGGTACCACCATAAAGAACATATACGTTGAGGACTACAAAGGGGATACCTTGATACACATCCAAAAACTATCCACTTCCATTTTGAACCTGAGAAAAATGATCGACGGGGATATGGAATTTGGGGAAATTGATGTTGATGGGTTGTTGTTGCATATGAAAACCTATGCAGAGGAGACCAATACCAATTTGGATGTTTTTATTGATAAGTTGGATGATGGAGAACCCAGGGCACCCGGTACCCCACCATTTTTTATGGCAGCTTCGGAAATTAACTTGAGCAACAGTAGGTATGTGTTAAGTGATGAGAATCTGGAGAATTCCAAAATACTGGATTTCAAAAACCTGGAACTGAGTTCGGAGGATTTCCAAATTTTAGGGCCTGATGTTTCCCTACAAATTTTGGAATTGGGTTTAAAAAGTGGAAGGGGCGTTGACCTTAAAAGACTGCAGACCAGGTTTTCGTACACAAAACAACAAATGCGATTTGATTCTTTGCGCATAGAAACACCGGAATCCCAGATAAAGGGCCAGTTGGTCTTTGACTATAACCGGGAGGATTTTGCGGATTTTTTGGACAAAGTCCAAGTATCGGCCCAGTTCGATGAATCCACCGTTGCCTTTAATGAGATCAACAAATACTTCAACGAATTTGGTAAGGACAGGATCGCCACCTTTTCGACCGCGGCAAATGGTGTTCTGAACGATTTGAACTTTGAGGAATTATTACTCTTTTCCGACAATACCGGGATACGGGGGGATTTTAACTTCAAGAATATGTTCAAGGATTCGGAGCCTTTTAAAATGGAGGCCCAGATGAAAAATGTCACTTCCAGTTATTATCAATTACGTGCCCTGTTGCCCAATATTTTGGGAAAGAACATTTTGCCAACCTCATTTCAAAAATTCGGACAGTTCACCGTAAGGGGGGATACAGAGGTTACGGAGAACTCCATTGATGCCAAAATAAACCTCAATACGGCCATTGGAAGTTGTTATTCCGATCTTCAGATGACCAACATCAATAACATTGATGACGCCTCCTACAGGGGGTTCATTTCTTTGATAAATTTTGATTTGGGAAACTTTTTGAATGACCCAAAGTTTGGTAAAACCTCATTGGATGTGAATGTGGAAGGCCGGGGTTTTATCGCAGAATATCTAAATACCGAGGCCATTGGGGATGTGTACACCATGGAATTCAATGGGTATCAGTATAAGGATGTTAAGGTTTCGGGAATTATTAAGGAAGAACTCTTTGATGGGTCCCTGATCAGTAATGACGAAAACCTAAAGCTGAACTTTAAGGGACTTGCCGATTTTAGCCAGGAGGAGAACAATTTCAATTTTATCGCTTCCGTGGATTATGCGGATTTGAGCAAGCTGAATTTTATTAAGGAAGAAGTTTCCATTTTTAAGGGAGATGTACGAATGGACATTACCGGCAATACATTGGATAATATTGTTGGCGATCTAAAATTCTCCGAAACACAATTTCAAAATAAAAACGACACGTATCGTTTTGACGACTTTGCGGTTTCCTCCACATTTGAAAAGGATAGTCTAAGAAATATTCAAATCATTTCCCCGGATATTATCACCGGTTATATGAAGGGGAACTTTAAGGTTAGGGAACTGGGAAGGCTTCTACAGAATTCCATAGGGAGTATTTATACCAACTATAGACCATATGAGATTTCGGAAGGTCAGAAATTGGATTTCAATTTTCGCATTTACAACAAAATTGTGGATGTGTTCTTTCCCGAGGTGAAACTTGGTCCGGATACCTTTATCCGGGGAAATATCAAATCGGACCAAGGAGACTTTAAACTCACATTCAAATCACCCAGTATTGAGGCGTTCAAAAATAAATTCAATGAGGTTGAACTGAAAATAGACAATAAGAACCCACTCTTTAATACCTTTCTGACCGTGGAGGACATGTCCACGGTTTACTACGATGTCCATGATTTTAACCTGATCAATACCACCTTAAAGGATACCTTGTTCTTTAGGACTGAATTTAAGGGAGGCAGTCAATTTAATGACAGCTATAACCTGAACTTCTATCACACCTTTAATAAGGAGAACAAATCCGTAATTGGACTAAAAACTTCGGACATCAACTTCAAGGGCAATACATGGGTCTTGAACAAATCCGGGGACAAAAAGAATAAGGTTATCATAAACCGGACTTTGGATAGCATCCAAATCCAGGAGATTGTCATGGACAATAACAATGAGGAGCAAATCAGATTAAGGGGCGAATTGGCCGATTCCACCTATAAGGATTTGGAATTACGATTCAGGATAGTCTCCTTGGATAAAGTGACGCCTTCCATAGACAGTTTAAAATTGGATGGAAAGGTCAATGGATTTTTAAACATCCTACAGAAAGATGGCAAATACCTGCCCTCATCAAGTATGCTTATCAATGACTTTGCGGTAAATGAAATGATCATGGGGGACATGGAGGTGGTAATTTTTGGAAACAATGACCTTTCGCAATTTGGGGTCAACTCCTGGGTGAGCAAGGATGGGGTGGAAAGATTCAGTTTAAACGGTAATATCAACAACGGGCGTAACGAGACTACGTTGGATTTGTTGGCGGCATTCGATGACTTTGATTTGAAACCCTTTGCACCCTTGGGGGAGGACATTATTTCCAACATCCATGGTTTCGTAAATGGCAATGCCCGTATTACCGGAAATGCCAGGAATCCCGTTATGAACGGCACCCTGACCCTAAATGAGGCCGGTCTGGGAATCCCCTACTTAAATGTGGACTACAATTTTGCTCCCTTTTCCAGGGTACGATTATTTGATCAAAGTTTTTATTTTGAAAACATGGCGTTGACGGACGCTTCCGAAGGAACTAGGGCATTCCTGGACGGTACCATTTCCCATAGGGAATTCGGGGATTGGACATTGGGCTTAAATGTAGATACCGGTGGAGAGCGATTTTTGATCTTAAACACGGATTATGAGGAGGAAGCCCTGTATTATGGCACCGGCTTTGCCAACGGAAGAGGTTCCATTTATGGGCCAACAACGGCATTGAACATAGAATTTGAGGGTGCCACGGCCCGGGGGACATCCTTAAAAATCCCATTGAGTGACGTGACCAGTGTAGGGGATTATTCCTTTATCAATTTTATTGAAAAAAATCAAGGAGGGACAATTGCCTCAGAAAGGGTATTGAGTGAATATGAGGGGCTGGAAATGGTCTTTGACCTGGCAGTTACCCCGGACGCCGAGGTCGAAATTATTGTGGATAAGGAAAATAAGAGCTCCCTGAAGGGTACGGGAGAAGGGCTGTTATTGATGGAGATCAATACCAACGGCAAATTCAATATGTACGGAGAATTTGTTGTAGTGACCGGGCAGTATCGGTTTAGAAGGGCCGGATTGATAGACAAGACCTTTGTCGTGGAACCGGGAGGGACCATTCTTTGGGACAGTGGTAATCCCCTGGAAGCCCAATTGGGGTTAAAGGCGGTGTATTCCCTAAATGCCAATCCTGCGCCCCTGTTGGACAATCCTGGAAATACAAGGAGAATACCAACGGAGGTCGTGGTACGATTGGATGGCGAATTGGAAAACCCCACAATAGATTTTGATATTGAATTCCCAGGAACCAGTTCCGTGGTGAAATCGGAATTGGAATATAGATTACAAGACCCCACCATAGAAAACAATAATGCCTTCTTCCTTTTGGCACAGGGAACTTTTGTAAACGAACAGACCGGCCTCAATCAGCAAGCGGTCACCGGGAATCTAATTCAAACGGCTTCCGGATTATTGAATCAGGTATTGGGGGGCAATAATGACAAGCTCAATTTTGGAGTTTCTTATGAACAAGGCTTTCAGGATGCCGGAATTGATACTGAGGACAGGATCGGAGTTACCGTTTCCACCCAGATATCCGATCGTGTTTTGGTGAATGGAAGGGTAGGGGTACCGGTGGGCGGCGTTTCCGAAACCGTAGTTGCCGGCGATGTGGAGGTGCAGGTACTGTTGAATGAGGAAGGAACACTAAGTGCCAAAATATTCAATCGGGAAAATGTGATCGAACAATTCCTGGCAGAACGCCAGGGATATACCCAGGGTGTGGGACTTTCCTATCAGGTAGACTTCAATAACTTCAAGGATTTAATGGCACAGATTTTTAGGCCAAGAAAAAAAGAAAGGCCCCAGGCAAAAGAAACTTTGGATAATTCCGTAATGGGAAAGGACAGTCTTATTAACTTTCGTTCAAAAAGCTCGGTTTCCCGTCAAAAAAGATAGGATTTTATCATTTTTCAATACGTTTTTTTACGAAAACGTTTGAAAAAACCCTTGGAAGATAAAGTAGGACAAAGCTCATTTTTTTATTGGGGGAAGTTTGCTAGCTTTGACGTTTAATAAAAAAAATGGCCAATAGCATCAGTAAAATAGCCGTCCTGACCTCAGGAGGCGATTCCCCCGGAATGAATGCAGCCATTCGTTCCGTGGTAAGGTCCTGTGCATACATGAAGCTTAAATGTGTCGCCATTTATCGCGGATATCAGGGAATGATCGATGGGGATTTTAAGGAAATGAACGCCCGTAGTGTGAATAACATTATCAATAAGGGCGGAACCATCCTTAAGTCTGCACGATGTATGGAGTTTAGAACACCGGAAGGCAGGAAGAAGGGACATGACCAATTAAAAAAGCATAATGTGGATGCCTTGGTAGTGATTGGGGGCAATGGTAGCTTCGCCGGGGCCTTAAAATTAAATGAAGAGTTCAATTTTCCCGTGATGGGAATCCCAGGAACCATTGACAACGATATTTTGGGAACATCCTATACCATAGGGTTTGACACGGCCATTAACACCGTAGTGGAAGTCATTGACAAGATCAGGGACACCGCCAGTTCCCACAATCGCCTGTTTTTTATAGAGGTTATGGGAAGGGACGTGGGACATATTGCATTGAATGCGGGTGTTGGCGCGGGAGCTGAGGAGATTTTGATCCCTGAACAAAACTTGGGCCTTGATCGTCTTTTGGACTCCTTAAAACGAAGTAAAAAATCAGGGAAATCATCAAGTATAGTTATCGTTGCAGAAGGCGATAAGACTGGAAAGAATGTTTTTGAACTTAAGGAATATGTAGAAGAACATTTGCCCATCTATGATGTACGGGTATCGGTTTTGGGCCATATGCAACGCGGGGGGAATCCCACCTGTTTTGACCGCGTCTTGGCCAGTAGAATGGGGGTAAGGGCAGTGGAAGCGCTACTTGAGGGCAAAACAAATTACATGGTGGGGATAAGGGACCATAAACTGATCCTTACCCCAATAAGTGAAGCAATTAAAGCACATACAGCGGTCGATGAGGAACTCATTAGGGTTTCGGATATTATGACCACATAAACAACTAAAAATAGAACATATGGCAAAAGTAAAAATTGGAATCAACGGATTTGGTAGAATCGGTAGATTGGTCTTAAGGGCATCGGTGAAACGGGACAATGTAGAAGTTGTGGCCATCAACGATTTATTGGATGTTGAACACTTGGCATATTTACTGAAATATGACTCGGTACATGGAAGGTTTGATGGCACTGTTGATGTTAAGGACGGACACTTAATAGTAAATGGTAAAACCGTTCGTATCACAGCGGAGCGTGACCCCAAGAACCTGAAGTGGGATGAGGTAGGAGCGGACATCGTTGCAGAATGTACAGGTATTTTCACCACTTTGGAAACGGCACAATACCACATTGACGGTGGTGCCAAAAAAGTGGTCATTTCCGCCCCGTCCAAAGATGCGCCAATGTTTGTAATGGGGGTAAACCACCAAGCGGTAAAGGCCAGTGACACCATTGTGTCCAATGCCTCCTGTACCACCAATTGTCTCGCACCATTGGCCAAGGTTTTGAACGATAACTTTGGAATTGTCGAAGGTTTGATGACCACGGTCCACGCCACAACAGCTACACAATTGACCGTTGATGGTCCTTCAAAAAAGGATTATAGGGGCGGTAGGAGTGCCATGTTGAATATCATTCCAGCTTCCACGGGTGCTGCCAAGGCAGTAACTAAAGTAATTCCTGAATTACAGGGAAAATTGACAGGTATGGCCTTTCGGGTACCTACCGCGGATGTTTCCGTTGTCGATCTTACGGTGAGACTGGAGAAGGATACCTCCTATGACGAAATCAAAAAAGTCTTTAAGGCAGCTTCGGAAGGGGAATTGAAAGGAATATTGGGATATACGGAAGAAGCGGTGGTTTCCCAGGATTTTGTTTCCGACGCGCGGACCAGCATTTTTGATGCCGGGGCCGGGATTGAATTGAACTCCAACTTCTTCAAGGTCATCTCCTGGTACGATAATGAAGCGGGATATTCCCACAAATTGGTTGACCTGGCCGAACACGTGGCCACACTTTAACCAAGCATAACAGTATTCCTGAAAATATGGGGTAAAATCCTTATTTTCAGGAATATTTATTTCTACAGGAATGATTTTAATAGTTGATAGTGGTGCCACTAAATCGGATTGGATCGCCTTGGATGAAAATGGCGAACAACTGTTCGTTACCCAAACCTTGGGATTGAGTCCGGAAGTACTGGCCCGAGAGGTCATAGAAGATCGTTTGGCGAACAATTTTGAACTTTCAAAAAATAAAGAGGCCGTTAGCCGACTCTATTTCTACGGGGCGGGCTGTGGTACGGACAGAATGAAAAAATTCCTTAAAGGGATTTTCGGTGATTTTTTTCCCAATGCAAAAGCTGAAGTTAGGGAAGATACCTATGCCGCAATTTATTCGACGACCAAAATAGGTTCCCAAGGTATCGTATGTATTTTAGGAACGGGTTCCAATTGCAGCTATTACGATGGACACCAATTGTTTCAGAAGGTAACCTCTTTGGGCTATATCCCTATGGATGACGGTAGTGGGAACTTTTTTGGAAGGAAATTACTCCGTGATTACTACTTTCATAAAATGCCGCAGGATTTGGGAATCAAATTTGCCAAGGAGTACGAATTGGAAGCTGATGTTATTAAAGACAATTTATACAAACAGCCCAATCCCAATACCTATTTGGCAACCTTTGCCAGGTTCATTATTGAGAACAAGAACCATCCTTACTGTCGTGGTGTCATAGACAAGGGCTTTCAACAATTTGTGAACAATTACATTATGCAATTTGAACTGGCCACTAAGGTCCCAATTCATTTTGTGGGCAGTATTGCCCATTTTCTTAAAGAGGAATTGACCACTGTTCTGGAACGAAACGATTTGATCCTTGGGGTTATACGAAGGAGACCTATTGATGGGCTGGTGAAATTCCATCAAAATACGATTTAGCCTTTGGTCCCGTTGACGGGATTTCCCAATCGTCCTTACACTCCCCATTTCGAAATCACAAGGAAAACCCAAACGTCATTTCCAACCGTTGTACCGAGTGACCCGTGTCGCGCAAGGCCGAAAGACCCATTCTTTGCTCAATTGATATGACGAAAAGCGGTATTCCAGCCGATTAAATGGATTCTTTTATGCTATTGAAGTCGAACGGAAGTTATTGAACCGCTATCATGGATATTTCCACATTTACGAACATCGGCAGGTTCGCCACTTCAACGGTCTCCCTTGCCGGGGCGGTATCTGGGTTGAAATAGCCTCCATAAACCTCATTCACCAAGGAAAACTGGTGCATGTCCTTTAAAAAAATAGATGTCTTTACTACATTTTCAAAAGTCATTTCCGCAGCTTCCAAAATGGCTTTTAGATTTTGCATGCACTGTTCCGCTTCTTTTTTTACGTCTCCTTTTACCAGTTCCCCGGTGGTTGGGTCAATAGGTGTTTGACCGGAAATATAGAGTGTATCTTTAATCAATATCGCTTGGTTGTAAGGCCCAATGGGAGCGGGTGCATTTGAGGTTGTAATTATTGTTTTCATCAATTTAGAATCTTTATTGCAAGATAGCGGAACTTTCCGATTTTGGATTCCGATATTTCTATGTGATTTTAAGTAAAAGTAGTAAACGCTACGTTGTGGAAACCCAATTATCTGGGCCGGATATTGGCCTGGCTACGCTGCTCCCACTTTAGGTCACTTAGGATGGAACTACTGATTCCAATAAAGAAGTCCCACCGTTCATTACGACCAAAGGGTACCCAGTTGAAACGAAGGTCAAAGCTTTTCAGATTTCGATTGAAGCCCAACTGTGTCTGTGCAAATCCCTTTTGGACAAAATCATATCCCGAGGATACGCGAACATCCCATCTGGGCGATAATTTTACGTTTCCACTGAACATTAAGGAGGCATTGTTGATTTCATTTTGCCTATTGGAGTTTTGATAGCCAAGTGCGAACTGCATGTTTAAATCCCACGGTATCTGGGTACCGTAAACCGGGTTTTCAATATCTTCATCGTTGCGTTCATTATATTGGGTCCTATTATCAAATCCGAAACCAAACAAATCATCATCCCTACCACCACTTGCGGCTCTGTATTGATCACTGGCTTCCTTGGATTCGTCCTTAGTGGCCCCTGTCTTTTTAAAGGTTTCATTGTTCAGTGAGTAGCGCAGGTTTAATGAGGCACGGGTCAATCGCAATAAACTGCCCCCATTGGCTATATTGAAGGTGTTGATTCGTTGTCCATTGTTGTTAATGGTATAGGGGTCCAGGCTTCCCGTAAAGTTTATGGTCATCTTATTGTCCAATAGCTGCGTACCGCCATTAAAACTGATCGGTGCGAGTTTTAACGAATCCGCTTCAAAATTATAGGACGTGGAAATATTGAAATTACTTAAAATGGGAATCTTTTTTGGTTCCGTCACCGTGGAATCCCTGTCCCTAACCTTGGCCTCAATGGTGTTTTGTATTGAAAAGGAAATGGCATTGGCCTGGTTTAATGATGGTGCCCCATTTAGGGTTCCTTCAAACCTACTGTACAATACCTCTTCACCGTCATTGTCCAAATAAGTGTCATAAAACTGTTCAAAGGAAGGGGTATAGGACCAGCCTATCTGTGGTCTCATAACATGCCGAATAGCCTGGATTTTCTTATCTTCACCAAAGGTCACCGTTCCATAGAGCGTGGTTCCAATACTGGCGTTGAGTCCGTATCGGTTGTAACGGTCAAAACCACTGATGGTATCCAGTACAACCTCCCTGTTGCTTTCGGGATCTTCCGGGTCCAATCCCCTTTCAAAGGTTTCCAAGGTCCAGACATCCTCATAATTTCCACCCACGGAAATACTAAAATATTTAGCGACTTTGAAGTTGGTATTGAATGGAAGGGTGTGCCTTGCCCCAGCACGTGCATTTTCGAACATTCGACCCGTTAGAAAATCCTCATCATTGGTCGTAATCCTATTCTCTGCACGCATCTGGTATTGGAAATTGAAATTTTTGATCAGCCCCTTTTTAATACCATCCCGTTTGGCAAAGGGAAAAATACGTTCCATACTGGCCTGTAATGTGGGTAAGGTCAAAGAAATATTGTCCACATCGGGATCTCTGTTCAGACTGGTATTCTGATTATGGGACGCTGTCAGGTTTATATTTACGGACGGATACTCCGGGAACGTTTTTGAATAGGTTATGGATGATGACAAGTTGTTGTTTTGGGTATTCTGCACATTAACCTGATTAAAGGAGTTGGTGAAGAATTCACTACTGCCCAAATTGACACTGGCCGAAAATCTGGAATTTGGATTGGCCTTTGCATCCTGGGAATGGGAAATCTGGATATTATAGGTGGTGGTTCTGGAGAAATCATCAAATCCCTTTTGACTAAAAATTTGATTCTCGAACCTGAAATTGATGTTACCCCTAAATCGATACCGTTTGGAATAAATGGACTGTGTTCTAAACCCGTAACTCCCATTGGTAAAGAAATCCCCCATAAAGCTAAAATCCACATAATCATTTATGGGCAGATAATAGCCCCCGTTCTGTATGGCGAATCCCCTTCTGGGGTCTTGGGTAAAAGTGGGGAAAATAAGGCCTGCGGTTCTTCCGGTGGTCAAGGGAAAATAGGCAAAGGGCAACGCTATTGGCGTAGGGACGTCCACCAAATAAATATTACTGAAGCCTGCTATGATCTTTTTGCCCGGGACAAACTTGGCCTTCCTTACCCTGATGTAATAGTCCGGATCCAAGGTATCCTTGGATGTAGTGATTTTGCCGTCCTTTAGAAAATAAACGGAGTCATTTTCTTTTTTGGTCACTTGTGCGAGAACTTTCATGGCATCGGAACCTAAAGCGCCGGCTCCGGCATTTTGCTCGGTCCTGGAGTTCCAAATCAATGCTTTTTGGGTATCAAAATTGAAACGGATGGAATCCGGGATGACAATCTGATCACCTTGTTTAAAATAGGGGAGTTGGGTATAGGTGCCGGTGGAATCCTTGATCCTTCCGGCATACACTTCATTCTTAACATAATCCATTACGATGATACCCGCTTTTAGCTCTGTATCCTGATAATAGATTTCCGCCTCATTATAAAGATATATTTTTTGATCTTTTTGACTCAATTTCACATAATCCTTGGCCTTGTAATTGATCTTTCCCAGTAACAATTTCTTTTTTGTTGCAGCCGAATCTACTGCTATGGAATCCACGGCTATGGAATCGGAAACTATGGTCGGGGGAGGCAAGGGGGCATTGATGGTATCCTTTAAACGTTTAATGGGCAAGGGCACAATTTGGTCTTCCTGTGCTAAACCAATTTGGCCTGCAAACACCAAAAACAATAGGATGTGGAAATGAAGTTTGTTTGTTTGCAAAGCGATAAATCCTATTTTTGTAAAGGTTTGGCTTAGTTTTTGGTGGTCAAACTTACATATATTTTTTGTTCCTCTTATGTGTCGTTACCATAAATTTA
>JANQKR010000008.1 GCA_028281025.1 Croceivirga sp.
CCCGTTAGCGCCGATGGTACTGCCACACCAGGTGGGAGAGTAGGTCGCCGCCTTCCTCGAAGCCCCCTCCATGTCACATGGAGGGGGCTTTTTTATTGGTTATATTTGGTGAAAATCCATTGGCATGCAAAGAATTCAACATATCATCCTATTGTGCCTGGTCACTATCCTATCCTTTTCCCAAGAAAGCAATACCAAGGCCCTTGTAGGAGGTACCCTCATTGATGGTTTTGGCGCCGACCCCATTAAAAACAGTGTCATTATTATTGAGGGGGATAAGATAAAAGCCGTAGGTACTGTTTCAACATTAAAAGTACCAGCAGGTGCAAAAATTATATCTACCGAAGGAATGAGTGTTTTGCCAGGACTTTGGGATATGCATGTGCATACCATGATCAATGGCCATGCAGATTATTCCTATTGGGACAAAACATATCCACCATTGTTCAAAGATGTAATAATGCCCGCTTCAGCATATCAGTTGTTAATGGCAGGGGTGACCAGTGCAAGGGATTTAGGGGCTCCATTGGAGGAAAGTATTGCGGTACGGGATGCCATAAACAAAGGGGAAATACCCGGTACCACACTTTATGTTTCGGGACCGTTTATCCAACATAAGGCCTATCCCGGTACGGAAGCATTTCGGTGGGGTGTCAGTGGGGTGGAAGACGGCAAAAGAAAAGTAAGAAAACTGGCAAAAGCCGGTGTGGATGTCATTAAATTGATCGATCAAGATCAAATGACCTTAGCTGAACTAAAAGCGGTAGTTGATGAAGCACATGCCAATAATTTAAAGGTTGTGGCACATGGACATCGCCCGGAAGAGATTCGATTGGGGTTAAAGGTAGGTGTGGACTGTTTTGAACATACCGGTCTGTCCTCTGCACCAAAATATCCAGATGATGTCATGGAAATGATTACGGAAAGAACGGCGCAGATGAACAAAGGTCCTTTGTTTTGGTGCCCCACCGTGGAAGGGCTCTATAATTATGAATACCTTAGGGACAACCCGGAAAAATTGGATGACGACTCTTGGCATTTGGGATTGCCCGATAGTATTGTAGCGGATATTAAAAAAAGTATCGCACATCCGAATAGGCTTCCGTACTTTCAATTGACTCCATCAAGAAAGCCCACCCTACAAACAAAGATCGAGCAACTATTGGATGCCGGCGTGGTCTTGTTGGTTGGAACGGACAGTGGTATACCCATGAAATTTCATAGTCAATCCACCTGGAACGAATTGGATGTTTGGGTAAATGAATTTGGAATCGATCCCATGTATGCCATTCGAGCCGCCACCTACTGGCCCTCTGTTTGGATGGGCGTTTCCGATGAAGTGGGAACAATTACCCCTGGAAAGTACGCGGATATCATTGCTGTGAACGGTGATGTACTCAGATACATTAGCCTATTACAAGATGTGGATTTGATCATTAAAAGAGGAAAACAATATAAATAGTTGCAAAGATTGCCCATCCCCAAAGAAATCTTAGAAGAAAAATGGAATGCCTATTCCCATGGATTTGGAATTGTGCTGGGCGTGTTGGGGATGCTTTTCCTTTTGGACAAACAAATTGGGACCGATCAATTTTGGCCAGTTTTAATTTACGGTGTTTCAGTAATCTTACTCTTTTCGGCCTCCACTTGGTACCATAGTGTCCAAAATCCCAGTTTAAAAAGGAAACTTCGGGTATTGGATCATATCAGCATCTACTATCTCATTGCCGGGACATACACCCCCGTATGTCTTTGGATATTGGAGGGTTCCCGAGGTTTTCTACTGCTTTGCCTTGTATGGGGCATTGCTGTTTTTGGAACTTTTCTTAAACTATTCTTTACAGGAAAGTTCGAAGTGTTTTCCTTGTTGCTTTATGGGGTCATGGGATGGTTGATCGTCATTGATTTGGGGTATTTAATGGAGAACACTTCCAAAACCGAACTGCTCTTTCTAGCCCTTGGAGGAGCCTTCTATACCATAGGGATACTTTTTTATGCTACTAAAAAGATTCCCTTTAACCATTTGATTTGGCATTTTTTTGTATTGGGAGGAGCCATGAGCCATTGGTTTTTAATCAACCAATTGACCTCTTGAATATTTTTCAATATCGATTCTATTCAAAATTAAATGATTTAAAAGGAGTCCCACTATCACTTGTAGATTTCATTTCCGTTTCAATGATATTGGAAAAAACTTTGGGGTCAATATTATTTTTGATGATTTGATCCAAATATTCTTCATAAGACGAAATATTATCAAAAGAAGTAATATGAACTTGTTCAAAATCGAAGCCTTTGTTTTTTGCAACATTATATATGCTCATATCTTTCATTTCTTCTGGAATTTCAGGTAGGGTAACAACATCGGTATTCTCGCTGTCGAACAAAACAACCATACTGTAATCACCTCCCAGCCCATCAGCCGGACTTAACCGAATTCGTCCCAATACATGATCAATACCAGATTTTGTAATTGTAATATTTCGTCCAGATTGTTGATAATCAACATTCCAATCTGTCAAAGTATATTCATTTGCTGGCATCCCTGTTCTGTTTGTAAGGTAATTTCCAATTACCAATTGGTGTGAATAATTGGTAAAAGAAGAATTTAAATAGTATTCGTGGACACCGCCGAATACAAATTCAGGAGCCCCCCTAAATAATTCGTGGTAAACTCCATTCTCAAAATCCATGCTTGTCTCATATCCTAAAATTTGTAACTGGATGTTGGGTCCTGATCGCGTCCCTATTATATCAAATACCCCACTTTGAATGTTGGTATCGGTTTCGAAATCAGATATTTCCAAACCATTTTCAAAGGGAGCTTCGGATTTTAAAAATGCGTAAGGAGCAGATTTTAGGGTTGTGGAGTAGATATAATAGCTTGAGGAAGTGCTTTCAGAGTTGTTTAGGCTATAAACTTCAAAATTGCTAGACTGTTGGTCCGGATAATGACTAAAGGCGTAATCAAACCCATCGCCTTGAACAAACTCATCGATTTCGAAACCGGTCATTGGATTAGAATTACTACTTTTTACGGTTCGCCTGGTTGGAAGGCTAAGATTTAATTCGGGAAGATTAGTTCTGGTAAGCCCTTGGATATTGGTAATTCTATTAAAAGAGTCCGAAAAGCTCGTATCCTCAGCCAATAAAGTAAGCATATACGGTTTATTCAAATCAAATTCCCCAGGGGCATAAAGTCTAATTTCGGTATCTTCTGATTTTGCTGGGTAAGCAACTATTGGCGCCCCGTCCATTTCAGATGCAAACACCCAAAAACTTCCCCAAAATGGACTAAGAAAATCCTGGGGTATCAAAACTTTTATCAATAAGCGTAAAATTTCTGAATCAATAGATAAAGCGCTTTCGTTTCCAAGAGCATCCACTGCTATTATATCAAATGTTACCGGTCCCACTGGAATGGATTCAGAAACTAATTCGTATTCGCCAATTTCAAAGGTGGTCGATTCCAATATGATTTCATCATTCAATTTTGCCATAAATGAAACCACTTGGGAAAATTCGTCTTGTACTTCGGGAGAGATAATAAGGTTATCATCTATTATCTGACCATTAACAAGATTTGGGATGGAGATTACCGGCCCAGTATTATCAGAAATAAAAGCAACTTCAAAAAAAGCTGTATTCTCTGCTAAATCAATGGCTTCAATTTTTAGACTATTTTCCCCATCTTCCAATTGTTGGGTGTCAATATTTATTTCGAATTTTTCATCGGTTATTTCAGCTAACAATTCATTGTTCAAATAAGTCTTTACTTCTTTTAGGTCCTCATTATCGGAAACAGTAAAGGTTACGGAGTTCACCTCTCCACCAATTATAGTGCCTTCTTCAAGCGATACCTGGCTTATCGTCGGCAACTCATTGTCAATATTAATGACCTGCTCCTTGGAGGTAACATTGCCCGAGGTATCCGTGGCGTCTATCCGTAGGGTGTAGTCCGTGAACTTACCGGTTTTCGATTTGGAAGTATAGCTGGAGATATCGATGATCAGCTCATAAGGTGCTGTTGTGTCCTCGGCCACTTTTTGATTGTCAATAAAGGCCTCAATTTTGGCAATCCCGTTCGCATCCTGAGCATCTACGGTGATCTTAATTTGGTTGCTCACTACTATTGGGGGCGCATCATCAGTATTTGGGAAGCCTGCTATGGAGAAATCCATTTGTGGTGGTGTGCTATCGGGCTCTGGTACGGGGTCTTCAGAATCTGAAGAACATGATGAGAGCACAATAAGAAGGGAAACTAAAAATGAGTGAAATTTATTCATGGTCCGGTCGTTGGCTGCACGAATTTCGTAAAATTTGTGAATGAAAAAGCTGACAATTGTCAACTTCCTTTATAACGCCTTGTTTCTGAATACTTAATACGAGCTTTACATTTTTAAAAAACGTTTTTAAAGAAAACGTAATTGAAACTTTACGTGACCTACCCAATACCCCAATAATTTTGTAGTAAACCTTATTGTGATGCGATTGGTTTTCGACAGATTGGCTCCTTTTTTCCTCGCTTTTGCGGTGTTGGTTCCCTTTTTGCTTGTGGATAGCATTGACCTCATGATTATGGTGAACGGGTTTCGAACACCATTTTGGGATATGTTTTTTGTTAAGTCCAGTGCCCTTGGGCATACCATCACTGTTGTTTTTGCCCTATTGCTTGTGCTCCGATTTCGGTTCAAATGGTTAGCGATTTTTCTGCTGGCTTTTCTTGTTCAGGTTTTTATGGTGGTTCTCTTTAAAAAGGGGATATATCATGATGAATTACGTCCCTACCTTTATTTTAAGTATTTGGATATGCTAAATCTGATTTCGTTGGTCGATGGTGTGAAAATGCGTCATGTGAATACGTTTCCCTCTGGTCACACCGCCACCATATTCTTTTTGGTGTCCTTTTTTGCCATTCTTGCCAGGAACAAAGTGGCGTCATGGGTACTGTTAATGGTTGGTCTTTTGGTAGGTTTTTCCAGAATATACCTTTTCCAACATTGGTATGTGGACGTGTATTTTGGAATGTTATTTGGGGTGGCATCATCCATAATTGCCTATCTGTATATTAGGTCAAACCCCAAAAAATGGCATGCCCGGCAATTGCAAACAGATTATAGGATTTGGATTAGGCACACCCAAAATGCTGTAAGGCAGTTATTTAATTATTAGTTGGTCCCATGGCTTTCTTGGAAAAGTATGCTTCATGGATTGTTTTCCTTAGCGCTTTGTTCATCTGTACCTCTTTTATAGGATGGTATCCCGTCTATATTTTGGATGAAGCACGAAATGCGGAAGCGGCACGGGAAATGTATGTAAATGGCGATTATATCGTTCCCTTTTTTAATGGGGCGCTACGTACCGACAAACCGCCATTGCATTATTATTTTATGGCCCTTGGCTATGAACTGTTTGGAATATCCGCATTTGGGGCTCGTTTTTTTTCCGGGGTTTTTGGGGCACTCACCATATTGATCACTTTCCTTTTTGCCAGAAAACAGTTGGGTCTTCAATCGGCTTCTTTGAGTGTGGTCATTTTGTCCTCATCGTTGTTTTTTGTGCAAGAGTTTCATTTGGCGGTACCTGATCCCTATCTGATTTTCTTCGTTTCATTTGCTATTTTCTGCTTTTATGAGTTTTATGACTCGAGCAATAAAAAATGGCTTCTATGGGCCTATACGGGCATAGGTTTGGGTATTTTGACCAAAGGTCCCGTTGCCATTGTGCTTCCCGGACTATCGGTTTTTCTTTTTCTAATCCTGAAAAGGGCGCTCAATTTTAAAAATGTCATGGCCTTCAGGCCCATTTTAGGTTTGTTGTTGTCATTGACGATAGCCATACCCTGGTATTATCTGGTTCATGAGGCTACCAATGGGGAATGGACAAAGGGATTCTTTTTGGACCACAATATAAATCGCTTTAATTCCGGAAAAGAAGGACATGGTGGCCTTTTTCTCCTGACCCCGCTTTTTGTTTTTTTGGGAATGCTTCCTTTTTCAATTTTTTTAATTCAGGCTTTTTCCAAAGCGTGGAGGGAAAGGAAGCAAAATGATTTTCAGTTATTTGCTGCTGTAGTTTCCCTGGTCACCGTTACATTCTTTAGTGTGGCGAGTACAAAGTTGCCCAACTATCCAATGCCATGTTATCCTTTTATTGCCATTATCATTGCCCGGTTCTTAAGGGAAGTAGGTACCAATAAGCCCTCATTTAAGTCACTCAGGTATAGTGTGATTTTTTTGATTTTCATTTCTATTTTGCTGCCCATAGGGGGGTATACGGCCTTGAGCCTGGAAAAAACACTTTATGAAGTACGATGGGTCGCCCTTTCCCTTTCCGTTTTGACCCTTACCTCTCTTTTTGCAGGGTTCTATTTTAAGAAAGCGGCATATAAGAAAATGATATTAAGCATTGCCCTGGGATGGGGTTTCATGGGACTTGTATTGTTTGGTGTGATTTATCCTATGCTCACAATGAGAAGCCCAACGGTTTTGGCTTCGAAAATCATTGGGGAAAATTCTGATGTAGTGGTATATCAGCGTTTTGATAGTGCATTTCCATTTCACTTCAACCGTACCCTTACGGTGGTACATAGCCTAAAGGAATTGGAAGATTATTTAGCCAAACATCCGCAGGGATATATTCTCACCAATACCAGAAATACCGAAAGTCTTTTGAAGTTACGGCAATTTAACCTGATAATGGAACAAAAGGCCCTTTTCGAAAACCATACTACCCGCATTTATAAAAAATAGGCAATTCCAAATCCTAGGATGACCACTAGAAGCTTTTTAAGGTCAAAGGAATGCCCTTTGGCGCTTTCAAAAAGGATAACCGTGGAAATATGGAGAAAGACCCCAACCACCAATGCTACCATCTGGGTTTTGTAGGTCGAAATAATGGTGGTTTCCGAGGCCAAATAACTGCCCAAAGGCGTCATGAGGGCAAATAGCAGTATAAAAGTGACGGCCAGGCCCCGGTTCAATTTGGAGTTTACCAAAAACATGGAAAGAATAATGGCCACGGGTATTTTATGCACCAGTATTCCATAGAGGATTCCGTTTTCCCCAGAAATGGGTATCCCTTCAATTAGGGCGTGCAGTGATAGACTGATGAACAATATCGTTGGAAATTGATTTTTGTCCAGTTGCCAATGCATATGACCATGTTCGGCACCTTTGGAAAAAAACTCAAGGAAGAGCTGAAGTAAGACCCCAATCAATATGAATAGGGTATTGGTTTTTGGATTTCCTTCACCGTAGACTTCGGGAACCAACTCAAAAAATGTAAGTGCCAATAAAAAGGCCCCACTAAAAGCCAGTAAGAGCTTTATATTGGTTTGTTTCCTTGGTTTGGTCAATAGTACTAGCCCGTAGCTTGCAAGTACGGTAAGTACAAGTATTAGGTAATTCATGTATTAGGTAGGTGTTGAAGCCTTAAAATTACCCTATTTTTGGAACATTCAGGATATGGATATGGAGGGTAATTTTAAAATGTTGGCCAAGACTTTGTTTGGTTTTGAACCCATACTGGCCAAAGAGTTGAGAAACCTTGGGGCCAGTAATGTCAGGG
>JANQKR010000010.1 GCA_028281025.1 Croceivirga sp.
TGCTCCCCACCATTGTTATAAGTCACTTTTGATCAGCTTTTCCAGCATTGGCCTGCTTTTCCATTTCTTTATTTGCAGCTCCCGTTTTAAAGCGTCCGCTCTTAAATCGAATTCTTCCGTATATTTTAGTTCCCAATCCTTTGCCCTGCCCATAAATCCCTTATGATTGTACAGGTGCTTTTCCAATCGCTTGGGAACATCCCCGGAACAGCCCACATAATAGGCATCCAATGTAGCGGAATAGAGGATGTAAACGGAATGTTTCACACTGAACAACTTCAAAAAAAAATCCCAAAGCCATGCCTTAGGATTTCTTTGTGGGCGCGAAGGGATTCGAACCCCTGACCCCCTGGGTGTAAACCAGGTGCTCTGAACCAACTGAGCTACGCGCCCCATTCTCAAAACGGAGTGCAAATATAGCATGAATTTTCTGTTTCCCTAACGAAAAATAAAATATTTTAAACCACCTCAGCAACGACAAAAGTACTGCCCCCAATATAGATGAGGTCATTGGCTCCAGCTTTGGCCATTGCTTTGTCCACCCCTTTTTGAACAGTAGCATATTTTTTCCCTTCCAGGCCAATGGTATTGGCCAAATCCAACACCTCTTTTGCATCCATCCCCCTTGGTACATTGGGTTTCACAAAGTAATACTGGGCCTGTTTAGGGAACAATCGTAATAGGTCTTTGACATTCTTATCATTAACAAAACCAATGACCATATGAAGCTCCTTAAATTCTTGCCGTGACAACTGGTCAAAGACCAGTTCCAAACCCTCTTTGTTATGTGCTGTATCACAAACTATCAACGGTTCTTTTTGCAGTACCTGCCATCTTCCCAATAGGCCCGTATTCCGAACAACACTTTGCAAACCGTTTTTTATCTGTTCTTCGGTGATATTGAAATCCCTAAGTTCTCCTAAACAAGCGACCGCCCCCCTACTGTTTTTATCTTGATAGTCCCCCAACAAATCCGTTCGGTATGATGGAATATCCAAATCATCTGCAAAGGTGATTTCCGCTTCTCTCTGATTTGCAATCAATGTAAAGATCATTTCCGTTTCGGGCTGTCGTTCACTAATCACTACCGGAATGTTTCTTTTGATGATTCCCGCCTTCTCCATGGCAATCTTTTCCAGGGTATTCCCTAGAATTGCCATATGGTCATACCCAATATTGGTGATCAGACTTACTTCTGGCTTAATAATATTCGTTGAGTCCAGTCGTCCGCCCAGTCCTACTTCAATAACAGCAATGTCCACTTGTTCTTTTGCGAAATACTGAAAAGCCATTCCCACGGTCATTTCAAAAAAGGAAAGCTGATGATATTCCAAAAAAGATCGGTGTTCGCCTATGAATCCCTTTACAAAATCCTTCCCGACCATCTCCCCATTGATCTTTATCCGTTCCCTGAAATCCTTTAAATGGGGTGAGGTATAAAGCCCGGTCTTATAACCTGCCTCCTGAAGAATGGAAGCCAACATATGGCAAGAAGAACCTTTCCCATTGGTGCCCGCCACATGAATGGTCTTGATTTTTTCTTCGGGATGGTCCAAATGCTCGGAAAAGGCAAGGATATTGTCAAGCTTTCCCTTAAATGCACCCACTCCTTTTGTCTGATATATCGGCAATTGGGAAAAAAGCCAATCCAAGGTCTCTTTATAGGTCACTACTGCCCCAATTTAAAGTTGACCACCACAAAACCTACTTGTTGTGAGGGGGCATTGGAGTCCAGATTCCATTGATGGAGAAAAGCTGTTTTTCGAGCAGGTTCCAATAAACATTCCGCTCTGTTTGTTGTACCCTTAACTCCCGGTTGAGCTTTGATAACCTTTCCATTTCGGTCAACCACAATACGGACTACCACTATTCCTTCTTCATTGCATTCCTGCTGTACTTTGCCCTTGCTTACCAGGGACCTCCCATTAAGTCCATAGCCCCCAGTGCCTGCCCCGGGAGCCCCATAATATGAAGTGGCATAGGGATTACCGTCCGGGCTACCTTTATCCCCGGCCCTGTCATCATCCCCTTCACTACCGGTCTCAGTACCTTCAGATTTTCCAATACCTCCCATTAGGGCATCCAATTTCCTTTTCTTCGCATCTTCCTCCGCCCTTTTTCTAGCTTCTGCCTCAGCCCTTTCACGTTCTTTTCTCTCCGCTTCCGCCTTGGCTTTTTTAGCCGCTTCCTCCGCCTTGCGTTCGGCTTCGCGCTCTTGTTTGAGCCTTATGGTTTCCTCACTCTCCTGCGTAATTACTTTTTCCGTGGGTTCTTCCTTTTTTACTTCTTCCTTTGGTTCACTTTTTTCAACAATGGCCTCTTTTTCCGCAATCACTTCTTTTTGGGGTTCATTTGGTGGTTTTGGAATATCCCTGGGTTCCGATCTTATCTTTTGTAGGGGTTGCCGATTCCCGGAACCAAAATCCATTGTTCCAAAATTGATGGCAATACCTTTTTCCTCAGGAGGATCCAGATAGGTTAACCCAATATAGAAAAGTACCAGAACCAGTAAACTTAGCAGTACAGTGGTCAGGGTAAACGATTTCTTTTTGTGTCTCGTGTCTAAAAATGACATCTACTTTGGTCGCACGGCCAAAATTACCTTGTAGTTGTTCCTGTTGGCAATATCCATGACGTTAACTGCCTCCCGTATGGCAACACTTTCTTCCGCCCTAAGGATAATGGTAGGCTTTTCTTGACCTTCTAGTGCTTTTTTTAATTCAATTTCAATGTATTCTCCGTTAATCTGCTCGTTGTTCACAAAATATCTTAGGTTTTTGTCAATGGTTACCGAAACATTTTGTGTGTTCGTCGATTTTCCTTTTGCCTTTGGCAATAGTAAATCCAATGCGTTTGGGGCATTGGAGGTAAGCATAAAAAAGACCAACAACAGAAAGACAATGTCCGTCATGGAGGACATGCTAAACTCCGGGCTTACTTTATTTCTACCTTTTAATTTCATTTTTGCTACGCGGGTTCATTCAACAAATCCAAAAACTCCACGGCATTGGCTTCCATTTTATGGACCACCTTGTCCGTTCTGTTTACCAAATGGTTATACCCGATATAGGCGATGATGCCTACAATAAGGCCTGCCACTGTGGTTGTCATTGCCGTGTATATCCCAGAAGCCAGGGATCCCATTTCCGCTTGCCCGCCACTACTGGCCATTTCATGGAAAGCAAGAATCATTCCAATAACGGTTCCAAGGAAGCCGATCATAGGTGCCGAACCTGCTACCGTAGCCAGGATATTGACATTTTTTTCCAATTTGTAAACTTCGAGGGTGCCCGCGTTTTCGATTGCGGTATTGATATCGTCCAAGGGTTTTCCAATTCGGGCCACCCCTTTTTCCGTCAATCGCGCTACGGGGGAATCCGTTTGCGCACAAAGTAACCTGGCCGCTTCAATTTTTCCGTTCATGACATGGTCACGAATTTGGTTCATGAAGTTTTTATCGATTTTGGACGCCGCGGTAATGGCAAAAGTGCGTTCAAAATAAATATATAACGCCACAAATAACAGCACAAAGAGTACGGTAACAATAATGGTGCTGGCCGCACCTCCATTGATAATCAAGTCAATAACGGAAAGTGTTTTTTCCTCTGATAGCTCTGTCGCCAATTCCTCAGAGGCTACTTGTTCCTGAAGTATAGTCATAGGTGTCCCCAATTTTATTGCAATATAACGGGGAATTTGAATAAAAATTATACGTTCAGCACAAAATCACGCAGTAAGATAAAAGTCAATCCTCCAGAAATAAACCCTACAAAGGCCAACCAGGCAATCTTTTTCAAGTACCAGAAAAAATCAATCTTTTCCATCCCCATGGCCACCACCCCAGCTGCGGAACCAATAATCAACATACTTCCACCGGTACCTGCCGAGTAGGCAATAAAATGCCAAAGCGGACTATCCGTAGGCTCCGAAAACATACCCATACTGGCCGCTACCAAGGGCACATTGTCTATAATTGCGGACCCAATCCCCAACAAGAGCACTACAATATCCGTATTGGGAATGGCCGTTTTTAGAACTTCGGCATAATTAAAAAGGATTCCCAGGGATTCCAACGCGGCCACGGCCAATAAAATGCCCAAAAAGAACAATATACTGGGCAATTCAATTTTTGTAAGTGCAGAATGGACGGGGCTATGGTGTGACGATTCATGATGCTCTTCATCAATGGCAGAACTAATGGCAAATTTGGCATTACTATAGATTTCGGCAAAAGTGGCTACCACGGCCAGGGACAGCATCATACCCACATACGGCGGTAAATGCGTAACCGTTTTAAAGAAAGGAACAAAAACAATGGACCCCAATCCCAAATACAACATAATGGCGCCATATCTGGATGTAGATTCCTGTTCTTCTACTTGAGTATCTTCCACTTCGCCGGTAAACACCTTGAACCTACTGGCAATAAAGGTAGGCACAATAGTACAGATAATGGAGGGCAGCAATACATGGAGAACCAGTTCATAGGCACTTACCTTATTGGCGATCCACAACATTGTCGTGGTAACATCACCTATAGGTGACCAGGCCCCTCCCGCATTTGCGTTGATAACGATCAGACCGGCAAACCACAACTTGGTCTGTCTATCCTTGATTACCTTTTGTAGAATGGTAACCAAAACTATAGTGGCGGTTAAATTGTCTATGATTGCAGATAGTACAAACGCCAAAATGGAAAATAACCATAATAGTTTTCGTTTGCTCTTTGTTTTGATAAAACCCTTTATGGTGGCAAAACCATTAAAGTAATCTATGATTTCCACAATGGTCATGGCACCCAACAGAAACACCAATATTTCGGCGGTTTTACCCAAGTGATGTAGCAACGTTTCCTCAACAAGGTGCATTTTGTCCTCATGAATCAAATCTGCAAACCCATCCACGAGGGCATGTTTGGTAGAATCGAACCAGGAACCAAACCCATCTATTCCCAACGCTACCAAGGCCCAAAGGATGGCCATCATGGCCAAAGCCGGAATAAGCTTATCAATTTTCAGGTTATGTTCTAAGGTAATCGCCAGATAACCGGCCAGAAAAACAATAATAATGATAGTTTCCATTATTTGAAGTTTGGTTTAGGTGCAGTTATTAAATCTGATTTGTCTCTAGTTTTTGAGTCTACAATCAATCCAGTTAAATATAAGGATTGCCCTTAGAATCTCCCAAATGCCACCAACTTTATTTTAGATTGATTATTTGTTTGCATCAACCCAATTCTATTGAAAAATCCCTATTCAAAGCTTATCTTTGCAGTGTTTTTTTAACTATTTCTCAATACACATGAATTTTTCCCTTTCAGAAGAGCAGTTAATGATTCAACAAGCTGCAAGAGATTTTGCCCAAAACGAATTGTTGCCTGGTGTTATCGAAAGAGATGATGCCCAGGAATTCCCAAAAGAACAGGTTTCAAAAATGGGTGAATTGGGTTTTATGGGCATGATGGTGAACGAAAAATATGGGGGAAGTGGATTGGATACCCTTTCCTATGTATTGGTCATGGAAGAACTCTCCAAAATTGACGCTTCCTCTTCCGTCATCGTCTCAGTAAACAATTCCTTGGTATGTTGGGGATTGGAAACCTATGGAACCGAGGAACAGAAAGAAAAGTATCTAACTCGATTGGCCACTGGTGAAATTATCGGTGCATTTTGTCTTTCCGAGCCGGAAGCGGGCAGTGATGCCACGTCACAGAAGACAACGGCCAAGGACATGGGGGATCATTATATTTTGAATGGTACCAAAAACTGGATTACCAATGGAAATTCCGCGGCGGTCTATTTGGTCATTGCACAGACGGATGTGGAAAAGGGCCATAGGGGGATCAATGCATTGATTGTGGAGAAGGACATGGAAGGGTTTGAAATTGGCCCCAAGGAAAACAAACTGGGAATCCGTGGAAGTGATACCCATTCCCTTATTTTCAATGATGTAAAAGTCCCTAAGGAAAATAGGATAGGCGAAGACGGTTTTGGATTTAAGTTCGCCATGAAAACCTTGGCTGGTGGACGTATTGGAATTGCTGCCCAAGCCTTGGGCATTGCCGCCGGAGCTTATGAAATGGCCCTAAAATATTCCAAGGAACGTAAAGCTTTTGGGACGGAGATAGCAAACCACCAGGCCATTGCCTTTAAACTGGCCGATATGCATACCAAGATACAAGCGGCCAGAAATTTGGTGTACCAGGCAGCCTGTGATAAAGATAATGGGGATAACTATGACCTTTCCGGTGCCATGGCCAAGTTGTATGCAGCGGAAACTGCCATGGAAGTGACCGTGGAGGCCGTTCAGATTCACGGCGGCAACGGCTTTGTAAAGGACTACCATGTGGAACGATTGATGCGGGATGCCAAAATTACCCAAATCTATGAGGGTACTTCCGAAATTCAAAAAATCGTGATTTCCAGGAGTATTCTCAAGGACTAAAAGGGGGCTTTAGCTCTATAAATCCCAAAAGAATTTCTTTTCCTTTGGCAAGCACCCCCAATTTTACAGGGGTTCATTGTTTTTAAATAGAGGATTAGCGGACAACACCCCAAAGCATTGCATACTCCCGCCTTTTTCGGTCGAATATTTTAAGGATTATCAATAAAGTGTTTTCATTTTTTTAACACTGATAATTTTGTAATGATTTTTTATAAAGACTGTAATTATTTCTTTCTTTAACTATAAGTCTTGAAAATAATGTGATCATTATGATATTTTTGAGAAAATGTCGTAATAATGGGATTGGAGAGACAAGGACTTTACTTACCAGAATTTGAGCACGATAATTGTGGTGCTGGTTTTATCTGCAGCCTTCAGGGGAAAAAATCCAATGATATCATCCACAAGGCGCTGGAGATTTTGGATAAACTGGAACATAGGGGAGCGGTAAGTGCCGATGGCAAAACGGGCGATGGTGCAGGGATTCTTATTGATATCCCACATGATTTTTTCAAAAGCACCTGTTCTTTTGAACTTCCCGATGCAGGGGACTATGCCACCGGCAATGTATTTCTACCAAAAAAGGAAAATCAGAGGGAATTCTGTGAAAAGACATTTGAAAAGAACATCAAGAAACAGGGATTGGAACTTCTTGGATGGCGTAACGTGCCCGTTAATAAATCCGTTCCTGGTAGGATTGCGGCAGAAACCGAACCTTTTGTAAAACAGATTTTTGTTGCCAAAGGTAAGGCCAGGGACAAGTTCCAATTTGACCTGAAACTTTTTATTGCCAGAAAGATTACCGAGCATGAAATAAATGGGTCCAAACTCTCACAGCATCATTTCTTCTACGTCCCCAGTCTTTCCCAGAAAATCATCATTTTCAAGGGGTTGTTGATGCCACAGGACATAAGCAGGTACTATGAGGATTTACTTGACCCCAGGGTGGTAACCCGATTGGCCCTTGTCCATCAACGTTTTTCAACGAACACCTTCCCTACCTGGGATTTGGCCCAACCGTTCAGGTATATGTGCCATAATGGTGAAATTAACACCCTCCGTGGCAATATAGCACGTATGCATTCCCGGGAAGAGTTGCTGAAAAGTGAATGGTTTGGCGATGAAATCAAAAATATTCTGCCCATTGTGCTCCCCGCAAAATCCGATTCCGCCAGTTTGGATATGGTGGTTGAGCTGTTGTTAATGACGGGCCGTTCACTTCCGGAAGTAATGATGATGCTGGTTCCAGAGGCTTGGGAAAAGAATGGGGAGATGTCCAAGACCAAAAGGGCCTTTTATGAATACAATTCCTGTGTAATGGAACCTTGGGACGGACCGGCTTCCATTCCCTTTACGGACGGCAGCTATATAGGGGCCGTATTGGACAGGAACGGTCTTCGTCCCTCACGTTATTCCGTTACCAAAAACGGTTATGTGGTGATGTCCTCTGAAACCGGGGTTGTGGATTTGGAACCCGAAAATATTGAATACCATGGAAGATTGGAGCCCGGTAAGATGTTTCTGGTCAATATGGAAGAAGGTAGGATCGTGAATGACGAAGAAATCAAGGAAAAAATTGCCAAAAGACATCCTTATGAAAAATGGCTCAAAAAAAACCTGATCTACCTAAAGGACATCCCGTATAACGATTGCCCTATTTTCCTGGGTGAGTTCCCATTGAAAACAAGGACCAACGCCTTTGGTTACACCCAAGAGGACATCAACACCATTATAATGCCCATGGCGAAAGCCGGAAAAGAACCCATTGGATCTATGGGATCGGATACGCCAATCGCCGTATTGTCAGAAAGGCCACAACTTATTTACAACTATTTTAAGCAGCTATTTGCACAGGTGACCAATCCGCCTTTGGACGGTATCCGTGAAGAGCTCATTTGCGACATTAGCCTTACCTTGGGGAGTGATCAAAACATCTTTGAAATCAATGAGCTCCATTGTCGTAAACTGAAAATTCAAAATCCTGTTATTTCCAAGGAGGATTTGGACAAGATCAAAAACCATGACCGTAGTCCGGACTACAAAGTGGTTTCCATTTCCACGCTATATGAAATCTCAAAAGGCCATAATGGTCTCGAAGAAGCATTGGAGGACATCTTAAAACAAGCTTCCGATGCTGTTGATCAAGGCGCCAATATCATCATATTATCCGACAGGATGGTCAGCAAGGAAATGGCTCCAATACCGGCCTTACTATCTTGTTCCATGGTCAATAGTGGGTTACGAAAATTGGGCAAACGCTCTCGATTGAGCATTATCATTGAATCTGCCGAACCAAGGGAGGTACATCATTTCGCACTATTGTTCGGTTTTGGTGCAAGTGCCATTAATCCGTATTTGGTCAATGAAATTATTGGCCAACAGATCAAAGAAAATGACATCACTGAATTTACGTTCCAAGAGGCCATAGACAACTATAACAAAGCCGTGGGAAAAGGAATTTTGAAGGTGATGAACAAAATTGGAATCAGCACCTTGAATTCTTACCGAGGTTCCCAATTATTCGAATGTATCGGAATCAACACCAAAGTGGTGGAAAAGTATTTTCCAAATACCCCCACCCGAATTCAGGGTATTGGACTGTATGAGATTGAAAAGGAAATCACAAAGAGGCACCATAAAGCCTTTAACGAAAAAGAAGTTGCCGCTAACCTTGAATTGGAAATTGGTGGTGAATATCGTTGGAGACGGGATGGGGAAAAACATATGTTCAATCCATTGACCATTGCCAAACTTCAAAAAGCGGTACGAAGCAATGAACCAAAGACCTACAAGGAGTATTCCAAACTGGTCAATGAACAATCAAAATCATTACTGACCATTAGGGGGCTTTTTGAATTCTCCAATTACGATCCCATTCCCATTGAGGAAGTGGAACCATGGACCGAAATCGTAAAACGATTCAAAACAGGTGCCATGTCGTATGGAAGCATTAGTAAAGAGGCCCATGAAAACCTTGCCATTGCCATGAACCGAATCGGGGGAAAAAGCAATTCTGGGGAAGGTGGCGAAGATTCGGCCCGCTTTTATAAGAACCAGACCGGTGATTGGAAAAACAGTGCCATCAAACAGGTGGCGTCAGGTAGGTTTGGGGTTACTTCCAACTATTTGACCAACGCACAGGAAATACAGATCAAAATGGCCCAAGGGGCCAAACCCGGGGAAGGTGGTCAACTTCCGGGACCAAAGGTAAACCCAGCTATTGCCAAAACCCGAAACTCCACTCCTTATGTGGGATTGATCTCCCCTCCCCCACACCATGATATTTACTCCATCGAAGATTTATCGCAACTGATTTACGATTTAAAATCGGCCAATAGGGAGGCCAGAATCAATGTAAAACTGGTTTCCGAAGTAGGGGTAGGCACCATTGCAGCAGGGGTTTCAAAAGCCAAAGCCGATGTCATTCTTATTTCTGGCTACGATGGAGGTACGGGTGCTTCCCCATTAACCTCTTTGAAACATGCAGGGCTGCCGTGGGAATTGGGTATTGCGGAAGCCCAACAGACCTTAGTGCTGAACGATTTACGAAACCGTGTGGTATTGGAATGCGATGGCCAATTGAAAACAGGACGGGATGTTGCCGTTGCATGCCTTTTAGGAGCTGAAGAGTTTGGTTTCGCAACCGCACCCCTTGTTGCTTCGGGTTGCATCATGATGCGCGTATGCCATTTGAACACCTGTCCCGTGGGTATTGCCACCCAAAATCCAGAGCTCCGCAAAAAGTTTAAAGGTAAGCCCGAACATGTTGTGAATTATATGTACTTCGTAGCCCAGGAGCTACGGGAAATAATGGCACAGCTCGGGTTTAGAACGGTAAATGAAATGGTGGGCCAGGTCCAGAAATTGGATAGAAAAAAGGCCATTGAGCATTATAAGGCCGCAGGTATTGATCTATCACCAATACTGTACCAAATTGAAGTTGGGGAGGCTACCAAATTGCATAATACTGAAAGCCAAATTCACGATATAGAGCAATCCATTGAATTTGGGATCATTGCCAAGGCTCATCCCGCTTTGTTTAGAAAGGAGCGGACCACATTGGATTTTCCAATAAAGAACACGGATAGAGCTGTTGGGGCCATTATAAGCAACGAAATTTCAAAAATCTACGGTGCGGATGGGCTGCCCCAAAATACGTTGAGATTGAACTTTACAGGGTCCGCAGGGCAAAGCTTTGGCGCCTTTGCGACCAAAGGTTTGACTATGATCGTCAATGGAAACACCAACGATTATTTGGGCAAGGGACTTTCCGGAGCCAAATTGATCATAAAAGTTCCGGAGAAAGCCACTTTAGTTCCAGAGGAAAACATTATTACGGGAAATGTGACCTTATATGGGGCAACCTCCGGTGAGGCCTATATCAATGGTAAAGCTGGAGAACGTTTTTGTGTTCGAAATTCAGGGGCCAAGGCCGTAGTCGAAGGCATTGGAGACCATGGATGTGAATACATGACGGGAGGCATTGCCGTTATCCTGGGGGAAATGGGCAGAAATTTTGGTGCTGGTATGAGTGGCGGTATTGCCTATATTTTTGATGAACATCAAATGTTCCAAAAAAAGTGCACCAATGACGCACTTAACCTTCTTCCAGTTAAGGATGACAAGGATATCCAGGAATTAAAAGAATTGATCGAAAACCACTATAACGCTACCTTAAGTCCTTTGGCACAACGAATTTTGGAACATTGGGAAACCTGTCTTCCCAAATTCGTCAAGGTTTTCCCGGAGGAATATAGGCAGGCACTGATTCGGTTGGAAAAGGAAAAAATGGAAATGATTTAACGAAAGGATTATGGGGAAGATTACTGGTTTTATGGAATTTGAGCGAAAGGATGAATCGTACGCTCCAGTCAAAGAACGAATCAAAAACTATAAGGAGTTCACCAAACCCTTAAAAGAAAATGAGTTGCGGGACCAAGGGGCTCGATGCATGGATTGCGGTATTCCCTTTTGTCACAGCGGTTGTCCCTTGGGGAACCTCATTCCCGATTTCAATGATGCGGTCTACCAAGGAAAGTGGGAAAAGGCTGCTAAAATCCTACATGCGACAAACAACTTTCCGGAATTTACGGGAAGGCTCTGTCCGGCACCATGTGAAGAAGCCTGTGTATTGGGAATCAACGAAGATCCCGTTTCCATTGAGAACATTGAAAAGAACATTGTGGAAACCGCCTTTAAAAATGGGTGGATTGTTGCAAACGTTCCCACCAAAAGAACAGGGAAAAAAATTGCTGTTGTTGGTTCTGGGCCAGCTGGTTTGGCAGCTGCCCAACAATTGAATAGAGTGGGTCATCATGTTACCGTTTTCGAGCGGGATGAGGAGATAGGGGGGTTGCTTCGGTTTGGTATTCCCGATTTTAAAATGGAAAAGCACATTATTGACCGCAGACTGGATATTTTAAAAGAAGAGGGTATCGAATTCAAAACGGGCGTCCATGTGGGAATTGATGTACCGGCAGATACGCTCAAATCTGAATACGATGCCATTGTGCTCTGCGGCGGGGCTACCGTTCGCAGAAAATTGCCCATATCGGGCGCAGATATAAAAGGCGTGGTCCAGGCAATGGACTTTTTGCCCCAAAACAATAGACGGGTTGCAGGCAAAACGGATTTTGATGAGGAAATCCTGGCCACTGATAAGGATGTAGTGGTAATTGGGGGTGGTGATACGGGCTCAGATTGTATAGGTACTTCCATTAGGCAGGGGGCCAATTCGGTGACAAACTTTGAAATTATGCCCATGGCAACGGAAGGAAGACCTGAAAACCAACCTTGGCCGTTTTGGCCCATGCGTTTGCGCAACAGTACCTCCCATAAAGAAGGGGCCGAACGGGTGTTCAGTATTTCCACAAAAGAATTTGTGGAAGACGAAAAGGGAAATCTCAAAGGACTAAAAACAGTGGAGGTGGAATGGGAGTTCCCTCCTGGACAAAGCCCCAAACTAAAAGAGATAAAGGGAACAGAAAAAGAATGGAAGTGTGAGCTGGCACTACTTGCATTGGGATTTACAGGTTCTGAGACGTCCATCGCCGAACAGTTGGGACTGGAATTGGACAATAGAACCAATATTAAAGCTTCTGAAAGTGATTACGCCACAAATGTTCCTGGGGTTTTTGTTGCTGGAGACCAAAGAAGGGGGCAATCCTTGATTGTTTGGGCCATTTCAGAAGGTAGACAAGCCGCCCATCATGTAGACTCCTATCTTATGGGCGCATCAAATCTACCCCTTAAAGGGGAAGGCGATCTGCCCCGTGTTTGACCTATTGATTAATTTGGATTAGTAAGAAAAGTAGGTCCATTGGGCCTACTTTTTTTTATGCAAAGCCAATAAAAAAGCCCCCTCCATGTGACATGGAGGGGGCTTCGAGGAAGGCGGCGACCTACTCTCCCACCTGGTGTGGCAGTACCATCGGCGCTAACGGG
>JANQKR010000046.1 GCA_028281025.1 Croceivirga sp.
TTTGTCGTGTAATGCATCTGGAGGAGTTGACAATGGTACAATTGAATTCCCGGGAACGTATTCAGGTGCTGGAGGCGGACCCTACGAATTTAGTATCAATGGAACGGATTTCTTACCACAGCAACTCTTTAGTAACCTACCTGCTGGTACTTATACTCCCGCGGTGCGTAATGCGTCCGGTTGCCGACGTGACTTCACCGCAATTACCATTGCAGATGTAGATCCGCCCACGGACATCACTTTTGTACAGAGCAATACGAATTGCGCGGCAAACACTTCGGATGTACAGTTGATACCAACGGCCAATGCAAGTATCGATCGTTATGAAATTATCAGTCCCATTACCGTGGACAACACTACAAACGATACCTTTATTGGACTTACCAACAATGTCAACCATGTATTCAGGATTACGGACAGCAATGGCTGTACCTACGAGGAAAGTTTTACCCCAGCTGTAATAAGTTCCATTAGGGCGCGTGTGAAATCTGGGGGAGATTTACGGGTATGCACAAATGCAAGTGATGGAAACGGAACATTTATTATTGATGGATTTGCAAACAATTATACCTTTAACATAGATGGGGGAGTAGAAAGTGCACCTCAGAATGATAGGGAAGTAGATATTAATAACCTCAATGCGGGCAACTATACCATTACGGTCACTGATGTGGATACCGGTTGTCAGGATACTGCGACTTTGACAGTTGAAGAGCCCGCATCACCAATTGACATCATTGGCAACATTACCCCTATGAGCTGTGCCAATAGCAATATTGGTAGGGTACAGGCCAATGCCTCTGGCGGATTTGGAGGTTACACCTATACTCTTGAATATCCTTCCGGCTTTATAAGTGGCCCAAAAACGGGAAGGACTTTTGGTAATTTAACGGAACCTTCAACTCCTGCAACCCCCTATATTCTTACTGTTGAGGACAGCGAAGGCTGCACGGATACTTTTGAGTTTCAGCTAACCCCTGTGGATGCCCCGGTTCTTGGGTATGATGCCGCAGCTTCTGACTTGTGCTATGTTCCGGGTACAGGTGCTACCTTGGGTGTTCAGGTCACCACAGATGGTACGGCCGGAACTCCTTACGAATATCGAATTAATGGAGGAAGCTGGGGTCCTAGCCCTATTTTTTCGGGTCTTTCGCCTGGCGACCATATCATAGAGGTTAGGGATGGTAACAATTGTACCGATAATGTGAGTTTGACCGTAAATCCACAATTACGTGTCACTGCTTCGCTGAATACGGAGATTCCCTGCGGAGGGGCTCCAGGTTCCATTGATGTTAGTGTGACAGGTGGCTATACTAGTGGTCCCGGATCAAAACAGTATGAGGTAAGTGCCGATAACGGTATTACGTTTAGTGTTCCTTCACCCCTTACAACGAACAACTTTACATACCCCACAACGGTAGCAGGTACTTATATCTTTAGGGTGACCGACAATGAAGGTTGTGTGGCTGAATCAAGTCCATTTGTATTGGATCCTCCGGTGAATATAGCCCCGGCTTTGGTAGATGTATTTCCACCTGCCTGTGGAGAGACCAACAGTGGTAGGGCAGTTATCATACCTGATGCTACCAGTGGTGTTGCTCCCTATGAAATTAGTTTTGATGGAGGGCCATTCACTTCACAGACAATTTATTCAGGCCTGAACCAAGGTCAGACTTACACATACGTGGTCAGGGATGCCAGAGGCTGTGAGACCGTAATAGATGATTTTACGGTTCCAGCACCAGGCACCGCACCTGCGACTACGGTTGTCCCCAATTTGGCTACGTGTACTTCAGGAACTATAGAGGGTTCCATAGATATTACCAATGTTACTGGGGGCACCCCGGATTTTACATATATTCTTCAAGATCAATTTGGTGTTGAGATTTCAAGAATTGGCCCAACCAGTAGCACCACGGAAACCTTTACAGGATTGGTGCCGGATGTCTATAGAATAATAACCTTGGATGCCAATGGTTGTAGTGATGAAGATTTGGTTACCGTAGTACAGACCACTTTGGATGTTGTTCCAGATCCCGTTCCTGCACCAACCTGTGCTCCTGGAGGTTTTACGAATACGGTGGAGATTGTCGGTGGTGATGGATCATCCGGTTTTGAAATTCGTTTGGTGACCGATCCCCCAAGCGCTTTTGTACCTGTGAACAGCCCTCCAAGAAGGCATATCTTTTCAGGATTGCAATTTGGGGTATCGTATACCGTGGAAGTATTGGATGTAGCCACAGGTTGTGTATATGAGGAAATCATTGATCCAGTAGATGGTCCTACCCCGTTGGAAGTGACTGCTACATCCACGGCTGGCTTTTGTGATGCTTCGCGAAACGGACAGATTACCTATACCATTGACGGTTTTGCCTCAGGTGATGATCTTTTGGTTGAAATTTTTGATGTAGATTCAGGGGCGCTTTTGGATACTCAAAATTTACCGGGTGTTACTACAGTCCCCTATTCCGATACGTTCGAAACCCTACCGGGAAATTATCAGGTAGTAGTAACAAACTTGACTGATTTTTGCAGCGATGGAGCATTGATCACTATTGATCAAAACTTGCCGGCAATCTTTGTGCTTGCTGAAGAGCCTGCAAACTGTAATGCGGATGGCCAGTTCACGGTAACGGGCTCCGGGGGCGCTGGGGGGCCTTACGAATTTGCTTTTGGACCGGTAGGATTTACTCCGGACTATGATGGTACGGCCACTCCGACCGATCCGAGTGATGACTTTAGCTCAACGACCACTTTTACCGGACCAGCAGGTAATTATGCCATTTATGTTAGGGATGTCTCTGGATGTACTTCATTTGACATTGCTACCATCATACAGCAGCAAGTACCCCCGGTTCTCAATACACCAATTGTGGTCAACCAATGTACTTTTGTCCCAGGGAACGATTTTCAGATTACGGTAAGTACACCAAGTACTACGGATACACCCAGATTCACATTGAACGGCGCCACCCAACTAGGTGTGTTAAATGGCGCAGGAACGTTATACGAAGCTTCATTTTTGGTGAGTACCCCAGGGAACTATAACGTCTTACTGGAAGATGCCGATGGTTGCTCCAGTACGGGAGTGGCGGAGGTTTATGAATTTTTGTCCGCTTCGGGCGAATTCTCTACTGTACCTTCTTGTAACAATTCAGATGGTGAAATTACCATCACAACAAACGGTGGGAGTGGGGATTTTGATTTTGATCTTTCAGGAACGGATTATTTGGGGGCACCGGTGTCTTTGCCAACACAGGTCAATAACGCGACGTTTGCAAATATGGCCCCAGGTACATATCAGATTGTCGTTACTGATAACATTGTCTTTGATGGTAGTGTTTTTTGTAGCGTTACGGTTAATGTGGTAATAGAAGCTGCTACACCTCCAATCATCTCGGCTATTGCAGAATCGGATATTTCCTGTAACGGAGAGGACGACGGCAGTATTGATGTTATCCTACAGGCAGGTACTGATATTGATAGTCCCTTGGTTTATACGCTTTACGAATCGGGCACTACCACTATTGTACAACAAAATAATTCCGGGTCATTTTCGAATTTGGTACCTGACACCTATGATGTTGAGGTCATTACGGCAAGAAACTGTTCAACTAGACAAAATGGTATTGTCATCGATGAACCGGATTCATTTGCCATTACGGCAAGTGCCCCTGATTTTAGTTGTGAACCGGGGATTAATACATATAGTTCCACCATTATAACTGTAAACGTGGATCCCGCCAATCCGGGAACAGCTACAGGAGGGTATCAGTTCAGTATTACGGGCTTTGAGAACTACCAATTGGGTAGTCCTGGAACCACTTTCGAGATTATAGATGATGGTTCTCCCCAAAACATTACCATATATGCAATTGATGGTAATGGTTGTCCAGCAACTTTCGTACTACCTACGATCAACCCTCCAACGGATGTAGTACCTTCCTTAGCGGTAACACATGTTTTGGATTGTGTAGATCCAGAAACCGTGCGTGTTTCTGTTGTAGGTTCTACGGATTTTACGGTAAACACCAATGGTCCTGCAACAGTGGCACCACGTACCAATACTCCGGGTGATAACTTTGTAGATATAGATTTGCCCATTTCCGGTGATTATCTTTTTGAAGTTGTTGACAACGTAGGTGGGTGTACCTATCCATTACCGGTTCATCATGTAGATGAACCGCTAATCCCTGATGTTGTTATATCTGAAGAAAGTCCTGTGCGCTGTTCCGGAGAATTAAACGGTGCATTGAACATTTGGGTGACCAACTATTCAGGTGGGTATTCGTATGAGGTCTTTGAGGTTGATAGTGGCGGTACTGAAACTTCAACCGGTATTGTTGGGAATCTTCATACCGATGATAATCCAGAGACCATTTCCGGCCTTTCCGGAGGTAGTTTCAGGGTGCGGGTGACTTCTACGGAAACACCTTTCTGTTCAAGTTCCAGTAACCTTATAACAGTTCGGGAACCCACTCCATTGGTCCCGAGTGCTTCTCCGGCAGGAGAGGTAGGATGCAATAATACCGGTATTATTGAGGCAAGTTTAAGTGGAGGATGGGAAGATACTCCTGCAACGCCCTATGAATATCGATTGCTATATGATACTGATAATGATGGATTAAGTTATGAGACGGAATTATATACTTGGAGTACCAATCCCCGTTTTGAAAACCTTTCCGGTGGAAATTATCAAGTACAATTCCGGGACTCACAAGGATGTCCGGCTACTTTTGATATTTCCTTGAACTCGGTCGATCCCATTCAAGCCGGTATTCGAGAGCCTCAGGGGTTATTGTGCCCAGGAGCCAACAATGCGGTCCTGGAGACATTTGATCCCTCTACCGGTGATGTTTTTACAGCTACCGCAGGAGCCACCGGAGGTGTGCCAGGGGCAGGATATAAGTATCAACTGATTTACTATGCGGAAACTGATGCAAGTGCAGATCCCACTACCTTGACCGAGAGCTCACGAAGTGGTCTGCAGGATGATCCAACTTTTGTTGGTACAGGCGGCGTGGGTTATATTAGTCAGGGATGGTACGCTATCGAAGTGACCTCAAGTTTTGGCTGTGTCGGAATTACAGCACCTTATTTTGTGGATCCCCCTCCGGCAGTTGTTCCAAACTTAGTGCAGGTACAAGCGCCTGGTTGTGGAGGTCTTGGTCAAATGCGTTTGTCGGTAACAAATCCAGAGGCCGGTTTCGAATATGAGTTTAGACCATTGGCCACTATACCTAACCATCCCATTAGTGGACCAATTTCAGATATTAATTTTACCAGATTTGAGGATGATTTGGGAAATCCCACCACATCCATAATCTTGGAAGGTACAGACGGGTTTTATCAGTTTGAGGTCAGAAAAATAACCGTGTCCAATCAGTGTAGTGAGGTTAATTCCAATGGTTTGAATTTAATTGATGCGCAAGATTTGGATCTAGTGGTCAACCAACCCGATGATATTTCCTGTGCCAATGAGTTGGATGGTAGGATTGAATCGTTCTCTTCCGGAGGTGTGGGACTAAACACCTATACCTTGTATTTGGGAGATCCGGTTGATGCGTTTAATCCGTCACCTTCCGCAATGGTCGTACAATCCAATGACTTTGGAACATTTGAAGGATTGGATGCGGCCACGAATTATTTCATCACCGTTACCAGTGGTGTGTCATGTCAGGATATAGAAGGACCCTTCACCGTATCCAGGCCGGAACCCATCGTTTTTAATGCCACGGCAACACCGATTACCTGTAATGGGGAATCGGATGGGACCATTACCGTAGAGGTGGTGAGTGGGGGGCTTGGTTTGGTACAATTTGCGATCAGTCCAAACTTTAACGAATTCTTCAGTGACCCTGATAACCCGGGAGTCTTTACGTTCGAAGATTTGACGGGTGATCCGAACGGTCGTGAATACACCATCTTGATTCAGGATTCCGAAGGTTGTTCGGAGACTGCAATTGTTGAGGTCTTTGAACCGGATGAACTTCAGGTCACCGGAACGTCAACCCCGGAGATTTGTTTGGGGTTTGCAGATGGTACGGCGCAATTGAACATTACCGGCGGAACACCGTTTATGGATGCTATGGGAGCTACCTATTACGAAGTGAGTGTAAACTCGACTGCGGATGAGGATTTCCTTCCTAATTATACCCTGTTGTTTGAAGATTTGCAGGGAGGAGAAACCTATGCTTTTTTCATTCGGGACGCCAATGGATGTGTAACGTCCACCACCGTACCAGTTGGAATAGGTGTTGATATCAATGCAGAGGCCGTAGTGGAATATGGTTGTGAGGGAATTTTTCCAAATAGCACTACCACTATTGTACCCCTTAATTCTGCTTCCCTCTCCGATATTCTGATCGCTTTGGATGTAGATGATATTTCCATAGCCGGTACCGAAAGAATGTGGGCAGATTTGCCCCCCGGTGAACATACGGCATACTTATATCACCCCAATGGTTGTACCACTTTTGTGGAGTTTACCATTGACGCTTATGAACCCTTATCCGTAGAAGTGACCAAAACTGCTGCAGATGAAGTAACGGCTTTAGCTACCGGAGGTTTCGGGGATTATGAGTATTTCTTTCAAGGGGAATCCCAAGGCAGTGACAATGTTTTCAATATTATCTTTGATGCTACCATTAACGTTAGGGTTGTAGATGCGCAGGGGTGTTACGTTGAAGTGGTCTTTCCATTCAATTTTGAAGGAATGCCCGAGTTCCCCAATTTCTTTACACCTGATGGGGATGGTTTAAATGACGACTGGTTCCCGCACAATAGGGAGTTCTTCCCCAATATTGATGTGATTATCTATGATCGCTATGGAAGGGTCGTTGCCCGTTTGGACCAGGTAAAAAAATGGAACGGGGATTATGAGGGAAAACCACTGCCAACTGGGGATTATTGGTATGTAGTGAATGCAAATGATAATGAAAAGCAGCAATTTGTGGGGCATTTTACCCTGTACCGCTAATTTTCAGGTCAATGGAATTAATGGAACATATATTTAGCTATCTTTAAAAATCAGTTCACTAGCCATTTGTTACGTTTCAAATCGATTAAAGCACGTTTCAAAAGATATTAAAATTGAAAGTGATTGTTGTTGTGTTATTTTGTGAGGAGAAAAAAAGCATTAAAGCTCAATCTTTTTCTTTCAAACCTCGTACTTAATGGAAAATAACCCCGAACCATCTGTGGATTCATTTTTGTTCAATGATAAAAATGAACTGAGTCCATCTTCACTAATTAAGCTGAATCTTTACTTAAACACGACTGACCGCAATGTTAAACCCTATCAAATAGATTATAACATCTTATTATTGAGTTATCAGGCTTGGAGTGGAAGAAGTTTGGAGGAGTTCTGTGAAAAGCAGACGTTGAGCTATTTCCTGTTCAACCCCCAGAATGATTCGGCTGAAGCCAGGGAAGCAATGTATATGGATATCAGGGAGTTCTTAATGGGGAATTAAGCTTTTAAAATTATCGTTTTTTAATTCCATTTTATTTTTATTTTTGCATTCCATTTTCGGGATGTGGCCCCTCGGCGGAGTTTACCTTGAGCTCGCCGAAAGGCTCGGGATAAACTCCGTCTGGTGCCCAGAGTGCTTTGCAGGAGGCGGATTTGAAAGTTGGATTTTGATTTTTTGGATTTTTTATTGGCGTAAGCCAATTACGGGATGTGGCCCCTCGGCTGCGCTCGGGATAAACTCCGTCTGGTGCCCAGACTGCTTTGCAGGAGGCGGATTTGAAAGTTGGGTTTTGATTTTTTGGATTTTTTATTGGCGTAAGCCAATTACGGGATGTGGCGCAGTCTGGTAGCGTACACGCATGGGGTGCGTGTGGTCGCTGGTTCGAATCCAGTCATCCCGACTTTTAACATTTTGTTAACAAAATAGACTCTGGTAAACAATTGATTATCAGAGTTTTTTTGTTTTAAATATTCCATTTAAATCAGTTGATTTTGTACTAAAATGACCTATGAAGGTTACCTATTCGGTCACCGAATTTTTAAGTGCTTTTGGTATCCCAATGTTTATGAGCCTTTCGAGGCTAGGTTCGAATCCAGTAGCGATGACTAACAAAAATCTAAATTGACTAAATAAGTCCCAAAAAAAGGTTCTTTTTTTGGGAGCCCCATAAACCTTTTTTATAAAAATATTGGATTCCAATACCAATTTGGTGACACCAAAAATTTATTAAAGGTTTTGATTGACACAAAACAATAACCCTAAAAAGTCTTTACAATCTATGCGGTAATAATCTGAAAATGTCTTTGTTTAAGTAAGACGTGAAAAACAAGAATATGTTGCTGCCCATAATGTCTTCTCTTATAGATTTATAAGCTTTTACCATTTGGGCTTGTACAGTTTTGGTTGAAATGTCAAGTATCTCGCTAATCTCTTCATATTTGAAACCCTCATACTTACAAAGCAAAAAAATCTCCTTACATCTTTTTGGTAAATTATCGATGGCAATCCTTACTTTTTCAATACGAATCCGTCTGGTTTCCTCATCTTCATCAATGGTATCCAAAATTCGTTTGTATTTCCATCCATCAAGCATCTTCAATTCACTTTCCTTTTTTCGAAGTTTATCTATATAGATGTTGTATGCGGTTTTGAACAAATAACTCTTAATGGAATTTTCGGGGTCTAGGGTTTCCCGTTTATTCCATAGCCTAATAAACGTCTCTTGTATGATATCTTTTGTTTGAGCATCGTTTTTTGTATATCCCATGATAAACGCAAATAGCTTTCGTTCATGCAATTCATAGATTAGCTTAAATGACTTGTTGTCGCCCTTCTTTAAACCATTTACGATATCCGATATTCTCCTGTTTTCTGACATTATTTAATGCTAACTTAAAAATAAATTAAAAAAAAGTTTAAAAAAGTAGGCATTTAATAAAGTTCAACCGTAATAGGTGTAATAAACATAGTTTGTGAAAAAAGAAGTAAAAAAGCTTATAGCCAAATATTTTGATCAGCAGCTATCCAGTACTGAGGCTTTGGAGCTCGTTGAATGGGTTGAAAATGGGAATATTGATGTTTTCAATGAGTATGTAATGATCAACTATACCATTGATGAGATTGAAGCCGTCAGACAGGGTCCAGATCTAGACCTATGGGATGAAATTGTGAAAAAGATAGGTCAAGAAAACAAATCCGGAAAATCAGATAGGATTATTAAACTATGGAATTGGAAGTATGCCATAGCAGCCGCTATTGCTGTTTTGGTTACTTCCGCAGTTTTCTTTTTTGAAATAAAACCAGTAGATGAACTTCAAAATGTTGTTGAAAAGGAATATCCTGTAACACCAGGTACGGACAAAGCTATGTTGACCTTGGCCAATGGGACAAGGGTTTTACTTGAAAAGAGCAAAGTGTACTCAAATGACAGATTGAGAAGTGATGGGGAAAACCTTATATACCAATCCAAGAATAATGGAACTCCTGAGGTGGAGTACAATTATTTGACCGTACCACGCGGGGGACAGTTTGCCGTTCAACTGGTTGATGGAACCAAAGTGTGGTTAAATTCAGAATCGCAGCTAAAATATCCCGTGGAGTTTGTTCCTGGAGAGAGCCGTATAGTAGAATTGTTATACGGGGAGGGTTATTTCGATGTTACCCCTTCCAATCGGAACAATGGTTCAGATTTTAAGGTTTTGATTCAAAATCAAGAGGTACAGGTATTTGGTACAGAGTTTAATGTAAAAGCGTATAGGGACGAACATATCATCAGTACCACTTTGGTAGAAGGAAGTGTATCTGTCAATGCGCCAACGGGGTCTGTTCTCTTAAAACCGAACAATCAATCAAGATTGAACATTGAGACTGGCTTCCTTGATGTTTTCAAAGTAGACGTTTTCGATGAGATTGCATGGAAAAATGGAATGTTCGGGTTTCGGGATATGAGATTGGTTGATATAATGAAAGTACTTTCAAGATGGTATGACATAAACGTTCGTTTCGAAAACAAAAAGCTAGAGAATATCAGGTTCAATGGTTCCTTACGAAAAGATCAGAATTTGGACGAAATATTATTGACCATAAAGAATATAAACAACATAAACTACGAACTAAATGGAAAAGAACTGGTCTTAAAATGACCATTAAACAAAAAGGGGAATAGCAGCGACCTTTCACAATGCATGCCTTCCCCTTTGGAAGCTAATTAATAAGTATTAACTAACTAAACAAATTTATGGAAATTAATTGTTCTAGGCTCTTGTTATTCGTACAAGAGAAACTACTCAAAACTCTTATGAAAGCCTTTCTCCTATTTTGTTGCACTTTAACAATGGCCATGGGGCCAAAGATTGGGTTTTCTCAAGATGCCAAAGTGACCATTGCTACAGATACCGAACTCTCGGTGGACGAAGTCTTTGAAATGATAAAGAGGCAAACAGCAGTCACTTTCATTTATCCTTCTGGAATATTTAATGATCATCCTAAAATAGCATTGAAAAAAGGAGTGGTTATGGTCGGTGAATTGTTGGAAAAAAGCTTTTCTGCAAAGGATTTTGTTTTCGAATTCAATGAGAACAACGTCATAATAAAAAGGAATTCCATTAATGGCATTAAAGGCAATGAACAAGAGACATTTACGATAACCGGTAATGTTTCGGATGAAGCTGGTAATCCCTTACCTGGTATTTCGGTATGGACCTCAAGCAATGATCCAAAAGGGGAAACGAGGTCCAGGGATTTCATCGTTAGGGGTACGGCCACCGATTTTGATGGGAATTTTACGCTACAGGTGGCCATTAGCGAATACCTTGTTGCCACAGGCTTAGGTTTGGAGTTATACTCTGTGCAGATTACCTCAAGAAAAGAAGTTTACAATATTATATTGAAAGAGTCACAAAACAAGCTGGATGAGGTTGTGGTCGTTGGATTCGGAGAGACCAAAAGAGCTGACCTTACCGGTTCTGTGGCTACGGTAAAGGCAAAGGAAATTGCCAATATCCAACCTGCTTCATTGAGCGTTGACCAAATATTGGGTGGTCAATTGGCGGGGGTAAGTGTTGCCCAGACCAGTTCAAGACCTGGGGCTGGCTCGGTTGTGAACATAAGGGGACAATCTACCATAAGAGGTGCCAACCAGCCACTTTACGTAATTGACGGTATTCCCATATTGGTGGATGAACAGGTGCCCGGTAGTTTTGCGGCAGCGGGTAATGCCGCCAGTCTGCCCAATTTTACACAGCAAAATCCGTTGCTTTCCGTTAACCCTCAGGATATTGAAAGCATTGATGTTCTGAAAGATGCTTCCGCGGCCGCCATCTATGGTTCACGGGCTGCGAATGGGGTGATTTTGATAACCACTAAAAAGGGAAGAAAAAACCAAAGAGGCACCTTTAATATAGATTATAATCTAAGTGTTCAGTCGGCAATCAAGGAATATGAACTAATGGATAGAAGCCAGTTCATTGAGTTTCAAAATCAAATTGCACAGAACACCCTTGATTTTATGGCATCAAATCCAAATGGAGAGTTTTTTGCCAATGTTGTACTTAACAATAACAGGCAATTTGGAAATCCAGCAGAATCAACACCTTATTTTGGAACAGGTGAGACGGACTGGGTGAACGAACTTTTCGTTGAGAGTGCCATAAGTCAAAACATCGGCATAAACTATACCGGGGGGACAAACAATACCACTTATTTTACGTCAATCAGTTTTGCCGACCAAGAAGGTTTGAACCGAGGAACGGATTTCAAGAATTATGCAGTTCGTGCCAATGTGAACTCAGATGTAACGGATTGGATCAAAATTGGCACCAACATATCTTACAGTCGAAATGAATCGGAAGTTGCCGGATCAGGAGCATTGAACTATAATGATGCACTCAACTATCAGCCTACTTTTGACGTTAGGAACGAGGACGATAGCTTCACATCATTCATCGATTACCCCGATCCTTTCTTTCCTTTGGCACCAAGGTTCAATCCAACTGCACTTTTAGAAATCAGCAATGAAAACATTGGACAAAACTTTACCGGATCTGCCTTTGTTGAACTTGGACTTTTAGAGGGCTTGAAGTGGAAAACCAACTTTAACGTGGCCCTATTGGACACTGATTCGAGGCGGTATAGCCCGGTTTTCCTAGGTACAAATGTAAGTGAAGACCTTAGGTTGGTTTCAAGTGAGACCATCAACACTATGTGGGCCCACACACTCTCTTATAACAGAAAGTTTACCGATAGGCATACGATCGATGCGGTTCTGGGTATGTCATTTGAAGATAGACAATTATCGCAAACAGGAATTGGCGCAAATGGTTTTGCCAATGATGTCCTCAATGGTCTTGGAGGAGCATCGCGAATTATTTACAGGTTTGAAGATCAACAGAATGGAAGATTGAATTCATATTTCTCAAGGGTAAACTACAATTATGATGAACGTTATTATCTGACCTTTACCAGTCGATATGATGGATCCACGAAATTTGGTCCTAACAACCAATACGGTTTTTTTCCATCTGGAGCGGTAATGTGGAGGATATCCAATGAAAAATTTCTAGAGGGGAATTCCGTATTAAGTGATTTGCGCTTGAGGACCTCTTTGGGAAGGACAGGTTTGGCAAACTTGCCTGAATTCCAATTTAGATCTGCCTATCTGGTTGCCAATGGCGGCAATAATCAAACGTTGAACGGACAGCCCGTGATCATAACCAATGGTATTCCAAATCCTGATCTTCAATGGGAAACTACCGATCAACTTGATATTGCCTTACAATTCGGTCTCTTCAACGATAAGGTAACAGGAAGCATTAATTATTACAAAAATGAGACTTCTGGACTTTTGATGTTTGGAGGGATATCTCCAACGTCGGGATTTGAAAACCAGATACAGAATGCCGCTGATGTGACCAACAAAGGGTGGGAAATTGAACTTGGGACCAATTTCAATATTGGAAAATTAAATTGGAACAGTCGTTTCAATATTGCTGCGAACAAAAACACTTTGGACCGTTTCAATGGAGGCTTTATTAACATTGACGGTTCGAACCCTTCCACAGTCCAGGAAGGCGAGCCCCTGGGAAGTATCTTCGGTTACATTGTGGATGGTATTTACCAGGGCCAGGAAGAGATAGATGCACTGAATGCAGGTGCGCCTTCAGGTCAATATCAGGACCCCTTGGGAATGAATATCGGCGACTATCGTTTAAGGGACGTCAATGGTGATGGGGAAATAACAGGTGATGACAGAACGGTTTTGGGCAGTGTTCAGCCCGATTTCTTTGGAGGATGGAACAATACATTGACCTTCAAGGGATTTGACCTTTTGTTCAATTTTCAATTTTCCCAAGGAGGTGAAAGAGTATTCACGGACAATACTCTCTTTTTAAATAACTACTCATTGGACAGAAACAATGTGGTGGGAGCTTTGGATGACACATGGACCCCAGATAATCCCAATGCCCGTTATGAAGCCGCCATTTTTGCAGCCTCCCGGACAATTGCTAGGGAAAGAGGGGGGACAATAACCGAAATTGGTGAATTTGACAGAAATATTTTTGACACTTCGTACATTCGACTGAAGACTCTAAGATTTGGTTACACACTACCTTCTGACCTTCTTCAAAAATTGAACCTATCGACCATAAATTTTTATGTCAATGTGAACAATGTGTTCACCATCACAGATTGGCCCGGTTTGGACCCTGAGGTGGTTGCACCTGGAGATAGTAATGGCACAGTCCTTTCTACTTCCGCATCTTCCGGGTTTGATGCATCTCCTCTTACCAGGACGTGGACCTTGGGTATGAGAATAGGGTTTTAACAATTGTCAATCAAATTAAAAGAGTTTAAAATGAAAAATAAGATTTTACTGACTTTATTATTGTTTTCGGCGTTTTTCATCGCATGTAACAATCTCGATGACGTCGATGCCACTTTTCGATTGGATCCTGAAAATGCCATAGTGGATGCTGAAAGCGCCCAGAATATATTGAATGGTGTGTATTCAAAATTAAGGGAACTCGATTTTGTTGTGGGCGTGAACAGGACAGGGAGTGCCCTGGGCCTTAGCTTTATCGGTTTTGGCACTGAGGTGGATTTAGAGACCAATATGCCAAATACTGGAGGTAGTCTTGTGAGCGGACTATATGGAGGATGCTATTCGTTAATCCAGGAGGCCAATGTTTTTTTGGAAAACATAGCATCGGTTGAGGACAACGTATTAGGAGGAACAGATGCAAAAAACAGTTTGATTGCAGAGGCCCGGTTTTTGAGGGCCCTGGGACATTTCTATCTTTTGAGGAGTTTTGCACGATTTGATGACCTAAGTTCTGAATTTGGGATTTCCCTGCGTGCCAGTTCCGCCACTGATGGCACACCTGTAGCGAGGAGTTCGGTATCGGAGTCATATGACTTCATCAATGAGGATTTGGATTTTGTGATTGCCAATACCTTGGAAACGGACAGCTACAGGGCCAATGTATGGGCGGCAATTGGTTTAAAGGCCAAAGTGAAGTTGTACCAGAAAGAATACGCTGAAGCCCAAGACTTGGCCCTTCAGGTCATCAATGGGTCGGGCAGGGATTTTCCATCGGCCTTTAGGGAGACGTTCAGCTTTTTGAATGCATCGAACAATGTTGTCCCAGCGCATGAGTCTGTATCACTGCTTTTTGGACCATTCACGAATAGTGATAGCGAACTATTGTCCTTGGTCTCCAATTCCAATTTTTTCAATACTATCTATTTCGATACTGCTTTTGCAAGCTTTGACCCAAGGCTTCCCATTCTTAGTGATACGAACAAAGGTTTCGGGATTCTTAGCTTCAACCCGTTGACGTTCAATGCACCGACACTGGTTCTTTTGCGCCTGGAGGAAATATACTTGATTCATGCCGAAGCCGCAGCAAGGGAAAATTCAGGGGTTGATGCCGTGGCGTTGGGAAGTTTGAATGCCATACGTACACGAGGCGCAGTTGGGCTACCACCATTGTCTCCATCCAGCAAAGCTGAACTCCTGGAATCCATTCGAATGGAAAAACTATTGGAACTTGCTACGGAAACCGGCGAAGAATTCTACGATATTGTTCGTTATCACCGTGAGGGTGACTTGGAAGCATCAAATGTCAAACCGACATTGACCAATGAAGATTTCTTTGTACTACCGATTCCCGACAGCGAATTGTTGAATCCTGGTGCCAATGCGACCATTGTGCAGAATCCCGGATATTAATTGAAAATGTGCTTCTCTGTGGGCGGATGTCCGTCCATAGGGTAGCCTTTTGTGGTGCAGGCATGCCTAAAAATGTGCGGAATCCACTCTTAATGAACTTATAATCGTCAATTTATGTTTAATCGATTTTATCAAATGAAGACAATAAAAATACTGTCACTCACATTGACCCTTTCCTTGATTTATAGTTGTGGCGGAAAAATTCAACTCGATGACCCAAACACGAAAGGAACGGGCCCAGGGGCATTGAAAGTGATACAAAAAGCAGAGAAGGCTCTAAAACCCATTGAGTCGATATCAACGGAAATCGAGTTCACTCAGGACTCTGATCTTTATGGTCATGAGGAGCTTTACCAGGGAACATTAAAAGCAGAGTTTGGTGGCAGTCCCGGATCATTGGGTAATAGATGGTTCGAAGCCAAGCAAAACATAAAGGGAAAAAAGGTACATATCCGGGGCGTGTTCACGTCTGAAGGATTGAAGGAGTTGCACCTATTAAAAAACAAGGTTGTCAAAGGAAATAAGACAGCGACCTCAGCGGCTTGGATTGAACGTGCCTTTTATAGACCCTATGGGGACAAGAACTTTTACAATCAGCTGAAAAATGTGAAAGTTGAAGAAAGTCCAGGGTTTTCAAACGAGCAAAATGTATATCTCGAAGCCATTGAGAATGTGCATGGCAGGGATTGTTATGTGATTCGGGCAAACTATCCAAAGATGGGAGATCGTATAATAAGCCGATATTATTTTGGAGTGGACGATGGTCATTATTATGAGGAATCCGTCGAAAGCAATACAGAGGATGGAAAAATGGTTTCTAAAACACTGATTGTTGCAAATGATTTTAATCAGGCCCTTCCAGAGTTTGATGTTGAAGTCCCAGAGGATTTTACGGTGGAAATGTACAAGGACCCCGGTAACGCCGTACCATTAAAAGTGGGAGAGCAAGCCCCTGATTGGACATTGCCAAACAGCAACGGAGAAAATAATACATTATCAGAAGAATACACGGAAAATATCGTATTGATGGACTTTTGGGCAACTTGGTGTGGACCTTGCAAAGCCAAAATGCCCCATGTTCAGGAACTCTACGATACTTACAAGGATAGGGGGCTTAAAGTAATAAGCGTACTCTCAGGAGATGTTGGACATGAAGAAGAGGCGGCCGAATACATCGAGGAACACAAGTATACCTTTGATTTGGTTTTCAGCAATAATGAGCTGTCCGAGGCATATAAAATCCGCTTTTTACCAACAGTGATTATGGTGGATAGAACTGGAAAGATCATTTACCATAGGGATAACCCAGGTTCCAATGACGGGGTAAATGAAGAGGAAGAATTAGAAGGGGCCATAAAGAATGCTTTGGAATTATAACAACATGGGACATCAAGTGAAATGCGATTCCAGTAACAGCAACCAAAACAAAAGGATTATGAAAATAATCAAGCTATGCTCCATATTCATGTTGCTCGGCACGATCTCTTGTAATAATTCCCCTAAGAAACCGGATGTCGGATTTCACATCAATGGTAAGCTTGAGGGATATGAAGCCTCCTTTATTTATGTTAGGAACAAGGACAGCCTGATTGACTCCGTAAAAGTGAGGCATGGGGAATTCTCCTTTACAGGTACATTGAAAAAACCCACAGTGCTGATATTTTCTGACAAAAATAGAGGGTATGACAAGACTTTTTATTTCTATGCGGATAATTCGGATATCCAAGTTGAGGTAGATTATTCAAAAGATCGTATAGGGAATCCCGATGGCTTTATGAAAGTGACAGGGTCGTCGGCCTATGACTTGTCCCTGGCAATTGAAGATGTTTATAAAGAGGCCAATTCCAAGTACCGTGGTGCCGGTTCGGGGGCATTGAATGAGTATAAAGTGGGTCAACTGTACCATTTCCTTGCAGGCAAGGAAGACCATATCAATGCAGTAAGTCTGGACAAAGTGTTTTGGCTCATTTCTGGGATGGGGTCAGGGATGTTTCCCATCGAAAATTCGGAAAGACTGTTGGGTCTTTTTACGGAGCAATTTGCCGATTCGGAAGAATACACAAAGATGAGGGAAAAAATAGAGGCTACTAAAAGGAGACAGCCTGGGGAATCCTTTATAGATTATGTTGGCACCGATGAAGAGGGTAGACAAATACCCTTGACGGAACTTTATGGCAAAAGCTACATATTCGTAGATCTTTGGGCATCTTGGTGCGGTCCATGCAGAGCGGAAAATCCACAGTATAAAGAGGCCATGATGCTATATAGGGACAAAGGCTTCCAAATATACAGCGTATCATTTGATGATGAAAAGGAACGGTGGATAAAAGCAATCAGGGAGGATAAAATATATGAGTTTGTCCATGTCTCTGATTTAAGCTACTATGATAATCCCATCGCCAAAACATACAAGATAACAGGAATTCCTGATAATTTTTTGTTGGACAACAAAGGTCAGATTATTGACAATAGTCTTGGAGGAGAAGATTTATTGTTGACTCTAGAGCATCTATATTCAAAATAAATGAGTTCAGTATATAAAAAAATTTCGCTCGATGTTGGATGAAAATTAAAACTATAGGTTTTGTCTCTTGAGTGAATTATTTGAGTTAGTTACCGGCACCTCTTTCGGGAGGTGCCAATTTTAAAGAAAAAAAAATGAAAAAAACTTTTATTGCAATTGTACACCTTTTTTTACTGTTTTTCGCCAACGCCCAAAACATGGATTTGAACGGGTATATACCCTCTGACAAAGCTATTCATAAGGGCGTCTTGGACAACGGGCTTACCTATTACATATACCATACCGATGTGGTAGAGGGAGCTGCCAGCTATTATATAATCCAAAATGTGGGATCGATTCTTGAGAATGACGATCAGAGGGGATTAGCCCATTTTTTAGAACATATGGCCTTTAATGGCACCCAGAATTTTGAGGGCAAGGGTATCTTGAATACGCTCCAAAAGCATGGTGCCGTGTTTGGGAAGGACATCAATGCCTTCACGAGTTTTGATGAGACAGTATATAATCTAAGCAACATTCCAACAAAGGACAATTTAATCGATACCTGTCTACTTGTTCTTCATGACTGGTCCAATTACCTGTCATTGTTGGATGAGGAAATTGATGCAGAGAGAGGTGTCATAAAGGAAGAATGGAGGACGAGCCAAACAGGGCAACGACGGATGCAAGAGGCAGGTTTACCGACAGCCTTCAATTACTCAAAGTATTCGGAGCGACTTCCGATTGGGACTATGGAGATTGTAGAAAACTTTGATTACAAAGCACTAAGGGATTTTTATCACGATTGGTACCGAACAGATTTACAGGCAATTGCCGTAATCGGTGATGTTGATGTGGATAAAGTAGAAGTCAAGATTAAAAAGAGGTTCTCAAGCATTCCCGCCGTAAAGAACGCAAGGGAAAGGTTCACAGTGAAAATACCAGAAAATAAGGAGCTTCTGTACAATTTAGCGATGGATCCGGAAATTTCTACCTCCAGTATACACTTTGGGATAAGACACGCAAAAACATCTTCAATGCGTACCGTTGGTGAGTTAAAGGAAAGTCTTCTTGAATCATTGGTGATGGCTGCTCTTACCTCGCGAATACGGGAGAAAACCCAAGATCCCAATGCCTCCTTTTTGGCCTCGCTGGTGCAATATGGTTCAATAACAAGGGCCAACAATTCCTTTGACATCTACATTGCACCAAAGCCAAATCGACAGCAAGAGGCTTTTAAAGAAGTGGTCACTGAAGTGGAGCGGGCAGTGAAGCATGGTTTTTTGAATTCTGAGATTGAGCGGGAAAAAAGTAAAATCTTCGCTAAGTACGAAAGGGAAATCGCTGGGAAGAATGACCGCGCACATTTCTTTATAGCTACGGACATCCGATCCAATTATAATGAGCAACACATGATACCCGATATTGAAAAAGAGTATGAAATTGCCAAGGCGATTTTAGGACAGATTACGCAAGAAGAAGTAAGCAGTACCCTAAATAGACTATATACTAAAAAGAACAGGTATGTGAATGTGACCGGGGTTCGTGGAGAAAACAATTTGTCAAAACAAGAGGTTGTGGACATAATTACGGAAGTTGAAACCGATGAAGGAATAGGCCCTTATACCGAGACACTTGGCAACAAGACCTTGATGTCAAATGTGAACATCAATGTGGGGAATATTACGAAGGAGGAAAAAAACAAAGAATTAAATTCCTCTACATATACCCTGAGCAATGGCATTAAAGTATATTACAAATACTCCGATAGGGAAAAGGATCAGGTGACATTAAATGCAATAAGCCATGGAGGTATTTCTTTACTTGAGGATGAAAACGTACCATCAGCAGAGGTTTTGTTTCAACTAGTAAGTATTTCCGGAGTCGGGGACTATTCCGCTGCAGATTTACAGAAGGTGTTGGCAGGGAAGAATGTTATGTTGAGCCCGGGACTCGACGAAACCACTGAAAGGCTAACGGGAAATTCTACGACCAAAGATGTGGAGACCATGCTTCAATTGGCCCATTTATATTTGGTAAACCCCCGATTTGATGAAAAATCATTTGAGGTGTTACAGGAAGCCAACAAGTCCATACTACAGGCCCGTCAAAATAGCATTAATGAAAAAATCAACGACAGCATTACAACAACCTTATATGGTACCAATCATCCCAGAAAAAGAATTATGGATGAAGGCTATATCGATGAAATAGGATTGGATAAGATAAAATCAATTTACCATGATCGCTTCACAAATGCGGCGGATTTTGAATTTTATATTGTTGGTGATGTAAGTGGAGACCAACTTAAACCGCTATTGGAAAAGTACATTGCCAGTATTCCAACAGAAAAAGCCAAGGAAAACTTCAAGGATTTGGATACAAATTGGAAATCGAAGACCATTGATAGGGATGTCTTCCTGAAAATGGAGGATGCAAAGGCAAACGTTAACATTGCATACAAGGTTCAGGAAGCATATACACCTAAAAGTAAGATCATTAACAAGGCAATTGGAGACCTGATGCAACTAAGGTTGACCGAACGATTGAGAGAACAGGAGGGAGGGGTATACAGTCCGAGAATTTGGGGAAGTATGTTCAAAGAACCAAAATCCATTGCTTATCTCACTACCTCATTTGATTGTAATCCGGATTTAGCCGATAAATTGGCCACTATTGTCCATGAAGAATTGGAAAAGCTTTCCAAAGGAATTGTCATAGAAGCGGATTTTGAGAAAACTCGAATCAATTTTCTCAAAGAACGCGAACAGTTCAAAAACTATAATAGATATGATATGGACCTTTTGACCACATATTACAGGGATGGTTACAACGAATCCGATAGAAAGAACTTTGAAGATATCGTTGAAAAAATGAGTGTGAAGGACATCAAAGAATTGGCTCAAAAGCTTAGAAAAGGACAAAAATTTGAGATAATCTTTAAACCGGAAAGTTGATTCTATCTTGGTCCTTGGACCTTTTTTGGATATATACACTACCTCAGGTATGGTATAAAAACGGAATCAGGGGTTGACCAATCCCCTGATTCATAAAAACAGTAGGTCATGAGAAAGAACCTTTTCTTGATTATTTTCATTTTTTTGGGATTTGCGACTAGTTCGGCACAAATCTTTGACCCCATTGAGTGGTCTACTTCAGTGGAAAAGCTCTCGGAAACCGAATATAAATTGGTTTCCATGGCCGTAATCGAGGAGGGTTGGCACCTGTATTCCCAAGATGTTCCCAAGGATGGCCCCATTCCCACCCAATTCACATATGACGAACAAGCGGGATCGGTCATATTACTGGGAGGTACCATGGAGCAGGAGGGCCATACGGTAAATGACCCTATTTTCAATATGGAAATAAAGTTCTTTGAAAAAGAAGCTGTTTTTGAACAAAGGGTTCGGGTTGATTCCGAAGTAAATTGGATTTCCGGTACTGTTGAATTCATGGTGTGTGATGATGAACGTTGCCTACCTCCGACTGAAGAGCAATTGGTGTTTCGAGTTGGCAGAAGAAAAAGTGTTGACAAGGACAGTACCAAGGAGGGGTTGACCGATGAGAGTGAAGTTCATGAAAATGAAGGGGCTACAAAAAGTGGTATCAGTTCAACTGGCGATAAGGGACTTTGGACAATTTTCATCATTGCGTTCCTATCCGGTTTTGCAGCGTTACTGACCCCATGTGTTTTTCCCATGATTCCGTTGACGGTCAGCTTCTTTACCAAGCAGAGCAAAAATAAGGCCGCAGGTATCCGAAATGCAGTCTTCTATGGAATTTCCATTATCGTGATTTACGTGCTCTTGGGCAGTGCTGTCACTGCGATTTTTGGTGCCGATTCACTCAATGCTCTGGCCACGAACGTATGGTTCAATATTATTTTCTTTCTGTTATTGGTGGTTTTTGCAATTTCTTTTTTAGGTGCATTTGAAATCACTTTGCCCAGTTCTTGGGCCAATAAGATCGATGAGCAATCGTATAAACGTAGTGGACTTGTGGCCATATTCTTTATGGCCCTGGCCCTGGCCATAGTTTCCTTTTCCTGTACGGGACCCATTGTGGGCACACTGTTGGTCGAGGCAGCCTCAAAAGGAGGCTTGGCCCCTATTATTGGAATGTTAGGGTTTTCCCTAGCAATTGCCTTGCCCTTTGCATTATTTGCTGCCTTTCCCGGATGGTTGAACTCATTGCCAAAGTCAGGAGGGTGGTTGAATACCGTTAAGGGGGTACTTGGATTTTTGGAACTGGCTTTGGCTTTTAAATTCCTTTCACAGGCAGATTTGGTTTTACAGTTACATATATTGGAAAGGGAGGTTTTCATTGCGATATGGATTGCCATATTCGGAACCATGTCGCTATACTTACTGGGAAAAATCCAATTACCATATGATTCACCATTGTCGCACATTTCAGTAGGGAGATTGGGTCTTGCGTTACTAACACTTTCCTTTACAATCTATATGGTTCCGGGATTATGGGGTGCACCATTGAACTTGATCAGTGCCTTCCCCCCGCCTTTGGAATACAGTGAGTCACCTTATGGTGTGGGCAATTCCAAGTCTGGAGGAGCTGTTTCAACAGCTACGGACCACAGTAGCCTTCCGGATGGGGGGCATTTATTGGCACCCCATGATATCTTGGCCTTCAATGATTATGATAAAGGGTTGGCCTACGCAAGAAAGGTAGGAAAACCAGTGATGATAGACTTTACGGGATGGGCCTGTGTAAACTGTCGTAAGATGGAACAGAACGTATGGCCCAAACCAAAGGTCTTGGATGTTCTGAAGAACAAGGTAGTGCTAATTTCATTGTACGTGGATGATAAGAGACCACTACCTGATGGTCAAGTAGTGGAATCGAGATTAAGACCTGGAAAAAAACTGAAATATATAGGACAAAAATGGAGCGAACTCCAAACCTTGAAGTATGGAGCTAATTCGCAACCCTACTACGTATTGATGGACCATAAAGAAATCAACTTGATAGAACCTGTGGCCTATAAACCTGATGCTGAAGAATATTTTGAATGGCTGTCCAAAGGGATAGACAATTTTAAAGCTTCAACTATCGAATAATCGATGGTTGGTCTATCGATTGATAAAATTGCTTCGGTCCAATTGCCGAAGCAATTATACTAAACGCTAAAATCAAAAGATGAGAGAGCAGAACATTGTACAAGCGCTTAGTTCGGAATTGGAAGACTATTTTGAAACGTTCAGAATTAACACCATTGGAAATTCCTCGACTTTCCGGTCAGCATATGGTTCCAAGCCTCTGATTTATGCCGATTGGATTGCCAGTGGCAGACTCTATTGGCCTATAGAGGATGCCATACAAGAACAAATAGGACCCATGATGGCCAACACCCACTCCTACTCAAGTGAAACGGGCAAGGCCTCAACCTATTGCTACCAACATGCCAGACAATTGATAAAAAAACACGTAAATGCCAATGCGGACGATGTTTTGGTTACGACAGGGACTGGTATGACTGGAGCTTTGGCGCGATTACAGCGATTAATGGGAATTCGATACAATGGGATACCAAAAGACAAAATATTCATATCGGAAAATGAAAGGCCCGTAGTTTTCATTACCCATATGGAACACCATTCAAATCAGGTCCCTTGGATGGAGACCATTGCCGATGTCGTTATTGTTCCCCACGGAAAGGATTTGCTCGTGGATCCAAAAGAATTGGAAAAGTTGTTGATTCAATATCAAGATAGGCCATTGAAAATAGGTTCATTCACTGCATGTTCCAATGTTACGGGTATCATAACCCCGTACCATGAACTTGCCAAGATCATGCACAGGCATGGGGGAGTATGTTTTGTTGATTTTGCGGCATCTGCCCCCTATGTGGACATCAATATGCATCCCGAAGATTCAGAGGCAAGGCTGGACGCAATTTTCTTCTCCCCTCACAAATTTTTAGGAGGCCCCGGTAGTTGCGGTATCCTTGTATTCCATGAATCCCTTTACAACGCATCCTGCCCCGATGTTCCAGGGGGAGGAAATGTCAAATGGACCGATCCTTGGGGGGGATACGGTTATTACAATGAGATTGAAACCTTGGAAGATGGAGGCACTCCAGGTATCTTACAGACTATTCGGGCCGCTATGGCAATAAGTCTTAAAGAAAAAATGGGTGTTCGAAATATGGAAGAAAGGGAAATACAACTATTGGAACTATGTTTCACAGAGCTTAGTTCCATTGAGGGTCTTTATATTCTTGGTGATTTGCAAAGTCGGCGTATCGGATGCATATCTTTTGGTGTGAGAGGTATCCACTACAACTTGATGGTACGTCTTTTAAATGATAGGTTTGGGATACAGGTAAGGGGTGGATGGTCCTGTGCCAGTACATATGGCCATCATCTATTGCAAATCGGTAAGGAACAATCAAGAAAAATAATCAAAGATATCAAAGAACAGGATTTATCCAACAAGCCTGGATGGGTCAGGTTATCGCTTCATCCCGTTACCACGAACGATGAATTACTGGTGATTTGTAATGCAATAAAGGAAGTGGTACAAAATGCGGATACATGGCAACAAGATTATAAATACAATCCTAAGACCAATGAATTCAATCACCTTTTTCATAGGGATTATGAATTAATGCAGCAAGTACAACACTGGTTTGGTTAATCATTCACCACAATGTTGGTTTTGGCACTGCTATACTCTTTGCCCTGGTAAACTCTAAAAAATTAGAATCTATTTAATGGATTAGGGCTAATGTTTAGATAAGAAACCCAAAAAAAGCAAGTTAATAGGACTCTTTTGGCGGAAGGAGTAGATTCCCAAGAAAGGTTCATTTAATGGGACTGCAGTGAATCCTTAGTGAGATATCTTAAACGTGTCCTTTGATACCAAAATCCATTTGTTTGCTCTTTTTCATTTTTGAGAAAAAGATCTACTAATATTATTAAGTTCATCATATAGTAAGAGAGAATTGTTCATTGAACTGTTTTATGATTTAAGAACTTTTATTCATTTTAAGATTGAGGCATGTAGTCGGGTATTACTTAAAACCATTCGGAAAGCCTGAAATTTCCAATCCCCAAACAAGGGGCAGTAGAAAGTAAACTACTACCGTTGCGATGATAATGCTTATGAGATTCATCCATAGTCCCGCTTTTATCATTTTGGGTATGGTGAGCAGTCCAGACCCAAAAACCACAGCGTTAGGAGGTGTGGCAACCGGAAGCATAAAGGCACAAGAAGCCGCTATTGTGGTGGCTATCATCAAAAAATAGGGATGCACATCAATAGTGATTGCCAATGCGGCCAAAACCGGCATCAACATGGCAGCAGTTGCTACATTTGAAGTAATCTCTGTCAGAAAGTTGACTACGATGATAATGGCCAAAACCAATAGTATGGCAGGGAAGACTTCGAAAAGGGTTAATCGGTTACCGATCCATTCGGCAAGGCCAGACGTTTTGAATCCCTCCGCCAATGCCAGTCCACCACCAAAAAGAAGCAAGATGCCCCAAGGGATGGTCTCCGCAGCTTTCCAATCCATAATACCGGATTGTCTTCCTCTTTTAGAGGGAATGATAAAAAGTGCCAAGGCCCCAGCAATAGCGATAAGGGTATCGTTAATACCGGGCAATAGCTTTTTCAATAAGAAGGAACTGCAAATCCATAAGATTGCAACAACTGCAAAAACAATTAGGGCCATACGCTCTTCATATTTGATTTTTCCCAGAGCCTTCAATTGTGCTTTTATGGCGTTCTTGCCACCAGGAATGCCCTCAACCTTTTCTTTAAAAACTACTTTGGTCAAGTACAGCCAACCCAGTAACAGCATAACCATTGAGAAGGGTAGCCCTAAGAGCATCCATTGCGCGAAAGTAATGGACTCACCATAAAGATCTTCCGCGATACCAACAAAAATTACATTTGTAGGAGTACCAATGATGGTTGCAATGCCCCCAATGGAACATCCATAGGCCATGGACAACATTAATGAAATACCCATCTTTTTCCGTAATGCTTCCTCCGCTTTTATCTGCGAGATTACGGCCAGCCCTATAGGTAGCATCATTACAGCGGTTGCAGTATTTGAAATCCACATGCTCAAAAAAGCTGTGGCAATCATAAAACCAAGTATGACCTTGTTCCAATTACTACCAATGGCATTTATAATGTTGAGGGCGATACGTTTATGTAGATTGGTTTTTTCAATGGCCACAGCGATGATAAAACCTCCGAGAAACAGAAAAATCATTTGATTGGCAAAAGCGCTGGCAGTATCTTTTACCGACATCACACCGGTCAACGGAAAAAGCACAAAAGGTAATAGGGCTGTGGCTGAAATAGGAATGGCTTCGGTTATCCACCAAATGGATATCCACGCTGCGGTTGCTAAGGTGGCCTTACCTTCGTTCGACAAGCCATCCACATTAAAAAGAAAAAGTATAATGAAGAATGATAAAGGGCCAAGTATAAACCCTATTCTTTTTCCGTTAAAGATCATATCATGATTTTACAGGTATTGGTAGCGTATGATTCTAAAAAAACTGCCCAGTTACGGGCAGTCTTTTAACAAACTAACTCGAACTAAACTCGTTATCATTAAAAAACTCTTATAGGCACTTCCGCAGGGGCATTCAATAGCGCTTCAAGCTCATTATCCAGTTTTAACAGCGTCAATGAGGCACCCGCCATTTCGAGTGAGGTGCAATACTCATTTACATAATTTTTAATAATGGTCAAGCCCCTTGCTTTGGCCATCTCAGCGGCTTTTCTGTAAAGGATGTACAATTCACTGATAGGTGTACCTCCAAGGCCATTGACCATTAACGCTACGCGGTCCCCAGATTGAAAAGGAAGGTCATCCGCAACTGCGTTGAAAAGCTCCTCGACAATTTCATCGGCAGTCTTCATTTTGTCCCGTCTTCTCCCAGGTTCACCGTGTATACCTACGCCCATTTCCATCTCACCATCGCTTATTTGGAAAATGGGGCTTCCCTTTGCAGGAGGTGTACAAGATGTGAGTGCAACTCCCATGGTACGTACCAAACCATTTACCTTATTTCCAAGTTTGACTAAAGCATCTAAATCTGTTCCTTGCTCTGAAGCCGCCCCTACAGCCTTAATGACAAAAAAGTTACCGGCCACACCGCGTCTACCTATGGTATGGGTACTATCTTTTACGGATACATCGTCATCGACCATTATACCTTTTACATTGATTCCTTCGGCAAGAGCCATTTCTTCGGCCATTTGCCACGCCATCTTGTCCCCTTGATAATTGTTTACGATGTACAGTACCCCTTTAGGACCATTCATACGCTTGATACATTCATAACAGAAATCCACCGGAGGAGCTGCAAATACGTTTCCAGGACATGCGGCATCCAGCATGCCCTTGCCCACTGCCATTATATGAGCAGGCTCATGGCCGCTACCGGACCCCTGAACAATAGCAACCTTGTCATTGGAGGGCATGTCACTTCTGTATATCATATTGTATTCGGGTACGTATTTTAAAGTATCCGGATTGGCCATCACCAGGCCTTCGCACATTTCTGGAACAAAATTGTTCGGATCGTTAAAGAACTTGTTCATATTTCTAGTTTTGATTCCGTTATTGAGTGAATGCCTTGTTCATGTTGTTCATAATGGTCGCCACCGCAACGATACCTGGGTCTACGGTACCAATGGAACGTTCGCCAGTGAAACATTGACGGCCTCTTTTGGCCTGAAGGTTTTTAGTATCCTCTATGGATTGCGTAGCGGCCTCCGAAGCGGTTTTCAATGCCCTTTTCCAACAATCGGGAGCATCGGATTTAACTTCTGCCAATGCATTTCTGGTTGGGATGAGGGCATCTATCAGGGTTTTGTCCCCAGGCTGCGCCCCTCCTCGCTGCATAATACCTTCTATAGCGCTATCGAAAATATTTACGATATCGGTTAGATTTAAATCATCCTTCTCTCGGCTGTAAATCGCAGCACGCATAAAAGCAGTTCCCCAAATGGGTCCCGAGCTACCACCTACATGGCTAGTGGTCAACATGGCCACTTTCATGAGAAAGGCATTGATGTTGGTTCTGGGAAGGGTGTCCCACTGCTCTCGAATTACCTGAAATCCTGTGGCAAGACTGTTTCCAAAGTCTCCGTCCCCGGCGAGTCCGTCCAGTTCGGAAAAGTAATCTTCGTTCTCGAAAGCGGTATCCATAATTACCTGGACTGCTTTCTCAACTTCCACTAGGGTTATGTTCTTATTTGCCATGTTATACTATTAAATTCTTTAAATCTTCCAAGGTTAGCGGGTCGCCATCGTTTTCGAGATCTGGTATAATCCTATCGGCTTCCTTAAGGTCTTCGTGAATCGTGTAGGTACTGAGGGTTACTAGACAATGCATACCTGCCGCCTTTGCGGCCAATAGTCCGTTTCTACTATCCTCAATGACCAAACATTGCTTAGGGTCCAGGTCTAGGGTGGTTTTCGCCAAATTGTAAATCTCAGGATCGGGCTTTTTCTTTTTTGCCATATCCCCAGCGAAAATGCCTTTCATTCTTTTCTTTCGTTCCATACCTACAAGGGTCTCCGCGATGGCCGTTACGGCCTTGACGTTGGAGGTAGAGCATATCATCACCTGGATAGCTTCGCCCAGGGCCTCATCTATGATTCTTTTGATTCCAGGTCGCACCGGCAGCTTCCCGGTTTTGATGAGACCCATAAAGATTTCGGTCTTATCCACGTGAAGTGCCTTGATGAAGGTCTCTTGGTCGTCGACCTCTTCAGGATATCCATTTTGGTCAAAATAATGTTTCATACGCTCCTTTCCACCACCTACTTTCAGGAGTTCGGCATATTGTTCCACATCCCATTCCACATCCAATCCATGTTTTTGGAATGCTTCGTTAAATGCCACACGATGCCCGTCTCTCTCCGTATCCACAAGTACACCGTCACAGTCAAAAATCAAGGCTTGCATAGGTTTTGGTCGTTTACTTAATTTATTTCCTTCAACATTTGCGCTCCTTTACCTTGCCCGCCGAACTCGGTTATTTTATCCTTGAAAAGGGTTTTTAGGGACTCAAACTGTTTTTTTAGATAACTCAGGGGTTCATAATCGTTCGGATTTTCCTTTTTATGATTGACGAAGCTGTCGATGAAAACGTGTTTCAGATTGGTGGAAATATTCACTTTGGCACATCCCAGGGCGATACATCTAGCGATGGTTTCCTCATCCAATCCGGTCCCGCCGTGCAAAGCCATAGGGGTACCTGTTCGCTGATTGATTTCCTCTATTAAATCAAACTGGACATCCGGCTCTCCGTGATAGTAGCCATGAGCGGTACCAATCGCCGCGGCGAATACGCCCAAGTCAATTTCCTTGCAAAAACGTTCGGCCTCGTCCGGATTGGCAAGATGTGCATCTTCTTCTGCCACCACAATATCCTCTTCGACCCCTCCGATTTCACCGATTTCCGCTTCGACCCCAACCCCTTTTGCATCTGCCCAGGACACCACTTCTTTGGTAATCCGTAGGTTTTCTTCAAAAGGTCTGTCCGATGCATCAATCATGACACTGGTCCATCCGATATCGATACATCTTTTTATCATATCCAAATCTTTGCCGTGATCCAAATGCAGTGCTACCGGAACATTGACCATTTTGGCCAAAGGCTCAAACCATGAGAAAAGGGTTTCGTGACCATAGTAGCGAATGGTTTTGGCAGAAGTTTGGATAATCACCGGAGCATCGCATTCCTGTGCCGCGATGACCATGGCCTTCATGGAGGCATAGTCGACCGGATTGAAAGCGGCAATGGCGTATTTATCTCGCTGTGCTATTTTCAGCATTGGTTTAATGCTTACAAGGGCCATATTGAGAATGTTTATAGTTCAATGCTACTACGTACGAATAGGTCCCAATACGTAAGCAGTTTAAAGATTTTTCCATGATTATCGGGAGTCTAATCGTTCTTTCTTGCCAGTTCAATGGCATCCGTGGTGATTCCAACTTGGAAATCGAACAAAGCACATCCTATTTTTTCAATAGCTATAGTATCGGTAAGGTCGATACCGTTCACGGTAAAGAGGTTGTTTTCCAAACGTTGCTTTTTCCGGATGTGATTTGGATTGTCCAGTAAAAGTAGAGCGGTATCCCTAAAGATATCATGGATACCTTCCGAGACTTCAAAAATGCCATAGCGTTCTTGAAATCCAATCCACTTTTCATAACCGAAATATTCAGGAATGTACCGTACTACAGGTTTGCCTTTCCAGTCCTGATTTAATTCTTCCGAAACCGTTTTGAGCCCTTTCTGGTTACCTCCACTATCCCCCAAAAGGATGATTTCCGTGAAACCATGGTGCTTAAGGCTGATTGCGATGTCCCTAACAAGGTGTTCGAAAGTTTGTTGCGAAACACCTAGGGTCCCGGGATAACGCAACAAACCCCTTGGACCTTTCAAATCCCCTTGGGGAACATAGGGAACAATAGTAGCTACAAGGGTGTTTCCTAATTGTGAAGCAATGCCCTTAGCTAGGTTTTCCATAATGATGTTATGCTTGTCCGTAACCATGTAAGGGCCGTTCATTTCCAACCCTCCAGTACCTATGATTACGGAGGTATATCCCTGTTTTATAAGGTCCCTGATTTCCATCCAGGTCATATTTTTGAGCAACAGCTCTTTTTGAAGCGGGATGGGTCTAGGTTTGTCCATAGGAGGAGCAGTGCGGGATGGGTCTTTTAAGACATCGATTCCCTTGTACTCCTTTTGCGCAAATGAAGCATAGCCAGTGGATAAGCTAAGTGTCAGAATCAGTAATAGCTTCAATTTATTCGAATTTTTGTGCGTCACGGACGATTTTTTCTTCATTCGGAACCAGACCGAAGCCCGGCTCATCCGATAATTTTATCTGTCCTTCCTTTAACTCCAAATTGTTCTTAAAATATTTTTGCAAGTCCCATTCCCTTTGTTCGCCACCAAATTCCTGGAATTCGGCAGCATTGTGAATGCTGGAAATGATGTGGTACGCTGCTGCAGTGGCCAGGGTGGGTCTTACGTTATGGCACATTACCGGAATATCGAAGGAGGAGGCCAAAGCCGCGATTTTCCTTCCTTCCGTTACACCGCCCGATTTGAAGAAATCCGGATTGATGATATCCACTTTTCCAATGGTGATCAAATCACGAAACATCCAACGGGTATATTCATGTTCACCCGCAGTGACTGGAACTTGGAGCTCAGAGGCAACTTGGGCCAAGGCAGCGTAATTATGTTCCGCAATGGGTTCCTCCATGCTGGCAATGTTATATTTTTCATAGAGTTCCTTTCCCACTTGTACGGCCCGATAGGGTGAATAGCCGTTATTGGCATCAAAAAGTAAGGGAATATCGTAACCAATGGCATCTCGAATCGCCTTTACGGTCTCAAAGCTGGGATCTGGTCTAGGATTGATATTCAATTGCCGAATCTGCATGCGAATTTTTACGGCTTTATATCCCTTTTTTACAAAGTCCAAGGCTTTTTCGGCACAAGCTTTGGGTGTCATAGGATTCTTGGTTCCTCTCCCAAAACTTCCGTACACCTTTATGGTTTGATGATAAGGTCCCCCGAGAAGTTGATAGAGCGGCAGGTTCAGCAGTTTTCCCTTTAAATCCCAAAGAGCGTAGTCTATCCCTGCCATAGCACCGAGCATGATGCCGTTGGGACCGCTGTCAATAGCCTTGAAGAACAGTTGATTCCATATCGGTTCAGTATCAAAGGGTCTTTTGCCCTTTAAACGGGGGGCCATTTCATTGATGATGAGCGCTATGGTGGTTTTTGGGAACTTATTGCTGGCTTCTCCCCAGCCCACTGCGCCGCTGTCCGATTCTATCCTTACAAAAAGGGCCTTGGGGAGCAGATACGCCCGCACAGATTTTATCCTGGTTTGCGATAATGCCCGATTCTCCAGGCCGAAGTTGTTGTCTCGGAACCATGTTCCCAAAAATTGTTCTCGGGTCATTATTTGGGTTTCTTTTGATTTCATCATGGATTAATTCAAGGCGTCTTTAAGTAGTATTTTTTCATCCATTTCTAGTCCCCAACCGGGTTCTGTTGGTACACTTAAGTATCCGTTCTGGAACTCCAAATCGTTTTTGAAGTATTTCTGAAGCCCCATCCAAGGTCTTGGTCCAACATACTCTTGGTATTCCATGGCGTTGGGCTGGCTTGCGGCGAATTGTAGACCGGCCGAAGTACCGATCATGGGATAAGCACTGTGAATCATAAAACGTTTGTCAAAGGCCGAGGCCATCTGGGCTATTTTTAAACATTCGCTCATACCGCCGCTTTTGAGTAAATCCGGATTAATGATGTCCACATGACCAATTTGTATCAAATCCCTGAACTGCCAACGGGTATATTCATGTTCACCAGCGGTTATTGGGAAATCCAGAGCCGTGGAAACCTCGTTTAACGCATGATAGTTGTTCATGGTAACCGGTTCTTCAATGGTGGCAATGTTGTAAAGCTCCCTAAGTTTTTTCCCCACTTCTATGGCCCTATGCGGTGTATAACCATTGTTGGCATCGAAAAAAATGGTCATGTCATCACCTACAGCGGCCCTCACTTCTTTTACCGTATCGAAGCTAGGGTCTGGATTGGGATCTATGTTCAATTGCCTGATTTGCATCCTTACTTTAATGGCCGTATACCCCAATTCTGCAAAGCCGGAAGCAATTTTGGCCATTTCAAGAGGAGTCTTTTTCTTTCTACCCCCATATTTTTTCTTTTCATGGGAGTATACGTTGGCCCCAAAACTGCCATAGCATTTAACTTTATCCCTAAAACGCCCACCTATGATATCGGAAATGGGTACACCCAGAGCCTTTCCTTTTACATCCCAAAGGGCGTTGTCTATACCTGCCAAGGCACCTGCAACGAGCCCGTAACTACCTTCATCATAAGACTTGAAATACATGTAGTTCCAAATGGCGTCAATGGCCATGGGGTTCTTGCCAATCAGGTGTTTTACAACCACTTCTTCCAGAAATATCTTCCCCAAAGGCCGAAAATCCTTGTCTGATTCTCCCCAACCCGTTATCCCGGCATTAGTTTCTACTTTTACATAAGAAGCATACGGAACAACTATGGGTGTGATTTTGGTAATTTTTAATCCAAAACTGTCCTCAATGGTAGCTTGGTTATCCCATGTCTTCAAAGCTGCGGCCATCTTTTCCGGCCCCAAAAGTGCAAAGACACTAGCCAAGGAAGTACTCCCTAAAAACTTTCGTCGGTTCATAAAAGCTTTTTATTAGTTACTTGTCGTCAAAAAGGAACAGCCCCACTTTTATGAGCGAGGCTGTATTTTCAATGTTTTTAGTATGGTTACAAGTTAAATGAGATTCCAAAACGTGCTTGAAATCCGAAGTCCCTGAAATTGGATACCCGGCTAATATCACCAATGTACTCACGTTGTTGGGCATTTGTGAAGTTTACCAATTCTGTAAAAAATCGTAAACCGTTCTTGAATGTATAGGAAGCATTGGCATCGAATTGCACTCTTCTATCCCGTATTACATTGTTGTCGCCAGCAACAATCCTATCGCTTCTAATCGCCTCTACGGTATCATCTTGAAAGTTCATATTGATACGTGCTGAGAATCCACCTTTATCAAAAGTAAGTGCACTGTTCAGGGTATGTGGCGCTTGACCGGGCAGTCGATTTTCTTCAGCACCAGGTTCTATTATTGCTTCACTATCCGTGTAGGTATAGTTGAAATAAATGCCAAAGTGACGTATGGCGTTCGAAATGAATGCCAGATTGGTCTGTATATTGGCCTCGATACCGAACAGGGTAGCATCTTCACCGTTTTGCGGCTGTATCACTTCATTATAGCCTACAAATTGGTCGGCACGTGGAAACTCGTTTCCCACAACGTTTTGAAATGTCTGTTCCCAGACAAAACCATCTATTTTCTTGTAAAATGCACCTGCTGAAACAATACCTACATTACCCAAATAGCGCTCAAAGAAAACGTCGAAATTGTTTGAGGTAGGAACTTCTAAATTTGGATTTCCTATGGTCGCTTCAAGGTCAATAATATTTCTGTTCACTCTAGGTAATAGGTTCACAAAATTCGGTCGTGCATAGCCCCTGGTGTAAGCAGCTCTAAAATTGGTAAGATTGTTCAATTCATATTTGATTTGAAGGTTAGGCAATAATACGCTGTAATTGTTGCCTCCCGTGATGGGTGAAATTGATATAACTTCACCATCATCATCTACTTGTACATCTTGCGCACTATAATCTACTTTGACATCCTCATTCCGGATGCCCGCTAGAATGTTAAACTTACCGGTTCGTAGGGTTGCCATAAAATAACCTGCGTTGGTATTCTCCTCTGCTTGATAGTCGAATTCTGCTTGGGTAATAATATCTTCATTTGTATTGCTTTCAAATTGCACTGGGTTATTGTTAAAATAATCGCGTATGTCACCAGGTACTATTTCAAATCCAAAGGGGACTTCGTTTTGCAACCAATTGTCCCGTACAAAACCGGTTCCCAAAAAATCGGCCAAGGTAACATCGTCATCTCCTTCAAAATCAAACCTTCTCTGATTATTACTTGCGCTGGATTGGTTAATTCTATTTTTGTATCCTGCTTGTAATATGAGAAGGGAATTGCCAATATTAAATGATCGCTGAACATTGATTTTTGCGGTGCTCGCATTTGATTCCACAATGCGGTCCAATAATCTGAACCTTTGAAAGATATCAAAATCTTCTGGGTTAAAATCATCACCTGGCTGTCCCCCCAAAGGGAAAAATATTGGAAAGTCGGTATTCAGGTTTTCAATACCTAAGTCAATGCCACGTCCTTCAAATCGGCCATCAAAGCCATTTTCATCACGTTGACCACCTGAATATGCATATCCACCAAACAATTTATAATCACCGATCTTAAAATTACCATCAACGTTGAAAGACGCTGTGAACCGAGTTACAACTCGATCTCGAAAGTCCTGTCTGATCCGGGCATCGGGAAATTCTGTTGGAGAGACAAAATCACCATTTCGTGGTCGAAATATTTTACGTTGACGATCTTCATCCTCTTCTATAGTAGCGTAATTGAATTTTGCCACAATAAAATTTTCGTTGTCAAAACGGTAATCAGAGGTCACACTCGCCCCTTGTCGTGTGCGTATTTGAGGTCTGACAACGAGTTCATGCTCCCTGTTATACCATAATTCGGTACCCGGATTGCTTTCAAACTCATCGTCGGTTATCCAATCGGCGACTGTTTCATCTTGCGTTTGATCGGTTTGATTATAAGAATAGCTAAAAAGCATACCGAAAGCCCCATTTGGGTTTTTTTCGTTAGCGGCAAAACGTTTGTTGAAATTGAGGTTGGCACGATAGTTTTCACCATCGGTAAGGCTATTATAACCTGCGCCCAACTCTGTTTTAATGTTCCATGTAAGCCTTTTTGCCACTGGAGTGGATAAATCGATAGTACCCCCGATGGCATCTCCATCTTGTGCTGGAGTTATTGTTTTTGTCACCTCAATTTGGCCCAATTGATCAACAGGAAACTGAAAAAGTTGGGGAGTACGGTCAAAGGATGTACCTGTGTTTTGTATTTGTTCCCCATTGATTGTTACGGTTGTGTAATTGGCAGGAGTACCTCTAATAAAAGCCTGCGCGCCTTCCCCATTATCCAACTGAATATTGATACCCGGTATTCTTTGTAGTGCATCTGCAACGTTCAGGTCTGGAAAACGTGAAATCAAATCGGTTGAGACTACATTTTTAATATTGTCCGCTACTCGTTGTTGGTTCAATGCCTTTTGTTGACCTTCTAAGTTGGCTGAAATCACAACTTCGTCCAAGCTGGTTGTCGTCTCATCCATTTTCACGATAATGTTTGTGAGGTCTTGTACTTGTGAAAGGTCTACCTCTTCATCCGCGAATCCCAAGTAGCTGACCACCAGGGTTGCCGATTGTGCATTGTCGTATTGAATTAGGAATGCACCGTCAAATTCGGTGATTACCCCGATTGAGGTACCCTTGATAAAAACGGAAGCCCCTGCCAAAGGTATATTGGTTTGCGAGTCCAATATGGTTCCGGAGATTTCTTGTGCCCGAAGACCAGCAGCGGTAAAAAGCATTAGTGTGGAAACGATTACCACTTGCCTTAAATGATTTCTGAATACTTTTTTCATTTTGTTTGGTTTAGTTTTCCGATACTCTTGTTCAAATCCAAAAGAGCTGAAATGGTAGCTTGTGATTATAGGTTCTTATATGGATTTGGCATTAAAACGCCCAATAATTGATGTTCCCTTAACATAAGGTTGAAAAAAATATCATTTTTAAAAATTGAACCCCTTGAATATCGGAATCCCATAATCGCTTTAAAGCAATTTGGGAAGGGAAGGAATCGAGGCTACTGATGCCTTATCAAAAACATGTATCCTAAGGGAATAGGCAGTTTATTGGGGTAAGTATGCAGAAGGTGAGGGGCCTAACTAAGAATATTGCACATGAAGGTATTCCTTGATGTTCTTCATGGCGAGGGCTATATGAACCTCCACGGTTCTTGGGGATATATTCATTTTTTCACCAATTTCCTTGTAGCTGAGGGATTCGTCCCTACTAAGCTTGAAGGCCATCTTTCGTTTTTCAGGGAGCAAATCGATAGCATAGTTGATAAGTTGCGAGAGTTCTTTGACCTCCAATTGTTTTTCGAGTGAATGCTCTGCATTTGTTGTAACGACATTAAAGTGGTCGCAATACTTTCTGTAGCTGTTTAATTTTCTAAAATCACTAATGATTTTGTTCTTCACCAGAACAAAAAGGAAATACTTTATGGATTTATCACGGTCCAACTCCGCCCTTTTTTCCCAAACTTTCAAGAAAACCTCCTGGGCTATATCATTGGCCATTTCCTTGTTGCCACAAATGTAAAAGGCATAGTTGGTGACCGGTTCAATGTATCGTTCAAATAAAATCTTGAAGGATTCAGTGCAATCCTGATTGATGGCGGCGATTAGTGTATTGTCAGAGGAAGGAGATGAAGTGAGCATTAGTTTAGTTCGGTGCAATCGATTGCATCAAATATAGAAATTATTGTAAAATTATCATTTTATTTCTGTTAAAAATTAGGATTTAATAGGATTCGCCTTAAAAAAAGATGTATACAGTAATTTTTACTTCATCCTTTTGTATGAAGATGCTTTCAAATAAGGGTATGTGGCCCTTGTATCGTATTATGGATGACCAATAAGTTTATACATCGGTGTTTTCTGCGGTCAGGTAATTCCAAAATAAAACGTCGGGAAGATGACACAAAAGACCAACTTCAATATTGCGGTGATTCCTGGTGATGGAATAGGGAAACCAGTAATTGAACAAGGCATAAGGGTATTGGAAAAAGTGGCCGGGCAGTTGGGAATATCCTTCGATTGGGAGCACTTTGATTGGAGCTGTGAGCATTTTCATAAAGCCGGTAAAATGATGCCCGAAGATGGTCTGGAACAGTTAAAAAGACACCATGCGATTTATCTTGGGGCAGTGGGCTATCCCGGAGTCCCAGACCATATATCGCTATGGGGATTGCTTATTCCCATACGCAGGGTTTTTCAGCAATATGCTTGTATACGACCTGTTCGGTTGTTTGAGGGGGTGCCTTCTCCTCTGGCAGGAGTCGGACCAGGTGATGTGGACTTTGTCGTAGTCAGGGAAAACAATGAGGGCGAGTATTCAGAAATCGGAGGGCGAATTTTTCAGGGAACGGATGCTGAGGTGGTCTCCCAGCAAACCCTCTTTTCCAAAAAGGGAGTCGATAGAATATTGCGCTACGCTTTTGATTTAGCCGGTCGTCGTAAAGGAAAAGTAACTTCGGCTACCAAATCCAACGGAATTATGCATACCATGCCTTTTTGGGATGAACGTTTCGCCATTTTAGCGAAAAAATATCCCCAAGTACAGACAAACCAGTTCCATATCGACATCCTGACTGCACATTTTGTGCAGCATCCACAATGGTTCGATGTAGTGGTAGGCTCTAACCTATTTGGCGATATTCTTTCCGATTTAGGACCCGCAGTAGCTGGAACTATTGGGATAGCAGCTTCAGCCAACATCAATCCGGAAGGTCAGTTTCCGTCCATGTTTGAACCAGTACATGGTTCTGCACCCGACATTGCTGGCAAAGGTATAGCCAATCCTATCGGAGCAATTTGGGCCGGAGCCATGATGCTAGAGCATCTTGGCTATAAAGAAGGTCATGATCTTATTCTTGGGGCCATTGAAAGAGTGGTGAAGCATCAATCGGGTAAGACCAGGGATATGGGAGGAACGGCTACCACCTTGGAATGTGCAAACGCCATTTTAAATGAGATCTAGGAATTATATTGGGAATCCGAACTTCTTTTGCTTAAAACAAATATATTTATAGCCATGAAAACTCATCCATAATGTCCAAGCAAGACCGCAAGCCAACAGATGAGGAATGGATAGATTTTTTTCAGGGCAAGAGCTCTGAAGAAGCATATATCAGGCTCAAATCCCTCATGGAACAAGGGGAAGCCAATGAGGTCATGGAAAGACTGTTCGAAACGCAGTTTTCCGCGGATAAGGAATCAGCTGTGAAGGTGGATTCCGTTGAGTCGTTTGCAAAGCTTCAGGAAAAGATAGCGCCCAAGCATGAGCGGAACACCAAGCGTTTGCCGTATAAATGGATGGCCATTGCCGCTTCTTTGGCATTGTTATTGACTTTGGGCATCATGTTTCAACTTAGGCAGGATGCGCCCGCTATGCAGTTCTCCAGTGGGGGCATGGAAATTAGAAAGGTAACCCTGCCGGATGGCTCAGAGATTACGTTGAATGCCAATAGCAGTATTTCATATACAGAAGAAGAAGGTAAAAGAGCCGTTCTGCTGTCGGGTGAGGCTTTTTTTGATGTTGCCCGTAACGAGAAAATACCTTTTGTAATCACAGTGATGCATACAGAAGTTACCGTGTTGGGAACTTCTTTTAATGTCAAGGCGATAAATTCGGAAGAGACGGTGGTCAGTGTAAAGTCGGGTAAGGTCCAAGTGAATAATGGTAATCATCAGATGGTTCTTATACAGAATGAACAAGCGATTTCCAGTGCTCTGGCACTGCATAAAAGTGAAGCCGATGAACACAATACCTCTTGGATGCAGAAGCGATTGGTCTATGATAGTGTGCCGTTAAAATTGATTTTCATGGATATAGAATCTTGGTACGGAATCAACATTATCTCCGATACTACCATAGATACAATTCCTTACACGGCATCGGTTAATTTGGACAAGGGGCTGGATGTTTTCCTTCAAAACCTTAGTATTTCTGAGAATATCAATTTCACCGTATCTAGGGATAACGTGAGCTTGAGCAAAAAGTAATGAGTGTTTTACAAAAACAAATGGTACGATTTTCCTCAAAATAGTCTCAAATTCATCGTGACCTTTTTTTTGTGTTGCTCTACCTCAATTACTCATTCCCAAGAAACCAAGTACCTTTCAAAAGATTCCACTTCTTTGCGAAAAGCGATACGACTAATAGAGCGAAACGAACCGTACCACTTTTTTTACAATTCCACCATTATCGATGGTGGAAAACGGGTTTTCTTAAAACCCTACTCCAATATCAGGGAACTTTTAGATGGGTTGTTCAAGGATAGTATGGTGGGCTATCGAATTTTGGACAATACCATAGTTCTTTTCCGGGAGAACAAATCCCAACTGGCCGATACAATGGAAGAAAGCCTTTGGACGGTAAGATTCAAGATTTTCGATGGCCTGTCCAATGAGCCACTTTTGGGAGCTTTGGTACAGTCAGAGAATAAAAGGATAAGCGGTGTCTCCAATCATGAAGGTACGCTTTCTCTTTCCTTTTACTCAGAGAAAGACGAGCTACCGCTTAACGTGCGTTATTTGGGATATCGTTCCATAGATACCCTTATTTCTTTACCAAAGGTTTCGAAATCGATTTCGTTGGCACTAATTCCTGAAACCTTTGAACTATCTGAAGTTATTGTCAATGCCAGAGTGAAAAAAAACCTTAAAGAAGTAAATGCCCAAAAAAATGCAATCAATCAGATACAGGTACTGGCATCGGATACCAAAGATAGACTGCCGGACCAAAATATGGGTGAGGCCCTACAACGTATGACAGGCACTACAATTGGCCGCAGTTATGGTGAGGGTAATACCGTGGCAATACGCGGAACCCCCATTAGTTATACCACCATACAGTACAATGGTGAAAACTTGCCAACTACAGAAATAGACGGACGAAGAAATACGATAGTTGCGGGCATCGGAGTAGATCAATCAGAAAACGTTCAAGTGATTAAGACTAAAACGCCAGACACTGATGGTGATGCCATCGGGGGATCTGTGAACTTGATCCCAGTGTTTTCATTGTCTAAAGAGATGGCATTGAAAGTCGAATTGGGCAGTGGCTACAATAACCTTTCAAAAGGCTATAACCTCACGGGAATGCTCACTTTGGAAAAACGCTATCTGGTTAATGAAAAATATCCTGAAGGCAGGCTCGGTATTAAAGTGGGGGGTAACTATTACCGTACTGACAACGGGCGCGATCGATTGGAGATTGATTGGGACCGAAAAACACTATCCAATGGTAATCAATCCATTCTTATCAACAACTATAACTGGCGTGATTTACAGAACGAGCGTACCCGCTCGGGCTACAACACCTCTATAGATTATAAGCTGCGTGACAATGGCAGGCTATATGCCCATTTGATGTACAACAACCTGACGGATGATGAAATCAGGAACAGGATTCGATACCGCCCTTTGCAGGGAAACTACGTCAATGCAACCCGCGTTGACGATGCTAGGGTAGAACGTGACTTAAGGGATAGGAGGAAGATACGTAAAAACACTTCCGTCAATTTGGGGATTGATTCTTATATCGGAAACTGGAAATTTGATGCATCTTTCTTTTATACCATGACGGACCGTACAGACGAATCAATAAGGGCCACATTTGAATTTGAGGATGTTGATTTATTGCTTTCGGAGGTCAATACTGATTATCCCAAAGTAAATGGGGCAATAGTTGATTTGAACGACGTTTCACTATATACTTTAGAATCGATACGTCCGAGCGACCTACGATCGGTAACCGGGGAAAACTTGGTCTTTCGTATGGATATCAAAAAACCCATTAACACCTTTTTGGGGAAGGGTGAACTACAAACAGGACTGAAGTACAGGAAGTTGAAAAACGGTCGTCAACGCTGGGTTTCTATCTATGAAAATAGTAGTAGTGATCCCTTGAATCTTTCAACTACGGCCGTATCTGTCCCAGATAATGATTTTATGCAGGGAAATCTCAATTTTGACAGTAGAATAGATACCGGCACATTGGTTGATTACTTCGGCGAGAACCAAGCTGAATTTTCAGTCAACCAAAACCGAAGTGCAAGAGTTGTATCAGAATTTTTTACCAGAGCCGAAGAGGATATTATGGCTGTGTATGCTATGGCCACTTTTAGAGGAAAATCATGGGATGTGCTCACAGGATTACGATTAGAAAAAAACAGAGGAACTTACAGGGCAAACGAAGTAGTGACAAACAATGATGATTCTCCAGTAATAAATCCCATTGTAAGCCAAAAAGAATATACAATACCACTGCCTAATTTTCAAGTCAAATATGAGTTGTCGGAACGTTCACAGGCACGATTCGCCCTAACGAATGGGTTTACCAGGCCAGAATACAACAGTGTTTCGCCAAGCAGGGTGATAGACATTGAAGATAGGGAGGTCTTTTTGGGGAATCCAAATCTTAATCCAACCCGTTCAATCAACCTTGATTTGGCGTACGAATACTATTTGGGTGACATTGGTTATGTATCTGCATCAGGTTTTTATAAACGTATTACAGATTTTATTTATCAGATTGATAGGACGGTGGTTGGTGATGAGTGGGAGAATGCTGATAACTTTATCGATTACGAACTTACATCTTTTGAAAATGGCGAATACGCCAATCTCTGGGGTTTGGAACTTACCGCCCAAACACGTCTAAACTTTTTGACCGGCTTCTTGAAATATTTTTCGGTTTCCGGGAATATAAGTTTAACCCATTCAGAGGCGGTTGCGGAAAGAGGTGAGGTTTTTAGGCTTCCTGGGCAGGCACAGAATTTTGGCAATATGATTCTTTCATATAATAAAAAAGGATTTTCAGCTGGTTTGGCCTTCAATTATATAGATGATTTTATCTTTTCAATTGGCAATAACCGTGAAGAAGACTTTCTTTTCGACAGTCGTTACCAAATAGACGCCAACATATCGCAGAACATCGGGAAGCATTTCAAAATTTATGCTGAGGGCATCAACTTGAGCAACCAGCCTTTGCGTGGTTTTTTTGGCAGTGACCAAAGGGTAAGCGAACTTGAAGTCTATTCCTGGTGGGTGCGTTTTGGTATTGGGTACAAATTTTAGTTTTCAAATCAATTCCTTCACTTAAGTACCGTAGTCCATTCACACGTAATATATCTCAAATACATGTTGTAAATACTGTATCTAAAACCATTTTTATGAAAAAACTACTGGGCATTATTGTTTTATTTCACTTTTCATTATGCATTCATGCCCAAATGGGTCAGATAACCGGTGAAGCACAGTTACGATTATCGCCTGTTTGGGTACGCGTTGCTGATGTGAATGGAGAAAAGGGTTCCGTTGAAAGTGCTGAATTCTCAAGAGATGGCACTCGTATCGTTACGGGTACTAAATTCGATAATAGTGTAATCATGTGGCGTACCAGCGATGGTGCCGAACTTTGGCGGGCCTATGCTTCAGAAGAGATTGAACGGGTAGCTTTTTCACCGGATGACAGCATCGTGGCGGGTGTAAGTGAAGACTATCTGATTACCCTTTATAATGCCAATACAGGTAAAGAAATTAGAAGAATTGAGCTCGAAACAGCAGCAGATGGTCTCGCGTTTGCCAATACAAAGAACATTCTTGTATCGGGCCAAGAAAAAATAAAACAAAAAGACGATACCAAAATAGGCTACATAAGAGCCTATGATATGGAGACTGGAGAATTGATGTACAAAGTAAATCATGGCGAGACCGTAAACGAGATTCAGTTTACCGCAGATGATACCTATTTTTTGAGTGCCGGTATGAATTCTGAGGTTAAAATATGGGAAACCGACACTGGCAAATTGATTAGGACCCTCACCCCTGGCCGTGAATTCGGTTTTGTGTGTGGCTTTTTTTCTCCCGATGGTAAATACGTAGTGGCCTCAGGTTTTAAGGGGGATATTTTTTTATGGGATTTTGCTACGGGTGAACTGCTTCGTGAGTGGAACACCAGTGGGCGCAAGGTAGAGACCTTGGCTTTTACTGCGGACGGACGGTACTTGTTATCGGCTGGCAATGATCCCTACATTCGTGTATATCGTACTTCGCAAATATTAAATCCAGTGGGCAAGGTACCCATTGCATATGCCGTGCACGCTAACGATCAGGCAGAATATATCGATTTCAATACCGATAGTAGTTTTTTGACCAGTGCACATCAGGATGGTACCGTGCGGTTATGGACATGGATGAGTGAAGACCAAGGGGTCAATGCCATTATGCACAAGGCCGTGAAAAAGACCCAAAGTGATGCCAAGAAGAAACAAAAGTAAAATAACCGGGCCTTTCAACATAAGTGTAGTCAATATAGAATTGAAGGTTTTGTTCATTTTTCAATTGTATTTACAATGATAGCAACTTGAATTTTCACCAAATGAACTATTTGGTATTGGTTATTTGTGAAAAAGAAAGTTTTAACCTAAAAAGATTCTTTAAATGAAAATATTGGGTATTGCCGCCAATTTTTATGATAAGGAAGCTCCACGGCAACCACTGCCAAAAGACCTCAGCATTTTTGTCAAAGTGCCATCATCACTGGCGAAAGGAAAAGTTTTTCACTACCCAAGATGGAGCCAAAACGTCTGGCACGAGATGGAACTAGTGCTTAGAATCGGTAAAAAACTCAAAAACGTTTCGGAAATGGAAGCCACCAACGTCTTTGACGGAATAGCTTTAGGGATGGATTGGACTGCAAAAGACCTGCAATTGAAAGCTAAGGAAAAAGGTTGGCCGTGGGCTTTTGCCAAAGGGTTTGACGAAGCTACTTTCATCTCTGATGTTTTTCCTGTGGATGCCTTTGGTGATGTACGCCAGCTAGACTTGACCTTTGCTATAAACAAAAAAGTAGCGGAGCAGGGTAATCTCCGTGACCTAAAGGCCAATTTTGAACAAATCATTTCCTATTGTTCCAAGTTCACCACGCTCTATCCCGGAGATTTGATAATGACAGGGGCACCCCCGTCGCCAGGACCCATTCAAATTGGTGATGTCTGTGAGGGATATATTGGAGACCATAAACTATTGGATTTTAAAGTAGTGTAATACATGCGTATTCTAATTTTTGTTATAACCATATTCTGCTTTACTTCATGTAAAAGAGAGGCTAAAAAAGTGGATTTGGTAGCTGGAGCAGCATTGTATGAAGTAAAATGTGCCGTATGCCATCAGTTGGATGGTAATGGTATTAAGGGAGTGCATCCTCCTGTTTCCAATACACCATGGGTCAATGGAAGCAAAGAGCGTCTCATCAATATTGTACTTCACGGATTAGAGGAACGCATACGCGTTAAGGGAGAGATTTATGACAATGTAATGCCCGCAATCCCAACACTTACGGATGAAGAGATTTCCAATGTGCTAAGTTATGTGCGAAATAGTTTTGGGAATGGGGCCGCCAATATTACAATTGAGGAAGTGTCGGTGGTGAGGGCTGGCAAATCCTTAAACGAACCTCTGGATCTTTCTACTGTGTCCCCTATTACCGATTATGCCAACCGAAAACGTAAAGAACGCGTAGAAAGCAGGGTGGGTAGTGCTTACAAAGAAAAAAAGTTGCGATTGGACCAGATTGACGTTCCCGAAGGTTTTGTAATCGAGGTTTTTGCAGAGGGTTTAGAAAATCCAAGATCGCTAGCTCTAGGTGAAAATGGAACTGTATTTGTTGGTTCTCGGCGCAACGAAACTGATTTTATCTATGCTATCCGCGATATGGATTCAGATGGTAAGGCAGATAGTGTTAGAAAAATTTCAAATGGATTGGAATGGAATCCAATGGGAGTAGCCATGCTCGGTAAAGATTTGTACGTGGCGGAAATCCATAGAATAGTACGTTTCCGGAACATCGAGGATTACTTGGACAGTCCTCCAACTCCCGAACTTGTTTTCAACTATCCGCCAGAAAAGAAGCATGGTGACAAGTACATTCGTTTTGGGCCGGATGGTAAACTATATGTGCCTGTGGGTGCTCCATGTAACGTGTGTTTGGAAAAGAACCCGATTTTCTCCTCGATCACAAGAATAACACCAGAGGGTAAGGATTTTGAAATTGTTGCCCATGGCGTGCGGAACAGTAGGGGATATGATTGGCATCCCATCACTGGAAAACTTTGGTTTAGCGACAATGGAAGGGATCTTATGGGGGATGACCTACCCCCGTGTGAAATCAATGTAATGAACTGCGAAGGAGACCACTACGGATTTCCCTTTTGGCACGGAAACAATATCAAAGATCCCGATTATGGGGATAAAAGACCCTCAACGGATTTTGTTCACACCACCTTTGACCTTGCAGCGCATGCCGCACCCGTTAGCTTGAAGTTTTACACGGGAGAAATGTTTCCAAAAGAATACCGGAATTCTATTTTGGTATCGGAACATGGTTCTTGGAACAGGACCAAAAAACAGGGATATCGTATAATGAAACTGACGGAGAGGGATGGAAAGGTCACTTCTTATGAACCTTTTATTACCGGATGGCTCAACGAATCCAAGAACGATGCTTGGGGAAGGCCAGTTGATATTCTTCAACTTCCCGACGGGTCGCTGCTATTGAGTGATGACTACGCCGGTGTTATCTATCGCGTAAGCTATTCTAGGAAAACCACAAAAGGGGGAGATTAGATTCCTATTACCCCAGATCAGCTATCTAGCCAGTAGGCATGAGAAGTGCATCAATACCAAAAAAGCCCCATCCAACAAATTGAATAGGGCGTTGCACTTGAAAAAAACTAACTGATTAAACCCTATATTTTTTTACTAGTGACGGATCGGGGTCCATTCCCAGACCAACTACTGTGGGAGCATCGATCATACCGTTCTTTATGGGAAATGGTTGTAGCGTAGGATTGAAATCCCTTGCTTTGGCAGGATAGGTCTCCAATATTTTGGCATTGGGTATTGAAGCGAGGGCATGCACATTCATATGCGCATATCCGTGGGGAGCTATCTCAATATGATAAGCGGAACAAACTGCTGCAATTTTTCGCATCTCTGTAAGTCCACCACCTTTAATAGTGTCGATGTTGACGATATCGCAAGAGTGGTTTTCCACCAAATCCCTGGCACCCCATCTCGTGTATTCATTTTCGCCGGCTACGATTGGTATGTTCAGTTCTTCCCTTACCTCTGCATTCCCGCGCCAATCGTCCGGGGCCACGGGTTCTTCAAACCAATACAAATCAAGGTCCTCTACCATTTTGCCAAACCGGATTGCTTCATAGGCAGTGTCGTAGCCGTTGTTGGCGTCCACCATCACCCTCGCGTCGTTACCTAACGCTTCGACCACTTCTTTTACTCGTTGGGCATCTTTCTTGGCGTCTAGAAAACCGACCTTCATCTTTACTACATTGTATCCCTCTTTAACATAGCCTTCCATTTCTTTTACCAAATCTGCATTGGTCTTTCCTTCAGCATAATAACCACCGGCGGCATAAACAGGGATTTGCTCCCTAAAATTTCCCAATACCTTATGCACGGGAAGTTGTAGGGCCTTTCCAACGATATCCCAAACACAGAGGTCTACGGAACCTATGGCGTGTATCTCCTTTCCTTTGGCAACGGGTTTCCTATTGTGAAAGAACATATGATGCCAAACCTGTTCCGTGTTCATCAAGTTGAGCCCTTTGATTTTTTTAGCGAATCCCAGAGTGGTCGAAGAGACCCCTTTCATACCGGACCAACCGATGATACCTTCGTTGGTGGTTATTTTTAAAAACGAACTGGTGGGATATCCTCCTCCGGAAGACTTTATGGCATTCCAGGTCTTCGGCGTTTTTTTGGGAAACCTTAGCTTAACGATTTCCACATCTTTAACGCTAATGTATTGTATAGCGTCCTTAACAGAACTTTTTAGACTGGGCTCCACATACTCCGTATAACGTTCACCGGCCATGGCCGGACTTGCCATCAGTGCTCCTGCCCCGAGTCCCAGGTTTTTAAGGAATTTTCTTCGTTGTTCCATTAAATAGTTTAGAATAATACGTAAACCAGGATACTTACCCTTAACGAGGATTTTTTTTCGAAATAGCAGATTAGGATTGCACCTTTTATAAGTAATACAATTGTGGCCCTCTTTGATTCCAGTTTTCTTCTCCTGGGCATTCTTTGGGACGTGCATTGGAATTCCAGTGCATTACCTAGATAATCGGCATCTCACAATAGCCCAAATACCATTTTAAGGCATAAGGCTCCCATGACCACACCGAATACAATCCGCAGACTGTTTGCGGAGGCTTTTTGTGCAATTTTCACCCCAAGTGGTGCCCCAAATAAAATCCCAAGGGAAATTGGAGCAACCAAGCTCAAGGAGATATACCCAAATTGATTGGGAAGAATAACATCAATCACCGTTGTAGAAAAGACATTAAGATAGCTTAAGCTCACTGCAGTGGCCAGTAGTGTGATAACTCCGATTGATATGGAACTTGCTTTTTTAATTGCCATTTTGAACAGGTCTGCTAAGGCTGGTATAACAATAATACCACCACCAAAACCAGACATTGCAGTGGTGGCGCCTGTGAGGATTCCAACAGCGGCAAAGGCACTTTTCGGTTTGGATGACTTGGTTTTCCCATGCGATTCCGAACCGATATTCCGATAAAAAAGAAAACGAATGGAAACCAATAGTACCAAGAAAGCGAAGAGCATATCAAAATACAGTTTATTGTACCATTGCGCGTTTTTCACCACTTCCGACAAACAAAAGCCTACTAGGGCTGCTGGAACACCAATCCAAAGGGTTTCTTTATAATGAAAGTTTCGAATTCTTAATTGACGGTAACTTACAAAGAGCCCATTGAAGACGGTAATGGCCAATGAGTGCGCAATAATGAATTTTACCGCTTCCTGTGATTCAATAGCGTATTTGATAAAAAGCATATCGAATGCTGGTATAAGTATTACATTTCCGCCGGTGCCCAACAATCCGGAATAAAACCCGGTGGCCATACCCAGGAGAAACAGTACTAAAAGAAGCTCTAAACTCATATAAGGAACTGTTAGTTTACTGCCATGTATTCGGGTAAAAGACAGTTGAGGTAGTCTATTATGGGGTAGTTTGCGGTATTATCATGATAAAGGATTCTGGTAAAATCATTGGTCAGTAAAAAGTCCTGAGTGACAAAGTTTTTCATGAAGTTTCTTTCGGTAGCTTCGTTGGGGACAAAAATCAATCATTTCTAAGTGAGGACGCCCTTACGACTAATTCTGGTTGTAAAACCGTTTTTTTTGGATGGGTTTTTTTATTAGGGTGTTCCAACGCATCGAAAAAAAGCTGTGCGGCTACATGGCCCATTTCCAAAGGAAATTGTTTGATGGAAGTCAATGGCGGGTCTGTCAAGTCTGTAAATTGTTCGTTACTAAAACCTACTACGCCTACATCCTCGGGAATACGTACTCCCTTTTTCTTAAGGACTTGCATAGCACCCGCAGCGGCATAGTCACTGGAAGAAAAAATGGCATTGAATGCTAAGCCTTGTTCAAGTATTTTTGTAATCCCTTGAATCCCGTCCTCTAACTGCATATCCCCTCGACTTACCAAGCCTTCATCAAATGGAATACCATAATCGCTGAGTGCCTGTTTATAGCCACGGAACCTCTCTTTGTATATGTTTACTGCGTTTACCGTTGTAAAATGGACTATTTTACGATATCCCTGCTTAATAAGGTGTTCAGTGGCCATGTACCCTCCAAGGTAGTCATCGATAATCACTTGGTTGGTTAACAGGTCGTCCGTAGTCCTGTCAAAAAGAACTAAGGGAACACCTTTGTCAATCACATTTTGGTAATGTTCCAAATCTCTGGTGTTCTTTCCCAAGGAAGCTATTATCCCATCTACCCTTGCATTGAGCAGGGCGTTAATAGTGGAGACTTCATGTTTTACAATCTCATTGGATTGACTAACCACCACACGATAATTCAAACCGTAAGCTACCTCCTCAATGCCGCGAATAACGGCCGAGAAGAAAGTCCTGTCAATAATCGGTACTACAACACCTATAAGTTGGCTTTTTCCACTTCTTAGGGCTGAGGCAATATGATTGGGTTGATAATCTAGCTCATTGGCCTTATCCGTTACGGCCTTTTTAGTAGCCTTACTGATTCTTGGATCATTTTTTAGTGCCCGCGAAACAGTGGAAGCCGTGATATTAAGTTTCTTCGCAATATCATGAATGGTTGCTTTTTTAGACTTCATGGATGTTTTGGAAAAAAATTAAAAGGAATAGATGAGGGCGTTTCAATTTACTTTGCTTTTACCGAAAATAGCCGAATTAAATGTATGAATTTTAATGTAATCGATTGCATAATGTCAAAGTAAACCCTAAAATGGCTGAATAAGTCATAAAATAAATAAATTACATTCAATACATTTGTTTTTTTGCTGACGGATAATTGTCATAAGTTGTGCAATCGATTGCATAAACTGGGATAAAGGTTTTAACACAACACTTAAGGAATGGCCGAAAGTTATAAAACCTATTTGGGTAGCGTTATTTTGACTAATAGGGAATCAAAAATAAAAGCATGGAAAAAGTCTCTGAATTTGCAAACAGAAATCGATTATATCGAAGTTTATTTAAGGTAGGTACCTTTGGTTTATGTTCGTTTTGCCTCTTGCTGGACAGTTGTGGACCTAAATTGAAGAAAACTGATTTTGAGGCCACTATTGAACAACATTTGGATTCTGCATGGAACATAACCATGCCCAAAATAGTAAAGAATATATTTCCTCCTAGCTTCAAAACAGATACGGTTATCGTTGCGAATGGTAATCGATTCGTTGAGCGTTTAAATGATAGCATCGTTATTCTTTCCAAAAGAGGTGGGGGTGTTGTGCACATCCCAGAAGGTGTTTACAAAGTAAAAGGACCTGTCTTGCTTGATTCCAATATCAATCTTAATCTCGCAGAAGGCGTTGAGCTGGTTTTTTCGAACAATCCAAATGACTACCTTCCTGCGGTCAAGGCCCGCTGGGAAGGTACTTTTGCCATGAACTATTCTCCCCTGATTTATGCCGTGGGCAAAGCTAACATCGCTATTACTGGAAAAGGGGAAATCAATGGAAACTGCCAGGACACTTGGGGGCAATGGAAACCCAAACAGAATCCTGATAAAAAGACTATAAGACAATACGGCAATGATAATGTACCACTTTCCGAAAGGATTTTTGGTGATGGCCACTATCTGAGACCGACGGGCATTGAGTTTATTGAGTGCAAGAATATTTTGCTTGAGGATTTCACCATTCATCATACCCCGTTCTGGACTATTCATCCTGTGCTTTCAGAAAATATAACTGCCCGCAGGCTCAACATCCAAATGGGCGTCCGTAATGATGATGGCATCGACCCGGAACACTGCAAGAACGTACTCATTGAAAAGTGCACTATTAACACCTGGGATGATTGCATAGCCATCAAAGCGGGCAGGGACCAAGATGGATGGGACTATCCACCCTCAGAAAACATCATAATACGTGATAATGATTTTACAAACGTAGTAGGTAGTGGATTCTGCATTGGATCGGAAATGAGTGGTGGGGTCCGCAATGTGTTTGTAGAGAACAACACATTGCGTGGTAGCGAAAAACATGCGTTTCAGTTTAAGAGCAACCCTGATAGGGGCGGTTTTATCGAGCAGGTCTACATGCGAAATATGAAGGTTTTGGCCCCGGTATCTTATGGTTTTGAGTTTACCACTGACTATGCGGGTTGGCGCGGCAATGAACATTTTGTGAAATATAATGATTTTTATTTTCAAAATATCGAAATGGAAGCAGCTACAAAGATTTCAATTAAAATAAACGGTAGGGAAGAAGAAAACATCCACAGGGTATTCATGGAAAACATTACCATAAAGAAATCCCTTGCTCCTATGATTGCGAATCATGTTGAAGATTTAGTGCTGAAAAATGTATCAATCAACGGAAAAACCATAACCAAAAAAGACGTTACTACTGAAAAACGAAAATAACATGTTTGATAGAAGAAAATTTTTAAGAACAACTACCATTGCGGGTGCTACAGCCATTACCCTGCCCATTGTCGCCTGCAACGATGCGGCTAAGGCGATGGAGACTCCAAAAAATATCAAAAAACCGTATGACGGGGAAACCTTGGAGGCCGATATCACCAAAAGGGTAAAGGCAGCATTTGCCTCTCCGATAATAATTGATAAGATTGAGGTGGTCGATACCAAAAAGCGTTTCTTTTTAAGGGTTACCGATGTTGAGGGCAATCAAGGGGTGACGACCATGAACAAGGGGCGTTTTATGGCTACGCAGACCATATTTACCCAATTGGCGGCCAAGAACTTTGTGGGCAAGGATGCTAGGGAAGTCGCTAATTTGCCAAACGAAATACTGAAGTATGACAGAAACTACAAGTTTGTCGGTCTACCCTATTGGAATGGTATTGGAACCGTTGAGATTGCTATTTGGGATTTGTTGGGCAAGTTGGCGAATACCCCTGCCCATACTTTTCTAGGTGAACAGGTGCGAACCGAATATCCTGTATATATTTCGAGCTTGGAGCGTGAAGACCCTTACGAAGGCGAAACTGATAAAATTTTGAAGACCATTGAGGCCACTGGGGCTAGAGCTATCAAGTTCAAGGTTGGGGGGCGAATGAAAAATACGGAGCCCTATATTACCCGAACCAACGAATGGGTGCCCTACATGCGGAAAAGGGCAGGAGAGAACGTTACGCTGTACGTTGATGGCAATAGTTCCTACACTGCTGATGAGGCCATTGAGGTGCTTAGAATGCTCGAAGATCATAAAGTGGAGTTCTTTGAAGAGCCATGTTACTGGCAAGACCTATGGTCGCATAAATTGGTAAAGGACTCCGCGACCAGTTGTGCCATTGCAGGTGGGGAACAAGATTTCAGTTTTGACCAATTTAAATTGATGGCCGAAATTGGAGCTATGGACACGCTACAGCCAGATGTTTATTATCACGGTGGTATGGTACGCACTTTGAAAATATCACACTTGGCAAACTATTATGGAGTAGGGTTTACGCCCCATTCCCCAAAAGCTGGGCCCATGGCCGCGGCACCCACCCAGGTTTTTGCAGTTTGCCCCACGCTATCCCACCACCAAGAGTATAGGGTAGGCGGTGAGAAGAGCCAAAAGGACTGGCACTCCCCTGTGCTCCCAAAAAATGGCAATATGAAAATCTTTAAGGCTCCTGGGTTGGGCATCGAGTATGATACAGATATCTGGAAAAAGGAGGAAGTGTTCTGGAGTTCAAAAGTCTAAAACCTATTCTCGAATAAAGCCCTATGGACAATCGCCATAAATTGAAAGAAACCAAAATGAAAATTCTCCTTCTTGGTCTTTCCGTATTGTTTCTGAGATGTGATACAAAAGAAAAAGGTATTGGAACCAACTCAGAAAATAATTCCCCCAATATTGTTCTCATCTTGGCCGATGATATGGGCTGGAGTGATTTGGGGTGCTACGGCGGCGAAATTAATACGCCGGTACTTGATAGTCTCGCATATACTGGGCATCGCTTTACCCAGTTTTACAATACGTCAAAGTGTTTCCCTTCTAGGGCAGCATTGTTAACGGGATTATATGCCCAGCAGGTAGGAGTGGGCAGAAGCTGGAAACCCAACTGGCAACAGTGCACCACTATTGCTGCCGAATTGAAAAATAAGGGCTATCGAACCTATATGGCAGGCAAGCACCATGGCGTTGATGTACCAACCGATTCCTTAATGGGGTTTGACGCTTATTACGGATTGTTGAGCGGTTCTCACAATCAATTCAATCCTGGTGAGCAACGTCCAGGAGAACCCAAACCGGCCCAAAAACGGGTACGACCCTTTTATGTGGATGGTCAGCGATATGAACCTTATACGCCCGATAGCACCTATTACTCCACCGATGCCTTTACCGATTGGGGGATTAAGTATATCACCGAGGCGATTGAAGAAGAATTTCCTTTTTTTCTTTACCTGAGCTATACGGCACCCCACGACCCTTTGATGGCTTGGCCTGAGGATATTGCCAAATATCGCGGCAAATATAAAGTGGGCTATGAAACCATTCGAGAGCGGCGTTTTGAAAGACAAAAGGAATTAACTCTTATTTCAGATGATTTTGAGTTGTACGAACCCACCCATGTGCCTTGGCATACACTTTCCGAAGCTGAACAAGACACCGAAGACTTGAAGATGGCTATCTATGCGGCAATGGTTGATAGGTTGGACCAGAACATTGGCAGGGTTATGAACACTTTGAGACATTTAGGACAATTGGAGAATACCATAATCCTCTTCATCTCGGACAATGGCAGTAGTGCTGAAGTGGTTGAGCTTTCAGGGAATGGAAAAATAGGGACCGTTGGACAATGGACGAGTCTTGGAGGTGATTGGGCCAATGTAAGCAACACGCCCTTTCGCATGTACAAAAACAACAGCTACGAAGGAGGTATCAACAGTCCCGCCATAATTAACTGGGCTAAATTGAAGGACCAAAACGTCATCCATCATGCATTCTATGGACATTTTATTGATGTCTTTCCCACCTTGCTGGGATTGGCCGACCATCCGTATGAAGCCCAAGAAAAAGTACTCCCAACGGAAGGTATCAGTTTTGAAGCCATCCTAAGAGGTAAGGGTACCGTTGTTGACCGCCCTTTATTCTTTGAATGGTCAACGGGCGCGGCTGCACGTAAAGGCGATTGGAAAATTGTCCGTGAGGAGGGCGATTGGGAACTATACCATTTGGCCACCGATCCTGGAGAGACCAACAACTTGGCACAGACACATATCCAAGAATTGGAACGAATGGTGAAGCTCTTTAAGTCGTGGAAAGAACGCATGGAAGCACAATCACCGATTATACTTGAGGGCGAAACCGCCAAATACCAAGAGAATTGCTGGCAATTAAATCCGTAGTACAAAAAACATTTTCAAATGATTGATAGAATTAAGACCGCACTTGTTTTGATGTCTTTTTCGTTCGTGGGCATTGCCCAACAGTTCAATACAGAAGCGGAAAAGGAATACTTTAAAACTTTGACCAATCTTTCGCAAGCCTTGCTAAGGCAACAAAACACTGACAAATCAAGCCCAGAATACGGCGGATTGCTGGATCCTGAGAACAACATATATTATACCAGGGCTGCAGAAGCCCTGTATCCTTTTGTCATCATGTATGAAAATACTGACGAGAAGAAGTACCGTAGGGCCGCAATTGATTTGGGAAATTGGCTCATTACCAAACAAGAAAAGGCAGGTCAGTGGATAGAAAATCCGTGGGAATGGGATGGTACTACTGCCGACCAATTGTTGATGATGGCGGCGGCTTATCCTAAGCTAAAAAAATACCTGAGCAAAAAAGAGCGGGAAATTTGGGAGATTTCAATGCGTAAGGCTGGCATGTACCTTGTTGAAAAAATGAGTCCCGATTATGCAAGCATCAACTACGTGCCCACTTCGGCTTGCACTTTGGCCATGCTTTGGCAGAACGTGGCTCGTGAAGATATTTTTTTAAACAAAGCAAGAACACTGGCATGGCAGACCATTGCCAAAATGGACGAAGACCAATTTATACACGGTGAGGCCGCTAGAGTGCATGGAGTGAAATACGGGGTCGATTTAAGCTATCAAATGGATATGTCGCTTTGGGGTTTGACACTTTACGCTCGAATCACGGGCGATAAGGCTGCAGAGGACTACGCAAGAAAATCGTTGGCCAAGGTCATCCATTTTGTATATCCCAACGGAGTAATCGATGGTTCCTGGGGCGCGCGTTCTTACAAATGGACGGGTTATGGCACCAAAACCGCAGATGGTTCACAAGTACTATTCAGTCTTTTTGCCGATGAAGACCCTGCATACCAGACTGCTGCCTTAAAAAATCTGGAATACCTGCGCAGTTCCATCAAAAATGGGCTAGTGGGCTATGGCCGTGATGTATGGGCCTTTGCCAGTAAAACAGGTCAACCAAACCTGTACCCTACGTTTGCACGAGCTAAAAACCTTGCAATGGTTTTGGAGTTCGGACGACATCAGAAGGGGGAGTCCAAACCCTTTCCCGGTCAACAGGGCGATTGGGTAAAATATTTCCCAACCATCAAAGTGGCCACGCTGAGAAAAGGGCCATGGATGGCCACCATATCCGCTTATGATTATCATGACTACACCAGTTGGGGTGGTGACAAATACCGTCATTTCCCACGTGGTGGTGCTATGCTCAACACGTATGCCGATGGATTCGGTATACTTCATGCTGCTTCACAAACGAAATATGTTAGGGGCGAAGAGATACACATGCCTCCCATGAAAGATTCCATAGTTCCGTTGACACCTCGTATCGAATTCAGGAATGAAAATGGATATTTTACCAATCTATACGATAACAAATCGAACATTACCATTAAAGAAGAAAACGAAAGTGTTCAAATACGTACTAGTGGGGAACTATCAGATAGTAATTTTTTGCCTGGGGGCGTGGCCTATCACTATGATTATGACATTAGTGAAAACACTCTTATAAAGCACGTCTCGATTCGATATCATGACCGAAAACCGGATGTTCAAATAGTGGAACCCATTATCTTGAGCGAGGGTGTCTCACTGATAAGGATAGATGCCAGAACCGTTCGGATAACATCCTCAGAAAAAAGTATACTGTTCAAAGTATTGAAAGGCAATGTTGAACTGGTCGTAGGAGAAAATAAAGACAACAATTGGTTTCCCTTTCCAGGATTGTATGCAAATCCCATTACTCTAAAAATAACGACACCGGTAGAAGGTTTTAAAGAAGAAATTTCATTTTCCTATTCCTTTGAGAAAGGATAGTTGTTTTCGAGTTACCATTCGCGACACCAAAAAATATGTGGGTTTTAGGGTTTTTCAATTTTGTCTGGAAACTTAAAACCTATTCTGCATACAGAACATCCCAAGTGTTCAATTTGTCAAGGGTAAAATACACGGACGAGTTATTCTTTTTTTCAAAGGAAATATCATTGTCGTACAAAATGGATTTCATTGATTGGATGTTTTTGGATGTGTCCCATCGTAGCTCCAAACTTTTTAACACGGTGGCTTTTGGCATGGGTCGTTCCCCTTCATTGTTGACTAAGAAAATGAGGTAGCCCCTACCTTTTTTGAAGATATTGACCATGACCTTTTCATGATTTATAGTTATTACCGGCGCACTGTTGGGAGCAAGGTGCATAATGGCGTTTCTTAGGAGTTGTGAGCTTATGGGCAAACGATGTTCCCAAGCAAATCGCCCGACACGGCCCGGAAAATAAATATGGTTTGCGTTTGCAAAACCAAGCTGAAACAAAGAGGATTGTTTCCTCAAAGAAGCTCGCTCCGGAGGTACGCCCCATTTGTTCTCAGGGGAAAAATTAGGCACCAATGTCATTAAAGGTTGCGCATCACTTTCAATTTTAATGGCCTCCTCTCCGTAGGGAATCAATTTTGTATTGCCAAAGTCCTTAAAAAGCGGATGCAAAGTATCCTCAATGCGGTAATAGGCCCCTACTGGATTGGGCACGGTTTGATACCGTTTCCCTATACCTAAGGACTGGTCAAAGAACACCCTTTCGCGCTTTTTTCCACTTTCGTCCTCAAGGCCCGTTTCAAAGGAGGAGAGGGTTCTTCCTCCCTTTTTTGCAAAAGCAGAAATGATTTCATAAACCGCATTGCTTATCTTTTTTTGATTGGGCAGTATTAATAGGTCATATCCCTCCAGCTTGTCTTTCTTTATATTGTATTCTGAGAGCACGTCAAACTGTACCTGTGCATTGATGAGCGTTTCAAAAAATCCGTATAGTTCGTGCTCTGCTTCCTTAAAGTTCATCACACCATTAAGCACACCCACTTTTGCCTGTTTGATGTTATTACTTAAATAAGGCTGTATTTTTTCAATTTGACGATTGAAATCACGCACCAGCTCCAACGTGATTTTATCTTCCATCACTTTTGGGAAACCTGTAGTCGAGGGTAACCAATTACCGCCGTTCGATATGATTTGGGCCGTCCAAAAATCAAACTCGCCCTTGGGTAGTGCTGCATGTCGCCATTTCAGGCCTGGAGCTGTGTTGGTGAGTATTAAAGGGCGTTCGCCGTTATTGTGCGTTGCCCGGGCAAAATTGGTCTCTACTGCAGCTTTCCAACGTGGGTCCTGCATTGACCATCCATCTTTGTAATCATCGCGTGGCTGGGTAGAGTTCACATCACAATATTGACTCATGAATTCAATAGTTTCCCGTTGCTCTAATTTCAAACGCCCAACCAGCACCGTGTTTGGATTCATGGCTTTGATGCCCGCATGCCAGTTTTTCCATGTCTCGTAGTAACTTTTTATTCTGAACTCACTCAATTCTTTTTTGGATGCTTGGGCCATAGATTTGCCATACCATTTCCTGAAAAGCGTCCTAGAATATGGGCCATAGGACAGCTTATGGCTGGCAAAGCTGAAAAAGAATGCGTCAGGAGCATATTTTTTGATGATTTCCTGCATGGCAGGTATTGCTACGGCTTTGTTGCGATAAGGGCCCGCCCCATCGGTATCGATGAGTTTGTCGAAGACCCCTGGCCTTTTCAAGGTGTTGTAACTCGGACTACCCTCAGAATCAAGCACAAACCATTCGGGGAAGTCCACATAGGTATCTTCTGTGGTCTTGCTCCAATCGGTACGGGCCAATACCTTAAGACCATGCTTTTTGGCTGCTGCATTAAGTTCACCAAAGACATCGCGACCTTCCATATACGGATTCTTGTTATGGTAGGGCACCTCCGTAGGATACCATGCATAAATACCTGCCGTTTGCAACATAATGCCCTCGGCACGAAGCGTATCTTTGGCATAAATAATCAGTTCTTCGGCATCGATCAGTGGGGCATCTTTGACCTGTAGATTGAACTGAAGGAACCGATGTGGTGCTTTCCACCAGTCAATGTTGTTACTGTTTTGAGCCAAAAGCGATTTCGCACCTAGTATGACAAGCCATGAGAATAGTGCAGTTTTTCGTTTCATTTGTTCTTTTTCGATTAAGTATATGGTCGTGCGACTTCGTAGAGCCTTTTATTTATGGTACTCTTAGTAACGATTTCCAGTTCAGGTCAAAGTTTTTGGATGCTTCGGGTCGATAAGCCAATGCGTTCAAAGCTTGAACCAGAACCATAAGGGTTTTGAGCGAAAACATCTCGTTTAAATAGATAATTGCCGCACTATCCCCACCTAATCCATACAACGCTTCAGCTAAACGCATCCCTGAATGGGAAACCACTTTTGGCAACTTTTTTTCCGCGTTGGTTTCCCTCCACGTATAGCCATTTGAGCATGGGAAAGGGTTTTAGGTTGTGCATAAATGGAATGGTATAAAAGAAGGCGATACCTGCTAAACCTCCATTTCCGGTATCCGCGACCTAGGCTCCAAACTCTGGCTTTTTTCCAAAACCTCTTTCCAGCAAATCCTTTTCAGATAGCCCAAAGTCATTATCACCCTCAAACACAACAATTGCCTCCATTAGCCTTAAAAGTTCAGGAATATCTGATTTTACCATTTCCCTAATTTTAATAGTATTTATCATGGGTCATTTTTTAAGTGAAACATAGACTTTTATCCGTTTTTGGATTTTTTTGTGATTGCGCTTACCGTTGTTTTCAATAGTGTTATACCATCCCATTACAAGTGGCTTTCAACTTTAGAAATTACGGATATGCACCCTAATTTTTAACCCCTTTTAGTGACGTCTATCTACCTAAAAACGTTGAAATGATAACATTTAAAGAACCGATATCCTCAGGTTTTTTCAAATACCCATCTATTCCGACATCCCCCATATTTTGAATTCGGTATTCAGGAAGTTCTTTTTTAAACATGAGATGGACCAATCTGTCCACCAATCGTTCCTTAAGACCGTGGGAAAGATCATATTTTTGAACAATGGAATACTCCACTCCCATATGCACAATTTCGTGAATTATGGTATTGGCCGGTTGCTCATAATTCATGAACCCTCCCTCACGATTGGTCAGTAAGGTTATAATTCCGGTATCAGGGTCATAACTGCCTCCAGTTCCATATAAAGTAAATACAACCCTGTAGGTATCAAACATGTTAAATTTCCAGTCCCATTGCTCTTTTTTGGTGTCCATTTCATTGATAAGTCCGTTCATGAGGTCCAGCTGATCGTCAACTTTTTGTATCGCTTCTTTATAGTTGTTTTGGTCGAACACTTTTGCTTCAACGAGTGCATGGATTGTGGGAAAGTCTTTGTTTCCAAAAGTCCCATTTTTGGATTTCGTCAGTAATGAGTCAATTAAAGGATGTTTTGGTAGGTGAATTGTGTATCCTTGCTCTTCAAAAAAAGCAATATCATTGATTGTCCTCCAAATGGATGTTGCTTCCTGCGCTATGGTTGGTTGGACTATTTCGATTCGAGATACCTGTCTTTGGGATTTGCAGCTAAAGCAGATCATTAAAAAAACAACAAATGCGAATTTCGATAGTTTCATTTTGCACTAATTTACCATAACAAGGAAGTATCCTTTACGTAAACCTGTTTTACTCGTCACCATGCCTTACCTCGTTAAAGGGTAAATTTTTATTCTTCCTAAAATCAAAGCTGCCATAGAAGAACAGACGTAACGTATGATTAAGATTGTAAACATTACCTGCAGCGAGTTGTTGATAGACCATCATATATCCGCAATCCACCTTCCAATTCTTACTCAATTGATGCTTTAAGCCAATAGTCAATCTGTTCTGGTTAAAGGTGTTAAAGACGACATCCTTTCCAAAATTCAGATGTGTTTCATTCGCCAATATAAATTCCGTAGGCCCACCTTGTTTAAAAGGAAATCCGGCACTGACCAGAAATCGAATACGGTTCACAAAAAAATCGTCATTTAAGGATTGACCGTCCTGCACATTATTGAAAAAACGTTGCTCCAATCTGATCCTAAACAAAGCGTTCATCTTTTCATAACGTCTGGATATACTTAGCTGCTGGTAAATTCTATTCTCGTTTTGAAAACGGTCCCAATCACCGGTTGGAGTCAACCAAAGATGTGCATAACCTGCTGCCAACCGAAGGCTGGAGTTTAAATAGTACTGGCCGCCAACGCGGAGGAAGTAGAAATTGGGATCCGCCAAAAAATTGTTTCTGCGAATATGAATATCATTCAATATGGCCCAACGATCGGCAATTCTGAATACATTGTTGGTTGAAATCCAAAATTGGGCATTTTCATTGACAACTTTTTCGGGTAGCTCTTGACTGTAAGCTGAGTGACTTACCAAAAACAAAACTAAGGTTACACCAATAACGAAAGATTTCAACTGACTTAATTTTAGCGCATGAAATTTAGTAGTGTCCAATACAACTTTTTGTAATCCAACATGAATGCCGGTAACGTCCTTATCGTTACTTACCCCTTTTTCTTCAATAGTCCAAGAATATGAAGCGGTTGCAAGAAACGTTACCTGAAAGACCATGAAAATGCGAAGATACTTTAAAAGGCCAAACCTAAAATTGCTTTTGCCGATGTTTTCATTCTTGATTTTTTGAATGATCAACTGATGCAAAGTTCTGAAGGGAAGGAGGTCGGGGACTTAAACTTTTTGGTAGAAGGGTAACACTTTTTGGTAAGTTGGGCCAATGGGAACCGAGGGTGTATTGTTCATAATTGGGAATCCCCATAAATGGCCATTTTACAGTACCTATCAATAGTTGGGACTACCTTCTTTTATTGAAAAACTAGCTCAACGTGCCAATGAATATTCCATATCTTTCAAAAATGACTATTTTATACAATTGAGTAAAAATCCAGAAGGATATGTTTGGGGAACCAAAAATATTTATGTCCACAAACAAAGAACATATCTATAATGAGGTGTATCCATCGGATGGCCTTGATGATTACGTGTCCCTTTATTTCAAAGCGGAGAATCTTTCCGACAAACCACAACCTATGACCATTTGTCCCGATGGTTATTTCAAGCTCATCATACAGATATTGGATGGGAAAATCGTGGCGTATTTCTTAACCGGGATCTGGGCCAATGAAATCGATATTGTGATTCCTCCTAAAGTCATCACTTATGGTATTAAATTCAAAATAATCGCTGCCGAGATGATTTTGAAAAGGGAGATCAGCTCTATTCTGAACAGTGTTGAGCAAAAGAAAACGGATTATTTTGAGATGGATAAAGTAGAGTTTAGAGGCTTTCGGGACGTTGTAGATCAATTGGAGGGAATCCTGCTGAAGAAACTTCCTCCAAAAGAGCAGATCAGGGCCAATAGGATACGTTTAAGCCAATTTCTTTACAGTAACTACGAAGATATCCAGGCCAGGGAAGTAGCACGGCAAATCCATTGGTCGCAGAGGGAAATCAATAGGTATTTGAACAAGTATATTGGGATTTCCCTCAAAAAATACCTGAACATCCAAAAATGCTATCGTGCATATTTCAGGATTACCGAGGGCGACTTTTTTCCTGAAAAAGGCTTCTTTGACCAGGCCCATTTTATACGTGAAGTCAAGAAACATACCGGTAAGACCCCCACTGCTTTATTCAAGGGACAAAATGACCAATTTATACAATTGAGGAATATCAAGAAGCTATAGGTTTGCGGAAACCTTAGCCAATGCGACGACTTAAGCAGGAAATCTATTTCCCCATCATTGTTGGCATCCATTTTATTTTTTGGGCCATTGACCTTTACTTATATCAAGGATCTTTCAAAGAGGTGTCATCGGATACCATGTTCTTTGGACAGCTAACCGATGTTACTTGGAAAAATCCGCATCGCATCCTTGGGGAAGTGTTCTCATCATGGGTAGTAACCGTTTTTGCATTCAATTTCCTGATGGCCACCCGTGCCCGATGGGTGGAGAACCTTTTCGGGGGCCTTGACAAGATGTACCTTATCCACCGCAGGTCTGGAGTGATAGCTGTGTTCCTCTTGTTGGCACATTTTTTTATTGTGCCACGGGACTTAGTAGAGTTCAATCCAGGAAAGCCCCTTGGATTTTATGCCTTTGTTCTAATTATTATTGGAGTAATCCTTTCAGCAGCACCGATTTTCAAAAAGAAGATACCTTACCACAAATGGGTAAACTTTCACAAATTAATGGGGGTGTTCTATGTGATGGGCGTGGTACACGGAATCATGGTGTCCAGCCTTATAAAGGAACTGCCCATTACAAGGGTGTATGTTTTTGGTATGGCCTTTGTCGGTATAGGGGCATGGTTCTATCGTGCTTTTCTCTTTGGTCTTTTCAACAAGAAACTGGATTATTCGGTGAACACGGTGAAAGACCTGGGCAATGGTATTGCTGAAATAACTTTGCTGCCTAAAGGAGACCCACTTAGTTTCAAGGCAGGACAATTCGCTTTTTTGACCTTTCCAAGCATCAGTAAACGAGAACAGCACCCCTTTACCATCAGCAGCCATCCCCACGATAGGGAACATCTGCAGATAACCATAAAAGGGCTGGGCGACTATACCAATGGATTGGTCAATAAGCTTAGCAAAGGGGATTGGGCCAAGGTAGAGGGCCCTTATGGAAAATTCACCACCTCACATTCCAAAGAAAGGGAACAGATTTGGGTGGCAGGAGGTATAGGTATCACACCCTTTCTTTCGTTGTTAAAGGATTATTACACTAAACACATCACCCTGTTCTGGTGTGTTGCCAACGAGGACGAGGCGCCATACAAAAGGCGGTTGGAGGAATTAGCAGCATCAAATCCCATGTTCGATTTCATCCTATGGCCATCCGACAAAAGGGGGCATATCGATTTGGACGATATGAGCATCCGGAATCCTGAAGAAAAGTCCTATTTCATTTGTGGACCCGAATCCTTGAAAAAAAGCCTGTTCAAACAACTCAAATTGGAGGGCGTAGCCCAAAAGAACATCCACGACGAAGAATTTGCATTCAGATAACAACTTAACATATGGAACAAAAAGAATTCAACCCGGTTATTGAAGCCGTAGTGTCCATACGGCAATACGCTTTATCAATTTCTGAAAATTGGACATCAATGAAATCCCTGGGAGCTGTCCTAAAAGAAGATATGGACAGGGCAACCGGAATGGTGAACATGTACGGTTCGGATACCACAAAACAGCAATGGGCCAGTGAACTTATAGATTTCAATGCCTCAAAATCCCACTTGGAGGAAATCATGCAGTTTATTATTTCAAGGATAAAGGAAAAGTCCACTGAGGGTCTTTCAGAAAGATGGAACGATTACCCTGGGCATGTTGCCAAAATGGAAGCGTCCTATGAAAAAATGAAGAGTCTTGGTCAATCAAGCCTTCCAGAAAACAAAAAAGATGATTGGGACGAGCTATGGAACAGTATAATGCAATCCCACGGGTTTATTGGGAGAGAGGCAAAGGCCATAGGCATTCAATTGGGGCTTATGGAAAAATGTACCCCCAATGAAATAGACGAACTGAGCGACACCATACTCAAGCACATCCCCTCGGGCTATTCAACGGAGGAAGCCCATAAATACACCGATGAATACATGGTGGCCTATAAGCAGTTAAAGAAAGAAGCATCCCAAAAGAAAAACCTTTGGGACAGGTTCTTGGATGTCTTGGCAGGTGGAACTCAACAGACCCCCGCCCAACGTGTGATGATGCAACGATGGGTCGATGGGGAAAAGGGGGACGCCCATTAATTTGAACAATAACCAGAAAAGAAAATTATGAACAAACCAATTTACCTTACCCTGAGCGGCGTTTCCATGCTCGCAGCAGGCATGACTTTATTACTATCAACCTCTATCGGGGTGGGAATCTCTAAGATCTTGGTGCCGCTTTTCTTTCTGATTTCCGGAATAATGGCATTTATCTTTTCCCAGGTTAACGGACAACATAAGGTTGCGAAAACGTTCCATTTTTTACAGGGAGCTGGACTGATAACCTTTGCGATATTGATAGCAATTTGGCCCGATACTTTGGATATGTTCCTGAAGATGATCACCTATTTCATTATGGTCTATGGCCTTTTTGAGATCATGTTCGCCTTTTCCGTGTTGCGAAGCAGCTTTAAGGTAGACAAGTCCATATTGATGACAAGGCTAATGGTTGGCGCGATCAACTTTATAGGCTCATTCGTCCTTTTTATGTCGCTGCTGGAAAGTACAGCCTCCGGCCTTACCGTCGGGGGATTTCTTATAGTATTTGGCGGTCTGGGCTTTATCATTTTTGCCAATCGTATCAAGAAATTAGATCAGTCATACTAAACCAAACCATGAAAAAAATCATCACACTATCACTGATGGCCCTTTTCCTTACCAATTGTACGTATCAGGGCAAAAAACAGGCAACAGAGGTGGAAGACAGAACTGTTGCCACTGAAAAAAAACAAGTGTCGCCCAAAATCACACAAAACTATGCGGTGGTATTCAATTGGGCAACTGAGGATGAAAAACTTGTAATGGAAAACTCCATGCTCCAGTCCGACCAGTTACGGAAACTTTGGGAAGACGGTACTGTGGAGAACGTGTATTACGATGCAGAGGCCAAACGAGACAATTTTTCTTACTTCCCGAACATTACCTTTACCCTGAAAGCATCCGATGAAAACGAAGCAAAGACCATATTGGACGGCCTGGTGGTAGTGGAAAAGGGCATTGCCACCTATACCACGTATCCAGTGGGAACGCTTTGGCTGAAGAGGAACGAAGAGGCCATAAAGGAAAGGGGAGGCACAAGTTCTTTCGTCGCCGTGTGGAACACGGATTATAAACCCGAGCGCACAATGGTAATAGGCCAGAACGAAAAGCTGATGGAGCTATGGAACTCAGGCCAGATAGAGAACGTTTATTTTGACATTGAGGGTACGCAAAAGGAAAACGATAAGACCGATTTTGTCTTCTTTGTTAACGCCAATACTGAAGAGGAGGCCAAGGCCATTATAGATCCGCTACCTTTTGTCAGAAATGCAGTCGCCTCCTATAAACTATACCCGGTGGGCATCTTCTGGATGGGAACCAAAGAATAGGTTTTGAAGAACAATCACCTTCACAAAGTACTCGATTTTATTCAGGAGATAGGAACCATCATGTACGTTGGTGGTATCCTATCCCATATCGTTATCGGGATCATATTCAGTGATGCGGATGCAGGAACCGTACATAACGTCTATGTTTATAAGGAAAAGAGTGCCTATATCCTGATATTGCCGGGCCTTGCCCTTAAAATTATTTCGGACCTGTCACTCTACTTTTCATTTAAGCGGAAACCTAATTGGCTGAAGTTGAAATTTGTTGCTGTTGCTTTTTTAACGATCAATGCATTTTTCTTTTTGGTGCCCATGATGCCCGAGCTTGTGGCATTGGCCAAAGAATCCCTACCTAGCGGAAAATTGAGCCAAGAGTTTATCGATACAGAGCATACGGAACAGTTCATTGGCCAATTGAACATCGTTCCATTATTGACTGAATTGGTTCTCGGCTCGTTTCGCCCAAAATTGGGAAAGGAAAGAAAATTAGGTTAATATGAGTATGGGTATAAATATGAATGTGCAGTTCTAAGAAACCGCCATATTAGGGGACCGTTAAATTCCTGTTGGGAATAGGGGGAATATCCAATGCGGTCTGCTGTAGTGTCATTGGTTCACCTTTTATGAAGCTCGAAAAGTTAGCTATTCGGTTATCCATCTTGCAATAACCCCTTACCCTGGATGCCTGAGGGAAATGCGGTCATCCCGACAACATTTGTATCAAATTGCAACAAAACACTGCAGATCGTATGATTTTCAATGTTTTTTGTACCAACTATTCCTTGAGTAAATCAATATCCAGCTTGGTAAATAGTTTGGAAGTGGCCTTTCCCCTTATACTTCCGGTAACGGGCATGGTATTTTCATGATGGGCACTGGAACACAACGGAATATACCTATTGGTGGTCCTGATGCCGTTGGAAGGATCGTATCCGATCCATCCGGCCCCGGGGAGAAAAACTTCCGTCCAGGCATGGAGTTCGTAAATTGGGTTTTCCGTCCGGATAAAATAATACCCGCTTACAAACCTTGAGGCCATGCCAACGTGCCTGAGCAACTGTATCTGCATCCAGGCCAGATCCCTACAGGATCCCTTTTTGGAATCAAAGGTTTCGTTCGGTGAATTAGGCTTTCCCACTTCGCGGGCCTCCACTGTGAAATCTGACTGAATCTGAGTGGTGAACGCACTCAAAAAGGATAGGGTATCGGAATTTACGGTGTCCAGGATTTGATTGACGTACCGTTGAAGGGATCTGTGGATTTCCCCAACTTTCAAATAGGGTCTTAAATACCCCATCAAAGGCTGCGAATAGCGGAATGGAAGTCTTCCATATAGCGAAGGCCATAAAACAAAATTAAAAGGATTGTACTCCTTTATGGACAAAACCGAAATTGCCTTTATGGTGAGCCTATCATGATTACCCTGATACCAGCTGAAATGAACCGTGTTGTTCTCCATATCGATTTGCTCAGAGATGCCGCTTGGTTCTGGAGATAGTATCAGCCTGAAACTTTTTAGTGTGGCATAGGGAACGTCCTGGGGCCTAAACCGAAAGTAATGGGGTTCAAAAAACACCTTTCCTTCATACCGATATTCGGTTTCGTGTGCTATCCGAAATTCCATAAATCCTATTGCTGGTTCGCAGCTTGGGCATTTCTTATGGTTTCCATCAATTCCGTATCCCTTAGTTTATTTATCCAATCATCGGGAAGGGTCCGTATGGAATCGCTCAGTATTCCGTTCCAAAGGGACGAAATGTTTTGAAGCTCTTCCTCCTCATACCGTTTTTCAACAATGTTGAAAGAGTCTTTTTTATAGTAAATGATGTCCAAAGGAAAATCAACATCATTTGCACTAATTCGGGTGGCATCAAAGGAAAGAAAACCGGCCTTGAGCGCAAACTGCATTGACGAATCATAGTCTATGGCACGATCTAAAATGGGTTTTCCATAGCCATTGTTGCCTATGATTACAAAAGGAGATCCTTCGGACACCTCTATCCAATTGCCCTCGGGGTAGAGTAAATATATCTTGTGTTCCTCATCATCTTCCAATTGTCCGCCAATAATGGAGAATAGATCAAAGCTCAACCCTGCCTCCTTCAGGGATTTTTTATCTTCGTTTGCCGACCGTTTGACTTGGTCGGAAAATGCATTGACCGCCTTATAGAGTTTATTGAACGAATCATCGTTCTCCTCAATGATTTCCTTGAAATATGTAATCGATTTATCGCGAACGGAGCGGAGGCCGGAGGTCATGATAAAGAAAGAATGCTTCTTTCGGTTGACCGTGAACACCTTTTTTGCCCGCGTGGTTTGGTTTCCGGATGTTATTCTGGTATCGGCGATTCCTACGATTCCCGATTTCAATTTAATGCCCAAACAATAGGTCATGGGATTTAGGTTTTACTATTGGATTCAACATATTTGTTGGCAAAGAACGATTTGTAGATTGCCGTGGAGATGGTATTGAGCTTCTTTTGGAGATCATCAATATATTCATGAAGTCCATCGGAGAAAATATCGTGAATATCCACAAATTGAAGTTGTGCTTTTAGCTTTCCCAATTGTTTTTCCGCCTCATTGGAATACCCGTCATCCAATCCTGTAATTGTATTCAATGATTTTCCTGCCTGAATAAGGCAAAAGTTAATGGAACGTGGAAATACCTTATCCAGGATCAAAAATTCACAAATGTTCAATGTGGTGAGTTTACCATACTTTTTTCGATACATATCATAGGCAGAGACGGATTTAAGCAATCCCGCCCATTGCGCAAGATCTAAGGGGGAACCGACATCATTGGGCGTAGAGAGCAAGATGTGGTATTTGACATCGAGTACCCTCGAAGTTTTGTCTGCGCGTTCAATCAACTGCCCTATTTTTCCAAAATGCCACCCATCGTTTCGCGAAATGGTAGTGGTAAAAATACCGTACAATAATTGACATCCCTCTTTTACCTTAGTAAAAAAGATTCTGGGATCCTTGTTTTTCCAACTTTTCTTTTTACATCCGTCCTTCATCAAAAAATAGACATGGTTGATCTGTTCCCATACCTCTTTGGTCAATTCAGGTCGAATAGCACGGGCATTCTCCCTGGCCTTAATAATGGAGTTGTAGATCGAATTTGGATTTTGGGGATCAAAACCGAGGAAATAGATGACCTTTTCCTTCTGAACCGTTTCGTACAAGGATTCGTAGAGGGGCCAATCCCCGGTAATATCGACCAAGGGTTTCCATTGCTGCTTCGCATCCGGAGTAGATTCCAGGGAGAGATTGAAGTTTACATCCATAAAGCGGGCATAGTTTTCAGCACGCTCAACGTATCTGTTCATCCAATACATACTATCCGCTATTCTACTCAGCATATAGGTCTTATCTTATTAGTTGTCCAATACCCATGTGTCCTTGCTGCCCCCTCCCTGGGAGGAGTTCACGACCAAAGACCCTTTTTTAAGTGCTACACGTGTCAGGGCGCCAGGTATGACCCTTACCTCTTTTCCATAGAGAATGTAAGGTCTTAAGTCTACATGTCTTCCCTGAATTTCGTTTTCACAGAGCGTGGGTACCCTTGATAGACTGATCATGGGCTGTGCAATATAATTTCTGGGGTTGTTCTTGACCTTCTCCTTGAACTCCGCTATTTCGGCCCTAGTGGCATGGGGACCTATCAACATACCATACCCCCCTGAACCATCCGTTTGTTTAACGACCAGGTTTTCCAGGTTTTCGATAACATATTTGAAGTCCTTTTCTTCCGAACATATATAGGTTTTAATATTTGGAATAATGGCTTCCTCATTCAAATAATATTTTATCAATCTTGGGATATAGGCGTAAACCGCTTTGTCATCCGCCACCCCGGCACCTGGCGCATTTACCAGCACCACATTTCCCTTCAAATACGCTTCAAAAAGCCCAGGGGTGCCCAGTAAAGAGTTTTTATTGAAAACCAAGGGATCAATAAATGCATCATCTACCCTTCGGTAAATGACATCCACTTTTTGGAGCCCATTTGTTGTGATCATGTATACATAACCGTTCTGAACCACCAAATCCCGCCCTTCTACCAATTCAGCGCCCATTTGTTGTGCGAGATAGGCATGTTCAAAATAAGCTGAGTTATAAATTCCTGGTGTCAAGACCACTATCGATGCTCCTTCAAAATCGGTAAGGGACTCCAACATATCCCTTAAGCAATGGGAATAATCGAGGACGGGCCTTACCTTTAACTGTTCAAACATTTCCGGAAAAGTCCGCTTGAGAATTTCTCTGTTTTCGAGCATATAGGATACACCGGAAGGGCACCTTAGGTTGTCCTCCAAGACATAAAAATTTCCATCAGCTCCCCTGATAAGGTCGGTTCCAGAGATATGGCTCCACACATTTTTAGGGGGTTTTAGTCCAATACATTGTTTAAGATAGCTCGCACATGAGAGCACCAAGTCCTTCGGAATTATGTTATCCTTTATGACCTTTTGGTCATTATAGATGTCATGAATAAACAAATTCAAGGCAACTATCCTTTGCTCCAGTCCCTTGGTCAAATGATCCCATTTTTCACCGCTGATTATCCTTGGTATGATATCCAGGTGAAGAATCCGCTCAACACCTTGGTTGTCACTGTACACATTAAAGGTCATACCCAGGGAGAGCTGAGCACGATCGGTGGAATGTTGGAGGGATTTAAGTTTTTTCCAGCTTGTCTTTTCCAAAAAATCCTTGAACAACCGATAACTAGGTCTTACCGCTTCTGAACCACTGAACATTTCATCATAAAAACCTCTTACGTCATAGTCCCTAAAACTTACTTTTTGCATCTTTAATGGTTATGTTCCGCGGTACGAGCATTGCTTTTCAAATACCTTGTAACTAAATATAGTGTTAATCAATTGTTTAATCCAGGTTTGGGCCTGTCAAATTAAGATTCCTCATTTTTTGGCCTTTGAAAATACCAATCCTGCAAACCAAACCTGTATTTTTTGAATAGATTAACGGTTTGATGTCATCCCATTAGGAATAAACAAATAGGTCAAACTGTAAATAGCTGCTCCTGTTGCTGTCAATAGTCATTGGTTTCATGGTGCAACACCTCTTCTTGGAACTCCAAGGGTTACAGCATTTTAAACAAAAAGATGGTCAACATACCCCAGGCGGTTCCCGTGACCATACTGAGAATGGCCAGTACAATGGCGTGTGGCATCAATTCCTTTTTATAGGCCGAGGTTACCGCGGGGGCAGTGGAGATTCCACCCAGGTTTGCCATGCTTCCAATGGCTACCCAAGCGATGTTGGTCTTGAGCAGGCGTGCCGTGAGCAACATGGCCAAAAAATGGAGCATCAGCCAAAGCAGCACTAAAATAACCAGAATTGCGGGAAGGGAAAGGTTGCTGAAATTCAGTTTCAAACCTAAAATGGCCATGATGAGCACAATGGAAAACCCTGCCAGCTTTAACACCAGTTTATGGTTCCAAATGGGCATTACATTGCCCATGAGCAGTCCCACTATCGACAAAACGACCACACTTCCCAAAAAGGAGAGTGGAAGGAAGGATGCCACCACCATTACCAACAAAATGGCACCTACCGTCCAAGTATTTACCACCCACGGACGGGTGCTTCCAGAATATTGGGGTGCCGCTACAACGGGAAAATTTGGGTCTATTCCCCATGCCTCGTTAAGGTGGTTGCTCCTTTTGATGAATTGAAACATCAGTATGGTCCAGATATTGACCAGAATATTGTCGAGCACCAAGATGGACAAGAAGAGCGCTTCTGGGGTTTCCGCCAGTTCTTTCAGGACCAATTGACTGGTGCTGCCACCGATCCAGCCACCCACAATGGGAACCAGTCCCTTCCAATACGCCTCGCCAATGAAGAGTTTGGTATTCGCTTCGTTAAATAGGCCAAAAGCCATGACCAACAATACGGGTAAAGTGGCAATTACCAAGGAACCCACCCCAAAAACGATAATGGGTTTAACACCAACAATTTTAAGCTGTTTTATGGATAGGGCACTCATCACAGTAAGGATGGTAAAAGGGATGATCCATGATCTGCTCATGTCGTGCAGCGGGACTTTTGAAAGGTCCATGCCCGAAATATGGGTGAATGCCGCTGGGAGTACATAGGCGAACAAGATAGCGGGAAACCAATCGAGCATCAACTTTACCCACTTGTTCTTGACCTTGCCGATCCATAGGACGAATATAACCGTAACAAGCACTACGACAGTGGCAATCCAAAACAGGTTTACATCAGTCATATTGCTGCGTTAAAATGCCCAAGCACATTTTCAATCCTTCATGGAAATTCCCCAGACGAAGATTTTCATTGGGGGCATGGATACTGTTGTCGGGATTGGGAATACGCACCGAAATGGCTGGGATACCCAGTTCGGAAATAAAAGGTGCAATGGGCTGCGACCCCCCTGTGGACTGCATACGGATGTAGTTGCCATCGCCAAATACGTGGGCCATGGCCGCCCCCAGCCAAGTCCCGAGTGGGGAATCCAGAGGGGTTCTAAATGGGCGGGAGCCAATTCTTGATTCAATTTTTATCAATTTTGGATGCTTTTTGCGCTCTGCTTCGGTAGGTTCCCCCTCAAGAAGGTAAAATCCTTTGGATGCAACAAAATCGGTCACGAGTTGAATTTGCCGCTCCGCAGGGGTTTCGGGAACCAGTCGCATATCGATTTCAGCCAAAGCTTCGGAAGGAATGATGGTACGCACCTCATTTCCCACCCAGGCGGCACGCAAGCCCCGTATGTTCAATGATGGATATTGAAGGGCTTCTTGATAGGTTTCACCTACGGTCTCCGGTTCGGCAATGCCCAAGGTCATCAGTAATTCTTCTTTGTTTTCGGGCACCGAATTGATGAGTGCCTTTTGGTCCTCGGTCAGTTGTATGCCATCGTAATACCCAGGAATCAGCACCCGGCCTTGCTCGTCTTTCATGGAACCCAACAATCGTGAAAGATGAAAAACGGGATTCGGGGCATAATTTCCGTATTGGCCCGAATGCAGGTTTTTATGGGCACCGTACACCGTAAGTTTTAGGGTGGCAATGCCACGGGCCCCGAAAGTCAATGTGGGGAGATTGGCTGGCGGACGGGTACCGTCCATAATCAACATAGCATCGGCACTGAATGTATTGCGATGGTTTCGCACCAAAGCGGGCAGGGTAGGGGAGCCCAATTCCTCTTGAAAATCCATGATGACCTTAAGATTGAACTTCTGTCGTAGGTTTTTTGCCTTTATAATACGAAGCGCCTGTAAAAAGGCCACCGCAGGTCCCTTGGAATCGGAGGCCGAACGGGCAAATACTTTCCAATTGGGGTTGAAATTTTGGGTCAAGTTGTCCCATGGAACAATTTTACAGTCGTTTCCGTTACATTCTTTGAGCACAGGCTCGAACGGATTTTTCTGATGCCATTTGGTGGAATCAACCGGTTGCCCATCAATTTGAAGGTAAAACAGAATGGTCGGTGCTTTTTTCTTATGGATTTTTTGGGCGAACAGGTGTTTTGTTCCTTCGGAAACCAGTTGTTCCGTCTCAAAGTCCAAAGTTTGGAAAGCCTTTTCACACCAAGCCAGGTTCAGGTCGATATTATCGGGATTTGAGCCAATGTTCGGAAGTTGCAAAAACTCCCTTAGGGTCAACATCCCTTCCACGAAATACCCATCTGCGAGTTGATGGATTTTTTCCCTTTTCAAACGTTGTCCAAAGCCCATTGCGAACACAAGACAGCTAAGGAATACGGTCGCTTTTTTCATCTACGGAATTTAGTAAATCTTTGAATTGAATGTTGCTTAAACGGGCAAAGAGGCAGGTATGTACAAAACTGCTTTGTAGTTTTCTGAAAAACAGAAGGTTACCTCTGAAGCAATAGTTCGGTCATCCTGACCATGCCCATAAAAGTTCGTAGGTTATCAGGAAATAGGAGGGGGTTTTTAGTTCTGGACAGCTGTCAACTTTTAAGACGAAAACCATTGAAGGGACTCACATAAAAGCACTACGAACTTCCCATAGACCGACTTCCCTTCCGAAGGATTTTTTTGCTTTCCCTTCCTCGAATACTTCCTCCTTCATCATCCAACCAAACAATTGCGCCGGTGGGGCATCGTTGGATAGGTACCTGGGTATTATGGTTTTCGGCGTAATTGATTACGGGTAGATTGTTTTTCATGGTAATCAATGCTGCAGGGGCATCCATGGCACATTTACCGCAGGCTGTACAGGCCACTTGGCAGTCTTCGAGGATGGCATCGCCCTGTTCCAGATTTTTACAGGCCACCCAGAGTCGGTGACTTATGGGCTGTAGGGAAAACAGATCTTTGGGACAGGCTTCCACACAGTCCCCACAGGCCGTACATTTCTCCACATCCACAACGGGTAAGCCATGTTTGTTCATGGTGATGGCATCAAAATCACAGACCACTTCACAATCGCCATGGCCAAGGCATCCCCAAAAACAGCCTTTGCCCCCTCCGGATATCAGTGCGGCGGCCTGGCAACTTTGAATACCCACATACTGCGCCCGATTGATGGCCACATTCGTACCGCCGGCACAAGCGAGACGCGCGACCTTTTTTTCTTCGGCACCCAGATCGACACCCAGAAACTCAGCTATGGATTGCCGGCCTTCGTCCGAACTAACGGTACACTTTCCGGGCAAGGCTTTTTGTTGGACCAAAGCCTCCGCAAAAGGTCGGCAACCAGGATACCCACAGGCCCCACAATTGGCATGGGGCAGCATATCCTCAACCGTATCTATGCGTGGATCTTCATAGACATAGAGCTTCCTGTTCGCAATAATCAATAGTACTGCAAGAAGTAAGGTTAAACCTCCAAGTGCGGCTATGGCAACCAGGATGGACATGTTATTTCTCGAATTTATTTGAAAGCATAAATCACTCCTTTTTAATTTCTTTTTTCGGGCTAATAAATAATTTCGGCCCATTTTCTTCCCGCAATCAATTCAGCCTTGCGGAGTCGCCATTTTTCCTCTGAACCCAAAATAGTTGAGAACGCCTTATTGAGTTTGTTATGGATGGTTTCATACCCGGCAACATAAATATGGGTGTTGGAACTTCCCAACAACTCCTTTAGTTCGGTGGTCTGTCCTTCTAGCGCCTTATCCAATGCAATGGGATCGGCCCAATGCGGCCTCGGGCTCAAAGCATGAAAAGCTTCGAACGTTGCTTCATCGTAATAGTTTGTGAGGTCGCCGTCCTTGTCATTTAAATACAACAATTCCAAACCGCTGCGCGCACCATAGAACAAACGGATTTTGCCCTCCCAGTCCTTGACATTTTTATAAATGTGTTTGATAAAGGCCCGGAAAGGCGCTATACCGGTGCCCATGCCAATTAGGATTAAATTGGCGGTCTTGTCCTCTGGAACTTTAAAAGGCAAGGCAAAGGGGCCGGTAAGTGTGATTTCATCACCTTTTTTTCGATCGCATAGGTAATTGGAGGCGACTCCAGGGTATTTTTCTCCACTGAAATCATCCACATAAGAGCAGCGCTTTACCAACATGGTGAGTTGTGGATTTCCTTTGATGCGTTTTGGTAGATCGGCCACACTATAGAGCCTATGGTGAAGTTCGTTTCCAAAATCCCCGGTCGCCTTGGTCAATACGCCGAAGCTTTGGTCTACCTCGCATTCAAATTCCGGATCTTTTACTTCAAGTACAATCTCACGTACTTCCTCGGTGTCCGGTGGCGTTAGTCGCGATGTATTTTTAACGACAGCCTTGTACCGCTTTTCAATATCAAAATCTGATAAATGTGCCATGGTTACTATTTTATTCGTATTATCAATTTTTTATAATCAGTACTCAATGATTATCCACATTCAAGACTTTTCCAATCTTGCTTTGTTCTTCCCTTTGCTTGCAAATGGTGGTACAACCACAATTTGAGCAACTTCTTCGGCCAGCCAATACATCCTCCTCCAAGTATTCCTCCCGAAACGCTTTTTTCCACAAGGTTTGCACCACTGTCCATAGCAGCACTAAACCCAGCATTAAACCAATTCCTATGACAAGTGATCGAATCATATTCTTTTCCTTATTGGGCCCCCAAACCTGCAAAGCCCATGAAACAGAGTGATAAAATACCCGCGATAAACAGGGTCAATGCCGTTCCCTTTGAAATTTTGGGTACATCGGCAAAGTCCAATTGTTCCCTTAGGCCGGCAATCAATAACAGCGCTATGGTAAAACCCGCACCTGCTCCCAGGGCATATACTACACTTTCCAAAAATCCATACCCTTTGTTCGTCTGAAATAATGCCACACCCAATATGGCACAATTCGTAGTGATCAATGGCAGAAAAATCCCCAAGGACCGAAATAATGTTGGGCTCATTTTCTTGATGAACATCTCGACCAACTGCACGGTAGAGGCAATCACAACAATATAACTGATCAATTGAAGGTAGGGGGCATTGATGGCCACCAAACCAGCGTGAATGCCATAGGCACACATGGAGCTGATCAACATCACAAACATAACGGCACCACCCATTCTGGAGGCGGTCCCTATCTTTCCCGACACGCCCAAAAAAGGACAGATTCCAAGGAAATAAGCCAAAACAAAGTTGTTGACCAGACAGGCATTGAGAAAAATGGTTCCTAACGACTCCGTATTCATGTTTTTGCTTTTCGCGTTTGTATTTTATTAATTATGAGTAGCCAGGCGGCAAGGGTAAAAAAACCACCGGCCGGCAATATCATTACAATCCAATTCTGAAAGCCTTCGGGAAAAATGACGAAATTGAAAATTGATCCATTCCCAAGAATTTCCCTTACGGCCCCCAGGCAAAAAAGGGCGAATGTAAATCCCACTCCCATCCCCAGCGCATCAAGAATGGATTTCCAGACCGTATTTTTCGAGGCAAATGCCTCCGCCCGACTCAAGATCAAACAGTTTACCACAATGAGCGAGATGAAGGCGCCCAAACTTTTGTACAACTCCACACTGATGGCCTGGATGGCATAATCGGTAACGGTAACAAAGGTGGCGATGATAAGAATGTAGGAGGCAATACGCACTTGTTTGGGAACAAAATTCCGAAGTAGGGATACCAGGATATTTGACATTAATAGGACAAAAGCCGTGGCTAAACCCATGGCAAGTGCATTTTCCGCTGTATTTGAAACGGCGAGTACGGGACACATGCCCAGTACCTGCACAAATACTGGATTGTCCCGCCACAATCCTTTGATGAATTCATCGGTGGTGGGGGCCTTTTGACCTGATATGGAATTCTCCTTACTCATTGCTTTCCCTTGGTTTTTGATTGGGCACAGTCTGGTCCTTTTGACCGGAATTGTTATATAGAATGGGAACCACTTCCGTTGTACTGGCACCAATAATGGTCCCAATTGCCCTGGACGTAATCGTGGCTCCAGTAATTCCATCTATTTCCCAGGGGTTTTGTTTCTCCCCTTGCTTCACCGTGATTACCGTGTTCTTTAGGATTCCCTCGTTGGTCAAGCTTACATCCAGTGCCCTAAAATTGTCAAGAAATCGCTGCTCCTTTTCAATTTTATCCCCGAGTCCCGGGGTTTCCTTGCTTTCCAGAACTTGAAATCCGATCAGTACTTGCGCTTTTGGGTCGTAGCCATATAGTATTCTAATGATGTCCGCATAGCCCTGGCCCGCGGCTTCAACGGCATATCCCACCAGTTTTTCGTTTTCATCATATCCTGCATAACAGGTCATTTCAGGTTTTTCACCATTTTCTATTTTAAACAACGCCCCGTTTGTGCCAATACCGAAAGCTTCGGTATGAACAGTTCCCGGTAGCACTTTAAAAATGGCCTTTTCCAAAGCTTCAGCCTTTAATCGCTGTACGCGGGGCAGGGTCAATTCAAAAGCCATTACGATCAGCAGGGCGCTTATCATCCCAATAGCCAACATTGCCCGTAACATCTTTAGGCTACCTGAAGGTTTTTGCATTTTTATGTTGGCAGCGTTGCTCATGTGGCTTTCATTTTTTTGGTTGTTCCGTATACCCGATGTTTAACTAGGGTATCGATATGGGGCGAAATCGCATTGGCCAACAAAATAGAGTACATCACACCTTCCGGTAAACCACTCCAAATTCGGATGACAATGGTCAAAATACCGATAATGCCACCGTAGATCCACAAACCGACAGGCGTAATGGGGGAAGACACCATATCCGTAGCCATAAAAACTGCTCCCAGCATCAGTCCGCCGGAAAACAACATAAATAAGGGTGAAGGATACAACGCACTATCCATGAGGTAAAGGGTGCCACTCAATACAAATGCGCTCAATAGGACGGCGACCGGAATTCTCCAACTCATCATATTTCGGGCAATTAAATACAGACCTCCCAAGGCAATGATGACCGCGCAGGTTTCGCCTGTGGAGCCACTGATCTGGCCAAAAGCCAATTCTGTCGTAGATGCCGTGATTCCATCAAACTTAAAAGCCGATAGCGGCGTTGCCCCGGAAACGGCATCAAACTGGGGTTGCATAAAGGGCCAGGTAAAAATTGACCCGGAAGTGTTGGTAAAACGATCGGGTAGAAAAGCGGGATGCCAGGTAGTAATGGCAACCGGGAAGGCTGCCTGTAAAACCGCCCGGGCCACAAGCGCCGGGTTGAATACATTGTACCCCAATCCACCGAATATGTATTTGCCAAGGGCAATACCAATTACGCCACCTACAAAAGCCATCCATAATGGAAAACTGGGGGGTAAGGTCAGGCCCAGTAATAAACCGGTGATTACAGCGGAATAATCATTGACAGTGGTTTCTTTTTTTGAAAGTTTACACAAAAAATGCTCCGTCAATACACAGGCAAGTGTAGCCGTAAAAATGACCAGTAGTGCGTTCAACCCAAAGGAATAGCTAGCGAAAAAAACTACGGGTAGCAACGCCCAAACCACATTTTTCATAATGTCATCCGTACTTCGCCCCTTATAGATGTGAGGCGATGAGCTGATATCCAAGGTTTTTTTAAGCATGGCTTTCCTCTTTTTTTTCGGCTTCCCGCTTTCGGACCACTCTTTTTGCCAAACGGAAATACTGCACCAATGGAATATGCGATGGGCATACATAGGTGCAGGATCCGCACTCAAAACAATCCATCAAATGATAATCCGAAGCCATTTCATCATAAGCCTCAAATTTTGCCAGGATACCTAGCTTGGATGGATTCAATAAAATTGGACAGGCATCCACACAAGCCCCACATTTGATACAGGGATATGTTTTGGATGATCGGTTCACATCTTTCCTTGTAAACACCAAAATGCCCGAGGTACCCTTTACAATGGAAATATCAAGGTTGGAAACCGCAACGCCCATCATCGGTCCACCCATATACACCTCGCTAATTTCTTCCTCCACACCCACGTGTTCCAATACAAAACGCAGGGGTGTGCCCACCGGAATCAGGTAATTTCCTTTCTTTTTAACACCGGGCCCGGTAATGGTGATCACACGTTCCTGGATTCCACGACCATGGGGCAGTAATCGTCCAATCTCTGCCGCAGTAGCAACATTCACTACAACCACACCTACTTCAATGGGAAAGCTTTTTGATGGAACTTCTTTTTGAAGGAGGGAGGTGATCAACATTTTCTCGGCCCCCTGCGGGTATTTTACGGGAAGGACCTTTATGGACACCGGTAATTCTTTTGGAAGATGCTTTGCCAAGTGATCGGCGGCGTCTTGTTTGTTCGCTTCTATACCGATGATTGCGTTTTGGGCTCCGGTAGCTTTCAATAAATAATGAATTCCTTTAAAAATGTCCTTTTCCTGTTCCAACATCACACGGTGGTCCGTGGTCAGATAGGGCTCGCATTCAATTCCATTTAGAATTAAGGTCTCACATTTTTTCCCTTCCGGGATTTTCAACTTTACATGGGTAGGAAACGCTGCTCCACCCAGCCCTACGATTCCGGCATCTTGAATTCCCTGCAGAATTTCTTCTGCGGTCGCCGTATCCGGATCGATTGGTTTTCCTTCGAGCACTTCTTGGGTCGAGGAGGGAAATGCCTCGAGGAAAATACCGGGGGACATTTTACCGGAGATGGTCGGAACATTTCCAATTTTTCGAATAATCCCGGAAACCGGAGCGTGCATGGGCACGGAAACATAACCGCCTGCCTTGGCCAACAGTTCCCCCCTGCGTACTTCCTGCCCTTCGCGAACAATAATTTCGGACGGCGCACCGATGTGTTGTGCCATAGGCAGGATAATGACAGGAGCAAAGGGAAATTGCCGGATGGGAAGGGCATTGGTTTCATCCTTGCTTTCCGGGGGGTGAATACCGTGTTTGAACGTATCCTTATAAAAGTTGAAAAATCCCATAATGCCCTGTGTACACTAATTGAACTTTTCAGCCCTACTTATCCATTTTTCAATGTCCTTTGCCGATCGTTCTGCGGGCAATCCCGGATGGATGACACCTGCGGTACATTTTTCGGCTGCTTTTACCAGGTCTTCATAAGGTCCTGCTTTCGCATTTTTGATGTATGCCTTGTTGTTTTCGTTGTAAGCAAAAATATTCGGGTTGAGCTTTATGCACTCGTCACATGAAGTACATTCCTCCGTTTCCAACCATGGGGCCAAATAGTCCCCACTTGGTGTCGCTTCCTCGACGGTCACATCCGTTGGGGCAGGTTGTCCCATGGCCATTTGCACAATACTTTCTCCATTGCCACCGGCAAGTTGCATCAGACCTTGGGCAATATTTCCTACCACTTCGCTTCGTATTCTACCTTCCAGATCCTCTTCCTGGGGTTTTTCCATTTCCACTCCGGCAAGGTCGCGCAACATCAACCAAAAGTCCCGTCGTTCTTCACAAGACTCCACAATTGGTTTCGCTACCAATACCCGATTGAGTTTTTGATTTCTATCCACTGCCCAGATAAAAGGGAACTTACCTTCCCGCTCGCTTTCCTCCAATTCCAAAAAGTCTGCCAGCAGCACCATATTCTCATTCCAGGCACTACGGGGAACTTTTCTAAAGTGTTTTCTAAATCGAGCTTCCGTGAGGGCAAAGTCCGCAAAGGTCATCGGTAATTCCATGGTACGTTCCTGTCCGTATTCAAGATACTTCAAGCCATAGGTTGGCCATAGCCGATCCATGGCCGGATTACCGGATAGATCAAAGGCTTCCTTCGCTTTTATTCCATGATCCGGATTGTATTTGAATATGGGGTATGCCCTCGATTCTACGGCAAGCTTTGCCTGATGCACGCCCATATCGTCCCCCACACCGTGCTCTGGTTGGCAGGTAGTATAGAGATTAAAAAGAGCCGGCCGCTTGGTCATTAGGCCATCGATGAAACCTTCGATCATTTGGCTTGTATTGGCCAGAGTTGCTTGCAGGACATAGGTATTTCTATGTGCCATGGCAATAAGACCGATTTCCTTTCTCGGTTCACTTTTTCCCTTCCATACCTTTCCGTATTCTGCCATATCCGAAACCTGACCAATAAATCCGGAGGTACAGGCCTGACCTCCTGTATTGGAGTATACCTGGGTATCCACAATAATCACCTTAATGGGTTTTCCCGAGGCCATTAAGCGGGAGAGGTTCTGGAAACCGATATCGTACATGGCACCGTCCCCACCAAGTGCTACCACTGGTGGACAAAGCAACCATTCTTCATCGGTAAACTGTTGCCAGGTGAAATAAGTGAAGAAATCGTCATGTTCGGTTGCATCGTATTTTCCCTCAAGCTCCAATTCCGCCATACGTATGGCCTTAAAGCCCTCGGCCATTTTGGACATATGCCCTTCAAAAACGCCCATGGCCATAGAAGGGGAATCCTGGAACAGATGGTTGGCCCATGGGAATGGATACGGGTTAAAAGGCCAGGTACTGCCCCAAACGGAGGTACATCCCGTTGAGTTGAGCATTCCCATATTGGAGCGACCTTTACCTGTAGTACCATTGGTGTACTTCCATTTCAATTTCTTCAATTTGGCCAGGAGTTGGGTCACATTGCGGAGCCATTCCTGATCAATGGGTTCCCCTCCATGTTCGGATTCCAACCTTCGGGTAATCTCCGCCATGGTTAGATCGGAGTTCTGCATTTCCGAAACAATTTTGGACATGGTATCCGAATCGGTCAAATCCACAGGGTTCATCAACTTCACCTGGATATGTTTTTCCAGTTTGTCCGTCAATTCCTCTAGATATGCCATGTGTTTTTCAATACGTGGTTGCATGAGCGACTCCACTGTGGCAATGAACAAATGCACCACGGATTTCTCGGAGCAACCCAAACAGGCTCCATCACCACTGGCAAAATTCAGATAAGCATCCTTATTCAATAAAATGGTTTCCAACGGTCCGATTTTTTCTTCAAGATCATCGACACGATTGAATTTTTGCGGTGTATTTGGTAGGTCCATCCACAAATCCCACTCTTTGTTGAGCTTGGCAATGGAACCTTCGGTCTGTGGTACCGTAATTAGGGCTTCATCGTCGCAAACCGCAACACATTCCATACAACCTTTACAGGTATTCGGGTTAATGGTGATGCTGAATAAACCTCCACTGTTTTCCTGTTTTTTCTCATGCAAGTCAAAATAGGGCCTGGTCAAGGCGAAGTTAAACTCACCCAATTCCTCTTTGAACCAATCAAATTCCTTGGCCAGTTCTGTACCATTGTCGTATTCGTCAATGGTCATATCAATGGCATGTTGAATAAAATCATTGACCGTTGCCCCATTTTTTGAGGTAGAAAACAGTTGTCTCACATGTCCTTCCATTTTACGGACGGCCCTGGGCAAATGCTCAAGTTTTCCGTGATTCCTTTTAACGCGTTTTACGATGGTATCGAAAACGTCGGACACTTCACTTACAAGTCCGGGTATGGCCGTGTCCGGACAAACCGTATAACAGTCCCCACAGGCCGTACAGTTGTTGGGAACCCATTCCGGGTGTTCAAAGCGTATTCCCGTCATATCTCGGAATACCGAAGAAACGGCTGGCATTACGCTCAGGCCTATGAAGGGGTCGGTAAGGTTATCATTTCCCATGCCCCTTAAATAGAAATTACCGGTTTGTTCCCAAAAACGATGAATGTCACTTAGCTGTGATTCACTCTGTGGAATCCTTTTCATTATGCTTGGAATGGCTGGGACGGCCTGGCCATTACTGCCCGACTTGTCTTGGTGTCCAGCACCCAATACCTTATTGGTAATTTCATGCACTTCATCAAAGCCGCGTTTTACCACACGCATATTATCATCAACAACACGTTGCCCCTTGGAACCGAATTTTTGCTGTAATTGGTCTTCAATGGCTTTTAACAATTTTTCGTCTGATAATCCGGATTTTTCCAGAAGTGGGGAAGCTGAGAAAAAGGCACCCTGGAAGGCAATTCCCTGCATGCGCAACTGCAATTCGGGATCGGTGGCTTCTTCCCTTGCAATTTTAAATCCATCGATATAAAATAGGGAGATTTCCTTATCGATAATTACCTTTTGATAGCGTTCGGGAATCTCTGCCCACACCTCATCCGGTGTTTTCTTATCGCTTTGAATGATGAAACTGCCCCCTTTTTTCAATCCCGCCAGTGCGTTGGTATGTTTAAATACATTGGGGTCGGGAGATAAAACAACATCGACAAAGAAATATTCACAATTGACCCGAATGGGTTCGGGAGCTGCTGCGAGATAGTATGTGGTCGGCTGTCCTTTTTTTTCCGAACCGTATTTTGGATTCGCTTTAATGTGATACCCCAGTAACTCGTACAAGGTCATCGCCATATTCTTACCTGTGGTTATGGCTCCCCAACCCCCAACGGAGTGGAAACGGACGGTAATGGCATCCTTTGGCATGAGGTTTGGGTTTTCCGAACCTCTAATGGCCAAATCCTTAACGTGCGGATAGGATTCCACTATGGTTTCCTGATAGGCCTTTTGTTTTGGGGAGTGTGGGGTCTCCCGGATAAAATCGATGGATAGATAGAACTTTTTTTTGTGTTTTCCATCCGGCAACATATTTTCCACGGCTCCGATGAGCCCTTCCGGTTGCAGGTCGCGACTTCCCAGACCAAATGAACCTGAATAAATTGCAGGCATATCGGATAGGGTATACGATGTCAATTCAGGATAGGGAAGCTGTTTTTTATTGATGCCATTTTCGACACATTTGTTCAAAACGGACCGGATTTCCCGAGTGATTGGGGAATCTACGGCCAATGGTTGATCCAGACGTTCCAATATGGTGACCGCTTTTTTGCCTTTTACTATTTTTCCGAGTAGATCTGCGGGGAAGGGACGGAACATCACCAGGTCCACCACCCCTACTTTTATTCCCCGTGTTTCCCTCAGGTAATCCACAACAACCTCCGCACTGGGCACTAAGCTTCCCTGACCTAAAATCAGGTAGTCGGCGTCGTCCGCCCTATAGGTCATCACCCGTTGGTAACGCCTGCCCGTGAGTTCGTAATATTCTTCAAATGCCCGGTCTGTCAATTCTTGGATATGATCGAAGAAAAATGGGCGTTGTGCGGCCACGCTCTGCATGTAGGAATCCTGGTTCTGCACAATACCCGCCATTACGGGGTTATCGACATCCCACAACTCCGGAATGCGACGACGTGTTTCGCCATAAATAATACGTTGCGCAGGTGTTGGCGTTTCGATGATATCATCAGGTCTTCCCAAATATTCCTTGATCAATTCGCGCTCTGGTAAAAGAAATGATTCGATTAAATGGGTTGTCAAAAAACCGTCCTGGGCAATAATACCGGGGGTAAGTGCCAATTCAGCAATGCGATGCGCAATAATATTGAGGTCGGCAACATGCTGTGCTTTTTTTGCAAACATTTGGAAAAAACCGGTGTCGTCCACAGCATGGTAATCATCATGTCCTGCATGTACGTTCAAGGTCGATTTGGTCATGGCCCGTGAGCCAATATTCAAAACATAGGTCAGGCGTTTTCCTACGGCTGCATAGAGCGATTCGTGCATATAAGCGATGCCCTGACCGGATGAAAAGTTGGATGCACGTAAACCGGTCATCGACAAGCCTGCGGTTACTGCCGCCGCCGCATGCTCACCTTCCGGTTCAATGAATATCAATGGTTTGTCCGAAATATTGAGATGTCCCTTGGCAGCGGCATCGGCCCAAAATTCCCCCATTTGGGTCGAAGGTGTGATAGGATAGGCCCCAGCGGCATCCGTGGATTCACGTTCACACATGATCGCGGCCGAATTTCCATCCATGGCAACGGGTTTACCGGGGTATTTGTGCTTGGAGGATTTGGTGCCTTTGGTTGTTGTTGATTTTTTGGGTTGGGCTATTTTCTGCAATACTGACTTGCTCATAACGCGGGAATTAACGGTGTACTATTTCATGGATTTGTTTTCACTGACAGGGCCTGTTTTACGAACCAATTGTTTCACAACGGTGGCTAATTCAATACAGTTTTTCATCTCGTGGAATTCTGCACTGTATTCATCATCCCTGTTAAATGTTATAGGACTTAAATCGAGACTATTGAACGTACTCTCAATTGTTCGGCATTTTTCCAGTAAGTTCTTTAAGGAGGCCCCTTCGGTGGATTCAATGCCGTGTTTTAACAGATACCCCTGTAAATAATGGGATATGGCATGGCGAGCGCTTCTACATACCATATAAGGAACCACATCTTCAACGGGTCGGTACAATTCGCTTTGGGCAGCTTCAAGGTATTGGTCGGCTTGCTCGAACTTGATTTTACTTTGATTTACGTGCATGGTAAAACTTTTAATTAACGACAGGTACCTGAGAGAAGACGTAGGGATGTCATTAAAATTATGGAAACCAATGTGTTCATTTTATGATATTTATCAGGAATAACAAATTGCCAAAAGTGATCAGGTATCGTAGATCCCTTTTTCTTAATGCCCTGGAAAGTTTACAATATTATAATATGGGGGTACTCAATTATTTATGTTATTTGTATGTAATTGAGATGGAAGATAATGCTAAGGTTGCCGTAGGATTTTTGGCTGAGGGTATTAAAAACTCGGATGAGAAATCATTTAATGCCCTAATTGACCTATTATGGGGGCCAATGATGGGGTATGCTGCATCAATGCTTATGGATGACCATATAGCCAAAGACTTGGTCCAGGATGTATGGGCAGATTATTGGCAACGAAAACAGGAATTGGATGTCCATGATATTAAGGCCTATCTCTATAAAGCCATACGCTATCGTTGCTACAATTATTTTCGGGACAAAAAATTTAATGAAACCCAGCTTGAAGCGGCCCACTCGATTTTCGTTGTCCCGGACGTAGAGCAGCATGAAGATAGCATCGAGTTGTCCAGACGAATAAATGGCACCATCGAAAGCTTACCAAAAAGATGTCAAGAGGTATTTAAATTAAGCCGCATCAATAATTTCAGCAATGGCGAGATTGCCAAGAAACTCAATATTTCACAGCGCTCCGTTGAAAACCAAATATCCTTGGCACTTCGCAAGCTTCGAAAGGACTTGACCACGGTGAGGCTTTTTTCTTTTCTATAGCCACCCTTTTTTATGTTAAGGTTAACAAAAACCGCCAATCTTTAAGATACTATTAAGCCTTCATTTTTCCGTGTGCGTTGCTGAGTGCTTTTGGTACTTGTTAATGTAAGACACGTACAATGACGGAAAACGACATTAAAGGATTAATGGAGAAATACCTTAATGGAACAATAACAGAAGGGGAAGAGAAACTTCTGGAGCAATTTGATGGTATTCTTTTATCAAAAAACAAAAAAGTCAATTTCAATAGTGAGATCCACAAAGCCAGAGTAAAACAAAACCTTTCCCATATCATCCATAAAAGAGGTAAAACGAAATCCCTAAAATGGTTACGGATTGCCGCTTCATGGGCATTGATCATAAGTCTTGGTTTTGTGGCCTACAATTGGTCGCATAGCTATGTCCAACAGGAACCCATGGCCGAAATTGTAGAGCACACCAAATGGGGCCAAAAATTGAACGTAACCTTGGCCGATGGGACCAAAGTTGTTCTGAATTCGGGAAGTACCTTGTGTTTTCCAGAACGTTTTGAGGGGAATTCCAGGGAAGTTGAACTTATGGGCGAAGCTTTTTTCGATGTGGTCAAAAACAGGGACAAACCTTTTGTGATAAGATTGGGGGATATCACCACCACAGTGTTGGGAACCTCCTTTAACATCAATGCGTATCCCGATAAAGAGGAAGTGGCCGTTACCTTGGCCACGGGAAAAGTGAAGATTGCCTCTGCAGATAGTACCGTCTTTATTAGTCCAAACCAACAGGCTGTTTTTAACCATTTGAATAAGACCCTGAGCACTTTTCAAGTGGAAATAAATCCCTATATCGATTGGAAAAATGGAATTATCCATATCAACGATGCCACTTTGGCCGAGACCGCTGAGATTCTTGAAAGATGGTATGGTGTCAGCTTCGTTTTTGAAAATGAAAAACTAAAACACTGCCATATCACGGCGACCTATGACAATCAAACCTTGGCCACGGTATTGGAAAGTATTAAACATGTTAAAAAGGGCATGGGATACGAATATATGGGGGACAATAAGATTCTGATCAAAGGAAGTTGTAACGATTAAAGCATAACCCAAACCAAAAAAAAGCATATGAGATAAAGAGTAGTGTAAAAAAAAGAGGCAGTCCGTAACACTTTGGCGAGCGACAACAGACTGCCTACAGTCCAACGATTATAACTAATTACAACCATCAAACATTATGTGAAATTATGAATTCGCTAACGATTAAACAATTCATTAAGTTGACATTCAACGTATTTTGCTTTCTAATACTCCTGGCGCTTTTGAACCCCGCACTTGCAGCCGACGCCAGAGGGCAAAAACTGGAAAATTTTAAAGTAGACCTATCCGTAAAGGATGCTACGGTCATAGAAGTATTAAATGAGATCGAATCGCAGACCGACTTCACCTTTGTATATGACCGAAAAGTGAAAAAATTGGAAAACACCTATGATATTGCGTATCAAAATGTTTCGCTACGTTCCATTTTAGAGCTAATGGCAAAGGATGCCAATCTTATTTTTAGAAGAATCAATGAAACCATATCAATAGATGTAAGACCAAAATCCCCCATAATTAGTGTTGTCGAAATAGCTTTTAAAACGGTAACGGGCAAAGTTACCGATTTGGATGGGGTACCATTGCCAGGTGCTTCGGTCCTTGAAAAAGGAACCCTGAACGGAACAACGACCGATTTTGATGGGAATTTTACCATTGATGTTGCCGATGATGCGATTCTTGAGATTTCCTATATAGGATATACCACCCAGGATATTTCAGTACAAGGACTATCCACGCTGTCCGTGCAATTGGTTCAGGATGCCACCCAATTGGACGATGTGGTCGTTGTAGGGTATGGTGTGCAACGCAAATCGGATGTAACCGGGGCCATTGGTTCCGTAAAAAGTGAAAACTTCAACAAGGGCGTCGTAGCCAACCCTGGACAATTGTTGCAGGGCAAAGTGGCCGGTGTCAACGTCACCAATGTAAGTGGTGAACCCGGAGCGGCTCAGAACATTATTATCCGGGGTGTGGGAAGTCTACGTGCCGGTACTACCCCACTTTTTGTGGTAGACGGCTTTATCATTGATAACTCCGGAATAGGAGTGGCCGCCAATGCCAATCCCCTGAACTTTATTAATCCGCAGGATATTGAGTCCATAGATATTCTGAAAGATGCTTCGGCCACAGCAATTTATGGAGCAAGGGCCGCGAATGGTGTTGTAGTGATTACCACAAAAAAAGGGAAAGCAGGTAAAACGGAAATGAATTTGTCGGTATCCACTGCCTTTTCTACCATTGCCAACCCCATGGATGTTTTCAGTGCCAATGAATTTAGGGAGCAGGTGGTTGCCGTGGGCGGTTTATTGGAAGATTTTGGAGGCAATACCGATTGGCAGGACGAACTGACCAGGACAGGTATTTCCAATAACGTCAATTTCTCCATGAGTGGAGGTGTTGCCGAAAAGTCCTCTTATTTCGTATCCGTAGGGGTGGACGATCAGGAAGGTGTTTTTGACAATAGTTCATTAACACGATATTCAGGCCGTGTAAACTTGAACCAAAAGGCACTCAAGGGACGTTTTAATGTGGATTTGAACCTAACGGCCTCAAGAACGGTAAATGAACGGCCAGATGATCGGGCCATAGCAAGGGACATGCTCGAATTGAATCCTACCATACCGGTTTTTACCGATGGGGAACCCACCTTCTTGGAAGAACGTATAAATCCTGTCCAGCGCAGTCGAATTTTTATGGATGAGGCCAATACCAATCGTATTTTGGCCAATATTTCCCCTTCCATTGAAATCGTTAAGGGACTGGTCTACAAATTAAATCTGGGTGTGGATTATGCTTCAACCAATCGGGATGTACAACGACTTCCATTTGCGCGATTGGAAGATTTTGAAGACGGTTTTTTAAATACTACGGCGACCGTAAACACCAATACCCTTGTTGAAAATACATTGACCTATACCCTTAATAAGGACAAGCACAATATCACTGTACTGGCCGCACATTCCTATCAGGAAACGAGATTGGAGCAAAAAACCTTTGAACTGGATGGTTTTGCCGATAATGGGATCGAACCTCGGTTCCAAGACCAGATCAGTACGGAAGATTTGCCCACTAGATTGGATGCCCGGGCATTTGAAAATGAACTGCAGTCCTTTTTTGGAAGGGTCAACTATTCCTATGCCAACAAATACTTGTTTACGGCGACTATGCGGGCCGATGGTTCCTCCCGCTTTGGGGAAAACAACAAATATGGGTATTTCCCTTCCGTGGCACTGGGTTGGAACATCAGCAACGAAGATTTCATGGCCAATAGTACGTTGTTCAGCAATTTAAAGTTGCGGGCAAGCTGGGGTCAGGCGGGCAATCAGGATGGGATTCCGAGCAATGTAAGCTTGGCGAGCTTTGTGGACTCCAGGGACGATGATGATACCTATCCCCTTGATGGTGACGAAGTCACCTTGGACGATTATCCTTTTGGCACCGTACCGGTACGTACCGCATTTCCGGATCTTCAATGGGAAGTGTCCACCCAAACCAACATTGGTTTGGACTTTGGCCTTTTTGGCAACAAGATCACAGGTGCGCTGGACTATTTCAACAAAGTGGTCACGGACGTCGTTTTATTTGCCAACCGGACCGATCCCATACAACCTACGGAGCGAATCTGGACCAATGTCCCGGATTTGGAAATCATCAATAATGGGCTTGAGTTTTCCCTGGATTACAGGGGAAGTTTTGGCGAGGACTTCATTTTTAATGTTGGGGGCAATATCGCCTATACCGATAATAAAATAGAAAACTCCCCATTTGCCGTCTTGACCACAGGTGGTGCCGTAGGAGCCGGTCAAACAGGTGCTACGATCAATGGGTATATCAACGGGGAACCCGCAGGAACCTTCTTTATGAAAGAATTCATAGGGATAGGGGACGATGGCTTAAATGAATTTAGGGATGTGAACGGGGATGGCCAATCCTTGGACAATGACCGGATTGCCGCTGGCAGCGCACTACCGGACATTATCTATGCCTTTTACCTCAATTTCAATTATCGAAATTTTGATTTGGGCATCAATTTTAATGGGGTTGCCGGTAATAAGATTTATAACCATACGGCCATGACCATCTTTTCCAATAGTCAACTAAGTAGAAGCTTGAACACTACCGATTTTGCGATTCAATTTCCCAATGAGGATCTCAGCAATTCCAACGAGGTATCCACCCGTTATCTGGAAGATGGCGACTTTTTACGATTGAACAATGCCACCTTGGGCTACACCTTGAACCCTCAATTAATAGGATTGGACGAATGGGTGAACAATATTCGTTTTACGTTGACGGGACAGAACCTATTCGTGATTACCGATTATTCCGGTTTTGATCCCGAAATCAATACCGGGAACAATGTGGATGGAATCCAGACGTTTGGAATCGATCGTTTTACCTATCCCGCGCCCAGAACCTTGCTGTTGGGCCTAAATGTATCGTTTTAATAAAAATTGTATAAAAATGAAAAATAGAATCTTAATCGCAATCTTGGCTTTTTGCCCCCTGTTACATTGGAACTGTACGGATTTAGAGGAAGAACGTTTGGACGAATCCGAATTTGGGGGCCAAGCGGAACTTGTTAGCGGGTCCATTGCCCCTGCTTATGGATATGTTTCCCGGGTTTGGCTGCACACACGCTATTTTGGCTTGCAACTGCTGGCTGCAGATGAGGGTATCCTGCCCTTCCGTGGCGGAACCGACTGGTTTGATGGTGGAAAGTTTATCGCTACCCATGCCCATACCATGACACCTACCAATGACCTCATTGGCGATAGCTGGAACGAGGTGACCATAAATATATCCAGGACCTTGGCGGCCATTGAGGTCTTGGAACCACTGGCGGAAAACGGGGATAATGAAGCCCAAGGGGCATTGCACGAAATGAGGGCCTTGAGGGCTTACCTGAATATATTGTTGTTGGACAGTTGGGGAGTTGTACTTAGAAAAGAGTCCTCCGCAGAACTATCCGAAGTGTTACGGGGCCAGGACGCCGTGGACTATATTGAAAGTGAGCTATTGGCCGTTGTGGATGTCATCAATGCCACTAGGGGCCCCGGCAGAATGACCCAAGCGGCGGTTTGGGGGCTTTTGGCCAGGTTACATCTTAATGCGGCGGTATACCGTGATCCCTATGGAACACCAAATTTCTCCGCAGCGGATATGGACGAAGTCATTAGGTACACCGATAATATCATCAATTCCGGAAACTTTGCCTTATCGCCCGAGTACTTTGACCTGTTCAACGATGACAACAACAGTAACCCAGAACTCATTTTTGCATTGGACCAACGGGGTCAACTGGAAGATGAACACAGCAGATGGGCCTATTGGTCCATAGCGGGGGATATGTTTCCAAGACCGGAATCCCCAAGGGCCGATGGTACGGACGGACCTGCCTTTACCTCGGATTTTGTACAGACCTGGTTCGATGCCTACGGCGCTACCGATCCTGCTGAGGCCGATGCACGATTCTACCAACGGAATACCCTAATTCCCGATGCGCAATTGCAAGACTTTGAAAATCGTGAAAAACTGATTGCCACAGAAACTGAAAACAGCTTTTATTGCATCGATCCGGATGATTTTGAAATGGATAGGGGTATTCTACGGGGAATTCAATGGGGCCCCCGAAAGGGTGACGATGGTGCCTTTTTGACCTGTGATGGGGGTCAGGTACGGATTTATCCAGTCCAGCTGACCCGGGGAAGTGGTCCAGATCGCGATGTGGCTTATGTAAACCATACCTTTGATATTGATTTTACCAATGAAGGTTCCCTGCACAACAAAGGCTACCGCTGTTCCAAATACCAATTTAGTCGGACCTCTCCTGACGGAAATGATTTTAGTAGTGTGGATTTGGTCTTGATGCGTTTGGCCGAGATTTATCTCATGCGTGCCGAAGCCAAACTGAGAAATGGGGATGCAGCCGGTGCTTTGGCCGATGTCAATGCCGTACGGACATCAAGGACTGCCCGTCCGGAGCAGACCCCAGAGGCGTTGACTTCCCTGGATTTGGACATCCTTTTCCGTGAACGTGGCTTTGAGTTGTATTGGGAAGGTTTTAGGCGTGGGGATCAAATCCGTTTTGGAAAATACGAAGATTCCTGGACGGAGAAAACCAATACGGATGTCAACAAAAGGTTGTTCCCCATTCCACAAAGTGCTGTGGATGCCGCGTCGGGAATTGATGGCTTTTTAGAGCAGAATCCTGGATATTAATGCGTTTAACAGTTAGCAGTTAGTTTAAGTTAGTTTGTCTAAAAGGGTGGTGCCGTGATAAGGTTTGCCACCCTTTTATTTGTTCCTTTCAATGGTGATTTATGCGATTTTCATTTTTACAATGGAATGGCGACCCCGCTATAAATTTTCATTTGGATTTGGCCAAAGATCGGCTAACACCAATGGACAAAAAAGACTTTAATGGGAAAAAAAAACGGACCAAATAGCAATACGGGTACAATGAAACCATTCGCCATACTATTTTTTGTACTGTCACTTTGTACCTATGCCCAGCATACGGTAAAACAGGAAAAAACTACCTACAAGGTACATTCCCATAACGACTACCAACAGCAATTTCCATTTTGGAAAGCCTATGTCAGTGGGGCCGCTTCCATTGAAGTGGATATTTTTTTAAAGGGGGCATCCCTTTACGTGGCACATGAAGAACACGAAATAGTTTCAACAAAAACCTTGGAGAAGCTTTATTTGGATAAACTGGAGGCCTTGGCGACATCCAATGACCTAAGGGAATTACAGTTGCTTGTGGACATAAAGTCCGAAGCGTATACGACCTTGGACAAATTGATCGAGGTCTTAGAAAAGTATCCCACTCTCCTGGACAGTGATAAAATTCGTTTTGTGGTTTCCGGTAATCGACCCAAACCGGACGATTATGGAAAATACCCTGGTTTTATCCTGTTCGATCATCAGGATTTGAGTAACCTCGATGTAATACCCTTGGAAAAAGTAGCACTCATCAGTCTTGACTTTAGAAGGTATTCGGTTTGGAATGGTTATGGACGTCTGGTGGAATCTGAATGGGAAGCAGTAAGGCGAATCGTTAAAAAAGTCCATAGTTTTAATAAGCCTTTTAGATTTTGGGCAACATCGGATACTAAAACGGCCTGGGCCCGCTTGGCCCAACTGGGGGTGGATTATATCAATACGGATAGACCGGAACGCGCTGTGCCCTTTCTAAACCAAATGGATGGTAATACGTACCGACAAAAAACACCAATAGCGACCTATTTGCCGGAGTATGGTATCCCAAAAAAAGCCAAACCCAAAAATGTGATACTAATGATAGGCGATGGGAACGGCCTCGCCCAAATAGCTGCATCCATGATTGCCAATCATGGCGAACTTACCGTGAAGGGGATTAAGGATATTGGCTTGGTGACAACTGCGGCTTATGACGATCTGATCACGGATTCAGCCGCAGGTGCAACGGCAATGGCCACAGGTTCAAAAACGGACAATCGGGCAATTGGTGTTGACCCCAATGGCGGAAGACTGCAAAGTTTGGTTGAGCTTACCAGCGGGAAAGGTTTCAATACGGCCATTATAACGACCGATAAGATCTATGGGGCCACGCCAGCCGCTTTCTATGCGCATAGGACCGAACGGGACGATAAGCGGGGAATTTTAAGGGATTTGGGCAATAGCGAACTTGATTTTTTTATTGCTGGGGGACAATCCCAAGAAACCACGATCCAAAAGAAGTTTAAGACCCAGGTACTGGAACAACTTCACGATTTTGAACAGCCTACCGCCATATATTTGGATGAACCTATAACGCCACCTTTGAAAGAAGGAAGAAAGGGTGATCTATTTAAAAATGTAAAAAAGGCCCTGGAGGTTTTGGATAAAAGGAAAGAACCCTTTTTTTTGATGATTGAAGGTGCTCAAATAGACAGCGGGGGCCATGAAAACAATATTGGAAAGATCATTCGGGAAATGCTGGATTTTGATCTTGCCATTGCGGAGGCCCTACGTTTCGCCGATGCTTCCAAAAACACATTGGTAATAGTAACCGCAGATCATGAAACTTCCGGCCTTGGCATTGTGGGTGGTGATATGGGGAGTGGTACCGTGCAAGTGGATTTTCTTACGGTCGATCATACAGGGATTCCAGTACCCCTTTTTGCGTATGGGCCTCAGTCAAATAGTTTTCGCGGTATGTACGGGAACACCGAAATATTTAATAAAATAGTAGGGGCATTGTTCCCAGAAAAGTAATTTAATGGCTTTGGGTCCAGAACCTTCAATGGTAAGCCGGTTTACCGGGCCCGCCGGCTGGTTTGTATGGCACATTGTTACCAACTGCGGTAATGCCTTTCCATCCCCCCGGTTCGCCCGTAGCTTTCGCTATGTCGTGCCTCGTTCTGCGCTAAAATGTCCTGTAACAATTCCAATCACAAATCCTTAAACAGGTCCTTAATGTTTCCTAACAATTAGATAACCTTTAAAAGTTTATATATATTCAAAAAAAGTATGTTTTTTGGATAGTATTTTTAATATTAGTAAAAAAATACAAATGACTTCTATTAAAAGACGTACCAACATCACTTTTGTTCTGCATGCATCCTTGGCAGCATTTGGAACTTATTTTTGCATGTACGCTTTTAGAAAGCCATTTACTGTAGGAACGTTTGAAGGCTTTGCTTTTTGGGGTATCGATTATAAGATCCTATTGGTAATTTCCCAGGTTTTGGGATATGCGTTGTCAAAATTTATTGGGATTAAGTTTATTTCTGAGCTGCGATCTTCCAAAAGGCTATTTTACCTTTTTGTATTGATTTTGTCGGCAGAATTGGCATTGGTGCTTTTTGCCATCGTGCCTAAACCTTATAATATTCCGTTTCTATTTTTTAACGGATTGCCCTTAGGAATGATTTGGGGAATTGTCTTTTCCTTTTTGGAAGGAAGAAAGTTCACGGATATATTGGGAGTGGTCTTGTCCTCAAGTTTTATCATTTCAAGCGGGGTGGTTAAATCCGTAGGTCTTTTTGTAATGGATCATTGGGGGGTTAATGAGTTTTTAATGCCCGCGGTTACCGGTTTGCTCTTTGTGGGGCCCCTATTGTTATTTGGTTGGTGGTTGGGCAAGGTTCCCCTTCCAAACGCAGAGGATAAAAACTTAAGGGTAGAACGAATTCCCATGACCAAAAACGATAGAAAAAACTTGGTGAAGCAATACTTTTTTGCCCTATTCATTTTGGTCTTTTTCTATACGCTGTTGACCGCTTTCCGGGATTTCAGGGACAATTTTGCCAGGGAACTATGGGATAGTGTTGGTTATAAAGGTGATGTTTCGGTGTATTCCACTTCTGAAATTATCATTGCCGCGGTCGTTTTAATGATCATTGGATTGGTTTTTTACATAAAAAACAATTTAAGGGCACTGTTCACCTATCACTTACTGCTGTTATTGGGAACGGTTGTCTTGGCATTTTCGACCCTATTTTTTCAACTAGGGCTTTTAAATCCTTTTATATGGATGGTAAGCACGGGTTTTGGATTGTATATCTGCTATGTTCCCTTCAATTGTCTCTTCTTTGACCGTTTCATTGCTGCGTTCAGGATTAAGGGCAATTCCGGTTTTTTGATTTATATCGCGGATGCATTCGGTTATGCGGGAAGTATTTTGGTCCTGCTCTATAAAAATTTTGGACAGGCATCACTCTCTTGGTTGAACTTTTTTGTCTATGGCACTTATGTTGTGGCCATTGTAGGAACCCTAATAACCATTGTTTCCTATATCCATTTAAAGAATAAGCACAGGATGATGCATTTGGAAAACAACTTGATTCATGGAACAAAAATTTGATGTCATTGTTATTGGAGGTGGAATTTTAGGTACTTTCCACGCCTACCATGCCCTTTTAAAGGGATATAAGGTTTGTCTGTTGGAAAAGGATCGGATGCCCAGGGGGGCAACCACGCAAAATTTTGGTCAAGTTGTTCCGTCGGGAATGAATTCCAAATGGCAAAAATTAGGAAGGGAAAGTCTTCGCATTTACAAGGAGATCCAATCGCAATTTGATATTTCGGTCCGTCAGGAGGGCACTGTTTATTTGGCATCGGATGACGATGAAGAACAGTTGTTGATTGAATTGAGAAGTTTGAACAACACCAATGGATATACCTCAAAAATGCTTACCAAAAAGGAATGTCTTCAAAAGTATCCCGGCCTTAAAAGTAATTATGTGACCGCTGGGCTATTTTTTCCGGAAGAGGTTACCGTGGAGCCAAGGACAATGATCCATAGATTGCAACAGTATATGGTCGAAGCTTTGGGCCTAACTTTTAAAACCAATTTTTTGGTGATCGATTGTGTCAAAAAAGATGATATGGTGGAAGTAAGTAACACCGCAAATGAACGGCTAAAAGCATCAAAAGTAATTATTTGCAATGGATCCGATTTTAAGAACCTTTATCCTGAACTGTTTTGGAAAAGCGATTTGGAGGTGTCCAAACTTCAGATGATGAAAACCAAGCCGCAACAGAATTTTGAACTTAAAGGCTCAATTTTAACAGGGTGGTCCATAAGAAGGTATGAGGCATTTAAGGAATGTCCTTCCTACGTACAAATAAAATCCAAGGAACCTGAAGATGCGCTGCACAAAAAATGGGGAGTGCATATCCTGTTCAAGCAAGCCTTTGATGGTTCCATTATTATAGGGGATTCCCACGAATATGCCGATGCCAAAAACATAGATGAGCTGAGTTTCGATATTGATATGGATATCGATAACTTTATACTTGAAGAGGCTAAAAGGATTTTTAAATTACCTACGTACGAAATACAGAAAAAATGGTATGGCATGTATGCACAATGTAAAACCCAGGATATTTTCCAAAAAACCATTGATGCGGATATTCATATCATTACAGGGATAGGAGGAAAGGGGATGACGGGAAGTGCGGGCTTTTCAAAAAAAAATATTGCTACCATACTTAATTAATCAAGAAATAATGAATGGAATTAAATTGGCCGTTTTTGATATGGCCGGAACAACGGTCAATGAAAACAATGTTGTTTATAAGACAGTTCAGAAATCCTTGAAGGATGCTGGATACGATGTATCACTTGAGATGGTTTTGGAACACGGCGCTGGTAAGGAAAAAAGAAATGCAATTGCACATATCATTGACCTAATTAGCCTCAATAAAGTTGATTCGAAATTGATAGATGAAATATTTAAAAAATTCAGGGAAGATCTAAAATTGGCGTATGACAATATGGACGTTACCAGCTACGAGGGTGTGGAGGAACTCTTTAAGCATCTTAGGGGCAAAGGGATAAAAGTGGTTTTAAACACGGGTTATGACCAAAGGACGGCGCAAAAACTACTTCAAAAACTGGAATGGCAAATAGGGGAACATATAGATGATGTAATAACTGCAGATGATGTGAAAGTTGGAAGGCCATCCGCGGAGATGATTCAACTTGCCATGAAAAAGTTTGCAATAGAGGATGCTTCAAAAGTGCTCAAAGCCGGTGATTCTGTCGTAGACATCGAGGAAGGCAAAAATGCCAATTGTGGATTAACTGTCGGTGTATTGACTGGAGCACAGACACGCGAGCAATTGCAGACCGCCGAACCCAGCTTAATTTTGGACAATTTGTCCGCGCTCAAAGAAGTACTTTGATCAAATAAAGAAATAGATGACCAGCATTTTGGAGGTCACTTTTCCCTTATTTACGGGTACATGGGGGATTCTGCCATCAAAAAAGATGGAATCACCTTCATATAGTAGTACTTCTTGGTCATCAATAATATAATGGCATTCGCCACTCAACACATATTTAAATTCAAAGGCATCGGTAGTAACCTTATCCCGTTTTGAGCCGGGTTGTACCTCTAACAGCACGCTTTGGAAACCAACGGAGTTCAGGGACTTTCCAAAAAGGTAATTGTAGGTAAAGCCAATGGCTTCATCTTCTTTTTCAATTAAAGTGCTTTCATCTTTTCTTGCCACTAAAAAGTTTGCCCCATTGGTATGCGGCATGCCATCAAAGAAATCCCGTAACTCTATGTTCAATGCGTCAACAATCTTCAAAAAAACGGGTAGGGAGGGAATGGTCCTTCCATTTTCAATCCTGGAAATTAACCCAGAGGTGACCCCAGCTTTCATGGCAATATCACTTATGGTGTTTTGATTGTTCTTTCTGATCGCTTTTATTCGTTTTCCTATCCCAACAAGGTAGTCTTCCATAATGGTTATGATTTTTTTGACACTTTACTTTTAGTAATATTCTTTTTGGTTCTTAAAATCGTTTAATGATTAGTAATTCATTGTTAAACAGTAAAATAATAACCTTTTCATTTTCTGCAAGATATCATAATTGTTGAATATTTGTAAATAATATTAAGATAACTTTTGGTTCGATAGCTTAACCTAAAGCTACATTTTTTTTAATATCAATAGAAGCCTGCCTTGAATTTCTTGGATGATATTTGTTTATAAATAATTAACCAAATTTTACAAATACTCAACAAATGAAGAGAACATTAGTGCTCGCATTGTTTACGGGTTTGGTAGGCTTTGTCGGGTTGGCACAAAAAACTTTTACGGGAACGGTAGTTGACGAAAGCAACGTACCATTGCCCGGAGCTTCGGTTGTCATTAAAGGTAGCAGCACCGGTGTTGCCACGGATTTTGATGGCAATTTTGAAATTGAACTTTCGGACGGTTCGGAAATTCTTTTGGTATCTTATGTGGGTTATCTCACAAAGGAATTTGATGTAGCAAATCAATCAAATGCAACCATTCAACTTGTACCGGATGCCCAAAACCTTGATGAGGTTGTGGTTACGGCACTTGGGATTGAACGGGAAAAGAAAAGGTTGGGATATTCCGTTCAAGAAGTAAAGAACGAAAATCTTGTTACTGCCCGCGAGACCAACGTGACCAATTCATTGGCCGGTCGTGTTGCGGGTGTTCAAGTAACAGGTGGTGGATCGGGAGTTGGTTCAACTTCTAGAATAGTGATCCGGGGTGAAGGATCATTGATACCCGGGAACAATTCGCCCCTTTTTGTTGTTGACGGTATCCCTATTACCAATAGGACCATCAGCAACAGGGCAGAAGGTAACCTGGAGACCGATTTTGGAAATGGAGCAGCGGACATTAATCCTGATGATATCGAATCAATCTCCATTCTTAAAGGTCCCAATGCAACCGCCCTGTATGGATCTCGGGGTTTGAATGGCGTGGTTTTGGTGACTACCAAATCGGGTTCAAGAACGCAAGGTTTGGGAATTAGCTTTACACAAAATATCACCTTTGAAGATGCCCTGAGAATCCCAAAATACCAGAACCAATACGGTCAAGGTGCAGGGGGTGAATTTGCATTTGGCGATGGTTTTGGTGGTGGTATCAATGATAATATTGATGAAAGTTGGGGCCCTGCTTTAAATGGCCAATTGATTGCCCAGCATGACAGCCCTACCACTAGCGGTTTTAGGGCGGGGGACTTTGCAGTAAGGCCCCGAAATCCCGATGGGACATTTGCCGATGAGATTGTTGCCACTCCATGGGTGGCAAACCCCGGCAATATTGAAGATGGATTCTTTGAAACGGGAAGGACATTAACCACCAACCTTTCATTGACCGGAGGTAACGAACAAGGTAATTTTAGGTTGTCCCTCACCAATTTGGATAATGAAGGGATACTTCCAAACACGGATTTTAACAGGAAGACCTATGCGCTGAGTGGAGCTTACAACCTTGCGGATTGGTTAAGGGTCTCATCATCCATTAACTACGTCAACAGTAGTAGCAACAACAGACCGAACAACTCCTACGGTACAGAAAACATTATGTACCTATGGGTTTGGTTCGGGCGTCAGATCAATATGGACTCGCTTCGTGACTACTGGCAACCAGGATTGGAAGGTAGGCAACAGTTCAATTACAACTACAACTGGCATGATAACCCTTTCTTTACCATGTTTGAAAATACCAATGGGTTTGACAAGCATCGAATTTTTGGTAATGCAAGGGCCGATATCAACCTTACCAAGGACCTATCCTTAATGGTCAGGACGGGGATTGATTATTTTAGTGAACTTAGAACCGGAAGACGGGCATACAGTACCCAACGTTTTGCGCGTGGCCAATATAGGGAAGATGATATTTTCTTTAAGGAACAGAACACTGATTTCCTGTTGACCTATAATAAAGAGATCGATGGGGATTTTACAATTGGGGCGTCCCTTGGGGGTAACATTAGGAAGGAGGAGAACAGGTACAAAAGGATAAGTGCCAATTCCTTATCGGTTCCGGGCATCTACAATTTCCAGAATGCTGCCGAACCATTGGCGAAGACCCAATTTAATGATGAACGAAAAATAAATTCCCTGTATGCCTTTGCCAATCTGTCCTACAAGAACATGTTGTTCCTGGATGTTACGGGGAGAAATGACTGGTCAAGTACACTCCCTGCTGATAATAACTCTTATTTCTATCCTTCAGTAGGTCTGAGTGCCATTTTATCGGACATGTTTCAACTACCCCAAGCCTTCACTTTCTTAAAGCTGCGTGGCGGTTGGGCAAGAGTTGGTAACGATACCGATCCCTATGCGCTCAGGAACACTTTTGGGTTTAACGAACCCTTTGGAAACTTTCAAAGGGTAAGTGCTTCGAGCGTGCTTAGAAACGAAAACTTAAAACCAGAAGAGGCCAATTCCATTGAGGTAGGGGCGGACATTCGATTTTTTGGCAATCGATTGGGGTTGGATATTACCTATTACAACTCAATCACCAGGAACCAAATCCTAACTTTACCCGTTGCCAATACTTCAGGATTCAATTCCAGAATTATAAATGCAGGTGAAATTCAAAATCAAGGTATTGAGATTGTTTTGAATGCCAATCCAATCCGAACGGATAATTTCAGTTGGGACACATCAATGAACTTTACCAGTGCGCGTGGGGAGGTAAAGGAATTGACCGATGGAATCAATACCTACGAGATGTCCAATAACTACTTGAGCGTTCAAGCTAGGGTAGGTGGCAGAATGGGCGATGTTTATGGTACGGGTTTGGTAACCGTGGATGACCCTGATAGTGAGTTCTTCGGTCAAGTGGTCCATGACGAAAACGGTTTTTCGTTACGGGATCCAAACCTCAAAAAACTGGGGAATTACAATCCAGATTTCACCTTGGGCTGGCAAAACAATTTTTCCTATAAAAACTTTAACCTTGGGTTTCTGTTTGATTGGAGACAAGGTGGGGTGATCATGTCACGGACCGTATTGATCGGTGGCACTTCAGGTTTAATGGATTTTACGGCAGTTGGCCGTGAAACCGGTATTGTTTCAGAAGGGGTCATTCAAAATGCCGATGGTTCCTATAGACCTAATGATGTTACCTTGAGCGGTCGTGATTATTACTGGTGGAGATACAACCGCGGCAATGAGGAGATCGGTATGTTCGATGCCAGCTTCCTTAAATTGAGGGAAGTAAAGCTGGGATATAGCTTTCCGCAAAATTTGTTGAAGGACACTTTTATACGATCGTTGAACATTGCCCTTGTGGGCAGAAACCTTGCCCTTTGGACCGAGAACCCCCATTTTGACCCCGAGACCATCTCGTTCAATGGAGGTACCGTTGTTCCCGGGGTGGAGGACATGGCCTTACCAAGCTCCAGAAGCTATGGATTTAATATAAACGTAACTTTCTAAATAGTATAGGATTAAGAAAATGAAAAAGTATATAACAATTGGTGCAGTTGCCTTTCTGACCTTGTTTGGCTGTACGGAAGATTTTGAGGAAATCAACACCAACCCGAACGAGCCAGAAGTGGTCAGTTCAGATTTGTTGTTGTCAACCGTCATTTCCACTTTGGCGACCACTGCAGCTGATGCCAGCGGATGGGACAGGGGAAATATCGTGGCACAATTGACCGCTAAAATCAACTTTACCGGTTTTGATCGGTATAGTTGGGGATCGGAGTCAGGTCTTTGGAACACCTACTATGGCATACTTCCGGAAATAAATATCATCCTTGAAAATGCCAGGGCCGAAGAAAGTAGAAATACCAGTTACGAAGGTATCGCACTTACGCTTAGGGCGTACGTATTTGCAAACCTTACCGATAATTATGGTGATGTGCCATTTTCTGAGGCAATTAGCGGTATTGAAGGGAATTTTACCCCGGCTTATGATACACAGGAAGACATCTACGAAGGTATTTTGACCGATTTGGGTACGGCAGAGGCCCAATTGGCATTGGGTCAACCAATATTGGGAGGAGATGTTTTATATGGGGGTGATATTGAGAAATGGCGAAAATTTGCCAACTCACTTCGCTTGCGTTATTTGATGCGCGCATCGAATAGACTTGAAGGGGGATTTGTTTCCATAGAGATGGCCTCAATTTTGGATTCCGGTATTTTTATCGCCACCAATGAGGACAATGCGGCTATGGTCTATCCAGCTTCCACCCAAATTGATTCATGGCCAATTAGTACAGGACGAATTGGTGGTTTTGACGAACATCGCATGAGCGAGACCAGTGAGGCAACTTTAAAGCAGTTTAATGATGGCCGTCTTGAAGCATGGTTTCAACCTACCGATAACCCGGAGGACGATCCAACACTTTTTGTAGGTTTACCAAATGGGTTAAGTGAAGATGCAGCCTCCACTTTCAATGGTGGGGCAAGTAATGTTTCCCGTTTGAACCAAGCTTTCTTTTACGATAGTCCAAATTCCGTAAAAGCGGCAATAATTCAGGCTGCCGAGGTGCACTTTATCTTTGCCGAAGCCCTCCAAAGAGGGTTGCTGAGCGGTGGGGATGCGGAGGTTTTTTATAATGAAGGTGTTCGCCTGTCCTTTGAATATTGGGGTGTAGATCAAGATGTTCCGTCGTATTTGACCCAGCCAGGTGTGGCGTATGATGGGGAATTGGAGACTATAATTACACAGAAGTGGTTGGCCTCTTTTTTGGTTGGCCTGGAAGGTTGGTATGATTTCAGAAGGACTGGCTTTCCGTCCGCAATCGTTCCTGGTCCCAACAACACCAATGCAGATAGGGTTCCCGTAAGGTTTTTATACCCGGATTCCGAACAAACATTGAATGGGGACAATTATCAAGCGGCAGTTTCAAGATTTGGAGGTGATGACATTAATACTAAAGGATGGTGGGAAAATTAAAAAGAACAGTGTTTAAGCATTTTTTTCAAGTAGGTATGGCAACGACCATAGGAATTTTATTCCTATGGTCTTGTTCATCTAAGAACACCACCGAACTTCACAAAATTGAACACATAATTGTTATCGGGGTAGATGGTATGAGTCCGGATGGGATCCAAAAAGCTGAGACCCCGATGCTGGATACCATGATTGTCAACGGCGCAGCTACAATGTACGCCCGTTCGGTGTTCCCATCAAGTTCAAGTCCCAATTGGGCCAGTATGTTAATGGGGGCAGATACGGAGCATCATGGTATCACCTCCAATGCCTGGCAAAAGCATGACCACAAATTACCTCCGGTAGTTGTGACCGAAGAAGGAACTTTCCCAACAATTTTCACCCTGTACAAAGATCAGACGCCGGAAGCCCATGTGGGCGCTATTTATGACTGGGACGACTTTGGCCGACTCTTTGAAAAGACCGATGTTGCTTTTGACATTAACGGCGACCACGAAGATGGCACTACCACCGATGCCGTGGCCTACATTAAAGAACATCGTCCAAATTTCACCTTTGTACACTTAGATCATGTTGATCATGCCGGGCACAGCATGGGGCATGGCAGTTCTGGATACTACACCTCGGTAGCAAAGGCAGATTCCTTGATATCGGAAATTGTGGACGCCACCAAGGAAGTCGGAATTTTTGAAAAGACCATGTTCATTGTGGCTTCTGACCATGGTGGATTGGGCTATGGTCATGGGGGCGAAAGCCCTGCGGAAATGACCGTCCCCTTTATACTTTATGGCGCAGGTATCAAAAAAGGCTATACCATCGAGGAAACGGTCTACCAGTTTGATAATGCATCGACCGTAGCTTATGCTGCAGGTTTGGAACAACCGCAGTCATGGATCGGCAGACCGGTAAAAGGGGCTTTCATTGGAAATGAAAAGCCTGTAATAAGGTATAAAAAAAAGGAAATGATATCGGCTCCCCGGATTTTGCCCAGCACTGGTCATTTTACCCCTGCGGGGGGTGTGTTCAGGGCAGACTCCGCTAAGGTAGAAATGCAAAACCCCAATAATGATGGCACCATTCATTTTACTTTGGATGCCACTGAACCGACCGTTGAAAGCGAAGTGTATGGACTATCGTTTTATCTTGGTCGGACAACGGTTGTCAAGGCAGCTGTCTTTATGGAAAACGAAAGCCAAAGTACGGTCTCGGAAGGTAATTTCAGACTTATCCCTGAAACCAAACCTGCTCCTGTGATGTACGAGGTCTTTCATGGCGATAAAATGGAACGCTTGCCTGAATTCAAAGTGCTAAGTCCTGTTTTCAAAGGAAAAGTGGATGATTTCTCACATGTCGGAATTTTGGGAAACACGGCAAGGAAAGAACAGGTGGCCTTGGTGATGGAAAGTCACCTAGAAATAGATTACTCGGGCAAGTATACTTTCTTTATCAATAGTGATGATGGTAGTAAATTGTATGTCAATGGCTTACTTCTTGCTGATAACGATGGTAATCACGGTGTGCTCGAACGAAGCGGAAGCCTGGACCTGGAAAAGGGGAAGCACCTCATAAGGGTGGAGTTCTACAATGGCGGGGGCGGTTACCATTTGGATGTGCGCTATAAGGGGCCAAACGTGCCCAAACAGATCATACCGTCCAATAAACTTTATACAAAAGCCAATTGAACAGTGCTATGGATATTGAAACCAAAAAAGCAGGGGCGGTGGTCATAGGAGCCGGAACCATTGGGGCGGCTACGGCATGGCATTTGGCAAAAAGGGGTGTAAGGGACGTAATGTTGGTAGATCGGAATCAAGTAGGAACGGGTAATACGTCCAAAGCCGCTTCCCTAATGACCTCAATACGTCACAAAGAGGCTATGGTACCCCTGATAAAGGAAACTTATGACAATATTGATGAGATAGAGAACCTTACAGGTGAGTCCGTAGGAAAACAGACCGTAGGAACCTTACATATAGCAGCCTCCCAAACCACATCACGAACTTTGGACCAGCTAAGGGAAATTGCCGATAGGCACCAAGTGCCCTATCAAGAACTGGATATCGAACAGCTTCAGGAAAAACTACCATGGTACAATGCTGAAAAAGCGGTTCGAACCTTGTTTTTCGAGCACGATGCTTTTGTGGACGCCTATGTGTTGGCCAAAGTGTTTGCGGAAGCGGCAAAAAAAGAAGGAGCCTTGGTAATACAAAATACCGAAGTGTTGGAACTTGTGCGACAAAACAAGACAATGACTGCTATAAAGACCAATAAGGGCACTATTGAGACGCCTATTGTTGTAGATGCTGCCGGTGCTTGGGCCAATCAGCTTTCGTTACAGGTCAATGTACCCATACCTATGGCCCCGGTACGAAGCATTTACTGGATTACGGAAAAGAACGAAAACCTATTTCCAAAAGACCAGCCCATGGTCTCGATGCCCGATGCCATGGCCTATTCACGACCAGAAGCTGGTGGACTGCTCTTCGGCCTAAGGGAAGAGAACAGTCCGCACTTTCATCCCGACGAGCTGGAAAAAGCGCCCAATTCCGAATTTTTGGGAAATCCTGAGGACCAATGGGATATTATTATGGAGCATGGTCAGGATTTTGCTTCTTTTTTTCCTGGGTTCGAAGAGCTGGGCATTGAAAACTGTATTACCGGTATTTCTACCTATACCCCGGATGGATATTACACCTTTGGTGAGTTGCCCAATGTGGCCAAGGGTTTTTATGTGGCGGCGGGGTGTTCCGGCGCTGGCGTGGCCGGTTCGGGAGGTATTGGCAGAATGATTTCGGAAATGGTATTGGGGCAAGAACTTTATGCCGATCCAAGTGCATTCCTGGTGGATAGGATAACTGATTTTGATCCTATGTCAGAAGCATTTGGACAACGTTGTGCCGACGCCCGAAGCAAAAAGAAGGATGGAGGTTGAACATGGGGCGAACCACCCAAAAGCAGGGTTTCGGAAGGAAGGATGTGAAATCCATTAAATAAACGGGTATTTTCAAAATGGAACTATGAATGGTGATAACCAAAAAAAAGAAGTGCAGCGGTTGGTGGAAGGCGATATCAACCTTTCTGAAGCCAGGAAAAAATGGTGGGAGGAACAACTGGCACCGGCAACCCGAGAATTGTTGCGTCGGGATGCCAATTGTTTTGTACACCAAGCATTATCCACTCCTTGTCTGGATGCCCTGGAGCATTGCCAAGGGGCTTATATTCACAATTTGGAGGGTAAAAAATACCTGGATTTTCACGGCAACAATGTGCACCAAATAGGGTTTTCACATCCAAAAATGGTGGGTCGTCTGGTAGATCAGCTCCAAAACCTGACTTTTTCCACCCGTAGGTACACCAATGAGGTGGTCGTCCAGTTTGCCGAAAAGCTATTGGCTACTTTGCCCAATGCGCTCAACAAGTTGTTATTGACCCCGAATGGCAGTTCGGCAATAGGCATTGCATTGAAATTGGCCAGGGCAGTAACCAATAAACACAAGGTGATATCGTTCTGGGATTCGTTTCATGGGGCGTCGTTGGATGTGGCCAGTGTGGGCGGTGAAGCCATTTTTATGGACCATATGGGACCCATCGCCACATGGGCCGAACGTATTCCACCCCCCATAACCTACCGGGGAATTTTTGAGGGCAATGAGTCCAAAGCATTGGAATATTTAGAGTATATATTGACCAAGGACAACCAAATAGGAGCGTTTTTGGCAGAGACCATTCGCAATACCGATGTACAGATACCCTCCAAAACCTTTTGGCAAGAGGCCCGAAAATTATGTGATAAACATGGGATACTATTGATTTTGGACGAAATTCCGATTGCTTTTGGTAGAACGGGTAAAATGTATGCATTTGAACATTTTGAAATTGAACCCGATATTTTATGTTTGGGTAAGGGACTTGGTGGTGGAATCTTTCCACAAGCGGCGGTTGTGACCCGTTCTGAATACAATAAATTTCAACACATCTCCCTTGGCCATTACACCCATGAGAAGAGTCCTTTGGGAGCTATGGCGGGGCTCACCATGCTCGAAATCATTGAAGGGGAAAACCTCCTGAAAAAAGTCGCGCAGGACGAAACCTTTATGTGCTTGGCCCTGAAGCGTTTTCAGAAGAAATATAAACTTATTGGTGATGTTCGTGGTATGGGTCTTCTTTGGGGAGTGGAACTGGTTACCGATAGGTCAACCAAAGAAAAAGCCGTCCAAGAAGCTGAGGAGATCATGTACCGTTGCCTCAAAAATGGGTTAAGTTTTAAAGTCTCTAAGGGAAATGTGTTGCAGTTGTCCCCAGCCTTGACCATTTCTCGGGAGCAACTGCAAACTGGACTTTCCATTTTAAATGAATCGTTTTTAAGAACAAATACCATTGCCTAATGAAAAAAACAATCTTCCTTTTGACGTTTATGTCGCTAACAATACAGGCCCAACAAAAGACAGAATTTTTAATTCGCCCGTATCTACAGGATGCCGAACCAACCCATATCAAAGTTCTTTGGGAAACCAATCAGGGAGGGGAAAGTATAGTGGAGTGGGGACCAACCCCAAAATTGGGTAAAAAGACATCAGGGAAATCCTATGCGGTCAATTACGGTGCTTCAAGAATCCATGAAGTACAGCTAACAGGTTTAAAGCGGTTTACGGAATACTACTATAGGGTACGAACGGCAAATGCCGTTTCGGAGGTTTTTCAATTTCAGACACCTCCTTTTGCCGAAGACAACGAATCATTCAATCTGTTGGCAATGAGTGATATGCAGTATGATCGGAACTATCCGGGGAAGTTCGGGGAGATTGTCAATGAGGGGATACTGCCATTTTTGAAATCACATTATGGTGGGGAAATTCAGGACAACCTGGCGTTGGTCATGATACCGGGGGACTTGGTTGAAAATGGAAGCAAATATCACCAATGGAAAGAACACTTTTTTAATCCGGCGGAAGGCCTCTTCGCCCAAGTTCCGGTGTATCCTGTTTTGGGCAATCACGAACGTAATTCATTGTATTATTTTAAATATTTCAGCTTACCGGAAAATGGTGACCCTGCCTATGCCGAACATTGGTGGTACAAAGATTATGGCAATATTCGAATCATCGGATTAGATTCCAATGAAGGTTATGACGATTTAAGGGAACAAAGGGAGTGGCTTACAGAAGTATTGGACAAAACCGCTAAAAATCAAAAAATTGATTTTGTTTTTGCCCAATTGCACCATCCCCATAAATCGGAACTTTGGTTGCCAGGGGAAAGCGAATCAACGGGAAAAGTGGTAAAAATGTTGGAGGAATTCACCACAAGGACCGGTAAGCCCAGCCTGCATTTCTTTGGTCATACCCATGCGTATTCCAGGGGACAGTCACGGGACCATAAACATCTTTGGGTCAACGTTGCCACAGCTGGGGGGGCCATTGACAACTGGGGCGAGTTTGAAGGTCGTGATTATGATGAATTTACCTTTAGTGATGATGATTATGGTTTTGTCATGGTTGAGGTTGACAATGCCGATCCGCAAAACGCAAAAATGACCATAAAACGGGTAAGCAGGGGCAACGAAGCAATGTTCAGAAACAATCTGCCAACGGATAGCATCACAATTTTTAAAAAAGAAAAAAAACCAAATACCCCGGACGCCTTATCACCTGCCAATGGTAAAGTGGTTGAAATAACGGGGACTTTGCTTAAGGCGAAGCCATTCAAAAGTGATTTTGAAGGCGCTTTTCATGCGGCTTCACATTGGCAGGTAAGTACGGATTCTTCTTTTGAAACATTGGTATTGGATAGTTGGAAACAATATGAAAACTGGTATTACAAGGAGAATAGACAACAAGATGATGACCTCACGGATGAACCGACCAAAAGATTGGAGAAAAGTACCCAGTACTTTTGGAGGGTCCGTTATCGCGATCAATACCTAAATTGGAGCGATTGGTCACCTACGGAAACCTTTAAAACAGAATGAAACATCAATTCCCATCAAAATCGTTATGCGGCATCCATGCATGAACTTGCCTTTATTTTAAAAGGTGAACCTTTTGAGGAGGTAAAGCAGGATTTAAAGAGCATAGCCCCTATGGCAAAAGTCTGGGCGACCTCATTTGAAGAAGAGAGTAGGCCCGAGGCTGTTTGACGGCATAGAAGATATGGATAACAAACAAAAGGCGTTCGAATGGATTTCCAATGAAGGCAAAGGGGCCATGCTAAAATTGGAGTGGGATGAAGAAAAAACAATGGACAGGATACGAATATATGACAGTCCTACCGGGGACAGATGGACCAAAGAAGGGTATTTTGTGTTCGGCGATGGTTCCATGGAATGGATGTATTCCACCCCCTCCAATAGTGCTCAAACCCCTACGGAGATTAGGTTCCCGGCAAAAAAGATAAAATGGGTGAAGTTTACCATAACGGATGGAATAGCCGATATGTCCACGGCATGGATTCCAGGATAAAGATTGGGCGTTTCCGAAATTCAGGTGTTTGAGGCCAACCAATAAACAAAGCGTACTCAAGGAAATTTGAGTACGCTGCTTATGATAACCATTTACATTTGGGAAGAACCAATGGGTAACAATTCCCAAATAGCTACATCATGTATCACCCTGTGTTTTTCAATCCGCCGGATAAGGTATTGACCAATAACAGAAGCATGAGCAATAGTTCATTGGCTTCCTGTGAGTCACTTTCCTTTAGCTTACGCCATTTTATGAGCGATTCCATTTGTATTTCATGGAGTATACCCAGGGCCTCTTTCCTCAATCTGTTGTTTTCCAATCTCGAGATTCTTCGATCTTCAACAGATGAACCCATGAGATTTTCAATCTGTTTTAAGCAAGTATCATAATCGGTTAGGATAAGCTTCATGAGTTCCTTTCTCGTATTGGCATCAGCTACCTGATCGGCAAAAATTTTCATGATTTCCGTATCCGAATTCAAAAGATTGGTCTCGATTTGAATTAAGCCGTATTTCAGGAATGGCCATTCCCGGGCCGCAGTTTTTAAGAATTCGAAATCCTCCGTATGCTGCTCTTTGAACTGGCCAAAAGCCTCACCGGTCCCAAACCATCCAGTAAGGTTAAATCGCGATTGGTTCCAACTGAACACCCAAGGTATGGAACGAAGGTCGTTGAGGGACCGCTGACCAGTTCTTCGTGCCGGTCTGGAACCAATCTTGCTTTGTTCCAATACATCTATAGGGGTGGCCTTGCTATAGAATTCAATAAACTTGGGATGGTCAAGCAATTCCCTGTACTTACTGCGTGCCATGGTTACAAGACGGTCCATGATGTCATACAATTTTTGTTCTTTTCGGTTGTCCGAAGAGAGCATTGCCTGCCGGGCAGTCCCTGAAATAAACATCTCCAAATTGTAACCGGCGTTCACACGATTCGCAAACTGATTTGCAATGGTCTCGCCCTGTACGGTCATCTTTATATGCCCACTCATGGATCCTGGGGGCATACTTTCCAAAAAGCGATGGATTTTACCTCCGCCCCTGCTAATGGTTCCGCCCCTTCCGTGGAAAAAACGAAGCTTAACGTCATGACGGTCACCTACCTGTGTCAGTCTTTCTTCTGCCTTGTATATGTTCCATCGACTGGTCAATATTCCACCGTCCTTATTACTGTCACTGTACCCCAACATCACTTCTTGCACAAACGACGTTTTACCTTCACGTTGCTCTTTCACAATGGGATGGGTCAAAAAAGCCTCCAGGATACTTGGGCCTTCCACCAAATCGTCAATGGTTTCCAGAAGTGGCACCACTGGAAGTCGGGCTTCTTTGAGGCCCACTTCGCGCAAGAATAGAAAAACAACAAGCAGGTCGCTCAAACTACGGGTCATACTAACGATCACGGAACCAATACCATCTGCCCCATACCGATCAACATATTGTTTTACCTCCCTAAAATACCCAAGTACATTATCCGCCTCCAATCCGCAGGGGGTATCCGTTACCAAAAATGGCCGGTTATTCTGTAGTTCTTCGTTGATAAAGGACAACCTTTTTTCCTCATCCCAACTCGAATAGTTCGCATCTTCAAAGCCGGAGGCTTTTAGTATTTGTTCAATGGCCTTCTCATGATAAGCACTGTTCTGCCGTATATCCAACTTTGCCAAATGGAAGCCAAAGCAGGCCAATGACCGTTCCAGGGGAAATAGGTGCTGTGTGGCTATACGATCGGCCTTTAAGTGTATTAAGAGGGCCCTTAATTCCTTTAAATCAGCAGCAAGGGCGTTGGGACGCCCATAATAGCTGTCCTCACCCAGCTCGAAGCGTTCTGCCATGGTATTGTCCAAACGAACGATCATCAAATTCACAAACTGCCGAAGGGGTTCCGAAGGGTTGCGTTCCATGGCCTCTTCTCCGTCTTTGCCAAGGGCTTTTGCCTGTACCTTTAAATCAGAAAGGAACTTTGCTGGAATGTCATTTAAGAATTCCGAAAAACTGAGCTTTCGGGCCAATTGAACCAATTCGTTCCGCATTATCCTAAGTGCAGCTTGTCGATGAAGTTTTAGGGTATTGGCAGTGAAAGCCGGGGTAACGTAGGGATGCCCATCCCGATCACCACCTACCCAGCTTCCAAATTGCAGATTGGGAAACTGTTCCGGCCATTTAAGCAGTTCCGAAGAAAATCCAGTGTATTTCCAAGCATCGAGCAAACGCTGGTCCGTGAGGTGCAAGGCTTCGGGAAATACGTTGACGAAATAGTGCATTACATTGCTGCGTTCGTCTTCCAATCTGGGTTTTTGGAGATAAATTTCACCTGTGCGCCACCAACGTTCCAGTACACTTTTAATTTCTTGTTTAATGACTTCCCGTTCAGAAACCGACCAAACCGGGTTTTCGTTTTTTACCAGCAGTACATATAGTTCACGGTGAATATCCAATACGGTCAACCGCTTGGCTTCCGTGGGATGCGCAGTTAACACGGGCATTACATTTACTTTGGACAACAAATCCACTATTTCTTGCTCTTTGAGTCCCGATGTTTTCCAAAGTTTTAAGGTCTCCCCCCATGACCCACGGATGTTTTCCAATCCAAATTGGGTTTCCGTTTTTCGCCGGAATTGGGTGGCTGCATTTTCTTCCACCAAATTGAGCAACTCAAAGGAAATTCCAATGGCTTGTGCAAGCTTTCCATTGGAGACCTTGGAATGATTTAAAGATGATGGGTTACTTTCGGAGGGGATCATTGCGGCTATGTCGTCCTCTCCAAGCGAATACAGCATCTCTTTAAAGGTGGAAACGAGATAGTTAAAATCCGTCCTTATCTTTAGAAGCCCTTCCAGCTCAAGTGTTTTCTTTTCCATACGGTATTTGTGTGTATTAATTGATTTGCCTAATTGTTATTGTGTTTATCACTCCTTGTTCCTTTTAAAGAACAAAGAAAACGTGTGTATTTTATCCTTGCGTTGATAATCCAGTTGAAATCCATAGATTTCACATATTTTTTGATTGATGGCCAAGCCCAGTCCCAGGGATTCTTTTACCGAGCTGCCTTTTTGAAACCGGTTGAACAGTTTTTCTGTGGCTATTTCGGAAATCTCGCCGGTATTGATAATTTCAAATTTCTCCTCGTTCAAAACCATTTTTATCACCCCACCCTCCTTGTTGTGCTGCACGGCATTTTTGATAAGATTGGTGAGCAGGATATCGGCCAATATATGATCACATTCTATGGTCACGGGATTCAGCTCCGTGGATACGGTAAGATGTTTAAAGTTGATGATCTCCTCCATATGACTGAGAATGTTCCCTATAATGGTATGGACATCCACGCTATCCAATCGTTTAAATTCCTGATTTTCTATCCTCGAAATTAAGGTGAGTGATTTTCCTATTTTTGAGAGCTTATTGGTTTCTTGATAAATAGCTTGCATTCGTTGAAGTTCCTTTTCATCAAGATTTTTGCTTTCCAAAAGCAAGACCACCTTGTTTCGGATAATGGCCAAGGGAGTCTGCACTTCATGCGAAATGTTTTCGTTGAATTCCTTGAGGTTCTGAAAGTCTTTCTTTACTTGATGTATCAAGTCCGTAATCACATGGTTCAGCTCTTCGAACTCTATGATATTGGAGCTTTTAAGGTGGATGGGTTCCTTTTTGGTCACATCATACTGTTTGAGTTTTGCGAGGTTCTTGAAGAAAGGGTTCCATGCCCATTTATATATTTTACGATTGATGAAGTAAAACCCGAGGGCCAGCAATACGATAATAAAACTGGTGGTTACAAAAAGCGTCCATATAAGCTCATTGATTTCCAATAGAATGTGTTTGAGGGAGATTTTTACGGGCTGGGAATTTATGGACGATTTGAACGTGTAGATGCGATAAGGGATATTTTTGTCGGCATAGGCTTCATACAATAAAGTATCCCTGAATACTTCATCGAACGTTGAACCTTCTTTTACAGGAACGGTTTGAAACAAATAATTGGAAGTGGGCAGTGCACCTTCTTCCTTAAGATGGAAATCGATACGTTCCCGCTCGTGTAAGAGGAGTTCCTCTACCTCACCGTTCACCAAATATTGAATAAGGTAATAATCCATGGAAAGCATGACTGGAAAAATAAGGGCCAGAAATAGGAGATAGTACGTATTGGTCTTTCTGACGAGGTTCATTCGCGATCCGTGAATTTGTATCCAACACTGTAGATGGATTGAATATAGTCGTTCCCGCCCAATTCGGCAATTTTTTTCCTAAGATTGGCCAGATGGGTGTAGATGAATTTGTAAGAGTCCGCCATTTCAATGTCATCCCCCCAAAGGTGTTCTGCAATGGCCTCTTTGGTCAGGAGACGATGTCTATTGACCACAAAAAAGTGGATGATGTCAAATTCCTTTTTGGTAAGGTTCAAAATACGGTCATGGATAAAAACTTCATGGCTGTCCGGTTTAATTCTGATTTCGTTGAAAAGGATTTCCGTACTGCCATTGTAGACTTTTCTTCGGTAAAGGGCTTTGATCCGTGCGTTGAGTTCCGCCAGATAAAAAGGTTTGGTCAAATAATCGTCCGCACCAATTTCCAAGCCATGGATTCTATCCCCCACTGCGTTTTTCGCAGAAATTATAATAATACCGGCATCAATACTTTCTTTTTTTACCTCACTTATGATATCCAGACCATTGCCATCCGGAAGGGTAATGTCAACAACTAAAATATCATAGGGAAAGAACCCTATTTTATCATGGGCACTCTTATAGTTGGGCGCTATTTCACAGATGTTCCCTTCCTCCTCCAGAAAACCTTTGATGTCCCGTAGCAGTTCCACATTGTCTTCTATTACCAATATTTTCATAGTAGAAGGGTTTCAACACATCCATTTTATGGTCCAAATGTAAAGGGTGTACACCAAATAAAACATGACATTTTACCGTCTGGACATCAGCGTTTGGATTTGTAAAGTGTGGCTGTTTGCAAGGAGTTATCCAGTCGGCAGTCCGGTCATTGTAAATATCATTACAAAAAGGGCAACCGTTTCCACAATACCAATGATCATAATGTACTTGGCCGTATCGTTGGCACCGGAAGCAATGGCATCACAGGCTCGAGCTCCGGTCTTCCCTTGAAATATGGCAGAACCTGCCATAGCTGCCCCGGCCACAAGTCCAATGATAATTTGCCAAAGATAGGAGTCCGGTGCGAGGTTGGCATCTGCAATCGCATTTTTGAGGATCATACCATAAATGACCTGTGAAAGTGGGGCCCCTACAAAAATAAGCAGGGCCGTTGCCGCCTTTTGTCCGTTGGTAATCATTTTTTTCCAGGCTCCTATAGCGGCCATACCGGCTATTCCCGTCCCTATTGCAGATCCAATTGAAGCAATGCTCAATGACATTCCCATATCACCAAGTCCTGTTACCGTTGTTGTCAAAATTGCCATACCTACCATAATCTAGAATTTTATTGATTTTGTTTTTTATCCTGTTTGAATGGACATTGTTGTTTTGTTCTTATAGCTGTTTTCCGGGGAAATGAGTTTAAAGGGTTTATAGGCCTCACCTGAGAATTGGACTCCCAGATGTCCCGCAAACTCCAACATGTTCAACCGGATACCATGAACCATGACGGCCATCAAAGCCAGGGCAATGTTCAACCCATGCCCCAACAGCAAGGCAATGGCCGCCATGATTAAGTTCACAATACCCATACCTGTCATTCCTTCCGGTAAAATCATATTGTTGAAACTGGCTGCAACCGCAGCAGTGGCCATTCCCACGGCAAAGAGCCTTACATAGGAAACAATGTCCGAAAATCCGCTGATCAAGCTCAAGGGCAGGTTGGCTATGGAAACTCCCATACTTTTGAAAAAGTTTTTGCTTTCCACCGAAAAAAGGGCTACCAATGCTGCTCCCCCAACAAATAACCATAATCCCCAATCGGGCATGGCCTTGCCAAGTACCAATTGTTCAGTGATCAAAAAGAGGCCCCATACCAATGCAATCCAACCCACTTCGCTCAGTGCGCGAATGGAATTGATGAATTGGAACACTCGAATACCATGGGCAACCGTAAGATGAATGGCCCCTATCAAAAAGGATAGGTGCATCATAAAGGCAATATTGTCCACCCCAAAACTTGCAATTTCAGGGATGATCAAGTTGTTGAGAAAGGGGAGGGCCGCTATTTGTTCAGCTCCAAAATAGGTGCCGCTCAGCACACCCCAAATAATGGTGGTCCCACTGAGCACATAGATTAAAATGCGCATCTGGGCCGTCAATTTCTTTCTAAGGAAAAAAGTGATCAACAAAAAGATCAGTCCATAACCTGCATCCCCTACCAACATGGCGAAAAACAGGGCAAAAGCAACCAAAAAATAGATGGAAACGTCCACTTCCTTATACCCCGGCACAATATCAATGAACTTCATTACCGGATTGATAATGCTGATCCATTTAGGGTTTTTGATGTAAACGGGTACTTCCTCAGGTTTTTCGGGCTCTGCGATATGGTATCCCCAGTGGTTTGCTTCTGCGGCGGCAATAAAACTGTCCTCAGCAGTTCGGGGAATATAACCTTTGAGGTATTTTAACCTTCCCTCAATGTCCCCCATACCTTCCAATGCCCGTTGCGTGCTCAACCGATTTTGTAGGTGCAGGTGGTACGCTTCAAGCCATGCGATATTTTCGGTTTGGTCCTCCAGGAAATTTTCCACCTCGGCCAATTGCCGCTTTTTTCTTTCGATTTGCTGACTAAGGTCCCCAAAGGATGCCCTGGGCAGGGATTCTTCCTTATGGTTCAGTTTCTCGGATTCATTTCGGGCAATCAATACCAGGGGAACCCTACCATCATGCTCTGGGAACCTCACTATAGTGTGTTTTTGATCCAAAGTGTCGGCAACCGATTTGTCCATAAGGTATAGCCGAAGGTGAAGGCCCTTCTTTTTTAGATAGGGAATGTCCTTTGTAATTACATTTTGGCCCCAGATGCCGTACCAGTTCAACTGTTGGCTGAGTTCATCAATTTTTTCCTGACATTTTTGCCTGATTTCCCCAGTCTGTAAGACACGGTCCACGAGTTGTTTGGGATCCTTGGTAGTATATTTTACACGGTTGGCAAGGTGACGGTTCTTTGGCACATGGTCCCTTAAAAGGGAAATGGCACTTTCCGTGCGGTGTACCGCTTCCAAACGTCTTTCCACGGTTCCATTTCCAGGGCGGTTAATCTCCTTGATGTCCACAACGCCCAATTCACCCAATTGTAAAATGGTATCATCCACGGAACGCGCGGTGGTAAAAAGCAATATTTCCTTCATCCTTACGATCATACCACGACTTTTTTCTCTTCCTTTTTCTTCTTTACCAGTTTGGCGCATCCTATGGCCAGCCGTTCCACATCACCAAGATAAATCTCGATTTTTCGGATGTTATCCTTGGTCTCGGGAATAAATACCTCCTTAAGGGCATTTTTCATCCTTCGGGCCTCGGCCAGTTCTTCCCAGAGCAGTTCCAGATTTCGTTCCTCGATCTCGACCAGTGTACGATTGGTTTTTTGTTCCTGGATTACTTGTACGGCTACATCTACCCAAAGGGGAGTGTTGAAAAAGTCAATTTCGGCATCGTCAAAGACAAGGTCCTCAAATACCTCAATGGACACCCCTGCGATTTCCCTTTTTTTGGTGATGACACGTTCCACCTTTACGATTTCGGCCAGATCAATTGTCTCTTCCGCCATGACCGCCACCCATTTTTTTGTTCCTTCATTTGTGGTAGCAATTGCCTGCTTTAGTCTGGCGATGGTATTTTCTATGGTCTGTACCACCTCTTTTAACTGCTGTTCTTTCATTTCAAAGACGGGCAGGGCCGTATTGTATTCCTTAAGCTCTGTTTTTAGGGCTGCCAGGGTATTTTTGTTCATCAAAATCTTATCGGCCATCTTCAGTCTTTTTTGTGCTGTTCAAAAAATTGGCATATCCCTGTTTTTCATCAAAGCTCCACCAACGGAGCAACAGTAATAGTTTTAGCTTGTAGATGCATAAGGCCGTAAAATCCGTATAGTGGCCCATGGAAAGTTCTTCTAATTGATTCCATTGCAGTTTTAAGAGTTGAATTTCCTCTTCCAGTGGTGTTCCGGGCACCAGGGACAAGGGAAGTTTTTTTGTAATGGAGGGGTCGGCCCCATTTTTTCGGGCGATACGCAATTGTTGTATGCCCTTTTTAAGTGCAAACACATAGTTGGAAAATATGGCCAGGACGCTGTTTTTACTTTTTTGAAAGGTTTCGGAGTGAATGGTCGCCAAATTGATCTGTTGAAATAGGCGATGACTACCGGAACTTAAAAACTTACCGGCTTCCCCATCCAAAATGGCAATAATGCTTTTCCCGGTTTCAGAAGGACCTGCATATTTTTGAAAGATGGAACCTACCTTGGAACGTTCCTCATCCGTGTCTTTAAAAGATAGATGAGGTAAGCTGCTTATCACATATTCCAGGTTTCCCGCAATCATGTATCCAAATCGTTTTTAAGAATGTTCACCCACTTTGGGCTAAGATGGGCATTCAACAGTTCCGCTACGGCGTTTGGCGAAATTTGATAGCTCCATCCTTGATCGGTCTTGGTGATTGAAAACCCTTTGAGCAGACTGGGATCCGTGATGATGGAATCCAAATTGTCCATCGCCTGCAATTGCTTCCGGACTGTTTTGGCCAACTCCGTTTCCACATTTTCGGAGAGTGTTAGGGTGACCCCACTACCCACATTCGCTATGGTATTGGTGATGGCCTGTTCCATTAGCTTAGGGGTAAATTGGGCCTCCACCTCCTTTTCCAATACCGTTTTAAGCAATTGCAGCAAATCGTTCCGCACTGAAACCGTAAGATCCCGCGCGGCCTGCTTTAAGGCACCCTCACCTTTGATCAGGGTGGCCTGCGCTTCTTTTTCAGCACTGCCCAACAGTTCCTCCCGTTTGGCTTCCGCTTCCTTGATAATTTTTTTTGCCTGGGCATGTGCACTCTCCACAATGTTTACCGCTTCATTGTCAGCTGCTTCTATGGCTTCTGATTTAAGGGTGGCAATCAGTTTTTCCAACGTGTTCTCACTCATGGATCATTTCTTTTAAAATTTTGAATTTCCCTTTTTCAGGCCAATACGCCTCAATCAGCTTGGAGGACAGCCCTACTTCTTCCTTTTTAAAATGCTGGGCAAGGATGTCCCAACATAAATCCAGGGCATCTTCCAATTCCAAATAGCGGAAAGGGTCCATCAATTCCCTTTGAAAGGTCTTTCGATATTCCAACAATCGTAGGGAGTAATCGTCCTTGACCGAGCCAAACTTTTGTGCCTTTACGCGCTCCTCGGCCTCTGAAAGTAATCGCGCCATGGCATTCATAATGCTTCTGTGGTCAGGACGCGTTCGATCATTCACCTGTTGTTTTAAACGGCTTAAAGAACCGAACAGTTCCAGGTAGCCATCCTTCATATAAAATTGTCCTTCGGTGATATATCCCGTATTGTCCGGAACGGGATGGGTAACGTCATCCATGGTGGTCACTCCCAAAATGGTCAAACTTCCCGCACCATCAATGTCGGCAGCCTTTTCATATCGGCTTGCCAATTGGGAGTAAAGGTCACCGGGATATCCCTGATTTGCCGGAATCTGGTCCTGGGCATTGGCCACTTGCCGTAGATAATCGGACCACTGGGTCATATCCGACAACAATACAAATACATTTTTACCCTGTAGTGCAAATTGTTCCGCCACGGCCAGGGCCAAATCAGGTACCATCAGGCCTTCTACAATGGAATCCCTGTGGGTATGGATGAACATGATGGTTTTGTTCTTACTACCGGCCTCCTCAATACGTTGCCTGAAATAATGGAATTCATCATATTTGAGTCCAACCCCTCCAATGATGATAACATCGGCATCGGTTTGGGTAGCTATATTGGCCAACAAGCGGTTATAGGGTTCGCCCGCTTTGGCAAAAATGGGTATCTTTTGGGAACGTACCAGGGTGTTGAACACATCTATCATAGGCACCCCGGTACGAATCATATCTTTGGGAATGAGTCTTTTTACCGGATTAATGGAAGGTCCGGCCACCCGGACCATATCTGACATCAGTTCAGGGCCTTTATCAATGGGCTGACCGTTGCCCGAATAGACCCTTCCCAACATGTCATCGGAAAATCCGACTTGGATGGGTTTTCCCAGAAAGCGGACCTTGCAATCCGTTGAAACCCCAAATCCGCCCCCAAACAGTTGTAGGGTCACCTCATCACCATCCAAGGCAATCACCTGGGCAAAGGCCTTTTGACCATTGGGATAGATTACTTCTGCCAATTCCTTGTTGTGCACCCCTTGGGCCTTAATGCTTAGAATGGCACGGCCAATGCTATCTATGTTCTCATACGTTTTCTGCAACATGCCCCATCTGTTTAAGCAAGTTCAATAGTTTTGTTTTTTGTTTGTCAAAGCCCTCCTCATCCGGTTTCATATAGTTCCAATCAAGAAAGGCCTGTCGGATAAAATTGAAATGCGAGCGTATTTCTTCTTTTCCTGTGATGTCGACCGGTGTATCGATGATTTCTTGGATCATGTTGAACATTAGGCGCAATCTTTCGGGATGGGTCACCCCGTCCACTTCATGAAAACTGTTCTGTTGTAGGAATACGGCATCGAGTAATTCGGCCTTTTGATAACGAATGTAGGACTCATCGGTAATGCCCTTTTCCCCCATCAAAATGATGTTGGAGGCTATGGTTTTACCATCACGAAGCAATTCCAATAAATAGGTTACCTCTTCTTGTTCCAACTGCGAGGGATATTTGGAATTACTGTCTATACGATCTATAGCGGGGTATTTCCTTGCATCGGACAAAGCCCTGGACAATCCCCAAAAAGCACCAGTGCTCAAAAGGGTGGCCTGGGTAACGGGTTCGTCAAAGTTTCCGCCTGCCGGGGAAACCGTACCGATAATGCTTAACGATCCCGTGTTGCCATCTCCCAGGATTTCAACCCCGGCGCGGTCATAAAAAGCGGAGATTAGGGTAGAAATATACATGGGGAAGGCCTCGGGTCCTGGAATTTCCTCCTTTCTACCTGAAGTCTCACGAAGTGCCTGCGCCCAGCGCGAGGTGGAATCGGCCAGAATTAAAACGTTCAATCCTTGCTTTCGATAGTATTCCCCTACTGTGGTGGCCATGTAAACGGATGCTTCACGGGCCGCCACGGGCATGGAAGAGGTGTTCCCAACAATATAGGTGCGGTCCATTAATGATTTCCCGGTCCTGGGATCGATGAGTTCCGGAAAATCCTTAAAAACTTCCACAGCCTCCCCGGCACGTTCGCCGCAGGCGGCAATAATGACCACATCTGCCTGGGAGTGACGGGCCAAACTGTGCTGCAATACCGTTTTTCCCGCTCCAAACGGCCCTGGATTGCAGGCCGTGCCACCATAGGCGATGGGGAAGAGGGCATCCAAAATTCGGATTCCCGTGGGCATGGGTTTTATGGGTACCGAGCGCTCTGTGAAGGGCATGGGCTTTTTTACCGGCCATTCAAAGGCCATCGTAAGCTCCACGCTTTTACCCGTACTATCCTGGATCGTGGCTATGGGTTCGTCAACGGTATAGTCGCCCTCTTTTACGATATGGGTAACGGTATGGTTGCCTTGTATGGAAAAGGGAACAAAGATTTTATGCTCAAATAATTTTTCGGGAACGGAACCCAAAACGGTGCTGCCGGTAACAATTGCACCTTTCTCTACCATTGGTGTAAAATGCCACTTTTGGGTGTTGTCAAGGGGATCGACCTCCAGGCCCCTTTCCAAAAACCATTCAATTTTGCCTAATTCGTATAAAGGATTCTGTAGCCCATCCGTTACGGATCCCAATATGCCGGGACCTAATTTTACGGCCAATGGGAGACCTGTAAATTCCACCGGATCCCCCACCTTCATCCAATTGGTGTCTTCAAAGACCTGCAGGTAGGCCCTATTGCCTTCTTTCACATCGATGACCTCGGATTTTAGTCTCTTGCCATCCTCAACAATGATGTAGGCCACCTCGCCATTCATAATGGCCCCCTCGGTAGTCCTGACACCAACGAGCGACTCGTTGACGCTCACTACTTCCCCTTTTGCTTTGTGCATAGTATCGGATATTTTTAGCTACCGCGTAGTTTGCGGACTTCTTCCTCTATTTTTTGATACCAGATCTTGTCCATGATATCCTTTGCGTTGTTTCTGTATACTTTGGCCCTTTCCGGTTGGTCCAGCTTTTCATAAACCTTGGCCAAACCGGTGTAGGCAGGTACATGCATGCTATTGATGTTCAGGCAGGCTTTGAGTTGGCCAATGGCCTCCTCGTAAAAACCATCTTCCATTAATTTCATGGCGGTGCCGTGAAGTTGCTCGATGTTCCTAATGCTTGTTTCCAATTGTAGGGAAATGGCATCTTCGGATTTTAAGGTGAGGAAGGAACAGGGAACTTCCCGTATTACTTTTTCGGTAACACTTCCCATAAGCATTCGGTTCAACCCGGTTCTGCCCGAAGTCCCTATAATAAGCAAATCGATCATTTTCTTTGAAATGGTACTGAGTATTTCCTCGGAAGGATTTCCTTTGGGGATTTCCTTTGTCCAATTGAGACCGGTTAGATTGAATTCCTTCAAAAACGAATCAAATTCTTCCTTGTGCAAGCGATACCTGAGTTCGTTCTCCAATTCTTTGTCTTTTTCGGAAGTGAACCAAGTGGAACCCTGCAGTTCGCATACGGCCAGTATGGTCAATTCCGATTTGAATCTACGGGCCATCGTGATTGCATTTTTAAGCGCCCGTTTGGAAGGGTCGGAAAAATCCACGGGACACAAAATGTGGTGTACATTGAGTAACACACCTTCCTTTATCACAAAAACAGGCTTCCCACTTTTTTGAATGATGCGCTCGGCCGTGGTTCCCAATCTAAAAGTATCCCCTTTTTTGGTTTCACCTGAACCCAACAGAATTAGATTGGCATTGACATCTACTGCCGCCCTTGTAATGGCCTCATGGGGTGAGCCGATCATAAGCAAGGGCTTTTCAGCTGCCACTCCCTCATGCTTGATTTGGTCGGTGGTCTCCTTTAATTTGGTCAGTGCCGTTTCGTTCAGTAATGTCCTCACTTTTTCGTTCAAAACGTCATCCGGGAGTATATGGATGGGTATAATTGTGGATTGGAATATCTTGGCCAATTCTATGGCACTGGATACTACATTTTCGGAGGACTGGCTAAAATCCTGTGCTACTAAAATCTTTTCCAAAAGTTTCATGATAACGTGCCTTTAACTAGGGTTAACAATACATACGGATAAGGTACCCCACTGCTGTTGCCGCAGTTTAAACGGCTTCTTCGTGTACCATTTCCAATCCCAATAAAGCTATTGAAGAATTCTTTAGAGAAACTTAAGAATTGGGCAGTATAATCAAATAATAATAGGCGCTCCACCGAAATTATAGGAAGGGACTTTCCAACCACCTAAGTAGCAAGAAGATGGGGGCAACGTAACCTTTTTACGGTTTTTTTAAGCGCCTTTTCCTTCTAAAGTTTTGCTAAAGAATCTGTTGTTAAATTTCAGAATATATTGAAATAATAAGCCGCTGTCATATCCTCTTGGGAATGGCTCTAAAGCTTTAATGGTTGCATAAATGATATCCAGTTAAATGGTCGTTCACCCTAAATGAATTAAAATGAATAAGATTCTTGTCCCTGTTGATTTTTCCGATACGTCTTCCAATGCATTGTCCTATGCCATTCAGCTTTTTGGGAGTACTTCCTTGGAAGTGACCATATTGCACATTTACGGTGCAAGGTCTACAGCACTTCTTATGAAAAACATTGATGACGTTTTGGAAAAGGACGCCAAAAAACGAATGGATGGACTTTTGGAAAACGTTCAAAAAGACTATCCCGAAGTGGTTTTTAAAACCAGGATCGTTAAAGACTACGCCGTTTCCGCAATTGCTTCATTGGGTGATAGCGGGCATTATGACTTTATTGTAATGGGAACCAAGGGGGCCAGCGGACTTAAAGAGGTGTTTATGGGCAGTGTGGCTGGAGGGGTCGTTTCCAAAACCTCCGCTCCCGTAATTGTGGTACCGGATGGGCATACGTACCGGCCCTTGGAGAAAATTGTGTTTGCCGTTAGTGATGACCCTTTTTCGGATCCCAAGGTCATTGGCCCACTTATTAAAATCGCCGGCATGCATCAAAGCAACATAAAAATATTGCATATTGCCGATGAGAAAACCCCTCAAATTGAAAAGGTGCTGGATGCCATGAAGGATTTGAGTACTTCCGTTGACTATGCCTTTGGTACAGGCGATACCAATAAGGATTTGAACGAGTATTTGATGAAGGACTTTTCCGGGTTGGTTTGCCTTATTCGGGCAAAGAAAGGATTTATGGACCGTCTGCTGAACGAAAGTGTTACATTAAAACAAACTTTCAATAGCCCCGTACCGTTACTTATTCTTCACGATTAAGCTAAGCACCTGTTTAGGATTGTATTTTTGTAAAGACCGTTTTTGGTGCAGAATGAGGCAAAATTGAAGATAATAGTTGGGCTACTTCATGAAATTTTAACGAAATTATACCCAAAAAGTGGCATGAAAAAACAATTTATAAAATCCTAAACAGGCTCTGAATGTTCTTTAGAAAATCCATTATTGCACTTACGGGCCTGTTCCTTTGCATTTTTTTGATTGTGCACCTTTCCGCCAATAGCATTTTGGTATTGCCCGAGGAAACCGCCAGAAGTTTGTACAATTCGTACTCCACCACTTTACGGGAGAGTCCGTTGATAAAAATTGTGGCCTATATATTGTACCTCTCCATTATCTTACATGTGGTCTATGCCATCTTGATTACGGTAAATAACCGAAAGGCCAAAGCCAAAGGTTACCTGGTAAACCAATATAAAAAGAACAGTAGTTGGACTTCTCAAAATATGGGACTTTTGGGTATTTCCATCCTATTGTTCATAGTGGTACATCTTGCCAATTTTTGGGCCCGTATCAAACTGGGCATGGGCGAGGGGGTAGGTCTGGATGCCAATGGCCATGTAGATGTCTATGAGGTAACCTATAGCCTCTTTCAAAATGGCTATTATGTTGTTTTCTATACGCTATTGATGGTGCCCTTGGGGCTGCACCTTCACCATGGATTGAAAAGTGCTTTTATGACCCTGGGTTTTTACCACAAAAGGGGACTCAGGACCATAGCCAAGGTCTCTTTGGTGTATGCAATTATCATGGCTGTGGGTTTTGGTGTTATTCCATCAATTGTATTCCTTAAATAGCTTGAAGATGTTGGATTCAAAAATTCCCGAAGGACCCCTGGAAAACAAATGGCGCAACTATCAGATAAAGTCGCAACTGATCAATCCTGCCAATAAGAAAAAGCTGAACATTATTGTTGTAGGTTCGGGATTGGCAGGTGCAGGTGCAGCTGCAACGCTCGCTGAATTAGGGTATGATGTCAAATGCTTTTGTTATCAAGATTCCGCCCGAAGGGCCCATTCGGTGGCCGCGCAAGGCGGTATCAATGCCGCAAAGAACTATCAACATGACGGGGATAGTGTATGGCGAATGTTCTACGATACCTTAAAAGGGGGTGATTTTCGTTCACGGGAGGCCAATGTATACCGCCTGGCCGAACTTTCCGCTCCCTTGATCGATCATTACGTACAGCAAGGGGTACCTTTTGCCCGGGAGTACGGTGGTGTACTGGTCAACCGCAGTTTTGGTGGCGTTCAGGTACAGCGGACTTTTTATGCCCGCGGTCAAACGGGACAACAGCTTTTGTTGGCTGCCTATTCCCAGTTGTACAAAATGAAACGTGCCAAAAAAGTGGAGATGTTTCCGCGCCACGAACTATTGGATCTAGTGGTCATTGAAGGAAGGGCCAAAGGGATTATCGTCCGGGATTTGATCACAGGTAAGTTAAAGCGTTTTGCCGCGGACGCCGTGGTATTGGCCACAGGTGGCTACTCCCGGGTGTTTCGACTTTCAACCCTGGCCATTGGCTGTAATGGAAGTGCCATTTGGAAGGCCCATAAAAGGGGGGCTTACTTTGCTGCTCCCAGTTTTACCCAAATACACCCCACCGCATTGCCGCAGACCAGTGAGGCACAATCCAAACTGACATTGATGTCAGAATCCTTACGTAACGACGGGCGCATTTGGGTACCAAAAAAGAAAGGGGATGACCGAAAGGCCAATACAATCCCCGAAGGGGAACGTGATTACTATTTGGAACGGCGTTATCCAAGTTTTGGGAACCTCGCTCCCAGGGATATTGCCTCCAGAGCGGCCAAGGAGCGGATTGATGCGGGGTACGGAGTGGGGCGACTTAAAAATGCCGTATATCTGGATTTTAAACATGCCATTGAGCGTTTTGGCATAGAAACGATAAAAGACCGGTACGGTAATCTTTTTAAAATGTACAAAAAGATAACTGGGGTTGATGCGTATAGCGAACCTATGCAGATTTCCCCGGCTGCCCATTTTTCCATGGGTGGACTTTGGGTAGATTATGAGCTGATGACTACCATACCTGGCCTATATGCCATTGGTGAATGCAATTTTTCGGATCATGGGGCCAATCGTTTGGGGGCAAATTCGTTGTTGCAGGCAAGTATTGATGGCTATTTTGTGTTACCCAACACCATCAATAATTATCTGGCCCATGCCTTAAAAGAGGATCACCCTACCATTGAGCATCCCGAATTTGAAAAGGTGGAAAATGAGGTGAAGGACCATATCAACAAATTACTTTCTGTCCAAGGTAATAAAACAGTGGACCATTTTCATCGGGAACTGGGCAAGGTAATGTGGCAGGAATGCGCCATGAGCAGAAATGCCGGGGGATTGGAAAAAGCCATTACCGAGATAAAGGGGATTACCAATGCTTTTTGGAATGAGGTCAATGTGACCGGAGGGCATAAGGAGATGAATACCGAATTGGAGAAAGCACTTCGTTTGGCCGATTTTTTGGAAATGGGGCTATTGATGTGCACTGATGCTTTGGAACGCGAAGAGTCCTGTGGGGCCCATTTTAGGGAAGAATTTCAAACCGGTGAGGGTGAAGCCTTACGGAATGATGCTACTTATTCCTATGTTTCGGCCTGGGAGTATAATGATGGGCATTTTAACCTACATAGGGAAGACTTGGCGTTTGAAAATGTGCAGCCCACCGTAAGAAGTTATAAATAGAAATGAAAAGGCGATAAACCACAATAGGATATGAAGGTTATTTTCAAAATATGGCGGCAGGAAAATGCGGCCAGCAAAGGCAATTTTGAATCATATGAGGTAGATGGACTTACAAAGGATATGTCATTTTTGGAAGCTTTGGACCACCTCAATGAACTTTTGGTGTCCATTAACAAAAAGGTCATTGCCTATGAATACGATTGCCGGGAGGGCATCTGTGGACAATGTGGGGTTTTTATCAATGGGCGTGCCCATGGCCCACATGACCATATGACCACCTGTCAGTTGCACATGCGAAGTTTTAAAGATGGGGAAACCATAGTGGTGGAACCATGGCGAGCCAGTGCTTTTCCCATTATCAAGGATTTGGTGGTGGATCGTTCCGCTTTGGACAATATCATTGAAAAAGGGGGGTATATATCCGCTAAAACCGGAACAGCTCCGGAGGCCAATGCCATTTTGGTTGGAAAAGAGCTGGCGGACAAAGCTATGGATGCCGCTGCCTGTATTGGCTGTGGTGCTTGTGTGGCCACATGTAAAAACTCCTCAGCTTCGCTGTTCACCGCCGCCAAAATCAATCATTTAAATAGTTTGCCCCAGGGAAAACAAGAAGCCTCCAAACGGGTTTTGGAAATGACCCGTCAAATGGAGTTGGAAGGATTTGGGAGTTGTACGTTTACGGGGGCCTGTGAAGTGGAATGCCCGGAAGGAATCTCCATTCTCAATATCGCAGAGATGAATGCCAGAAGGACCAAGGCCAAATGGTTGGGGTAGCCTAAATTCGGAAATGGGTTTGGGAATCGTGTTTGCTATAACTTAAAAAGAGAAAAATGAAAAAGAAGATTACCCCTATTGCCCTGCTGGGTCTTGCCCTATTCTTTGGAGCTTGCAAAGAAAATCAGTCCAATCAAGGAAAGGAGTCCGCAGAACCAATTTCGGCCGCACAACAAACCAAGACCATAGGTTTGGTAGAAGAAGTGCTTACCAAAGAAGAACAGGATGCGTTGACGCCGGATATGGTCATCCAATCCTTTAAGGAAGGAAATGCACGTTTTACAAGAAACGACCTTACGGAAAGAAACCATTCCGAGCAAGTTAGGAAAAGCACACTTGCCCAGTACCCAAAAGCGATCGTGCTCTCATGTGTCGATAGTCGTGTACCTGTTGAAGATGTTTTTGATAGGGGGATTGGTGATGTATTTGTAGCACGGGTAGCTGGAAATTTTGTCAACGAAGATATCTTGGGTAGTATGGAATTTGCCTGTAAGGTTTCGGGATCAAAACTGATCTTGGTTATGGGCCATGAACATTGTGGCGCAGTAAAAGCAGCTATTGATGACGTAAGGTTGGGAAATATCACCCCCATGTTGTCCAAAATTAAACCTGCGGTGGAAAAAGTTCAATACAGTGGAAACAGAAACTCCAAGAATCAGGAGTTTGTACATAAGGTCTGTGAAAGCAATGTCAAAAACACCATTGACCAAATACGCCTGGAGAGTCCCATACTTAAGGAAATGGAAGAAAAAAATGAAATCAAAATCGTTGGGGCCATTTATGACATGGATACGGGAAAAGTCAGTTTTCTGCCCTAACGGGATGATGCCCTGGAATTGGTCCGGTATCCAATAGCTATTTGATTAAGGAAACAAAATGTTAACCATTTCATAGCCTTTTGGTTGAAAACTATCCTCTCACCTTCAAGTATTTTTAAGGATTTACCTACTACAATTTTAAATGGCTTCTAAAACCAAGTACAGTCGATGATAGAAATACTTCCCCTATTATTGGGAGGACTTTTACTTTTTATTTATGCGATATCGAGGCTCTCCAAAACCATGCAGGACATTGCTACCGAGAAAGCCAAACGGATAATCACCAAGTATACCGGTAACCTGGTCCTGTCCATTGTGGTTGGCACGGTCCTGACCATTCTTTTGGGTTCGTCCTCGGCAGTGATTATCCTTGCCATTGTCTTTATAAATGCAGGAACACTGAGATTTAAACAAGCCATAGGAATCATTATGGGCGCCAATATTGGAACAACCTTTTCCAGTCAGTTGATAGCTTTGGATATAGGAAAATATGCCGTTGTTCCCTTGGTCGTTGGGTTGGCGATGGAATTTTTTGCCCAGGGGGAGACCGTAAAAAGATATGGCAGTGCCTTATTCTATTTTGGAATGTTGTTTTTTGGACTCTTTATTATGGAGCGATCGGTAGTTCCATTAAGGGACAGTGTGGTATTTGAGGAATGGATAACCCATATTGATCAAAATCTGATAAAAGGTACTTTGGTTGGGGGACTCATTACCCTCATTGTCCAATCATCAAGTGCTACGGTCGGTATGGCCATTGTGCTGGGCAAACAGAAGCTTATCTCTTTGGCCGGGGGACTGGCCATTATGTTGGGTTCGGAATTGGGCACCTGTTCGGATACGTTAATTGCAACGATAAAAGGCAGTAGGCAGGCCATTAAAGCTGGCCTTTTTCATCTGTTGTTCAATTTTACGACCATCATCATTGGATTGTTGGTTTTTGACCACTTTCTCAACTTCGTTTTAAGGGTCTCACAAAGCCAGACTTTGGACAATCAAATTGCCAATGCGCATATGATCTTTAATATTGCCGGGGTGCTGGTCTTCCTCCCATTTGTGGGTATGGCAGAAAGGCTATTGAACTATTGGCTACCGGATAAATTGGCTGAGGTTTGATGATGGCGTGCTAAAAGGTGACCACTTTTAGATGGTCCATCAACTTAAATAAATCGCGGGAAATACCTTTATCCAGGTGGTATCCCTTTTCCACAAAAATACTGAGGGTTTGGATGATGGTTTTTTCCACCAGCCCCAATTCAAGGACCATGCTTTGGATATTTTTCATGTTCCATTCGGGAAATCGTTTTGCAGGGATTTCTTCTTCGGTCTCGCATAAAAATTCATGGCGCGGGTCCTCACGAATCTTGTTCAGTAGGGGCATTAGGTCTTCCTCTTCCCCTTCAAGATATTGCAGGAATTTGGAACCATCAAAATAGAGATAACCGCTTAGCCCCAACTTTCTGTTGTTATCGGCAGATTGTAATTCCAGGGCTTTTAAACTTTCCTTGTCAAATTCCTGATTGGCTTTGCTTAGGTATAATACGGCTTTCATGACTTCATTTATCCATAGAACGAAGGAAAATTCTTACTTATTGCATCGATGTGAAGGAATAGCTGCAATTGCTGTCCCATGGTTTTACTTCCTGGGCTTTAAAGTAGTGTTGTTAGTCTTTTGTTCAAAAGCTATTTCCGCAAACTGTAAGTTTTTGACCAAATCACCTACTTTTGTTTTAGTATAAATGTTAGAGGAAAAACATATGTCTGAACAAATAGAACAAATAAAAACATTGATTATAGGATCGGGACCTGCCGGCTACACTGCTGCCATTTATGCGGCTAGGGCCGATTTAAAACCTGTGGTCTATACCGGTATGGAACCCGGAGGACAGTTGACGACCACTACGGAAGTGGATAACTTTCCAGGATATCCCGATGGGGTCGATGGCCCAACAATGATGTCCCAATTACAGCAACAGGCCGAGCGTTTTGGAACCGATGTGCGCATTGGAATGGTTACTGCTGTGGAATTGAGTGATGAGGTTGGGGGAATCCATAGGGTCACCGTGGATGACAGCAAACGGATTGAGGCGGAAACCATCATTATTTCTACGGGCGCATCGGCCAAGTATTTGGGTTTACCGAGTGAACAGCGTTTACGTGGCGGTGGAGTTTCGGCCTGTGCGGTTTGTGACGGCTTTTTTTACAAAGGTCAGGAAGTGGCCATAGTAGGGGGAGGGGATACCGCCGCGGAAGAAGCTTCATATTTGGCCAATATCTGTGAAAAGGTAACCATGTTGGTACGGAAAGACCATATGCGGGCTTCCAAGGCCATGCAACATCGCGTAAATAATCTGGAGAACATTGAAATTCGCTACAATACGGAAATAGATGAAGTATTGGGCGAGCAAGTGGTAGAGGGCCTACGTATGGTCAACAATCAAACAGGGGAGAAAGAGGAAATAGCCATTACTGGGCTTTTCATCGCCATAGGGCATACCCCCAATACTGGCATTTTTAAAGGACAATTGGATATGGACGACACCGGTTACATCATTACGCAACCGGGTTCCACCAAAACCAATAAACCGGGTGTATTTGCCAGTGGTGATGCCCAGGACAAAATTTACAGACAGGCGGTCACGGCTGCCGGAACAGGTTGTATGGCAGCTTTGGATGCCGAACGTTACTTGGCAACCATAGAGACTTCGGAACCTGTGGGTTCGTAATAGGGATAGGTGCACTAAAGCAAAACGCTGGGTCCCGGACCCAGCGTTTTTAGTATTTGATTGGTTATGTTTAATTAGTCAATACGCTTGTAGTTTTCAGAGAACGTACGATTACCTTCCTCATCCAGGCTTATTTGGCTATAGATATCTTTTTGGAGTTCCAGTTCAAATACAAATTCGGTTAGGATATCCAATGCCTTCATCATTTCATTATCTCCATACACAATGGTTTCGTGCAGTTCATCTTCGGTAATAAAGTAATTTCCATACCCAAAGCGACCATTGGGTTGGCCAGGAACATATCTTGACCACATTACTTTCCCATTGTAGTACATTTTTACTTGTCGATACCCTTCGGCCTTTGGTTCCGTGCTTGAAATGTTCACACCATCATCATAATGGTGAAAACTTACCAATTCCCAGGTGCCTTCAATGGAATGAAAAGCATCGGGTTCGTTGAAGGTCAATTCAGTGGCTGAAACTAAAATCAGCATCAAGAATAGTAGTCCTAATACTTTTTTCATTTGTAGTAGTTTTTTTTGTTGGAGCAATGAATTCCCTAAAAAGTTACTAATTTTTTTGTGAATAATTTAAAAAAAATAGAATTAAATTGAGATTGATTCAAATTGGTATGGCTATTTGTTTAAAAACGGGTCTTAAGTGCGGAAGGTTTAGGGAAAAACAGGACTTTGCGCCTGGATGAAGTCCCGCCAGAACGGAACGTGAAGGTTTTTTTATATTGCGCCTGCCCGCTTTCCATATTGGAGCGCGAAACAAGAAAAGTGCTAAAGGTCACCCATAAAAAAATCCCGAAGAATTCGGGATTTTGTTCAATGGGAAATCAGTTAGGTTCAGTACTTATATACGCTTCCCGAAACGGACTTTCTTTTTTGGACCGTGGCTTCCCCGGTATAGGATATATCCGCACCACTGCTGGCGTCCGCTGTAAGGGATTCCGAAACATTGACGGATATGTCCGATCCACTGCTCGCATTGGCAATGCATTTTTTTGTTAGTAATCCTCTGGCCTTAATGTCGGCCCCGCTGCTGGCGTCTGCATAGAGCGTTTCTGCTTTTCCGGAAACCTTAATATCGGCCCCACTACTGGATTCCGCAACTACGGTTGAGGCATCCAATTCTACCTCCAAATCGGAACCGCTACTGGCCTCCAATTCAATTTTGTCCGAGGTGATGGTATTTTGCGCAATCAAATCCGCCCCACTCGAGGTTTCCAAGACATTGACTTCCGGCAATGTAACGTACACATTTTTGGTGGCCCTGCCAATATTTTCAATGGCATGGATCTTAAGTCGCCCGTCCCTAATGTCCGTCCCTATGAGGTCAATGATATTTTCATCTGCCTCAACATTGATACTGAATTTGTCCGCTTGGGTCACAAAGACATCCAGGCCTTCAGAGGCATAGACTGCGGTAAACCCATCCGCGACCTCACGGGATTCTTCCACTACCTGGCCGTTTCCCCTTTTACCTTCGCCAAAGCTGATGTCAAAGGCACAGGAAGATGTAAAAAGGGCCAGTAGTGCTGCGATTGCAATTCTTGCTAGTGTAGTCATGATTGTTGTTTTTTGTTCTGGACTTGTTCCAGGATTCGTTATTAATTGATTGATATGGTTCTTAATTCAATGGATACCGAGATAAATTCAGTATGAAATTCGTATTTAAGTGCTGTCTTTTCTATTAAAACTTTCCCAATTGTAAATTTTTAAGGCTGAATTGTCATTAATCCTTGGCTTTTATCTCCACTCCGTTCTCATCTACTTTCACTTTAAAGGAGTCATTGCCATCCTCTATATTAATGTCAACCCCGTCTTCATTGATAATGATCCGTCCGCTGTCATCGTCGTTCCAATCAAGGTCATCCGGGCAGTCCTGGCATTTTAATTCGCCATCGCTGCCCATGACCCATAGGTAATCAACTATATCATTTCGGTAAAGATCCTTGTCGTTTTTTGTGCTCCTGCCTATGTTTCCTTTGGCCGAATCATCAAACCTCACCACCATGCCCTCAGGAATATAGACGATGTTCCTCACCTCTTGGTTACGCATTTTTTCCGAAATATTACTGGTCAAAAAATCATTGAGGACCAATTCATTTCCTAAAAAGGTATAGCCGTAGGCAATCATTGAGGAACGTTCCCTGGCTTCTTCAAAAGAACTTCCGTCCGCGTCCTTTTTTACTTTCAAACGAATGATGCTGTCCGTGGATTTTTTAATGTTGAACCTCACATCTTCGGAATAAAGCAATGCCTGCCCATTTTCATCATAGACCATCGCCAGATCGTCAAAGTTGAACCTTTGATCATATTCAATATTTTCCGTGGATCTCATGCGTATGGCAATGGTGTCCGTGGGCTGTTGTAATGAAAACTCCTCATTAATCGTCGTTGTCCCGGTAAAGGCATGGGCCGCCGCTTGCCTGACCCCCAGTGCAATTAAGACCGCAATGGATAACAACCAAACCCCCAGAAGGGTAAACTTGGCAATGTTCCCAATAGACTTAAGGTTGTTGACCAAAATCTTCAGCCCCAGATAAAGGACAAAGAAGAAAGGGATGCCGATGGCAAAAAACAATAGAAAAGAGACCAACCATACCGGGGCGCCGGTGGTATTTACAATATCGTAAAAATCAACACCCGGGAAATGGACGATATCAATGACACCTACGGTGACCAGTCCCACAAATAGGCCTATCAGGGTGGCTGCCCCAATGATGATCAATAAAATGCCTATAAATTTTCCGAATACTTTGAATAAAAACATGAAAATATCACCAATGGTATCAAAAAAGGTCTTGGAGCTGCTTTTGACCTTGTTGCCTACTCTTTCGTAGTCAACGTTTTTGACCTTGTCTGCAACATCATCAAACCCCTCTTTTACTTTGCGTTCTATATTGCTGATGTTGATGGGCTCTCCCCGCATATCCAATTTCTGCGAGGTAGTGGTAGCTTCCGGAACCAAAATCCATAATAGGATATAGGCTATTAAGCCAAAACCTGTAAATACGGCCAAAAGAATAAAAATCAATCGGATCCAAAGGGCATCAAAGCCCAGATAGTGTTCCAGACCGGAACACACCCCTCCAATATACTTCTGCTCGTTATCCCTGTAGAGCTTTTTGACCCTTTGGGAGGACGTTGGTTTGGATTTTGGCCTTGGCTCATCTTCAAAGATATCCTCATCCACCATGTAGTCCTCGGGCTGCCCCATTACGTTAATGACCGCATCTACCTCTTTCTGGGTGATCACCTGCCTGTCGTGCTCCATTTTTTCGGAGAAGAGTTCGGCAATACGGGCCTCGATATCAGCAATGATCTCATCGCTACCGGCCGTGCCCGAAAACGAACGTTTTATGGCCTCCAGATATCGCCTTAGCTTGTTGTACGCTTCTTCATCTATGTGAAAGAAGGTATTTGCTAAATTTATATTTACTGTCTTATTCATTTTTTGATTTCTTATGTGTTGTTGGTTACCAAGTTTACTGCATTTCTAAGTTCGTCCCAGGTACCGTTCAGTTCCTTTAAGAACAATTGACCTGTCTCCGTAAGGGCATAATATTTTCGAGGTGGTCCCGATGTGGACTCTTCCCAACGATAGTTGAGCAGTCCCGCATTTTTTAACCGGGTAAGTAAAGGGTAAATGGTACCTTCCACCACAAGCATCTTTGCGTCTTTAAGGGCTCCAAGAATTTCTGAGGCATACTTGTCATTTTCCCTAAGAATGGAAAGAATGCAATACTCCAGAACCCCTTTTCGCATTTGTGCTTTTGTGTTTTCTATGTTCATAACTTTAGGATTCCTTAATTAATTAACTGTTCGTTTTTTGTTTCCACCCAGCCCCGCTGTGATGAGCAGCGGGAGTGGAAACGGTTTTTGGTTGATTGTTGATTGATGGCCCTTCTACCAAGCTCAGGGCAAATTGTTTTTGTTCGTTTTTTGATACTTCTACTGTGCTTGGCACAGGTTGATGATTAAACTCCTATTTCGATTTCTCCACTGTGCCAGGCACAGCTTAATCATTAATGATTATTGTTGTAACTGATGGTCGTAACTCAGTTCCCTTTTAATTTTCCATTCATCCCCATCCAAAATCCAGACGTGGGTAAATTTTGCAATATCTCCCTTTTGATATTCCCCTGAATCATTTAAAAATTCAAAACTGTGCACCCCATGTTGAATGGCACCATACAACCGTCCGTTCTGGTATAAGGGATATACTTCCAAGCTTCCCGGCACCAAAATCCTTTTGGCAGGTTGTTGAGTACCCGGTTTTCTGTTGGAACATTCGTCGGCTATACGGCCAACAAAGGTATCCCGGCCTTCTGTAATGCCTCCCTTATCATGGTAGAACTCAAAATCCACTGTGAACAGGGTATGTAAAGTGGCAATTCCACAGCTGTTAAAGGCAGCATCAAATAAAATACTGTCCTTCGCCTTAAGCGTTGTGTAAAGCGTATTTTCAGTATCGGATTGGGCATTTAGATTTATGCTCAGCATCCCAAAGGCCAATAGTGCTATTTTTCCAACTCCCTTCATTATTTTATGAATTTTATGGTGAATGGATATTGAAAATGTTGCCCCTCATTGGTACGTATGGTGGCCAAAATGGTGTATACCACATTGATCACTACCAAGCCGGCATGTAACACTCCGCTTATTCCCACGGGCCAGAAAAATCGACCCCATCTAAAATCATCACTGCTAATATGGATATTCAGGTTGTTTAGGTCGCTCAATCCATGAAAGCCCCAAAAATTCCCATCCAATAGATCCGGTAAAAAACCAATAAAGAAGGGAATGCTGATCAGGCTGACCACTATGGAGTACAACAACATGCTGATTTGAAAATTCAAAGCCTGCTTACCGTTATAATCCACAAAGTCGTATTCCTTTTTGTTGGCGGTCCAAAGTATCAATGGAAGAATAAAATTTCCAAAGGGGATAAAATACTTTGAAAAGGTCGACGCATGGATGATTGCCGACAAGTTGCGCTCATGTTTGGTTAATACGGTTGCCATTTTTAGTTCGATTTTTGATTGAAAATAGTTTAACCTATTAGCTTACGATGCAAATATATATCCAAAAGATGGTACTATGCAAAACAAAGTACTATAATTTAACTTTTATTTAACAAATTTAGAATGAAGGAATTTGGCCATTGAGGAGGGGCCAACAATATGGAATTGATGGCCATTTTGTGTTGACTTCCGGAAGAATCAGGTTCCTTTCCTTCCTTAAAAATTGGATTTTTTGGAATTCTGGGTCAGTTGAAGGGGTGGTTCAATATCGTTTAACGCAGGCGTTCTCCTTGTGGAATCTATGATAGGGGTTTTACATGCTATTGATTGGTTTCCAAACAAGGGACATTGGAAAAGGACGTTTCCACCTGGTGGGTATGGACAGCTTGTGCCATAAGGACCTGATAGGCAATGACTTCCCCGGGCCCGTGGCCATTGGAGTGTGTTACCGGAGCATAATCGAACCCTGTTCCAGCGGTCACTTGATAATCAACCTCTTAGGATCTCCCACTTATTGCCAAATACAGACGATTGTTACATTGAAATAGAGCGCTTATTACATTGGTGTTAAAGTGTTGGACCCAAGGGGATACTTTTACTTGAAAAAGTGTCATGTGCGTTGAAAGAGGAAAATTCCCACGGGGCCTTCCCACTTGCCAAATCTTATGGCACTTCCAGTCCAAAAAAACGGGTCCACTCGGTTTAATGGATTGGGAATGATTGGATTATAAGGATGCCAATTGTTTTGATGAACAATAGGAAAACAGTGTACGGGAGGTTGTGCAGGAAAGGGTATTTGGAAATTCCAGTACACCTCGTATTCCCTTTTTGTCCATCTCCGGTATCCAGTACCAAAACCAAAGCCATTGCCTCTGGGATGGGATTCGGGCCAATTCTTTTTAATACAACACTATCGGTCGATTTAACATCGATTTTTTTGTGTAAATACCTTGATATATGATGAGAACAAACCATTTTATGGGCCTTTGGAGGCCCCTGCTTGCCTGTTTTACCTATTTATGGATGACTACAGGCCTGTTTGCCCAGGACGAATTCATCACCACCTGGCGCACGACCACGACCAGGGCAGGTTCTTCCGACAGCAACTCAATCTACATTCCGGCAACGGGGACCTACGATGTGGATCTGGGCAATGATGGGGAATATGACCTGTTTGACCAGACCGGAGGAACTACCGTGAATGTCACCGAATATACGGACCCTGATGGTAACAGCTATGCTGCCGGGGAGATACAGGTGGCCCTTCGCAATGCCGCTGGGACTGGTGGGCTGACCCGGATAAACTTCAACAATATAAGGGACAGGTGGAAGCTGATCTCCGTGGACAATTGGGGCAGTAGCATCGCCTGGACCACCATGGAGAACGCCTTCCGTGGCTGTGACTATTTGGAGATCAATGCCACGGATGCCCCGAACCTGGGCAGTTTGACCAGCTTGGTCGGGATGTTCGATAGGTGCCCTTCGGTTACGGGGGCCGCAGGCTTCTCCAATTGGGACACGGGCAACGTGACCAATATGGGAAGCATGTTCCGTGATGCGGACACCTTTAACGGGGACATCGGTTACTGGAACACCGGCAACGTGACCGATATGGGCTTTATGTTCGCCAGTACTACCATCTTTGACCGTGACCTTGACTCCTGGGACACGGGCAAGGTGACCAATATGTCCGACATGTTTGCCGATACGGATTCCTTCAACGGGGAGATCGGTTCCTGGAATACGGAGAGCGTAATCAATATGGCGCAAATGTTTGCCAATTCAAAGTCCTTCAACAGGGACCTCAGTGGCTGGAACACCAGTAGTGTGGAGAATATGGGGGGGCTGTTCATATTGGCAGGGGCCTTTGACCAGAGCTTGGGGGCCTGGGACGTAAGCAAGGTCTCCAATGGGAACAGTATGCTGTGGTCAAGTAAGCTCTCGGCCCTGAACTGGGACGCGACTTTGATCGGCTGGCATGGACAGGGGATTACCAACTCCAACAACGTTATCATCCATGCCACTGGACTGGAATATTGTACGGCCGGCAGCCAGCGGGCCGAGCTGATGGGCAGGGGCTTCAAGATTACCGGGGACGGTGAGGAGACCATGGCCCCAACGGCGGTATGCCAACCGGCTACGGTGCAACTGGCCGCGGACGGGACAGGCACCCTTGCCGTTGCTTCCGTGGACAACGGCTCCAGCGATACCTGCGGAATCGCCTCGCTTGTCCTGTCTAAGGTGGACTTCAGGACCAGCGATATTGGTGAGGAGACGGTGACCCTAACGGTCACCGACCCCAATGGGAACGAAAGTAGCTGTACGGCCAAGGTCACCATTGTGGCCTATCCCACAAGCGCCTTCATTACCACTTGGGACACGACCAACCCTGGTGCCTCTGCCGACAACTCCATCACCATCCCTGCCACGGGGACCTACGATGTGGATCTGGGCAATGATGGGGAATATGACCTGTTCGACCAGACCGGAGAAACTACCGTGAATGTTACCGACTATACAGACCCTGACGGTAACAGCTATGTTGCCGGTGAAATACAGGTGGCCCTCAGCAATGCGGCCACAGGGGCGGGGACCCTGACCCGGATACACTTTGGGGGCACGGACGGTGGCGACAGGGAGAAGCTGCTGTCGGTGGACCAATGGAGCACCAATGTGGCCTGGAGCAGCATGGAAGGTGCCTTTGAGGGCTGTACGAACCTGAAGGTGGAAACGGATGACGCCCCCAACCTGGGGAGTGTGTCCACCATGGCCGATATGTTCAAGGGCTGTACGTCCCTTGAGGGGGGCGTGGGCTTTCCGATCTGGAACACGGCGGGCGTGGCCAATATGGCGGGCATGTTCTCCGGAGCGACCTCCTTCAACGGGGAGATCGGCGGTTGGGACACGGGCAGTGTGACGGATATGACCTCCATGCTCAATGGGGCGAGCACCTTTGACCAGGACCTGGGTGGCTGGGACCTTGGGCTGTTGACCCTGGCGACCTCCATGCTCAACGGGACGGGACTCTCGGTTGCCAACTGGGACGCGACGCTGATGGGTTGGCACGGACAGGGCGCGAACGGCCTTACCGTGGGAGCCTCCGGCCTGGTGTACTGCGAGGCCTTCAACGAGCGTGGCTCGATGAACTTTGCCATTACCGGCGACGGCGTTTCGCAAGACCTGCCGACGGCCTCGTGCAAGGATGTGACGGTCCAACTGAGCCCCAGTGGTACGGCCATCTTAACGGCCGACCTCGTGGACGACGGTAGTAGTGGCTGCGGGGACGTTTCCCTGACCCTGCAACGGAACACCTTCACAAGCACCGACCTTGGTGATAACACGGTGACCCTTACGGTAAAAACCCCGGCCAACAACCAAACGGCCGACTGTACCTTCACCGTGACCGTGGAGCCTTATTCCACCTTGTTTGTCACCACCTGGGACACGACCAAATCCAGCTCGTCCACCGATACGTCCCTCACCATTCCCGCCATCGGGACCTACGATGTGGACGTGGGCAATGACGGCTCCTTTGACCTGTTGGACCAGACTGGGACCACTACCGTGGATGTCACCCAATACACGGACCCTGACGGTAACAGCTATACGGCAGGGGAGATACAGGTGGCTCTTCGCAATGCCATCTCCGGTGATGGGACCCTGACCGGTTTCAAGGGCGGGGGCAGCAAACTGCTCTCCGTGGACCAATGGGGCAGCAGTATCGCCTGGACCACCATGGAGGATGCATTCAGCGGCTGTGGCAATCTGGAGATCAGGGCACTCGATGCGCCCGATCTGGGCAACGTGACCAGTATGAGACGGATGTTCCAAAACTGTACCTCGCTAACGGGGAAACTGGGTTCCCTCGGCAGTTGGAACACGGCCAATGTAACGGATATGGGTGCCATGTTCGAGGGTGCGACCGCCTTTGACGGGGACATCGGTTCCTGGGATGTGGGCAGTGTGACCACCATGATCTATATGTTCACCAGTGCAAGCGCCTTTAACCAGGACATCGGTTCCTGGAACGTGTCCAGTGTTCAGGATATGGAGGGCATGTTCGGTTTCGCAACGTCCTTCGACCAGGACCTTGCCTGGAATACGGCCAGTCTATCGAGTATGCAGTACCTGTTCTGGGGGGCGACCTCCTTTAACGGGGACCTCAGTTCCTGGGACGTGGGCAATGTGTCCAGCATGTGGTCGGTGTTCCGGGACGCAAGTGCCTTTAACGGGGACATTGGTTCCTGGAACGTGGGCAAGGTACAGGAAATGGAAAGCATGTTCAGTGGGGCAAGTTCCTTTGACCAGAACCTGGGTTCCTGGGATATGGGCAGTGTGGGCCATGGTTCTGCGATGCTCGACGGTACGGGGCTCTCCGAGGCGAACTGGGATGCCACGCTCAAGGGTTGGCACACCCAGGGCCTTTCCAGGGGCGCCAGCATTGGTGCCACGGGCCTGGTCTACTGTGCGGCCGGGGACGAACGTGCCGCGCTAAGCTTCAGCTTTTATGGCGATAGCCCGGAAGATACCCCGCCGACCGCGCTATGCCAGGAGGTATTGCTGGAACTGGGCGCTGACGGTAAGGTCGGTCTAGACGCCACCCTTATGGATAACGGTTCCAACGATGCCTGCGGGGATGTCTCCTTGGAGGTGTCCAAAAGCAGCTTCACGGGTGATGACCTTGGAGCGAACACGGTGACCCTTACCGTGACCGACCCCAACAACAACTCGAATACCTGTACCGCCTCAGTGACTGTGGAGGACAACACGAACCCCTCGGCCATTTGCGGGGACATTACCGTACAACTGGACGCTTTGGGCAGCGCAACGATCGCCACATCGGACATCGACAACGGCTCCTCCGATAACAGCGGGACCGCCCTTACCCTCTCCCTCTCTAAAACCAGCTTTGGCTGTTCCGATGTAGGGGACAATACGGTGACCCTTACTGTTAATGACACCAGTAACAACTCGCACACCTGTACCGCTTTGGTGACCGTGGAGGACAAAACCGCCCCCACAGCCATTTGTAAGGACATGACCGTGGAATTGGGCACCTCTGGCAGTAGCGCCACGATCGGGGCGGCGGACGTGGACAACGGTTCCAGCGATGCCTGTGGGAGTGTCACCTTTGGCCTGTCCAAGACCAGCTTTGGCGCTGCTGACCTTGGGGACAATACCGTGACCCTTACCGTGACCGACCCCAACAACAACCCGAATACCTGTACCGCTTTGGTGACCGTGTTGGACAAAACGGCCCCAGCAGCCATTTGTCAGGACATTACCATACAACTGGATGCCTTGGGCAGCGCAACGATTGCCACATCGGACATCGACAACGGCTCCTCCGACAACAGCGGTACCACGCTTACCCTTTCCCTCTCCAAGACCAGTTTTGGCTGTTCCGATTTGGGGGACAACACGGTGACCCTTACGGTAACGGACACCAGCAACAACTCGGACAGCTGTACGGCCACGGTAATGATGGAGGACAAGATTCAGCCTATGGCGTTGTGTCAGGCGACAACAATCCAACTAGATACCGATGGGCTGGCCATTCTGGATGCGGCCTTGGTGGACAATGGTTCCGGAGATACCTGCGGGGATGTCTCCTTGAAGGTATCCAAAAGCAGCTTCGCGGCCAATGACCTTGGGGCGAATACGGTAACCCTGACGGTGACCGACAAAAGCGGTAATGTAGCGACCTGTGAGACCGCAATTACCGTGGAGGACAAAATTGCCCCCACGGCCATTTGCCAGGACATCGCAGTGGAACTGGATACTTCGGGCAGTACAACGATTACCGCAGCGGACGTGGATAACGACTCTTCAGATAATAGCGGTATGGTGTCCCTTTCCCTGGACAGGACCGGCTTCGGTTGCTTCGATGTGGGGGAGAACACTGTAACCCTTACGGTAACCGATGGCAGTGGTAATGCGGCCACCTGTACCGCCAATGTAACGGTGGCCCCTACTGTGATGAGCGTTTTGGTGACCAACAACGGACCGATCTGTCAGGGCTCTCCCCTGCAGTTGGTCGAAACAAGCGGATTGGGGACCTCATGGTCGTGGACCAGTAATGGGGATGCCATTTTCAGTAATCCTGATATACGGAATCCAGAAGTGACCAATGTCTCGGACGGGGAGGAGTTCACCGTTGCGGTCGCCCTGTCCAATGGGTGTACCGGCATGGGCACCACTGTAATCTCCGTTTTGGAGACCCCGGTTCTTGAGGTCGATGCCGAACAGGGTTTCTGTACCTCGGAAGCCCCCACAGTATCCGATTTGGAGGCCTCTGGTAACGGCACTGTACGCTGGTATATCGAAGCGGATAGCACCTTGGAACTGGAAGGCGATGTCCCCCTTGTGGACGATGCCGTCTATTACGGACTATTGGAGGATGGCAATGGATGTACCTCCGAACGGGTTGCAATAAGGGTTGTCCTGGAAAACTGTGTAGAGATTCCAGAGGCGGACAAACTTGGGTTCTCACCAAATGGGGACGGGGTCAACGATACCTTTTCCATTTCCTGGTTGAAGAATGACTACCCCAATTACACCATGACAGTTTATGATCGTAACGGTACTTTGGTGTATAAAGGCAATATAAGCACACCGGAATGGGATGGCAGCGCGAGCCATGGTCTTGTTCTGGGGGACGACAAACTGCCCAATGGGGTGTACTATTACACGATAGATTTCGGGGATGGGACCACACCACCAGTCCAAGGTATTGTCTATTTGAACCGATAAGCAGGGAAACATACCAGCAGGTTGGGTATAGGATTGCCATAACAACGGGAGAAATCCAAGCCAAAGAGGATTTCCCAATCAGTGCTTTGTACCTCATTTCGAAATCACCAGGAAAACCAGCACTTCGCTTCCTGGGGTAGGCTGATGTCCACATGGACCGTGCTTACAAACAAATTGCAGTTTGATTCCTTGGAATACATTTTAGGTCCAATAAATAGTACTTTGGATTCCGTTTGTTTCCAATAATTAGTTTAGAGGTGTAGTAGCCATACATATTATCTTCCCAAAATTCTATTTGTAAGCCACTTACAAGGGATCTCTAAAAAAAACAGATTTTTATGAGGTGGAATTCGAAAATTTTGCCTTTACTACTTTGATTATCAATTATTTATCAGCGCTCAGTGGACATCAGTGCTGAAGATTGCCAATGAGACCAAGGCAAGGTTAGCGGAAAGCATTTCCTTGGTCATGGATACGGTGCAATGAAAAACCCTATTTCCGGGGTACAACTTAATGGTAAAGCCGCATTGTGGATCCCATTTATTTTCAGATAGCAACGCCTGTTACATCATTGGAAGGGCTTTGGTCCCATGGAAGGTACTTTTGCATGACTGGAAGTATACGCTTATCAATAGTGGTTGGAGAGGAAAATTCCCATGAAATCTTCCCGTTTGGAAAACCTTGGAACATTTTTGATTCCAGAGCGGCGGGCAAGGTCAATTGGATGATTTGGAAAGATGGGATCAGTAAGGGATTGACCGTTTTGGGAAATCTTAGAAGAATAATGTCTTGGATGTTATCCAGGGTATGGTATCTGGAATTTCCGGTATACTTAACTTTCTTTTTGCGCCCATGTCCAATATACGGGCGTATGCCCTTGGATACAGCGGAAATCCAGGTACTTCTTTCCTTTTCTTCAATGCCGGCCAATCGAAGTCGATTACCTTATATAAATGCTTTAACCCATCATGAGAACACATGACCTTATGAACCTTAAAAGGCTCTCGCTTACCTTTTTTACAGGCTTAGGAATTACCACGAGCCTGTTTGCCCAGAGCGTTTTTGTCACCACTTGGGATACGACCAAACCCGGCTCCTCAGGCGTAAACTCCATCACCATCCCGGCCTATGGGACTTACGATGTGGACCTGGGCAATGATGGGATCTATGAACTTACGGACGTGACAGGGACCACTACCATAAATGTGACCACCTATAACTATGCTCCCGGGGAAATACAGGTTGCCCTTCGCCAGGGTCTCGTCGTGCAGGGGCTTAGGACCCTGGACAGGATACATTTCAATAATACGGGTGACCGACAGAAACTGCTTTCCGTTGATCAATGGGGCAGTATCTCCTGGAGCACGATGGAGGGCGCATTCCATGGATGCGCCAATTTGAAGATCGAGGCCACCGATACTCCTGATTTGCGCAAGGTGACCAATATGTCCCAAATGTTTGCAGGGTGTACGGTACTTACGGGCACCACAACGAACAATTTCTCCAATTGGGACACCAGCAACGTGACCGATATGGGCAATATGTTCAATGGAGCAAGGAACTTTGACGGGAACATCGGTTCTTGGAACACCAGCAAGGTAGAAGATATGAACGGCATGTTTTATTGGGCAACTGCCTTTGATCAGGACATTGGTTCCTGGAATGTGGCCAGTGTGACTACTATGAAGTGGATGTTTGATGATGCAACTGTTTTTAACCAAGACATTGGTTCCTGGAATACCAGCAATGTTACTGATATGAGTTGGATGTTTCGGAAGGCAAGGGCCTTTGATCGCAACTTGGGGCATTGGGACCTGAAGAAGTTGAGCGTTGGGACCGATATGCTCTACGACAGTGGGCTCTCCGTGGCCAATTGGGACAACACGTTGATCGGTTGGAACAGCCAGGGCTTTACCAACACCGTGACCATTGGGGCCTCCGGCCTTACCTACTGTACCGCCACTGCCCAGCGTGCCGCACTGATATTCAGAGGTTTTAACATTACTGGCGACAGTTCGGAAAAGATCGATCCAACGGCACGATGCAAGCCAGCAGTGCTCATACTGGGCGTCAACGGCACGGCGATTCTGAATCCCTCCCTTGTGGACGACGGTTCCAGCGATGCCTGTGGGGAAGTCTCGCTAAGCGTATCCCCGAACGCCTTTACGAGTGCGGACCTTGCCGCTGGTTCAAAAACGGTCACCCTTACGGTGACCGACCCCAACGACAATACGGAGGACTGTGAGGCCGAGGTTACAGTAGTGGACCATGCAACGGGAATATTCCTCACCACCTGGGACACGACCCAATCCGGCACGTCCAACAGCAACTCCATCGCCATTCCCATTCCCCTTACAGAGACCTATGATGTGGACCTGGGCAATGATGGCAGCTATGAATTTACAGATCGGAGTGGACCCATTACTATAAATGTCACTGAATATTTGGATAGTAATAATACCAACCATACCGCTGGGGAAATACAGGTGGCCCTTCGTAGTGCCGCATCCGGGAACGGGACCTTGACCAGGATATACTTCAATAATGGAGGCGACAGGCGGAAATTGATCTCCGTGGACCAATGGGGCAGCGGTATCCCTTGGAGCACCATGGAGGGTGCATTCCATGGCTGTAGAAATTTGAAGGTCAAGGCCACCGATGCCCCCGACCTGAGCAGGGTGACCAATATGTCCGAGATGTTCAGGACCTGTGCCTCCCTTACAGGGACAACGGGCCTCCCCAATTGGAACGTGGCCAACGTGACTGATATGTCCAGTATGTTTTACAGTGCAAGCAACTTTAGCGGGGACATCGGTTCCTGGAACGTGGCCAGTGTGAGGGATATGAGCGAGATGTTTACTGATGCCACCGCCTTTAATCGGGACATCGGTTCCTGGAACACCGGCAATGTGACCAATATGAATACTATGTTTTCCGCTACAAACGCCTTTAATGTGGACATCGGTTCCTGGGATGTGGCCAATGTTACGGATATGAGCTGGATGTTCCGCTTTGCCATTGCCTTTGACCAGGACCTGGGCTCCTGGAACGTGGCCAAGGTGACCACTATGAAAAACATGTTCCGGGCCATGAATGTCTTTGACCAGGATTTGGGTTCCTGGGATACTGGCAGTGTGACCGATATGTCCGGTATGTTTGCTTATACGAAGGCCTTCAACGGGGACATCGGTACCTGGAACACTAGCAGCGTGGACAATATGGAAGGCATGTTCCTGAACGCATACGCCTTTAACCGGGACATCGGTTCGTGGGACACCGGCAATGTGACGGATATGGAGGGCATGTTTGGTATACTATCAAATGATGAAAATAGCACAGGTACATTTGATCAGGACATTGGTTCCTGGAACGTGGCCAAAGTGGGCAATATGGGTTGGATGTTCTGGAACGCCAACGCCTTTGACCAGAATTTGGGTTCCTGGGACATGGGACAGGTGACCACGGGTACCGATATGCTCAGTGGCAGCGGGCTCTCGGTTGCCAATTGGGACGCCACGCTAATCGGTTGGGAGGACAAGGGCTTTGCGAACACACCCACCATTGGCGCCTCCGGGCTGGTCTATTGCAGGGCATTTTACGAACGCGCCGAGTTGATACGTAATAGCCTTTTTATTACGGGTGACACCAAGGCAACAACTCAAACGAAGGCCCATTGCAAGGCGGTAACACTCCGACTGGGCACCAATAGTACGGTGACCCTGACGCCCGACCTTGTGGACGACAATAGCGAAGGTTGCGGGATTTTGCTGAGCCTGTCCGAAACCAGCTTTACGACTGAAGATATCGGCACGGAAACAGTGACCCTTACGGCGACCGATCCCAACAACAACACGGACACCTGCTTGGCCAAAGTGACCGTGGAGGACCCCACAAGCGTATTTGTAACCACCTGGGACACGACCATCGACACCGGCACGTCCAACAACAACTCCATCACCATCCCCGCCATAGGGACCTACGATGTGGATCTGGGCAATGACGGCAGTTATGAACTCACGGACCAGACCGGGTCCGTTACCATTAATGTAGTTGACGAAAACTATACAGCCGGGGAGATAGCAGTGGCCCTTCGCAATGCGGTTTCGGGGAACGGTGATTTGACGGGGATACAGTTCAATAATGGAGGGGACAAGGATAAGCTGCTCTCCGTGGACCAATGGGGTGGGATATCCTGGAGCACCATGGCCGACGCATTCCATGGCTGTAGCAATTTGGAGGTTAACGCAACGGACGCCCCCGACTTGGGCAGTGTGACCGATATGGGTCAGATGTTTCAGGACGCGACCACTTTTAACGGGGACATCGGTTCCTGGAACACAAGCCAAGTAACAAATATGTCCGGTATGTTTGCCGGCGCAAGCGTGTTTAACCAGGACATCGGATTATGGAATGTGGCCAAGGTGGCCAGTATGCAAAGCATGTTTGAGAATACAACGGCCTTTGACCAGGACATTGGTTCCTGGAACACGAGCGAGGTGACCGATATGTCCAGTATGTTTGCCGGCGCAAGCATATTTAACCAGGACATCGAATCATGGAATGTATCCAAAGTGGCGGATATGGCCGATATGTTCCAAGACGCAGGCGCCTTTGACCAGGACATCGGTTCCTGGAACACTGACAATGTGACCAATATGGCAGGTATGTTCGAGGGTGCCAAGATTTTTGACCAGGACATCAGTTTATGGGAGACCGGAAGTGTAATCAATATGTCAAGGATGTTCAACACTGCCCAAGCCTTCAATCAGGACATTGGCGGATGGAACGTAAGTATGGTCACGAATATGAAAGATATGTTTAATAGCGCTGATTCCTTCAATCAGGACATCGGCAGTTGGGATGTGGGCGAGGTGACCAATATGTACGGAATGTTTTATGACGCCAAAACCTTTAACCAGGACATCGGTTCCTGGAACGTGTCCAAGGTGATCAGTATGTCCTATGTGTTTGCTGGTGCCACTGTCTTTAATGTGGACATTAGTTCCTGGAACACAAGCGGTGTGTCCAATATGTCCAATATGTTTGCTGGTGCCGCTGTCTTTAATGTGGACATCGGTTCCTGGAATGTGGCCAGCGTGACCAATATGCACGCCATGTTCAAAGGGGCAAGTACCTTTAATGGCAACATCGGTTCCTGGGATGTGGGCATCGTGACCAATATAGGCCAGATGTTCTGGGGCGCAACCACCTTTGACCGAGACATTGGTTCCTGGGACACCAGCGAAGTGACCGATATGGCCCTCATGTTTGATAGTGCAATCGCCTTTAATCAGGAGATTGGTTCATGGGAAACGGGCAAGGTGACCAATATGTACTCTATGTTCTGGAATGCAACCGCCTTTAATGGGGACATTAGTTCCTGGAACACGGGCAGTGTGACCAGTATGGAGGGCATGTTTAGTGGGGCCAGTGCCTTTGACCAGAACCTGGGCAAATGGAATCTGGGAGCTTTGGGCGATGGAAATAATATGCTTGACAACAGTGGCCTCTCCATGTCCAACTGGGACGCCACGATCATCGGTTGGCACGGGCAGAGCTTTAATAATGATGTTACTATTGGTGCCTCCGGCCTGGTCTATTGTAGGGCTGCTGTCCAGCGTGCCGCGATGACGACCTTCAGCTTTGTAGGCGATAGCAAGGGAACTGTTCCGACAACGGAGAAGTGCAAGGCGGAGGCAACCCTCCGTCTGGGCTCCGATGGTACCGCCACCCTGACGCCTGACCTTATAGATGACGGTAGCGATGGTTGTGGGATTTTGCTGAGCTTATCCAAAACCAGCTTTACCACCAACGATATTGGTACGGAAACGGTGACCTTGTCCGTAGCCGACGGTAGTAGTACGAAAACCTGTACGGCTAAGGTGACCGTGGAGGATCCCGCAAGCCTGTTTGTAACCACCTGGGACACGACCAAATCAGGAACATCCAAAAGTAATTCCATCCTTATCCCCATTAAACAGTCCGACTCCGATAGGGATATTTATTATGATGTGGACCTGGGCAATGACGGTACATATGAACTGCTGGACCGGACCGGGCCCATTACCATTAATGTGACCACTTATGACCATACCGCCGGGCAAATACAGGTAGCCCTTCGTAATGCCGTCTCCGGGAAAGGGAGCTTGGAGCGGATACATTTCAACAATGCGGATGACAGGCTAAAACTGCTCTCGGTGGACCAGTGGGGTAGCAGTATCTCCTGGAGGACGATGGAGGAAGCATTTTACGGCTGTAGCAATTTGGATGTTCTGGCCAGTGATGTCCCTGACCTGGAAGAAGTGACCGATACATCCGATATGTTTGCCTATGCAAGCACCCTTAACGGCGACATCAGTTCCTGGAACACCAGCGAGGTAACCGATATGGCTGGCATGTTCTCCGGCGCAAGTGCTTTCAACCAGGACATCGGTTCCTGGAACGTGGCCAAAGTGGAGGATATGGGCAATATGTTCAATGGTGCAAGTGCCTTTAACGGGAACATTGGTTCCTGGGACACGGGTAACGTAACCGATATGAATTCCATGTTTGCTGGCGCAACTGTCTTTCATGGTAACATCAGTTCCTGGAACGTATCTAAAGTGGAGGATATGGGCAACATGTTCAATGGTGCAAGCGCCTTTAACGGTAACATCAGTTCCTGGAGCACTGGTAACGTAACCGATATGAACTCCATGTTTTCTGGTGCAACTGTCTTTAATGGTAACATCAGTTCCTGGAACGTATCCAAAGTGGAGGATATGGGCAACATGTTCACTGGCGCGAGTGCCTTCCACGGCAACATCGGCTCCTGGGATACTGGCGAGGTGACCGGTATGGACAATATGTTCAATGGCGCAAGCACCTTCAACGGTAACATCAGTTCGTGGAACGTGGCCAAGGTAGGGGACATGGGCAACATGTTCACCGGCGCGAGTGCCTTTAACGGTAACATCGGTTCCTGGGACACCGGCGAGGTGACCGATATGGGCGGGATGTTCTCTGGTGCCAGTTCCTTTAACGGGGCCATTGGTCCCTGGAACGTGGCCAAAGTGGAGGATATGGCCAATATGTTCACTGGCGCGAGTGCCTTTAACGGCAACATCGGCTCCTGGGACACTGGCGAGGTGACCAATATGGAGGGGATGTTCTCCGGTGCGGTTGCCTTTGACCGGAACTTGGAGGAATGGGACCTGGCGGCGTTGACCAACGGTACCAATATGCTCGACAACAGTGGGCTCTCGGTTGCGAACTGGGACGCCACGCTGATCGGATGGGAGGGCCAGGGGCTTTCCAACACGCCCACGGTCACCGT
>JANQKR010000035.1 GCA_028281025.1 Croceivirga sp.
TCAGCAACGGTTTGGTCATGCACTATTTCAACACCAAGGACGAATTGTTGATCGGTCTTAATGAATATATTCTGGAACAGCACCTAAATGTGATGACGACCAATAATGGGGATATTGTAGAGACCCGTGAAGATCTGGAAAACCTGATAAAGGGCCTTTTTTCCAGACAGTGGAACCAATATTTTGATGATGGTGTTTTTTATAGTTGTTATGCCCTGATCTACAGAAATGAAGCTTTTAACAATAGTTTCAAACAATATTTGTTAAAGCTGCACCAGGTGTTCAAGCAGAAACTTGAACAGGCCCGGACCAACTTGGTGATATCAAATACGAACATTGACGAGCTTACGGAAGTGATATTTGCACTGATCGATGGTTCGTATTACTATTTGGGCATGTTCGACCAGAATGATGAAATCCATCGACGGCAACAGGAAATCTACATCAACCATTGCTTGGGTCTTTTTAAATATCCGAATTGATGGATGTATTCTTTGAATGCCTGGGCTGGGTCGGTTCTTTTTGTTTTCTGTGGGCCTATTACAAACTCATCAATAAAAAATGGCGTTCAGATCAATCCATTTATCATTGGTTCAACATTGCGGGGAGCCTCTTATTTATTATCAATGGCGCTTACTATTCTGCTTGGGCCGTAATATTCATAAATGTTGCTTGGGGACTTATTGCATGTTATGGTCTGTTTAAGGAAAATCTAGGTGCAAAAAACAACCATCCAGAAAATTTGACCAAAACCACAAAAGGTTGAACGGGGTAGAACTCCTTTAAAAAAAGCACTTTTAGATTTCCAGTTTTCGGCAACATGATAAATATGGTGTCAAAACTTTCCTTTCAGGTATTATTCACAAAACGAATGTGACTTTTTTGAATATGGATGTGTCATAAAGAATGGATCAAAACAAGTTTTCGGGTTTTGATAACCATTGTTTTGAGAAAAGATGGGTATCTTGTTACTTCTGTTAAAGTTGAGTGCGTTCAAAACAAAAACCTAATATAGAGGGCCGCGTAGCTAGGCCCATACGGTATACGTCTTGGTTTTTGCGTACGCCCATCGTTTCTCACTGACCCAAATCTTTACAAACAGCCTTTTGCTTGGATCGGCATGGTGTTTGTAAAGTATTGCCTTCTTGTCCGTCTATTGGCAGGCACCCCACTATACTGATTTGTTTACCTGTCGCTAAAAACTATTTAGCGGCCCATAAAGAATTTGTGCATTGAAGCAAATGGTTTTTACAAGTCCAAATAGTGTCGTATTGTGCCTGTTGATCGTTCCCGTTTTTTGGACAAACGTATTTGGACATGAGGGAAACGGTATCGAAATTCCTTTGTACTCAAATGACCGTGCCTATTTAAACGGTGAAATACTCATTGATAGGGATGGATTTGCCTGGTATCCCATCCAAAATGGAATCATCAAAAAAATGGGGAAATGGGAAATGTTCATTCCCATTGAATTTGGTCCCGGCCGGGCAACACCTGTTACCGCGTTGTTCGAAGATTTGCAAGGCAATATATGGGTTGGATGTGAAAAGGGGGGATTCAAAATTGACCAATCCACTTTTGAAGTGGAACATATAGGTTGGAAAACACCCATAGATGGCCTTCAGGCCTGGTTTACTTCGTTTGTGCAACAGAAAGACTCGACCATTTGGATCGGTACGGAAACGGGGCATGTGCTCAAGTATAAAAATGGCCAAATCGTCCAGAGCTACACTTCACCAAAGATTGGAAGTGGGTCGAACGCCATTAAACTGACAATGTCAGGGAATTCCCTTTTGGCTCGAAATAGCAATAAGAACCAATTGTTCCACTTAGAGAGCGATTCCCTAAAGTTCATTGGCCCCCTTGCCAAAAATTCGGTCTTGATTCCCCATTACCAAGCTCCTTCCATTTTTAGAAATTTAAAAAAAAGGCGGTCGTTCCTTAAAAACACACCCTATGAATATAGATATATTGAAGACATCCAGACATGGGAATTGATTTTAGGGGAAACCGAAAAATGGTTCTTCTTAAAAAATACCATTGTGGCCAAAGTCAATGGGAGCATGGCAATCAAATCATTTTCCCTTAAAGACGATGAGATCGTGATAGAGGAAAAACCCTTGCCAACGATTGAGAGTGGCGTAAGGGAATTTACCGTGGACAGCATGGGCACACTTTGGCTGGGGTACATGAACAAACTTGTCAAACTGAAAATGAAAGGGAACTACTTGACCCATTATCTGGATGATTGGACAGAAAGGGTCAGTACTCGGGGCATGGCGGTGGATTCAAAAGGGCACCTGTATGTAGGCTCTTATTCAGGTACGTTCCGAATAGATATGGAGAACAACATTTCCGAACTGTTTTTAAACCATAACTTTTATACGCTCCAACTGGAGAACGATAGTATTTTGTGGGGCGTCAAAACGGATAAGTTATATAGGGTCAATACGATAACAGGTGCCCATAAAGTGTATAAAGCTCCTCCAGGATCTATTGTTTTGGAACAGAGGGATGCCGATACATTTTGGATAGGAACCTTAAAAGGCCTGTTCCTTTTCAATAAAAGGAACAAGACATTTGAACCGTTTAACGACCGATTCAATGGTGTCGATTTAACAAACGAAACCATTAGGGATGTTTTTCAGTCGACCAATGGTGATATTTGGATTGCGACGGACAATGGGGCATATCATTATAATAGTAGGAGTGGAAAGGCCATACATTATAAAAATGGAGGTGAAAAGTACACCATACCCTATAAAATGGTCTATGACATCCATGAAGATAAGTCCAACAATATTTGGATGGCCACCGATGCTGGCCTTTGTCAGTTTTTTATTGGCGGCCCCGTTGAATGTTATTCCATGGGTGATGGGCTTTCCGATGCCAGGGTCTGCGGTATTTTGGAAACGAGTGACGGACTTTGGGCAAGTACGTTCAATGGCTTGAACAAGATAGATTTTGAAAGTTGTTCCATAGAACGGATCAATGTTTCCACCACAAAGACGGACAATGAGTTCAACCACCGATCGGCCTTGAAACTGAACGATAGCACATTGGTATTTGGGGGAACGAATGGAATCTATAAAATGGATACGCAACTAGTGGAAAATGAAAATTGTCTCGTTCATATATTTCCAGTAAGCATCAAAACATATGATAAGAAAACCGATGGCATTAGAGAAGATTTTGTAAACGGAAAGACACCCGTTGTGACCATTGACCATGACAACAACCATTTTGAAATCAAGTTTGCCCTAAACAATTACTTTGATCATGGCCATAACAGTTTTCAATATTTGATTGAGGGGCTGGACGATTCATGGCAGGATTTGGGGAACGATGCACGATTGCGGTTATATGGCCTACCTCCAGGAGACCATAAACTAAGAATCATGGGAATAAACGACCTGGGTATACCATCTGAAAATGAAGTGATCGTACCCATTACCGTAAACCAAGTCTTTTACAAGACTACTTGGTTTTTGCTCTTATTGGCCATAAGCGTTTCTGGGGGTATTTTGATCATGGTCGAACGGAGGCACAAGGTCATAAAAAAGGAATTATGGCTTAAACAACAGGTAAAAAAAATGGAAATGAGAGCCTTGCGCTCGCAAATGAACCCCCATTTCATTTTCAGTACCATCAACGACCTTCAAAGCGACATCATCTTAAAAAACGAAGAAACCGTCAACGGGTACATCCATTCGTTTTCAAAACTGTTGCGGATTACCATGGATATGGTGGCCGTTGAAAAGATTTCCTTGAAAAGGGAACTTGAATACCTTGAAGCCTATGTAAAACTCCAAAAATATAAGCTAAAGAAGAATTTGGAGTACCGGTTCAGTGTGCATCTTAGAGGTCATGATTCGAAAGAGATCAAGATTCCTTGTATGTTGTTCCAGCCCCTTGTCGAGAATGCCATAGTACATGGTTTGATGGGAAAGAAAGACAATAGGCGATTAAAAATTGATTTTGAAGTTTTTGAAAGCTACCTAATCGGTACTGTTGAAGATAACGGTATTGGGAGGGAAGCCTCAAAAAAATGCGAACGAGACCAACGGTACGACCAGCATGCACTCGGCATCATCGACAAAAGAATTAAAATGACCAATGAAATTGGGCAAGGAGGCAATATTGACCTCCAAATAATCGATTTGAAAAAAGACGGTGCGCCCTGTGGCACAAAGGTGGTGTTAAAGATTGTTTTTGGCGAGGCCAAATAATTGATAATCCGCAGTTTTGTTTTCGACAAAACAACCGTAAAGTTACCGTAATGGATTAAAAAATATGGGTAAAACACGATTTATCATGGTACTGGTTTTAATTCAAATGGTCTTTTACGGTTGTAGGAATAACAGGGAGGTAACATTCCATGCTTCAAAGGAATACATGGTAAAAATATCCACACTTTACGACCCGTTGGACGTTCGTGAAAAGTTTTATTGTGAAGTGTTCAATCGAAAGGGAGATACGGTAGTATCAATGGACAGGGTATTCTCCACCACATACGGGGATATCGATTTAAAAAAGATTAAGGGTACCGTTAAAGACAGTGTTTTGACCATCACTTTTGATGATAAGGAAACCATCACCTATGAACTAAGAAAAAAGTACGATTAATGAACACTACTATGTTTTTAGGGCGGTATTATTTACCATGAACCAGTTTTAAGCCATAGCCTATTTGAAATGACGATAAAAAAAGTATTGGATACGACAGCACACCGGCCATGGGCTCTACCGACCGAAACTTGGAAATACTATCAGGAATGGAATAGGGCCATATTTCTGCATTGGCAGGTAGATCATGATGAACTGATACCATTTGTACCAAAAAAACTGCAAATAGACCTGTTCGATGATAAGCCTTGGGTATCCTTGGTGGCATTTACCATGGAGGGGACACGATTGAAAAACCTACCCACATTCCCGCCCATTTCAAACTTTCATGAAATCAATATTAGAACGTATGTCACCCAAAACAACAAAGCGGGGGTCTATTTTTTGAGCATTGAGGGAGGTACAAAAATATCTTGCCAAATTGCCAGTCGGTTATCAGGATTACCGTATCGATATTCACCAATGGACAGAAAAGGCAACCATTACCAATCGTTCAATATAAAATATTCGGACAGTTTTAAAATGGAATATGAAGTAGGCAAAGAATTGAACCAAAAAACCGAACAGGATATTTGGTTGACCGAAAGGTATGCCCTCTTTCAAGATAATAAGGAGTTGATTTATGAGTATGAAATACATCACTTGGAATGGCCCATATATACCATTGATCTAAAAGGCCTAAAGGTTGAATACCCCAGATTTGATAAACTGTTGCACAATCGACCCGATCAAATGCACTATTCCAATGGGGTACGGGTAATGGCCTGGGACAAAAAGATAATCTAAGCATAGGGAACTGTTGGGGAAACATTGATTCCAATGTCCCAATTTTGGTTTTTTTGCCAGAGAATACTCCCGATCTGGGAAGGTCTTTAGGGTATTTCAAGTGTTTTTTTGGAGGTGCCCATCACTCAAAATATATCTTTGCCCCAATCAATAGGTTGACACCCAAGGCGACGCCTGCTTTTTCATAGGCTGTGTAAATAGGCTCTGAAAATAGGACAAAGTTCTCTTCCAGGTCATTTGGCTCTGCCGGATTGATCACGTTGTCATACCTATTGTTCCTGATTCTTGGGCCAACACCCCCATACAGGTTGACACCACATCCCTTGAAGACCTTTGCAAAAATGCCTACCTTCAGATTGATGCCATATTTTTGCCTTAGGTAGTCTGCCCGGTCAAATTGGACCCTGTTCGCATCGGTAGGGTTGTACCTGCCATTTAAGAGGGTTTCCGAATGGTTGATATAATATAGTTCAACGGATATATATTCATCCAAGGTGGAACTTTTTTCGGTTAGAAGAAAATATTCCACACCCAATGACCACAACCGGTAATCTTCCTTAGGGTAATCCCCGTTCGTAAACACAAAGGATGTACTTTCATGCCCATAGCCCAGCTCCACGCCCAGGGCACGCTCGTCACCCATTCCGAACACTGCTCCCGTCCTAAATCTTGGGGCAAAAGGATTCAAGGGCGAAAATGGATGGAACGTGGCCCGGAACAGGTTTTTTTCGGTTTGGGCATGGGCCATGGATAATGGGAATATTGCCAAAAAAAATATAAAAAGAAGTTTATCGGGAATCATGTGTTTGTCAATTTCAATTGCCATCATCTTTCATGGCCGTTATTGGCCATAGACCGGCAGAGGTCAGGGAATCTATAACCTTCCCCTAAAAGGATAAGACTATAATTGTTGTAATGTGTTATTTTTTTTGATTCCAATTCCACTTTTAAAATGTCCTATCAGTCTTTTCTCCTCACTTCTAAAAAACAACAAGACCAAAATGAAAACAAAAGGAAAGACAAAATAAAAAGGTATTGGAATTCCCAAGTCAAATGTCAATTCCAGAATCAGCATAACTATGGGGATAAATAGAATGAAAATCAGTCCATATTTGAATTTTGTCCTCAAGTCGATTTGAGTTTTGTTTTCCGTCAACTCTATTAAAGTCCCCTCGGCAATAATTGCACTTTTTGAGTCATTATTTATATCAAAGACATAATTCGTTCCGACAGAAAAGTTGAGACTTATTTTAAACTTCGTTTCCGAAATCCATTTAACGAAAAAGGTTTTTTCTTTTTTGTCCATTCGGTTTTTCAATTCCCCTATTCCGCAATCGACTTCTATACTTTCTTGATATTTTTTTAGAATGAACATTTATCTATTTTGGACATAATGTATTACAACGGTCTCCCCTGGTTTCGTTGCGGGGTAGAAATGCGGAGCATTTCCCCCTAAGATATCCAGCCGTGTCAATGGTTTACAAGTTTAAATTTAGTAAGAAAGCCACAATGAATTATAGCCAATATTTTAAACGTTTCTACTTGTCCAGTCTGTATTTTCCATACTTGATAATCAATCCCTCGGCAGCTCTGATCATCATGGGCTCGGCTGGAGTTGTCCAATTAAAAGCTCCATCTTTTTCAAGATTGGAATGTACTTCCGTGCTAATTGCCTGTCCTTTGGAAGAGGAGATTAAAATTCTGTTTTTCAGATTAAATATTTTTATAAAAACGGCCGACCTATTACTTGTTGAATAACTTAAACTTTGGTCATTACTGTAAAAACTACTGGCATTATTTGAAATTATTTGTCCCTTGACATTTATCAAAAAGTCGCACTTGGAGTTTTCGTATAACTTTTTCAGTTCCGACTGGGTGGGTTCAAACTTTATTTCCGGTTCTACCAGTGCAATATTTCTCAATGAGGTCAAATCGACAAGTGAATCCCCAAGTATTTTTTTGAATTCCCCGTAAGATTCTGTGTAAAGCCTTTTGTTGTCATTGGATTCTGAATTGGAGTGAACATCATTAAAAATCCATTTGCCATTACTAAAATCCAAGTTCTTACCAGTATCAAAATCATAAACATATTTTCCTCCCACACATGACGAACCTAGCATAAGGATTACAATGTAAAATAGGTTCTTATGGTTTCTTATTTCCATGCTCAATATATTTTACGACAATTTCGACTATGACTTTGTTGCGGACATTGTCTTTATGAAACCCAACCGTGTTAATGGTTAATGAATTTAAAGTTACTTAGAAAGCAGCAATGGATTATAGCCAACTTGTTATCTGTTGTTTATTAACTCCATTTTTTGTCCGTCCCACAAATAGAGTACGTTTTTGGATTTCACCATTTTCTCTTTCTTGCCTCCGGGGTTCAATATTAAGGTGTCCTTTGTAAATTCAAATCGAAGGTTTTGTCCATTTTTGTGAATTTCCATAAAGGTCGAAATGTCCCAAGGAACATCGAATTGGTCATATGTTGCTATGTCCAGAAGTCCAAGATATTCAATTTGTCCATTTTCAAATCTAAAAACTTCGTTTCCCCAAGAATATTCATTACTTGAGTGGGCGAAAATCAAATGTAAATTTGGCTTGTTTTTCGACTTGAAAAATTTCAGGGTAAAGGTCATGCTGTCCGCTTGTCCGTCTGACCTATAGATAAGATTACTTTTTGGGTCAAAAACAAATAGTCTTAAATCATGTTGATTATTGCTTCTTGGGTCGGTTCCGATTGCGAAACAATAGTCATTCAAATGATAGGTCTCGTAAATTGGGAAATCACCAATCGTGTCCTTTTCCATTATTTTCTCTACTTCGATAAGCTCAAAGTCCTGTCCAAAACCAAGAGTGGACAGAACGAGAATAATCATTAAATGGATTTTAAGGTACTTTTTCAAAATAACTGCCAACGCCGCGCTATATGAAGTTCGGCGAATTCTACGGAAATATAAGAAAACCATCAGCGATTTTTAAGGAAGGCTACATTGCATAAGGCTGTTCTTTTTAAAACCGATAACCGATACCGAACATGAACGTGTCAAAACCAAGGGTACCCGTTTCATCGGAATCGGAAAATGAATCTTCATTGGTACGGTCGGTGAGCTCAAGGGCGTACCGGGCATTGATGTACACCTTTTCGGAAAAGTCGTAATTCAACCCAAACCCTATGTCAATGCCAAATTCATTGACGGAATTGAACGGGTCGTCCAACACTACGGAAATCTGTGGCCCGGCCTGTATCCCAAGATTTGGAACGATCTCATATTGGGCGTATATAGGGGCATGCAGAAAGCCCACATCGCTATAGTTTGCGTATAATACCTTTGGTACTAGGGCCCATTTTTCACCCAGTTCAAAATCTAGGGTGCCACCGACAAAGAAACCCGATTGGCTGGTAGTCTCAATATCATTACCAACACTTATCAGGGCGTAACCCAATATGATTCCAAATTTTGGGGGCACGCCATTTTGGGCGTTCATGTTTTTCATTGGAGCAAGTAGGCACAGTGTCAAAAGGCAAAAAGGGAATAATAGTTTTCTCATATCATTTATTTTAATTAAGACCAAATATAAATAATTAGATTGCTCTAATGAATCGTTTGTTTTAATAAAACATTAAGTTGTTTGCTCTTTCGGGTTTTGTTGGAAAGCTAAGTGTCATTTTAGGGTAGATAACCTCTATAAAGATTTTAAGGTTGAAATCAGTCATTACCTGTCGAGCACCGTGGTGGTGGTAAACTTTACCATGTCATTTTTTTGTTTATACTTCAGCTTTATCACTTGAACCACTGTTGCTTATACACCGTGTCGTAGCTGGTCAATAACCTATTTTAGTAATCCCTATTTTATCTATTACTTTGGTTTTGTATGTTGTAAGGTCATAAAATTGATTCATTAAATAAATGCTCCTACTCTTTTTGTGAACTAAAGCAAAATTTTGGTTGTAAGAACCAAAGTATAATTTTGGGGTAGAAGTTTTGGAATAAGGTATATCCAGTTCAAAAAACTCCACTTTGGGAATTGATGAAGTTTGATTGACTTTAAACATGTAGTACAAATTTTCTTTTCTGGCAAGGGCAACAATTTCATTATTGTTGTTTTCAACAGTTTGGAAATTTAGTTTGCCAATAAGGTTTGCATTTACAGGGAAGGAATTGAAATCTACAGGTTTAAAATCTTTATCCAATATTGTAAGATTGATTCTTGCATCGGTTTCTTCTTTTCGTGTTGAAGAACTGCCATTGGCATTCTTTACGGGAACTTCTATTTTCTCTGAAATTACTTTTCTTATAACGTAAAAGTCCCCAAACTTATCGACCCTGTCAAAATCACTTAGGTAATCATAGTAATTTATTCTCGAATTATCTTTTAATTCAAAATATTCGTTGGATGAAATCAATTCTGTTCCACCTTCATTGTTTAGATAGAACTTTTCATAATTACTCTTAAATAATGATAGTATGTGGTTGTTGATAAATTCAAGTTGCCGATCATCTTTTTCAAATACCAAGATTGGGGTTAAGACATTTTTGTATTTTTTTTCGGTTCCATAATCTATTTTGGTCTTTATGAGTGTTTCTCCATCGGTATTCATATAAATTACATCAAACTTGTTGACTGGATATATGTCCCTATTTTTTTTGCCCTTTCTATGATAGCCGAAAATATTGACAACTCCTTTTAAATCTAAGTTCTTATTGTAAACACTTTTGTTATAGACTTTAAGTTTTCGTGGGGCTTCAAAATCAAACGTATTAATTGAGAAATTCCCTTTTTCATCAGAAACAACCAATTTATATTTTGAAAAATCATTTTCTTTAACAAACCAAGCAAAATATTTTTTATTGAAAATTTGGTCGGTATTTTGAATAAAATGATAGCCTTTCAATCTTTCGTCATCAGAAAGAGTGGTAATATCAGTTGTTTTTGTCTTGCTGATGTATCCTTTGTTTTCATCGTAAGTAAAAAATCCTCTTTTGGCTACTAAGGTCGGTTTAACGTTCTTTAATCCTAAAAGCCCTTCTCCCTTTGGTTCAATATAGGTTAGGTTTATAATATCTTTCTCAAATTCAGGGGCATATTTTAAAGGAACATTAATGTCTCGATAATGGTATTTTATTTTGTGTCCGGTTTTAAAAGGAAAGGAAATATCAATAAACCCAGTACGTTGTTTAAAGTATACATTTTTATCATTTGGAACACTGTCCACTTTATGAAACAATATTTTTTTTGAGTTAACTGGTGAAAAGTCAGCAGCATCAATGGTTTTCTCATATACTAGTGGTATTACGGTATATTCAAACATATTATCCCTCTCTGCGGACGAAAGTATTTTACCAAAAAACGACTTTTCATTATGTTCATTTCTAGTTTCTCTTATTTCACTTTGATCTGTTATTATTTGGCTTCCGTTTATGTGGCTGTATGCATATATATAAATTGTGCTTTTATCCTTGTTAAAGCTCCAATTTAAAATATGTGCCCCTCCATTGTTGCCAATATATGGAATGTCTATCAAGGTAGTATCCAAAATGGCCTGCGCTGTAACCAGGCAACAGTTCATTACAAAAAATAATACTATCGTTTTCTTCATTTTGTTCTATTTTTTTTGGGAACCATGATTAGCTACTTCAGTTGGATGAATTGTGTGGTTCGAACACATTGTTTCGATTTAATTTTTAGAAGTACAGGTTGTCAAAAAATGTGATAGTCTGTTGGGTTTTTAAAAACCCAACAGAACCCTTTCAGCTTAGGAACTGCCCATTAAAAAGTCTCATGGTATATAAAGCAAATAGCGGCTATGGTGAAAACAAATTCTCCAATGGCCGCTATTTGGATAAGTATCTTCCTTACACTATTTCTTCCATTTTCCCCCACCGACATAAAAGCCGAGGGACACGCCCAGGTAACTGTTCTTAGAACTTACCCCTGCGTCCAGATCTGTTTTGGGAACGATATTGTACTCTACCCCCAGTCTGAACTTTCCTATTTCAACACCACCACGGACCATTCCGCCAAACTCGTTTTCTGCCCTTACCGTTGCCGAGGTGCCCGCCGAACTGAAATTGGCCTTTGCCAAAGAATAGATGCCCAGGCCTGCACCCAAATATGGTGCCAAAGAAGAGTTTCCGTTATTGAAGTAGTAATCAAAAGTGGCCAGATAATTGCCGTTTGTCGCCACGTCGAGATCAACCTCGGCACCATTTCCCTCAAGGGACCTTGCAAATGCAGCGGCACCTAACCGGAGCCCAACGTTCATGTTGTCCGAAATATTGTACTTGGGCTCAATGTTCACAAGTACGCCACCGCCGCCAGAACCGCCAGAGTAACCTAAATCCAGACCTACCCTGATTTTACCCTTTTCTTGGGCATTCACGTTTGTCAATCCAAGTGCTATGATAGCACCAAACAATACTAGTTTTTTCATAAGATTTGAGTTTTAAATTAAAATTATTAGTAATAAATATGCTCTTGATTATAGTTGTTTTTCTTATAGATCAATTGAAAAACAAAAGGGGTATTTGCTTATTGCTTGATATGTCTCCATACCAACTTCCCCTATTTGGAATCCATTTACCATGCTGATTTAAAAACCATTGGATGCATTGCATTTCCTTAAAATCGACAGTATTTAACTTACAAATGAATAAAGTATTTCGTATGTGGAAATGTGCTGTTTTAAATCTGGCATGGTACAGGAATAACTGGTGGCATAAAGTCATAAATGGTTTTTTGGATTAAACTTGATTCTTTTGACTTGGCGAAAAACTGATGGTTAATGTTCTATAAAAAATGATATAAGTGTCCGGAAAAAGTTTTGCCTACCCGTCATTGCCTGTCAAGGATTGTGGTTGTGGTACACTTTACCATGTCATTATTTTTGTTTATACTTTCATCGGTATATGCAACCATTAACCGGTTATCTTTTAGGGTAAAGACAAGTTCGGAGGTGTCATCACTTTCATAGGTTATCGTGAGTATATCACCATTTATCGAATACGTTCCCGTGACCATGATTTCTATGCAAGATTCTGTAAAGGTGCCATCTGCATTAAAGACGATCGTTGTGGCCTCCAACGCATTTATCGTACCAGAGTTTACGACACCCTGGGATACGTTGTTGATGAATTCCTCATATTCAAACGATGTTTCTCTCCAGGCCCCTACGAT
>JANQKR010000040.1 GCA_028281025.1 Croceivirga sp.
CGATGACTCTGACAACGACCTTGTACCGGACAACAACGAGGGGAACGACTTTGACTTCGACGGCGTGCCCGACCAGGCGTTCACGGGCACGGACACCGATGGTGACGGCCTCGATGACGGCTATGAGGGCTCCAATGTCGACGACGGCTTCGACGTGAACGACGAGATCGACGACCCTGCGAACGACCTACCGGACACTGACGGGAACGGGGAGGTGAACTACCGTGACCTTGACGATGACGGTGATGGGATCGAGACCCCGGACGAGGACGCCGACGGCGATGGCGACCCGACCAATGACGATACGGACGGTGACGGTACGCCGGACTACCTTGACCCTGATCCAAATACCTTGGACATCATTGTGAACCAGTTTATGGATATTAATAGTGCAACGAACAGTTTCTTGTTTATTTTTAATGTGGAAAGGATTCCCAACAATCGAATGAGAATCTATAATAGATGGGGGGTATTGGTATTTAACGGAAGTAATTACAACAATATCAATAATGTATTTGATGGAAGATCAAGAGGAAGATCTACTTTGGATGTCAATGAATTTCTACCATCTGGAGTATATTACTATATTTTTGATTACGAGGATCCCAATGGAAATCAAATTACGGAAAGCGATTACTTTTATTTAAATAGTAGGTAAGCCATTATGACAAAAAATACTAATGCACTAATTGGCCTAATATTTTGCTTGCTGATAGGTTTCGGACTGCGAGCCCAGCAAGATGCTCAATATACCCAATATATGTTCAATACCTTGAGCATAAACCCAGCCTATGCCGGTTCTAGGGGACAATTAACTTTTGCAGGCCTCTACAGGGCGCAATGGGTAGGATTGAATGGAGCACCGGAAACATTCACAATCAACTTGCATTCCCCAATAAGGGAAAGTAAAATAGGTTATGGGATTTCGGTCATCAATGACAACATTGGGGATGGATTGATACAGGAAACCTCTGTGGAGGCTGCCGCATCCTATACCATAGATTTCGACTTGGACAGAAAATTATCTTTTGGGCTTACCGTAAGTGGTGATTTTTTGTCCTTGGATTTCAATGGTCTCAGAAATGTAGATCGAGAAGGAGTTAACCAACCTGTTACGGAACAGGGGACACTCTCCGAGTTTAATCCCAATTTTGGCTTAGGGTTGTATTATCACACGGACAGATTTTATGTTGGATTTTCGGTTCCAAAATTGTTCAACAGGGAACATTTTGATAATAATGGACAAAACTTTTTTTCTGTTGACCGGGCCAATTACTATTTAATTACAGGATATGTTTTCGATTTGAATGCGGATTTAAAATTCAAACCTGCCCTATTGACAAAAGCCGTGGAAGGAGCCCCTGTACAAGTGGATGTTTCCGCTAGTTTTCTGTTCAATGAGCGGTTCAGCTTTGGGGCCGCTTACCGATGGGATGCTGCCGTGAGCGCATTGGCCGGCTTTCAGGTTACCGATCAGATCATGTTGGGGCTGGCCTATGACAGGGAAACTACGGAATTGGGAGGTACACGCTTTAATGATGGATCTTTTGAAATCTTTTTGAGGTTGGAATTACTGAAAAGGTTCCAACGTACTATTTCGCCACGTTTTTTCTAAATATCAGGGGATGCTAAAAAAAATACTTCTTTGTTCATCGGTAATCTTAGGAATCTGTGCAACAGGTTCGGCACAGGAACGGAGACTGGAGCGCGCCAACAAAAAATATAATGAGTACTCCTTTAGTCCAGCTATAGATATTTACAAGCGTGTTCTGGAGAAGGGATATGAGTCGGCAGACCTATTGAAGCGATTGGGCAATTCCTATTATTTTAATGCAAAATATGAGGAAGCGGCCCCAATTTACAAGCAGTTGATAACTAAATATGGCGATAATGATAGTATCATTACCCCCGATTTTTACTTCAGGTATGCCCAAACCTTAAAAACCCTGGGAGATGATGAAGATGCCGATAAGATGTTGGCAACATTTTCCGAGCTTACCAAAAGTAGCGGTGTCATAGATGCTCTTGAGGAAGATTATTTGGCCAAAATAGAGGAGAATTCCGGGAGGTATTCCATCAAAAACTTTCCCTACAATTCAAGGCTTTCCGATTTTGCCCCTACATTTTACGAGGATGGATTGATTTTTTCCTCGGATAGGGATACGGGTAATTTGGCCCGATACCGTCATACCTGGAATTCCAAGGATTTTTTGGATTTGTATTCAGTGAGTTTGAATGGCGACAACAATAGGGTGAAAAAAGTGTCTGGAGATGTTAACACGAGACTGCACGAATCTACTTCCGCAATTACCAAGGATGGAACCACGATGTACTTCACCAGAAATAATTTTTTGGATGGAAAGCGCTATGAAGATGATAATGGAACAATTCGATTAAAGATTTATCAAGCGACTTTGGTAGATGGCGAATGGATCGATATTACGGAACTTCCTTTTAATAGTGATGATTATTCGGTAGCCCACCCTGTTTTGAGCCCAGATGAAAAGCAGCTGTATTTTGCTTCGGATAGGCCAGGAACATTGGGAGAATCGGATTTGTGGAAGGTAAGAATTGTTGGGGATGGCACCTTTGGTCCACCAATAAATCTTGGTAGGAATATCAATACCGAAGGTCGCGAAACCTTTCCGTTTATTACGGATAAAGATGTCCTCTACTTCTCTTCCGATGGTCATCCAGGATTGGGAGGTTTGGATGTTTTCGCTACAAAAATTGCTTTTGATGAATATGACCAGCCCATTGTAAACGTGGGCAGATCGGTCAATAGTAAATACGATGATTTTTCTTTCATCATTGATGAGGAAAGTAGGGAAGGATATTTTTCTTCAAATCGTGTTGAAGGGGGAATGGGAGAGGATGATATTTATGGATTTTCTGAAAACGAACCTCTACAATTGGATTGTATACAAGAGGTCACGGGCACGGTAAGGGATAGGATATCCAATGAGATTTTGGTAGGGGCCACCGTTAAGATCATTGATGAGGAGAACAAAGAAGTCTCTTCCACCATAACCGATTCCAAAGGAGCGTATGTATTGGCATTGGACTGTTCCAAAGGAAATTTTGTTAGGGCTTTAATGGAAGGGTATATACCCTCGGAAGAATTTCTGCCGGAATCCTATGGAAAACCAAGGATTGTGGACTTTTATCTGGAGAGGGATGTGGTCACCGGAGGATTTGGGGATGATTTGGCCAAGTTACTTCAATTAAGTACGATTTATTTTGATTTGAACAAATACAATATCAGGCCGGATGCGGAGATTGAAATCCAGAAGGTAATCGTTGCCATGGAGAAATATCCGAGTTTAAAAATAAAGGTCAATGCCCATACGGACAGTAGGGGTAACGATGCCTACAATTTATGGCTTTCCCAACAAAGGGCAGAATCCACTGTGAATTATATGGTATCCAAAGGAATTTCCAGGGACCGTTTGGAAGGGGAAGGTTTTGGGGAAAAATTGCTTCTGAACGAATGTGATGATGGCATTCGTTGTTCTCGGGAAAAGCATCAATTGAACAGAAGATCGGAGTTTATTATTCTTGAGTAGTATAGTTGGTACAAGGATACAATAGATTGAAAAGCAACTTTTTAGAGTTGCTTTTTTGCTTGGAATCTGAACTTTCAACTTGCTGTAACACCGCCTTTCGGGGTGTTCACTTTATCGATAAGCCCTTTCACAACAAATATTTAGGAAAGCTTACGGCTAAGGTTACATTTGGGCACAACGTTCTTTAAGGATGCTGTTGAACCATGACCTTATCCTGGAAAAAATACCTGGTATTAGTTTTAATCGCATCGGTGTATTCCATTAGCGGTGGATATGCACAGACCTTTGATTCCCATTGGTGGAACGGTAGGGGCTATTTGATGGATTTTAGAACAAATCCTCCCACTATTTCTTGTACGTTGCCCTCGGACGGAGCTTTTGAAGCTACTTCGGTGTGGTCCGATCCGGATTCTGGAGAGCTTGTTTTTTATGTGGACAATGGGGCGGTCAGGGATAATAACGGTAACCTATACACCAATGGGGGTACGATCAATACCAATGCCACCAGAACCCAAATGGCTACGGTTATGCCCGTACCCGGTTCCAATTTTGAACAAGTATATATTTTACATGGCGATGGCAGGGATGAGGATAGACAAGGTACGGTGTATTATTCAATCGTGGATATTCCTTCAGAAACCGTCATAAGCAGTAACAACGTATTGCATTCCAATACAACGGAAGCAGTTTCCGGGGTGGCAACCGGAAATGATTGTGGGGCCTGGATAGCCAGTATTTCAAATAATTCTGGATCTTGTACCACAAATTGTGCCGCATCGTTGGGCTTATGGCTTGTTGATGATACAAATCTGCTTACGGCGGCCCGGGCAAATAATCCGGATATCTCCATTCCCTTGCCCATTAATTTACCTCGTAGGGGTGAACGGGCCACAATTAGGTTTTCCCAGCAAAGCGATAGAATTGCCATTGCTATTGAAGGAGGGGGAAGTACCACAAATGGAGGTATTTTCTACGCCAATTTTAACTCTGCTACCGGAACAGTTGGTTCGTGGACGGCAGTACCCAGGACTTCGGGTGTCAATACCCATACGGGGTATAGTGTCGAGTTTTCTCCCGATGGGAGTCGACTGTTCTTTGCCCATCAAAACTCTTTTGGATCTAGGTTTGACAGTCAATCCATCGGATGGTCGGACCCACTTTGGGTGCATGTCATTGGAAACAGTTCTTCCACAAGGATTGATAATTCCACCACTGCTTCTGGAGTACAATTGGGTCCAGATGGCAATTTGTACTACACCAGTTCGGGAAGTACAACCATTAGAAGGGTAACAAATCCAAATACCGTAACGGGGAGTGGTAATGCGGTTTTTGACAACTTAACATTGGGTTGTGGGGCAACACAGGGATATAATTTTTCACAGCAAGTGGTTTATTTTGGAACCTGTTCCCCAGACACGGATGGCGATGGTCTGGACAATAATGAGGATATAGATGATGATAATGATGGGATAATCGATACCATTGAGGGAACCTCGGATACCGATGGGGATACCATCCCAGACTATCTGGATTTGGATGCCGATGGGGATGGTATTCCCGATAATGTGGAAGCCCAGCTCTCAACGACATATATTGCACCCTCCAATGTGGATACGGACAACAATGGATTGGACGATGCCTATGAATCCACCCCTGGTGCTGGGGAAGGACTCATACCCGTTAATTCAGATGGTGCTGATAGCCCCGACTTTAAGGACACGGATAGCGATAATGCGGATAGCTTGGATCGAATTGAATCCGGACTTTCCTTGAGTGGAAGTGATTCCGATGGGGATGGTCTCGATGATAATGTGGACACAAGTACGGATTATTCGGACCCCGCGGGGGTGGTTGATAATCCTCTTACAGGGCCAATACTATTGACGGATACCGATGGAGATGTACTTTCAGGAGGTGACTTGGATTTTCGGGATGTCCTGGTATCCTTGGATCAAGATAATGACGGATACACCAATGATATTGATGATGATGACGATAATGATGGTATTTTGGATGTGGACGAATGTCCCGTAACTTCGGGAGTGGTCAATGTAACGACTTCCACTTTCAATATCCCGCAGACGGGGGGTACTTCTACACAGCTTGTCGACCTTTCAGCAACGGGCATACCTATCGGTTCTACGGTTACGATATCCAATATTGTGGCTACGGGCGATTTAAACGGTAGTACGGAAACCTTTACGCTGGATTTTAATTCCGGTGAGTTCAACACTGGAAATGTACGTACTGGAGTTCAGTGCAGTGCCACCCTGGACCCTTTGCTGACCCCAATTACTACAACCGTTTCCGTAATTGATATTGGTGCCGGTGTTCCGGGAGTTCGTATTTTGGGGCAGACCTCCTCTGGCGTGAACAATTTTGGCTCCTGCAATGGAGTGGATTATCAGTTGGATATAGACGCAAGCTATACGATAGCCTGTACTTTGGACACAGATGGAGATGGGATTTACAATGATTTGGATGTAGACAGTGACAATGATGGTTGTCCCGATGCATTGGAGGCCGCCGGAAGCTTTGGATATTATGATTTGGACGCCAATAACCAATTGATTGGCGGGGTGGATGGCAATGGAATTCCAACGGTCGTATCCCCACTTGGTCAATCCACTACGGCCTCGGTAACGAATGCTTCAGTACGCTCCGGTTGCCCAAATACGGTAATTACCAATAGAAGAATTACGTATAGGATCAATAGGAATTAGGATGGAATTGTTCTCGGTTTTTTAAATCCCTATACTTCTCAGCCCCGTTGATTTTATTGATTTCATCGACAAAAAGCACTTTCCAATTTAAAATTGACTTCACTTTTTAAGAGCTATACCGTAGGAAATCATCCATACACAACAATTATTTTACTCGCCTACACGTAAAGCTAATTTTGTAAGATGATGAAGTGAATTCGAATCAAATCGATTCAAAATAAACGATTTAAAATTAAATACAATTAGTGTATTGGACACCAAATAGGATTGTCCCGGCAAAATAAACCTACAATGTTACACAAAATCACTCCTATGAAAAAGACTTTAAATACATTGCTTTTTCTCCTTATCTCGGGTGTAGCTTTTTCACAGACCACGGTCACACTTCAAGACCAATGTAATTGTGAAGTCCTTAGCGGAACAGATGTGGCCGTACCAGGCGCCACTATTCCTGTAGGGGCAGATCTTGGGGATATTTATGTTAATACCAATACCGGTACAATATTCTTTTGGGATGGAGACTCGTGGGAATTGACGTCATCGACTGTGAATACGACCAACGTCTCATTTACGGTCGATATAGCAACGGCCGAGCTGGTGATGACAGATAGTGATGGGAATGATGTACGGGTAGCGCTTTCCGATATTGGGAATCAAATCGATACGAATACTACGAATGCTACTTTGACCGAAGATGGGACGGACTTGATTTTGACGGATAGTGAGGGAAACGAAGTGCGAATTCCTTTGGTAAATATTTCTACAGCAATTGATACCAATACGACCAACGCGTCTTTTACAGTGGATAACGCTACTCAGGAACTGGTCATTTCTGATAGTGATGGTAATGACGTTCGTTTGGCCTTAAACGATATTTCAACACTTTTAAATGGTGATGGGAACATTACTTCGCCAGATGCTTCAGTAGTAGTTGGTGGCGATGCCAACGCACTATTGGGTGATGTCACCCTAACGGTTGACCCATCGGCAATAAGTGGCGACGGTTCCATTACCTCGAGCGACCTTACGGTAACGGGCGGTGCGAACTCCACCCTGGAGAACGTGACCTTGGAGATAGCGGCCGGTGCAGTGGGCAGTACGGAGATAGCCGATGGCAGTATTGCGTCCGGAGATATAGCAGCCGATGCGGTAAACGCAGCAACGATAAACGCCGACGTGGCGGGCAACGGATTGGCCCAGAACGGAACGACGGGTGCCCTGGAAGTGGACGTGGCCTCGATCACGGGTGACGGTTCAATCACCTCGAGCGACCTAACGGTGACCGGTGGGGCAAACTCCACCCTGGAGAACGTGACCTTGGAGATAGCCGCTGGAGCGGTGAACGCAGCAACCATAAACGCGGATGTGGCAGGCAGCGGATTGGCCCAGAACGGAACGACGGGTGCCCTGGAAGTGGACGTGGCCTCGACCACGGGTGACGGTTCCATTACCTCGAGCGACCTGACGGTGACCGGTGGTGCGAACTCCACCCTGGAGAACGTGACCTTGGAGATAGCCGATGACGCGGTGAACGCAGCAACCATAAACGCGGATGTTGCAGGCAACGGATTGGCCCAGAACGGTACGACGGGCGCTTTGGAAGTGGATGTCACTTCCATAACCGGCGACGGTTCCATCACTTCAAGCGACCTAACGGTGACCGGTGGGGCAAACTCCACCCTGGAGAACGTGACCTTAGAGATAGCCGCTGGTGCAGTAGGCAGTACGGAGATAGCCGATGGCAGTATTGCCTCAGGTGACATAGCCGCCGACGCGGTAAACGCGGCAACAATAAATGCGGACGTGGCGGGAAGCGGATTGGCCCAGAACGGAACGACGGGTGCTTTGGAAGTGGACGTGGCCTCGATCACGGGTGACGGTTCCATTACCTCTAGCGACCTGACAGTAACCGGTGGTGCGAACTCCACCCTGGAGAACGTGACCTTGGAGATAGCCGATGACGCGGTGAACGCAGCAACCATAAACGCGGATGTGGCAGGCAGCGGATTGGCCCAGAACGGAACGACGGGTGCTTTGGAAGTGGACGTGGCCTCGATCACGGGCGACGGTTCCATTACCTCTAGCGACCTGACGGTGACCGGTGGTGCGAACTCCACCCTGGAGAACGTGACCTTGGAGATAGCCGATGACGCGGTGA
>JANQKR010000028.1 GCA_028281025.1 Croceivirga sp.
GCCAGGACATTACCGTGGAACTGAATGCCTCGGGCAGCGCAACGATCGCCACCTCGGACATCGACAATGGTTCCTCCGACAACAGTGGTACGGTATCGCTTTCCCTGAACGTGACCAGTTTTGACTGTTCCGATGTGGGGGACAATACGGTGACCCTTGCCGTAACGGATGGCAGCAGCAACTCGGACAGCTGCACCGCCACGGTAACGGTGGAGGACAAAATCCAGCCAACAGCCACCTGCAAAACCTCGGTGGAAATCGAACTGGGCACGAATGGTACGGCCACCCTGGCCACCAATGCCATAGACGATGGTTCCAGTGATAACTGTCCCATTTCCCTGGGCCTGTCCGATACCAGCTTTGGTGCCTCCCACCTTGGTGATAATACAGTGACCCTGACCGTGACCGATGGTAGCAACACGGACAGCTGCAGCACCACAGTGACCGTAGTGGATAAGATTCTCCCCACACCCGGTTGTCAGGACGTTACCGTGGAACTGGGCGCGTCGGGCAGCGCAGCGATTACCACTACTAACATCGACAATGGTTCCTCCGACAACAGTGGTACGGTATCACTATCCCTGGACGAAACCAGCTTTGGTTGTTCCGATGTAGGGGACAACACGGTTACCCTAACAGTGAGCGATGGCAGCAGCAATACCAACAGTTGCACGGCTACGGTAACGGTAGAGGACAAAATCCAGCCGACGGCCGCCTGCAAAACCTCGGTGGAAATCGAACTGGGTACCGATGGTACTGCCTCCCTGGCCACCAATACTATAGACGATGGTTCGAACGATAACTGTACGATTTCCCTGGAACTTTCCCAGACCAGCTTTGGTACCACCCACCTCGGTGACAACACGGTGACCCTGACGGTAAGCGATGGCAGCAACACGGCCACCTGTACCACCACAGTGACCGTAGCGGATAAAATCGTCCCCACGCCCAGTTGCCAGGATATTACCGCGGAACTGGACGCCTCGGGCAGTGCAACAATTGCCACACCCGACATCGACAACGGTTCCTCCGACAACAGTGGTACGGTATTGCTTTCCCTGGACGAAACCAGTTTTAGCTGTTCCGATGTGGGGGAAAACACGGTGACCCTGACCGTAACCGATGGCAGCAGCAATTCGGACAGCTGCACGGCTACGGTAACGGTGGAGGACAAAATCCAGCCAACGGCCACCTGCAAAACTCCGGTGGAAATCGAACTGGGCACCAATGGTATGGCCACCCTGGCCACCGGTCATGTGAACGATGGTTCCAGTGATAACTGTCCGATTTCCCTGGGCCTTTCACAGGCCAACTTTGATACCACCCACCTCGGTGACAACACGGTGACCTTGACGGTAAGCGATGGCAGTAACACGGCCATCTGCACCACTACAGTGACCGTAGTGGATAAGATGCTCCCCACACCCGGTTGCCAGGACATTACCGTGGAACTGGATGCCTCGGGCAGCGCAACGATTGCCACTACCGACATTGATAACGGCTCCTCCGACAGCAGTGGTACGGTATCGCTTTCCCTGGACAAAACCAGTTTTAGCTGTTCCGATGTGGGGAGCAATAGGGTAACCCTTACCGTAGGCGATGGCAGTGGCAATTCGGACAGCTGTACGGCCGCAGTAATGGTGGAGGACAAAATCCAGCCGACAGCGCTGTGCAAGGTGTTGGTACAGCTCGAACTGGGCACCAATGGTACCGCCGCCCTGATCACCGATGATGTGGACGATGGTTCCAGCGATAACTGTCCGATTTCGTTGGGCCTGTCCGAAACCAAATTCACGACGGTTGGCATACACACAGTAACCTTGACAGTGACCGACGATAACAACAATACCAATACCTGCCAGTCCGTAATTACCGTGGAGGACGGGACGGTCCCAACAGCGGTCTGCAAGGACACCACCGTACAACTGGATGCCTCGGGCAGTGCAACGATTGCCACCACGGACATCGACAACAGCTCCTCAGACAACAGCGGGGCGGTATCGCTTTCCTTGGATACGACCAGTTTTGACTGTTCCGATGTGGGGAACCATACGGTAACACTGACGGTGACCGATGGCAGCGGCAACTCGGACAGTTGCACGGCCACAGTAACGGTGCAGGACAAAGTCACGCCCACGGCACTGTGCAAGGGTGCCACTGTGCAACTGGACGTGGCGGGCAGCGCGACAATTGTAACGTCGGACGTAGATGATGGTTCCAGTGATACCTGCGGTGGTATCTCGGCAAATGTGTTCCCTGATATCTTCACGGCCGTCGGTACACACACAGCGACCCTGAGGGTAATCGATGGTAGCAATAATACGGACAACTGTATCACCACAGTAACCGTTATGGACGGTATGGCCCCCACAGCCGTATGTAAGGATGTTACCGTACAACTAAACACGACAGGTAGTGCGACAATTTCCCCATTGGACATTGACAATGGCTCCTATGATAACAGTGGTACCACCGTTACTCTTTCCCTGAACGAAACAAGCTTTGGCTGTTCCGATCTGGGGCAGAACATGGTGACCCTTACAGTAACTGATAGTAGTGGCAACTCGGCCAATTGTGAGGCGACGGTAGCAGTAGAGGACAAGAGCGCTCCCACAGCGCTATGCAAGGCTTCCGTGGAAATCGAATTGGGCAATGATGGCACAGCTGGCCTGACGACCACCCTTGTGGACGGTGGTTCGGGTGATAACTGTCCGATTTCGCTGGGCCTGTCCGAAACCAGCTTTGGTACTACCCACCTCGGTGCCAACACAGTGACCCTAACGGTAACCGATGGGAGCGGCAATACGAACAGTTGCACCAGTACCGTGAGTGTAGTGGACAAAATCGCCCCTGCACCCAATTGCCTGGACATTACCGTGGAACTGGACGCAGCAGGCGATGCTACAATCACCACATCGGACATTGACAACAACTCCTCCGACAACAGCGGCACAGTATCGCTTTCCTTGGACACGACCAATTTTGACTGCTCCGATGTGGGGGGCAACACAGTGACCCTTACGGTAACGGATGGCAGTAGTAACTCGGACAGCTGCACGGCTATGGTAACGGTGGAGGATAAAATACAACCAACTGCCGAATGTCAGGTAACGACGCTCCAACTGGGTACCGATGGCACGGTCAGCCTGACGGCCAACCTTGTAGACAACGGTTCAAGCGATACCTGTGGAAGCGTCTCGCTAAACGTGTCCACAAGTAACTTTATGGCCTCCGACCTCGGTGCGAATACGGTGACCCTAACGGTGACCGATCCCCATGGGAACGAGAACAGTTGCACCACCACAGTGACCGTGGAGGACAAGATCGTTCCCACACCCATTTGCCAGGACATTAGCGTGGAACTGGACGCTTTGGGCAGCGCAACAATCACCACAACCGACATCGACAACGGCTCCTCCGACAATAGTGGTAACACCCTATCGCTTTCCCTGGACAAAACAGGCTTTGGTTGTTCCAATGTGGGAGCGAACACAGTAACCCTAACGGTAACGGATGGCAGTAGCAACTCGGACAGCTGCACGGCCACGGTAACGGTGGAGGACAAAATCCAGCCAACGGCCCTGTGCAAGGCTTCCGTGGAGATCGAACTGGACACCAATGGCACCGCCACCCTGACGACCAACGAAGTGGACAGTGGTTCCGGTGATAACTGTCCCATTTCCATGGAACTGTCCGAAAACAGCTTCAGCACCACCCACCTCGGTGATAACACAGTGACCCTAACGGTGAGCGATGGCAGCAACACGGCCACTTGCTTCACCACAGTGACCGTAGTGGATAAGATTCTCCCCACGCCCAGTTGCCAAGACATTAGTGTGGAACTGAACGTCTCGGGAAGTACAACGATTACCACCGCGGACATCGATAACGGCTCTTCCGACAACAGTGGTGCGGTGGCACTTTCCCTGGACAAGAGCGAATTTAATTGCTCCGATGTGGGGGACAACACGGTGACCTTAACAGTCACTGATGGCAGCAACAACCCGGACAGCTGTACGGCTACGGTAGCGGTACGGGACACAACTTTTCCAACGGCCCTGTGCAAGGTGTTGGTGCAGCTCGAATTGGGCGCCAGTGGTACAACCACCTTGACAACTGACCTTCTGGACAACGGTTCCAGTGATAATTGCCCGATTACGCTGAGCGTTTCCCCGAGCAGCCTCACTACCGTCGGCCTACATACAGTGACCCTTACGGCGACCGATGGCAGCAGCAATACAAATACCTGCCAGTCCGTGGTCGCTATCGAGGACGGCACGGCCCCTATGGCGGACTGCAAGGACACCACTGTACAATTGGACGCGGAAGGCAGTGCTACTATCTCCACATCAGATGTAGACAACGACTCCTCCGACAACAGTGGCAAAATATCGCTTTCCCTGGACAAAACAAGCTTTGGCTGCTCCGATGTAGGGGACAACACGGTGACCCTAGCAGTGGTTGATGGCAGCGGCAACACGGCCAGTTGCGAGGCCGTGGTAACTGTTGAGGACAAAATCCAGCCAACTGCCGAATGTCAGGTAACGACGCTCCAACTGGATACCGATGGCCAGGTCTCATTGAATGCCTCCCTCGTGGACAATGGTTCCAGCGATATCTGTGGGAATGTTGACCTAAGCGTGTCCCCAAGCAATTTTACCTCCTTCGATATTGGTGCGAACACGGTGACCCTAACTGTGGGCGATCCCAATGGGAACGAAAACAGCTGTACCACCACGGTGACCGTCGAGGATAAGATCGTTCCCACACCTATTTGTCAGGACATTATCGTGGAACTGGACGCTTTGGGCAGCGCAATAATCAACACAACGGACATCGACAATGGCTCCTCCGACAATAGCGGTAACATCCTGTCACTTTCCCTGGACAAAACAAGCTTTGGCTGTTTCGATGTGGGAACGAACACTGTGACCCTGACCGTGGCCGATGGTAGTGACAACTCGGCCAGTTGCGAGGCCAAGGTGACCGTGGAGGACGTAACCCAACCGACAGCATTGTGCCAAGCCGTGATACTCCAACTGGGTACGGGCGAAACGGCCAACCTGGATGCCGCCCTTGTGGACAGCGGTTCCGAAGATGCCTGCAATATTGCTTCGCTTAGCGTGTCCCCAAACAGCTTTACGACTACGGACCTGGGCGCAAACACAGTGACCCTAACGGTGACCGACAATAGTGGCAACATTGCAACCTGCCAGAACACGGTCACCGTAGTCGATGGCACGGCACCCACTGCCATTTGCCAAGACGTCACCGTGGAACTGAACGTACTGAACAATACAACGATTACCATATCTGACATCGACAATGGCTCATTTGACAGTAATGGTGGTACCCTGTCCCTTGCACTGGACAAAGACACCTTTGACTGTTCCAATGTGGGGGACAACACGGTGACCCTTACCGTGACCGACAATAGTGGGAACACCGCCAACTGCACCGCCACGGTAACGGTTCTGGACACAACCGCACCACTGGCCATTGTTATCAATAACGGACCGATCTGTGAAGGCTCCACCTTACAATTGGAAGAAATAAGCAAATTGGGGACCTCATGGCTATGGACCAGTAATGGGGATGCCCTATTCGATGACCCTACCTTACAAAACCCGGAAGTGACCAATATTTCGGACGGGGAAGAGTTCACCGTTAGGGTTGCCCTCGCCAATGGCTGTACCGTTACTGGCACCACAACCGCCTTTGTCCTGAAGGCTCCTGAACTAGTGGTAGCGGGCGAACAGGGGTTCTGTACTTTGGAAAACCCCACGGTATCGGATTTGGCAGCATCCGGTAACGGCACGCTTCGCTGGTATTTGGGAAAAGGCGATACTGTGGAGCTGGAAAGTGATGTTCGCCTTGTGGATGGTACCGTCTATTACGGATTGTTGGAGGATAGCGAAGGATGTACCTCCAATCTTGTTACCGTAGTGGCAAGGATTTCCATGCAGGATTGTGGTGAAGCCCCTAAAGCGGACAGACTCGGCTTCTCCCCTAACGGCGATGGAATTAACGATACCTTTTCCATTTCCTGGTTAAAGGACGATTACCCCAATTATACCATGTCGGTCTATGACCGTAACGGCACCCTGGTGTACAGGGGCAGCATAAGCACACCGGACTGGGATGGCAGTGCGGACCGGGGCATTGTCCTAGGGGACGGAAAACTGCCCAACGGGGTATACTACTATACGATAGATTTTGGGGACGGGACAACGCCACAGGCCCAGGGAATCGTCTACCTGAACCGATAGGCAGGGAACACAAAGGGCTAGACAGGATAAAGATTATCCCAAAGAATGGGAAGGTCCTGTTTGGCCACTACTTAGGCAACGCATTAAAAGGTCATCCGAATAGCAAAGATCTGCCCAACAAAAGTTAAGAAAGAAGTTTTGGGTATTACCAATGGTGCAAGCCTTTACATGTAGAAAAGAAGGGAATCCGTTACAAACTAGGATTTAAGCCCTATCCCAGACCATATGTGTGTTACGAGGTTTTTTGAACTGTGTCAAAACCAAGGCACACTCCATATGATAAGATGGAACATTTTGATGTATTGAGTACATGTAAACCATGGGTTCACAATCAGTTAAACATTTTTTTGTACATTGGAATACGTAACCAATATTTTTTTCAAATGACAAATCAAACGGTAAAACCACCCATTTGGTTTTGGGTGGTAAGTATATTCGCATTTTTATGGAACCTGGTCGGGGTTTATAGCTACTTGAATTCGAAATTAAACCAAGTCGCCATGTTGGAAGCCATGACCCAAGAACAACGTGAACTTTTTGAAGGCATCCCAGCCTGGGCTACAGCGGCTTTTGCCATAGCTGTTTTTTCAGGGGCAATTGCCTCTATTGGACTATTGATACGTAAAAAATGGGCCAAACCGTTGTTTATACTATCATTATTGGCCGCAGTACTGCAGTTTATTAATTGGTTGTTTCTTCAAAATGCCGGTGAGGTGTATGGAGGTCAGGCCTATGTAATGCCTGTTTTAGTGGTAATCATAGGAATTTTCCTGATTCTCTTTTCCCAACGTTCCATTGCGAAGGGATGGTTGAAGTAAAACCCTTCCCATCTTACAACAAAAAATAAAAAAGGCCCTGATTTGTTATCAGGGCCTTTTTTTATGCTTCTCCCGTAGGACCAAAATTCAATGGTATGGGAGGTTGTTCATAATCCTTAATTGTTCCATGCGCTTTTTCGAACCTATTCACATTATCGTTAAGTGCCTTTAGGAACTTTTTGGCATGCTGTGGTGTCAATACAATTCTGCTTTTCACCTTTGCCTTTGGTGCTCCTGGCATCATACTGATAAAATCCACTACAAATTCAGATACAGAATGGTTAATAATGGCCAGATTGGAATAAATTCCTTCTGCCGTCTTCTCATCCAGTTCTATATTGATCTGTTTTTGATTTTGGTTCTTTTCAGCCATATTTTTTAGAATTTGAACTCTTCCTTACGTGCCATGATTTCATCATATTCCTCTTTTGAGCCAACAATGATGCTATCATAATCACGCATACCCGTACCTGCTGGAATTTTATGTCCAACAATGACATTTTCCTTTAAACCTTCCAGCGTATCCACTTTACCGCTTACGGCAGCCTCGTTCAATACTTTGGTGGTTTCTTGGAAGGACGCTGCAGAAATGAACGACTTGGTCTGTAATGACGCCCTGGTAATTCCCTGAAGAATCGGTGTTGCTGTAGCCGCAACCGCATCCCGAGCAGTTACCAAGGTTTTGTCCGAACGTTTCAACAGTGAATTTTCATCCCTCAAATCCCTGGCAGAAATAATCTGTCCTGCTTTTAGGTTTTCGGAATCCCCGGAGTCTTCGACTACTTTTTTACCAAAAATTTCATCGTTCTCCCTAATAAAGTCGTCCTTGTGCACTAATTGATTCTCCAGGAAAATAGTATCCCCAGCATCTTCAATACGGACTTTACGCATCATCTGCCGTACAACCACTTCAAAGTGTTTATCATTGATCTTTACACCTTGCAGTCGGTATACCTCTTGAACTTCGTTCACCAAATATTGCTGAACGGCCGATGGCCCTTTGATGGCCAAAATATCCTCTGGGGTAATGGAACCGTCGGATAATGGCATTCCTGCCCGTACATAATCGTTCTCTTGAACCAATATTTGATTTGAAAGTTTCACCAAGTATTTCTTGACTTCTCCCAATTTGGACTCGATGATGATCTCACGGTTTCCACGTTTGATCTTACCAAAGGATACCACTCCATCAATTTCGGAGACCACAGCTGGATTTGAAGGGTTACGCGCTTCAAACAATTCGGTTACCCTTGGAAGACCACCGGTGATATCCCCTGCTTTGGCGGACTTACGTGGAATCTTGACCAAAATCTTACCTTCACTGATTTTTTCCCCATCATCAACCATAATATGGGAACCAACAGGAAGGTTATATGATCTAAGTGTTTCACCTTTTCCATCCTTGATCAATAAGGTAGGTATCAACTTTTTATTCCTGGACTCGGAAATCACCTTTTCCTGGAATCCTGTCTGTTCGTCAATCTCCACTTGATAGGTGACTCCTTGTTCGATATTCTCATAGGCAATGGCTCCCGTGAACTCGGAAACGATTACACCATTATAGGGATCCCACTGACAAAGCACGTCCCCACTACTGATCTTAGCTCCATTTTTCACGAATAACTGGGAACCATAAGGAATGTTATTGGTACTTAGCGTAATACCTGTTTTCTCATCAACAATCTTAATTTCAGATGTCCTTGAGATAACGATATTTGCCTTTTCGCCTTCACTGTTCTGCCCTACAACGGTTCTCAAATCCTCAATTTCGGCAACACCATCAAATTTGGCTTCCAGCTTGCTTTCCTCAGAAATGTTTCCTGCAATACCACCTACGTGGAACGTACGCAATGTTAACTGAGTACCAGGTTCACCAATGGATTGAGCAGCTACAACACCCACGGCTTCACCTCGTTGAACCATTTTATTGGTTGCTAGGTTCCTACCATAGCATTTTGCACAAATCCCTTTGGATGCCTCACATGTCAATGGAGAGCGAACCTCAATCTTTTCAATTGGGGAAGCCTCTACCTTCCTTACCTCAACCTCGGTAATTTCCTGACCGGCGGAAATAAGTAATTCTTCATTCAAGGGATTGTAGACGTCATGCAATGAAACCCTACCTAAAATTCGTTCCCCAAGGGTTTCAACGATTTCCTCGTTCTTACGCAGTGGAGTAACCTCGATACCCCGGAGTGTTCCACAATCTTCAATGTTGATGATCACATCTTGGGAAACATCAACCAATCTACGTGTTAGATATCCTGCATCCGCTGTTTTTAAAGCAGTATCCGCAAGACCTTTACGTGCACCGTGCGTAGAGATGAAGTACTCCAAAATGGACAATCCCTCCTTAAAGTTGGAGAGAATCGGATTTTCGATGATCTCTCCACCTCCTGCAGTGGATTTTTTGGGCTTGGCCATCAAACCACGCATCCCCGTCAACTGGCGAATCTGTTCTTTGGAACCCCTTGCTCCGGAATCCAACATCATATACACAGAATTGAATCCTTGCTGATCTTCACGAATTCGCTTCATGGCCAGTTCCGTCAACATGGCATTTGTTGAGGTCCAAACATCAATCACCTGATTGTAACGCTCGTTATTGGTGATAAGTCCCATGTTATAGTTCATCATGATGCCATCGACCTGATCGTTGGCATCAGATATCATTTCATGCTTTTCGGCAGGGATAATAATATCACCCAAACTAAAGGACAATCCACCCTTAAAGGCAAATTGATACCCCATGGTCTTGATCTTATCCAAAAATGCTGCTGTCCTGGGTACATCCGTAACGGCCAAAATATCCCCAATAATGCTACGTAGTGCTTTTTTGGTCAATACCTGGTTAATGAAACCTGCTTCCTCGGGAACTTCTTGATTGAACAGCACCCTACCAACAGTGGTCTCAATAATTTGATTTACCAATTCCCCTTCTTCGTTAAAGTCTTTTGTACGCACTTTAATGCTTGCGTTCAAATCCACTTTCTTTTCATTGAAAGCAATTTCAACTTCTTCGGGTGAGTAGAAGGTCAATCCCTCTCCTTTAACCATAACCTCGTCATCGGAGAGCCGCTTTTTGGTCATATAGTACAATCCCAAAACCATATCCTGGGAAGGAACCGCTATGGGAGACCCATTAGCAGGATTTAAGATATTTTGGGAGGCCAGCATCAATAACTGTGCTTCCAAAACAGCTTCCGGTCCAAGGGGGAGGTGTACCGCCATTTGGTCACCATCAAAATCCGCATTAAATGCAGTACAGGCCAATGGGTGCAAACGTATGGCCTTACCCTCTATCAGTTTGGGCTGGAAGGCTTGGATCCCCAATCTGTGCAATGTGGGGGCCCTGTTCAACAGCACGGGGTGCCCTTTGATCACATTATCCAATATGTCCCAAACAACCGGTTCTTTTTTGTCTATTATCTTCTTGGCAGATTTTACGGTTTTTACGATACCCCTTTCTATCAATTTCCTGATCACAAAAGGTTTGTAAAGTTCCGCCGCCATATCTTTTGGAAGACCACATTCATACAGGTTCATTTCCGGACCCACGACAATCACGGAACGCGCCGAGTAATCCACACGTTTACCCAATAGGTTTTGACGGAAACGGCCTTGTTTTCCCTTTAGGGAATCTGAAAGGGATTTCAATGGCCTATTTGATTCTGTTTTGACCGCAGAAGCTTTTCTTGTATTGTCAAACAAGGAATCCACGGATTCTTGGAGCATACGTTTTTCGTTCCTTAGAATCACTTCCGGGGCTTTGATTTCCATCAAACGCTTCAAACGATTGTTTCGGATGATCACCCTTCGGTACAGGTCATTTAAGTCCGAAGTAGCAAAACGACCTCCGTCCAAAGGAACCAAAGGACGTAATTCCGGTGGAATTACCGGAATGACCTTCATAATCATCCACTCGGGACGGTTTTCCCGGTTGTCCTGGGATTCCCTTAAAGCTTCAACAACCTGTAACCTTTTTAAAGCTTCGGTCTTACGCTGCTTTGAAGTTTCCGTATTTGCTTTATGCCTTAACTCATAGGACAGTTGTTCCAAATCGATTCTTGAAAGCAAATCGATCAAACATTCCGCGCCCATTTTGGCAATGAATTTATTGGGATCGGAATCTTCCAAATATTGGTTTTCAACTGGAATGGACTCCAATATATTAAGGTACTCCTCCTCGGTCAGGAAGTCCATTTTATTGATTTCCTCCCCTTCAGGACCTTTGGCGATACCCGGTTGGATGACCACATAACGCTCATAATAAATAATCATGTCCAATTTCTTGGAAGGGAGTCCCAACAGATACCCAATCTTATTGGGTAGTGAGCGGAAATACCAAATATGGGCTACAGGAACCACCAAATTAATGTGGCCTACCCTATCCCTACGTACTTTCTTCTCAGTTACCTCAACCCCACAACGGTCACAAACAATGCCGCGGTAACGGATACGCTTATATTTTCCACAGGCACATTCGTAATCCTTAACAGGACCAAAAATACGCTCACAGAACAAGCCGTCCCTTTCCGGTTTGTGGGTGCGGTAGTTAATGGTTTCCGGTTTTAAAACCTCACCTCTGGACTCTGCCAAAATTGCTTCCGGGGAAGACAATCCTATAGAGATTTTATTGAACCTTTTTGGAGTATTGTTATCTTTTAATCTAGCCATGATCTACTTCAGCTATTGTGTTAAAATGTTCTCTTAAAATTCTTATTCTTCCAATCTAATATCCAGACCCAATCCCTTGAGTTCGTGCATCAATACATTGAAAGATTCTGGCAATCCAGGTTCTGGCATGGTCTCCCCTTTTACGATGGACTCGTAGGTTTTGGCCCGTCCTATAACGTCATCCGATTTTACCGTCAAAATCTCACGCAGGGTAGAGGAAGCACCATAGGCTTCCAATGCCCAAACCTCCATCTCACCAAATCGTTGACCACCAAATTGCGCTTTACCGCCCAATGGTTGCTGTGTAATCAAAGAGTATGGTCCAATGGAACGTGCGTGCATTTTGTCATCCACCATATGGCCTAATTTAAGCATATAGATAACCCCAACGGTCGCTGCCTGGTCAAAGCGTTCACCCGTGCCACCGTCGTACAAATAGGTATGACCAAAACGAGGCACTCCGGCTTCGTCCGTAAATCCATTGATTTCGTCCAAAGAAGCTCCATCAAAAATTGGTGTGGCGTATTTCCTGCCCAATTTTTGACCTGCCCAACCCAATACGGTTTCATAAATCTGACCGATGTTCATCCGGGAAGGTACACCAAGCGGATTCAAAACAATATCGACCGGGGTTCCATCTTCAAGGAAAGGCATATCTTCCTGACGTACGATACGTGCAACAATACCCTTATTTCCGTGACGACCCGCCATTTTATCACCTACTTTAAGTTTACGCTTTTTGGCGATATAGACTTTGGCCAGTTTCATGATTCCAGCAGGCAATTCATCTCCAACTGAAATAGTAAACTTGTCCCTCCTTAGACTTCCCTGAAGGTCGTTCAATTTGATTTTATAGTTATGCAACAAGTCATTGACCAAGGTGTTGGTTTTGTCATCCGTGGTCCATGTTCCACTGATCAAATGGGCAAAGTCATCCACTGAGTTCAGCATCTTTATGGTGTACTTCTTACCTTTTGGAAGTACTTCTTCACCAAGGTCGTTCTGTACCCCTTGAGAGGTTTTACCGTTTACCAAGGCAAACAGTTTTTCCACCAAAACATCTTTTAGTTGCTGGAATCTCACTTCATAGTCCATCTCCAATTTGGAAATGGCCTCTTTATCCTCAGAACGTTTTCGCTTATCCTTAATGGAGCGCGAGAACAATTTTTTGTCAATAACAACGCCCCTAAGTGATGGTGAAGCTTTTAATGAAGCATCCTTTACATCACCGGCCTTATCCCCAAAAATGGCACGAAGCAATTTTTCCTCCGGCGTTGGATCGGATTCCCCTTTTGGTGTAATCTTACCGATAAGGATGTCCCCAGGTTTTACTTCCGCACCAATACGGATCATACCGTTTTCATCCAAATCCTTTGTAGCTTCCTCGGAAACGTTCGGGATATCGTTCGTCAACTCTTCGGCGCCCAATTTGGTGTCCCTAACTTCCAAAGCGTATTCATCTATATGAATGGAGGTAAAAATATCCTCTCGAACGACTTTTTCAGAGATTACGATTGCATCTTCAAAGTTATATCCCTTCCAGGGCATGAAAGCTACCTTCATGTTTCTTCCAAGGGCAAGTTCCCCGCTTTGTGTGGCATAACCTTCGCAAAGCACTTGACCTTTTTGCACCTTATCCCCTTTTCGTACAATAGGTTTAAGGTTGATGGAAGTACCCTGGTTTGTCTTGCGGAACTTGATTAAGTCGTACGTTTTGGAATCTTCTTCAAAACTGACCATCTTTTCTTCCTCGGACCTGGAATATTTAATAATGATTTTCTTGGCATCCACATAGTCAACAACACCGTCTTCCTCTGCATTGATCAATACCCTTGAATCCTTGGCAACCTGTCTTTCCAAACCGGTTCCCACAATGGGCGATTCTGGTCGTAATAACGGAACGGCCTGACGCATCATGTTGGACCCCATTAAAGCACGGTTTGCATCATCATGTTCCAAGAAGGGAATCAAAGAGGCCGAAATGGACGCAATTTGATTTGGTGCTACGTCCGTATAGTTCACTTCGGAAGGTTCTACCACTGGGAAGTCACCTTCCTCACGCGCAATTACCTTATCCCCGTCAATGGCACCCGCATCATTCAAAGGAATATTGGCCTGAGCTATTTTCATTCCTTCTTCCTCTTCTGCGCTTAAGTACACATACTCTTCAACATTCACCTTTCCATCCGCAACTTTTCTATACGGTGTTTCCAAGAAGCCCATCTGGTTCACTTTGGCAAAAACCGAAAGTGAAGAAATTAAACCAATGTTAGGACCTTCAGGAGTTTCAATTGGACATAAACGCCCATAGTGGGTGTAATGTACGTCACGGACCTCAAATCCTGCCCTTTCCCTGGATAGACCACCTGGGCCAAGTGCCGATAGCCTACGTTTATGGGTTATCTCTGCCAACGGATTGGTTTGGTCCATAAACTGGGACAGTTGGTTGGTACCAAAAAATGAGTTAATCACCGATGATAAGGTCTTGGCATTAATCAAATCGATTGGTGTAAATACCTCGTTATCGCGAACATTCATTCGCTCACGAATGGTACGTGCCATACGTGCCAAACCAACACCAAACTGCGAGGACAATTGTTCGCCAACCGTTCTTACCCTTCTGTTGGACAGGTGATCGATATCATCGATCTCCGCTTTGGAATTGATAAGTTCAATCAAATATTTAATAATGGTAATGATATCTTCCTTGGTCAATACCTGCTTGTCCATACCAATATCAAGACCCAATTTTTTGTTCATACGGTAACGGCCTACCTCCCCAAGATTGTACCGTTGGTCGGAAAAGAACAATTTGTCTATGATTCCCCTAGCGGTCTCTTCATCTGGCGGTTCGGCATTACGCAATTGTCTGTAAATATGTTCTACCGCTTCCTTTTCGGAGTTTGTGGGATCCTTTTGAAGTGTATTGTGGATAATGGCATAATCCGACAGATTTGCATTTTCCTTGTGCAAAAGGATGGTCTTTACATCTGCATCGATAATCTCATCGATATGTTCCTTTTCCAAAACGGTATCACGATCAAGGATAATCTCGTTTCGTTCAATGGAAACCACCTCACCGGTATCTTCATCCACAAAATCCTCGTGCCAGGTATTCAGTACCCTCGCGGCCAACTTACGGCCCATTACCTTCTTCAATCCGGCTTTTGAGACTTTAACCTCCTCCGAGAGGTCAAAAATTTCAAGGATGTCCTTATCACGTTCAAATCCAATGGCCCTGAATAAGGTGGTAACCGGTAACTTTTTCTTCCTATCGATATAAGCGTACATCACGCTATTGATATCGGTTGCAAATTCGATCCATGAACCTTTAAAAGGAATTACCCTGGCGGAATACAGTTTAGTTCCGTTGGCATGGAAGGACTGCCCAAAGAACACTCCTGGAGAACGGTGCAACTGAGAAACCACAACACGTTCCGCCCCATTGATCACAAATGTTCCACTGGGTGTCATGTATGGGATGGTCCCCAAATAAACATCCTGTACAATAGTCTCAAAATCTTCATGTTCCGGATCGGTACAGTATAGTTTTAGTCTAGCTTTTAAGGGTACGCTATAGGTAAGACCACGCTCGATACATTCTTGTATCGTATATCTTGGTGGGTCAATGAAATAATCCAAAAATTCCAATACGAATTGGTTGCGGGTGTCCGTAATGGGAAAGTTTTCCATGAAGGTATTGTACAAACCTTCATTACCACGCTCATCCGATTTGGTTTCAAGTTGGAAAAAGTCTTGAAATGATTTTATTTGGATGTCCAAGAAATCCGGGTATTCCGGCATGTTCTTAGCGGTTGCAAAGTTTACTCTTTCTTCAGTCTTGTTAGTGAACATCAATGGACAATTTTAATAGTGAATTCTCAGTTGGGTCACGTATAACTTCATACGTTTCCATTAAACAGGCTAAGGTCTTAACCGCAAAACGGCAAGACCTTAACCAATACAATATAGTTTCTGCTATTATTTAAGCTCAACTTCTGCTCCTGCTTCTTCCAAAGATTTTTTGATTCCTTCAGCTTCATCCTTGGAAACAGCTTCTTTAACTGCTTTTGGTGCGCTGTCCACAATCTCTTTAGCATCTTTCAATCCAAGACCGGTCAATTCCTTAACCAGTTTTACGACAGCAAGTTTTGAACCTCCAGGGGCTTTCAAAATTACATCGAATTCAGATTGTTCTTCAGCAGCTTCACCAGCATCGGCACCGGCACCACCACCGGCAGCAACGGCTACCGCAGCAGCAGCAGGCTCAATGCCGTATTCTTCTTTTAATATATCGGCCAACTCGTTTACCTCTTTTACGGTAAGATTGACCAACTGTTCTGCAAAATCTTTCAAATCTGCCATTTTCTATCGTTTTAATAAATTTTTAAAAATATGTTTGTTTTAGTGCGTACAAATTATCTTTCGGATAAGGTCTTGAGGATTCCAGCCAATTTTCCACCACCTGATTTAAGTCCGGAAATAACATTTTTGGCTGGGGACTGTAACAATCCTATAATGTCACCGATAACTTCCTCTTTGGATTTGATATTTACCAAAGAATCCAGGTTTTCGTCACCAATATAAACTGCTTCCTCAATAAAAGCCCCTTTCAATAAGGGCTTATCCGATTTCTTTCTAAAATTCTTGATCAGTTTTGCCGGGGCATTACCTGTTTCGGACAACATTAAAGAGGTATTGCCCTTTAATACGTTCGGCAATTCACCGAATTCCTTGTCCGAAGCTTCCATTGCCTTTGCGAGCAATGTGTTCTTAACAACTGCCAATTTTATGTTGGCCTTAAAGCAAGCCCTTCTTAAATCCGAAGTGGTACCCGCATCAAGTCCCGAAATATCCGCTAGGTAGATATTTGGATTATCGGCCAACTGAGCAGTCAAATCTTCAATTACGATCGCTTTTTCTTCTCTTGTCATTGTATTACGTTTGAACTACTCTATGATTAAACAGCTTTGGGATCTAACTGAACGCTAGGGCTCATGGTACTGCTCATATATATACTTTTCATATATACTCCTTTTGCAGCTGCAGGTTTCAGCTTATGCAACGTATCGATAAGTTCTTTTGCATTTCCGGCAATTTTGTCCGGAGAGAAAGAGACCTTTCCAATGGCAGCATGAACAATTCCCGTTTTATCAACTTTGAAATCTATTTTACCGCCTTTTACGTCAGCCACGGCCTTACCTACATCCATGGTCACCGTCCCAGTCTTTGGATTGGGCATTAGTCCACGAGGACCCAGAATCCGACCCAATGGGCCCAATTTCCCCATAACGCTAGGCATGGTAACGATGACATCAACGTCGGTCCAACCGCCTTTAATCTTATCCAAATATTCATCCAACCCTACATAGTCCGCACCAGCTTCTTGAGCTTCCGCTTCCTTATCCGGGGTCACCAATGCCAAAACCTTTACGTCCTTACCTGTTCCGTGGGGAAGGGTAACCACGCCCCGCACCATTTGATTGGCTTTCCTTGGGTCAACACCCAAACGGACCGCCAAATCCACCGATGCATCAAATTTTACATTGGTTATTTCTTTTACCAAAGAAGAGGCTTCTTCCAAGGAATACATTTTATTCCTATCGATTTTAGCAACTGCCTCTTTTTGCTTTTTAGTCAATTTTGCCATTCTAAATTGCTTTTCCGATTAAAAAGGTTTTGGGCCAGAAACCTTGAGTCCCATTGAACGTGCCGTACCGGCCACCATTCGCATTGCAGATTCCACGGTAAATGCATTCAAATCCACCATTTTATCCTCTGCAATGGTTTTCACTTGGTCCCAAGTCACTGAACCCGATCTTACACGGTTAGGCTCGCCAGATCCTTTCTTAATCTTGGCTGCTTCCATCAATTGAACGGCCGCAGGTGGTGTTTTTACAACAAATTCAAACGATTTGTCCTTGTAAACGGTGATAACAACAGGCAATACTTTTCCCTGCTTGTCCTGGGTCCGGGCATTAAATTGCTTACAGAACTCCATGATGTTAACACCAGCAGCACCTAAGGCGGGTCCAACCGGTGGCGATGGATTCGCAGCACCTCCCCTAACTTGTAGTTTTACAACCTTATCTACTTCTTTTGCCATTTTACTTAATTAAATTTGAAATTGTGTTTATTTGGAAGCAACACAATTTTATCTATGTAACAGCTCTTTTGTTTTTCTTGACTTTAGATTTGAGATAAATAATTTCTTATGTCTCACCTCTAACATCCCAAATCTTCTTAGACTTTTTCAACTTGCATATAGCTGAGTTCCAATGGTGTCTTTCTGCCAAAGATTTTCACCATTACTTCCAGCTTACGCTTTTCTTCATTGATTTTTTCAACAGTACCATTAAAACCATTGAACGGCCCATCTATTACCTTTACCGTTTCCCCCAATACAAAGGGGATGGCAATATTATCCGTATTTACGGCGAGCTCATCCACCTTGCCCAGCATACGGTTTACTTCGGCTTTCCGCAAAGGGACGGGATCCCCCCCTTTGGTTTCACCCAAAAACCCAATAACATTGGTAATGGATTTAATGATATGGACCATTTCCCCACCTAAATTGGCCTTGATCATAATATAACCGGGGAAATAGGTACGCTCTTTATTTATTTTCTTTCCGTTGCGTATTTGCACCACTTTTTCAGTTGGCACCAATACATCTTCCAAGTAATCCCCAAAACCGGCACGTTCAACTTCACTTTCTATGTAGCCTTTGATTTTATTCTCTTGGCCACTGACCGCACGTACCACGTACCACTTTTTTTCCAACACCTCTGACATCACCTACCCAATTAATTTTTCAAAGTACAACGCAATCAACTTACTAAAAACCGTATCCACCCCCCATGTTGCCAACGCAAACAAGATTGAGAAGACCGCAACAACAACCATTAAATTGGATGCCTGTTCCCGGTTCAACCAAGTAACGTTATTTTTCAACTCTTCCCAAGATTCCTTTACGTAAGTCAACATATCAAAAAAATTCTTTGTGGCCCTATGGAAGCTTTCCTCAGCTCAGCACAAGCTTTTTTGCCCAGGACCAACTTTCCGTCCAATTACTTTTTATTCTTTCCCCTTTAGCACCGGAGGAGAAACTCCCTTCGACTTCGCTCAGGCTAAACTTCCCGTCTCTTCTCCAGACTTTCCTTTCTGTTCAGCACGGGAGGAGAGACTCGAACTCCCGACACCTGGTTTTGGAGACCAGTGCTCTACCAACTGAGCTACACCCGTTCATATTTACACTGAAAGGTATCCGCCAAAAAGCGAACACCCTCAGTATAAATTTGTTATATCAAAAAAATTAATCTAAAATTTCAGTAACCTGACCAGCTCCCACTGTTCTACCACCCTCACGGATAGCAAAACGTAGACCTACATTTAGGGCAATGGGCTGAATCAAATCTACTGTAATGGTCAAGTTATCACCTGGCATTACCATTTCAACACCGTCAGGAAGGACAATATTTCCTGTTACGTCAGTAGTTCTCACATAAAATTGAGGACGATAGTTGTTATGGAATGGGGTGTGACGACCACCTTCTTCTTTTTTAAGGATATACACCTCCGCTTTGAATTTTGCGTGTGGTGTAACGGAACCTGGCTTGCAGATTACCATACCTCTCTTGATATCTGATTTTTCAATACCCCTCAAAAGGATACCTACGTTATCACCAGCTTCACCCCTATCCAAAATCTTACGGAACATCTCAACCCCTGTTATTGTAGAAGTCAATTTCTCAGCACCCATACCAATAATATCAACACCGTCACCAGTATTGGCAACACCTGTTTCTATACGTCCGGTAGCTACCGTACCACGACCGGTAATGGTAAACACATCTTCAACCGGCATCAAGAAAGGCTTATCGATATCACGTTCTGGCAATTCAATCCATTCGTCAACGGCATTCATCAATTCCATTACGGTGTCAACCCACTTTTGCTCTCCGTTCAAAGCACCCAGTGCAGAACCGGAAATTACAGGACCGTTGTCACCATCGTACTCATAGAAAGAAAGCAACTCGCGTACCTCCATCTCAACAAGCTCCAAAAGTTCATCATCATCAACCATGTCCACCTTGTTCAAGAAAACAACGATTCTTGGAATACCTACCTGACGACCTAGAAGGATGTGCTCACGTGTTTGGGGCATAGGACCATCTGTGGCAGCAACCACCAAGATTGCACCATCCATTTGAGCGGCACCAGTTACCATGTTCTTAACGTAATCCGCGTGACCAGGACAATCCACATGCGCATAGTGCCTATTCTCTGTCTGATACTCTACGTGAGACGTATTGATGGTAATACCCCTTTCTTTCTCTTCAGGTGCATTATCAATAGAATCGAAGCTTCTAAGCTCAGAAAGACCTGCGTTTGCCAATACCGTTGTAATAGCAGCAGTCAATGTAGTTTTACCATGATCTACGTGTCCAATAGTACCTATGTTAAGGTGGGGTTTGGAACGATCAAAAGTTTCCTTTGCCATTTTTAATGAATTTAATCTTAAGTTTATATTAGTGTCTGTTTTCTATCGAGCCAACGACGGGAATTGAACCCGTGACCTCTTCCTTACCAAGGAAACGCTCTACCCCTGAGCTACGTCGGCGTAAAGTGTTCAATCTACATCCTTATGATAAAGGAAGAGATTTAGCCACCCCATTTGGGGCAACATCGTCACTCTTAGAGCGGGAGACCGGGTTCGAACCGGCGACATTCAGCTTGGAAGGCTGACGCTCTACCAACTGAGCTACTCCCGC
>JANQKR010000045.1 GCA_028281025.1 Croceivirga sp.
CATTACCCATAGCAAGACCCAATACAGTGAGGAATACCATTCCTTTGTCAATGGACAGCATACCACGCAAGGCGGTACACATCAAGCGGCGTTTCGGGAAGCCATTGTCAAGACCGTTCGGGAGCATTACAATAAAAATTTCGATGCCTCGGATGTGCGCAAGTCCATTATTTCCGCTATTTCCATCAAGGTGATGGAACCCGTATTTGAAAGTCAGACCAAGACCAAATTGGGTTCCACGGATATGGGAGGAAATCTACCCACCGTTCGGACCTATGTGAATGATTTTGTGGGGAAATACCTCGATAATTACCTCCATAAAAATCAAGATGTAAAAGACGCGCTACTGCGTAAGATTTTACAGGCCGAAAAGGAACGAAAAGAGCTTTCGGGTATTCGAAAACTGGCCCGGGAACGGGCTAAAAAAGCCAGCCTCCACAACAAAAAACTACGGGACTGCCGTGTCCATCTCCAGGACATGAAGAAGGACAGGCGTTTGGAAACCACCCTTTTCATTACCGAGGGGGATTCCGCATCCGGTTCCATCACCAAATCAAGGGATGTGAATACCCAAGCCGTATTCAGTTTACGGGGGAAGCCCTTAAACTCGTACGGAATGTCCAAAAAGATTGTGTACGAGAACGAGGAATTCAATTTGTTGCAGGCCGCCTTGAATATTGAGGATTCCCTGGAAGACCTTCGCTACAACAATATTGTGATCGCTACGGATGCCGACGTGGATGGAATGCACATTCGATTATTGCTCATTACCTTCTTTTTACAGTTTTTTCCGGAACTCATCAAGGAAAACCACCTATACATCCTTCAAACCCCGCTTTTTAGGGTACGGAACAAAAAAGAGACCATTTATTGCTATTCCGAGGAGGAGAAAAGGGCCGCAATCGGGAAACTTTCGGGGAAACCGGAAATCACCCGTTTTAAGGGATTGGGGGAAATATCCCCGGATGAGTTCAAACACTTTATTGGTGATGATATCCGTTTGGAACCGGTAATGTTGGACAAGGCCATGTCCATTGACCAATTACTCCAGTTCTACATGGGCAAAAATACGCCGGACAGGCAGCAATTCATCATACAAAATTTAAAAGTAGAACTTGATTTGGTAGCGGAAAACCAATTGTAAATCAGACGATAGGATTTAAATGGAAGAGAACGGCGAATTGAACGACGAACACTTATCAGAAAATGAACAATATGAAGGTGACTCCTTAACAAGGGTAACCGGAATGTACAAGGATTGGTTTTTGGATTATGCCTCCTATGTCATTCTGGAAAGGGCCGTTCCTGCCATCGAGGATGGATTTAAGCCCGTACAACGGCGTATCATGCATTCCCTAAAGGAATTGGATGATGGACGTTATAATAAGGTAGCCAATGTTGTGGGACATACCATGCAATACCATCCGCATGGAGATGCCAGTATTGCGGATGCTATGGTCCAAATAGGCCAAAAAGATTTGCTTATAGATACCCAGGGAAACTGGGGGAACATTCTGACTGGGGACAGTGCCGCGGCTTCGCGGTATATTGAGGCCAGGCTTTCCAAGTTTGCCTTGGACGTTGTTTTTAGTCCCAAGATTACCGAGTGGCAGCTCTCCTACGATGGCAGAAAAAGGGAACCGGTGAACCTACCGGTAAAATTTCCCCTGGTATTGGCACAGGGGGCTGAGGGAATTGCAGTTGGGTTATCAACTAAAATCCTTCCCCATAATTTTAATGAATTGATCGATGCTTCCATAAAACATCTAAGAGGGCAACGATTTAAGCTGTTTCCTGATTTTCCGACTGCGGGAATCATTGATGTTACCAACTATAACGATGGTTTAAGGGGCGGAAAGGTTCGGGTTAGGGCAAGAATTGAGAGTCTTGACAAGAATACGCTCGTGATAAGGGAAATCCCCTTTGGCAGTAATACCTCCAGTTTAATAGATTCCATCCTAAAGGCCAACGACAAGGGAAAAATAAAGGTCAAAAAGATTGAGGACAATACCGCGGCCGAGGTCGAGATTTTGGTGCACATCCCCAGCGGGATATCACCGGATAAAACCATTGATGCGCTCTACGCATTCACGGCATGTGAATCTTCCATATCCCCCTTGAGCTGTATTATTGAGGATAATAAACCCATATTCCTTGGTATTAGTGAGGTGTTGAAGCGTTCAACGGACAATACCGTTGAGTTGCTGCGGCAAGAACTGGAAATTCAGTTGAACGAACTGGAGGAACAATGGCATTTTTCTTCATTGGAACGTATTTTTATTGAGAACCGAATTTACCGGGACATTGAAGAAGAAGAGACTTGGGAAGGGGTGATTGCGGCCATAGACAAGGGTTTAAAGCCCCATGTTAAACATTTGAAGCGGGCCGTGACCGAGGATGATATTACCCGCTTGACCGAAATACGGATCAAACGTATTTCCAAGTTTGATCTGGACAAGGCCAAACAGCATATTGAAAGTTTGGAGGAGAGGATTCAGGAAACCAAAAATTACCTGGAAAACCTTATTGATTTTGCCATTGACTATTTCAAAAATCTGAAGAAAAAATACGGCAAGGGCAAGGAGCGCAAATCGGAGATTCGAATATTTGATGATATCGAAGCCACCAAAGTAGTTATTCGCAATACCAAATTATATGTCAATCGGGAAGAAGGTTTTATAGGAACCTCCTTAAGAAGGGATGAATACGTAACGGATTGCAGCGATATTGATGATATCATTGTCTTTACCAAAAAAGGGGGGATGATGGTCACCAAGGTGGATTCCAAAACCTTTATTGATAAAAACATCATCTATGTAGCGGTTTTTAAAAAGAAGGACAAACGCACCACCTATAACATGATATATAAGGATGGAAGGGGAGGTGCAAGCTATATCAAACGCTTTAACGTGACGTCCATCACCAGGGACAAAATGTATGATTTGACCAGTGGCAAGGCCAGTTCGGATGTGCTTTATTTTAGTGCCAATCCCAACGGCGAGGCGGAGGTGGTTACGGTTCACCTCAGACAGTCAGGGAGTATCAAAAAATTGAAATGGGACCTGGACTTTGCCGATGTATTGATAAAGGGAAGGGCTTCCAAGGGGAATATCGTTACCAAATATCCGGTTAAACGCATAGAACTCAAGGAAAAAGGATTGTCCACCCTAAAGCCCAGAAAGATTTGGTTCGATGAGGTGGTACAGCGGTTAAATGTGGATGGAAGGGGAGAACTATTGGGAGAGTTCAGGGCAGAGGACATGTTGTTGTTGGCCAATCAAAGAGGCTTTGTAAAGACCATTGCCCCAGATTTGAACACCCGTTTTGATGATGATATGATCGTTCTGGAAAAATGGAATCCCAAAAAGCCCATATCGGTCATTTATTATGAAGGGGGAAAGGACAGGTATTACGTTAAGCGGTTTTTGATTGAAAATCCAAACAAGGAAGAATTGGTCATTTCCGAGCATCCTAAATCCCAATTGGAACTGATTTCCATGGACTGGCGGCCAATTGTGGAGTTGGAATTCACAAAATTGCGGGGAAAGGAGCCTAGGCCCAATGAAAATGTGGACCTGGAAAGCTTTATTGCGATCAAGGGTATAAAGGCTTTGGGCAATCAATTGACCGCGTTGAAACTTAAAAATGTAAATGCCCTCGATCCCTTGCCCTTTGAAGAGGCCGAAACACAGGAAGCGGAGGAAATTGAGGTCGTTGACGAGGAAAATGTGACCAGTAGTGATGATGATATAGGAAAAGCTGATCAAACATCATTGTTTTAACCATATATTCTCCCTACTTTAACGCCGCTATGAAAATTTACTCATTTATTTTTTAGATACCCTTTATGGATTTTACCAACCCGCTCGTATACGGCGTGCCAGTTTTTATCGCATTCATCCTATTTGAACTTACGTACAGTAAAACCCACGGCGACGACCATTTATACGATTGGAAGGATTTGGCCGCAAGTGGTTTTATGGGGGTGGGTTCGGCAATTCTGGGCCCTTTGTTCAAAGTAATCTTTGCCGTTGTCCTTTTTGAAGGGGTGTATGAGTTGTGCAATCCCATGGTAGAGGGAATTCGTACAAATCGCTTGGGTTACACATCTTTTGGTTACGCCTGGTACATTTGGATTTTTTGCATGTTGGCAGATGATTTTACGTATTACTGGTTCCATAGGGCCAATCACGAGATACGCATTCTATGGGCGGCCCATATTGTGCATCATTCTTCGGATAATTTTAATTTGGGAACGGCGGTACGCAATGGATGGTTTACCATCCTGTACAAACCGCTTTTTTATATGTGGATGCCGGCCATTGGGTTTCCACCGGAGATGGTCGTGGTCTGTCTGGGTATAGAAGCACTTTGGCAGTTCCAATTGCACTCCGTTTATATCCCCAAGCTTGGGTTTTTGGAAAAATTCCTGAATACGCATACCATGCATCAGGTACATCATTCCCAAAATGTGGAGTATTTGGATAAGAACCATGGCGGAATCCTGAATATTTTTGACCGTATGTTTGGAACATGGAAGGAATTGGACGATCGTATTGATGTAAAATACGGGGTAATCCATTCCCCCAATTCCTACAATCCCGTGGTGATCCTAACACATGAGTTCAAGGATATTTGGAGGGATGTAAAAAAGGCGAAGAAATTCTCCCATAAGCTCATGTATATTTTTGGCCCTCCCGGATGGAGCCATGACGGGAGCACCCTAACGGTAAAACAACAACAACGCCTCTTTAAGAAACAAAAGAAAGTGCAGCCGGAACTGGCCTTTAAACGACCCAATTAGCTGTTTTCCAAAACTTCTTCCGCATCCCTGTTCCTTTTTCTATTGCGCATCATCCGCATATCAAAGAATTCTACCATAAGGGAAAACGCAATGGCAAAATACAAATACCCTTTGGGGATGGAGCCTACTTCCTGATCAAATACCACTAAGTGGGAAAGGTGGGCAGCTTCAGCAATCAACATAAAACCGATAAGAATCAAGAACGAAAGTCCCAAAACCTGTATGGAGGGGTGTTGGTTCACAAATTCCCCAACCGGATTGGCGAACAACAGCATAATGACAACGGAAATGACCACGGCCACAATCATTAAGATCAGGGCATCATTGGGATTGGGGGAGATGCCGTTGGTCATCCCTATGGCGGTTAAAATGGAATCAAAGGAAAATACAATGTTAATGACCGTAATCTGGATAATGGCATTCTTTAAGGAGGAGGAACGCCCTTTTTTAACCTCACGCTCATCATGCCCACGGTCCTCAATCTTTTCATGGATCTCTTTGGTGCTTTTGTAGAGCAGGAACAACCCACCAAGAAATAAAATCAATGCCTGCCAACTAATGCCGCCATGTATCCAGGATTTGCTCAAGACCAAAAAGGGCTTTTTAAGGGAAGTGAGCCAGGTAATTCCGAACAAGAGTACAATTCGCATGACCATGGCCAGGACAAGTCCAATATTGGTGGCCTTTTTCCGATCCTTTTTTTCAAGTTTTCCTGCGGCAATGGTAATAAAGATAATGTTGTCTATTCCCAGAATAATTTCAAGGAAGGTGAGTGTCAGCAATGCCATCCAGGCATCTGGACTCGTGAAGATTTCAAACATGGTCAGTGTGTTTTAAAAGCCGTGCCCCGCAACTTTTTTGGGTCACCTACTGTGCTAAATTCAAATGTATAAGAACTATCCGTTGTAGTCAAGATTTTTATATGAACGGACTTTTCCTCGGCCCTGTTTTTGGGATTCAGTTTCTTAAGGACATATTCGCAATCGTTGATCCATCGTATGGAAGAGGTGTCCTGTTTGCCCTTAAAATAGTCTACCTCAATGTTTTTTTGCCTTAGAAACTCGGTGGTCAGCGTATCCCCATCCACAATGGTGGAGAACTTGAATTTCCCTTCGGTAAAGTCCGTGCAGTTTCGTTGGGGGGGATTTTGACAGCTTGCCATGATTCCCATACAAGCCAAAAAAAGAAGGAAGGGTGGTACAAATGAAGACTTCATGGGGTAAAAATAAACCTATTTTTTGGGGTGATAGGTCTCAAATGTACCATCGTCATAGAAAAAAACAATTTTGGAAACCGATTTCCCATTGGGTTCCGTTGGTCCATTTATAAGGCTTGTTCCCAAATCCTTCTTTGGATTATGTTCCGCATCCAAAATGGACTTTTTAGGAGGGAATTCCCCTTTACCGCTTAGGAGCCAGTAAAGATTGACCTCCGGATAGGCCTTAATGAGTTTAAGGACAAAATCCAGACTTGGTTTGTTTCGCCCGGATAGGAGATGGGAGATGCTGGACCTTGGCACACCAATGGCATCCGCTAAGGAGGAAGCGCTTAGTTGGTAATGGGACATTATGCTTTGAAGTCGTTCTACGATCATAACTGTTACAAATGTAAATTACAATTACATATATTCCTGTGATATTTTTACGAATTAAAGTAAAAACAAGATTGAAAATTATCAATTAATCATTGATATTATGTGTTTTAATTATCTGATAAATAAAAATATAGATTTTTAAAAAGTTTTGTGTAGGCAATTGTAAACCACTATGTTTACAAATGTATAATAGTGTCAAATAGCGACGGATGTACTGTTTACGGATGTAATTTGTATTTTTAGTACGGACTGAAGTGGAGACCGAAACCTGACACGGAATTCTTACATTATTTTTAAAAAAGCAACGCTTTGATTACATTTTATTTCTTAATTCATTAATTTTACTGAAAATTCTTTTGGCATGAGCAAAGTAAAGCTAGACGAAATTGATCACCAGATTCTGGATATGTTAATCGACAACACCAGAACCCCATTCACGGATATCGCCAAGAAGCTCCTAATTTCTGCGGGTACCGTCCATGTACGGGTAAAAAAAATGGAAGAAGCCGGTATCATCAAGGGCTCTTCCCTAACCTTGGATTATGTGAAGTTAGGGTATTCTTTTATAGCTTATGTGGGTATTTTTTTGGAGAAAACGCACCAAACAAAGTTTGTTTTGGAACGCTTAACACAGATTCCATATGTCACAGTGGCCCATATTACCACAGGGAAGTTTAATATTTTCTGTAAAATACGGGCAAGGGATACCACACATGCCAAGAATATTATTTTTAAGATTGATGATATTGATGGTATCAGTAGAACGGAAACCATGATTTCCCTGGAGGAAAGTATCAATGACAAGAAAAGATTGATGCATACCATTTTCAATGAACTCTAAAATAGGGGATTGAATACCTCCAAACCTGAACCAAGCGAGTACCATCCGTACTATTCCACGTACATTGAGGCCATGGGAGACGTGCCTTTGCTCCCTGCCCTGGAAGAGGGACTTAAGGATATGCAATCCTTTATGGCCTGTCTGGAAGACCATAAATTGACATTTGCCTACGATACAGGGAAGTGGACCGTTGCGGAAGTTTTGGTACACTTACTGGATACGGAACGTATTTTTCAGTACCGGGCGTTGCGTTTTGCCAGAAATGACCGTTCGGAACTTCCGGGATTTGAGCAGGACGATTATGTTGTGGAAAGCTTTGCCAACCAAAGGACAAAAGCGGGGATTTTAGAAGAATTCATGGGTATTCGTCAGGCCAGTATTTCCCTGTTCAGGTCGTTCAATGAAGATAGTTTGCAACGAATGGGAACGGCCAGTGGGGTTAAGATGAGCGTAAGGGCATTAGGCTATGTGATCTGTGGTCACCAGGCACACCATTTAAAGGTTTTGGAAGATTATTATTTCTAAACGGCATCCTCTGAATCCGTACTGAAATCAGGTTCTATTTCAGGGCTGCCATCAACTGCTCCCTCGGCAAGCTGTGCTTCCTCGGAACTTCCCAGTTCCTTTTCAATGTTTTCCTCAAAATTGGAAATAAAATTGGATAGGCTTTGACTGATTTTGACCAGATAAATCGTATCATCGGTTTTGACCTCAACCGCTTCGATCAACTCCCCGTTGGGCTTTTTCAAGACAATGATATCATTGTCCCCATAGCCATGTGGATAAAGGTCGATCAGCAGGGAGGCCACCTCCCGATCCAGCCTTTTGTAATCTACAATTACTCGTTTCATAGTAGGTATCTTAGGTTAGACAATTAAAGCTAAAAAAAATAGCCGCCCATGGGACCAAAGAGTTGTCAAAACTATTTTTTAGTATATGAAGTTATCCATCCATGTAGTAAAGGAAAGATTCCACCAATAGCTCATGGGGTACCCTAATGTTGATGACCGCATTTCCTATACTGGCCAAGAGCGTAAAGTTGATGTTGCCGTGCTGATTTTTTTTATCGTGCCTCATAAGGGCTATGATCGTTTCTATCTCGACCTTCGAGAAGCTTACGGGTGTAAAGTACTTTTTGAACTCCCGCTTAATTTCCTCCAATTCAATTTTTGATAATCCAGTGAGTTTATGGGACAGGTAACTTTCCAGTACCATTCCAATGGCAATGGCTTCCCCGTGCAACAAGGTGTCCCGTTCCGTACTTTCAAGGCAATAGGACTCTATGGCATGCCCCAGGGTATGGCCAAAATTCAGCTTTTTCCTGATGTTCTGTTCGGTAGGATCCTTTGCAACAATGTTCCCTTTAATTTTTATGGATGTTTTTATCAGCTCTTGGTCATAGTGGGAAAAAGCCCCCGATCGGAGATGGTTCCAGTAGGTGTCGTCCATGATCAATCCGTGCTTGAGCATTTCCGCAAATCCACTTTTTATCTGGCGTTCCTCCAAGGTCTTTAAAAATTCCGGGAAGACCAATACCATTTTTGGTTGTTGGATGACCCCTATTTGGTTTTTTAAAACGCCCAGATCCACTCCGGTCTTACCGCCTACGGAAGCATCCACCATGGCCAATAGGGTGGTGGGTATGTTGATAAAGTCAATGCCCCGTTTAAAGGTAGCCGCCACAAACCCACCCAGGTCCGTAACCACACCACCGCCAAGATTAATGAGCAGGCTCTTGCGATCGCCCCCCATTTCGGATAATTGGTCCCAGACCTTTGAGCAGGTCGCTATCGTTTTATAGGTCTCGCCCGGCTTAATGGAAATAATGCCCTCTATGTGGTGGGAACAGAGGTCTTGGAACAGCGGTAGGCAATGTGTTTTGGTGTTTTCATCTACCAGAACAAATATTTTGGAGTAGCGCTGCCCTCCCAATTTTTGGTGTAGGATGGCCTTGGCTACATCATTGAAGTAGATTTCATGGGTGGTTTCTACGGCAGCTTCCATAACGCTTCTATTACTTTAAACTATGGGTCAAAGAAAACCATAAATTGACAAAAAGAATATTTAACACCTGCTTATCTTTACCAAATCGAGAAATTAACAAATATGGGACGAATTTTTGAAGATACCGCAACCGCATTTGCACTAAAAAGTGATTCCGAACTGGAACGTGCGTATTTCCTTTTCAGACTTATTGCAAATGAACCCCTGGTGCGTATTGGTACCGCTGTAACCAATTTTGCCATCAATGCGCATTTACCTGTGGAAGGTTTGATCAGGGCAACGGTATTCGACCATTTTTGCGGGGGGGTCAGTGAGGAGGATTGCCTCCCGATTATTGACAAGATGTACCAAAAAAGGGTCTGCTCCATTTTGGATTACTCGGTTGAGGGGAAAGAGGTGGAGAACCAGCTGGATAGTGCACTTGAAAAAATACTTCGGGTCCTGGATTTTGTAAAGGAAAAAAATGCCATTCCCTTTGCAGTTTTTAAGCCTACGGCCTTTGGAAGGTTTGGTTTGCTGGAGAAAAAGAGTGCCGGGGAACCATTGAGCGATGCGGAACAGGCCGAATGGGACCGGATTGTGGGCAGGTACGAAAAAGTATGTCAAAAGGCATTCGATTTGGAGGTTTCCCTGCTTATAGATGCTGAGGAAAGCTGGATACAGGATGCAGCAGACGAGCTTTGTCTGCAGATGATGCGAAAATACAATAGGCAAAGGGCCGTGGTTTTCAATACGGCACAAATGTACCGTTGGGACCGATTGGATTTCTTGAAAGGAATTCACCAAATAGCGGTCAAGGAAGGATTTAAACTGGGCATCAAAGCGGTTCGGGGCGCCTATATGGAAAAAGAGAACAAAAGGGCGGAGGAGCAAGGCTATAAAAGTCCTATCTGTGCATCCAAAAAGCTGACGGACGAAAATTTTGATAACGGCATTGCTTATATGGCCGATCATTTGGACACCTTTACCATTTTTGCCGGAACCCATAATGAGGAAAGCTCCTATAAATTGATGGAACTGATAGCCGGGCACGCCCTGTCCCATGATGACGATCGGGTGTGGTTTGGGCAATTGTTCGGGATGAGTGACCACATCAGCTTTAACCTTGCGGAGCATGGATATAATGTGGCCAAATACCTGCCGTACGGACCCGTGAGGGATGTGATGCCCTATCTGATCAGAAGGGCAGAGGAGAATACCTCGGTAACGGGACAGACCTCCAGGGAAATGGAGTTGTTGAAAAAGGAAAGGGCCCGGCGTAAGATTTAAGGTTCGTTGTACGATTCCACGACAACCTTGTCCGGACAGCTTTTTACTTGAATGACCTTTTCATCATCGTTTTCAATACGATAGCGTTTGCAGGGCTCGGACCTGGTGTCACTTTTTCCAAAATCGATACTGCCCCCTTTAAAGAAGGAATACCATAATACCGAATCCTTGGAAAAGGTGTCCTCAAGTCCATTGGCATAGGAAATGGGTTTGGAACGAATGTCCTTTAACACCCTGCAATTGGGAAAATAGCAAACCTCAAAGCCCGATTCACCGGATTTCTTTTTGATGAAGAACACCAGGAATACCAATCCTATGGAAAAACCAATGAGATACCATCCCAGGCGTTTTAAAAAGCCACTTTTCATTAAAAAATAAGGAAATTAATATCGTTATAGGACAGGCCAAACCAATCCCCAACCGATTTATTGGTCAAAATCCCGTGGTACATATACAGCCCATTGCGGAGCCCCTTATCAAAACGAAGGGAGTTCTCCAGACCACCGTCCTCCCCAATTTTTAGGAGATAGGGGGTAAAGATATTACTTATGGAAATGGTGGATGTCCTGGGGTATCTGGAGGGAATATTGGGAACCCCATAATGGATCACTCCATATTTTTCTACGGTAGGTTGATCGTGATCGGTCACTTCCGTCGTTTCAAAACAACCGCCCATGTCAATACTTACATCAATAATGACCGCCCCTTTCTTCATATGCTCCACCATGCTTGTGGAGACCACAATGGGGGAACGGTCCTTTCCGCGTACCGCACCGATGGCCACATCACAACGCTTTAAAGCCTTCAATAGGTTTTTAGGCTGAATGGTGGAGGTGTACACCGTTTGCTTTAAATTGGTTTGGATATTTCGCAGCTTGGTAATGGAATTATCAAAAATTTTGATGTTTGCCCCAAGGCCCAGGGCCGATCTTGCGGCAAATTCACCAACGGTTCCGGCACCAATGATGACCACTTCAACGGGCGGGACCCCACTGATGTTGCCAAACATCAATCCATTTCCCTGATTGGTCACTGCCATCAGTTCCGCTGCGATAAGTATTGAGGAAATTCCTGCGATTTCACTTAGGGACCGTACCGCGGGAAACTTCCCGTCCTCATCCCTAATGTACTCAAAGGCAATGGCCGTAATCCGTTTTTTGGCGAGTTGCTCAAAATACTTTTTGGTTTGGGTCTTGATCTGCAAGGCAGAAATAATGGTCGCCTGCGGATTTAGTAAATCAATTTCGGAAAGGGTAGGGGGTTCCACCTTAAGAATCAAAGGGCATGAAAATACCTTTTTGGTGTCGTTGGTGATTTCCGCACCGGCATTGGTATAATCCACATCGGAGTAGTTGGCCCCTTCGCCGGCACCGGATTCCATAAGTACGCGATGTCCATGGGCGGTAATGGCATTGACCGCATCCGGGGTGAGGCAGATACGTTTTTCCTGGTATTGATTTTCCTTGGGCAGGCCTATAAAAAGCTCCCCTTTTTGTTTTAAGATTTCCAAGGTTTCTTCCTGGGGAAGCAACTGTTGCTTGCTAAACGGAGAAGAAGGCTGGTTCATATAAGGTAAGCAGGATGTTTACGCCAAAGTTACATTTTTTTTGAAAGGGTAATCTTGCGTTGTTCCAGCTTTTCACGTTCTTTACGCAGTTCCTCTTTTTCCTTGAGGATCTTTAATTCGGCATCCATGGCTTCCAAATCGATCCCATGTACATGTTTGTCATACAATTTCATACGAATGAAATAGACAAAAGGAATGACGACCACACATATCGGTAAAAGCCATAATAAGTTTTCGCTATCCACGATATAATCCTTATCAAAAATGTCCTCAAAAATTTGGAAGGCATACATGATAATGGGTAATAGCAAGATATGGTACCACCAATGCTTACAGGTCATAAACCAAATAAAAATAAGGTACAGGGGTACTACTTTCTGGAAAAGGAACCAAAAATATACTTGATAATCGGGCCAACCATTTTTGCCCAACTCCTTTCCGAAAATTACGATAGAGGCATTGGGATCGTCCGGAAACAGTTCATATACCTTTAATAGAAAAGGTGCTAAAATGATGAAAAACACCAAAGTAGATTCAATGATAATCCGCTTTTTTGCCTTTTGCCCTTTTTCAGTTTTTACTCGTCGCATCTCTTGGCAAGCTAGTTTGGTATAGGCTATAACGAAAAAAAGGGCAATGTAGTATTGCCCTTTCTAACCTTAAAGAATTTTGACCTATTCTACCCTGACTACTTTTCTTTTGTCAATACCAACCTCTTGATTGTCATCTACAGTTGCGTAAGGTGCAGCAATAGCTGCCATCAAGGTCAAACAAGCCAAAATACCAAAAATTACTTTCTTAGTGTTCATCGTACTAAAATTTTTGGTTAATAAATGAATTCATTCAACGGCAAATGTAGGAAAAGTTTTGATTAAAAATGCATTTCATCGAGATTATTTGCATTTCAACCGAAGTTTTATCCCGTTTGTCGGTAGAAGGAACTTTAATTTGAATATAGGAAGTATTGTTTAAGAAGGCCTTAGTAGTCCTTTAATATTCGATACGACGGGTTGTTTCATCGATAAAATACAGCAAAACCTTGTGGTATCCTTCTGGCAAAAGCGGTTCAATTTTCTCGGGCCATTCAATAAAGACGTGGGCGTCACTGGAAAAATACTCCTCCAATCCTATATCCATCGCCTCTTCCAGGGAATTGATACGATAAAAATCAAAATGATAGGCCAAAAGATTTCCGTTTTTGTCATGATATTCGTTCACCAATCCAAAACTGGGGCTATGGCCCAGGTCAATACCCCCAAGTTCGTTGACCAAAGTTTTAATCAAGGTGGTTTTTCCTACCCCCATGGCCCCGTAAAACGCCAAGACCGGACTTTTTTGGTGTAACAGTAACGACCGTGCCACTTTGGCAATGGTCGTTTGGTTATAGATTATTTCCTTCAATTGTACTTATTTAGATGATGTGTTTTGGAAAACTAAAATCCGATCAAATCTACAAACAAGGGATTGTAATTGCACTCTTAAAGAGCTTAAGAAGGAATTGGAAGATTGGTTAAAGCAGAGGTAAAGGGTCCCTTAGAGGGCTGGAACGGAACTAATTGTTCTTTGACCGTGTCCTTTTGGTGATTTCGTGTGCAATCTCCTCCAGCATTTCCTTGAGCTCCCTTTCTTGACGTTCCCTGATCTTGGCTTCCACAATCTGTTCTATTTCCTTAATCTGGGACTTGGAAAAACCTTCCGCTGGTATAACGGCCTTATCCGAATCGAGCATTTCCCCTTCACCGGTAATCAACCAAATTAAGTTCAATTGCGGATAGGTGCGCACAATATTTTCAATAACATCACTGCCCACAGAAGCATGGTTCTTCTTCATCCGCAGGGTATAACCATTACTGGCGCCTATGGACATATCAAATTTCCGGGCACTCAGACCTTTGTATTGGATAAACTGTATGATACGATCAATAGTCTTTGTCATTGTTTTACAGGTAGATATAGCAAATATACTTCTTTTTATTGATAAAATCAATAAAAAAAATAGATTATTGAGAAATTAAACTCAAATAAAAATATAAATAATTATAGATTGGTAGAAAATATTTTATGTTTGGATGTCATGACATAATCAGGGCGAAAACTGAAAGCCTAAAAAAAGTAAGTATAAATTAAATTTAGAATTAATGAAATCATTAAGTTTAGAAACAATGGAAAATCTCTCTGCTTCTGGTAGTAGAGGATGTCTAATAGCTGATGCTATTGCTGGTGGCATTTTTATAACAAGGTTTTTGTTTGCACCGGCTTTTGTAGGGTCGGTTACCTTAGTCGGTGGAGCTTCCTTGTCCGGATGTTTGTAATTAAAAAATCCATATCAATGAAAAATTTACTGTATTCCAAAATAATTTCTACTGTGTTGTTAGCAATAATAGTTTTTAATTGGGCAACAGGATACATACTTGGTCAAAATTTAAATACGATTTTATTCATGGGATTCAGTGTGTTTTTTATATACGAATTATTCTATTTCTATCAACTTTTAAAAAAAGATAAATCAAACTTTTGAATGAAAGACAGATGGAAACCTATACTTGCGGCAATTGCTTTGTTAGGGGTTTTCTTGGATTCGGTTTGTTTGGATTAATCATGGAGCTCGGTTACTACAATAGGTCTGACGGTGGAAGCCTTTTGCTTGATTGTTGGAACAATAAATTGTAATAAGGGAGGGATGGTCCAATTTTGACCATCCTTTTCTAAAAAATTCCTTCAATATCTTCAACTATGACTATATGAACTTTAGGGGTGCGATTTTTTTTCTAAGCCTTTGTATTTCATTATTAATTTCCTCAGAGTTTTCCAAATTCAGTTTGGATTATAATAATATGATATATAGTGATTTAAATAAAATTCTGCCTTTAGCAAAAGCAAGCGATACTTTTGATAAAATAAGAAGATAGCAACTCCTTTGTTAAGAATAATGATTTAAAAAAGACCTATTTCACCTCCAAAACCACAAAAGGGATGATCATTTCCTCCAGGCTTATCCCCCCATGTTGGTAGGTATTTCGATAATAGCTTACGTAGTGGTTGTAATTGTTGGGGTAGGCAAAGAACAGATCGTTCTTGGCAAAAATATAGGAGCTGCTTACATTAATATTAGGTAAATGTACCTTGGCGGGTTCTTTGGCAGCCAACACCTCTTTTTCATTATAACTTAGGCTCCGCCCTGTTTTGTAACGGAGGTTAAGGCTGGTATCCCTGTCGCCAATGACCTTGGACGGCTGTTTTACGTTTATGGTACCGTGATCGGTGGTAATGATCAGCTTCATTCCCAGGGCCTGGGCCTTTTGGATAATTTCCAGTAAAGGGGAGTTTTTGAACCAACTTAAGGTCAAGGACCGATAGGCCTTATCATTACTGGCCAGTTCCCGAATCACCTCCATTTCGGTTTTGGAATGGGACAGCATGTCCACAAAATTGTAGACAATGGCGGTCAGGTCATTGTCCTTTTGGGAATTAAAGTTCTGAGCCAACTGTTTTCCCTGCTTCAGGCTGCTTATTTTATGGTATTCCCACTTTAGGTCCAGCCCCAACCGCTTGAGTTGTGCCCCCAGGAACTCTGCTTCATAAAGGTTTTTTCCACCTTCATCGGTATCATTTTTCCACCATTCGCGATGCCGTTTTTCCATCTCCAAAGGGGTCAGTCCCGAAAAGATGGCATTACGGGCATATTGGGTTGCCGTGGGCAGGATGCTAAAATAGGCACGTTCGGTTTTCTTTCGATAAAAATTGGAAACCGTGTCCTCAAAAGCGAGCCATTGATCGTACCGCAGGTTGTCAATGACCACAAAAAGGGTCTTGGAACCCTTTAGCTCGGGAACCACCCACTTTTTAAATAACATATGGGAAAGTACGGGTCCATCATCCTCCTCAAACCAGGAACGGTACCTTTTATCCACAAATTTGCTGAACTGCGAATTGGCCTCCACTTTTTGGGATTCCAATATTTCGAACATACTTTGATCCTCGATTTCCTCCAATTGCAGTTCCCAAAAAATTAATTTTTGGTACAGTTCCGCCCATTCTTCATAACAATTGACCATGGAAAGGTCCATGGCAATTTTCCGGAATTCTTGTTGGTAATTGGCCGTAGTCCGTTCGGATATCAGTCGGGAATGGTCCAAATTCTTTTTTAGGGAAAGCAGGATTTGGTTGGGATTGACCGGTTTGATCAAATAGTCTGCAATTTTACTGCCAATGGCCTCCTCCATAATATATTCCTCCTCACTCTTGGTAATCATGACCACGGGCAGGGAGGCTTCCCGTTGTTTGATTTCGCCCAAGGTGTCCAGCCCGGAAAGCCCGGGCATGTTCTCGTCCAAAAAGACAATATCAAAACGTTGGCGGTCCACTTCATCCAAAGCTTCCTGCCCACTTTGAACGGTGGTCAGTTCATAGCCCTTGTTTTCCAAAAAAAGAATGTGTGGCTTTAAAAGGTCAACCTCATCATCGACCCATAGAATGGATATCTTTTTCATGCTCATTATAGTGCTATCTTTGCGTCCTCAAAATAAGCCTATTGTCACAGACCAACAAGCTTAAAATATTTAACGATCCCATATATGGATTTATTGGGACACCCAGTGAATTGATTTTTAAATTAATTGGGCACCCCTATTTTCAACGCCTACGAAGGATTTCCCAAATGGGGCTTTCCTACTTGGTCTATCCTGGGGCGCACCATACGCGTTTTCACCATGCCCTGGGCTGTATGCATTTAATGCAGAAGGCCGTACAGATTTTGCGGTACAAACATGTGGAGATTACCCCAGAGGAGGAAAATGGACTGTTCTGTGCCATTTTACTGCACGATATTGGACATGGCCCTTTTTCCCATGCCCTGGAACATTCCCTGATCCCCAATAGCAGTCACGAGCAGATTTCCCTGTTGTTCATGGAAGAGTTGAACGCGGAATTTGGAGGTGAACTGGAAGTGGCCCTGCAAATTTTTAAGGGGGAGCATCCCAAAAAATACCTGAACCAATTGGTGTCCAGCCAACTGGATATGGATCGGTTGGATTACCTGAAGCGGGACAGCTTTTATACGGGGGTAACTGAAGGGAACATCAGTTCCGATCGCTTGATCACGATGTTGAATGTGGCCAATAACGAATTGGTCGTGGAAGAAAAGGGACTTTATTCCGTGGAGAAATTCCTGATGGCACGTAGGTTCATGTATTGGCAGGTATACCTGCATAAAACAAGTCTGGTTGCGGAGGCCTTGCTGATAAAATTGATAAAAAGGGCCAAGCACGTATTGAAGGAAGGCAAACCCCTGAAGGGTTCAGGGGCGTTTATAGGATTTTTGCAGCATGAAGTAACCGATTTTGATAGGGGAAATCTAGCGCGCTTTTCCGAATTGGACGATGTGGATGTAATTTCTGCCCTAAAAGAATGGCAGTACCACGATGATTTTATCCTTTCGGATCTGTCAAAACGCCTTTTACACCGGAACCTTTTGAAAATAAAAATCAAGGACAAGCCCTACAATAAGGCGAAACTGGAACAACGAAGGGTCTGGACCAAAATGAACTATGGTATTGGGGATGCTGAATTGGAGTATTATGTTTTTGAAGGGGAAATCAGCAATCAGGCCTATAATGCCAAGGATCAGAACATCCATATTTTGACCAAAAGCGGGAAGTTGATCGATGTAGCGAGGGCTTCGGATCATTTCAACCTTGGGTCGCTTTCGAACAAAGTGGTGAAATACTATGTTTGTTACCCCAAGGCAAGCGTTTGACAAATTTTCTTACTTTTGCCGCAATGAAGTTCACAGCTACCCAAATTGCCGGAATTCTCGGAGGGGAAATTGAAGGCAATCCCCAAATCATGGTTCATAAACTCTCCAAAATTGAGGAGGGAGTGGACGGTAGTCTTACGTTTCTCGCAAACCCAAAGTATACTTCGTACATCTACACGACCCAGGCATCGATTACCATTGTGAACAAGGATTTTGTCCCGGAACAGGAACTGACCACCACTTTGATCAAAGTAGATGATGCCTATAAGTCCTTTTCCAAATTGTTGGAATACTACAATCAGGTAAAAAATAATAAGGTTGGGATTGAAAAACCCTCCTTTGTTTCTGATTCTGCCAAATTTGGGGAAGCGTTTTATTTGGGTGCATTTTCGTATTTGGGCGATAATGTGGAAATCGGGAACAATGTAAAGGTTTATCCCAATGTATATATTGGGGACAACGTCACCATAGGCAACGACTGCGTCATTTTTGCAGGAGCCAAAATTTATTCAGAATCGATTATTGGCAATGACTGTGTGATCCACAGTGGGGCTATTATTGGTGCCGATGGTTTTGGATTTACACCCAATACCAATGGTGAGTACAGCAAGGTGCCACAAACCGGCAATGTTATTTTGGAGGACAATGTTGATGTTGGTGCCGGAACCACCATAGATAGGGCCACCCTGGGATCGACCGTCCTCAGGAAAGGGGTAAAACTGGATAATCAGATACAGATAGCCCACAATGTTGAAATTGGGGAACATACCGCTATTGCGGCCCAAACGGGAATTGCGGGGTCGACCAAAATTGGCAAGCATTGCCTTATTGGTGGCCAGGTGGGAATTGTTGGGCATATCACCATTGGGGACAGGGTAAAAATTCAGGCACAGTCCGGTATAGGAAGAAATATCAAGGATGATGAAGTACTGCAGGGTTCTCCTGCATTGAACTATGGGGATTATAACAAATCCTATGTTCATTTTAAGAACTTACCAAAGATCGTCAATCAAGTTAACGAACTGGAAAAGAAATTCAACCATGAAAGCCAACAGCACTAAGCAAAAAACCATTGCTAAGTCAGTTACTTTAAAAGGTGTAGGTCTGCATACGGGAGAGGATGTGACCATGACCTTTGTCCCTGCAAAGGAAAATCACGGTTTTGCTTTTAAAAGGGTGGACTTGGAAGGGGAGCCGGTCATAGAAGCCAATGCTTCTTATGTGGTCAATACCCAAAGGGGGACCAATTTGGAGAAGAACGGCGTAAAGATCCAAACCTCCGAACATGTTTTGGCCGCTTTGGTCGGAATGGACATCGATAATGTACTTATTGAACTGGACGCCCCAGAACCTCCCATTATGGATGGATCTTCCCGTTTTTTTGTGGAAGCCCTGGAAGAAGCCGGAATTGTGGAACAGGAAGGTGATCGGGATGAATATGTGGTAAAAGACGTTATCTCCTATAAAGACGAAGCCACAAATAGTGAGATTACCATAATCCCCGCCGAGGAATATCAGGTAACCACTATGGTGGATTTTGGCACCAAAGTCCTGGGGACACAAAATGCCACCCTGGAACATATGTCGGATTTCAAATCCGAGATTGCCAGTGCCAGAACCTTTAGTTTTTTGCACGAACTGGAAATGCTGTTGGAGCACGGCCTGATAAAGGGAGGCGATTTGAACAATGCCATTGTGTATGTGGACAAGGAAATTTCCGAATCCACCATGAAGAAATTGGAAAAGGCATTTGACAAGAAAAAACTCTCCGTAAAACCCAATGGGATATTGGATAACCTTACGCTGCACCAGCCCAATGAAGCGGCCAGGCACAAGCTTTTGGATGTCGTAGGGGATTTGGCCTTGACGGGCACCCGGATACGGGGAAAGGTCATCGCCAATAAGCCGGGCCATTTTGTGAATACCCAATTTGCCAAAAAGCTTCAAAAAATTATAAAGCAGGAACGTAGAAATTATGTTCCCGATGTGGATTTGCATGCACCCCCCGTAAAGGACATCAACCAAATTATGGAAATGCTTCCCCATCGTCCTCCTTTTTTATTGGTCGATAAAATTTTGGAACTGTCGGAGGAGCATGTCATTGGCATGAAGAACGTGACCATGAACGAACCGTTTTTTGTGGGGCATTTTCCCGGAGCTCCCGTGATGCCCGGAGTACTTCAGATTGAAGCTATGGCACAGACCGGAGGGATATTGGTGCTGAGTACGGTCCCAGATCCGGAAAATTACCTGACCTATCTTTTGAAAATTGACAATGTTAGGTACAAACATCAGGTGGTTCCAGGAGATACGCTCATATTCAAATTGGACCTATTGTCCCCCATAAGACGGGGAATATGTCAGATGCAGGCACGAGCTTATGCAAACGGTAAATTGGTTTCCGAAGCGGAAATAATGGCACAAATAACAAAAGTAAAAGGAAATTAGCATGAACCAACCTTTGGCATATGTCCACCCGGGAGCCAAAATCGCAAAAAATGTGGTCATTGAACCATTTACTACCATCCATAATAACGTAACCATTGGTCAGGGTACCTGGATTGGTTCCAATGTGACCATCATGGAAGGCGCACGAATCGGGAAAAACTGTAATATTTATCCCGGAGCCGTAATTTCGGCCATACCACAGGATCTAAAATACAAAGGCGAGGAAACCACCGTTCATATTGGGGATAACACCACCATTAGGGAATGTGCGACCATCAATAAAGGAACTGCAGATCGTATGAAAACGGTCATTGGCAACAATTGCCTGATTATGGCCTATTGCCATGTGGCCCATGACTGTCTGGTGGGCAACGGTTGTATTTTTAGCAATAATTCAACTTTGGCCGGTCATGTCACCGTAGGTGAAAATGTAGTATTGGCGGGAATGGTGGCCGTACACCAATTTGTATCCGTAGGAAGGCATGCCTTCGTAACCGGAGGGTCACTGGTTCGGAAAGATGTTCCCCCGTTCGTAAAAGCAGCCCGAGAACCACTTTCCTATGTTGGGATCAATTCCGTTGGATTAAGACGGAGGGGTTTCGAATCCCACAAGATTCGGGAGATTCAAAATATTTACAGAATACTGTATCAAAACAATTACAACAATTCCCAAGCCGCGGAAATCATAGAGGCCGAGATGGAAGCTACTCCGGAAAGGGATGAAATACTTCAGTTTATTAGGGATTCCCAGCGAGGGATAATGAAAGGTTATTTTAGCAACAACTAATTATGGCAAATACTTCGGATATTAGAAAAGGATTGTGCATCAAGTACAGTAATGATATTTACAAAATTGTTGAATTCCTTCATGTGAAACCTGGAAAGGGACCAGCTTTTGTACGTACCAAATTAAAAAGTGTTACTACGGGAAAGGTCATCGACAACACGTTTTCCGCAGGTCATAAAATTGAGGATGTACGAGTGGAGACCCGTTCCTATCAATATTTATATGCAGAGGGGGATACCTTCCATTTTATGAATACGGATGATTACAATCAAATTGCATTGCAGAAAGATGCCCTGGATTCACCGGATTTGATGAAAGAAGGACAGGTGGTGACCATAATATTCAATACGGAGGACCAAATGCCCTTATCGGTTGAAATGCCGGCGAGCGTGATATTGGAAGTAACCCATACCGAACCCGGTGTTAAGGGAAACACGGCGACCAATGCAACCAAACCCGCAACCATGGAGACGGGAGCAAGGATCAATGTTCCGCTTTTCATCAATGAAGGTGACAGGATAAAAATAGATACGGCAACGGCCTCCTATCAAGAAAGGGCCAAGGAATAAATAGTAGCGATGAAGTTTGCCAGGCCATACTCCTTAAGCGAAATTGCCGAACTCATAGGGGCTGAATTTGTAGGTGCACCGGATTTTGAGGTGTTGGGAATGAATGAAATCCATGTGGTTGAAGCCGGGGACATCGTATTCGTGGACCATCCAAAATACTATCAAAAGGCTTTGGATTCCGCCGCAACTACCGTATTGATCAATAAAAAAGTGGAGTGTCCCGAAGGTAAATCCCTATTGATTTCCGATGACCCATTTCGGGATTTCAATACATTAACGACACATTTCAAACCCTTCCAAACTGCTTCGCAGAGTATCACTGAATCCGCTACCATTGGGAAGAACACCATAATTCAACCCAACGTATTCATTGGAAACAATGTAAGGATTGGGGAAAATTGCCTAATTCATGCAAATGTGACCATCAATGATAATTGCATTATAGGCAACAATGTGATCATACATTCAGGAACGGTCCTTGGGGGAGACGCTTTTTACTACAACAAGCGAGATGAAAAATGGGATAAGTTTTTGTCAGTAGGCAGGGTACTAATTGAAGATGAGGTTGAGATTGGTGCTGGTTGTACCATTGATAGGGGTGTTACCGGTGATACAACAATCAAAGAAGGAAGCAAATTGGATAACCAAATCCAAGTAGGACACGATACGGTCATTGGTAAAAAATGTCTCATTGCATCACAATGTGGTATTGCAGGTTGTGTGGTCATTGAAGATGAGGTCACCCTTTGGGGACAGGTAGGCGTGACCAGTGGGATTACCATTGGAAAAAAGGCCGTGGTCCTTGCCCAGACAGGTATCGCAAAATCCTTGAAAGGTGGAAAAACCTATTTTGGAAGTCCTGCAGAAGAAGCCCGGGAAAAGTTGAAGCAAATGGCAAGCGTAAAACAGATTCCGAGCATATTGGAAAAAGTAAAGAACATTTAAGGAACGGACTTTATTTTTCATTGATGATAGCCTATTTTTGTCGAACTTTTTAAAAAAGATATAATGAGTGTATTGGTCAATAAGGACTCAAAAATAATTGTACAGGGTTTTACCGGAAGTGAAGGAACCTTTCACGCGGAACAAATGATAGCTTACGGAACCAATGTTGTTGGTGGGGTCACTCCAGGAAAGGGCGGACAGGAACATTTAGGGAAACCCGTGTTCAATACGGTAGCGGATGCTGTTGAAAAGGTTGGGGCCGATACATCGATCATCTTTGTGCCACCTGCCTTTGCAGCAGATGCGATCATGGAGGCCGCCAATGCAGGGATAAAAGTAATCATAACGATAACGGAAGGTATTCCGGTGGCCGATATGGTAAAAGCAAACGATTATATCAAGGACTTGGGTTGCACGCTGATAGGACCCAATTGTCCAGGTGTGATTACCCCCGGTGAGGCCAAAGTTGGGATCATGCCCGGTTTTGTCTTTAAGGAAGGCAATGTAGGCATCGTTTCCAAATCCGGAACATTGACCTATGAAGCCGCAGATCAAGTGGTTCGCCAAGGTTTGGGAATAACCACGGCAATTGGAATTGGAGGGGATCCCATCATCGGAACTACCACAAAAGAAGCGGTTGAACTTTTGATCAATGACCCAGATACCCATTGTGTGGTCATGATCGGGGAAATTGGGGGACAATTGGAAGCCGATGCCGCCAATTGGTATAAGGCAAGTGGCAGTAAAAAACCGATAGTCGGATTTATTGCGGGGGAAACCGCGCCTGCCGGTCGTACCATGGGCCATGCCGGCGCCATTGTTGGAGGTAGTGATGACACGGCACAGGCCAAAAAGCGTATCATGCGGGAATGTGGAATCCATGTGGTGGATTCTCCGGCCAAAATTGGGATTACCGTAAAACAGGTGATGGCGTAGGGCAATCCGTTAAAACAATACTAAATCCCGGCCAGCTCGGGATTTTTTTATGGGCCAATACCCTCACAAATCCTATATTTGAATTTTACCAACCTTAATTAAAACCTATGAAACTTTTAGACGATAAGAATGTAATCATTACCGGGGCCAGCAGGGGCATAGGCAAAGGAATTGCGGAAGTATTTGCACGTCATGGGGCCAATGTGGCGTTTACCTATAGTTCCAGTGAAGGTCCTGCCCTGGAATTGGAAAAGGAGCTTAACTCCTTGGGAGTGAAGGCCAAAGCCTACAAAAGCAACGCTGCCAGTTTTGAGGAAGCGGAGCAGTTGGTAGCTTCGGTATTGCAAGATTTTGACGGAATAGATGTATTGATCAACAATGCGGGAATCACAAAGGACAACTTGTTGATGCGTATGGGGGAAGAAGATTTTGACAAGGTAATTGAGGTCAATTTGAAATCCGTTTTCAATATGACCAAAGCCGTGCAACGTACGCTTTTAAAGCAAAGGTCCGGTTCCATCATCAATATGAGCAGTGTTGTGGGCGTTAAGGGAAATGCAGGTCAAACCAATTATGCGGCTTCCAAGGCCGGAATGATCGGTTTCACAAAATCGGTCGCCCTGGAATTGGGCTCCCGAAATATTCGATGCAATGCAATCGCTCCAGGCTTCATTGAAACCGAAATGACCGACAAGTTGGATGAAAAAACCGTTCAAGGCTGGCGGGATGCCATTCCCTTGAAAAGGGGAGGCTCACCGGAAGATGTTGCCAATGCCTGTTTGTTCCTGGCCTGTGACCTTTCTGCTTATGTAACGGGTCAGGTCTTGAACGTAGACGGTGGTATGCTGACTTAACGTAAACCTTTTTATGCAGACCCAGACCATAGTATTGATGCTGATAGCCTTTCTTGTGGCGCTGGGTATTGCAGTTTTCCACTACCGGGACTATACCGGTGGGGCAACCAAAAAAATCCTTTTGGTAGCACTTCGTTTTGTGATGCTGTTCTCGGGATTTTTGTTGCTCATCAACCCGGAATTTACCAAGAACAGCTATCGTTTGGAAAAGTCCAATTTGGTGCTTTTGGTGGATGGGTCCTCCTCCATTTCCAACCTTGGACAGTCTGGGGAGGTCATGGATTTGGTCAATCAATTTTCCCAGGATGAAGGATTGCAGGAAAAGTTCTCGATCCGACCGTATTCTTTTTCAAAAGAGGTAAAACCCCTGGACAGCCTGGATTTCGCCGGAAAAAGGACGGACATTTCAAATGGACTGGCAACCCTGAAAGAGACTTTTGCCAGCGGAAATAATGCGGTAATCCTAGTCTCCGACGGAAACCAGACCTATGGAAGGGATTATGAATACCTGGATTTAGGAAATCAAGTACAACTCAATACCATAGTGGTTGGGGATACCACGTCCTATCAAGATGTTGGGGTGGGGTTGGTGAACCTGAACAAATATGCCTTCTTGGATAACCAATTCCCATTGGAGGCCCAGCTGGTGTATTCAGGGGAATCCACAGTCGGGACCACTGTCAAAATCACGATGGATGGCCGTGTTGTCCACAGGGAATCCTTGCAGTTTTCCAAGAATGAGCGCTCCCATGACATCAACATACTCCTAAAAGCGCAGTCAACGGGCATCAAAACTATTGAAGTGGCCCTGTCCGCCTTGGAAAACGAAAAGAATGTCCTGAACAACGTAAAGCGTACCACTATAGAGATCATTGATGAAAAAACGGTAGTTGGTATCGTGTCTTCTTTTAAGCACCCGGATATTGGGGCATTAAAAAAGGCCATCGAATCCAATGAACAACGGCAGGTGGTCATCATGGCCCCCAATACACCCGTGGAAAGGTTGGAAGCCATTGATGTTTTTGTCCTTTACCAACCCAATGCCTCCTTTCGAAACATCTATGATTTTATCAAACAGCGAGGAGGGGGCATTTTTACGATTACGGGCCCCGAAACGGATTGGAGCTTTTTAAACACCAAATTGGAAGGTTTTACCATGGAAGCATTTGGTCAGGGCGAGGAAATCCTTCCGTTCAAAAATGCCGCTTTTGAGGTATTTGATATTTCCAATTTCCTGATGGATGGATTTCCACCTTTGGAAGGGGAATTGGGGGAATTGCGATTCAATACGGAACCCAGTATAATCGCCTTCCAACAGATACGTAGGGTGAATCTGGAGGAACCGTTATGGTTTGTCCTCCCCGATGGCGATAAACAGGCGTTTCTATTGGGGGCCAACATTTGGAAGTGGCGGTTGCGTACGTACAGGAACGAAAAGGATTTTTCGGGCTTTGATGAACTCATGGGAAAACTCATATTCTACCTTTCCAGCTCTGGGAAAAGGGAACGATTGCAGTTGGATTTTGAAACGACCTATGAAAACACTTCGGAAACCCTGGTAAAAGCCTCCTTTTTTGACAATACCTATAGCTTTGATGAAAATGCCAGTCTCAATCTAAATCTGAAAAGTAACGATGGACTGGTCCGGGATATTCCCATGCTTTTAAAAGGAAATCAATTTCAGGCAGACTTGAGCGACTTGGAAGAAGGGGAGTATAGCTTTACGGTTACGGAAACCAGGGAACGCATTTCCAAATCGGGGCAGTTTACAATTTTGGATTTTGATTTGGAAAAGCAATTCTTAAATGCCAATCATTTAAAGCTAAGAAGATTGGCAGAAAACAATTCCGGAAACTTGTATTACCCTTCCCAGGTTTCTGGGCTTATAACTGATTTATTGAACGAAAATCAATTTCTTCCAGTTCAAAAAAGCACAAAGAATGTAGTATCTTTAATAGATTTTAGCATAGTGTTGGGCATCATGGTTTTTGCCCTTGCCCTGGAATGGTTTATTAGAAAATATAACGGATTATTATAAAAGAATAGGACTTATGGATAGATTACCAAAAATTGCATTGCCCACCGTGGTGGTCATAATTTTAGTGTTCATTTTAATTTCCAAATCGGCCATAAACATTGGTGCCGGTGAAGCCGGAGTGCTTTGGAAACGTTTTAGCGGTGGTGTGGTCACTGACGAACCTCCCTTGGGAGAAGGCTTTCATTTGGTGGCCCCGTGGAACAGGGTATACATATATGAAGTAAGAAGACAGGAGGTATTTGAGAAAATGAAAGTGCTTTCCTCCAATGGTTTGGATATTCAATTGGATGCCTCGGCATGGTATATGCCCAAATATGGGGAATTGGGCCAGCTTCACCAACAAATTGGTGAAGGGTATCTGGATAGGATTTTACTGCCTACCATCCGATCTGCAGCACGTTCGGTAGTGGGGCGTTATACCCCCGAGCAGTTGTATTCCAGTAAAAGGGATGCCATTCAGGCTGAAATTTTCGAAGAAACCAAGAAAATCGTTGAAGATCAACATATTGTTCTCGATGAAATCTTGGTGCGCGATGTTACCCTCCCCCCAACCATTAAGGAGGCGATTGAGCGTAAATTAAAACAGGAACAGGAATCCTTGGAATATGAATTTCGACTGGTTACCGCCGAGAAGGAAGCCGAACGTCAGCGTATAGAGGCCCAGGGTAAGGCCGATGCGAACAAGATTTTGAGCGCATCGCTTACAGACAAGATTTTGCAGGACAAGGGTATAGAGGCCACTTTAAAGTTGTCGCAATCCCCAAATGCCAAAGTAGTGGTGGTAGGTTCAGGAGATGATGGCCTCCCCTTGATTTTGGGAAATAACTAATAATTTCTTTTTTGTGTAGAAATTAAATTTTACCTTCGTCAACGAAATGAGAAACAAATTTACACACCATCATATCGATAGCATCGCTCAGGCGAGGTAACGATATTTTGTGTAAGTCAAAATAACCTGACCCGTTTGAGCAATCAAGCGGGTTTTTTTATTCCCACGACAGTGGGTAGCTGTTGAAATAAGTTGTAATGTTAAATTAGATTCCTGCCTACCCCTCAACTACCTGCCCGCTCTTGGCATTCAGGCGGGCGCTCAGGGTGACGGGCAGGAAAGACAAGAAGTTATGAACCTAAGGATCGCAATTCAAAAAAGTGGCAGGCTCAACGAAGACTCCCTTAAGATTTTAAAGGAATGCGGGATTTCCATTGACAATGGTAAGGACCAGCTAAAAGCCAGTGCCAGGAATTTCCCCATGGACGTTTTTTATTTGCGCAATGGCGATATTCCACAGTATTTAAAGGATGGTGTGGTGGACATTGCCGTTATAGGCGAAAATGTGCTTTTTGAAAAAGGGGAAGGGATAGAGGTCGCGGAAAAACTCGGTTTTTCAAAATGCAAAGTTTCCATGGCCATCCCAAAGAACAATGCTTACAGTAACTACAAGGATTTTGAGGGCAAACGTATCGCCACCTCATATCCCCATACGGTACAAAAGTTTTTGGAGGGTTGGGGAATAACGGCGGACATCCATCTGATCAATGGTTCCGTGGAAATAGCCCCCAATATTGGCCTTGCGGATGTGATATGTGATATTGTATCCAGTGGCAGCACCTTGTTCAAGAACAATTTAAAGGAGGTCGAAGTACTGTTAAAGAGCGAGGCGGTTTTGGCCGTTTCCCCAAAAATCGATCAGGAACGAAGGCAAATCCTGGATAAACTTCGGTTTAGGATCCGATCCGTGCTGCAGGCAAGAAAAAACCGTTATGTATTGATGAACGTACCCAACACCAGTCTTGATGCAATATTGAAAATTTTACCGGGAATGCGCAGCCCTACGGTATTGCCCCTGGCGGATGAGGGTTGGAGTTCCGTACATACGGTAATCAACAAGGACAAATTTTGGGAGGTAATCGATGAATTGAGGTTGGCCGGTGCCGAAGGTATCTTGGTCTGCCCAATTGAAAAAATGGTCTTATAGGCCCTCCCGATCTTCCCAAAGGGGAGGAGGTGTAGCGGCAGGGATCAAAACAAATAACTAAAAGAATAAAATTCTCCCGCTTAGGGAGTTGGAAGGGGTTTATGAAAAAGTATAAAAATCCGAAGCGAACGGAATGGGCAGGGATTTTGGCAAGGCCAACACAATCTTTTGATGCCATTGAACCCATTGTGGCCGAGGTATTTAAAGAAGTGTCCCAGAATGGGGATAAGGCCATAAAAGCGTTTACCAAAAAATTTGATAGGGTGGAACTATCCCATTTTACGGTCAGCGAAACGGAAATGGCCGCAGCGGATGCCAGCGTTTCCAAAGAATTGAAAGCGGCCATCCAGATCGCTAAATCAAATATTGAATCATTTCACCGGGCGCAGAAAACAACGGAGGTTGTTTTGGAAACCATGCCGGGTGTAAAATGTTGGCAGGAAAAACGGCCCATTCAAAAAGTGGGGCTATATATTCCCGGTGGTACGGCCCCTCTATTTTCAACAATTTTGATGTTGGCCATTCCCGCAAAATTGGCAGGGTGTGAAGAGATTGTGCTGTGCAGCCCTCCGGATGAAAACGGCAATCTGGATGCTACCATTGTTTACACGGCCCAATTGTGCGGGGTTACGCGAATTTTTAAAATTGGAGGTATTCAGGCCATAGCGGGAATGACCTATGGAACCGATACCATTCCCAAGGTGTACAAGCTTTTTGGCCCAGGAAACCAATATGTAACCGTTGCGAAACAGTACGCCACTAAACTGGGCGTTGCCATTGACATGCCCGCAGGTCCAAGTGAATTGTTGGTGGTCGCGGACGAAACTGCCAATGCAGCATTTGTTGCTTCAGATTTGTTGAGTCAGGCCGAACATGGGGTGGATAGTCAGGTCGTTTTGGTTTCCACATCAGTACCTTTTATGGAGCAAGTGGAAATTGAAATTGAAAGACAAATTCAGGAACTTCCCCGAAAGGATATTGCAAAAAAAGCCATTGAAAACAGTCGGTTGATCTATGTTGAAGATGACAAGACGGCCTTGGAACTCATTAATGCCTATGGACCGGAACACTATATTGTCTGTGTGGAAAACGAGGATTTTTATATCGATAATACGATGAATGCTGGTTCGGTGTTCATTGGAAACTATACACCCGAAAGCGCGGGGGACTATGCCTCGGGAACCAATCATACGCTCCCTACCAATGGCTATGCCAAACAATATAGCGGAGTAAATTTGGATAGCTTTATGAAGAGCATGACGTTTCAAAAAATATCCAAAGAGGGAATTCAAAATATTGGAAGGAGTGTGGAATTGATGGCTGAGGCCGAAGGCTTACAGGCCCATAAAAACGCAGTAACCCTTAGACTGGAAGAACTCAAGAACTAATGTTATTTCAAACGGAGTCGAGAGATTTAAATATGAAGAAGTTTAAACTGGATAGTTTGGTACGGGAAAACGTAAAGCGGTTAAAACCCTATTCATCGGCCCGTGATGAGTTCAAGGATTTTGATAGGGACATGGTGTTTTTGGATGCCAATGAAAACCCTTTTGAAAATGGGGTGAACCGCTATCCCGATCCGCATCAGCGCGGTCTAAAATCAGTTTTGGCGGAACAAAAGGGGGTACAAACCGCCCAGATACTATTGGGCAATGGCAGCGATGAGGTTCTGGATTTGATTTTCCGGGCATTTTGTGAACCCCATAAAGATAATGTTATCTCACTGCCGCCTACCTATGGTATGTACAAAGTATTGGCAGAAACCAATGCCGTGGAAAACAGGGAGGTATTTCTCGGGGAGGACTTTCAGCCCGTGGTGGAACATATCTTGCAACAATCGGACGACCATACCAAATTGTTGTTTTTATGCTCGCCCAACAATCCTACGGGAAATGGCTTTGATGCCGAAAAAGTAGAGGAGCTTATCATAAAATTCAATGGTTTGGTGATCATTGATGAAGCCTATATTGATTTTTCCGGGAAAGAGGGCTGGTTACCAAGACTTGGGGAATTTCCAAACCTCATTATTACCCAAACCTTGTCCAAAGCCTATGGGATGGCCGGTATCCGTTTAGGTATTTCCTACGCTTCAGAAGCTATTATTACAATCCTAAAAAAAATAAAACCCCCCTATAACGTCAACCAATTGACACAACAACGGGCGTTGGAGCGGGTAGCACAACCCAATGGGGTGCAACAGGAGGTGGCCCGTATTTTAAGGGAACGGGATAATTTAATTAGGGCCCTTGGGCAAATCCCTTTTGTACAAAAAATATATCCTACGGATGCCAATTTTGTATTGGTAAAGGTGGACAAGGCCGATCTGCGCTACCAACAATTGGTTTCGCGTGGGGTAGTGGTGCGCAATAGAAGTTCGCAACCCCTTTGTGGCAATACCCTGAGGTTTACCATTGGCACGGAACAGGAAAATAAAAAACTGATTGAAGTACTAAGAACGATTTAGAATGGGAAAACGAATTTTGTTTATTGATAGGGACGGAACCTTGGCCAAAGAACCAGATGATGAACAATTGGATGCCTTTGGGAAATTGGAGTTTTACCCCAAAATGTTCACGTATTTGGGCAAAATTGCCAAAGAGTTGGATTTTGAACTGGTTATGGTCACCAACCAAGATGGTTTGGGTACGGAAACCTTTCCGGAGGAAACATTTTGGCCGGTCCACAATTTTATGGTGCAGTCCCTGGCGAATGAAGGGATTCGGTTTTCAAAAGTTCTGATAGACAGAACCTATGCCAAGGACAATGCCCCTACAAGGAAACCCAATACCGGGTTACTGGAAGGGTTTCTGACAGAAGAATACGACCTTCCAAACTCATTTGTGATTGGGGATCGACTTACGGATATGGAATTGGCGAAGAATTTGGGGTCCAAAGGCGTTTTCATCAATGACGAAACGCAGCTAGGACTGGATGAAATCACCGTTTCGAAGACAGACCTTTCTGACTATATCGCGTTGGAGACCAACGACTGGGAAGCGATTTACGAGTTTTTGAAACTGTCAAATCGTGTCGGAAAAATCCAAAGAAAGACCAAGGAAACCGATGTCCTGATTGAACTTGATCTGGATGGAAAAGGGGAGGCGAACATCGATACCGGCCTTAATTTTTTTGACCACATGTTGGATCAATTGGCAAGACACGGTCAGATGGATTTGACCATTAAGGTGAATGGCGATCTGGAAGTGGATGAACATCACACCATTGAAGACACGGGAATTGCACTAGGGGAGGTTTTTAGTATGGCCCTTGGTGATAAACTGGGAATTGAACGTTATGGATTTTGTTTGCCCATGGATGATTGCCTGGCACAGGTAGCCATCGATTTTGGCGGTAGGAACTGGTTGGTTTGGGAAGCAGAATTCAAACGCGAAATGGTCGGTGACATGCCTACGGAGATGTTCCATCATTTTTTTAAATCCTTTAGTGATGGTGCCAAGGCCAATTTGAACATCAAGGCCGAGGGAACCAATGAACACCACAAGATAGAAGCTATTTTCAAGGCCTTTGCCAAAGCCATCAAAATGGCGGTGAAAAGGGATGTGGAAAAAATGGTCTTACCCTCCACAAAGGGAATAATTTAAAGTACAAGGTTAAAAGTTAAAGGTGCAAGGATGAATAAAAAATAATGTTTGATGAACTGTTTTAAGAAATCCATACCTTCTATGTTATACTTGGTACTTTTAACCATCAACCATCAACCATCAACCATCAACCATCAACCATCAACCATCAACCATCAACCATCAACCATCAACCATCAACCATCAACCATCAAC
>JANQKR010000004.1 GCA_028281025.1 Croceivirga sp.
TTGGCCGATTTTGATACCCAGGAGGAACTTGACCTCCTTACCGATATCCTCCTCTACCACGTGCTGCCGCAGCAGGTACTGGAGGCCGACCTGCATCCCGGTACCGTCCCAACAGCCCTTATGGGCAATTCCCTGGAGATCATTGCCTCAGGACACACCTTTGTCATCGGTGATGCCTCGGACACCGATGCCAATATCACGGATACCGATATCCTGGCTTCCAATGGGGTGGCGCACACCATTGATAAGGTGCTTTTGCCACAGGCGGCCATTGATTTTGTGGCCAGTCTACAGGAAGATACTATTGTGGAATTGGCACAGTCTGTAGGTGATTTAAGCTTGTTAGTGGATGCCCTCATACAAGCAGAAGCCGGATTGGTTGAAGCCTTACAGGGAAATGGTCCATTCACGGTCTTCGCACCTAATAACCATGCCTTTCAGGAGTTATTTCATCTATTGGGACCTGAATATCACGGTATTTCAGACTTTGACACCCCTGAGGAAAAAGAACTTTTGGCCACCGTGTTGTCCTATCACGTCGTCCCTGGTTCGGCAACTGCCTCCGGAGAATTTGACAATCATCAACAACTCAAAACGGCACAAGGGGAAAACATAACCGTTGAGCTTAGACTGCATGGCCGGATATTCATATTGGATAAAACACATGACAGGGCCCGGGTGGTTGGTGCCGATAACGAGGCCAGTAACGGAATCGTACATATTATAGATAAGGTATTATTACCACAGGAAGTGCTGGATGCCCTGCACTAAAAATAAGAACAAGCCCATCCTTGTGATGGGCTTTACCTTTTAAACAATTAAACATTTATAATTTCTTTACCATGAAACATTTTTTTAAAAAATCCTTAATCTTATTCGCTACTGCTCTTTTGGCGTGGTCGTGTTCAGACGACGATGACAATAACAACGGAGGACCAACGACTCCGGAACAGAACATTGTGGAAGCTGCCCAGGCCACGACGGATTTGAGCAGTTTGGTTGCTGCACTTACCGCCGCGGACCAAAGCCCAAATAACGATTTAATTGGGACGCTGAGCGGAGAAGGCCCTTTCACCGTGCTCGCCCCCAGTAATGCAGCTTTTTCGGATTTATTTGATCGCTTGGACGGATTTTCCTCTTTAGCCGATTTTGACACAACGGAAGAACAGGACCTTTTGGCTGCTATCCTAGCGTATCATGTGGTGTCCGGTGCTGCGGTGACCTCTGACCTACTAAGTAACGGTCAAACGATAGAAACCGTGCAAGGGGGAACATTGACCGTATCCACGGAGGGTGGCGTTTTCTTTACTGATGCAGCCAATGAAGCTGCCCAAGTTACCACTGCCGATGAGGAAACTTCCAATGGAGTTGTCCATATCATCAATAAGGTTTTGCTGCCGCAAGCAGCAATTGACGCCCTAAATGGGGTGTTACTCTTTTCCATCACTGACTTAGCGATCTCCAATCCCAATTTAAGCAGTTTGGTTGCCGCACTTCAAGCAGCGAATGGGGATTTGCCAGATGTATTGCGAGGCGATGGACCCTTCACCGTATTGGCCCCTACCGATGCAGCTTTTACTGCATTTTTGGATGGTGCCCAATTAGGGGATGTTGATACCGAAGTATTGACCCAGGTCCTTTTGAACCATGTCATTTCCGGAGAGATTGAGTCTTCTACCCTGGTTACTGCGGGCACGGGCTATGCCAGTACTTTGGCAGCAGGTCCAATAGATGATACCTTCCTAAGCCTCTTTTACGATGCCACCGATGGGGTACAATTTAATGGGGTAAGTTCGGTAACTGATGGTGGTGCGGACATAAAAGCCATTAATGGAATTGTACACGTGGTTGACGCGGTCATAGACCTGCCCAACATTGTGGACCATGCCACGGCAAATAGTGAATTTGAAAATCTGGTAGGTGCACTTACGGATGAAGGAAACACTGTGGATTTTGTATCCGTACTTTCCGGTACAGAGGAAGTATATACCGTTTTCGCTCCAGTAAATGCAGCCTTTGATGCTTTTACCAATCCTGGGATGAATCCACTTCAAGACATTTTATTAAACCACGTCATTAGTGGCACCGTTGCATTATCCACAGGACTTTCAACGGGATATGACAATACCATGGCGTCCTTTGCCGAAGGGGAACTCCTTTCTTTATATATCAATACCGATGATGGCGTATCACTAAATGGTACAAGTAATGTTGCCGTCCCTGATGTAGTAGCGACCAATGGGGTTATCCATGCCGTGGATGCGGTAATCGATTTGCCAACGGTAGTGACTTTTGCCGTGGCCGATCCAACATTTGATTCTTTGCAAGCAGCATTGACCACGGAAGGACAGCCTGATTTTGTAGGTACCCTATCAGCTGACGGTCCTTTTACCGTATTTGCCCCCACAAATGACGCATTCCAAGCATTGTTGGATAGCAACGATATGTGGAACGGACTTACGGATATTGATTCTGGTTTATTGACCAGTGTATTGCAACACCATGTGGTTAACGGAAATATTAGGTCTGGGGACTTGACCAACCCAGGGAATACTCCCGCCCCAACTTTGGAAGGGGATAATATCACCATCACCTTGCCTGGGACTGGAGATAATATCGCCGATGCAACCGACGGTGCAGGAAATGATGACGTAGGGATCATTTTTGTAGATGTACAAGCCAATAATGGGGTCATCCATGTATTGAACAAGGTACTTCTTCCCGATACAACTAATTAGAAATCAAATGATTCATTTAAAGGAGCCCGGAAGTGGCTCCTTTTTTTGTTGAATTCCTATAAAAATGTAGTATTTATCCTATAAATATGCCGTTCATCGATATTCTTTAAACTTCCTGATTTTACTGGTGTTTGCAGTTCATCGATGCCACATCAAAAAGGGAATATTTGACATCATAAAATGGGGTACTTGCAACTATTACTTTGTTGGGAGTGGAATAGGACCCATCTTTGTAGTCCCGAATCTTTCCAAACTATACCTATTGATGGTGAAGGCTTCCCCGCTAAAGCGGGGAAGTCTTGTTTTAAAATGTTCCCCAAATACTACTCAAAGTCATCCAGTGTGCCAATGACTTCGTAGCCCCCTTCCGTTTTGGCATATAAGGTGTCATAAAGCTCATAAGCCGTCATCCCATCCAATAGCAGTTCTTCCACATCTTTTGGCAATTCCTCCACAATGGCCCCCTTGGGAGGAGCCACCATTTCAAATTGATCATCAACCCTTGTATAAAACACACCCTCGGAAAATATGTACGCATTTCCCCCAACAGCTAGTCGAAACATTGGTCCGGTGAGGCTTGCCATCCTAAATCCAATAGGGGGTAAACGCCTTACATAAACCCCATTTCGTTTTACGTAATAAATGCCCTGGACCAGAAAATATTCGACGCCCCTAAAGATAACGGCACGGGTTCCGGAGGGCAGTCTTCTCAAGCTTCGAAAACGGTTCCGCCTATGGATACGCCTCACCTGTCGCCGTGTCTGTCTTCGAAGCTGTCCCTTACGGGTGCCATTGGCAACAATAACCGTGGTGTTTTGTCTTACCTCCTGGGCTTGGCTGCGATTGGTGGGCAATAGCAACGCAAAAAACAATACGGGGAAAACTATTCTCAACAATTTCATAGGTAAAGGATTTTAGTGGTAAGACCCCAATACCTTGAAAAGGTTTAAAAATGGTTTACTTTCTTCTTCCAGTCCGTTTTTGTGATTCGGCCTCCTCCATCATTTCGCGCATCTTTTTCTGAAAACGGTTCTCCTTTTTTGGTTTCTTTTTGTTCTCCTGGATTTGGGCATGGATTTTATCCTCGTCCAAAATGTAGTTTTTGATCACCAACATAATACCAATGGTGATTAAGTTGGAAATGAAGTAGTATAGACTCAAACCACTGGCATAGTTATTAAAGAAGAACAACATTAACAACGGGGAAAGGTACATGATAAATTTCATGTTGGGCATCCCTGGTTGCTGCTGCATTTGCATCGTTTGGCCCGTGGTCAAAGTCATATAGAAAAAGATGGCCACGGAAGCCAGTATGGGGAACAGGCTTACATGGTCACCATAAAATGGAATGTTGAATGGCAAATTGAAGATAGTATCGTAGGAACTCAAATCCTCAGCCCATAGGAACGACTTTTGCCGTAGTGCAAACGAGGTAGGGAAAAACATGAAAAGCGCATAGAAAATAGGTAGCTGTAACAACGCTGGAATACATCCGCTCATTGGACTTACACCGGCCTTATTGTACAACTTCATGGTTTCCTGTTGTTTTTTCATGGCGTTGTCCTTGTACTTCTCGTTCAATTCCGTGATTTCAGGTTTAAGTACCTTCATCTTGGCCTGTGACAAATAGGATTTGTACGTTACCGGTGACAAGGCTATTCGTACCACAATGGTCATTACAACTATGGCAATTCCATAGGGCAGAAAAGAGCTCAGGAATCCAAAGAAGGGGGTAAACACAAAACGATTGATCCAACCAAAAATACCCCAACCAAAAGGTATGGATTCCACCAGCCCCAAATCCTCGTATTGTTCAAAAACCTTGGCATCGGTTGGTCCGTAATACCAATACATATTTTGGGACAGTTCGCCACCCACCAGTTCCAAGGAGGTATTGGTTTGATATTCCTTTGTGAATTGTTGTTCCTTACTTTCCGCTTCCACCAAATTTTTTGAAGAGAGTTCCACAGCCCTAAAATGCGTATCCGTAGCCAATATGGAACTAAAAAAATGTTGACGGTAGGAAAGCCATTTTACATCAACTTCGGTTTCCTCATCCAAATCACTACCCTCGGATAATTTGCTGATTTTTTCCCCATCATGATTGTAGGTCAAGCGGGTGTAACGATTCTCGTATTGGACACTTTTATTATGCCGTATCCCCTTTAATTGCCAACTTAAATCAATAGGTTTTGTACTATTGAGCACATTGGCCAGTCCTTGCGAACGCACGGTAAAATCCACCAAATATTCATTCGGTTTCATTTCATACCTATATTCCAAAAACTGATTGTTGGAGACTTTTGCTTTCAAAGAGAGTACCTGGTTCCCGGAACTTTGGGTTAGCACCGGCTCAAAAAACAAATCTTGGGTTTCCAACACACGATTGTCATTCGTAGAAAAACTAAGGCCAAAATCGGCATTTCCATCTTTGACCAAATACACCGGGATGGAATCAAAGGTGACAAAATTCTTCATCCTTGCTTCCACAATTTGTCCTCCTTTATTGGCCACTTCCAAATAAAGCACTTCATTTTCAAGAATGGTGGTCCCGTCATTGGCTTTGGTAAATCCGAAGGCACCAACCGCAGTCCTATAATTGGCTACGGAAACGGAATCCTGAAGGTTGATAACGGGTCTATCCTCAACTTTGGGCTCTTCGGTAACGGTCTCCATAGCCTCTTGCTCCGCTTCAAGTAGTTCTTGTTGTGCTTTTTGAGCTTCCAACTCTTCAGGTGTAGGTTGCTTCAAGTACATCCACCCCAACAAAATCCCAAAAATCAATACAAACCCTATGATGGAGTTGATGTCCAGCTTTTTTTCTTCCATGAAAACAAATTGTAAATCAGTTCAATGTTTACCCAGCCCGCAAATATATATCCAAAAATGCAGTTTATGCCAAACTGGCATTGGTTTGTTGTTGCTTCTTTGCCAATACGGCTTTTACAAAACCAACAAACAAGGGATGGGGATTGGCCACTGTACTTTTATATTCCGGATGGTATTGCACCCCTATGAACCACGGATGCGAGGGCAACTCCACAATTTCCACCAAATTGGTCTCTGAATTATAGCCAGAAGCCACCAATCCGGCTTCTTCCATTTCTTTTTTGTAGGCGTTGTTAAATTCAAATCGATGTCTGTGACGTTCCGTAATCTTGGATTGTCCTCCATATACCTCATGGACCAAACTTCCCTCCTTCAATTGACAGTCCCAAGCACCCAAACGCATGGTACCCCCCTTGTTCACCACGGTCTTCTGCTCTTCCATTAAGCTGATGACAGGATCTGGGGTTTCGCTATCCATTTCCGTGGAATTGGCATTTTCCATACCCAAAACGTTCCGGGCAAACTCAATAACGGCCATTTGCATTCCCAGACAAATCCCCAAGAAGGGAATATCATTTTCACGGGCATAGCGGACCGCCCTAACTTTACCTTCTATCCCACGTTCTCCAAACCCAGGTGCGACTAAAATCCCATCCAAGCCCATTAACTTCTTGTCCACACTCTTCTCCGACAGGTATTCCGAATGGATTGACCTTACCTCCACTTTGACCTCATTGGCAGCCCCAGCGTGGATAAAGGATTCCAAGATGGATTTGTAAGAGTCCTGCAACTCCACATATTTTCCAATGAGTCCAATAGTGACTTTCCCCTTTGGGTTTTTGTGACGGGCCAAGAACTCTTTCCATTGTGTCAAGTCCGGTTCCAATACATCGGAAAGCGCCAGCTTTTTAAGTGCTACGGTATCCAAGCCCTCCTGTTGCATCAATAGGGGGACATCATATATTGTAGAGGCATCAATGGACTGAATGACCGCTTCCTTTTTCACATTACAGAACAAGGCCAGCTTCTCACGTTTTTCACCGGAAATCTCATGTTCCGTACGGCATACCAAAATGTCTGCCTTTATTCCGCTCTCCATCAAGGTTTTTACCGAATGTTGTGTGGGCTTGGTCTTTAGTTCACCAGCTGCGGACAAATAGGGGACCAAGGTTAAATGGATAACGATACCGTTATTGTCCCCAAGTTCCCAAAGTAACTGACGTACTGCTTCAATGTAAGGAAGGGACTCAATATCACCCACCGTACCCCCTATTTCAGTAATAACAATATCGTAGTCCCCACTTTTGCCCAAAAGCTGTATGCGTTCCTTGATTTCATTGGTGATATGTGGAACTACCTGGACCGTCTTGCCCAAGAATTCCCCTTTTCGCTCCTTTTCTATTACGCTTTGGTAAATACGTCCCGTGGTAACATTGTTTGCCTGGGAGGTCTTAACATTTAAAAAACGTTCATAATGGCCAAGATCCAAATCGGTTTCCGCACCATCATCGGTAACATAACACTCCCCATGTTCATAAGGATTCAACGTTCCGGGATCGACATTGATATAAGGATCCAATTTTTGGATGGTAGTCCGGTATCCCCTGGCCTGCAATAATTTAGCTAAAGAAGCGGCTATTATTCCCTTTCCGAGTGATGAAGTTACCCCTCCCGTAACAAAAATGTACTTGGTCTGTGACATGATGAAGTTTCGCTGTTACGGGGGGTAAAGGTACAAAGTTTGATAGGAAATGGACGTTAATCCAGGGGAAATTCTTTCTGCAATTTTCGGATCAGGGGTTCCAATCCATCGGATTTGACATCCAACATGGTCCGCATATGTTCTCCCAATTTTCCGGATGGGAAGCCTTTCTGTTTGAACCATACCAAATAGGCCAAGGGCAAATCGACCAGATAACTTCCCTTATACTTTCCAAAGGGCATTTTATAATGTGCAAGTTCCAATAGTTTTTGGGTATCCGGACGAATTTCCATATCACTATCTAAAATAGTATCTTTCTGCGTATAATCAACTAGTGATGAAACGAAGGAATTTTATTTCTGCCGCTTCCATGGCCACTGCAGGACTTGCAACGACCAACGTTTCTGGCAAAACTTCCAAAAACAAGGATTTTAAACTTAAGAACAATATTAATCACAGCGTATGCCAATGGTGCTTTAATTCCTATCCCTTGGAAGAATTTCTGTCCATATTGAACGATTTAGGGATAAAGGCCATTGATCTGATAGGACCAAAGGATTTTGACCTACTTAAAAAATATGACATCCATTGTTCCATGTGCAATGGGGCGGAAATAAGTTTGACAGAGGGCTGGAACGACCCCCAATATCACGGCCAGCTTATTAAAAATTACATGGAGACCATTCCAAAAGTGGCCGGTGCCGGCTATACGAACCTCATCTGTTTTAGTGGCAATCGGAGGGGTATGAACGACTACGTTGGATTGCAAAACTGTGTGGACGGTCTATCACAGATCCTACCTCTTGCAGAACAACATGGCGTTATCATCCACATGGAACTCTTTAACCAACAAAACCACCCGGATTATATGTGTGATAGCAGCTTATGGGGTGTGGAACTCTGTAAACGATTGGGCAGTGATAACTTTAAGCTTCTTTATGACATCTACCATATGCAGATACAGGAAGGGGATATCATTAAGACCATTCAGACCTATCACCCCTATTTTGGACACTACCATACGGCTGGTGTTCCCGGTAGAAATGAAATTGACGAAACGCAAGAACTCTATTATCCGGCAATACTAAAGGCCATTTTGGCCACCGGGTTCACAGGATACGTGGCCCAGGAGTTCATTGCAACCTGGGATGATCAGATTGCGGCCTTAAAGGACGCTTTTTTAAGGTGTGATGTGTAGTGACCAAACCGTCAATTAACGGATAAAAATGATATCCTATTTCAGAAGTGCTATGGAATTTGAGCTAAATTTCCATTTCCCTACTCCTCTTCCTGAGCGGTATCTTCATCATTTGATTCCGAAAAATGGGTCATTCCACTATCATGAAGGATATTGTACCATTGTACAATCTTTTTGATGTCACTGGGATATACACGATCCTCATCATAATTTGGAAGTATTTCAAAAAAATATTCTTCCAATTCCAATTTACCTTCTTTATGGTGCACTGAAGTTTTTCCCCCATTCTCCTTTTCACTTATTTTCTGGAAAACTTCACGCAAGGGAATTTCTTCTTCCAAGGTGTACACAGCTATTTCTGAAAGTACACTCACATTGTTACGAAGACCTACGGAAACCCTTTTTCCGTCCAACAGTGATTCCCCAACAAAACCGCTTCGGGTTTGGGTAAGCAGCTTATACAGACCGGGCTTTCCAGAAATTGATAGAATTTTATCCAACGTCATTTCCACGAATTTTACGTCCGCAAAAATATGTCTTTAGATATATACCAGGACAATTAACGCCCTTTTTTAACTTGGGGAAATCGCATTTTGTAATCTACACTTACCTTTCCTTTGGATATTTTCTCCAATCTATTCCTTAAAAGGCGTTTCTTGAGGGAAGAAAGCTTATCCGTGAAAAGGATGCCCTCAATATGATCGTATTCATGTTGGATGATCCGTGCGGCAAGTCCATTGTAGGTTTCACTGTACGAATTGAATTCCTCATCTTGGTAGGTTATCGTGATTTGTGGTTTCCGATTGACATCTTCCCTAATATCCGGAATACTCAAACATCCCTCATTAAATGGCCATTCCTTTCCCTCCTCTTCTTCTATTTTGGCATTGATAAAAACCTTTTTAAATCCCTTTAGCTGTTCTTGATCTTCTTGACTCAATTCGTCGTCATCGGCAAATGGCGAAGCGTCAATGACAAATATTCTAAGGGGCAGCCCTACCTGAGGGCCCGCCAATCCCACTCCAGAGGCGTTGTACATGGTTTCGAACATATTCTCCACCAATTCTTTCAGTTTGGAATAATCAGAAGGTATTTCTTTCGCTTTCTTTCGTAAAACGGGGTCGCCGTAGGCTACAATGGGTAAAATCATACAATCATATTCTATCTAAATAGGCCTGCAAAATTAAGGTAGCGCTTATCTTGTCCACTACCGCTTTATCCTGCCTTTTTTTCTTTCTCACTCCTCCAGCAATCATGGTATCCAAAGCCATTTTGGACGTGAATCGCTCATCCTGTCTTTTAATTGGGATAGTTGGGAAAGCCTTTGTCAAACCCTTGATAAAGGGCCGGATCGGGGTTTCTGATTCCGATGGGGTACCATCCATTTGTTTAGGCTCTCCAATAACAATACATTCCACGTTTTCCTTTTTTAAATAATCGGCCAAAAAAGCGAAAAATTCGGAAGTTTTTACGGTAGTCAAACCAGAGGCGATGAGTTGTAGTTCATCCGTTACCGCGATTCCCGTCCTTACCTCTCCAAAGTCCAATGCCATTATCCTTCCCAATCGAACAATTTTTAGCAAAAATAATCCTAAAAGTGTTACGCATCTAAAAATGTGATGTGGATTGCCGAGGTAGCTCCTATATTTGCCCAAAAACAAAAACATGCACGAACTAAAGACCACCATTGAAAATGCTTGGGAGAATAGGGAATTGTTGAAAGAAAGCAATGTCCAGGATGCCATTAGACAGGTAATAGAATTGATCGATCAAGGAAAACTGAGATGTGCGGAACCCAATGGAAATGAGTGGCAGATCAACGAATGGGTAAAAAAGGGGGTAGTGCTTTATTTTCCAATCCAGAAAATGGAGGTTTTGGAAGCGGGCATTTTTGAGTACCATGATAAAATTCCCTTAAAAAAGGGATACAAGGAAAAGGGCATACGGGTAGTTCCCCATGCGGTTGCCCGTCACGGTGCCTATATATCCCCAGGTACCATTTTAATGCCCAGTTACGTCAATATTGGGGCTTATGTGGATGAAGGTACCATGGTGGATACCTGGGCCACTGTTGGAAGCTGTGCCCAAATAGGCAAAAATGTACATTTAAGTGGCGGTGTTGGTATTGGAGGGGTACTGGAGCCATTACAGGCATCCCCGGTCATCATAGAGGACAATGCGTTTATTGGTTCACGTTCCATAGTGGTTGAAGGCGTTCGTGTGGAAAAAGAAGCCGTTTTGGGAGCCAACGTAGTGCTAACCGCTTCAACCAAGATCATTGATGTCACCGGAGACCAACCTTTGGAAATGAAAGGTAGGGTACCGGCCCGTTCAGTTGTTATACCAGGTAGTTACACCAAAGAGTTCAATGCAGGAAAATATCAGGTTTCCTGTGCGTTGATCATTGGAAAGCGCAAGGAAAGCACCAATAAAAAAACCTCGCTCAATGATGCGCTAAGGGAATATGATGTAGCTGTATAAATGCCGGAAATATGAAAATCCTTTTATAGAATTTGAAAAGCACATCATTTTAGGCAACCTTTTGTACGGTGTGACATCTATGGAATGTATGAAAATTTAATTACGCTATGTGTCAGATTTTTTACATAGCCAACAATTTTTTCATAGGTTTCATGTTATAGTTTTATCATGCCAAACAACCAAAACCAAAAAGGCTGATTTTGAGTACCCCAAAGCAAAAATTATCAGCATTGATCATCACCTACAATGAGATGGGCTACATTGAAAAATGCATAGACTCCATTTCCTTTGCAGATGAGATTATTGTTGTCGATTCCTTTAGTACCGATGGTACCTATAATTATTTGGTAAACCACCCCAAAGTTGAGGTTGTCCAGCGACCATTTGTCAATTTTACGGATCAAAAATCCCATGCCCTGAAATTGGCCACCAATGACTGGATACTCTTTGTGGATGCCGATGAAGTAGTTACCCCTGACCTACAAAGGGAAATTCTAAATACCATAAACAGCAAGAACAGCTGTGAGGCCTATTGGTTTTATAGAAAGTTCATGTATCAAAATAGGCCTTTGCATTTTAGTGGTTGGCAAACCGATAAAAACCATAGGCTGTTCAGAAAAAGTAAGGCTCATTTTACCAGTGAAAGATTGGTTCATGAAACGCTACAGGTCAATGGGAAATCGGGCAAATTCTCCGCAAAGTTGACGCACTACTGTTACAAGAACTATGCTGACTACAAAGCCAAGATGTTGCATTATGGTATCCTTAAGGCGCAAGAGGCAAAACGTAACGGCAAACGGTTCAATTATCTTAAAATGATTGGCAAACCCATCTGGAAATTCCTATACAACTATGTAATAAGGCTGGGGTTTCTGGATTCCAGAAGGGGAATCAACATATGCTACCTCAATGCCCTAAGTGTTTACAAACGTTACCATGAACTTAAACGTTTGGAAATCCTGCATAACTCCGCGAGCTATCCCAAAATTGTTGGAAAGCATAAATTGGCATAACTTGATGCCGCAATAACTTTTTACGGATTGGTCCAAAGGATCATCCGTGCCATTTATTGCTATGCGGAAAACAGCTCTTTTGCTCCGCCAATCGTAACTTTGCATCTCCTTGTATGCCAAACACACCCATTTGATGAAAATTGCCTTGGTTGAATTAAGTAAAAGTCATGAAGAGTGTATCAATAGCCAAGTACAATTTCTAATAAGCCAAGGCTATAAGGTGGACCTCTATCTTAATCCAAAATTAGAACCCCAAATTTCCGAATATGGACAGGACTGCCATGCGGTTTTTTTTATTGAACCAAGGCACAATATTCCTGGGAAACTCCTCCAGGCATTCCAGTTTGCCAAAACCCTTGGTAGCTATGACAAAGTAATTTTTAATACCGCAAGTTCCAGTAAATTACTTCGCAATACGGTAATCCTTTTAAAATTTTACAAAGTCCAGTGTTTTGGGATACTGCATAACATCAAAAGACTCGAATCGAGCTTTACCCAATCCTTGATTTCAATAAAAATCAAAAAGTATTTTGTCTTAAATGACTACCTAAGGAAAAATGCGTCCGGTAACGAAAAAATACACCTACAAAGTTTTTACCCTATTTATTTTCCCAACTTCCCATACGTTCTAAAAAAACCAAAGAAGGAAGTTTGGTTGGTAATCCCAGGAAGTATCGAGTATTATAGGCGGGATTATGATCGCATTATAAAAGCGCTAAGAAAAAGTGGAAAAGTCAAAAACCTTAAGATTATTCTATTGGGTAGAATAAACGAATCTTCCGAGGACCATAGAAAACTGCGGGAAAGCATCTCAAACAATAACTTGCAGCATTATTTTGTAACATTCAAAAGTTTCATCCCAAACGCTGTTTTTCATGCGTATATTAAACAGGCCGATTTCATTGTGCCGCTTTTAAAATTGGACAGTGATTATTTGACCTACAAAATTTCCGGAAGCTTCAATTTGGCTTTTGCCTATAAAAAACCCTTACTATCGCATAAGTTTTTCAGTGCTATTCCTGATATCGCTGCAAATTCCATCTTTTATGATTCAGAAACACTGGGCCGTCTATTGGAATCCATAAAAAACATTGAAATCGATCCAAATGATTTCTATTCCGATAAAAAATGGGATTTTGATTTTCAAAAGGAAAAATATATTGCCTTTTTGAATACAAAATAACATTTTGAAAACTGGCTTTCGATGGTTGAAAGGGAATTACAAAAGAAATAGTAGTTTTATGGCTTAAGATTTTCCATAATCATGAGGATAGGCTATGATGCCAAACGAATTTTTCACAACCGTACGGGTTTAGGCAATTACGGTAGGGATATTATTCGCATTTTAAACGAGTATACCCCAATTGAAGAGTTCTTTTTATTCAACACGAGAAGGGCGGCAGTAGATAGTTTTGTCCCTTCTGTAAAGACAACCGTTGTTTACCCTAAAAAGTGGTTTTGGAAAACCTTCCCCTCCCTCTGGAGGTTATTTGGCCAATGGAAACAGATAAGGTCCCATAAACTCAGTGGTTTCCATGGTCTCTCCGGTGAAATTCCAATTCAATTTTGGGAGTATGATATCCCAAAGATTGTGACCATACATGACCTGATTTTTTTAAGTCACCCACAGTATTATAAGGTTTGGGATAGAATAATTTATAAACTTAAGTTCAGATATGCGGTGAAAATGGCAGATCATGTCATTGCCATAAGCGAACAGACCAAATCCGATATCATCACATATTTCAAAACAGAACCCAATAAGATAACGGTCATCTATCAAGGATGTAATGATGCCTACAAACAGTCCTACGGTGATGAGGAAAGGGAAGCTGTTCGGAAAAAACACGGTCTTCCCAAGGAATATATCATCAATGTAGGAACACTGCAGGAACGTAAAAACGTACTCCCACTTATTAAAGCCATACACGGTACAGATCACCATTTGGTGCTTATAGGCAAGAATAAAAAATATGCCAAAAAGCTTTACTCCTATGTTGAAAAAAACGCTCTTCAGAACCAGGTTTCCTTTTTGAAAAATATTGATGTAAAGGAATTGGCCATCCTGTACCAAAACGCAACTGTTTTCTGTTATCCTTCAATCTGTGAAGGTTTTGGCATTCCCATTATAGAAGCCATGTACAGTAAGACTCCCGTTATTGTCACAAAAGGCGGTTGTTTTCCTGAGGCCGCTGGACCGGATGCCATTTACATTGACCCAAAAAATGTAGCGGATATAAAGGAAAAACTGGAATGGATCTTCAATAATCCGGAAGAAAGGAAAAGGATTGCCGAGAAAGGATATACCTATGTGCAGCGTTTTTCCGATGACAAAGTGGGTGAAAACCTGATGAACCTCTATAAAGCTATTCTCTAATGGGCCGTATCTGTTTTTTTAATACTGCCATAGCTTGGGGCGGGGGTGAAAAATGGCATTTGGAGGTCAGTAGTTATCTACATGGAAAAGCGCACAATGTGTTGGTGGTTGCCCACGGAAAAAGTGAGCTTCTGAAAAGGGTCAAAAAAGCCCAAATCCCATATGAGGCAATTGAAATCAATAACCTCAGTTTCCTGAACCCACTAAAACACCTTAAAATAAGAAAACTCCTGAAGCAGTATGACATAGACACCATAGTAATGAACCTGTCCCGGGACGTGAAGGTTGCAGCACCAAGTGCAAAGGCCGCAGGTGTTAAAAGCATTATCTATCGTAGGGGCAGTGCCATCCCTATAAAAAATACCTTCTTGAACAGGTATTATTTTAAGTCAACCATTACTGATATCCTTGCCAATTCCGAAGCAACAAAAAAAACGGTACTACAGAACAATGCCAATCTATTTCCCAAAAACAAGATAAAGGTTATATATAATGGAGTGAAAATTCCACAGAACATTGAAAAAAAAGAATATAAAGGATCGGCAAAAAGATCGGAATTTACCATTCTTACCCTAGGTAGGCTGGAGGCTCAAAAGAACCAGAAATTCCTGATTCATTTGGCCAAGGAGCTCTTGGAACGAAAATTGCGGTTCAAAATTCGTATTGGAGGTGAAGGGAGATTGCGGGAAGAACTCGAAAAACTGATCGTTGACCTAGAAGTTGATGGTCATGTAATATTAGAAGGATTTATAAAAAATCCTATGGAGTTTATCGATAATGGTGATATTTTTGTGTTACCATCACTATGGGAAGGATTCGGTTATGTCCTAGCAGAAGCAGCCCTTTGCAAAAAGCCCATCATAGCTTTTGACACCAGTAGTAATCCAGAATTAGTAGTAAACAATAAGAGTGGTTATTTGATTTCCCCAGGAGATATCAAAGGCTTTGGCGATGCCATTGAAAATCTATACCGCAAGCCGGAATTAGCAAAAAAAATGGGGGAGAAAGGATTTGAATATGTTAAAAGTCATTTTGACAAAAAGAAAAAACTGCGAGAAATTGAAGGGTATTTGTTGAATGGGTAAAAAAAGAGAAAAAGTTTCTGCATTGCTTATCACCTATAACGAGGAGCAAAACATTGGTGAAGTTTTGGAAAATCTAGGTTTTGCAGATGAAATTATAGTAGTGGATTCCTTTAGTACGGACAAAACCATAGATATCGTTAAAAAAAACACGGGGATACAACTAATCCAAAGGGAATTCAAGAATTACACCGATCAAAAGCAATTTGCACTGCAACAGGCAAACAATGATTGGATACTTTTTTTGGATGCCGACGAACGAATTCCCGAGCCCCTTAAAGATGAGATTTTGGAGGTCTTAAATTCAGAAAAGGAAACGGCATCCGCTTACTATTTCCTAAGGGTTTTCATGTTTCGGGACAAAGTACTTCGCTTCAGTGGATGGCAAACGGATAAAAACTACCGTTTCTTTAGAAAAAGTAAAGTACGGTTTGCCCAAGAAAAAATAGTGCACGAAACCTTGATCGTTGAAGGTGCTTCCAAAACATTGAAAAACAAGCTTATCCATTATTCATACAATGACTACGAAAGCTATAAATCAAAAATGGTCAAATATGGCCAGATGAAGGCCCATGAGGAATTCAAAAAAGGGAAAAGGGCGCGTTGGTACCATTTTCTGGTACGTCCAACCTATAAATTCCTTAACCATTATGTTCTTCGTCTTGGAATTTTGGATGGTAAAAAAGGGGTTATCATCTGCTACCTAAATGCCCTGGGAGTATGGTCACGATACAAAGAATTAAAAAAGTTGGCAGGGTAATCGCTCTATCTTTCAAAAATGGGCAAACACCAAAATGTTGAAAAAACAGGGTGATGCTCAGAATCCTCTTGTTGGAAGTCCAGATCACGTTTCTTAAAAAGTAAAGTGCCAAACGGCTATCCATCCATTGTAATGCCATGAAATACCGTGAAGTTCCGCATTCTTTTACACATACGAATAATTGCATTTGGATACCATTCTTATTCTGTAACCTTATCTTTGTCCCCCTATGGAAACCCACCATAAAACAGCGATTGAAAATCCCATCTTTAAAGTAGTAGGGGAAACCGCCGATGAGTTGAACGTTAAGGCCTTTGTTATTGGTGGTTATGTACGTGACTATTTCCTAAAGAGAGGTATTCCCAAAGACATTGATATTGTTGCCGTTGGAAGTGGAATTGCCCTGGCACGGAAAGTGGCTTCAAAACTAAAAGGGAGACCAGAGGTAAAAGTCTTCAAGAATTTTGGGACCGCAATGTTGAAACATGAGGGCATGGAGTTGGAATTTGTAGGGGCAAGAAAGGAAAGTTATCAAAGGGATAGCCGTAAACCCATTATAGAGGACGGTACCCTGCAGGATGACCAAAACAGAAGGGATTTTACCATAAACGCATTGGCCATTGGACTGAACAAAAGCAATTATGGTGAACTTCTGGATCCTTTTAATGGTATTGCCGATTTGAACAGGAAAATTATCCGTACGCCCTTGGAACCTTCCATCACCTATTCCGATGACCCTTTACGAATGATGAGGGCCATACGATTTGCCACGCAATTGGATTTTGAAATAGAGCTAAAGTCCCTGAAGGCCATAACGGCCCATAAAGACCGTCTACAAATTATTTCCAAGGAGAGAATAGTGGATGAAGTCAACAAAATCCTAAGCTCAAAAAAGCCCTCAATTGGTTTTTCCTTGATGCACAAAACAGGGCTTTTGCCTTATGTCTTTCCGGAGTTAAGGGCATTGCAGGGTATTGAAGAAGTTGAAGGGCAACGACATAAGGACAATTTTTGGCATACCTTGGAAGTGGTTGACAACATAGCCAAAACCACGGACAATCTGTGGTTAAGATGGGCCGCCCTGCTGCACGATATTGGGAAGGCGCCCACAAAGCGATTTCACAGGAAAATCGGTTGGACTTTCCACGGACACGAATTTGTGGGAAGTAAAATGGTGTATAAACTTTTCAAAAGACTGAAAATGCCATTGAACGATAAGATGAAGTTTGTCCAAAAAATGGTATTGCTCAGTTCACGCCCTATTATCCTGTCGGAGGACCATGTAACGGACTCCGCGGTAAGAAGACTGGTATTTGATGCCGGGGACCATGTGGAGCATCTCATGACGCTCTGCGAGGCGGACATCACGACCAAAAACCCAAAAAAACAAAGAAGGTACCTGAACAATTTTAAATTGGTGCGCAAAAAAATACAGGAAGTCGAGGAGCGAGATCGAATCCGCAATTTTCAACCCCCCATTTCCGGTGGGGAAATCATGGAAACCTTTGACTTAAAACCTTCCAAGGAAATTGGCATCATCAAAGAGGCCATTAAGGAAGCCATATTGGAAGGGGAAATACCCAATGAGCACAAAGCTGCCCATGAATTCATGCTTCAAAAAGGGAAGGACCTGGGCCTGACCCCAAAGTAAGGAAAGATCGATCCCACCCGGCGGGGCAGTGATTTCTGTAAAAGATCGATAATTCCCTTAGGACTGTAGTTTTCCCAGCTTCTGTCGTATTTTTGCAAAAAAAAATTGCTCTACGGACCTTTCTTCCGAAACCGCATTATTGCTTAAAGGAAACCAAGGGTTCAACCGAGCCGCTAAAGCACCCAAATGAAAAACAACAGACCTATCGTTATTTGGTTACTATTGGGTTGTACCCTAATTTTTATTATGGTCATTGTAGGGGGTATTACCAGGCTGACCCATTCCGGGCTTTCCATTTCAAATTACAAATTGATAAGCGGTACCATCCCGCCAATGAACGAACAGGAATGGATAGAAGCATTTGAACTGTATAAACAATATCCCGAGTATCAAAAACTCAACACCCACTTTGACTTGGAGGATTTTAAGGACATCTATTTCTGGGAATGGTTCCACCGCGTCATTGGCAGGTTCATAGGATTGGTCTTTATTGTCCCCTTCCTTTATTTTTTAATTCGAAGGAAATTGGATGCCCCAACAATCAAAAAATGCCTCATATTGTTGATATTGGGAGGATTCCAAGGTTTCCTGGGTTGGTATATGGTAAAAAGTGGTCTGGTGGACAGACCGGACGTTTCCCACTACAGATTGGCAGCGCACCTATCCACGGCATTTCTAACCTTTGCATATTGCCTTTGGGTGGCCTTGGACTTGATTTACCCAAAGAAGAAAGAAGTCCATAAACAAATCCGAAATATAATATGGGCTGGTATTGTGCTACTTATGATCCAGATTGTTTGGGGTGCCTTTGTGGCCGGTTTGGACGCTGGTTTTATCCATAACCATTGGCCCATGATGAATGAGGGAAAGCTAATTCATGAAACGGTCTATATAGAACAACAACCCGTGCTAAAAAACTTTATAGAAGGTCGCAGTGGAGTTCAGTTCGTACATCGCTATTTGGCCTATGTCGTAGTTGGTATTATTATTTTTATTTGGTTGAAAACCAAGAATATGCAATTGACATTCCTACAGAACCGGGGAATCATGGCCTTAGTTGTTTTGGTAGGGGTCCAATTCCTTTTAGGTGTGCTTACATTGATTTGGGCAGTCCCCGTATGGTTGGGGGTAGTACATCAAGTGGGCGCTTTCCTTTTATTGGCAGCTATGACCTTTACCCTTCATAGGTTCTCTAAATAACTTCTTTCTTGTACCTTTGTAGGCACCAAAAATTGTAATGGATGATTTACAAAATCAGGATAATTCTTGATGCTGAAGAGGATATTTTTAGGGATATTGAAATTGAGGAATCAAATACCCTGGAAGAATTCCATAATGCCATTACCCAGGCCTTTGGTTTCATGGGCAATGAAATGGCCTCGTTCTACACTTGTGATGAAGAGTGGAACCAAGATGAGGAGATAGCCTTATTTGACATGAGCGAAAATGGTTCTGATGTGCGACTAATGAACGAAACTTCATTGGACGATGTACTTACCGAACAAAGTCCTAAAATGATCTATGTTTACGACTTTTTGAGTATGTGGACCTTTTTTGTGGAGCTTGCCGACATTTCGGAAAAAGAAGACGGAAGGACCTACCCGAACCTCTTGTTCAGCTTTGGGGAACTCCCGGATTCGCCACCTGATAAAAGATTTGAATCGGAACCGACCTTGGATTTTGATAACGAAATAGGAAGTTATGACGATTTGGATTTTGATGAAAATTGGAACTAAGGTCCGCCAATTATAAAAACCATCCCTAACCTTTAACCTTTAACCTTTAACCTTTAACCTTTAACCTTTAACCTTTAACCTTTAACCTTTAACCTTTAACCTTTAACCTTTAACAAATAAATGCTGAACCTATACGCCGCCCAAATCGAAAATCTCTCCCTTCATCGCGTAGGGAACAAGAGCAGGAATGAATCCGTTTTTCTTTCGGAAAATCCCTATGCCCCAACCGATGAAATCTCAGCACTATTAAAGGAATACTTCTTTAAGCCTTTTCGGGAAAAGGAGGAAAACTATTTCAAATTCCAGCACGAGGTAGATATCGAATTCAACGAACTTTATAAGGCGGTTTCCCAGATATTTAAAAGTCCTGCCCAGACCCATGAAATCTCAAAGCAAATTACCTCCCATCTCTTTGAGCAATCCAATCACCCCCATATCAAAAATGGGGAAGTCTATGTGGCCTATTTTTCCGATATGGTACTGGACAACCAAAAGGTAAATGCCATTGGTATATTTAAAAGCGAGCTAAAGCATGATTTTTTGGAATTCGAGGAACGTTCAAAAGATTTGGGGATATTGGTCCGTCAGGGAATCAACATTAACAAACTGGACAAGGGCTGCCTAATTTTTGATGCGGAACAAGCGAACGGCTACAAGATACTTTCGGTGGATAGCAATCGTTATGACACCAAATACTGGCTGGAAAACTTTTTGGGGGTCGAACCGCTGACAGACGAAAACTTTTACACCAAGAATTATTTGAAATTCTGTCAGGGTTTTGCAAAGGATGTGGTGCTACCGGCGGAGGACAAGCAACAGGAGGTCCTGTTTATGAACAGGGCGGTTAACCACTTTGCCAAAAATGATGCTTTTGAAGAAACCAGCTTTCTCAATGAAGTCATGGAGAACCCGGAACTGATTCCGGAATTTAAGCACTACAAAGTAGAAAAGGGACCTAAATACAGTATTGAGGACGTCTCCAATTTTGATATTGCCAATAAGGCCGTATCGGACGCCAGAAAGAAAATAAAAAACGTAATCAATCTGGACACCAACATCCAAATAAAAATGGATTTTATCAATCCGGAGTCTGCTGAAAAATTTGTTGAAAAAGGTTGGGACGAAGAACGCCAAATGTATTACTATTTGGTCTACTTTAACAAGGAGCAAAAGAGCTAGGTCTTTTGACGTCTAGACCCCCGCATACAACACCTTCTAACACCTAACACCTAACACCTAACACCTAACACCTAACACCTAACACCTAACACCTAACACCTAACAAATCAAAACTTCTTCTCAATGATCTGTTTCATACTTACATCCTCATAATTGCGCTTCACAAAATCCAGGGCAATTGAAAGTATGTCCCCCATGGAAGTGCTTTTTTTGAACTTCATATCCAACGTTAGTTCATAAATCTCACTCTTCAAACGGTCAATATTTTCGGGAAGTGAAATAGAATCGGCCTTGGCAATTTCGGCCAATCGCTTAATTCGGTCTCCCGAACTCAAAATCCTTTTCGCCACAATAGATCGTTCCTCGATCTTATACTGATCCACGGAGTACTTCTGAAGTAGGGTGCGCACAAGTTCCACCATTTGAAAGTTCTCTTTAAAAAACTGTGGACGATAGATTTTTAGTTTTCCTTCAAAACATTGTTGGTCAAAATCAATGGCCCGTATCTTGTAAATCACATGGTCAAAATCATGTACGGGCACAATAACGTAATTATAGGAACGCATATCCCCTAAAAGCCGAATCATACAACGTTCATTGAACTTCACAAATTCCTTTGCCAATTGGGACTTTTCGGATTTTGAAAGCGTTGGCAAAAACTCCTTAATGAAAACATCACCTGGTATACCCGCAATATGCTCTTCAATTAGTGTGTCCTCATGCACCAAAAAGTTAAGATGGTGGGGGGAAAGCATATGCTCCAGTTCCAGTCCGTAAACACGACTGGCATCCGTCTTTTTCACGTAAAAGTAGGTATAGTTGTCATTAAGGATGTTCCTTACTTTTATCCGGAATGGCTTTGAATTCCCGAAGGTGCAAAAATCCACGGCATCTACGTTAAGATATTCCAGAATCCTATCGCTTCCATCGGAGTGGAGAATGGAATACACTTTTTTAAGGCTCATATCTATCTCCTCCCGATCAAAGTCGGAATAATACACCCTGACCCACAGGGTGTCTTCACCATCGGCATCTTCAACCGCTATGGAGCCGGAAAAGCGCAACAGATCATCATAAAAAATAGGGATTTCTATCTTTCGACTGTATTTTTCCAAATATTGATCCAAATCGGGACTTACCGGATAGGCCGGTTTTTTTTTGGACATTAACCTTTCTTGGGACATAGGGCTTTTTTTTTCAGATTTCCAAAGATACAAAATGCCTGTAATCCTTTTATTACATGGTATTTATATGGAATCGCCAACCACATAACACCTCATCTTTACCACGCCTTTTTTCGGGTTGGCAACAATTATCTGTGTAAGCCAAATAAAGGTGTTTTTTTCGTAGTAAGGATTACTATTTCCGATGATTATGTATACAGACTTGCTACCAAAAGTTTCCTATATCAAACATGTTTTTTGCATACTTTTAGTTGTCTTGATCGGTCAATTTGCACAAGCCCAACTTAGTGATCTGCATTATTTGCCACCATTGAAACAAGGGCAGAATAATCAAGGGATTCGGGATCAAGCCATATATCTTTCAACCCCTGAACCCACAATGTTTACCGTAAATGCCTATCGGGGGACCAATCCAACACCAGTAGCAACGTTCAATATCTCCAATGTCAATCCAGCTGTTTGGACCTTAAGTGATGGAGATAACAATATTATTCTCGTAAACAATACCAACACAGGGGTTGTTTTAACCAACAGTGGGCTACGTTTTGAATCACCAAGTGGAAATCGTTTTTATGTAAACTACAGGGGTAATTCAAGTGCACAGGCCGCTTCATTGACTGCTAAGGGAAGACAGGCCTTAGGTACCCATTTTAAATGGGGTGGGGTGCCCAACTTAGGGGCCCATTCCTCCAAATCCAACACTTTGGGTATCATGGCCACTGAGGACAATACAACCATTACGCTTTTCGGCTATCATCCGGACTGTACCTTTAGAATAGGTAATAACGCAGACGCTATTACAGATAATACGTACACAATTATTTTAGATGCCAATGAGTCTTTTGTGTTCGAAAACTATGTGGGCACAAGAAACCTTCCGTCCCACATAGATGGTTGGATTGGTGCTTCCGTAGAATCCGACAAGGATATCGTTATCAGCAACGGTTCCATAAACTTTGGTAGGCAAGCAGGTGCCAGTAACCGTGACGCCGGTATTGACCAACCCGTACCTGAGAACCGACTTGGAAAGGAATATGTATTTGTACGTGGTAATGGCGGCACCAATGGGGCTACTGAATTTCCATTGCTCATTGCCACCGAGGATAACACCCAAATTTTTGTCAACGGTAATCCAGCACCTATCGCCACCTTGAACAATGGGGATTATTTTGAAGTTCCCAGCAGCTATTTTTCTTCGAATACGGTTGGCGCCAATATGTTTGTACAAACCACGAAAAATGTATATGCCTACCAATGTATGGCAGGTGCAAGTCAGGTGTATACCCAGGGACTCAATTTTGTGGCTCCGGTAAACTGTCTATTACCGGATGTAATGGACAACATTCCAGACATTAGGGATATGGCAGGTCTCGATGTTACCGGGGGAATGACCATTATTGCTGCCGTCAATACACCCGATGCCAATATCACGATAACCGATGGCAATGGAGCGGTTGCCCTACCAGCTTCAAACCCGGTTGCAGGTTCTGCGGACTGGAAGACCTTTTATATTCCCAACCTAAATGGCAATGTAAGTGTACAGTCCACAGGTCCCATGGCCGTTGGATTTTTTGGATTTAACGGAGCAAGGGGTGTTGCAGGTTATTTTTCCGGATTTGATACCGTACCTGAAGTAATTTTGGAAATTCGTGGTGGTACGGGCTGCTTTGTTGGCTCGGAGATTTTTGAGGCCACGGAAAGTTTTGATGCCTATCAATGGTTCCGGGACGGACAGTTGATTCCCGGTGCCAACGCGGCAAATTATGCACCAACCATTGCTGGTGATTACTATGTACGGGGCACCAAAGGGCCATGTACCTACGATAGTAACACCATTCAAGCCCTTTACTGTGATCCCGATATTATCCTGGACAAAACCGTGGACAACAATGAAATTATGGAAGGGGAAACGGCCACATTCACCATTCGAGTGCGAAACTTAGGCGCTGGACCTGTGACCAACTTGCAAATCACCGATAATATTCCCACAGGACTTACCTTGATCAATGCCTTTACCATTTCAGGAACCTGGAGTGGCAATACTTGGAACATTGGTACTTTGGACGGTGGGGATGTCGCGGAATTGGAACTTGAAGTACGTGGGGATGAAATCAATATTCTACCGCTACTAAGCCTTACCAATACGGTGACCAATACCCAAGACCAGACAGATACCAATACCACTCCAGATAATCCAACCGCTTTAATAACGGTCCATAACGATTCGGATGATGATGGTATTCGCGATATCACGGACCTCGACGATGACAACGATGGCATTTATGATGAGGACGAGTGCGATACCTTGGCCTTTACCATTGCCAACGGAGCATCCCATAATAGTGCCCTGGTCAGTGTTGACAACTATTTGGTCATGGATGTCTTTAGTATCGATAATTCATTCAACCTTGACGTTAACGGCAATGATGTGGCCGGCGAATTACAATTTCAATTAGGGGAACCGGGAAATTTTGCCCGTTTTAATGATGGCACGACCTACGGCGAAGCTGGAAATCCGGACATATGGACGATAACTGGTACCAATGGCACCCCCATACTTAGGGTTGTCATTGACCAAGCGGGCCAATTTGAATTGTTTGGGACAAGGTCAACAAATGGTCCATTGGAACCTATGGTTCTGGATACCCCTCCCGCTCCAATTAGCTGGAACTCCTTGGGGAACAACACCATTACCATTGGCCAGGATGTTGTTGGTCCTACCAATATGAGAGGGGTATTGCTAACAGCTGGTTGTGATACCGATTCCGATGGCATCCCGGACCACTTGGATCTGGATAGTGATGGGGATGGCTGTAGTGATGCCAATGAATTTTATAAGGACAATAATGCAGATGGTGGTGATGGCGGAGAATACGGGACTGGAACACCGGTAGTGGATTCAACAGATGGAACAGTAAATGACGCCTCTTACATTCAGGTTTTTGCCCCGGAAATTATACTGGGAAATACCTCGGAAGATTTAGGAGGGACCAATATTAATGGACAGGGTGTAAGTTTGGGTCAAGCTTTTCAATATGTGCTTCGATTTCAAAACACCGGTGATGACAATGCCGTCAACTATTCCATAAGAAACATTCTCCCCAATAATGTAAACCTTGACAATGTCAATGTGGTGAATGCTCCTGGCGTTACCCATACCCATGACATCAACACCAATGAAATCTCCTTTCAGGTACCGGACAATTTGGTGGAAGTCGGCGACCCGGAGTACACCATTAGAATATTCGTAACGCTTTCCGGTAACTGTTCCGACTTTGTGGATGCTTGTTCCGACACATTGGAGAATAGGGCATATTCCACGTATCAAGGCGTGCTGAACCCTTCTACCTTCACCGATGAAAACGGTGCCGGTTCCGTCTCCGCCTGTAGCGTTACACCAGAGGTTGCCACAAACACCATCCTGGACGATTTGGCCAATTGTAGTATCGCCAGAACGGTGCAATTGTGCGGCGCTGATGTACTACTTACCGCTGGTTCCGGGTTCGCGAACTATACATGGGCCTTGGATACCAATGGTAACGGACAAATTGATGGCTCGGAAACGCCGATTGACGATGGTGACCCAGATGGCGATCCAAGTACACTTTTGGTAACCGATATTGGTAATTACATTGTTCGGAAATCCGGGGCCACAGGCTGTTCGGATGCTACGGAGCTCATCACCGTTGAGCGTTTTGGCACAACACAGACAAATCCCATTATAGGGTTCTTCAATCAAGTCAACTCGGACAGTAATCCCGATAATGATCTGCAGGGCGAAATCGTGACCTGTTCCATTGATGGGGATTTGTTGCCCAAAATCTTCTTATGCGGAGCAACTGATGAAGCAACCATTCAATTGGGCATAACGGATGCCGACAGCATTGTCTGGCAACGATTGGATGAAACCAGTTGTGCGGATACTGGAGATGATTGTGCCAACAAAAATGGAACCTGTGCGTGGACAGACCTGGCTACCCAAAACAATTTTACGGTTACCGATAGTGGTGAGTACAGGGTCGTAATCAACTATCAAAATGGATGTTTCAGCCGTTTTTTCTTCAATGTGTTCAAGAACACACTGGATATCGATCATAATGCCTCGGATATTCTTTGTAGTACGCCCGGTAACATAAGGGTAACCAATATTGGTTCCGGTTATGGGTTCCAATTGGTGGATGCCGTTAATGACAATATCATCGTTCCCTTCTCCGATGATAACGGGCCTAATTTTGATATCACCACAAGTGGCACTTATAAGGTACAGGTTACACCACTAAATCCGGTGACAGGAGACCCAATTGCAGGCAGTTGTATTTTTGAAACTGCAGATATCGGCATCCTGGAAAGGGACTATCAGGTAAACATTACAACCACTGCCGCAGAGTGCAATGCCTTGGGCGCTATCGGGATACAGGCACTGAACGTACTTCCCAACTATTCGTATGAACTTCGTCTGGACGATGGCAGCAATGGTGGTCTGGGGACTTTTGTTGATAGCCAGGTGGCATCAAATGACAATACATACACCTTTAATGATGTCAACCCTGGAGACTACATTGTAATCACTACCACGGATGATGGATGTTCAGATACGCAAAATGTAACGGTTGGGGAAGTTCCAGAACTGACATTGGACGCTGTGACCACCTCGGATATTACCTGTAACGCGGGTGTGATTACCTTAACTCCAAACGGTGGAAGTCCCAATCCTGATTATGGGATGGCCATCTGGGCAAAAGATGGCGTACCATTATATGCCACCCCTGCTGATGTTCCCAATTCCGCCAAACAAAGTACAACCAACTTTTTGTTTGGTTACCGGGGTACACCGGAAACGTATTTTCCAAATGAAGACGGTGACTATCAATTCATAGTTTTTGATGGGAATAACTGCAGCGCATTTTCCAACGTAGTAACCATACAAGATCTGGGAACGGTTTCCATTTCAGCTTCCCATTCCGCCATTGTTTGCGCCGATTCGGCCACTTCGACCTTAACGGTAACCGCAACAGGGGGGACCGCCCCTTATCAATACAGTTTGGATGGCGGTACCACGTATCAAATGGCCAATACGTTTGTTAATCTGCCCGCTGGTTTCTACACCATTACAGTAATGGATTCCAGTGGCACACCTACATCCAGATGTATTGAAACCTTGGATTACGAAATTGACCAACCCTTTAGACTAACGGCTTCTGCAGCTATCGTGGAAGATGCATCCTGCAACTCAAGCGGGGCATTGGTCAAGATCCTGAATGCCAGTGGTGGGCAGGCCCCCTATGAATATAGTTTTGATGGCGGAAGCAGTTTTGGAACGCTAAATGAAAGAAACCTGTTATCTGGAAACTACCAATTGGTGGTAAGGGATGCCCTAGGCTGTACGTTTCCCATGCACTTGACCGTTCCAACCGTTGCTCCAGATCCAAATTTATCTTATGCCATAGACTATGATTGCAATGGCCTGGGAACCATTACCGTTTCATCATCGAACACTACCGATTTTGACTATACGTACACCGTGCCTCCAACCTGGACGGTCAACAACAATATATTTAGTGATGTGCCGGACGGTACCCATACCATAACCGTAGGATATTCCAGCACTATAGCTCCAAATCAGACTACTCTGTTCTTCGAAAATTTTGGAGCCGGTCCAACTACCCAGATAGCAGAAATTGGTTCCGATTATTGTTTTGAGCCCCAAGACGGTTCACTTACCAATTGTAATAGGGGTCCCGCCGGAATTCTGGTGAACGGGGAGTACACGGTCACAAATTTTGTCACCAATCCTGTTTCTTTTTGGACAAGTCCACAAGATCATACTGGGTTGACCGACGGTAGATTTTTATCAATAGATGTAAGTACCTTCTCGGATACCGGCAATCCGCAATTGAATAATATTTTATGGGCAAAACGGGATATTGAAGTATTGCCCAATGAAGAAATCACCCTAAATTTCTGGGCTTATAACCTTATGAACCTTTCCGGGGTTGGGAACAACCCAGAAGTACTGGTTGAAATCCTGGACAATACGGGAACGGTTATTTACACCGAAGTAGCCCCGGAAATTCCGAAAAACACGGGCAATACCGATTGGCACGAACGTACCATAACCTTCGATCCAGGAGCCAATACCGATATTGACATTGTCTTTAGGACCAATGTGAACAGCAATGATGGTAATGATTTGATTTTGGATGACATTACCGCTTTCCAAATACCTGAGGTTTGTGAAAAAACACAGGATTTGACCGTAGTTGTTGAAGCGGACCAAGCTTTTGAAGCGCAATTGTTATCCACCATTGACCCAAGTTGTAATGGGATCGCTGATGGGTTTGTTCGGTTCGAAGTTTCCAATTTCACCCCGGGTATTGGTTTTGAATACTCTTTTGATGGTACTGCGTGGACAACATCCATGACCTCACCGGTAACCACAGCTGCCAACCTGGCCGATGGATCGTATACCCTTCAAATAAGAAAGTTGGATGATAGTTCATGTGCTGTTTCGTTCCCGGTTACGCTTACGCAACCCTCGGTAATTGTTCCTTCCTTGGCGCAAATAGCAGACTATACTTGTTTCAATACCGGCGGCACCTTGGAAGCTTCCGCTACTGGTGGCAACCCATCTTATGAATATCAATTGGAAACCTCAGGGGGAGCGATAGTGACCGCATATCAAACCAACGCCCGGTTCACCAATGTTCCAAATGGGGATTATGTGGTACGTGTGATGGATCAAAACGGTTGTGAAGTGGTATCCACAACTCCAGTGACCATTGTTCCTCCAGCAAATATTGCCTTTGATGTAACCCCAACGGCTTGTTATTCCGGAAGTAATGATGGGACTATTGTGGTCAATGTCACCTCAGGCAATGGCAACTATGAATTTAGAATTGATGGCGGTCCCTGGATTGCACCTTCTCCTGTGGGAGCTACCAGTTACACCTTTACAGGACTTTCCTCGGGAAATTATGATATTGAGGTAAGGGACCAATTCGGATGTCCCGATACACCAAACATACAGAATGTTGACATCAACCCTCAGCTTATTGTAGCTATTGAAGTAACCCAACTAAGTGCCTGTAATGATGGTTTGATTACTGTAAACGCTACTGGAGGGAACGGAACATTGCTTTTTGCCATTGTACCCGCCAACACAAGTCCGGCAGGATTGTACAGCACAACAAATTCGCTGACCGTTACCGATGCAATGGCCACCGCCAACCCAGCGGGCTACGATGTCTATGTACAAGATAACAATGGGGGTCCGGCACTATGTTCTTTTCTGCAGGAAGATATTATACTAACACCTGTCGCTACCTTATCAGCAAACGCTGTTCCTACCGATCCCCTATGTTTTGATGGCCTTGGCGCCGTTGATGTTACCGTTGGGGGAGGAACTGCACCTTATACCTATGCCCTGGTTGATTTATCTCCCGCGGATGGTATTGATTATGGTAGGAGCAACTCAAATATTTCAACCACCACGCTTGCTTTCAACGGTATTGGTGTGGGGGATTATGAAGTGACCGTTACCGATGTGAATGGTTGTACGGTTACATCTTCAACAGTAACCATTAACAACGCTACGGAAATTACGGCAGATATAACACCCATATTGCCGGCTACGTGTACAAGTACGATTGAAAGCGAATTTGGTTTCGAATTCATAAACATAACCACTCCTTCGGGAACACCGGGAACTGTTGAATACAGTAATGATGGTGGAACAACATGGCAGACATCCACTGAGTTAAGGGGTTCTGTATCGAACCCAACCTTCTCCGGAACGGAGGTATTTCCATCCATAAGGGTTGAAGTTTCACCCGGAGTTTATTGTCAAAAGGATTTTGACAGGTATATCATTCCATTTCCATTGGATGATTTGGACATCACCATATTTCCCCAGGTATTGGACTGTAATGACTTACAGGTAACCGTACAAGGTAGCCGGGGGGATGATTCCATTGGTTACAGATATACCTATACGGATGATCCAGCCAATTTTGGTGCATCTACACCGGTTTGGACCGCGAGAATTCCCACGGGCACCCCCTATACTTGGGCAAACATTGATCCGACAACACCCGCATTGCCCGGTTTGCCCCTACTGGTGCCGGGAAGGACATACGTTTTCTATGTTCAAGATGGTTCAAACTGTATCCGTCAGAGTAATGTAAATGTAAATGAAGTACCCTCTGTCAATCTGCCAATTGAAATTGCTACGGATGTCACACCGACTTGTTCAGGAGGAACCACGGGGGAGCTAACCTTTACCTTAACCCCCGATACCGCTTTTCCAAACATGCGTTGGGAAATCTATGAACTCGGCAATACCACTCCAATTGAAGTAAGTGGTGGTGGCGCAACAGCGGTTAATGTTGGCTATAATAATACGATTACCTCTTCGGTTCCACTTTCCGAAGGGGAATACTATTTGGAAATCATTCAAGTGGATGGTACCAACACCGACGCCTGTAGAGCGGCAAGTGAAAATGCTTATGTCCCGGAATTGGCCCCATTAAACGCTACCGCCGTAAAGACCAGGGACATTTCATGCAATCTGCCAGGCTTAATAGCAATCAATGGTATTTCGGGTGGTGGTGGCGCCCCTTATACCTATGATGTGTCCGGCCCTGGAGGTTTAACAATAAATGGAACTACCAATAACCCCGTTGAGATTCCCGTAAACTCCCCTGCCGGCAATTATACGGTGACTTTGTACGATCAGTATAGTTGTCCCTTGGTATTGAATACGGTATCATTGAATTTAACAGCAAATCCTACCATAACATCGGTGACACAGGATAATTGTACTTCTCCAATAGCTGTTACCGTTGTAGGGATACCGGTTGCCGGAAACCTTCGTTATGCCATGGTTTCAAATGGAGCACCCGTTCCTACGACCTTCGAAGATAACGGAGGGGTCTTCAGCAATGTTTCTCCAGGCACTTATGACATTTATATCACCGATGACAATGGTTGTATTGACTTACAAATTGGGTTTGTGGTAGAACCCGTTTTATCGGCAAGTGCAACGCTCACGAAATTATTGGATTGTACCGCCTCAGCAGAGGCGACCATTGCCATAGAAATACTTGATGGTTCTGGAAATTACGAATACAGTATCACCAATACTGCTGGAGCTCCTGCCGTAACACAAACCGTGGTTCCTGCTCATAGTTTTGATTACCAAGCACCTCTGGCGGGTGATTATACCATTACCATTTATGATACCAATACCCCAAGCAATCCAATTTGCGATAGGGTGTTTGTAATCAATGTACCTGATCGCGTGGAACCCGCACTCAATCCGGCCATAGTAACCGATGTCTCTTGTTTGGGGGCCAGCGACGGCAGCATTATCATTTCGACCACAAATGGGGCAGCGGCACCCTATACTTTCGAAATCACCGCTATGGATGGGGTGGTAACAAGCATTGCTCCCACAAGTACCACGGGCAATTCCGCAACTTTTACGGGATTGGCCCCCACCACTACCGCCGCTGGATACGTCATTACCGTTACCGGTGATTCCGCTACAAACAACTGTAGCGTAAACAGCCCCTCAATTACCATTTCGGAACCGACAGCAATTACGGTACCCGCTCCTACGGTTGTCGAATTTGGATGTACTTCGGGCAATACCACGAATAATGCTTCAATTACCGTTAACGATGTGGCGCCATTTGTCCAAGGAGGCAGTGGCACCTACATTAGATATGAATTTATTGAAGAGGACGATCCGAATACCCTTGCGGTGGAAACCCCAAGTACGGTTCAGTCCGGAACAAGTGCAACGTATATCGAAACCGACCCCGCTGGAGGTGTTTATACCATAAATGTTTACGATGATAACGGTTGTTTTGGGACCACTACGGCAACCATTGCCCCATTTGATGTTTTGGGGACACCTACCATTACGGTTGATGAGGACATTAGCTGTAGCAACTCAGGAGAGGATATCACTATTGATATTGTAGGAAGTTTGACCAGCTATGCTACACATCCCGGAAATTATCAGTTTAGAATGCTACCCTCGAGTACGTACCAAGCATCCAACCAGTTTCTGGATTTAAGCGCTGGTTCACACACTTTTGGTATCCTGAATGTAAATACAGGATGTGAACAGATCATTACACATTTGGTGGAAGAACCGAATACTTTTGATATCATCGTTGAAAAACTGGCCGACGTAGTATGTTTTGGAGATGATGGCAGTATTCGATTGACCATGGTGGATGCCACATATTCAAATGGATTCACTTGGAATATCTATAATACCAATGGCACCCCAACCGATCGTACGGATGATGGCCCTGTGTTTTTAACAGGTTCTTCGGCCAATCTTGGTCCCACGGTTGCCATTGGCGTGCCGGCCGGTGATTATTTGGTGGAAGTTGTTCAGGATGCCTTTCCGGAATGTAGTCAGGTGCGATCCTTCAACATTGCCACCCCTCCAGCTTCAATCTCCCTGGACCCAATAGCCTTAACTGATGTAGGCTGCACCAATGATCAGGGTACCGCCCTGATTGCCCCAAGAGGGGGTCAAGCACCTTATACCATTGCGCTTACCCATGTAGGGAGTGGAACAACGACTACGGTAACTTCGGTGAACAGCCATTTGTTCCAGTCATTAACTGCCGGTGATTATGAAATCAGTGTTACCGATGCGTTGACCTGTAATGAGGTATTTACTGGGACTGACGCCTTTAGTTTGGTACTCCCCGATCCCATAACCGGTACTGCCACCGCAAATAGTACATTAGTTTGTGAAGGCGATACGGATGCTTCCATATCGTTCAGTTTAAACCCAAGAAACGTGATAACCAACTATCGGTATGTATTGAATACCTATAATGACAATTCGGGAAGCGTATTGCTGAGTTCCTCGGTTTCACAGACCACACCAACCTTTAACAATTTGGGGGCAGGTTTCTATAGTATCTCGGTAACTGATGATATGGGCTGTACGTTTGAGACTGCCCCAGTTCTTGAAATTCAGGAACCCACCGGTGTGGAAGCATTATTGGTCACCAACCGGGCCATAAGCTGTCAAACCAATGCAGAGCTCCTTTTGGTAGCCTCTGGAGGTACCGCTCCATATGAATGGAGTTTGGACGGCAGTGCGTTTAATCCAATGAATGAAATGGTAACATCGGACACCCATTTGTTCCAAAATGTTCCAGCTTCCCCAGACAGTTATCGCTATTATATTAGGGACAGTTTTAACTGTATATCCATAGTGTCCAATGCAGTTGGCGTGGAGGCCATTGAAACCCTTACGGTCACTTTGGATACTTCTGCAGCCCGCGTAAACTGTACTGGAGATAGCACGGCCCTAATTGACGCAGTTGCGGATGGTGGAGTGGGCAATTATCTATTTGCATTGTTTAGAGATCAAGCGACCACCGATGAGATAAGGCCCAATCAAACGGATGGCACCTTTGCTGACCTACCCATTGGCACCTACTATGTAAGGGTTCAAAGTGGGGATTGCGAGGTAGTTTCCGAACAAGTACTGATTGGTGAACCAACACCTTTGGTAGTCAATCCCACCATTACGGAGATTAGTTGTGCAGATGCCAATGATGGAAGTATAACACTGGACGTTCAGGGCGGTAGTGGTAATTATCAATTTGCCATTTCCCCCAATCTTAACCAGTTTGATGATGAAAACAGTTTTGAGGAGCTTTCCCCCGGCGATTACATCGTAATTGTACAGGATGGTAATGGTTGTTTTGAGGTAGTAGAGTTTAGTTTGATAGCCCCCTCTTCCCTGGCCGTTACTTCAACAGTAACTGATGAAATCTGTTTTGAAAGTGCGGACGGTACGGTAACTCTTGAAATAAATGGCGGTACCGCACCATATTTTACCAGCTTGAACAGTAATGCGGACACCGATTTCAACCAGGATGTTTTCCAATATACGGACCTACCAAGTGGAACGCATGTTGTATTCATTAGGGATGCCAATGGCTGTGAAGTGACAGAGGTGTTCGAGGTAAGCCCCGGTGTAAATCTTGCTGGCGAGGCAATTGTGGAATATCCGTGTGATTCCGGGATAACTTCAAACCGGGTTGGTCTTTCATTTGAAGATCCATCCATTATGGGTAATTTGTTGTATGGATTGGATACGGCAGACCCCGCCCAAATGGTCTTGGAGGGAACTTTTGAAGGAATTCCCGGTGGGGATCATTACATTACGGTAATGCACAGTAATGGGTGCACCAATACCTTTGATTTCAGTATTACGGAATTTGACCCATTGGGATTACAACTGACAGAAAGCGATATCAATACCATTACCGCATTGGCCACGGGTGGATCGGGCAACTATACCTTTACCATTAATGATGAAACCCCAACTGATAATGCCGAGTTCTATATTACGGAAACAGCTACCTATACCATTACGGTTACCGATGAAAACGGCTGTAGTGTAACTGAAGAAATATTCATGGAATTCATTGATATTGAAATCCCCAATTTCTTTACTCCTGATGGAGATGGACATAACGATACCTGGGCACCAAGAAACATGGGACAGTACCAGAACATCTTTATCAAAATCTACGACCGATATGGAAGAACCTTATATCAGTTCAGGGGAAATGAAGACGATTGGGATGGCCAATACCAATTAAGTGATTTACCCACGGGGGATTACTGGTATATCATCAAATTGAACGGAATTGAAGATCAAAGGGAGTTTATTGGAAACTTCACCCTTTATCGCTAATCACAAAATACAACCATCTTGTACACCTGTAGGCCGTGATGGCCTGCAGGTGTTGTCGTTTTACGTGATAACCACAGAATAACAAAGCTTTACAACAAACTGTTGTGGGTAGTTTCCTTCCATAACTAAATTAGCTTATGTGGCAAAAAACACCTCAAAAACTCCATTGATCCCATGAGGCAACTCATTCTTCTTCTGTTACTATTTGGTTGTTCCTTGGGGTATGGACAGTTGAGCGATTTGCACTATTTGCCCCCTTTAAGACAGGGGCAAAACAACGGAGCAATTCAACAGCAGGCCGTATACCTGTCGACTCCGGAAACTACGGCCTTCACTGTTAATGTCTATCAAGGAACCAACAGTACTCCAATTACCTCATTCACAATTTCAAATACAAGCCCGGCGGTCTATAATTTGGGAAATGGCAACAACAACGTTACACTGGTCGACGATGCAAATACTGGCATCATCCTGACCAATAGTGGATTGCGTTTTGAGGCTCCGGGAGGAAATAACTTTTATGTTAACTATAGGGGACGATCGAATTCTCAAGCTGCATCATTGACCTCGAAGGGTCGAGTGGCCATGGGTACTGACTTTAAATGGGGAGGAGTACCCAATCTGGGTAGCCATGTTTCCAAATCCAATACTTTAGGGATTATGGCCACGGAAGATAATACAACAATAACCCTATCTGGTTACGATCCCAATTGTGAATTTAGGGTCGGAAGTAATAGGGCCGGCATTACCGACGATACCTATCAAATTGTATTGGATGCCAATGAATCCTTTGTCTTTGAGACCTATATAGGCAACGCCCCAACCACCGCCCATGAAAGCGGATGGATTGGTGCTTCTGTCGTCGCGGATAGAAACATCGTAGTTAGCAATGGTTCGTTAAACTATGGGCGTCAAGCAGGATCATCCAATAGGGATGCAGGCATTGACCAACCTGTTCCCGAAAATAGGCTGGGCAAGGAATATGTTTTCGTTAGAGGTAACGGTAATGCCAATGGATGGACGGAATTTCCATTGCTTATTGCCACCGAAAACAATACCCAAATCTTTGTCAATGGTTCCACAACCCCAATAGCGACCTTAAATGATGGGGATTTCTTTGAAATTCCAAGTAGCAATTACTCCTCAAACTCCGTTGGGGCCAATATGTATGTGGAAACCTCCAAGGATGTCTATGCCTACCAATGTATGGGGGGATCCAACCAGGCCTATACCCAGGGATTGAATTTTGTGGCACCGGTAAACTGCCTTTTACCGGATACCATGGACAATATTCCCAATATTACCGATGCTGCCGGAATCACCATAACCGGTGGGGTTACCATCATTGCGGCCACAACGACTCCGGACAGTAGTATAACGGTGACCGATGGAAACGGCAATGTCACGCTTCCATCCTCCTCTGCCGTAGCCGGTACATCCGATTGGAAAACATTTTATATTCCCAGTCTTACGGGAAATGTCAGCGTACAATCCACAGGGCCTATTGCGGTGGGATTCTTTGGTTTTAATGGAGCGAGAGGCGTTGCAGGTTATTATTCGGGCTTTGATACCGTACCAAATATTGACCTGCAGATAACAGGGAACAGTTGTTTACCGGGGGCTATCCTTGAAATTGCGAGTGGGGAGACTTTTGATGCGTACCAATGGTACGGGGATGGTGTGTTGATACCAGGAGCTACTTCACCTACCTATACGGCAACCAACGCTGGTGATTATTACTTACGGGTCACCAGGGGACCCTGTAGTTATGATTCCAACTCCATATCGGTTTATTATTGCAATCCAGATATCGTTGTCAACAAAACTGCCAGTGTTACCCCCTTAAATGAAAATGACACGGTGGTTTTCACGATTACCGTCGAAAATATGGGGATTGACCCAGCCACAAATTTGGTGATTACCGATGTAATGCCAACCGGACTCTCCGTTGTGTCGACCACTCCAACATTAGGGACCTGGTCGTCCCCCAATTGGACCATAGGCACACTTAATAGTGGTCAGTTGGAACGTATTACGATCAATGCTATTGCCGATCCGAACAATTCGACCTTGCCAATTATTCCCATCATAAACACCGCAACCAATAGCCAGGACCAAACGGACAACAATATTACCACGGACAATCCCTCCGTTTCCCTAACTATTTACAATGATTTTGATAATGATGGCATTGTTGATATCTCCGATCTGGATGATGACAATGACGGTATTTTGGACAGTGTGGAAAACCCAAATCACAACAATATCCTCTGGGTAACGGATGGTACGGCCAGTGCGGAGGAGCAAAATACCATAGATAAGCTTGTTGCCTTGGGGTATTCGGTAACCGTTGTTGATGATGCTGTTGGTGGGGATGCGAACAATTATGCCGTAACCTTTATTTATGAGGATGTATTTAGTGACACAGCTTTTACCAACACCGCCAATTTAACTACCACTACCAATGGGGTAATTACCAGTGAACCCGCATTGCATGACGAAATTTTAGGTGCAAGTGCCGGAGGAAGTGGCAGTGCCACGGTTGTGAACATAGTTGAAAATACCCACCCCATAACCAATGGATTGCCAATTGCCCCCTATACCATCGGGGATGCTTCGTACTTTGGAAACGGTTTGACCACGGGAACTGTTCTAGGTCAAGACCCCAACACCAATGAAGGTTCCATAGTACTTTGGAACGGAGGGGATGCGATGGAGGTTGGAACCGCCCCGGGAAAGCGGGTAATTGTACCGCATGCCAATTTAAATGGAGGATTTAATGAAGCTGGAGAGAACCTGTTATTAAATGCCATTCTTTGGGCCGCGGGCCTTGACACGGATAGTGATGGCCTACCGGACACTTTGGATGGGGATAGCGACAATGATGGTTGTAGTGATGCCAATGAAGCTTACAACAATGCAAATGCAGATGGTGGTGATGGGGAAGCATACGGTACTGGTACTCCACCTCCAACAAATGGTAATGGTACCGTGACCGCGGCATCATATCCATCACCCGCGGACAATGATTCCAATACTATTTTTGACTTTCAGGAAGCGGGAGCGGTACCAACAATTACGGTGCAACCTGCAAACCAAAGGGTATTCATTGATAATGATGGTACTTTTGCCCTTACCGATTCTGGAACGGATAGTTACCAGTGGCAAGTAAGTACGGATGGAGGCTCCAACTTCAGTAATATTTCCGATGGGGCCGCGTATTCCGGAACCCAAACCAATACCTTGACCGTTCTTTCTCCAGACCTCGATAAAAATGGCCACGTTTATAGGGTGATATTGACCAGTGACACCTATTTATGCAATGTTACAATTTCCGATGAAGTTGTACTCAATGTGGGACCGGCCACCGTTATCACCAACCGCAGAATTACTTTTAGGGCGAACAAGGGCTAGACCAGGTATATTTGATTTGCAGTTTTATTTTCATGAGCTGTAACATTTAGGGCAAACAATCGTCAAGTAGATATCAACCAAAAAAACGATATTTCCCTTGGAAACCATACTCACGGTTAAGAACCTAACGAAAAAGTTTGGGCATTTAACGGCCGTAAAGGACTTATCCTTCACCATAGAAAAAGGAAACGTTTACGGCATCCTAGGCCCCAATGGCAGTGGTAAGTCCACTACTCTGGGCATTATATTGAATGTAGTCAATCGAACCGCTGGGGAATTCAGCTGGTTTGATGGGACAACCTCCACCCATGACGCCCTAAAAAAAGTAGGAGCCATTATTGAGCGACCTAATTTTTACCCTTATATGTCCGCTGAAAAAAATTTGAAGTTGGTTTGTAAGATCAAGGAGGTTTCTGAAGATAAGATTCTTGAAAAACTGGAATTGGTTGGACTGCTGGAACGAAAGGACAGTAAGTTCAAAACCTATTCCCTGGGCATGAAACAGCGACTTGCCATAGCCTCTGCCCTATTGAACGACCCTGAAATCCTGATCTTGGATGAACCCACCAATGGATTGGATCCGGCGGGAATACATCAGATACGGGAAATCATCAAAAGAATTGCCGCGCAAGGGACTACCATACTTTTGGCTTCCCATTTATTGGACGAAGTGGAAAAAGTCTGCTCCCACGTGGTCATTCTTAGAAAAGGTGAAAAATTGTATTCCGGTCCTGTGGATAGTATGCTCGCCAGTCACGGATTCTTTGAATTGAGAACCGCAGATATGAAAGGGTTAAAAGACGTGTTGTCCAAACATGCCAGTTTTGGGAACATTGTTGGAGGGAATGGTACGTTGACCGCCTATTTGAAAGAAGAGATGGATGCAGAGGAATTGAACAAGATGTTATTTAAAGAAGGTATTGTACTGTCCCACCTGGTAAAACGAAGGGAAAGTTTGGAAGAGCAATTTTTAACCTTAACCAAAAATTCGTAAGCCATGGGAAGATTACTTCAAATAGAATTCATAAAACTTTGGAACAATAGGGCAAGTAAGGTTCTCATCGTTTCCTACTTCATCATTTTAACCTCCATCGCACTTATTGCTGCCATAAAATTTGATATTGGCCCGGTAAAATTTCATTTGGCCGAGATCGGTATCTTTAATTTTCCGTATATCTGGCATTTCAACACCTTTGTCACCGCATTCTTCAAGCTCTTTTTGGCCATTGTCATTGTCTCAATGATGGCCAATGAGTACAGCAACAAAACCATAAAACAAAACTTGATTGACGGCCTTTCCAAAAAGGAATTCATATTATCCAAGTTTCTGACCGTGCTTTCGTTTGCAGCCATTTCAACGGTTTTTGTATTTGTGGTCTCCCTTATATTGGGACTTGTGTATTCCGATTTCAATGAGCTTTCCATCATATTCTCGGATTTGGAATTTGTTCTGGCCTTTTTTATAAAACTGGTCGGTTTTTTCTCGTTTTGCCTGTTTTTGGGCATTCTGGTCAAACGCTCGGCATTTGCTTTGGGGTTCTTAATACTGTGGCAGATTTCGGAGGGGATCATCAGGGGATTGATGCGTTGGAAACTTTTCGATGGGGATACTACGGAAAGGGTGATGGCCTTTTTTCCATTGCAATCCATGTTCAACCTCATCAAGGAACCTATAACCCGATTGGAAGCGGTACAGACCGTTGCGGACCAAGTGGGGGAATCCATTGAATTGGATTATTATGTCCATTGGTATGAGTTCCTGATTGTTCTCGTTTGGACGTTCATTTTCATCTATTTGTCCTATGCATTATTAAAAAAGCGTGATTTATAGTATCTTACCTAGACGAACGAAGATGCTGTATGAAAAAAAAATTGCTGCTATTCCTGGCGTGCTGCATATGTAGTTTTGGCTTTTCCCAAGAATGCCCGGATTTAATTTCCCCTGCCGATGGCGAGGTAAATGTTCCCGTGGATGCCACTATTACATGGGAGGCTGTGCAGGGCATCCCCGGTTATCGGATTTTACTGGGAAGAACCCCTGGAGCGAGTGATTTGGCAACGGTAACGGTAGGTAGTGCCACATCGTATACCCCTGCCCAGGGTTTGCCCGAGAGCACCGAAATCTTTGTCACCATAGTACTTGATTTTTTCCAAGGGCAGGAGGATATCGTGTGTGACTCACAATCATTTACTACTGAAGATGTCACCACACCACCGGACTGTACAAGCCTACGAATACCTGAGGACGGCGCTACCGATGTAAGTGTCTTTTCAAATGTGGTTTGGAATTATGCCCCTACGGCAACAAACTACGATGTCATCATAGGTACCCAACCTGGATTGGGGGATATTGTCAACACCAATGTTACGGACCTAGGGATAAATCCCCTAGGTGAATTTCCCGAAAACAGCGAAATATATGTGCGGATAATTCCACGCAACGAAAATGGCAGCGCCCAAAATTGTACGGAGTTCAGCTTTACAACACGGGAACCGGCACCCTTGCCGGGTTGTACCAGTCTTATAAGTCCTTTGGACGGGGCCATAAATGTGCCGCTCACCCCTTTTCTGGAATGGGTCCCCGTTCCTGAGGCAACGCGCTACAGGGTAACCTTGGGAACCACCCCAACAGAAAACGATGTACTTGATAATGCAGTGTTTACCACAAATAGCACCTTTGTATTGAACTTTGAGCCCAATCAGACATTTTTCATCACCATTGTTCCCTTCAATGAATCCGGAGATGCCATAGGATGTAGTCAGGAATCATTTTCCACCATATTGGGATGCGGTCCCTTTTTGGATAGGGTCACGGGGGAGTTGGTTACGTTGAGTCCGGATTTGGAATTACCGGATGTTTTTTCCTTTTGTGAAAACGGCGACCCCCTCAGGATTACCGCACCGGAGGGGGCTGATGGTTATAGATGGTTTCGTATTGATCAATTTGATAACGAAATTTTGCTTTCGGAAGATACGGAAATCACCATTGATGAACTTGGGGATTATTTTTTGGAAGGGTATACCATTGCCTCACAACCAGGAGAGCTCATCGAATGTCCCACAATTTTGGAATTTACCGTAATAGCATCGGAAATTGCCACGATCGATGGGCTTGATATTAGGGATACAAATTTGGGATTGGACGTAACGGTCCAAGTTTCCGGAACCGGGGATTATGAATATGCCATTGATAATATTGACGGTCCCTATCAAGACGATACCGTTTTTAGGGGAATTGCCCCGGGAACCCATACCATTTATGTTAGGGACAAAAATGGTTGTGGCATTGCACAGGAGACATTTGAGCAAAACCTCATCGTAGAGGGATTTCCCAAGTTTTTTACGCCAAATGGCGATCCATTCAATCAATTTTGGCAGTTTAAACAACCCCAGGAGGGTGAGCCCGTTGCCTTGGTAAGTATTCAAGTTTACGACAGGTTTGGAAGACTTCTTTCGGAGTTTTCATCAGATGCACCAGGTTGGGATGGTACTATAAATGGCAGACCCCTTCCTTCAGGAGGATATTGGTTTAGGGCCATTGATGATGAAAATAAAGTCTTTAAAGGCTTCTTTACCCTCAAACGCTAGATTTCCCACCCCTTTCGTACATTTACTTAATGAAGTTTAAAGTAGTTTCGGATTTCAAACCTACCGGAGACCAGCCTGAAGCCATAAAGCAATTGTCCAATGGGATTTCTTCGGGAGATGCCCATCAAACCTTGTTGGGGGTAACCGGTTCTGGAAAAACGTTTACAGTGGCCAACGTAGTGGCCGAAGTACAACGGCCCACTTTGGTCCTGGCCCATAACAAAACTTTGGCTGCCCAATTGTATTCCGAATTCAAGCAATTTTTTCCTGATAATGCCGTCGAATACTTCGTATCGTATTATGATTACTACCAGCCAGAGGCCTATATTCCCACAAGTGGTACCTATATTGAAAAGGACCTCTCCATAAACGAGGATATTGAAAAGTTGCGTTTGAGCGCAACTTCCTCCTTACTTTCCGGTAGACGGGACGTGTTGGTAGTCGCTTCCGTTTCTTGTCTTTATGGTATTGGAAATCCTGTTGAATTTCAAAAAAATGTCATTTCCATCCATAGGGACCAGGTCATTTCCCGAACAAAATTTCTACATCAACTGGTACAAAGCCTCTATTCAAGGACTACAGCGGATTTTAGGAATGGAAACTTTAGGGTAAAGGGCGATGTGGTCGATGTTTTTCCCGGATATGCCGATCATGCTTTCCGAATCCATTTTTTTGGAGATGAAATTGAAGAGATCGAGGCCTTGGATCCCCACAACAATTCGGTCATAGAAATTTATGATACCCTAAATATCTATCCGGCCAATATGTTCGTGACTTCCCCGGATATACTTCAAAATGCCATTAGGGAAATTCAGGACGACCTGGTCAACCAAGTGGATTATTTTAAACAAATAGGAAGGCCATTGGAAGCCAAACGGTTGGAAGAACGTACCAATTTTGATTTGGAAATGATCCGGGAATTGGGATACTGTTCCGGAATTGAAAACTACTCCAGATACTTGGATGGCAGGCAGCCTGGAACGCGGCCTTTCTGTTTACTTGATTATTTTCCCGATGATTATCTTATCGTCATTGATGAGAGTCATGTAACCATTCCACAGGTACATGCCATGTACGGCGGTGATCGCTCCCGAAAGGAAAATTTGGTGGAATACGGTTTTCGACTTCCTGCCGCCTTGGATAACAGACCATTGAAATTTGAGGAATTTGAAGCGCTCCAAAATCAGGTGATTTATGTAAGTGCAACTCCGGCCGAATATGAATTACAACTGAGTGAAGGGGTATATGTGGAACAGGTGATACGCCCAACTGGACTTTTGGATCCCAAGATCGATGTAAGGCCAAGTCTTAATCAAATAGATGATTTGATCGAAGAAATACAAAAACGGGTGGAATTGGATGAACGTACCTTGGTCACTACATTGACAAAACGTATGGCCGAGGAATTGGTCAAATACCTCACCAGAATAGACATCCGTTGTCGTTATATCCACAGTGATGTGGACACTTTGGAACGTGTGGAAATCATGCAAGATCTACGTAAGGGCCTCTTTGATGTCCTGGTAGGCGTAAATCTTCTTAGGGAAGGGTTGGATTTGCCCGAGGTGTCATTGGTTGCGATTTTGGATGCCGACAAAGAAGGTTTTCTGCGCAGTAATCGTTCCCTGACCCAGACTGTTGGCCGTGCAGCACGAAACTTAAACGGAAAGGCCATTATGTATGCGGATACGATTACGGACAGCATGCAAAAAACCATTGACGAGACCAACTATCGACGGGAAAAACAAATGGCCTACAATACGGAAAACAATATTGTCCCCAAAGCCTTGAACAAAAGCCTGGACAATGCGTTGGCCAAAAATTCGGTTTCGACCTATCATTTTGAAAAAGAAGCCCTACGTGCTGCGGAACCCGATTTGGAATACTTAACACCCCAACAGAAAGAAAAAATAATTAGGGACAAGCGAAAGGCCATGGAGAAAGCGGCCAAAGAACTTAATTTCATGGAAGCCGCCAAACTCAGGGACGAAATAAAAATGCTCCAAGAGCAAGATTAAAAAAGAAAAACGCCGCAAATGCGGCGTTTTCCTTAACCAACTAAACAAACCAACCTTATGAAACACCTTTTGTTGGTGCCATAAATTCTTATCCTATTTCAATGAGACGTTTTGGTTTGGGGAACGCCTCCTCTTTTTTAGGAAGGGTCACTTTTAAAACCCCAGCCTCATAAACAGCATCGATTTTATCCGTGTCCACAGTTTCAGGCAAGGTGAACGCACGCCTGAATGCAGAAGTTGAAAATTCCCTTCTTGTATAATTTTCTTCCTTAGTGGTATGCTCCGCTTTAGTATGGGATGAAATGGTAAGGACTTCGTTGTCTATTTCTATGTTAAAATCTTCCTTTTTAAAACCAGGAATTGCCAATTCCAACATAAAATCCCTTTCGTTTTCCCTAATATTTACAGCAGGGACGTGGGCAAACGTATCCATTCCCCCAAACCAATCTGGCTTGAAGAAATCATTCATCAAACTTGGTAATATCAAATTGTTTCTTTTAGTTAACATGGTAATCGCTTTTTAAAATTAAACTCATCAGGTATTGGACAAAAGCTATACCAGTAACAGAAAGCTGCCTTTATGGCAGTTTTACCGCGCACGAAAGTGTCATAATGGCATATTAGTTGTAGTGGGCCCTAAAAATGTCCAGTAGTACTTTAGGGGGCACCGCCTTATTGGGGTATTGGTGCATAACTTCCAAAACTTGGGAGATGGCAGAGGGCGGGAGGCCCATCCATAATCCAATATTATGTAGTTTTTCTATTTCCTTTTTATGTTGCTCATTATCAATGTTCATCATGAGCAATAATCGGTGGAATTGAACTATACGATCGGTTTGCGTTCTGGGAATGGATATTTCGGTCTTATTCTTAAGAAGATCATCCAAAGATGACTTTTTGACCTCCATTAAATTGGCCACACTTAACAAAAAGTCGTATTCATCATCCTTCATTTTATAGTCCACCCGGGCAAATGCAATAAGCTCACTGAGGATGCTCAACTTTTCTTGGTAGGAATTCATGGTTTCGATTTACACTATAATAACTGTTTAAAAAGCCATTTCGTATAATAAAAAAATCCTGGGGGATGCCCAGGATTTCCATAACTAACTCAGATAATCACAGTTTCTTAGACTGTAATTCGTATGGGAACGGTGTACAATTGCCCTTCCCTAGCGTTTTCCAATTCCACCTTTTGATAGTTCAATCGTGCTTTTACAAAGTTTTCCAATACCTCAACCTCGGTATCAACCGACAATACCACAATCTCACCCTCTTTATTGATTGTAAAGCGTACATCGGCAACCATGTCGTCTTTAATGTCAAAAGAGTTGGTTTCCAACATTTTAAGGATTTGATAGGATAATTTCTTTGTCGGTTCCAGGTCTTCCGTAGGGGTAGCGGATAAGGTTCCAACGACAAACAATGCAATGGCAAAAAACAAACTGGATTTTCTCATGATGATTTCGTTTTTGAGATTGATAGATTTGATGAATGTGTCAAAAAGACGTGTGAAAAATGATAATGTTACAATAAATCATGGTTTTAATACAATTTTATGAAAACGATCACTTTTCTTTTGTCGATTCAAAATTACTTCTATTGTTCCGCCCAAGGTAACCTTCCCTATCAATTTAATGCATATTTAAATTTGATAACCTTGATTTAAAATTTTGGGATTTTACCTTCCCTTCACCCATGCCTTAAAAGGCCGTATTAAAAAATCCAAAAATCTTAGGGAATATTAAAAAAAAGGTACGTATCCACTTCCATTGTTCATCCAAAGGGATATATCATAGCGAAATCGAAAATGGGGCAATGTTAGAAAAACATTACCCCACTGTTCACATACGTATCCGAATTAGGAAGTTACGCGGACATTTACAACAAATACTTCCCCATAAGTATCATCGGAAACTTCCAACTTTTTCCCTTTTAGTTTCCTATTGAGAAACCACCTGAGGTCTTTCCTCTTGGAACTGATTTCCATAATTTCGATTTTCCCCTCTGAATTGATGGTAAACAGGACTCGGGCCATAGCATCTTTTTTGTCGGCATCTATTGCAGTCCCTGAAAGGATTTCTTCCAATTGTTCCGTGATGGACTTTTCGGGAGTTACAATTCTTGGTTCATTGGCGGAAACGAGCAATACACAACATAGGATTGCTACAGCAGAAAGCACACTTCTTTTTTTCATGACGGATTGTTTTAAGATTGATAAAATGATTGATGACTTTAAATAAAAGATGGGATATCCCCTATTTATGTTACACGATTCCAATAGTTTAACTCCTTTTTATGATTGACCGCTGTTTAAGGAAAGTCTTGGCCAAACAAAAAAAGGAGGCCAATTGGCCTCCTTTGATCTTATTGATTATTGTGGGTTCCTAGGACAGTACCTCCTTTACCTTATCCGCAGCCTCTTGGAACTGGACCGCAGAATGTACGGCCAAACCTGAACTGTCGATAATTTCCTTGGCCAGTTCCGCATTGGTACCTTGAAGCCTTACGATAATAGGCACTTGTATGGAATCCCCCATGTTTTTGTAGGCATCAACAACACCTTGTGCCACTCGATCACATCGAACGATTCCGCCAAAGATATTGATGAGGATAGCCTTTACATTGGCATCCTTCAGAATGATCCGAAAAGCTTCCTCCACCCTTTTGGCATCGGCCGTTCCGCCCACGTCCAAAAAGTTTGCGGGTTCACCACCTGCCATTTTAATTAAATCCATGGTAGCCATTGCCAAACCTGCGCCATTGACCATACAGCCCACATTACCATCCAAATCCACATAATTCAACCCAACGGCCCTCGCTTCCACTTCAATGGCATTCTCTTCCCTCAAATCCCTCATTTCCGCATAGGCCTTTCTTCTGTAAAGGGAATTATCATCAATAGTGACCTTGGCATCAACGGCCATTATTTTATCATCCGAAGTCTTTAATACGGGATTGATCTCAAAAAGGCTTGCATCACTTTCCCGGTACGCCTTGTATAACGAGGAAACAAACCTTACCATTTCCTTGAATGCCATTCCGGACAACCCCAGGTTAAATGCAATCTTCCTGGCTTGAAAGGGCAATAGTCCCGTAGCGGGATCTACCTCCTCGGTAAAAATCAGATGTGGTGTCTTCTCCGCTACTTCTTCAATATCCATACCCCCCTCCGTGGAATACATGATCATATTCCTACCGGTACCGCGGTTCAATAAAACCGACATATAGAACTCGCTGGTTTCACTATCGCCGGGATAATATACGTCTTCCGCCACCAAAACCTGATGTACCTTTTTCCCTTCGGCAGAGGTTTGTGGAGTCACCAAGTTCATCCCAATGATATTACCGGCCAGCTCTTCAACTTCTTTCAGGTTTTTGGCCAGCTTTACGCCGCCACCTTTCCCACGACCTCCAGCATGTACCTGAGCTTTGATAACGTGCCATCCCGTTCCCGTTTCCTGGGTCAATTGCTTTGCGGCGTTTACGGCCTCCTTAGCATTATGGGCAACTATTCCACGCTGCACGCGTACACCAAAACTTGCCAAAATCTCTTTACCCTGATATTCATGAAGGTTCATAGGTCCATTTGTTAAATTAAGGCCACAAAAATAGGAAACAGCAACCTTAATTAATAATTAAAAACAAAGATTTAGAAACTGTTTGGGTTTTGGAAGGAAATCTGGCTAGTTTACCTTAAAGTCCTTGAAGTCCAAAGGGTCGAAATTTTTAAAGTGACCGTTCATCTCTATGACCGCCTTGGTCCGGTTGATTTGTTCCAAAACAGTGGTGGTGGTATCCAAATGCGTTGCGATATACTGTAAACGTTGGGTCTCATTGGACAGCTTTAACAGTTCGTACTCCTGCTCAAAGGAAAGACCCATTTTATGACCAAAAGCATAGCTATTGAATTTATCCAACGGAATGGACGGAAATTGTACGGACATCAGATCATAAAGCTTTTTCATCTTATCGTACACTTCTTGCCTTAGGGAAAGGGCCGCATCATTATTGGAGTCCAGGAATTCCACAATGCCGCCCGCATATAATTTACCTTCCATCTCATTGTCAAACGTTAATATCTTAAATACCTGTCGTGCTACACAGACCACATCCATTTCCCCGGAATCATAAGTGTTTACAACTTCAACCAACTGTACTTCGGTTCCATATTCTACGGTGTTATTAATGAAAACGGGAATGCCAAAAGTTATGGCCTCGTCCCTGCAATCATTGATCAGTTGTTTGTAACGCTCCTCAAAAATGTGGAGTGGAACAGTTTCTCCAGGAAAAAAAACGGACTGTAAAGGAAAAAGAGGAAGTTTCATAAAAATTCTTTTTTCTAAAAATAAGCAGTCGATGGATAAGCTACAACTATCATTTGTTGTTATTTTTACAACAAAACGTTATAAATTTATATTCAGAATGCTAAATTTTGTACTGCAAAGGCCATTATTTTAGCTTTGAACAAAATTGAGATATGAAACCCAATCACTTAGTTTCCATTGCCAAGGCCTATGGTGCCCCGGTATACGTCTATGATGCTGAAAAGATTTCTGCCCAATACCAACGTTTAACAAGTGCTTTTAAGGATGTACAGAGCCTTCGGCTAAATTACGCCGCAAAGGCCCTTTCCAATATTTCCATCCTGCGCTTAATGAATAGTCTGGGAAGTGGCTTGGACACCGTATCGATACAGGAAGTGAATCTGGGCCTAATGGCGGGGTTTCGGCCCGAATCCATAATTTATACCCCAAATGGGGTTTCCTTGGAAGAGATTGAGGAAGCCGCTGCTTTAGGTGTCCAAATCAATATCGACAATCTCTCCATTTTAGAACAATTTGGTGCCAAACATCCGGATGTTCCCGTTTGCATCCGAATTAATCCGCATGTTATGGCGGGTGGGAATTCCAACATATCCGTCGGGCATATTGACTCCAAATTTGGTATTAGTATCCATCAAATCCCCCATTTACTGCGAATTGTGGAATTGACCAATATGAAAATCAATGGTATCCATATGCATACGGGAAGTGATATTTTGGACATTGACGTTTTCCTTTATGCTTCCGAAATCCTCTTTGAAACGGCAAAGCACTTTAAAGGCTTGGAATTTATTGATTTTGGAAGTGGATTTAAGGTGCCCTACAAAGAAGGGGACATACAGACCAATGTCGAAGAGTTGGGCAAGAAACTGTCCAAAAGATTCAATCAATTTTGCGAAGAATATGGCCAACCATTGACCTTGGCCTTTGAGCCAGGAAAGTTTTTGGTCAGTGAAGCCGGTTATTTTTTGACCAAGGTGAATGTGGTAAAACAAACCACCTCAACTGTCTTTGCCCAAGTGGATTCCGGTTTCAACCATTTGATACGTCCCATGCTCTACGGTGCCAAGCACGAGATTGTGAACATCTCAAATCCGAAGGGCCGGGAACGATACTATTCCGTTGTCGGCTACATCTGCGAAACGGATACCTTTGGAAATAACCGCAGAATCAACGAAATAGCCGAAGGTGATATTTTGGCCTTTAAAAATGCAGGTGCGTACTGTTTTACCATGGCCAGTAACTACAACTCAAGGTACCGGCCTGCCGAAGTGCTTTGGTACAAGGGAGAAGCGCACTTGATCCGGGAAAGGGAGACCTTTGACGATATCCTTAAGAATCAAGTCGATGTTAAAGATTTGTTCAATCCGTTGCCCCAGGCCGTCGTCCAGAAATAAATTGGCATAATTTTCGTTAGTTTTGATACGGTCTTAGGACTAAAATGCCAAAATCTTGACTATGCGAACAATTGTATTGACACTATGCCTACTAGTGGCTACTTCCATTTCGGCCCAGGAAATCCATTGGATGTCCTTTGAGGATGCCGTGGCAATGACCAAAAACGAAGGAAATACCAAAAAGGTTTTTATAGATGTTTATACCGATTGGTGTGGTTGGTGCAAAAAAATGGACAAGGATACTTTCCAGAATCCGGAAGTTGCCCAATATATGCAGGAAAACTTTTATATGGTCAAATTCAATGCCGAAGGCAAGGAACCCATAGAATTTGATGGAAGGACCTTCAATTATGTCCCCTCCGGACGCAGGGGGTACCACGAATTGGCTGCTGCCCTATTGCAAAACCGATTGAGTTATCCCACCGTTGTCTTTTTGGATGAAAATATGAAAATGCTTTCCCCGGTACCTGGATATCAGAAAGTTGACCCTTTCCTGCAGATTGCCCGTTATTTTGGGGAAGATATCTATAAAGAACAGGACTGGAAAAGTTATGCCGGAGTTGGAAAATAGCTTTTTTTGATTTTCATCAGAAGTCATAACGCAATCTGTACTCATCTCCCCTGTTATTCTTAAAATCCTGCGTTTCAAAGACTATACTGAAATAATCTGTGGGAGATTGAAATTTATACATGGTGCTGCTCATCCTGGTATTCTCTGTGATATTTGCTACATCTGTTGGGATTGACCGCAAGGATAGTGTCGTTTTTATTTCCGGAGGAAATTCAAACCCGTCAAATGGTATCGGCAATGGTGCATCAGTTGGGGAATTCGTAAAGACCCAAATGATCTGGTTAAAGGTACTAAGGTCTTGATAGAGAAATCCAAAAGCGGAATAGTCATGATCTCCTTGAAAGGTTATCGAATCCCCATTATCCTCGATATCAAAATCAGGTATGAAAAAATTGGGGTCAACACCCTTTTGGACAGTTGTGAAGGTCTTATTCTCGGTCAAATCAATATTTAACTCCTTGCTAAAAACCTCAAATTCCGGTATCACTGGAATATTGACCGTGTTACCAGACAAGCTCGATCGATCAATTCTATTTCCATACACGAGATGGTGCCTAAAGTTTTGATAATCCTCTTCGGAATAATAGCCGTCAACCGAAAAAGCAAAGACTCCTGTCCCTTGCGGTATGGACAAAGAAGTAACAGACTCTAATTTGACAAAATCATCCACTTCATACGTATCCTGATCGTAATCTTCTATGAAGAGGTACTCATATTGATCAATATCGTCAACACCAAAAGGACGCGAAAACATGATATCCGGTTGATCATCCAATATTTCCACATAATTAAAACTATAAATATTGTCGACAAGGCCAGAAGGCAAAAGCTGTGCATTATAGGAACCGATGGTTGGCGTATGATTCGAAGAAATTGAAACCTCTTTAACAATATACGGTAAACCAACGGGTATGACTTTCTCTTCCTTGGTCGGGAGAATAGTTCCTGGTGGTATGTTTGCAAAAGAGTCAATGTCGAGAAATAGGGGAGTATTCAAATCTTCACTAAACCTACTGATGTATTTTGTATACACCATCTCTTGTTCCTCAAAACCATCATCCGCAAAGAAATCCACTCCGTCAAGAGTTTCAATTTTCGTATGGGCAATGAGTTTATGTTCGGAATCATTTAAGGCCACAAAAACGTCCTCCGCTAAGGAATTCACTGGATTTGGATCTCTCAACAACAGCTTTTTAAGTTCAAAATCAAGTGTTTGTGTGTTCTCGTTTTCGTCGAAATCCGAAGAAACAGCTTCTAACTTGGTACTTCCTATGTTGTAATCAAATGGATTTAACGTAAAAACAAAATCTTTTTCCGTGGATGTAAAAACTTCGACACCATTTAGGCGTATTGAAGTACTCACCTGGTCGGATTCATCCTCAATTCGAAACCTTAAATCCGTTTTGACCTCCAGTATTTCCGGTATTTGGGGTAAAACTATTACTGGCGGAGTTTCATCAACGGCAATAGGTTCATCATCTGTTATTGGATTGGAATCATCTTCGGGGGTTTCAGAGTCGTTACTGCAGCTAAAGAGCAAAGAACACAGTAGAAACAGACTTAAAAAAGTCCTTTCAAAATTTAGCATAGGAAAGTTGGTTTAGGTCTATACAAAGATAACCCTCAGGTGGTAAACCAAGTAGTCGAAACAGTTAATTTTACCTACTATAATTTGGGCTTTCCTTGGTAATCGTTACATCATGGGGATGACTCTCCTTAATACCACTTGCGGTGATTTTGACGAAGCGTCCATTTTCCTGTAACGCATTAATATCTTTGGCACCGCAGTAGCCCATTCCTGCCCTTAGTCCTCCAATGAACTGGTGCATACTTTCATATAAATCCCCCTTGTAGGGAACACGGCCTACAATGCCTTCCGGAACCAGTTTTTTGATATCGTCCTCTACATCTTGGAAATAGCGATCTTTACTGCCTTCCTTCATGGCTTCAACCGAACCCATACCTCGATAGCTTTTGAACTTACGGCCTTCATAGATAATGGTTTCTCCCGGGGATTCCTTTGTTCCCGCAAGCAAAGATCCCAACATCACGGTATCTGCACCGGCGGCAATGGCTTTTGGAATATCCCCGGTGTAGCGTACCCCTCCATCTGCAATGACCGGAATCCCAGTTCCCTTTAATGCCGATGCCACTTCCAGCACTGCCGAAAATTGGGGAAATCCAACCCCAGCAACCACACGGGTGGTGCAAATGGAGCCAGGCCCTATTCCTACCTTCACCGCGTCCGCACCTGCCTCCGCCAAATAACGGGCGGCTTCTGCGGTAGCAATGTTGCCAACAATCACATCCAGTTCAGGATATTGGGCCTTCACCTCTTTAAGTGTGTTCACCACCCCTTTGGTATGGCCATGCGCCGTATCAATTACAATGGCGTCCACACCTGCCTTGACCAAGGCCCCCGCCCTATCAACGGCATCAGGGGTTACACCGATGGCAGCGGCAACCCTTAAACGGCCATATCTGTCCTTATTTGCGATGGGCTTTTGGGTTAATTTGGTAATGTCCCTAAAGGTTATTAATCCCACTAGGGTATTATCCTTATCCACTACCGGGAGTTTTTCTATTTTGTTTTCCTGTAGAATATCCTCCGCTTCGGTCAAGGTAGTGCCCACATCCGCGGTTACCAGGTTTTCTGAAGTCATTACCTCCGTAATCGGTCGGTCATTATTGCGTTCAAAACGCAAATCACGATTGGTCACAATACCTACAAGCTTTCCTTTATCATCCACAATGGGAATTCCCCCAATGCTATGTTCTTTCATACTGGCTTTCGCGTCCTTTACCTGGGCGTTCAAAGGCAGTGTCACCGGATCTAATATCATTCCACTTTCAGCCCGTTTTACCTTCCGTACTTTAGCAGCCTGCTGGGCCATGGTCATGTTTTTGTGCAACACACCAATGCCCCCTTCCCTTGCCATGGCAATCGCCATTTTTGATTCCGTAACCGTATCCATGGCAGCAGATACCACGGGAACGTTTATGGAAATGTTCCTGGTAAATTTTGAGATGATGCTCACTTCCCTGGGCAGAACTTGCGAATAAGCTGGAACTAAAAGGACGTCATCGTAGGTGAGGCCTTCCCCTACTATCTTATTTTGGTGGAATTCCATAGCAATTAAGGATTAATTGCGTGCAAATATACCACAAATTCGCGGTTCAAAGGAAAGACCTGGAATTATGGTAATTTTAAGTCAATTTTATTTATAATAATTCTAAATAATCTTATTTTTGAATAAAATAATAGCCATGTGTCCATCCCAAAGCGTACTCAACCGGACCAAAAACGGGACATTGAGTTTTTGTCATCACAGCAAGTTGTTTCATTTTGCATTCAATAACCTTTGTTTTGAGTTGTACGAATGGGAATTGGAAAAGTTCGTCGCCTACTTAAATCAACTGGATGTAGGTTTTTGGGAAACGGAGTTAAGCGATTCCCTACATCAGAGGAAAATACCCATTCCCACAAACACCAATCACCTTATGATTATGATCAATGCGCAAGAGTTGGAGGAACTGAAACAACTACTGACCCAAAAAAAGACGTTTCAATGGCTCAGTACTGCGGATATTGACTACGCCTTTATGGAAAATTGAATGATTTGATCGGGGTCATCCGGCCACTACTCGGTCAATTCCGTCCGTACCTTCCTTCCCCAAGCCATCAACATTTCCTTCTCTTCCTGTGATAGTTTGCCATGCATCCAGGTATAGGAATCCTCCGGCATGTGTCCTTCTTCCACTTCTTCGACGAGTTCATCCATTTTGTGGTCCTTCTTTTCCAAATCCCATGAAGCCCAATCCGAAACATTGAAATGTTCCCTACCTTCTTCGATATGACCATCGATCCACAGGGAGATGGGGGCTACTTCGGCATACCAGGGATAGACCGTATTGTTGCTATGGCAATCATAACATTTTTGCTCCAAGATCTGGGCTACTTCACTGGAAGGTTGTGTTTGGGCCTCAAAATCGGCCACCACATTTTCAGTGGATACGTTTTTTTCGGGCCTCCAGAACTGAAGGAGTACCAATACTATCAACAATCCGACTAAAATTCGTTTTACAAGTTTCATTTTTTAGGTTGCTACAGTTTGAGCTGTAAGGTAGTATAAAAAGTCCTTGGTTCGGCAGGGATGATTCCAGGACCGGGATACCCCGTTGCCCGACGGGTAAAATACGAATTGTCCAATAGGTTATTGATCCCTGTTTCCAGTTTTAGCTTTTTCCAGGTATAGGAAAACGAAAAATCCATGATATCGTATGAAGGAATGATACCTACCACCCCGGCACCTGGGTCATTGCCAAAAAGTGGATCCGCATTGGTGGCATCCGTGAACTGCTCTGAAATATAGGTGTATTGTAAGCTTCCCAAAAGATTTCCGTAGCCAAAGTTAAGTCCCATTTTCATGTTGATTTCTGGGATGAACTCCACTTTCTTACCGAGTGCATTATTGCTATTTTCGGCAACATCCGTATACTCCGAATCCGTCAGTGCAAGATTAACGAAATAATTAAGTTTTACTTTCTCCAGTGACGGAAAGAGCAACTCTTTTACGTTCCAATCTGCAAAAGTCTCCAGACCAACTATAAAAGCGTCTCCTACATTACCACGCCTTCGTTTCACAGACCCATCGACATCTGTGAACTGCGCCTCTCCAATTCTATCTCTATAAGCAAGTCCAAATGCACTAATATCATATACCAAATGGTCCTTCCATCTTCCGCGTATGCCCAAGTCCGCTGTAAAACCATCCTCGTCGGAAATACTTTCATCTACGACAAAAGATGGGTTTATTACCCGAATATCATTGAAAGTGACTGACCTGTAATTTTCAGAGAAATTAGCATATAATTCAATTGACGGTGAAGCTTTAAAAGAAGCGCCTATACCCAGCAATAAAAAATTCCGTTCAAAGGTCCTATTGTCAGGAATCTCCTCATTAAGCAAGGGGTTTCCCGCCAGATCCAGGACTATACGGCGAAAACCGCCTTCGCTCTCTGTTTTAATATATTCCCAGCGAAAACCGGGGGTGACCGAAAACTTATCAGTGATATTGAAAATATTTTCGCCAAATACCGCCACATTTCTGTTGGGAAAATCAAATTGGGATTGTCGTTCATAATTTGGAAACTGACCATCTGCAAAGGTAAAATCTGCATTTGCAGCGGCTGTTCCCGGCCCCTGCCGCTGCTCATTAAAAGCCTGATAATATTTTGCCCCAATCAGCAAAACGGAATTTTCACCACTAAGCGAATACCTGGTCAGCAATCTGGATTCTGCGGAGATACTCTGAAAATCATCTACCAATAATTCACGTGGTTCAGCGGGATCATCTTCCTGAAATACTCGATTTATCCTAAACCCCAGTGCCTTGCGAGAGGCATCCAAGGTGGAGATATAGGTGCTAAAATCTGTAGCTGGCGAAAACTTATGTTCCAGGCGCAATGTAAATACATTCCAATCCACATTGAACCAATTACGGTCCCGATTACTGAAATCCGGGTTTTCCTGGAATTGTAAATCGGTAAGTCCTCCCGGTTGTTTTGCCAAATAGTTCAACAACGTGGCCTCAAAGGTCAGGGTTGTTTTATCGGACAGCGCATATCCAAAATGGCCAAAATAGTTTCTACTGTTAAAATCGGAATTTGGCCGAAACCCGCTTCCTTCCTTGTAATTGAAATAGGTGTAGTAACTGAACTTACCAACCGTTCCCGACAGGCTGTTAAAACTTGTAAACAAATCAAAAGAGCCCAGTGTTTGGCGCGAGACCAGCTCAATTTTCTTGGTCCTATGGGGTTTTTTGAACTTAAAATTGATCAATCCCCCAAATTGTGGCCCATATTGCAGGGATGCTGCCCCACGCACCACTTGTATCTCCGATAGGGCCTCGGCAGGTGGTGTATAGTAACTTTCGGGGTAGCCCAGGGCGTCCGCGCTAATGTCATACCCATTTTGCCTGACGTTAAAATTGGCCGTCCTATTGGGATCCAGTCCCCTACCCCCTATGTTCAATTGTAATCCGGCATCACCATAATCAAAGATATTGAGCCCAACCACTTGATTATAGATTTGTCGCGGGTTATTGGCAGCAAGGTTTCCCGTAAGGTTTTCCACCAGGACCACTTCACTTTTCTTGCCGGCATAAATCGCAGTGCCCTCAACGGTTTTTAGTTTTTGGAGTGCAAAAACCTTCTCCCGTTCCTGGGTGAGGGTAACCTCATCGAGCTGTTGTTCCCCAATGGGCTGCAGCCCAATTTCAACTTCCAATGCATCACTGAAAAGCAACTCCCGCTCATATACCTGAAATTCCAGGGCAAAAACGATCAGGGTATATTTTCCTCCGGAAATTTCGTTGAACAAAAAGCGTCCATCTTCGTCCGTCATCCGTAAAATCTGGGGTTCCTTTAAATAGACCTCGGCTTCCGGTATGGGCCTTCCACTTTGGTCCAAAACCCTTCCTGAAATTTGTGTTTGCCCTACTAAGGATAGCGTACAAAGTAAAATGACAAAAAAACTATATGCCCTTAATCTCATCTTCAAATGGTAAAATCCAATCTTTATGTTTGAACGATTCTTTTTCCTTGGTCAAATCCACCTCGGGATCAATCAAAGGTTTGCCCAATCTGCCGTTTAGGGTTACATAGCTCTCTACGTATATGGCAATATCCCTATGTCCCTGCCCTTCAAAGTGTTGTTTTAGGTAATGCGCATATTCCAAAATGAAATCAGGTTGAAAACTCATCTGTTTTTCCTGAAAGGGCGTCAAAAAATCCGAATTGTCCACATAGAACCATTTTCCCGTGGCCTGATTCACAATTTTGAACTGGGCATAACCTGATTTCTCCATCAACATGACCCGCCATGAAAACCGATAGCCCTCCTCTGTCCAAAACAGTTCCCCGGGATATCCCAGATAGCGCCAGGGAAAGAGGAATTGAATCACAAAAAAGGCTATTATAATACCGTACTTTATGCCCTTTAGGGAATTTTTGGGATGTACCCACCGTTTTCCATTGTCAAAAACAGCCGTTTGGATCTTTAAAACCTTGGCGATTATGTTCAAGATCCTTTTGTGCAGTCCTACATCAAAAAAGATCAATGCCGACACGATCATAATGTAAGGGAACATGCCAATGGGGAAAAGTATCCTTGTCAGGACATGGAAGATAACGACCAGTACAAAGGCAAAACTCCTGGTGGGCTTCCATAACAATAGAAACGGGATGAGCAAATCGTAGAGGGCACCCCCCCAACTAAAGGCATATTGCACCCATTCCCTTCCCATTAGGGCTCCAATAACCGGAATATCAAACTTTGCGGGCAACCAGATTTTTAAGGGCATGGCATCAAAAAGCCAGTCGGAATTTAGTTTTGCCAAACCGGCATAGCAATAAACAATGCCCAACAAGAGCTTTATACAATCAATATTCCATTTGGGGATGTATTGATAACGGATCTTTTCATTCCATTTGGCATCCAGCGAAAAGTAGCTTCCTGCGGGAAGGAAAATCATTAAAAAGGACAGTAGACTTATAAAATAGTAGTGGTTGAGATAGGTGGTCTTATCCATCAATTCAATATACGTGAAGGACAAAAAGAAGGTAATCATGGCCACTCTATAGCGTAGTCCCAATGCGATAAAAAATGCGGCAAGTCCACAAATAAAAAAAAGGACGTACGTCCAGTTTCCTAAGGGTTTTATCCATTCAAAACCATAGTACGAAAAGTGAAAATCAGGTTCCAGGTACAGTTTTTCAATCCAACCGTAGGCCCAAAACCTAATGATGCTGGCCAACATCATGACACCAAAAAAAATACGAAAGACCGCCAAGGGGGCGGCCTCCGTATAGTGTTCAATATATTTTGAAAAGTGTACTGCCATTAATCACCGTCGGCATCCACAAAATCAATGCTAATGCTCATTGCGGAAACCATATCGACCTTTAAGAGGGGAACTGCTTTTTGTACTTCGTCATAAGCCAGGAACATAGCAGCGGGGCTATCTTCAATTTCGGTTTTAAAGGCACCCAAGGCCGAGACCATATCCCGTGCCGTATTGAACTGCAGATTGATGAGCTCATCCAGTGCTTCTTCGTCTTTAAGTGTGTTTAGATTTTGGAGGTAGGACGCCAGGCTTTCCCCGGTCTGGGCGGATCCAAAGTGTTTTCCATTAAAAAAACCTTGTACCGCATCCAATCCTTCCAAAAACAGCTCGTTGCTCAACCCTTCATTATAGTAGGCCTCAATGGTCTGGGGTGCCGCAGTTCCCGTAAAAACACCCAATGGAATACCCATTTTGCCAGCCCTCAAAAACTTTTCATAGTAAAATATAAAATCATTTACATAGCGATCTACGGAAGCCGTTGCCGAGGCTCCATCATTTTCCACAAAAGTATCGCGATACCCATTTTGCCAGGCATCACGCACACTGGTCACCCTGGTCTCAATGTCGTCCATCACATCTTGAACATAGGTGATATGCGCATCACCCGTGGTTGGATCCGTATACATCGCTACAATTTCCGCATCGGAATCCGCAATACCATTGAGCAGATAATCCAGGGCAGGAAACCCTTTGGTATCCCGATTGGAAGGCAGTTCAAAGTTGTAGGATCCACTCGCAATATGGCTTTCTATCAATTCAAAATCCGTTGGATAGGTGTTGATGTTCAATCGTAGCCCATCTTCTTCCGCAGGGCCTATTTCAAACATGGAAACATATTGCCAGCTTTTGTAGGCAGCTATCCACGTTTGTCTCAGGTTGGTTAAGTTCGCTTCGTTCCTGTCATTTTGAAAGGTGTCAAATTCCGTTTTAAAAGAAGCAAAAGTTGTTAAAAACCCATTGTAGGAGGGAATTATGATATTATCGGCCCAATTGGTCAACATCACCCCCCTTTCAAAGGTTACCGATGCCCCATCATCATCGGTCAAACCTAAATCATCATCAGCACCTCCATTCGTATCATCCGTACCATCTGAGGAACAGGCCCAAATAAAAAGGCCCAGAAGTACGGGTATGATCCAAAAAAATCTCCTATTCATAACATTCTTTTTAAAATTAAAACACGTCAAAACAAAGGACGCAAGCCGCAAATATATTGCATCCTTTGTTTATTCATTTCATAGCGCTCGCAATGGTCCCATGACACTCAATAATTAGTCTACTTCCGCAACGGTAAAAGTAAACTTGGCAGCGATGGCTTCGGCAACAGTGTCCAGATTATCCGCAGTCACATTCCAAAAACCATTGGTTGGCGTATTGTAAATGGTATCCAAATATTCCAAAACCTCATCCCTTGAGAAATAGAACTCGGCAGCAGTACCGGGCATTCTTAAAAACTGTAAACTGTAAATAAACCCATATGCTTCAGATAAATCGTGGAAGGTAGTACCTGGCTGAGTGCCCCCTAAACCAGCTTTACCTGCTTTGAGATAGTGAACAGCCCTTACCGCAACCAGCATGGCAATTTTTTCCCTTAGGATGTCGGCTTGAGCATCCCGCTCATCGTAATCCTTATTTAGAATAGCCGTTCTACCTGCTTTGTAGGCATCAAAAATATCTTGGGCAATACCTGGGAAATTCGCCTCAACATTGTCCAGGTATTTTGCTAAAAATTCATCCGGATTATCATCAACGGCATCTATGTCGGCTATTGGATTTTCACTATTATCCACTACACCAAAGAAATAACCATACGCCTCGTCCCAGTCATGCTCCATATCCGTGTAGTTCTGACCATCTACAATGACCTCATTATCATTGTCGTCCTCAAATTGGGCCAATTGGTTGGGATTGGTGTAATTATTAACGATTTGATCTGCCACAAATGCGCCGGTCAAACCTTTGATAAAGGCTTGATCCAGTTCCAGTCCCCTTCCGTTTACGTAGCGTGTTGAAGAGCCATCGGGCAATTGGCCCGCATTACCTTCGGTAGCAACTTGGTTCCAAAAAGGAAATACATCCTCAACCTGCTCGGTAATGTATCCATCAAAATCGGCTTTAATGGTAACTGAAGTCATGGATGGTGCCACTTGGCTGAAATAATAAGAACCGGCAGTTTTATTTCGAATCTGCTTATCTGAAGCATTCAAATCAGCTTCACTGAAATTCTCCGTACCCTGCTGGTGAGCAAAGGCCGCATCTATTTCTGCCTCCGTGGACGTATTGTCCCTTAATTTTGAAAGGATTTCGCTGGCCATCAACAAACGAGTGGTTTGCCCGCTAAAGCTAACTGTGGATTCCCCGTTACGCTCAAAAACGTAGGTGGCAGGCACCGTAAAGTCCGGATCGATCGCGATGTCACCATTATCTTCATCATCCGAACAGGACCAAATTAGGGTCACTAGCAACAGGGGCAAAAAAAACTTCTTCATTTATTTAAGTTTATTTAGATTGATTAGATTTAACCGGGCAAAGATATCCAAGCCGCCTCCAAATACAAACTTTATCTAGACTTATTTTAAATAATATTTATAATACGGGAGGATTTAAGTAGTATGCGATTACTGGTTCGCAAAACGAACTACTATCTCTTTAAATCCAAGACTTCGGAACTGACTTAATAACAATCCATCTTTAATTGGCCGTTATGTTCAAATTCGCTAAGGGGTTTCCGAAGTATGGTGGCCGCCAATTCTTCCAAAACCTCCAGAACGGCATTCTGCATGGCCATGGAACCACAAATCATAAAAACACAACCAGATTCGAGTTTTTGGGCGAGTTTCTTTGCATCCTTTTCCAACAATCGCTGCACATATATTTTGTCCCTTTCTTCTTGGGATAACGCCAGATGGAAATCAGTCAGTTTTTTGGTGCGCAACGCCTCGTCCAAATATTCTTTATAGAGGGCTATGGAATCCTTTGTCCTCCCTCCCCAGTACAGCTCAATTGGAATCTTTTTATGGTTTTCATCCATAATCCCCAAAAAAGGCGCAATACCGGTACCGTTTCCAATGCATATGATGGCCGGGGCATGCTTCGGAAAATGAAAATTATTGTTGTTTTTGATTCCTGCTTCCAAGCTTTGATGTTCCACAACCCCGTTCAAAAAGGCGGAACAAATCCCAAACCCGTGCTTTTTTATGCTTAGAACCACTTCGTCCTTGTACCTGGCAATGGAATACCATCTGGGGATCCTATCTTCATCTGGGACATACTCCCATAAATCCCCGGATTGAAATTTAACTTTCTTCAATGGTTTAAGGTGCAGAAGAAAGGTATCGTCCCCATTCAATTCGGTTTTTTTGACCACTTTGAACGATTTGGGTGGTATCCTCCCCGCCTTCTTTTTTGGAGGTGCAATCTGAATCCTTGTCCCCGTGGCCCTACCCCATTGCGCCGCCCAGTCCTTAAAAGCATCAAAAGATTGGTTGTTGATTTTATACAAGGGCACAACAGCGGCAAAGTTGGGCTGTGCCGCCAAAAGATTGTCCAAATCAATGGCAAACTGGCAATAATTGGGATAGGCCAACGACCCGAAACCTACAACACTGTATTTCAAGGGTCTTTCTGGTCGAATCAACTCCAATAGGCCTTTAATGTTTCTGGCATTGGTAGGGGCTTCGCCTTCACCGTAGGTCGCGGTTAAAAAGAGTATGTGTTCCGCTTTCTTATAGGTGGAATAGTCATTTATCTGCGAAACGAAAACACTTTTTCCCGTTTTTTCAAGGCCTTCTTCCAGGGCTTTTGCAAAGGCATAGGTTGTTCCTGTTTCGGAACCGATCAAAATGATATGGCTGCATTGGTCCTTATCCTTTTTGGCCAAGGTAACCTTGGAATTCTTTAATCGCTTCCGCCACATCACAAATCCGGAATAGCAAAAAAATAGGATGGACGTACTTGCCAATAGCAGCACCAGTGACCAAAGGATGGAACCCTGACCCGTATGGAGGGCCAGACTCCATTGACTGGCCGAAAAAGTAAAGGGGTAAGCTTGTTCACTTATAATTTCCCCTGTGTATTGATGCACAAAAAGCTCCCTGTCCTTCAATGAGAGTTCAAAATAGTCCTCCGGGAAGGCAGAAAATGGAAAGGTGACCGAGCGCACCTCATCCAGTTTGATGTTCTGAAACAAGGTAAGGTCTTTCGTTGCCACCGATATGTCCACATCGGTTTCGGGCTCCACTGGTCCGTGGGTGACTTTGGTAGCGGGAAGTAAGGAGAACTTTTCCGCGGATAAATACACTCCCGTAGCTGCCACAATGAGAATGGGGAGTAAAAACCATCGTCCCAGCAATACATGGTACCGTAATTCCAAATAGTCTTTTTGAACCTTGGAAAAGAGTTTTGCGGGACCACCCTGCCTTTTGATGATCAGGAGCAATCCCGTAATGGCAATTAGGCACAACAAAAAGGAGACCAGTCCTACAAAAAAGCGCCCCACCCCCTTCAAAAATAAAGAACGGTGCAGATTGGTGGTAAATTGAAAAATAGGGGACTGCGGTTCCGGTTTTCCTAATTTCTTCCCCGTTAGCGGGTGTACATAAATGGTCTCGCTATCTCCTGTTTTGTTGACCACATTGGCAATCAAAAAATCATTGGCGTCAACTTCCAGGGTAAGGACCTCATCATATTCCTCTTGCAAGGCTGCCAAGCTCTGCGCCAGGGAAATTTTGGACAGTGCTTCCGGCCGATAGGGTTTTATGGCACTTTGCATGGGTTCAAAAGCCAGGATAATACCCGTAACGGAGGCCAAAACCAAAAAAAGGCCCGAAACCAGGGCCAATATTAAATGACTGTACCTCCAGATAGAGATGGTCATAGATTTAGGGGATTATTGCGGAATCAGCCGAACGTAGCGGATGAAACCTTTACCTTCCATTTTGGAGGTTAAATTCTTGGAAGTCAAATCGAACTCCACATCATCAGCATAATATTCCTGATCTTCCACGGCCGATTCAAAACGAATTTTGTAGCCCGTATCAATTTTGTCCTGCGGAATCTTTAAAACGGTCATTTTGCGTTGCCCTCCCGTCACCGTCTCACCAACAATCGCATCGATGTTCGGTCTTCGTATCCCATAAAGGTTTTTCCACCATACCTCAATATCACGATACCACTCACTATCATCGCCTTGCACATAAAGGGTTTCCACATAGTTTCCCTCTCCGTCCAAAATGGACACCACCACATAGGCCCCTTCACCTTCATAATTGATCAGTTGGATCATACATTTGTAGTTCACCGTCTCTGGGGCCTGGGCGAATGCGAGCAATCCCAAAAAAAGTACGCTCAGCGCATATCTAAAAAAAGTCTTCATCCAAAGTATCCTTATCCGTTACAATTTTAAGAAATTCAGTTGTTCCTCCTGTTGTTGGAGCAACTCGTTTTCCCTGGCCAAATCGTAAACGGTTTCCTCAAAATCGGTTTTTAGGCTCACATCTGCCCCTTGGCCAATGAGATATTTCAGAATTTCGGTATTTCCCGTGGACATGGCGGCCAAATGCAATGCGGTATTCCCCTCATCATTTTTTTGGTTAATGTCCATATCAAGTTCCTCCAAACGCTTTAGCAGGGAAAGGTTGTTGGCTTTGGCCGCAAGATGTAGCAAGGTGTTTCCGTCATGTTGTAGGTCGTTCAACCCTAAACCGGCTCCCTTCAATAGTTCCCATTTGGTTTCAAAGTCCCTCGGGTCTCCTGCATTATAGCTTTGTATAAGATAATACGCCAAGGTATTGCCGCTCTTATCGGTTGCCGTAACATCAGCATCCTGTTCCAAAAGGAATTTCACAACCTCCGGACGGTTTCTTGAAACTGCCAGGGCCAGGGCCGAACGCCCCTTTTTGTCCTGTACATTGATATCTTCAACGTATTCCCCCAAGAGCTTTACCACCTCCAAACTGTTGCCCTGGGAAGCATTCATCAAAGGCGTGGTCCCTTCCCCGTCCTGCAAATTGACATCCAATCCCTTTGCGATCAAATAGTGGAAAAGGTCTTCATTTGTATTGCGCCCCGATATCAAGTGCAAAAGATTTTTACCCTCCTCATTCACCAATCCCGTACGAAGGGACAATCCTTCCAGGTATTCAAAAACAGCCTTGCCATGCTGTTGGCCACGAGTCCCTTGAGCCGCCATAAAAAGCGCATTTTCACCTTTCGTATTGGTGATTTTATAGTCTGCTCCCTTTGCTATCAAGGTTTCTAAAAGCGGGATATGTCCCCCCTTGGCGGCATATTGGAAAATTCCATTGCCGTGTTCATCCACACTATCCAGGGACAACCCCTTCTCCACGAAATAGTTGAGGATATCAAAATTTTTGGCAAAGGAGGAAACCAATAAAAGTGCGTTGGCACCGCTATGATTGGTAGCATTTATATTGGCGTGATGCTTCAGAAGAAAATCGTACAATTTTGGATTGGTCTGTCCGGTTACCGCGGCAAAATTCAGCACGGTATAGCCATGGGCATCCGCAATGTTTGCTTTGGCACCCCGGTCCACCAACCATTGCATCATTTCCAGATTATCTCGGTAGGCCGCCCAGAAAATATAGGTCCGACCATCATGGGTGATTTTATCCACCGCATTCCCCTTTTTGCCCAGCAGGTGCTTGATAGTGGTATTGTCCAAGCGTTCAATGAAGGCGTAGCTCACAGCATCAAACATGTTTTCATTGAGCTCGGCAACATCGTTTCCCGCTGCAATGGCCGCTTCAACTTCGGCAATGGATGGATTTCCTTTCCAAAAATCCCGCTGTAGAAAAACGTTCTCTTGCGCGACCAGGGAAAGCGTGAAAAGGAAAACAATCAATGGCAATACTCTAGCTCCCATATCCTATTTACTTTTTGCAGCGTCGCCCATGGCCTTGGCCACAAAAGACTCTATCACATTGGCAATGTCCTCTTTTTTCACCATTTCTTCATCAAAAAGGTGCTTGTACAATACCTTATTGTCCACTTTTTCCTTTAAGGTCAAGTCAGTATTACGGACAAAGACCTCATCCCATTTGGAACGGACCGTGACCCATTTGTCATAGTGTTCCACCCACCAATCGGCTGCGGCCTGACATCTTTCATTCGGAACTTTTACATAGGTATTGTATCCTTTTTCCTTGGCCAACACAAAGTCATCCTCACCCGCTTTGCGCATTACTTTTGCATTATCCTGGTCATGGACCCATCCTTCCGAAGTGATTTCATGGCGATTTCCCCTCATGGTAATATTGTAATCCGCACGTTTGGTGTATTCCCTTCGCGGAAGGGGTGCCGGAGTGGTATTTTCCCAGTAGCTCTTGCCATCTACATGTACCCAGGTAGCACTGCCTTCATACCGGGGACTATCATCAACCTGAAATACTTTTTGGGTCCATTGCCCGGATACCTCATTGGCCTCCTTTTTTTCAAAGGTCCAATTGTTGTCACCATTATAGACATATAAATCGGTGTTTTCATACAACCAATCCTGTCTCCAGTGCTTTACGATCATGGGTTTGGCTGGGTTGCCCACTTGAAGAATGTGTTGAATGACAATCTTATCATCCGCATCGGTAACCAATTGGGCCCATTCCAATCCCTTGTCCACTTTGGTTTGGGAAGGCTTGTACAAAGAATCTTGACTGTAATTAAAGGTTTCGGCAAAGTTGAAGGTAACTTCAAAGCAACCACACATGTTCTTAATGGCCTTTTTGTCCATTTCCTTTTTATCCTGTGCCTGCAAAACCACAATAAATAGAAGTGCCAAGGCAGAAATTAGGTGTACTCGTTTCATACTGTTGATGATTGTTTTGTTCGTATTGTTAAAATGAAAATTAAAGTTATTCTTATTTAGACTGATTCAAAATAAACTATATATTTGTGTCAAATTTAATCAGTAATGAGTCTAAATAAAAATAATTTTTTAATTATTTTTTTTCTTTTAGGGGGTATCCTTCTAAGCGCACAAAGTCCTCAGGAAAAGGACTCCATTGTTACCGAAAGACTGGAGGAGGTGGTAGTCAGCGCTACCCGGACCGTTCGCCAACTCTCCTCGCTTCCCCTACCCGTGACCCTTATTTCCCAAAAGCAGATTGTACGTACGGGGGTGACCCGTTTAAACGAAATACTAAATGAACAAACGGGTATTGTAATGACGGCCGATGCCACTATTGGAGGTGGTGAAGGGGTACAAATCCAAGGAATTGCTTCCGATTACATATTGGTGCTTATTGATGGGGTTCCCGTGGTGGGTAGAAGTTCGGGAAACCTGGATTTAAGCCGATTTGCCATAGGTAACATCAAACAAATTGAAGTAGTCAAAGGGCCTTCCTCGAGTCTTTTTGGTTCCGAAGCCCTTGGTGGGGTCATCAATATTATCACGGAAAAGCCGAATACCGAAAAAGTCAGTGGGCAGGTTTCGCATCGTGCGGCTACCTTCAACAACCAAAACACCACGGTTAGCCTTAGCCAGCGAAAAGGAGATTTTGGCTATTCCTTTTTTGTAGATCGTATGAGCACCGATGGATTTGACCTTACCAGTGGTGATGAAGGCCAAACCATTGATCCTTTCTTCAATTACACGGTGAATGGCCGTTTGTTTTATGACATTTCCGAAGATCTAAAGGTATTTGCCTCCGGTCGTTACTTTTTGCAGGATTTTGATGAACCATCGGGAACCAGTGAGGAACGGGATGGGAATGCCCACCTCCGTATAGATCACAAACTCTCCGATAAGTCCCAATTTGAGTATGAACTGTATTATACCAATTATGTTACCAATGTTCAAGAGGTGGACCCCATTAATGATGAAGTCCAGTTTGAAAATGACTTTGACCAGAAATTGTTTCGCCCGGAAATTCGTTTCAACCATTCCTTTAGCCCTGGCAATACCCTGACCTTGGGGGGCGGCTATAATTTTGAGACCTTGGACCGAACGCTCTTTGCCGAGCAGGTCACCTTTGATTCCCAATACGTATTTGCCCAATACGATTTTAAACCCCTTAAAAAACTTAATATCATTGCCGGCGCCCGTTTTGATAACCATAGCGAATACAATTCCCAATTAAGTCCCAAACTATCCGTACGTTATGACTTGAATGCGAATTGGGCACTTAAAGGCTCGGTGGGCAGTGGCTTTAAAGCCCCTGATTTCAGGCAATTGTTTTTGGATTTCACCAATGCGGCCGGCGGTAACTATACCGTTCTTGGGAAACAGGTGGAGGCAGCCGGCATACAACGTTTTATTGACAACGGTGACGTTCGTCCCCAGGATTTGGCGGTTGCCCAAGAGGATTTGGGCGACCCTTTGGATGCGGAAAGTTCCGTAGGCTATAATCTTGGTTTTGGCTACAAAAAAGGAAAACTCAAGGCTGATGTCAACCTCTTCCGGAACGATTTCCGAAACCTTATTGATATCCGTATCCTGGCACCCAAGACCGGGGGTCAAAACGTATTTGGCTACATCAATAGGGAACGGGTCTATACCCAAGGGGCAGAAGTGGATTTAAGTTATCGCCTTTTGGAAAACCTAAACCTATCCGCGGGTTATCAACTGTTGTATGCCTTTGACAAGGACCGGGAAGAGGATTTGGAGGAAAATGGGGACTTTGCACGGGATCCGGAAACCTTGGAAACCATTAGGATTGGCCGTGACGACTATTTTGGTTTGGAAAATCGTTCCCGGCATACCCTCAATTTCAAAGCCTTTTATGAAGTCCCTAAATGGGATGCAAATGCCAATCTGCGCGTGGTATACCGCAGTAGATTTGGTTTGACCGATCGAAACGGAAATGGCTTTCTGGACAATTTTGACGATTCTTTTGTAGATGGTTATGCCTTGGTCAACCTTTCCTTTGGCAAAACCCTTTTTAAACATTACCAGCTTCAGATTGGAGCCAACAACCTATTGGATTTTAGGGGAGTAAGTCCATTTTCGACAGATGTGGTGCAAGTACAGATCAACCCTGGAATCCAACTATTTGGACGATTAAACATTCAATTTTAAATATAAAAACAGGTATGAAAACCACTTTAAAACTATTCAGTCTTATTTTTTTGCTATTTGCCTTTGTGGCCTGTAGCGATGACGATGATGCCCCAACGGAATTTACCGTTACGGCCATTAGCCCGGAATCGGGAACGGTAGGTACGGAAATTACCATTACCGGAACCGGTTTCCCATCGGATGCTTCCGAAATCAATTTGACCTTTGGCGGCGTTGCCGCAACCATCGGCTCCCTGAGCAGTACACGGATCGTAACGACAGTACCCGCCGGGGCTACCTCTGGTCAAGTCAATATTGTGGCCAATGGCGTTACCCAAACTACCCCATCGTCCTTTACCGTTTTAGCGGAATTGGTGTCCGGCCAGGCCCAAAACCTCTTTGCTCCGCAAACGGGAGGTAGAGGGGAACCAGAAGGAGGGCCGTTCACCAAATTCAGTTTTGGGACCGGTGCGGTAACCGATAGTGATACCGCATGGGATATCGCTTTTAGGGCAACCACCATAGCTGTGAATGGTGGCGTGGCCACGGGGAGCAATGACGAACCTGAGCGAAATGGCAATGGTGGCGTTAGCATTGTTGAAGGTATTTTTGCTGAGGTGACCTCTGCGGACGGACTTACTTTTACCCAGGATGCGGATGGAGCTTTTGCCATAACCCCCGTAAGCGATCAAGGATGGTACAATTACAATCCGGCAACATTTACGGTAACCCCAATCCCAGGTAAGGTATTGGTATTCCGTACCCATGATGGTAAATATGCCAAAGTGGAGATTTTGAGCTATTATGAAAATGCTCCGGCCAATCCCAATGGCATGTCCGATCCCTCGCGCTATTATACCTTCAATTTTGTATACAATCCCAACGAGGGGGAAACCTCATTGGCCAACTAATGGGCAATTTGATCAAAGGATTTAAAAAATGGCGCTATCCATTTTAAACAGGGCCATATATGTTCAGTTTTTAATTTGAGTTAGTTGGGGGCCGGGGGTCTATTAAGGCCTACCGGTCCTTTCAAGAAACCGACAACCATGGAATTACTTTATCAAAACAGCTACGGCGCATCCTACAAAATAGAAAATGCCCCAAACCCCATCTGTACCGTTCAACTCATTGTTAATTGTATCGGCCTTTTCATGTCCGAAGCAGATTTGGCCCACCTTCTTGAGGTCGTGAAGGCGTCGTATGACCCCTGTTTTTGTGAGGAATGTAAGGGAACCCAAGGCAAAAAGATATGGTCCACCAGTCCATTCCACGATTTGGCCCTAAAAGTTGATGGGACCATTATTAAAGAGCTGGAAGATCTTATCTTAGGGACGCAATTCTTATTGAATATGGATGAAACCTTGAAACAATACCGCCTTAAACCTGACCAGAGGTAACCCATGGGCGGAATTGTTTTCAAGGTGAATTAAACTATAAAAGCTTTCAATTAGGTTTTCGTAAAAATTGACTGCCCTTAGTTTAATGCTTAACCCCTCTTCCGAGGGGTTTTGTTTTTAGGTCAAAGTCCGTTCAAGCTCCATGAGACGAGTCTTGGGAGTTTTAATCTGGATTTCCCAGTCGCAAAACTCCTTCGAAATGACTATTGGAATCAAATGGTCATTTCGAACCGACCCCGAGCGAAGCCCAAGGGGAGGGTGGGAAATCCTTAGGTACTATTTTTTAGATTTCTCAGTCGCAAAGCTCCTTCGAAATGACAATCGGAATCAAACAGTCATTGCGGGAAACCCCTAGTTTTTTTGGGGTTTTTGCCTATTGATTTTAAAGGGCTGAACCCTTATCTTACAAGGGCTAACGAGCTTCTCCTCCAATAAGGTACACAATGAAATAAGTATTGAAAAGACTGTTCAAAACTATTGTTTCTCGTGTTACAAAAACAGAACTGATAAAAACAAATTATGAAGATTGGAATTTTACACTTAAGCGATTTACATATTCAAGACGAAATCCATTCTGATAGATTAGATAAACTTGTTAAAGCAGTTGAATTCGACGTAAAACAACTGTCAAATTTATATTTAGTGCTCTCGGGTGATGTTACCAACTATGGTAGACGTTCCGAATTTGAGAATGCGAAGCAGTTTATTTCTGAACTAACTACTAAATTAAAACCTCCATCTAAACTACTCACCATCGATATTGTGGCTGTACCTGGTAATCATGATTGTTGTTTTGACAATGTAAAAACGACGAGGAAATCGATTATCAATGATTGTATGACCGACACAATAGATGAAGAAGACTATTTTATAGATGCTATGGCAGTTCAATCTAATTTTTGGGACTTTACAAATGAAGTGACCGATTTTAAAAAGAGAGACCAAGTAGCTTATAAATATGAATTTAGACCACATTTAGATTTTAAAGTTACTTTTCATTGCTACAATACAAGTTGGTTAACAGAAAAAAATGAAAAGCAGGGAAGTTTAACCGTTCCTGAGAATAAGTTTTTAGAGCATGAAAACGGTGAATACGTAATTGCAGTATTCCATCATCCAATTGACTGGTTGTCAGCAAATACCAAAAGAAACAATAAGCAAAGATTTGAAGAACATTTGATGAATAGCGCAAATCTTGTCTTATATGGTCACGAACATGATAAAGGTAAATCAAAAGGTCTTACTCAAGAAAAAAGCACTGTTGTTTTTTGCGGAGGAAAAGCATTTGATAGGAAAGAAATCCATAAAACTGGATTTTCCCTTTATGAAATAGATTTAACGGATAAATCCATTAGTACCAAGACATTTAATTTTGATGGAAACAAATATTCTATTGATTCTGAGAACAAATATAGCATTGAAGAAAAAATTAAAAGAGAATTCGTTAGTTCCGATGAATTTCAGAAAAAAATAACTGAGCTCAATATACCATTAAAACATTCTAAGAAAGCAAATTTGAGTTTATCCGATGTTTTCGTTTTTCCTGACCTAGAGCCTTTAGTAGAAGATGATACTATTCAATATCCAAATTCTTACGAATTAATAGACAAGGTTAAAAACGAAAAAAAAGCTAATTTTTTAATAGAGGGCGCGGATCAATCAGGAAAAACATCACTTTTATTCGTGCTATATAAGAGGTTTTACGAAATGGGGTTTACACCAATATATGTCAGGGGCAAGCATTGCAATGAAACCAATATCAAAAACATAGTAAAAAAGGCACTAAAAGAGCAATATTCATCTAGCAATGTGGATTTATTTTTTCAGCTAGAATCAGGAATACTTTTACTTGATAACCTACATAAGTCAAGACTAAACTCAAAGTATAAGAAAAGTTTAATTGATTCCTTCAATGACAATTTTGAATATATATTTCTGACATCAGACAATACCTATAGTACTAAAAGGGTCGCAGAAGAAACTACTAGTTTTAAAGACTATTTAAAGTATAAAATTCTACCACTAGGTCACGAAAAGAGAAGCGAACTTATTGAACAGTGGTTACTTCTAGGTGAAAATAAATTTACCTTAGAAGACGAGGTGATTTTAACAAATGTCAAGTTACGCTTTAATGAAATAAACTCCTTAATTGGTGATAGGCTAATGCCTTCATATCCCATTTTCATTCTCACGCTATTACAAAGCTTAGACGAAAATTTGCAAAATTTCTCTCAAACTTCTTATGCCAATATTTATCTGGTATTGATTAAAGCTGGTTTAGTTAAAGAGGGAATTAAAGATAATATTCTAACCAGTCTGCTGAACATACTTAAGGAACTTGCTTTCTACTTGTTTGAAAAAGATAAGGTTTCTTTTGGTAAAACTGATTTTGAAAATTTTATTAGTTCATATTCCAAAAAGTACTTCCGTCATCAAAGGTTGACAAATGATAAAATCCTTAACGTCCTATGCAATTCGAACATAATCAAATTTGATGATGATTACTACAGTTTCTCCTATAAATACATTTATTTCTTTCTGATAGCACAAAAGATTTCTTCTGAAATTGATACCTACGAAAATTTAATATATGAATTATGCAACAACATCCATCTAGAAATAAATGCAAATATTTTAATCTTTCTGTCCCACCATACTAAAGCACAAATATTGATTGACAACATTGTATTTACAAGTCAAATCCCTTTTGAAAGGGCGCTTCCACTAACTTTAAACAAGGATAATGAATTTGTCAAATTTATTGCTGAATTCACAAATGAAATAAAAGATGAAATTGTTGAGGGAACAAATCCTAAAGAAGAAGTTAAAAATGAACTTAAACGGAAGGATGCAATAGAACGTAGGAATTCTAAAAATGAGCAAAATGATGAAGATGGGAGTGTTTTACCACCTGAAGCAATTGAAATGAATCAAGCATTTAGAACGATTAAAATTATGGGGCAAATCGTCAAGAACCAAAGTGGCGATTTTGAAAAAGAAAAGCTAATTAAACTGGTCGAAGCCTCTTATAATACAACTTTTCGGTTCCTTGGCTTTTATTCGGAACTTTTAGAAAGGGATAAAGAATTATTGATTGATAGCATTGTTGAAAACATAAAAGAAAAAGAGAAAAAGGGAAAAAGAGGCGAAGTCGACTATAAACTTGTTGAAAAGACAGTGAGAAAATTTCTTCAATTTATCTCTTGGAGAATATGTGTCGACTGTATTACTAATTTGATGTTTTATGTAGGCACTAAAGGACAAAATGAGCTATTTGATAAAGTCAATTTAAATATTGATTCAACTGCTTCAAAAATTGTTACTTTTTCAATTAAAACTTATTATGACAAGATTGATGTAAGAGAACTAGAGTTACTGTTTGAAGATGTCAAAGATAATTACCTAGCTCAATGTATTCTCAGAGAATATATTAAAAAATACCTTTACACTAATTTCATTGAACGTAAAAAAAGAGATAGGATAATTCAAATTGCTGGTTTCAATAAACGCAACCTAATTGGAAAAATGAAAACAGAATAAAACACCACTTATAGAACAAGGGTATAGAGAAAACATTTTTAGGTTCCATTAATCTTTATTATAAGGACTTGAATGATTTAACCCAGCCAACCAGCGAATCCTTTCCTGTTCCTTTTAAACTAGAGTTATCCATATTTCGCTATATTCCCTTAACATTCGCCACCCAAAGAAATTGATGCAACCAAGGATTGAAGTACTCGAGGAAAAAAAGTTACTAGGCCAAAAGGTCATTATGAGTTTGACCAACAATACCACCGCTCAACTTTGGGGTCAATTTGCACCTCGGATCAGGGAAATTCAACACAGGGCTTCAGCAGATAAGATTTCCATGCAAATCTATCCCCCGAACTATCATGCACAGTTTAGTCCTACAACTCGGTTTGAGAAGTGGGCCATGGTGGAGGTGACTTCTTTTGAAAATGTTCCTCAAGGCATGCAAACCTTTGTTTTACAAAAGGGCTTGTATGCCGTTTTTGATTATGTAGGGTCAAGCGCGGATCCTTCCATCTTTCAGTATATTTTTTCGGAATGGATTCCCAATTCCAACTATACGGTGGATGACCGACCCCATTTTGAAGTCATGGGCGCCAACTACAAAAACAACGACCCGAATTCGGAGGAGGAAATCTGGATTCCGATACGGCCAAAGGGGGAAACCGACGGCTAAGTGTGCTTCTGTATGCGCTTTAGGCGCTTTTTTAGTCCTCAGATTTTGCTATATTCCCAAAGCATTCGCTGATCAGGTTTTGGCCTTAAGGCCATCAACCCTTGGGGCATAAGTGTGCAACCTCACCAAAAAACCGAACCATGAAAAAAAGGTACCAACAACTTGTTCGATGGCTAAAAACCCAAATCACAACCATTACCCCGGGAAATACGGCCTTAAAAGGGGCTGCATTGGGCCTACTGACCGTTACGGCCTTGCTATGGATCCTTTTTGCCATTGGCGTTTTTTCCAACATTCAAGATGGGTGGGTCCTCTTGTTTTTTACTGCCTTTGCGGTGGTGGCCATCCTTGTGGGCCATCTCTCCAGGGGATTACTAAAATGGTTGGGGAATTTCCATAGGGGCTACCAACTGTCGCTTTTGATAACAGTGCCCCTGCTGATCATCATGAGTTTTGAATGGATGGCACCCACAATACTGGTCGTATTGGCCTCGCTTTTGGGGGCTGCCCTTCTGGTATTGAAAAAAACGGGCTTTCAACAGTTATCCCCGCGGAAAAAAGGGGTTACCCTTCTGGGGCTGGTCATTGGGTTGGGGGGCTTCATTACCCTGGTAATTCTGTATACTAGGGTTGGCTTTGATGTTGATCCGATGATCAATGCGGCCACATCCGTCGATACCACCGTTCCACCCATTAAGGCACCTTCCCCTGCCGAAAAAGGGGCTTATGCCGTAAAAACCTTGACCTACGGAAGTGGTAAGGATCGTCATCGACCGGAGTTCGGTGAAGCCGTGACGCTAAAAACCGATTCCGTGAACGGTGTTCCCTTTATTGATGATTGGGATGGTTTTGGAGGTTGGTGGCGCGAAAAATATTGGGGTTTTGATTCCGGATCCCTGCCTTTAAATGCCCGGGTTTGGTATCCCGAAGGGGAAGGTCCCTTCCCGTTGGCCCTGATCGTTCATGGCAATCATAGCATGCAGGACTATTCCGATGTTGGCTATGGGTACCTTGGTGAATTGCTCGCTTCCAAAGGCATCATTTTGGCCTCGGTGGATGAGAATTTTATCAACGGATCCTGGTCCAATATCTTTGGGGGACTGGACAAGGAAAATGATGCCCGGGGATGGTTATTGTTGGAACACTTAAGACAATTTCATAAATGGAACACCACCGAAGGCCATCCTTTTCATCAAAAGATCGATACGACCAATCTCGCCTTAATCGGACATTCCAGGGGTGGCGAGGCGGTGGCCCATGCGGCAATGTTCAACACACTCCCCTTTTATCCAGACGATGCCTCCGTAGCATTTGACTATAACTATGCCATCAAATCCATTGTGTCCATAGCCCCGGTCGATGGGCAGTATAAACCGGGAGCTACCCGAACCGCCATTGAAAACGTCAATTATTTTGTAATCCACGGGGCGCAGGATGCGGATGTCAGCTCCTATATGGGGTCACAGCAATACGAACGTGTAAAATTTAAGGACAGCCTGTATCATTTCAAATCGGGAGTATATGTGTATGGGGCCAATCACGGGCAATTCAATACCAGTTGGGGCAATAACGATACCGGCAATCCCTTTACGGGGCTGCTGAACTTGAAACAACTGCTGTCCAGCGAAGACCAGCTAAAAATAGCCGAGGTGTATATCGGTGCCTTTCTGGATATCACCCTAAAAGACAAAAAGGAATATTTGCCCCTATTTGTAGACGCAAGAAAGGGCAAGGATTGGCTTCCTGAAACCATCTATTTAAGTCAGTTCGAGGATTCGAATTTGAAGTTGGTGGCAAATTTTGATGAGGATTTTGATGTATCCACCATCACCCTGGAAGGGGCACAAGTCAGCACGGAAAACTTAACGGTTTGGCGGGAACAGGAAATCAAACTCAAGTGGCAGGAAAAGGGCAGTCGGGCACTTTTTGTGGGTTGGGACTATGATTTCGAAAAGAAAGAGCAAACCATGGAATCGGTGGCAGATTCAGTGCTGGCAAGTTATACCATAAACCTACCTCCCACCGCAATTGATTCTACGGGGGTATTGGTTTTTTCCATGGCCGAATCCAAAGAAAAGTCCAACCCCAAAACCGAGGGCAAATGGGTAAAAGGCCTTGAAAACGAAAACAATACCAATGAAGAAGAAGAGGAAGAGGATACTGAAGACGAGGATGAAGAGGATGAAGATGAAGACAAAGATGAACCCAAAGCACCTATTGATTTCACCATTCAACTGAAAGACTCCCTGGGGCAACAAATGGCATTCCCGCTGAGTACATTTTCGCCGTTACAACGAACCATTGAGGTCATGATTTCCAAAACAGGGTTCCTTAAAGATGACAAAGAATCGGAAAAGGTATACCAGACCTTTTATTTTCCCTTTGAAGAGCTTCAAAAAGCGCATCCCGATTTTGATTTCACCCGTATCGAGACCTTACGTTTTGTGTTTGATAAAAATGAGAATGGGGTGATTTCAATAGATAATATCGGCTTTATGAAGCGTTTGTGACCATGGAACATGGCGGCCATTAGGGTGCAAATTTAAAATTGTCCTTGATTTCCCGAAGTACTGAAGATAAATGTTCAAATACCATTTTGTTCTCAAATCGTAATACAGTATATCCAAGCGCCTCTAGATAGGCATCCCGATTGGCGTCCTTCTCCTCCGCTATGGGGTTCTGATGCACTTGACCATCCAATTCAATAATCAGTTTTTCCGAAGCACAGTAAAAGTCAACAATGAAATGGTCGATACTGTGTTGTCGCCTGAATTTTCTCCCGTCCAGCTTCTTATGCTGCAACTGTTTCCAAAGAAATGCTTCCGCCGTGGTCAGGTTTTGCCTTAAATCTTTCCGATGCTGACGCAATTCAGGTTTGTTATGCTTTTTAATGGTTGGACCAAAACTAGCAAAAACAAAAACTCCTTTCCCTAGACAGGGAAAGGTGGCGTTACAGCGGAACGCCGGAAAGGGTGGAAAAACAATCCCTTCCGTCTTGCTGCACAGCAGCAATCC
>JANQKR010000017.1 GCA_028281025.1 Croceivirga sp.
ACCGGCGAAAAGGAGGTGAGCAAAATACGGGCGGATGTCTTTTTTAGGTTGAAGCAGGGGGAGTTTATCGCCTTTGCCGATGGCAGGGAGCAGAAAATCCAATTTAAAAAGCCAGAATTAAAACGTGGGTTACCCCCAACAAAAAACCAGGCTGAGATTGACCTGGAAGGAAATTTTTACCGAATCCATGCCGAGATACGTTCCCTGTTCGGGAAATAGGCTAACGCAATCGGACGGTGAGGTTTCGACTGCCGCGGGTTTCCAACACCTTTAATTGAAGCCGTTCCTCTTGGTTCAAGGTGAATTTCGGATAGACCACTACAAAACGGTGCGTTGTGCCAGGACCGATGATCTTGGGCTGATGATGGGTATAGAGCGGCGTAATGGGCAGTTCCTGATAGGAGGCTTTCCGTTTTTGGGTGCCCAATACTTTTGATAGCTGCAATTGGCCCAATTCGTAGGTGATGGCGGAGCGATTTTTTAACTCGTACAAGAGATACACCACATTCTTATGGTAGAGGCTTTTAGCCATCCGGATACGAAGGCCCTTTTGCCGTTTGATATGATGGAATGTACGGCCACGTTCCAACAGCTTTCGGCAGTTTTCGGCGTAGTTTGGTTTTGTGTGTGGAGTAACCGGAACACTATTATTTTCAATTGGTTGGATGGCTTCCTTTTCGTGTGGCTTTTTAAGCTGTTGTGCCATCGGAACAAAATGATGCCATTGATCTAGGTTTTCACGGTAGGCCAAGATAAAACCATAGAGCTTTCCATCCATTGTACGTACCAATAGATTGCTCTCCTGGCCCGCTTGGGCCTGTAACAATCCCAAGGTTTCGGCTGTTTCCTGGTTAAAGCTAAAGGCGAAATTGGCGGAACCGGTGATGCCTTTTTGGATAGGGCTTTCAAAGGATAGCGACACCACCTGATGGGCATTGGCATAGAGGGTATCCGGGATTTGCCCTTTCATTGGTATCCAACTAACGGTCAATAAAACGGAAAATAAAGTGATTTTTTTCATCGATTTTTTGTTATTGATTGGAATTCGATTGTAACAGCAGCCGATGGCCATCCAAAACGGTCACCTTCAGGTTACGCTGCCTGCGTTGGAACACATTCTTTAGGCCCCTGACCTGGGGCAGTCCAGCAATATTGATGTCTTGTATTGCATCCTGGGTAACCTCCCGTGTAGCTTCTTCCCGAAGCGAGTTTTCCAGATACAACCCTTCCATATCGTCCTGAAGATCATAGGCGACTAGTTCCAAAGAAACTCCACCGATTTCGGTCAACTGTACCAGAACCCGGTTCGGCCGAAAACGTACCGTCCCAAATAGCAAAGTATTCTCAGGTAAGTGATGTCCGTTTAGACTTAGGGCTTCTACCAAACGCAATCGGATACGGCTGTTCTTACGCAACACCTGTTTGCCGTCCACTTCGACCAATAGCTTGGGTATGGAATTCGTGTCAACCGCTTTGGGATTTGCCGCAAAAAACAGTTGGTGTTCCAGGGCCAATTCCTGGGCGGAAAGGGACAGGGGAAGGGTTCCTTTTGGATGGGTCGTTTCCTGCTGAGGGACTGTTTCCTTTTCCAAAGGCTCGGGCTGCTTTTCAAAATCAAATTGATAGTTTGCGGTATACTGCCGTTGTCCCTGGAGACTGTCGATTAGGCGCTGTTTTTCATATTCCATATAATCCGGATTGAAATAGCCCTTGTCATCCATCATGTGTTCGGGATAAACGGAAGGTACCGTCTTTTCCCGTTCTTCCTTAAGGGCGTCGATGGCCTCAAGTTTGGTTGAGTATTCGGATTCGGCATCCTCCCATTGGGGAATCTCAGGTTGGGTCAGGGTGTTTTCGGTTTCGTCTTCGTCGTTTAGCAGGGTATAGCTATAAGCTCCCAAAAAAATGAGGAGGGTCGCTATGACCCCGGCAAATACGATTTTGTTCTTTTCAAGTTTCATAAGGCGTTATTTTTCGTTGGGGATTTTTCTCAAAGTTTTTTCAAAGAAATCGGTGATCAACAAGCCATGGGGATTGTTGGGAAAGTGGCGTTCCACCTGGATCAGTTTTCCGGTGGTGATGAGTTCGTACTGGTCAATTACCGCCCCGCGTTTGATCTCAAAAAAGGTACGGGTGGTAAAGGAAAGTGGCACGGCCCCCAGTTCAATTTGGGAATCCACCTGGGTCACCTCTTGCACCAGGGAATATTGGATCAAACGGTTATAGGTGCCCTCCAGTTTTTTTTGACGGTATAGCTCATCCACTGAGCCGTCGCCCCACCATAGGGCCTTTTCCATGTGGGCCTCAAAGGTGGAGGCATCGATACCGTAAAATACCTGATGGAACCGTTCCAGATGGGCCAGGGCCTCCACTTCCAGTTGCTGCTTTTGGTTGCCCCATTTCAGTGGCAATACCTCGCCCTGGGGGTCGATGGCAAAGGCATTTTCCAGACTTTCCTTGTGGATATGGTAGGCCATCCAACCGGAAAACCCGCTGCTGAGAAAGGCCATGACGACCACACTGATGACAATGATACGGTTGATGCGAAACAGGGTATGGATGTTCTGATAGGAAAATTTCATAGGGAGTATAGTTTAGGCCCATTGGGGCTTTACGAGCTAAAGAGTTTAAGGGTGAATGAGGTGGCCTTCTTATAGAGTTTGAATTTCAGAAACACGATAAAGCCGATGGTTCCAAGTTCTACCACCGGGCCAAAGATGCGACCGCCAGTATCGGTGCCAAACAGATTGGACCAAAAATTGGTGGTCATCTCCGTATACAGGATGTTGACAAAGACATTGACCAAAAAGAAGGCGGGCACCAGCATATAGACCCCGGCATAAAGCTTAAAGAAACCATAGGCCAGTGACCGGAACTTTTCGAACACGGCGAGACTGATGACCAGCGGAAAAAAGGCCTGCAAAATGCCGAGCAGGAAATACCGTTCCGCTAAAAACAAAGGATACAAAAACAAATCGATGAGCCATAGGAACAGGCTGATGATAAAAGCCAAGATGCGCCATCCAAATAGGGGGGTAACCAAAGCTTCATACAGAAGAGCCATCGCTTTTTTGGCGGCCTCCAGAGCGCCCACTTCCTCCTCAATCGGGATGTCCTGCAATTGGAGGGGGAGGAGCGCCGGGGCCGTGTCCCGATATTGACCTTCAATGGCCACCAGGATACCATCAAAGAAGCCCAACACCTGATCAGAAAAGATGACCAACAGCACCACCATCAGATTCTTGGCCAGTTCATTGGGATGAAGCCCCCAGGTATAGCCCTCTTTTTCGGCTACTCCTTCATTGTATTTTTTGAGGATATTGACCAAAAAGAACACCACTGCCAAAACCTTGATGCCGAAAATCGTGTATTGGGAAAAATCACTGGCCTTGATGGTCTGGAAGATGGCATCCACATATTCAAGGCCGATGCCCAAAAAGATGGTGGCAACCTGCATCAATAGTTGGTTTCTCGGTTGTTGATCAGGTCCTGCATCCTTCGGAAATCGATAATATCATTGTACCGACGTGTCTTTTGGATAATCTCGGCCACCATTTCCTGCGATTGCCGCTCCTTTTCCTTCAAGAGGGCCGTTCGCTCCGCATCGGACATTTTCAAAAAATCACTGGATAAAATATGGTTGATGAAATCCAGGTCATCGATGGCCGTGGCCATGATCAGCTCAAAGGAGGTGCTGATTTGCTCCACTTCCTCTGCACGGATATAAGGGGAACCCAAAATATCGTTGAGATCCCGCCGTACCGTGCGTAATAGGATATCGTGGTTCCGGGCCAGTTCCCGCACCGCTTTCAGTTCCCTAATGACATTGTTCACCTTGACGATATTGTCCTTTTGCTCTTTCAAAAATTCCACGGTCTTCAACAGCTCGGCGGTCTGTTTGGCGGATTCCAGCAGCGATTTGGTCATACTGACAAAGTTGGTATTGTCATACACCGGCATCCCCTGGGCCCCAGCAATGCGGGGAGATAATAATAGGGCCAGTGTTAGGGCCAACACTATTAAGGTTGGTATGTTTTTCCTAATGTTACGTGTCTTTTTTGTTTTCATATCAATTCTGTTTACGGGTTACTGATTGGGCTCCTCCCCTTATGGGAGGTTGGGTGGGGCCTTTTAGAAATTCTTTGATGGCTTGCTCCATATCCTGCGTTTTTTGATACATCCGCATGATAGCCTCAGATTCGGCACCATCGGTTAGATAAGCAGCATACACCTCGGGAGGTACTTCTAACCGGAAGACGTTACCCTCCTTTCCAATCTTTAAAAAGAACTCCGTGTACTTCCGTTCCCCAGTCAGGTCGTTGCGCATAGATCGCAATTGGTCGTGGTCGTGATCGGACAGGCTTAGCCTGTCTTTTAATTCTTTATAGCCCTTTTCATTTTTAAGGCTGTAGATGACCTGGGTATTTTCGAGGATGCTCGCCGAAGTATGGGTGTCGGGCAATTGGTTGATACTCTGCAAAATGATGCCAATGGCCCCGTTCTGTTTCCGGATGGCCTGGTAGTAGAATTCGACACTTTCCAAGACATTGCCAAATTTTAGCTGCTTGGCGAACTCGTCGAAAAGGATGATGCCCCGCTCGGAACGATTCCTCCAGATGGTGCGCTGTATGGCCGTCTTGATAAGCTTCAGCATAATGGACAACAACTCCTTATGGTCCTTGACTTCGTCCAGCTCAAAAATGATCAGCCGTTTGTCCTCCAACCGATAAGTATGGTCGGCACTGGAAGCAAACAGAAAACTGTACAGCCCAACCTCTACATATTCCGAAAGGATATGGAGAAAGTTCGCCACATCAAAACTTGAAATATCGATTTTTAGACGCTCCAACAATTCCTTTTGGTGTTCGGTCAAAAAATTATAGAAACCATTTAAGGAGTGCCCAAACCGAACAGCCTCGTAATAGGCCAACAACAGTTTTTTAAGGGATACGGACTGGGATTTGGAGATTGATGTATCCGAAGCGTACAGCTCAAACAGAAAATGGGCCAGGTCTTCCAACCGCTCTGGGTCTAAGTCGGCCTCGGAAGCGATATAAAAGGGATTGATGCCCAGATTCTTGCCTTTTTCATAGCGTAGAATCGTATGTTGTCCAGGATAGAGCTGGGCGAATTTGGTATAGGAACCACCGAGGTCGATGATGACCAGCCGAACGTCGGCCTCGAAGTACTGGCGCAGAATATGGTTGGCCAAAAAGGATTTGCCCTCGCCAGTGGGGGCAAAAATGGCAAAGTTTCGGGCCTTGATGCGCTTTTTCCGTTCGTCCCAAACATCCTTGAAAACGGGAATGTTGAAGACTCTTTCATTAAATAGGATTCCTGTATTATCGGATTGGTAGTTGGTCGTATTCAGAAACAGGCACAGGGCATGCTTTAAATCAGTTACGTACAAATCCCCATCCGAAAAGTTGGGGGCATGGCAGGGGTAGCTATTCAGAAAGTAGTGTATACGTTCAGCACCTCTGGGATAGTAGGGCAGGATGTCCAACTCCTTTAGAGTAGCCTTGATTTTGGAAGCCACAGATTCCAATTGCGACTTTTCTTTCTGCCAATAAATAATGTTCAAATGACCGCGGATGACACGGGATTGGTCGTCCTGGTTGATTTGTTCGCGTATTTCCGAGACCTTTTCAAGTACGACCTTGTTCTGCGAACCAAAATTGGAACTCTTTTTCAGTTCCTCGATTTTCTTGTCCAGTGCCTTGCGCCACTTTTGTTTGTCATCCAGATACAGGATTTGGTTGACGATATGGTCCTCTTCCAAGGTTAGTCCCAGCCCGTCGATAAAGCCCTGGTGGAAACTGAAGGCGTCCGAAGTATAGCTTGGATTGGGAATACTGCTCTGCACACTTTCTCCAAAACACAGTTCACTGTTAATGGCCAGTACCTCAAAGTGATGGTCGCCCACTTGAATGTCTTTTTTGTCCAAGACGATATCCGTATCCATATCCTCGGCAAAGCCATTAAAATAATTGTAGGTATTGACCTCAAAGGTTTCGGGGGACATCTGTTTTAATGAAAACTTTCGGCTGTTGTTGAGATAGTTGACGGCATCTGTAACATTTCGGATAAAGTTTTGCAGCCGTTCATCCTGTTCTTTTGGTAGTGCTTTGGGAACCTTCAGAAACGGATTGCAGAATTTAGATTGCTGCATCCCTTTGTTATAGGCGAGGATAAAATAGAGCTGGCTTTGATGGTCCATATACTCCCTTCCTTCAAAATGGTCTGCGGTGGCCTTTTCCAAAAAACTGCATTGGGGCAATACGGAAACATCAAATTTCTTCTTTCTGAAAGTATCCTGTTTGTGGATGACCGTCCCAAAGGGAAGGGATTTTAGGGCCTGGAACCAGGTTGAGTGCAGTTCCTCATGGTCCATTTCCGAAAGGGAATGGATTTCGGGAAGGGATAAATTAAAGGCCGCTACCACATTGCCGTTACTGGCATAGACCGTATTCCCTTCCATGGTCAAAATGGGGGAGCGGGATGCAAAATCAATGGTCTTCATAGGCCAAAAAGCTGTTTTGTCTATTACTGATATGTTTGGGAAAGGGATGCCCAAAGGCGAGCATTTGCGGGTTATTGGTCAATTTGGTCAATATGATGTAGAGCAGGGGATTCCAAAGTAGAGCTCCCAGAATGCTCCCCAGTCCAAAGGAAAAGATGATGACCATCAGGGAACCGATGACCGAGACCATCTGAAGTGCGAACAGGGTCAACGGCAATCCAAAGATGAGTGCTCGCTTGCGTATGTTTCGATACACTTCGTATTTTTTCATGAGTCAGGGATTAAAGGGCCTCTTTAAGGCTTAGACTACGATTCCGATGAGATAGGTAAAGATGCCGACCACGGCCCCAGCGATTAGGACGAAGACCAACACACGGGTGATACCCTTTTTGAGATCGGCATTCTCCCCAAAGAAGTGCCCGGCGTTGAAAAGAAAGCCAATCAAGAAGATGACACCCAAGATGATTGGGAAAATGGCCCGAATGGTATCGGAAACATCATTGACGGAATCCTCAATGCCCCCGATTTGAGCAAATAGGGTGTTGGAAACAAACAGTAAAAAGAAAGAGACAAACAGTGATTTTCTCATATCAAAAGTGCTTTAGGTTTTGATTGTTTTTGATACTCGAAAAGTACTTTGGTAGCTATTTAAAACAGTTGATTTTCAGGTTTTTGTAGATAAAATAAAATCTGGTTTTAGATAGTTCCTATTGATGCGGATTAGGTTTAAAAAATATTTTGAACTAGAAAGTCTATGTTAATAAATCATTCTTTTCAACGGTGTTAAGCTTCATTCACTCTCAATTAAATCCAATTCAGCTTCATATTCATATTCTTCTTTGAATACTTTGTTTACAGAGTAGGTTACTTTTATTTCTTGTTCATTTTTAGGAAAACTAATGGCATAGCCAATAATTGGTTTATCAAATGGGGAATTTTCCCAACCATTGGGTTTTGGATTAAGAGGATATATTAATAGTAATCCATTTTTAATACCTCTAGACTTTCTAATATTTTTCCCTGAAGGAAATTCAGGTGGAGTTTCACTTTTATTGGTTCTCTCACTTAGGTTCCAGTCATAAATAGTATCTTCAAGTGCTCTAGTGTAAATAGCACTATCTTCTGGTATATCTACAAATTCATGCCTTGGATCAATTATATGACTTTTGGCCATAATGTAGTACTTACCCTTTCCATTTTCTATGTCTGTACGCATAGTTAGGCCAATTGAGATAGGTGTCCCGTCTATTTTAAAATGATTATCAGTAGCATTTCTTTTTGTTGAAACCAAACAAATTGACCAATCTCTTAAGGCATTATTAGATACTTGCTTTTCAATATACTCGACGATTTTCTCATTTTCTATGGGATTGTCTTCACGGCTAAATCCTTTTAAGAAGTTGATTACTTGGTTGTAATTATCCTCAGATTGCCATACATATGGTTGATATTCATTATCTACAGGTTGACCTAAATTATTGATGAAGTCAACTGTGTGGTTGTAGTTTTTTTCAATAATACTTTTATCTCTAACAAAACGAGAGGTTTCTCTAAGCTTGTCTGAAAAACTCAAGACCATTTCGTGACTATATCGAAACTTATTGGTTGCTGTAATTTGAAGGACATCAGGATGTTGTCTTACCTTTAATCCAAATTCCTTGGGAGATTTTCTCAAATTATTCATCTCTTCAAAATCTTCTCTTAATTCATCAGATGCAATAGTGATAAATCGATACCATTGTTTAAGTTCTTTACTTGTAAAAATCCTACATAGGTCGATGTAACCAGGTCGATAACCGAACCAACGTCCCATCTGCATCAATGTATCATACATTTTAGATGCACGCAGATAATAACTTACGGTAAGGCCTTCTAGCGTAAGCCCTCTAGATAACTTATTTCCTCCAACTGCAATTACAGAGAGACCTTGATTTCTATTATCATAATAATCCAGAGGAGTGATATTTTTATATTTGAGTGCAGCTTCATTTTTATTGCCATGTACGGCTCTAACTTCAATTTTTGAGGCAGCTTTGTGAACTTGAGATTCTATTTCATACCACTCATGATGTCTAATAAAAGGATCATCATAACGTTCATCATCAATAATTGAATTTGTGGTTGGAACATATTCTGTATTCCATATTTTTTTTAGTTCAGCGAATATGCTTCCTTCTTTGAATTCTATTTGTCTTTTGTAAGATTTTAGTTCTTCGTAAATCAAGTATGCTATTTTATCCTGCCACCTAACAAATCTGGTAACATGCACTAACATCGAATTATGTTTGGTGAAATGTCCTCTAGTTCTTCGTATGGCACAGGACAGTATGAAGCATTTGATTGCATATTTCAGGGTGTCTGGCAGGTACTCTGGTAGATCATCCCAATGTTTGTGTTTGTCGGGTATGGAAATGTCGTAATCATCTATATCAATTACAATTGGTAGTGGTTGGTATACTTCTTCCATATCCTCAACAAGATTGGCATCTATCCCAAAAACTTGTCTTGGACCTATATAGTTTGAAGGAGGGGGTATATTTATTATAAAATCTCGAGGAAATAAATCTTCTCCCGACCGCTTAAAAAAATCTGATTGATTTACATTAACTCCAGGCTCAATTGACTGAAAATTGTCTGGAACAGGTATAAAAATATTAGCGAATGGTGTAGCGGTATAACCTACATAGCCACTTTTTTGAAATATTGATAATAGGGAACGGATTAATCCATTTATAGTGGACACATTATCCTTACTTACATTGATTGACGCATTATCGGCTTCATCATCAATAACCAATGCTGCATATCTTATTATTTTTTTATTATTACCAATTGATTCTCCCGAGGAGGCTAATTGTCGAATAAGCTTTTCCAATACTGACTTATTCTTCTTGATTACAAAAACGAAAGGGCCCGAACCATCTATGGGTACAGGGCTTCTTTGGAAATCCCCATCCAAATCACTTGATGTGAGTGGGGTAGGGACTAGGCTTGAGTCATAATTCCCAACCCCCCATTTATTAGAAGCAACGAGTCTTCTTTCAACTTGAGTGTCAAACCCAAGGAACCCTTTGTCTATCCTAAATTGGGTTTGAGCACGTAAGTCGTTGTACATTCCAGTAAGCACAATAATTATTTTATAACCAGTATCCGCTGCTTTGTTTATTAAAGCCAGATAATTACTGGTTTTTCCAGACTGTACATGACCAACCACCATTCCCCTTTTATCCCAAGATCCTTCTTCCAATGGATTCTTCAAATGATCTAGCAAATCATCCGTAATTTCATCAATTTTATCTATGGTATCTGGGGCATATTGTTCCTCTTTTTGCAAATATTGCTTGTACCTGTTCCAATATTTCCAGTTCTGTTTGGCTGATTTATCGATCCATGGAGAATATCCCTCATCCAGAATAGTATATGGGTCGGATTCAATGGTATATTGTTGCTCAATAAACTTTCTGATATGAAGTTCATTGATGTCTTGTTTTGTGAAGGCAAGCATAGCTCTGTTGAATGCGCTATCGATATCTGTTTGATCGATAGGGATTTTTTTGCCTTTCAACAATGTGATTATAAATTCAGTAAACTTTTCATTCTCCAATTTAATCCTGTCAACCTCAACTTTAAGTTCTTTTAGCTCTATCGCTATTTCATTTGGTGGATTCCCTTCCAAGGCATATTCATAGAGCTTTTGTGCTTCTACATAATCTGCATTATCCAAAGCCAGATGTCCAGCACTTCTAAATAGTACAGAACGGGTTGGTTCAATTTGTTCGCTAAAAAGCTCTATGGCCGCCTGCTTTTCATACTCCATGGCTTTTCTAGAAAATTCTTCAAACTTTTCCAAATCTTCATTCCTTTTTGCGAGAATTGCCATTTCCGCAAAGTCCATTGCAAGTTTGTGTCGTTTTTCTATATACTGTTTTTTCATCTTTCAGCAGTTAACATCATAGGTTGCGCAAACCCCACAACAACGATTATCGCAGGTAGTTTTGTGGAATCGGATTGTTTGGTTTGTTCAATCTTTATTTTTAGCCGCTTGACCAATTCGCCTTCATCCCCGTTCAATGAACCAGATACTTCTAGCCTTGCTTTCCGTTGAAAAAGAAAACTATCATTATCTCCTAACCAGTAGTCTATTCCAGTTCCTTTTCGTGAACGTTCAATTACTTGATATTTCGATTCCTTGGCGACTTGAACTAATGCAACGCCACATGCACCTTCTTCAGTTGCTTCCTGCATGTCATTCCATGTTCTCTTTATTTCATCTGTTACATCACATCTTTTAAGAGTATAATGTCTCGAATACACTCCTTTACCAGTAGCATGGGCAGTTATTGCATGACCTCTATCATTGATGCACACTGCAGCTGCATGGGACAAACTTGCGCCCATAGCGGGGGTTAAATTATGGTGTTTTCCAAGCTCAAGCTCTGTTAGGTCTAAAATCATTACCTCAGTTAAAATGTCTTTGTTTAATATTCTTATATCTCGCTAGGATTCGCTCCAATTCATAAACTGAAAATTCTTGGGTTTCTATGTCTTTTCTTGCGGAAATCCTATCCAATTTGTCATATAGTGTTGCATCAATTACAACAGAGGTCATTATTCCGTATCCTTGAGCATCATACTGCTCTATGGTATCCGAAATGTCAATTACTTTTGTAGCGGTAAGAGAACTTCCTGGCTTCAAATATTTGCATTGAAAAATATATTTCTCAGATTGATAACCCGGTCGCGGGTGTGTGTTAACAACAATATCTCTTCCTCCATCTCTTGATTTTGATTTCCCCATTTTTCTAATTGTACTATTATCAAATTTTGGATTATGGTAAATAATGTCATAACAGAGCTTCTCAAATTTTTCATCATCTAATTGTTCCCAAGGACATTTAATTTCAACATGAATACCCGCAAGATTAGCCGTAGTACGAAAAAGAACAGAAAGTCTATCGCCAAGTGAAATAAGTTCCATATGATTTAGTTTATCCGTATCAAAAAAAAGATAAGAGCACTTTTCATCTCTGACAAGAATATGATCACCATATTCAGATAGATAAAAACAGACTACAAGAGGAGGTCGAAAAATATTTTTATTCTCGGTTGTTAATTCTAACAACTCCTCGCTGCGGTCTGTAGGATAGCCTTTGTAATTTTCCTTAGATGATTTTAACTGAGAATACCGTCTATTGAAAGTAAGAAATTCGTGAACCCACGTTTCATATCCCCATCCGCCAAAATTGTCTTTTTGTATGTTATGCGCACACCGTTTGGCATGGATAAACGACCCGAATGGAAAATGAATAATCATTCCATCGGATATAATATAACTAATGTTGCCCAAAACGAAAAAATCAGCTTTGACAAATTTAAGATTGCTAACACCAGCGTATTCTTCTACAATCCGGGATAGGTTGTATGAATTTGGAATAATCCAACCTTCCCTAGAGCAAAAAAAATCATTTCCTATGTTCTTACTGAAAGCGCTTTTCCAATATCCAAACCGCTGCTCTGGATATTTTTGATAGATTTCCTCAAAATACTTGGATTCAATAACTTCATCGTCGTCGTTCAAGTCTCCATCATATGTTTCATGGGCTAATTCGTAATAAGCGCCATAAATCAAGTTTGCATAATAATCATCTACTAATTCTGGATAGGTGAACGTCTTGCTATCCAACTCTTGCTCAAACAAGTCCACCTTACTTATAAAATCTAGTCTACAATCATCATCTTCTCCCGCAAATCCTTCGCTAAGGAAAATCATCTGGTTTATCATCTCCTGAATTTTTATAGGCTTCAAAGAGATTTCTACTACAGGATAATAAAATAGATTAGGATTTATTTTTAAATCAACCCTATCTGAGTATTTTGAAAGAGTTTCCGCAATATAAGAAGCCTCTATATAATCAATGATTATATTGATATACGAGTTGGTGCTATTAATTGAATGCAGGGGTATTTGAATAGTGACATTCTTATTTTCAAAGAGTATTTGAGAAATAACTTCTTTATTTTCCTTGAAGATTTTGTCTATGTCAATGATGGCAGACACTATATGTTCTCGATTAGTTCTGGATAATGTGCAAAAGGGTCTGTTCTTAATATTTCTTCTACCGCCTCGTCCCTTGTTTTTCCTTCGGCGATAAAACTTTCATATAATTCGATTACCATTTTAACCATATCCGAACTGGCTTTTCCTTCAAAAGGCGTTGTTTGGAAGTCATTGTTTTCAGTTTCATTAGAAACAATCAATGGAAGTGGGACAGTTTCCTCGATAAGTCGGAGCAGTCTATTTAGTTTTGCTTTGCTGCTAGGATACCTCGAAAGAAAGTTGGCAATAATCGGATGTGAACGGTTTATTTGGTAAAATCTTCTCCCCTTACTTTTTTTATCTGTCCATACAAGGACTTTATTTTTCGAATTGCTTTTTTGTCGCCTTTCACCAATTTGTCGATATACTTCTACGGCTTCTTTTCTTGTCTTGTCTGCAATTTCTTTTAACTGTGTTTTGATCTCTGGTGGAGGAGTGGCTACAGATTTTTTTATGTCAAGTTGCCATATATTGTCAATGTCAACGGTGTTCGGGATATTAACAAATATTCTGGCAAGTTTGTAGTGTTCTTCTTGTTTATACATGCCTAACCAGTCGCCGGCAAGCAAAAGACGATTATTTCTGTAGATATAGAAACCCTGATGAGAATTCCATCCTTTTACTCCAGAGGCATTTTCAAAAACCTGTCTATTTATTTTTGAATGTAGCGGTAATACATAAGGTACAACTTCGATAATATCATTAATAATTGCTTTTGCAATGACTTTTGTAGCCTTCTCGGTTTTTAGATAAGGGTCCCACGGAGCTATTTTTCTATTTTTTATCCAAACAGTAAGTTTTTGGTTTTCCATATACTGATGAAAAACCATACTCAGATGCTTTTTTAGGGATTCAATTCTTTCTAGGAATTGATTCATTGCTTTTTCGGGACTTTCACCACTTTTATCAATAATCCGGTCTAAATCCTTCCAAATTATAGAGGTCCCAGTCGTTAATTTTTTTAACCTTGCAATAAGACTTTGATCCGACAGATATTTTAAAATTCTCCATTTGTTTACCGCTGTAACATAATTTAGGTCCCAACACCGATATATGATTTTGTTTAATTCTTTTGACTTGGTTGCTACAGTTAGATTCCTACATTGAGAGAAAGAAGCCGTTTTTAGTCCCAGTCCGAATCTTCCAAGGTCCTCTTGACTCCTATCCAACAACGGGTTTTTCGATCCTGGCCTCATAGCCTTTACCAGTTCTTTTTCCTTCATTCCTCTTCCATCATCTGTGATAACCAAAGAAGTGTTTTCTTCTTTCCAAGCAAAGTCAATCCAAACATTTTTGGCACCTGCCGCTATACTATTATCAATAATATCAGCTACAGCTGTAGATAGATTATAACCGATTGAACGGAAACTTTCTATCATTGCCCTAGCATAAGGAGAAGCATCCTCTCCTTCATATTGTTTAAGTTGCTCTAAATTCATCTAGTTGAATTTCAGGTTCTTCCTCTTGTCCTTGTTCTCGAATTTGATTGAATACATCATGAACTATTGTAGCTATATTGTTTGCCAGTAATGGTGGAACTGCATTTCCGACCTGGATAAATTGTGCAGTCCGCGGACCACAGAAAAAGTAATTGTCTGGAAAGGTTTGAACGCGTGCCGCCTCACGTACCGTTAAACTTCTGCACTGTGTTGGGTCTGGGTGAATATAATAATGCCCGTCTTTTGAGATGTGGCTTGTAATTGTTTTGCTGGGTTTACTAATAAGCTGCACCCTAAAACGATCTGCAAATTTCTTCTTGTCAATTCCCTCTTGAACATTTTTATGATTAGGTAATAGTAATTCTGGGAAATCTTCGAGTTTAGGAGACCTCATATTAACTCTGGCAAAACATGAAGCAAAAAAATACCTATGCAAATCACTTTCCATGTGTCCTCTTGATTGATGATTGCATACCCCACCAATCCTATTGTCAATAAACCAATCTGGACTGTATTCCGAATTGACGTTTCTATATTTAATGTAGTTTAATCCAATTCCTTTTTGCGGGAGTCTTAATCTATTTAATTGCCGCGTGATTTCAACCACAACCGTGTCTTCAATTTGACTTAATAATGTTGAATCGGTAATTCCCATAATTACATTAAGCCAATTTTCATTTATATTTTTAATTTTTGAAAGGCCACTTCTAAGCCTTGGCAAGCCAGTAAGCACTCTCGATATTGGTATTTCATCCTCTGGTTGGAGAATATTTGGTGTAATCTCATAATGCTTTCTTATTCCAAGAAGAATAACTCTATGTCTAGTTTGGGGAATACCAAAATCTTCTGATTTTATTACATAATCTTTATGCTTGTTAACCGGATTACCTTGGATATCATAAGACATCGGCATTGAGGTCAAAGAAAAAATATGGTAACCAGGACAAGTAAGTTCTCCATCGGCTTCACCATAGTCCAACTGGTAGGCCGCTACTGGATTTTTCAGGTCTTCAAGAATACGTGCAAAAACTGGACTATCTTCAGTCTCAGCTGACAATAAACCTTTAACATTTTCCATAATGAAAATAGACGGATTGTGAACTGCCAAGATTCTCAAATATTGTTTGTAAAGCTCAACTCTCTCATCTTTTTCACCATCTAGAATTGTTTCTTGACGCCTAGATCTCCCCACTACAGAATACGCTTGGCAAGGTGGCCCTCCAAGAAGCAACCAGTCCTCTTCACCCTGTAACGCCTCTGTTATTCGAATATCCACATCTTCCGGAAGAACGGAGTTTTCCCCATCACCTAGTTCAGCAAGCCAAGCATCATTTTTTGCCTTTTGTGCCTGTACTGGCCACCTTTCATACAATTCGTCAAGGGTAATTTCGCCTCTAAGCAATCTGTAATAATCACTTGGAGCATCACCTAAATCGAATTGACGATAAAAACTTCTTAAAGTAAGAGTCTGGTGAGCGTAAAATTCCTTTTCTATTGATAGTGCTATTTTAAATTTTCGGGCATTATCATTGTCGACAATACTTGTAAAACCTTCTCCCAAACCACCTGGACCAGCAAATATGTCAACTACCGGTATGGCCATCTACTTCTAATAATTAGTAAGATTAATATTATTTTCAATAAGATATTTCTCACGCGAACAGTTTTAGCGTAAAATCTTAAAAATATTAATCTAAATAATGAGTTCAAAAGAAATTTGGTCTTATTTCCTCTTATCCCCACTTCCCCCATCAAAAGCCACCAAATTAAAGAGCTCTCGCATCCGGCTCCTCACCCGGTTCCCGTACAGTTCCTCCAGCTCCTGAGCATTCAAGTTGGTCGTAGCATGCGTCTTGATTCCCCGCTGTTGAAAAAGCTCATGACGGGAGAGTAGGATTTCGCCAAGCACATTGCAGTCCTTTCCAAAATGCCGCCCTATCGGTTCCACGCCCAGATCATCAAAACAGAAGAATTGGTTATTGCCATAGTTCTCAATTGTACGGTACCCGATATGATTAAAGGCAAAGACCACGTTCCTGGAAGGAATGATTTGGTAGGGTCGTTGGTGGGGCACAATATGGCGCAACAGTTTCATCAAGCTTGTTTTGCCACAGCCCACCGGACCCGAAAGTAATAAGCCCTTATCCGGGTCGATACCATGCTTTTTGCAGTTTTCAAAATCTCGGATATAGTAATGGCAGAGCTTCAGAAGAATATCGTGGTCCTCCTCATATATCTTGAAGTGTTTCCCAAAAAGCAGTTTCCCCTTGGCATTGAGGTAGACTAGGATTTTTGGAAAGTCATAGACTACCGTCCGCCCATCAAACTTTCCGATGGAATACTCCACCGCACCTTCCCTGAGCTTACAAGGGTTCACCATAGTCCTTCTCTTTGGTGGTTCTCAAGTTGTCCCGATATGGGACAGTGGCTGCAGGTTTCTTTCCGTTTCCCAAATCGGAAACTTGCAAATTTTTGGTTTTATCCCGCTTTATATGGTTTCTTCTAGTTTGTATAGGTTTGTTTAAAGGTACCACCGCTTGTCCAGTACTTGTCCCATTTTTGTTAGAGCTTGGGTACAGCACTTGTTCGCAAGTTGTCCCAAAATCGAACATCTGGATACGGCTCCCTCGAAATGGATTGTGGGAGGGGGTATAGACCAAATAGTTCCAATGGCTCAATTCCTTGATGCAACGGTGGTAGGTGGATTTGGAACCGATCTTGGAGAGTTCCATCACCTCTTCCCGGTTGATATGGAAGGTCTTGGAGAAATGGTACTGGTTCCACAGTTGGAAAAGCCCCATGTACAGACTGATATGGGTCGGGTTCAATCGATCATCCTTCGAAAACTTTTGAAAGACCGCATTCAAATGTCGGATATAGTTCATCAATAGCGATTGTAGATACGGTTCTCCTCCATCACCCGTTGGATGTCCTCCGCATCATAAAAGATGACACCACCTACCTTGGAGTAGGGCAGGGTACCGTTGATGCGAAGGTTCTGCAAGGTTCCCGGACTGATTTTCAATAGGTCCATGACCTCATTGGATTTCAGGTAGCGTTTCAGGCCACTGCCCTTGTGCTGCATAAGAAGTTTTCGCATATCCTCTAGGAGTTCCACTTTGAACTCTCGCAGGTCATCTGTGGTAATAATACTTGTTGGCATAATTAAGGTTTTAAAGAAAGGGGCCATCGGTTCAACTTTTTATTAACGACCCCTATCCTGATTTGACTTTCGTTGTACAAAATTGTGATGGATTGTACATTTTTCTTCACTAGTATGACCGTACTACGGTTAAAATTTAACATCTTAAGATTTGACGTGATTTGGAAGGTAATGACAGTGTTATTTCCAGCGAGAAATGAGATTTGCCCTAATAAAGTGAAGTTTTAAAATAGCTTGGGGAAAATTCCGTAGGTACACCCTATGGGGACAACTAATGCGCATCGATACGCTCCATTTCCTCCAACAGCGCTTCCATCAGTTTGTCCAGAAATGCTGTTCGCGACTTTTTGCGGGACTTCATTTCCTGGAAGAGTTTATAAATATCCTTGATCTGCACATCAAATACCTCCTGCAGCTTCCGGTAGATTTGGATGATGGTCAGGTTTTCATTTTTGAGGCCAGCGTGGAAAAGGGCATAGACCATTTCCGCAAAAGCAACATCCCCAAAGGGCCATGGCAATTTGTCCGGCGATAAAAGACCATTGATTTGGGCATCCGAATGATTCAGCGAAATCAAGCGATGGTCCAAATACTGCAACAAGCGTTTGTATGACTTTAGTTTGGCCAACAGCATATCACGGGGAGTACTAAAGTCAGGATCCTGGAAATAATAATCAGAGCCCAAAAGATAGTATTCATTGATGGAATCACGGGTATAGAAAGCCTGGTCAAAATAAGTATAACCCGCATCCACATAGCGTTCAAAGTCAAGGTTGCGAAGAAAGAATTGATTGAGACACTGTATTTTCCTTTTGATAGATTTCTGCTGGACCTTACGATTGGCTTTGGGAAATTGTACCTCAAAGGAATGGATTTCCGAAAAATAGATAAGCGGCACCATAGGAATCTGTTTGATGGTTTTGAAAAACCGGATTTCCTCCGTTTGGGAGGAAAACCCATTTTTCAGGATTTCCTTTTTAAAGACTCGTAATAGATCACGGCACTTAATGGTAGACAAATGTGCCAATTCCTTAATATCAAGATCACTTTGTTTGAGTTCCAACAGTTCTTTTTCAAGACCATGGGCTAAATCGAAAAGATATTCCATACTGATTTTTGCTTTTTAGACCAGTGGGGGAGTGTGGTCTACCATTAATAGGATGTATGGGCCTTTTATGGAAAACAAAAAATCAATGTAGGAATTTTCATCAATAACTATACCAAAAATTAACGATTTAACAAGAAAACTGTCATTTCACTTTATTTTATTTACTTTAACTTAATATAGTCGCAATAAAATTTTCATATTGTTGACATCAAACTATCGTTAGATGTGCTAAATAGCTTCTAATTTAGGGTTAATAATTAAAGGCATAAAAAACAAAAACAGTCAGCGTAATACCAGTTAATGTCGGGTACAGCATCACATACCAGCGAATCTCTTCTGGTGGCAGAGTTGAAAAAAGGCAATGAAAAAGCCTTTATCCAACTCTATGATACCTATATAGATGTAATATATGCCTATAGCTTAAAGTTGCTCAAATCCGAGGCCTATGCGGAGGAAGTTTTACAGGATGTCTTTATGAAGGTTTGGCAGAAAAGGGAAACCCTAGATGTTTCGCGTTCCTTCAAATCCTATCTCTACACCATTGCCCGGAACAAATGTTTCGATTTTTTGCAAAAGGCCGCCAACGACAAAAAGCTTAAGGAGGCAATATTCTACCAGAGTCAAAAATCGTTTTCGGCTTCGGATTTAAAACTGATTGAATCTGACTTTGAACGTATTAAAAAAGAAGCTTACGATACCTTGCCCCCCAAACGAAGGGAAATTTTTGAACTGTCCAGACAAGAGGGATTGACCTATGATGAAATTGCGGAGCGGTTGGGCATTTCCACCAGTACGGTAAAGACCCAAATGAACAAGGCCCTGGAATCCATGCGTACCTTTTTTCACGAACATCCCGATGTTTCCTTTATGGTGGTATGCCTTATTGACAGCTTTATCCGATAACTCTTAATTAAAGGGTTTCAAAATTTTTTTAGATTTTTTTTTCTAATGGAGTAGTACTCTTTGCCAACTCACCCGTATTAGTAAGTGTATGGGTAATCACATGGAAGACAGTTCAGAAATCAAACGGCTCCTTATCAAGTTTGTGGAGGGCAATTGCACGCAACAGGAAATCGATCAAGTAGTCCGCTATTTCCAAGCGGCTAAAATGACCGAGGATTTCCCGACCACCTATGATGTATTGGAGTTAATGGACGAGCTCCCCAAGGTGGATGAAGCCGTTTCAAAACGAATCGTCCAAAACATCTTGGTAGAAGACCAAAGCAAAAAAGTGTCTAAACGTCCCGTATGGAGATACGCTTCCATTGCCGCCCTTTTCATCGGTTTAATCGGTCTGGGGATTTTCTACCAACAGGGTGGCTTTGATACTAAAAGTGATTTCGTTATTCCTGGGGATGATGTCATTACTCTGGAATTGGACAATGGGGAAATAAAGTTCATTGATGAAAATGGTTCCGAAACCATTGCCACAGCCTCCGGTCGAGTAGTGGGACAACAGGAAAAGAACAAGTTGACCTATGAAGGCATTGAGGCTACTAATGAATTGGTTTATAATACCCTGACCGTCCCCTATGGCAAACGCTTCGATATTGAACTATCCGATGGTACAACTATATTCTTAAATGCAGGTTCCTCTATCAAATATCCTGTAAACTTTATCAAAGGATTAGAGCGTCAGGTATTCCTGACGGGGGAGGCCTATTTAGAGGTGGCTACCGACAAGGAACATCCCTTTATCGTCAATGCGGACGCACTGAATGTTCAAGTATTGGGTACCCAATTCAACGTGTCTAACTATCTGGAGGACAATCGGGCGGAGGTAGTCTTGGTCGAAGGGTCCGTAGGAATGTATAGTGACGAAGAAATATTCGATAAAGATAAGAATGTGGTTTTGACTCCAGGATTGAAGGGAACCTTTGATGAAGCTACCACGGAGATTGAAACCAAGGAGGTGTCCACAAAGGTATATACGGCTTGGGTAAGCGGCGAGTTGGTCTTCAGGAATATGACCTTTGATAACATCCTAAAAAAATTGGAACGCACCTATAATGTTACGATTAATAATACAAACAGGGAATTGGGCAGGAAGCCCTTCAATGCCAGTTTTAAGCAAGGGGATATCAATGAGGTATTGCAATCCTTTAAAAAATACTATGGAATCGAGTATTCCATTATCAATAATGAAGTAAACATAAACTAAACGAATAAAAAGTAAAACCAAAAACGCCTATGAAGAACAGGTATCAAATGAATTAAAGACACAGGATAGTAGCCAAAAAAAATCGGAAAATGTTGACTCCATTTTCCGATTACGAGAAATGGCTACTAAAAAACTAGTAACCAATTACAACACTATAAAAATATGAAATTACTTCGTAATGGGGTTGGAGTTTTTCCAATCCATACAATGAAGTACATAAAAGAGATAATTTCTTCTTGGTGTACTTCAAAAAATTGCTACAAAAACAACGTCTTAAATCAAAGGGTTTCTTCAGCGTTCGGCCGAATTGAATCAGGTCTAAAGTTTGATTTAAAGATGAAGATAAGCGTGATACTATTGATTTTTGGTGCATTTGTACTTCAGGCTAAGCCTGCTTATGCCCAGAAAAAGATTTCCTTGAATTTGGAGAACGTCACCGTGGAACGATTTCTGGATGAAATTGAAAGCAAAACGGACTTCCGATTTATCTATAGTACTGATGATGTGGATATTGACAGGCTGATTTCTCTAGTGGTAGATGAGGAACCGGTAGATATGGTTTTAGATAGGGTCTTTACAGGAACAAAAACCAACTTCAATATTGATGATGAACAGATTTTTTTGTTGGCGAATAAAAATCCTGAACCTAAAAGTAACCAGAACTCCCTACAACAAACCCAAATCCGTATTACAGGGACCGTAACCGACGAAAATGGAATTCCCTTAAACGGAGCCTCTGTAATTGTCCGAGGAACTTCCATTGGAGTATCCACTGATTTCGATGGTCGATATGAAATTGCGGTTCCTAATAAAGAAAGTATTCTAGTGTTTACTTATATAGGTTATGAAGATCAACAAATAACTGTAGGAGATCAATTTTCAATCAACGTAACTATGCAGGAGGCTGTAGGCCAATTGGATGAGGTAGTGGTGAGTACAGGGTATTGGCAAGAACAGCGAAAATTATCAACAGGAAACATTGGAAAGATTGACTCTAAAATTATCGAGCGCCAACCCGTATCCAACCCCTTACAGGCATTGCAAGGTCAAGTAGCGGGAGTGGAAATACAGCAAACATCTGGTATTCCAGGAAGTGCGATTAATATTCGTATACGCGGACAGAACAGCTTGAACGATGGACAGATTCTTAGAGGAAGCGATGGATCTCGCCTGGATTTACCAAATTCTAACGAGCCCTTTTATGTGGTAGATGGTGTGCCTTTTCCAGCGTCATCAATTAACACTGCAGGTTTAACCAGCTTTGGCAATAGTCCACTCGCAACTTTAAGGCCAGAAGACATTGAGAGTATTGAGGTATTAAAAGATGCTGATGCCACGTCGATTTATGGTTCCCGAGGAGCGAACGGTGTAATCTTGATTACTACAAAGAAAGGAGAGGCTGGAAAAACAAAGGTTACTTTGGACTATTCAATGGGTTTGGGCCAAGTACCAAATAGGGTAGACTTGTTAAATACGCAACAATATCTGATGTTAAGGAGAGAGGGAATTGTAAACGATGGAATACCATTGACCGCACAAGATTCTATAAGGCGACCAGACCTTTTCTTATGGGATCCAAATCGTGATGTAGATTGGCAGGAGACCTTATTTGGAGGAACCGCGGAACAAACTAATGCTAGTTTTTCCATTTCTGGAGGCAGCGAACGAACCAATTATCTTTTCAGAGGAAACTATTTCCGACAAACCAATGTCTTCAACTTTGACGATTCGTCTATAGAATCTGGTTCAGGAGTTTTTAACATGGACCATACATCAAAGGATAACAGATTTGGAATTAATTCATCCGTAACTTATAGTCTTACCCAGAATAATCAAAATGGAGGTTTCACAGTGGATGATGCCATTACATTGCCTCCAAATGCTCCCGAACTCTTTGATGAAAATGGAGACGTAAACTTTGAGGAAAATTTTATTGACAACCCATTGATAGAACTTGGGAGGGAATATGAAAATAGGTCTAAGAACTTAATTGCTAGTCTTTCTTTAAGGTATCAGTTATTACCTGGGCTCGTATTAAGATCGACTTTTGGCTATAATGATTTGAGTTCTGATGAACTTGGGATAATTCCGTTGAGCACTTTTTCTCCAGAGTCGGATTCGGATGGTCAGTCAAGGATTGCTAGAAATAATGTAGAAACCTGGACAATTGAACCACAATTGGATTATTCATCAAATATAGGCAAAGGAACATTTAAGGTTTTAATCGGTGGTTCATTGCAAAGCACGAATAACAGAGGTTTGGTAATCAGAGGAAGAGGGTTCGATTCAGATCTGTTATTGAGCAATTTAGCAGCTGCTCCGGAAGTTTCAGTTCTTACGGATATCTCATCCCAATTTAGGTATACAGCTGTATTTGGAAGAATCAATTATAATTGGCAAGATAGGTATATTATCAATCTTACAGGACGGCGTGACGGATCAAGCCGTTTTGGGCCTGGAAATCGATTTGGAAACTTTGGAGCAGTTGGTTTAGCTTGGATTTTCTCCAATGAAAGATTCATAGGAGATAATAGTATTATAAGTTTTGGGAAACTTCGTGGGAGCTATGGGTTGACAGGTAACGATCAAATCGGAGACTATCAGTTTCTTAGTTCCTATTCAAGTGATTCCGATGGTGGTACACTTGGATATGATGGGAATTCTGCTCTTCTTCGTTCGAGAGCTGCCAACCCTAATTTTTCGTGGGAGGAAAACCAAAAACTGGAAGTTGGTTTAGAATTAGGTTTTATAAATAATAATATTAGATTAAATACGAGTTGGTTCCAGAACAGGTCGGACAATCAGCTTGTTGGACGTCCGCTCTCCACTGTGACGGGTTTTTCAACTGTATTATTTAATTTTCCAGCTTTAGTTGAAAACCGTGGGATAGAAATCGAGTTAAGCACGGTAAATATAAATTCTAAAGATTTTACCTGGACTTCCGCTCTGAATTTTAGCAGGCTTCGAAATGAACTTTTAGAGTTTCCAAATATAGAGGATTTTTCTGCTTTCGATAATCGTTATATAGTGGGTAGATCTTTATTGGGATCTAAACAGTTTAAGACTAACGGTATCAATCCGGAGACAGGGGAAGGTAATACCGTTGATTTTAATGGTGATGGTAGAATCGATGTACAAGATCAACAGGATTTTGTTGAGATATTCAGAGATTTTTTTGGAGGACTCAACAACACTTTGAGGTGGAAGAGTTTGGAGTTTAGTTTTTTCTTAAATTTTGTAAAACAAAATGGTTTAGATTTTTTTCCTAATCCAGGAGGTTTTGGGAACCAACCCCAAAGGGCGTTAGAGCGTTGGCAGAGACCAGGAGATGTCACCTCTATACAACGCTCGTCAAGTAGGGGAAGCGTATTGGGCTTACAAGGAAACGCAGGTTTGACAGATGCTTCATTCGTTCGCTTACAAAATGTGTCTCTCGCATGGACTTTACCAAGCAAAATTGTTTCTCAAATAGGACTGGAAAATGCACGTGTTTATTTAAATGGTCAAAACCTTTTGACTATTACCGATTTTAACGGCCTTGATCCGGAAACTGGAAATACTAATCTTCCTCCATTACGAGTCATTACCACTGGAATTCAATTAACCTTCTAAAACATCAAAATGAGAAGTTTTTTTAAGAAATCTTATACAATACTAATTGTAACACTTTTTTTCCTGATATCATGTGAAGATTTTGTGGAAATCGATCCCCCGACGAATGAAGTTGTGCAGGAAACTGTGTTTACGGTTGACGAGACTGCAATAGCAGCTATGAACGGCATATATGTATTGATGAACTCAACGGGTTCTCAATTTAGTTCTGGAATCGAAATTTTTACAGGTCTGGCTTCAGATGAACTAGTTAATTTTTTTAATAATAATGATTATCAAGACATTTCCACAAATGAAATTCTCAGTGATAATACAATTATTTTTTCCAACTTCTGGTCAAATGGTTATCAGATTGTGAATAATGCCAATGCAGTTATAGAAGGATTGGATGGAAATACAGATTTGACACCAGAACTAAGAAACCAATTGCTTGCCGAGGCATTATTTATAAGGGGCTATGCTCATTTTTACTTAGTTAATTTGTTCGGACCTGTACCATATGTCACGACCACAGACGTAGAGATAAACAATAACAGCTCTAGGCTACCGGAAGTAGAGGTCTATGATATGATAATCAATGATTTACAGGAAGCAGAGACTTTTGCTGAAGCTGCACTTATAAATGAAGAAGATGAAGATGTTACGGTAAGACCTACTTTCTGGGCAATTACGGCATTGTTGGCTAGAACCTATTTATATCGAAATGATTGGGCTTTGGCTGAGGAAACAGCTGCAATAATAATCGACGAGGGCCCATTTCAATTAGAATCTGATTTAAATGAGGTTTTCCGAGCAACAAGTAGTGAAGCTATTTGGCAATTAGTTCCAAATGATGGATTTACCACACGTTTAGGTGAGTTACTTCCAATTACTTTTTTGGGGCCTGGTAATTTTAGTGCCTTTGGTGCAACGGCATTTCAACCTGGATTTTTGGAGGTATTTACCGAGGGGGATGGTCGAATTGGTGCTTGGATTGGTTCCCAAAACGAAAACAGTTTCCCAACAAAATACAAAAACTCAATCTCTCTTTCCATTGGTGAAACCGAATTTCCTGAATATACGGTCATGTTACGGTTAGCCGAACAGTATCTTATTCGTGCAGAGGCAAGGCTTCAACAGGGAAATATTTTGGCAGCACTTGACGATTTAGATATCGTTCGAAATAGGGCTGGATTGCCAAATGTAAGTTCATCTAATCCAGCAGAAATACTTGAGCTTATTATGGAGGAACGCCAACGAGAATTGTTTGCTGAAGGAGGACATCGTTGGTTGGATTTGAAACGAACCGAAATGGCTGATGAGGTTATAGGCTCATTAAAACCCTTATGGGATGCAACGGATATTCTTTGGCCTATACCGGAACAAGAGATTTTTAATAACTCTAATTTATTGCCACAAAATGATGGCTATTAATTTAATTGAGTGAATTATAATTATGCCAAGTCTTAGTACTATCTGCCTGTACAAATACAATAAAATCAGAATGAAGAATCGAAGTGTTACTGCTCTTTTAACGTTTACATTACTAAGTAATTTGCTTTCAAGCCAGGAATTGAAACTTGGAGATTCAGCTCCTGAACTGAGACCTTATGAATGGATTAAGGGAGGACCAATTGATGAATTTAAGAATGGGAAGGTATATATTGTTGAAATGGGCGCTACCTGGTGCAAGCCTTGTGCAGCTGCAATTCCGATGCTCAACGAACTTTCAAAAAAATATCAAGGTCAAGTAGAGGTCGTGAGCATATTTGTCCATGAGATTAACCGTGAACCACTTGATACTACTAATCCTGAATATGTACAGGTAGTAAGAAAATATGTGGCTAATAGGGGAGAGCGGATGGACTACAATGTAGCTGTAGATAGCCCTAATGGAATTATTGAGCGCACTTGGATCAATGCCTTCGAAGGTGGCAGAGGAGTCCCCCAGACTTTCATTGTTGGCAAAGAAGGAAAAATAGTGGCACATTTTACCGGAATCGATCAGTCACTCGAAATAGTTCTTAAATCAATTTTGGACGGTTCATATTCGATTCATGAGCAGCAACAAGCTAGAAAAAGACTAATGGACGAACAAAAAAAAGAGAGATACAATTATCTAAAACCCTTATTTATTGATAATAACGGTGGTGACCAAAGTGATTTTTCGTTTAGGTCGATACTTGCAAAGTTCAAAAAAGAAGGATGGAGTGGTTGGCCTACATCATATATAAGAAGTTGGCATTCGGTAAATAGAGATTCTACAAGTGAGTTGTTTAAAGAATTTCATGTGCTTCAGGGTAGAGTGGACGCCAGAGGCTCTTCAATAGACCATTTGTATTACTTGGCTTATGCGGATACTTTAGAAAATTCTAGTGAGAGAAGAAGTTCGTTGACGCTTAAGTATCCAGATCATAACTTAGAACCTTGGTTCAAAACATCTTATGGGGAATATTGGCCCACTCCGATTCTCGAAGTATCTGATGAAACCTTTTTTGAATATGATTTTGATTCACCAGAAAATAGATGGTCTTATGCACTTACTGTTCCAGACAAAAAGAGAGCGACTGCAGCGTATTTACAAAAATTAATGCGAGAAGACCTTAAACGATATTTTGGATATGAAGTAAGTCTGGAAACACGTGATATGCCAGTTTGGTATCTTAAAACATATCCCAGAGTCGTCAAACTAAAGACCAAGACTCCAGGGAAACTGTTTGGATGGCGTGAAGAGAGGAATGAATCTGGAGAATTAGAGAGGGTCTTCTTCAACAACAGGGATACAAGGGATTTAACAGGGATACTATCAAAACATTTTAATAGTATCGGTGTTGGTTTTAGTAAAAAGTTCAAAAACTTGGGTAGTAGGTTCGATGCACCATTTCTCGATATGACTGGCATTGACTATGAATTAGATTGTTTCATAACTCAGAAGGAGTCCAAAGGTTTAAGAGTTCAAGACTTTGAGGAAGCAAAGAAATTCCTAGACCGTTTGGGCTTTTATCTGGAAAAGGGAACCAAGCCTATGAAGGTCGTGGTCATCCGAGACCCGAAGGACGGGATTTTGGGCCCTGCCCTTAAGGAAAACCAAAATACCCAGTAAAAACAAGAAAACGATGTTAGTAAAGAGCGTAAAATCTGCCATTTTCCTGTGGCTGACTGCCATCGGTCTGTCCCATGGACAGTTGTTGGACCCCGCGGATTGGGAGGTTGAAGTGAATAGCAAGACGGTCCTAATTGGTAGAGAAGCGGAACTTTGCTTTACCGTGCGATTAGACGAGGGCTGGTACATCTATTCTCCAGACCAGGACCCAGACCTTGGGCCCGTACCCACCTCGGTCGAACTTTTGAAGGGTAAGGAGTTCAAGATTATTGGAAAACCCATTCCCATAAAGGCCATCGAAAAGTACGACGATATCTGGGAGGGCACGGTGCGCATCATAGCCGAGAGCGGTGGCGGCTTCAAGCAACTGATAAAGGTACTGGGAGCGAACCCGACCATCAGGGGCACTATAAGCTACACGGTCTGTTCGGAGGAGACGGGCCAGTGCATCTTCCCCGAGGATGACTTTGAGATCAACATAAAGACAAGGGACAAGTGATGGAGGGACTCTGGACCTTTTTGTTGCTATCGTTCGGTGCGGGCCTTGCGGCCCTTCTGACCCCTTGCGTGTTCCCCATGGTACCGCTCACGGTGAGCTTTTTCAGTCCGGAAGGAAGGAGGGAGCGCCACGGGGTGGTCAACTTGGGGAACGGGCAGACCAAGGGGAGGCACAAGGGTGGCATCCGAAGGGCAGTACTTTACGGGCTGTTCATCATATTGATATACGTACTGGCGGGCACTGTGGTGGCACAGGTGAACGGCCCTGGCTTTGCCAACTGGCTGAGCACCCACTGGCTTCCCAACATTTTTTTCTTTTTGGTCTTTTTGGTCTTCGCGCTCTCCTTTCTGGGGATGTTCGAACTGACCCTACCCAGCAGGCTGGTTAACCGGATGGACCGGATGGGGACAAAGAAAAATGGTTGGATGGGAATCTTCTTTATGGCCTTTACCTTGGTACTGGTCTCCTTTTCATGCACGGGCCCCATAGTGGGGAGCGTACTGGTGCTCTCCGCGGGAGGTGAGATATTGAAACCGATAATTGGAATGTTCGGTTTTTCCCTGGCCCTGGCACTGCCCTTCGGGCTGTTCGCCGCCTTCCCAGGGTGGATGGCAAGGCTCCCCAAGAGCGGAGGCTGGCTTCAGGAGGTTAAGGTGGTCCTGGGTTTTCTGGAACTGGCACTGGCACTGAAGTTTTTGAGCATCGCCGATCAGGTCTACCACTGGCGGATACTTGACCGGGAGGTCTATCTGGCCCTGTGGATAACGATCTTCGGCCTATTGGGACTGTACCTTTTGGGAAACCTGTCCCTGAAGCACGACAACGAAAAACGGGGGACGAATGTGCCGAAACTGTTGATGGCCATCGTGACGCTGTCATTTGCGATGTACATGGTCCCTGGCCTTTTTGGGGCCCCATTAATGGCACTGAGTGGCTATCTGCCGCCCATGGCCACACAAGAATTTGTTATGGAAAACAACACCAGCCCCGCCGGGGTGATCACCGATGCATTTGAGCGCACAGGGGAAACCTGTCCGGAGCCGATATACACCGATATGTTGACATTGCCCTATGGACTGGAGGGCTACTTTGACCTGGAACAGGCCAAGCAGTGTGCAAGTATAAGGGACAAGCCCATCTTCATCGACTTTACGGGCCATGGCTGTGTGAACTGCAGGGAGATGGAGGCAAGGGTATGGAGCGATGAGAGGGTATTGGAAATATTAAGGAACGATTATGTGGTACTGGCCCTGTACGTGGACGAGAAGACAGAACTTCCAAAGGGGACACACTACACCAGCACCTATGACGGTAAGGTAAAGAGGACGATGGGAAGACAGAACATGGACTTCCAGATAACGCGCTTCAACAACAACGCCCAGCCCTTCTATGTGCTTATGGACAAAGAAGAGAACCAGCTTGCAGGACCCAGGTCATATGACCTGGACGTAGACAACTTTATCGCCTTCCTCAAGGAGGGCACCAAAAACTATAACGACCGAACGAAAAACTTAAAAAAAGAAACACGATGAAAAAACATTTGACAGTATTTACGATATCGGGCATTGCCCTATTGGGGCTTATGTCCTGTGAGAACGGGGACGACAACGATTTTCCGCAAGCGGCCTCCCTTACGGTGGTCCACGGGGCGGTAAGTGCCCCGGAGGTACACGTGGACTATTTCGGGGAGGAACTGGAGGTGCTGGACTTCTCCATCAACCCGACCCTTGCCTTTGGTTCGACGGGACGTTTTACCATCCCTGCCGATAAGACGCGGGCGGTGGGCATCACCTATGCCTCGGACACCACCTCGGTGGTCCTTGAGGACGAGGTAAGCCTCAGGGCGGGGGAGATCACCAGCCTTTTCCTGTTGGGGGACAGCCTGAACCTGAGGTCCGAGGCTATTGAGACCATTGGCCTTGAGCGTCTCAATGACAGCATCAATGCCATCCGATTTATCAACCTCACGGAGGACGTTGCCAGCCTTAACATCGGGATACAGGACTCCACCGTGACCTTGGGCAGCGACCTGTCCTTTGCGGACCCAACAGACTTTATCCCAGTGGATGCGACCTTGGAGAATCCCAACTACCTCTTCACGTTTACCAATGAACAGGACGAGGTGTTGGCCAGCTTCAATTTTGAGCAGTACACAATATTCGACTTCCCTGGTTTTTTCTTCGTGCAGACCCTGGCGCTGAGAAGAAACGTTACCCTGGCCCTAGTCGGAGAATTGGATGACGGGGAAGGGAACAGCACCCTGCAGGTAGTTAGACTTAACCACTTCGAGGAATAGGCAGCAAAGGAAAAATCAAATCACATAATAGTACCTATGACCAAGATTAAAATAATCATGGCCTACACGCTATTGTTCACTTCCATCTTATGCAGTTGGGGCCAGGAGGACGGTCCCCATATTTTCGAGGAGTACGGGGAATGGGTGTCTTATTCCCTTAGGGACGGAAAACTGGGAAAAGAAGTGTTGCCGGAGAAAAGGATGATGGCGGAGCTTCAAGTGGCCACAGACACCCCCGGAAAGTACTTTAGAGTCCCACTGAAACCAGGACTGTCCTATGAGCTTTCAACCTATGAAAAGCCAAATAAGCTGGTGGCCATCTCGGACATCGAGGGCAACTTTGGGGCCTTTCGAAAACTGTTACAGGCGGCCAGGGTCATCGACAGGAAACTTAACTGGAGCTTCGGGGAGGGGCATTTGGTGCTGGTCGGGGACTTTTTCGACCGTGGCGAGATGGTGACCGAGGTTTTATGGCTGATTTATAAACTCGAAGGGGAGGCCCAGATGGAAGGGGGGCATGTCCATTTTATCCTGGGCAACCACGAGACGATGAACCTATACGGAGACTTAAGGTATGTGCACCCAAAGTACAAGAAATCGGCCGAGCTGATGGGCAAGGCACTGGATGAACTGTATTCAGAGGAAACCGAACTAGGCCAATGGCTGAGGACCAAGAACATAGCCGAAAAGGTGGGCACTCTGCTCTTTGTTCATGCTGGGGTATCCGACAAGGTGAACGCTCTTGAACAATCTTTGGAGACCATCAATGGAAGTGCAAGGCCTTACATTGACAGGAAGCCACCATTTCCTGATGATGAATTGGAAATCTTAATGGGATACAATGGGCTGAACTGGTACCGTGGCTATTATCAGTCCAATGTCCCAAAAGTGGTGGATAGGACACTCGAGCTCTTTGGAGTAGACCACATCGTCACCGGCCATACAGTGGTGGCGGACACCGTCTCCACCCATTATGGTGAAAAGGTTATCAACATCGACACCCCGCATAAAAAGGGGAAGAGCGAGGCACTTTTGATTGAAGGAAACAAGTTCTATCGAGTAGATATGGAAGGTAAAAAGATGTCCCTATTTTCCAAAGAAAAGTGAATAGGGATCGAACAAGGAAAGAGAAGGTCAAATACTGAAAAAGAGATCATTATTGGTTTTGTTAGTAGTTATTTGAATTAGTTAGCAAAAGGGCCCCGGCAGGTATTCGCGTACAATGTTCTTTGGCCACGGGCCCTTTTACCTTAAAGAAAGAAATTAGATATGCCATCGAGAAATGAAGGAAAGGAAATGGAAATACTATATCATATGGACTATAGTGGCCATAGTATTGTTCTTTTTGTTCTTGTTTTTGATAAGGGCTATCCAAAAAGGATTTTAGGATAAATCTGTAAAATAAAACCAGAGTGTTTAGTTAGTCAGCAGTGCAGGGTCCGCTTTCTTTTTGTGAGCGGGTCCTGTCTCAACAAAAGAATCATTACAATGTTGGAAAGCGAGCGCATATTGGTGATAGGGGCCGGTGGCCAGTTGGGCCAGGAACTGGTACGTACCCTAGTGGCCGTTTTCGGGGAGGACCGTGTGGTCGCCTCGGACATCGACCCTAACAGGGGCATGTACTTTCCCCATTGCCACTTCGAGCCGCTCAACATCTTCGCCAACGACAAGATGGCCGACATCCTAAGGAGGTACAACATCAAGCACATCTACCATCTGGCAGCCATACTTTCCGCAAGCGGCGAGGTGGACCCCCATGCGTCTTGGCAGGTGAACCTCGATGGGCTACTCATCGTACTGGACATGGCCAAGCGCTTTAAGGTGGAAAAGGTGTTCTGGCCCTCTTCCATTGCTGTCTACGGCAGGCACAGCCTGTTGGACAAGACGCCGCAATATGCAGTGCATGATGCCAGGACGGTCTATGGTATCGCCAAGTCTGCGGGGGAACTCTGGTGCCAGTATTACCATGAGAGGCACGGAGTCGATGTACGTTCCCTCCGTTACCCGGGACTTATCGGCCACCGTTCCCTGCCAGGGGGTGGTACCACCGACTATGCCGTGGATATATATCACCATGCCGTCCAAGAAAAAACTTTTACCTGTTACCTGGAACCTGACATGCGACTCCCCATGCTCTATATGCCTGATGCCGTTTCAGCCGCTTTACAACTCATGTCAGCATCGAAGAAAAAAATCAAGGTGAGAACGGGTTATAACATTCAGGGAATGAGCGTTTCGCCCTTGGAAATATTTGAGAGTATCCAGCGGTTCTATCCCAGTTTTGATATCCGCTTCCGAACCGACGAGCGACAGTTCATCGCCGAAAATTGGCCCCGTTCCGTAGACGATTCTAAGGCACTGGAGGATTGGGGCTGGAAACCCAAATACGACCTCGATTTTATGACCGAGGATATGCTTGACAATCTAGCGAGAAATGGGAAAAGAAGCATGGTGATTTAAGGGACAACGATGAGTTTGAAAAGGGTTACATCCCCTTCAACTTTTCTTTTAAAAGCGCCATATCTTCTTCAACCTTCTGGTCAATGATTTTGGCATAGTGCTGCGTAGCCCGCAAGTTCTTATGCCCCAGCATTTTCCCGACCGTTTCAATGGGTACCCCATTGGACAAGGTAACGGTCGTAGCAAAAGTATGACGCGCTAAATGGGTGGTTAGGTTCTTTTTGATGTTGCAGCGATCCGCAATCTCTTTCAAATAGGCGTTGGATTTTTGATTGCTCAATACCGGAATCACACAATTTTTATTAACCACCTTGGGATGTTCCTTGTACTTTTCAATAATAGCCACAGCAGTAGGCAAGAGGGGAATCATAAAACCTGTATCCGTTTTGGAACGTTTGGATTTGATATAATATCCACCTTCTTCATTTTGATAAATCTCGTCCGGCCTTAAGGTTTGAATATCGACATAAGCCAAGCCCGTAAAACAGCAGAGCACAAACATATCCCGAACAATACCCAGCCGTTCCCCATCAATTTCTTTATCGATGAGCCGTTGCAACTCTTCTTTACTGAGAAACTCCCGCTCCACAGTTTTGAATTGTACCTTATAGTTATAAAAAGGATCTTTTGCAATCCAATCATTCGCTACCGCAATCCGGATAATTTTCTTGAAGTTGTTTACATACTTTAAAGCCGAGTTATGGTTACACGCTTTGGTAACCTTTAAAAAGTACTCCAAACCTTTAATAAACTTCAAATCCACATCCTTGACCGGAATATCATTTCTGCCATATTCCGATTTTACAAATTCCGCAACATGGCTTTTGGTCGTATGATATCGCTTCCAGGTGCCCAACGCAAATTCAACCCCCACCAATTTTTCCATTTGCTGGTTATGCTCCTCAAAAAGCTCCAACAGCATTTTGTATTTCTTATCCTTTCCCAAGAAAAGATCTTTCACGTCCAAAGAAGTAAAAGGTACATCTTCTTCAATAAGACGATTATGGATTTTGTTCACCTTGCTTCGAACGGTATCCAAATAGGTGTTCAATTGAACAGCCTCCGCGTTCGTTCCCCTCATTTTACCCGTCCGAGCATTCCATTTTTGAGGGTCAACTTTACGTGAAATGCTCAATTCACTCCGTCGGCCATTTACGGTTAAACGTAGGTATATAGGGACTTTCACGTCCTTTTCAAAATGCTTGCCTTTAAGATAAAATAGCTGAGAGAAAGAATGACCCATTTTTGGTATCGATTTTTATACAGATAAAGGTACGAAAAAGAAAAATATTAATTTTATAATTAACATAAAATCAATAAATTACAAAGAAATCGGTGAGTTTTTTTTACTAAACAAAACGCTCACCGAATAGGTATCGTGAAATATGATATTTTATGCTATTAAATGAAGATGTTTAAAATAAAAAATCCTGTAAATGAGATATTTACAGGATTTTGATTTAGAATGATGTCTAAAAAGTGGAGCCGGAGGGATTCGAACCCTCGTCCAAACAAGCAACAACAATGCTTTCTACATGCTTAGTTCTGATTCGTTTTTCGACGCACGACCGACCCAAAACCGCCTATCGTACGCTTAGCTTCTTTAGTTTAGGATTTCCATTGAAGCCCTGAAAATCCGGTGTTGACTTTTATGGTGCCCCAAAAAAGGTCGCCGTCAACAAGGGCTACCAAGGGACATTTAGCTTTCCCGCCTTGCGGGACTAGGCTTGGACTTACTGTAATTCAGTCAATTAAGCAGCTAAAGCGTAGTTAGACTCGCCATTTAAAAGTGTGGGATATTGAATTTACGAGCATCATTCCCATAGCTCGACATGCTTACATCGCCATTGGTCTCGCTGTCAAAACCAGTCGGCCCCATAATGGGAGCACAAATCCATGATTTGCATGGTCAAAGTACATCCCGAATGTATTTCGGAACTTTATAACCCAGCATCCCATTGTTTTTGTCAAAGAACAATTTTCAAAAGGATGGCAAAGTTAACCAATTATATTTCCCTCTCAGAAAAGTTTGCGCATACCCTACAATCCCATTATTTTAGTCCAAATAGTATACCAAACCTCATATGCGATTCGGAATTATCCAAGAACGTAAGAACCCACCTGATAGGCGTGTGGTCCTTTCCCCAAAATTGTGTCAAAATGTCCAACAGTCCCATCCGGAAGCCAAAATTGTTGTTGAACCTTCTCCCATACGTGTTTTTGAAGATGCCGAGTACAAGGCCTTAGGCATCGAGGTGGCCTCCAAAATGGAGGAGTGTGATGTGCTATTGGGGGTAAAGGAAGTACCGATTGCTGCGTTGATACCCCATAAAAAGTACTTCTTTTTTTCCCACACCATCAAAAAACAGCCCTATAATCGGGATTTGCTCCGAGCCATTCTGGACAGGAATATCGAACTCTATGATCATGAGGTGATTACCAATTCCAAGGGGCTGCGTTTGGTTGCCTTTGGACGCTACGCCGGCATTGTTGGGGCCTATAATGGTATTCGTGCCTATGGAGTGAAATATCAAACTTTTAATCTGCCCAAGGCCGAAACCTTAAAAGATCAACAGGCCTTAATTGCCGAGTTGCACAAAATCAAGCTGCCAAACATCAAGATTTTGTTGACCGGTAAGGGTAGGGTAGGCAATGGCGCCAAGGAAATGCTTGATGCCATGGGTCTTAGAGAGGTTGGTGTTGCCGAATACCTGCATCAGGATTTTGAGGAGCCGGTATATTGTCAAATTGATGTTTCGGAATACAATACGCGTAAAGATGGGGTACGTGGTACTAAAACGGATTTCTTTGCCAATCCCTCGGAATACAAGTCCAATTTCTTTCGCTTTGCCAAGGTGACCGATTTTTATATCGCCGGACATTTTTATGGAGATGGTGCCCCTTATCTATACACACGGGAAGATGCCAAACATCCCGACTTTAAGATCAAAGTGGTGGCCGATGTTAGCTGTGATATCGATGGTCCGGTGGCTTCAACCATTCGCCCCTCGACCATTGCCGATCCCATTTATGGGTATCATGCCCTATCGGAACAGGAAATGGATTTTAGGGATGCCAGGGCGATTGCAGTGATGGCCGTTGACAACTTACCTGCAGAACTCCCCAGGGATGCAAGCGATGGATTTGGGGAAGCCTTTTCAAAATATGTGATTCCTGCTTTTTTTAATGGGGATAAGGACGGAATACTGGAGCGTGCGCGAATGACCAAAAATGGACGGTTGACGGAACGTTATTCATACTTGCAAGAGTATGTGGCCATCGAGTAAACAGGTAGTTCGTCTTTTTTCCTTAACGCAATTTGAGGGATTTCGTAAAAATGTATATATTGAAAGGCTTTTGTGCTTAAACCACATGAAGTTTAACTGGAAGTCCCCTGAAAAAGAAATGAGCGACAAGCTCAAAAAGGCCTGTATCGATTTTGAATACGAATTGAGGCCTAAAATCACTAAATTCTTATTGGAACGTTTGGACACGGAGTGTTGTGGTGACCTGACCTGCTTTTATTTTGATGTGGACCTCAACTCCGGATGGGTAGGAATCGGATCGGAAACCCCTCAGGAGTACATTGAAAAGATCCAGGTTGATTTTGACAATGAAATCAATGGCAACCTTAACTTTTCGGCTCTGGCTTCCTGAATTGTTGATCGGGATTTCCCATTCCCCTACAGGATGTTGTTTCGGAGCAATTTAACTGCCCATCACTTTTAACTTTAGGTAATTCCCTCTCCTTTTTTACGTGTCTTTGTATTTGGGATTTTGGATTCCCTGCCCTTGATTTACAAGGCAGATGAATTTTCCTTAGGCGCGCTGGGTTTGAAAAAAAAGTCTGATTTTTGGGATATGAACCCTGCAGAGGAATATATCCTATCCAGAGAGGAGCCTTACCGAAGTATTTTGTTGCATCTTAAGGCCATCCTGGAAGGGGTCATCCCCAATGTGGATATGAAATACAAATGGAGGATTCCCTGTTTTTATGCGGACAAACATCCTATTTGTTACTTAAACGCCTCTTATAAAGGAGGATTTGTGGATATCGCCTTTTGGAATTCCGCCCATTTGACCAAACACCTTGAACTGATGCACTCTGAAAAAAGAAAAGTGGTCAAATCCTTTCGCTACTTCACTTTGGAGGAAATCAATGATGAAGTCCTTATTGAAGTGGTGCAAGAAGCTTATGATCTAAGGAAAAAAGGGTTTTACAAACGGAGTTAGTTGTTCATCGGACCATTTTTCGATACTAAAATTGGGCTCGCCCCCACCCTCAACAAAAGTGGGGTTGGGAATGCCGTCAACGCCCTTGACCAATACCTGTGAACCCTAGCTTTCCCGGTAAAATTTGAAGGTTGCCGGACTATTGATTTCCATGGTGCTCCGTCGTTTATCATCGGAAATCCTGGTCATCTTTGCTGCGGATGGATTCCAGTTACCGAGGTTTTTATGATTTCCGGTAATATACCACATCATCCGCATTGGAAACCGTTACCATGTAGGTGGCCGTAACTTTTTTGGATGAAATAAACTGCCAAGGGTATATTTTGTTACACTATTTTTTAAAGTGAATTAATTGTTTTTCGAATAGCGACCAAATCGGAAAGTAACTTTTCCAAAAGACGTAAATCCAACATATTGGCACCATCACTTTTTGCATTGGAGGGATCAAAATGGGTTTCCATAAACAGGCCGTCAACCCCGGCCGCGATGCCAGCTCTTGCCATGGTGCCTATTAGTGCGGGCCGTCCCCCCGTAACCCCGGAAGATTGATTGGGCTGTTGTAGGGAATGGGTAACATCAAGGACTACAGGGGCGTATTGTCTCATGGTGGGTATCCCCCTAAAATCGACCACCATATCCTGGTAGCCGAACATGGTCCCCCGATCAGTTATCCAGGCATGTTCGTTACCCGATTCATGGACTTTGGTGACGGCGTGCTTCATACTTTCGGGACTCATGAATTGGCCTTTTTTCAAATTGACCGTCTTGCCCGTTTTGGCCGCTGCAACGACTAAATCGGTTTGGCGCACCAAAAAAGCGGGTATTTGTAGTACATCCACATATTCGGCCGCCAGGGCAGCATCCTGTTCCGTATGGATATCGGTTATCGTGGGTACGTTGAAGGTATCGGATACCTTTCTGAGGATCTTTAAGGCTTTTTCATCCCCAATTCCCGTAAAGGAATCCAGTCGACTTCGATTTGCTTTCTTAAAACTGCCTTTAAATACATAGGGAATCTGGAGATCATTGGTTATTTGGACCACTTTTTCCGCAATTCGCAAGGCCATATCCTCTCCCTCAATAGCGCAGGGACCGGCCAATAGAAAGAAATTGTCACTTGATGTATATTTTATTTTGGGTATCTGGGATAAGGACATGATCGCTTTTTCGACAAAAGTACTATTTTGAAATAGGTTCGTTATACCTATACCCAGATAACCTACTATGCTACGTCTTTCACTTTTGGCCTTTTTGGGCCTTGTTCAACTTACTTATGCCCAGTTTGGAAAGAACTGCGAATTGCGGCAATTAAAGATTAATCTCATTCACCCCGGAATTGAATATGAAATGGCCCTGGGCGTAAACTCCACTTTGGATATTCGGGTGGCCTATCAGACCTCGCTGGATCCCTTTACCGAAAGGCCAATTGAGAATTATGACTTTTTTCCCGCATTGACCCTTCAAAATCGCTACTACTACAATTTTGGGAGTAGGGGGAGAAGGGGACATCAGATTTATGGGAATTCGGCCAATTATATAGCCCCGTCGGTCTCGATATTCGAATCGGGTAGTAGGGTAGTGGAAGGCGCTATTGCAGAAGGAGTTTTTGCCACTACTGGTTTGGTTACGGGACTTCAAAGAAGTTACAATTCGGGACTGAGCTTTTCGGTGGATATCGGTGCCGCCTATTATTGGGGCCCCTTTGATGAAGGTATCCAACCGGTTTTCAACCTAAGTATTGGTTGGATCGTTAATGAAAAACGATGGTGTGTGGGAAGATAGGGCCCCATGCTAAACTTTTGATAAATAGTACGCAGGGTAAGGACAAAGACAATAGTTTTAGGGATACTAAAAACCGGCCCATGTATAAACCACTCTTATTGCTATGCTGCCTTTCCATTTTTTTCGGTTCCAATCTCAATGGTCAGTACTTACAGGAAAAAGGCTTGGGAATCATTAATTTGGAACGGCACCAGTTTACCATAAACCTTTTTGCACCGGGCTTCCGTTATGAGCTGGGTCTGTTGCGAAACGTCAGTGCTTCCACTAGTTTTAGCCCGGCCTTTGTAAACTATAGAGAGGGATACACTTTTGGGTATTCATGGCATGTGAGATTACGATATTACCATAACATTCGAAAGCGATTGGACATCAATAAGAATGTGGTCGGAAACTCAGCAAATTATTTTGCAGCGGCTCAATCCATTTTTTGGGAACCGATTCAAATAGTTGAAAATATGCCCAACACCAAAGATTGGTCGTTTTCTTTTTATGGAGCGGTTTATGGCGTACAAAGAACTTTTCGCAAAGGGTTAAATATCAATGCTGAGGTTGGTTATGGCTACATTAGGGGAGACGGACTGCTAGATGGTCATGGTCCTTTGGTTCATATCACCTTTGGATGGGTACTCACTAAGCGTAGGAAGAAACCAGAGTTTCCATTTGATGTTGATTAGTTACAAAATTATTTTTTTTAAAGCTTCCATATACCCCCGACTTACCCGGACCACATCCTGATTAAGCATGGTGACATCATAGCTTTTCCCGTATTTGTTTAATTCCTTCACCTTGTCTAAATTGATTATTGAGGATCGATGTACCCTTAAAAATTTCTGGGGATTTAGTTTCTGCTCCAAATCCGAAATTCCAAAATTGCTCAGGTATACCTGCTTGTCCACATGAAGCTTGGAATAATCACCGTAAGCCTCTACCCATTGGATGTCATTGACGGCCGTAGTGATCAGTTTTTTGTTTTGCTGGACCAAGACCCGTGTGGGATAATCCGTTTTATTCATAAGAAGGCTTTCGGCAAGCCTGCCCAGTTTTTGGTTATCCGGGTTGAGCCGTTCTATGGCCAACCTAAAACGCTCTTTGGTATACGGCTTTAAAAGGTAATCCACGGCATGGACCTCAAAGGCCTTTAGCGCGTATTCATCGTAAGCCGTTGAGAAGATAATGGCGGGCAGTTCCTCCAAATAGGTCAATACCTCAAAACCGGTCTTGCCCGGCATCTGAATGTCCAAAAACACCAAATCAGGCTTAAATCGGTTGATTTCCGAAATGGCATCCACCCCATTATTGACTTCAGCAATGAGGACCAAATCCGGATAGTCATCCAGATACTCTTTAATCAACGTTCTACCGGCCTTTTCATCATCGGCAATGAGTACCTTCTTCATAGGGCAAAGCATATTTTAAGCCCTTGGGGTGTGTTGTCCAAAATTTCCAATTGACTTTGATACATTTTTTGAAGTCGTAACTGCGTGTTGCTTAACCCAACCCCTCTGCCAAATAGGCTTTTTTTATCCTTAACCCCTTTTCCGGTATCCGCGATTTCAAACTTCAATTTTTCACCTTCCTTAAAAATTGAAATTGAAATTTTGCCCCCTTTCAACGTATTGGATATGCCGTGCTTAACAGAATTCTCTACCAAAGGTTGTAACAACATGGGAGGCACCATTTCACCTAACAATGCTTTGGGAACGTTCATTTCAATCTCTAGGCGTTCTTCAAATCTAGCCTTTTCCAGTTCTAGGTATTTGTTCACAAATTCAATCTCATCCGAAAGCGGTACCAACTCCTTTTTTGAAGCTTTTAGTTGGTATCGGAACAAATCCGCCAAAGTGGCAATTAGTTGTCTGGTTTTTTCCTGTCTTGGAGGTACTGAGGCATTTATGGTATTGAATACATTGTAGAGAAAGTGGGGGTTAAGTTGTGCCTTGATAGCGGCCAATTCACTTTTTAAGGCAGCTTGGCGTAACTCCCCTTCCATTCTTAATTTTTGTTGTGCCACATTATAATATTCGTAAGCATGAAAGATGCCGAATTGAACTAGATAAAGCAGGGCGGGAATATAAATGTCCCAAACGGAACCTGATCCCTCCAAATGTCCAAAATCCACAGCATCTGCAATTGAATAATAGACTTGTTGTGTGCCAAAAATGAAAATGGGCAACGTCACAATGTGTATCAATAGTCGTTTGTAGAGACTTATGGAGCGCAATTGTTTGAATATCAGATACCAAATTGGGATGGTGAACAGTAAAAAAATTACGTATTGCAGCCCACAGGAGTCGATATAGGATACAAGGTCAAAAAAATCGCCCCGCATGCCGGAGGTAATCCAAATAGCTACATAATAAAGTGTGGCAAAAACAAAATAGAAAATCAGTACTGCCAAAATTTCTTTTCGTTTTAAACCCCAAATCACTTTTTTGTCCATCGCTGTGTATTTGCACGAAAATTAAGGAGTTCTTTCCAAATGGCATTTCCATGTTTCGACGAATGGCCCTATAGGCAGATGAATGGCCCCGGTCAATTCATCGTTGCATGGTTCAATTCAACAGAACCCTTTTTCCATGCTGTAACCATTTGAGGAGTTTTGGGGTATACTTAAAAACGAACAGTCATGAAAACCTTTATTTTTTCGGTATTGCTATTGATCGGTACAGGACTTTCCGCCCAAACCATTAAAGGCAAAGTAGTGGACGATAATGAGCAACCGGTCATATTTGCTGCAGTTACCTTAAATTACCCAAAAGATTCAAGTTTGGTCAAAGCTACCATTACCGCTGACTATGGAATCTTTGAATTTAACGGGATCGTATCCGGGAAATACATCTTAAAAATCACCAATATTGGCTATGCCGATTATACGAGGCGTATTGATCTTAAGGAGGAAAATTTGGATTTTGGTACCATATACCTCAATTCCGAAGCACAAAATTTGGAAGAAGTAACCGTAGTTTCCGAAAAGCCCATGGTCCAGGTATTGGCGGATAAAACCGTATTCAATGTTGAAAATACGATCAACGCCACCGGGACAAGTGCATTTGAGTTGTTGCGAAAGGCCCCCGGTGTCATCGTTGACAATGGCGGCGGGTTTATTGTTGAAGGAAAAACCGGGGTTCAGATTTTTATTGATGGGAAGTTGTCCGTTTTGCAAGGTGAGGACTTGACCAATTACCTGGAAAGCCTACAGGCTACGGACGTGGAATCCGTTGAAATTATCACCCAACCTTCATCCAAATACGATGCCGCTGGAAATGCAGGGATCATCAACATCAAACTAAAGAAAGATAAGAGCTTGGGTACCAATGGCACCTTTACCTCCGGGATGACGGTTGGGGATTTTGGTCGTACCAACGCCAGCATAAATTTCAACAACAGGGAAAAAAAGGGCAATTTCTATGGTACCTACAGCAACCGATTTGGAAAAAGCACAGGGTTTATCGATTTATTGCGAAACCAATTTGGGACACAGTTCGATTCCCGTTCCTCCAGCATCTATGATCGCAACACCAATAATATAAAGCTGGGGTACGATTACTATCTGAACGCAAAACACACTATTGGCGCCATTGTGAACGGAAATTTTAATAATGGTTTTACCAATAGCACCACGCGCACCCCCATTCGGGATTCGAGTGCCATCGAAAATGATAGTGTACTTGTAGCATTCAACCAAAGACAGAACACTTCGTACAACATCAATGCCAACCTGAACTATAAATATGCGGATACCTTGGGCCATTCCATCAATGTGGATTTGGATTATGGGCGCTACAATAGTGAACGGGATGCCCTACAGCCCAATACCTATTTCAATGGGGACGAATCCCAGGTTTTGAGCGAGCGAATCACATTTCAGGATACCCCTATCGATATCAATATCGCCACGATAAAAGCGGATTATGAACAGAACTTTCTTAAGGGAAAACTGGGGGTTGGTTTAAAGTTGTCCTATATCAATACGGACAATACGTTTGACTTTTTCAATCAGTTGAATGGGGAGAACATCTTGGATACTTCACAGAGCAATCAGTTTGAATATCAGGAAAATATCAATGCGGCTTATGTCAATTTTAACCGCAAATGGGGCAAGTGGAACCTTCAGTTTGGTCTACGGGTGGAAAATACGGATTCCGATGGAATTCTTACCAGTCAACAGCAAAACGAAGACGATAGGGTACAACGGAACTATACGGATTATTTTCCTTCAGGGGGATTGACCTATCAAATGAACCGAAAAAACCAATTTGCATTGACCTATAGCCGAAGGATACAACGCCCCAACTATCAATCGTTGAACCCATTTGAATACCAATTGGATGAGCTTTCCTTTAGTAAGGGAAATCCATTCCTGCAACCACAGTATACCAACAACATTAAATTGTCCCATACCTTCAATTACCGATTGACGACCTCAATCAGCTATAGCTATGTAACGGACTTCTTTGCCCGGGTGACCATTGCCGATAGTGAAACGACCAACTTTCTGACTACCTTGAACGTTGCGAACCAGGAAGTCATAAATCTGGGCATTTCCTATCCCAAAAAGATTTATGAATGGTGGAACGTTTATTTTAGTCTAAATGCCTATATCAGCGATTTTAAGGCCACCAGTGAGGAGTTTTTACCGGTGCGACAAGAAACCTTAAGCTTTTATGCCCAGAACACCTTGACTTTGTCAAAAACCCTGAAAATGGAAATTTCGGGATGGTACAGTTCCCCTTCCATTTGGGGAGGAACGTACCAAACCGAATCTTTGGGTTCCTTGAACCTTGCTTTTCAAAAGAAACTTTTTGATAATCGATTTACAGCCCGTCTTTCCTTCAATGATATTTTGTTTACGGTGCCCTGGAATGGAACTACACAGTTCGGTGATCTTTTTATAGATGGCAGGGGGGGCAGTGACAGCAGACAAGTTGCTTTTAGCCTTACCTACGATTTTGGACGTAACGAAATCAAAAAAGCCAGAAAGCGAAAAACAGGATTACAAGATGAAAACGACCGAATAGGGAGTTAGTTTACAGGAGTTTCTCTACGCATTGTACAGGGCCTACCTGTAATTAAAAGCAAGATCTCCTTTTAAAATGTAATTCCCATGAAAACCGAAATCATCCATTGAAACGCAAAAAAATAGTGGGACCAGTACCAGGTATCCGCTAGATTTGAGGTAGGGAGAAAACTTGAAATCAATAAAATGTAAACTATTGAATATCATTAGTGTAAAAAATGTTTTCCCTTAAGTTTTGAATGTAATCTTTATCGGTATGTTTTTTGATATAGATTGCGATATCAAAAGTTAAAAACAATAACCATTATGAGAAAATCATGGACTGCCTTAATTCTACCCCTTTTAATTTCCTCCACCACATTTGCCCAGCGCAGGGTGGAAGACAATCTTTTTTCACTGAATGTATTGGCGCCAGGAGCGACCTACGAGTTTGCAGTTGGCAATACATCAACAATCAATGCAAGTTTGGAATTTGGGATTTTGTATAGGAATTCTGATTTTTTTGAAGATGGTTTTGGTATTTATCCCGGAGGTACCTTACAATATCGTTTCTATAACAATTTTAAAAGACGTGAATCAAAGGGCAAGAACACCTTTGGCAATATGGCCAATTTTTTGGCTCCCAGCGTATATCTTCAAAGCGGCAATCCACTTATCGGGGATTTGGAAACGGTTTCTGACATCAATGGAGGGGCTGGGGTTTTGTATGGACTGCAAAGAACGGGTAAGAAAGGCTTTCAATTTAATTTGATGTTCGGCCCTGTTGTATTCTTCGACGATTTTGATACGGAAGCGGGTATACTTTTAGATGTGAGATTGGGCTTTGTTCTGGGTGCCAAGAAAAAGTTCAATAACTGATACAAAAGAACAAATAAGCAGTACCTTTGCGCGCTCAAAAGCAAGGCCATGCAGAAAATCAAGAACATAGCTATCATTGCCCACGTAGATCACGGCAAGACCACCTTGGTGGATAAGATCATGTACCATTGTCAATTGTTCCGTGAAAATGAGAATAAAGGGGATTTGATTTTGGACAATAACGATTTGGAACGTGAACGCGGTATTACTATTGTATCCAAGAATGTTTCCGTGGTTTATAAGGACACCAAGATCAATATCATCGATACCCCGGGGCACGCCGATTTTGGAGGGGAAGTGGAGCGCGTACTGAACATGGCGGATGGTGTACTGCTATTGGTGGATGCTTTTGAAGGACCCATGCCACAGACCCGTTTTGTGCTGCAAAAAGCCATTGATTTAGGGTTAAAACCCTGCGTGGTCATCAATAAAGTGGACAAGGAGAACTGTACCCCGGAAGAGGTACATGAAAAGGTCTTTGATTTGATGTTTGAACTGGGCGCAGAGGAATGGCAATTGGACTTTCCTACCGTTTATGGCTCAGCAAAACAGGGTTGGATGAGTGAGGACTGGCAAAAACCAACCGAAGATATTTCCCCATTGTTGGATATGGTCCTGGAGCATGTTCCCGAATTTAAACCCGAAGAGGGCTCTACCCAAATGTTGATCACCTCCCTGGATTTTTCAAGTTTTACGGGCCGGATCGCCATCGGAAGATTACAACGTGGAAGCCTAAGGGAAGGGCAACAGGTAACCTTGGTGAAGCGTGAGGGTAACATGATAAAATCCAAAATCAAGGAGGTCTTTGTATTTGATGGTTTGGGAAGGAAAAAAGTACAGGAAGTACAAACTGGGGATATCTGCGCTTTAGTCGGGATGGATGGTTTTGATATTGGGGACACCGTTGCCGATTTGGAAAATCCGGAAGGGTTAAAGACCATTGCCATAGATGAACCTACAATGAGCATGCTCTTTACGATCAATGATAGTCCGTTTTTTGGCAAGGACGGTAAGTTCGTTACTTCCAGACACATTAAGGAACGTTTGGAAAAAGAGCTGGAAAAGAATTTGGCCCTACGGGTGGAAGAAACGGATAGTGCGGATAAATTCATGGTTTTTGGTCGTGGGGTGCTGCACCTTTCCGTGCTCATTGAAACCATGCGTCGCGAAGGGTATGAACTTCAAATAGGTCAGCCACAGGTTATTATAAAGGAGGTGGACGGGGTTAAATGCGAACCCGTGGAGCAATTGACCATTGATTTGCCCGAGGAGGTTTCCGGTAAAGCCGTGGAAATGGTTTCCATTCGAAAAGGCGAAATGGTAAGTATGGAGGCCAAAGGTTCCCGAATGGTATGTGAATTCATCATCCCTTCCAGGGGAATCATAGGTTTGCGGAACCAGTTATTGACGGCTACCGCCGGTGAAGCCATCATGGCACATCGGTTTTTGGAATACCAACCTTTAAAAGGGGCAATTACGGGTCGTATCAATGGGTCATTGGTTTCCATGGAAAACGGAACGGCAATCCCATATTCCATAGATAAGCTCCAGGAGCGTGGGAAATTCTTTATTGACCCCGGAGAGGATATTTATGAGGGGCAGGTCATTGGGGAGAATTCACGCCAGGATGATATGACCATCAATGTCACCAAAACCAAAAAGCTTTCCAATGTAAGATCGGCAGGAGCGGACGATAAGGCCAAAATAGTCCCTGCCATCAAATTTTCTTTGGAAGAGGCCCTGGAATACATTCAAAAGGATGAATATGTTGAGGTAACGCCCAACCATCTCCGCTTGCGAAAAATTCATTTAAAGGAAGTGGATAGAAAACGGAATAAGGTGGACTGATTATCTTCCCATTACTGTGTGTCATCCTCAGCGTAGTCGAAGGGAAAGCCGGAATCCATTGGTCCATTGACAACATGAAGTAAAAACATACTTAATCTAGGTACCTATTAAGAGCAAGGGGATGGCGAATTTATGGATTCGGCAATGAATGCGGAATGGCAGGATTACCTATAACCTATTTTCTGTCATTCCTGCGAAGGCAGGAATCCATTAATCAAACCAATCCATAGCCAAATCGTTCCAATTTGGATTTTCTTTTTAGATTAGATTGATTTTCCACTGCCGTTTCCATTTTTTCAATCTTTTCTCTCGTAGAATGGCATCGTTCACGTATTGGTATTGTTCAAAATATACTAGTCTATTTAAACCGTACTTTTTGGTAAATCCCTCAACTAATTTGTTCCTATGTTCCCAAACCCTCCTTTCCAAATCGTTACTGATCCCAATATAAAGGGTTCCATTCTTTTTATTGGTCAGAATGTAAACGTAGTATTGGTGGTTGATTTTGAACATTTATTGTGGATTCCTGCCTACGCAGGAATGACAAACAAGAGAAAATAATTGCTATGTATGATTAGTAAGGATTAACTCAAATGCCCATGATGCTGCTCCCTTAGGCAGGAAATGGCCGCTCCAATGATTCCGGCATGGTTCATAAGCTCGGCCTGAACAACATCGGTCTCAATATTGATCAGATGTCCATATTGGTCCCATTTCTTGGAAATGCCCCCACCAACAATGATCAAATCAGGAGCAACAATGAGTTCCACATATTTAAGGAATTTGTTGAAGCGTTTGGCCCATTTTTCATAAGTAAGCCCTTCCCTTTCCTTGGCTGATGATGCAGCCCACAACTCAATTTTTTTGTAGTTCTTATAGGGTATTTGTCCCAATTCAAAGTTGGCCAGTAATTCGCCATTATAAAAAGCACCGCTACCAAGCCCCGTACCCACGGTAATCATAATGACCAGTCCCTGTTTTCCCCTACCGACCCCATAGTTCATGGAGGCATATCCCGCAGCATCGGCATCATTGACTACGGTAAATTCACGTCCTGTGGCTGCGGTAAAAAGCTCATCGACATTTACACCGACCCAACTCTTATCAAGATTGCCGTAACCTTTACAGATACCATTTTTAACTACGGTAGGGAATCCACAGCCCACGGGACCTTTGTAGTTAAAATGGTCGATTATCTGTCCTATAACCTGGGCCATATCATCGGGTTTTCGACTTTGGGGCGTGGGTACACGAAAGCGTTCCGTGACCATCTCACCCGTTTCCGCATTTACCAAGGCTCCCTTCATTCCAGAACCCCCAATGTCTATCCCTAATAATTCCATATTTTTTATAAAAATTTTAACAAAGAAACAAAAACTGAATGGAATGCGATTTTTTAAATCTATGGCTTATCCAATAGTTTTCAACGGGAATTAAACAGCCTTTTGTACCACCTCAAATACTTTACTACCATCGCATTTAATGGTCTTATGTGGGTATTTGAGGATCAGTGCGTAGTCATGTGTGGCCATAATAATGGTTCGCCCATTTTCATTGATTTCCTGAAGCACCTTCATGACCTCGACACTGGTCTGCGGATCTAGGTTTCCCGTAGGTTCGTCCGCCAAAATAAGTTCGGGATCGTTGAGGAGTGCCCTTGCGATGGCCACGCGCTGCTGTTCCCCACCGGAGAGTTCATGGGGAAATTTGAATCCTTTGGTCTTCATGCCTACCTTATCCAAGACCTCTTCGATCTTCGCATCCATTTTAGCCGTATCGGTCCAACCGGTGGCCTTGAGCACGAACTTTAGATTGTTATTGACATTTCTATCGGGAAGTAATTTAAAATCTTGAAATACGATGCCCAGTTTTCTTCTTAAAAAAGGAATATCATTCTCTTTAAGTGTTTTGAGGTTAAAATCCACTACCGTGGCTTCCCCTTTTTTTAGGGGCAGGTCACTGTAAAGGGTTTTCATAAGACTACTTTTGCCACTTCCGGTCTTTCCGATCACATAGACGAATTCCCCTTTTTTTACTTGAAGGGTGACACTGCTCAATACCATGTTCTCTTCTTGAAAAATGGCAACGTCCTGTAGTTTTACTATCGTTTCGGGCATTATTCTCTTTAGTGGTGTAAAAATATCAAGATTTGGGTTAATGCACCATAGAAATGACGTTTCATTGGTTATGCCCATAAAAAACAGCCCCCTTTTCGAAATTTGGAAAGGGATGTCCGGCGCCAAACCGTACCATTGAAATCATTCCACCGGATAGTAGATATCGGTCTGGATTTTGTCTGGGGTAACCAGGGTAGGGTCATTGACATAAAGTTCATAAACGGGTCCGGCCATGGTCATTTTATGTGTTTCCATAAATTCTTCTATGGCCAGATGTGCCTCCCTGTCCCCAGTCCCGTAATTTCCGAATTTGGAAACGGTGACCACAGTACCTTTGGCAAAGCTCATGGACTGCATATCTTCTGCCGGTTTAATGGCTTCCTTCAGAAACACCCCAATCATAAAATCGGTCTCCCCCGTGGTTTCGTCCCATTTGGTAAAAATGGCCCCAGGAGTGAACTCCCCATATTGAAGCCCTTGCCCAACAGCATATTCACCTACTTTGGGCATGGATTCCTGGAATAGTTTTGACATGGCCTCCTGATCCATTTTTGAGCTGTGGGCATATCCAATGAAATTTCGTTTGTCAACGGTCATCTTGGACACCTCACCCAGGGACCAGGAAGACATCATTTTATTGTAGGCCTCGGCCTCAATGACCATTATGCTATCAAGTCGTTCCAAACCTCTTTCGAACATGGGCCCCATCATCTTGTCATAACCACCGCTAATGGCACCGAAAAATTTGAATAGGTAAGGTACGTTATCGGCCTTCATGCCCCAGGTTACCTCAGTACCTTCCACATTGGGGTCGAACTTCCAAAATGCGGTGGCACTGCCCATCCCTTCAAAAGTCAGTTCAGTGGTAAGGGATTCATGGGGTATGGCACTGGTCATTTTTTGACTTCCCTTGCCATCCTTACCATCCCAACTATAGGAAGCACCCTCACCTTTCGTGGTTTCCCCATAGCTAAAGGTCATGCTAGGGTCTTCCTCAAGCCAGGGCCCCCAAGCCTCCCAATTTTTATAATCGCTTACATTGTTGTACACGAGTTCCACCGGAACGTCGATAATACGACTCCTCTTTACCTCATAAGAATTGGGTTGAACCGCTGCATATATTGCTAAACCAATGATTGCAATCAATAAGAACAATACGATATATTTTACAATTTTCATGTCGCTGGTTTTTAATGATTAAGTGTATCCTAAAGATACGATTTTTAAGGCTTTAGGAATTAATTGTAAGCTTTTTCTTTCAATTATGGATGCGCTGAACCAGTCCGTAAAGGTGGAATTATTGGAGCGTTGAATGGCCCAAAAGGTTGTATTTCGTGAAGGGTGCCATACTTTGGCGCGAATTTTGACGTTAGGTATGTACAATCAGAGAACCACGTAGAACACTATGAGATGGAATTTTCAAACCATTCCATTCCTTTTTATGGGAATGGTCCTTTTTGGCACTGCCCAGGAAACACAGATTTTTTCACACGACAACAAACAGTACCAAGACGCTTTGGCGTTGTATAATAACCAACAATACCAAGCTGCGCAGTCCCTTTTTGAACAGGTCAAGGAAAATACGGATGATCAGGAAGTCCAGGCCAATAGTCTCTATTATGCGGCCAATGCCGCCATTCGATTGAACCAAAGGGGAGCTGATAAATTGATGGAGGGTTTTGTGGAGCGTTATCCTACCTCCACCAAGCGAAACTCCGCCTTTATGGACGTGGCCGATTATTATTTTGAAACGGGAAAATACCCTTATGCGCTGAAGTGGTACAAAAAAGTGGAGGAAAGCGCAATGTCCAGAAAGGATAAGGCACGTTTCAACTTCAATATGGGGTATTCCTATTACGCTGCCAACCGTCCGGCAGAGGCAGAACGGTACTTGAGTAGGGTTTCAAATTCACCTAAATATGGCTCCCAGGCAAAATACTACCTGGGATATATTGCGTACGAACAGGATGATTATGATTCGGCCAACGAACGTTTTGACAAGATCAGCGATCCTGCGGTGCTGGAAGAAAAGCTTTCGTACTATCAGGCTGACCTGAACTTTAAGCTGGGCAATTTTGAAACCGCCATTGAAATGGCCGAAAAGCAGCTGTCCAAATCCAACCGAAGGGAGATATCGGAATTAAACAAGATTATTGGGGAAAGTTATTTTAATCTCGAAAAGTATGACGAAGCCATTCCCTATTTAAAAAAATACAAGGGAAAACGCGGTAAGTGGAGCAATACCGATTTTTACCTTTTGGGATATAGCTACTACAAACAAGGTGATTTTCAAAACGCGGTAAGTCAATTCAACAAGATCATAGACGGAACAAATTCCGTTGCGCAAAATGCCTATTACCATCTGGCGGAATGTTATTTGAAATTGGACCAAAAGACAGAAGCCTTGAATGCTTTTAGAAATGCGTCTCAAATGTCATTCAGTCCGGAAATCGAAAAAGATGCTTCCCTAAATTATGCCCGATTGAGCTATGAAATTGGAAACCCCTACGAACCGGTTCCCGAGGTAATGACGGACTATTTAAGGAAGTTCCCCGGGGACGAGCATGAAGAAGAGATTAAAAATTTGTTGGTGGATTCGTTCATTACCTCCAAAAATTTTGCCGGGGCCATGGAACTACTGGAAAAAAATTCCGGTTACGCCGGGAAGGATACCTACCAAAAGGTAGCATTTTACAGGGGGGTGGAATTGTTTATGGACAATGCGTATTCCGATGCTCTGGAAGCATTTGAAAAATCCTTGAAAAATGCGCCAGAACCCATTATCAGGGCCCGTTCACAATATTGGAGGGCAGAATCCGCGTATCGTTTGAACCGTTTTGACGATGCCTTGGATGGATTTAGGGAATTTCAGCAAAACCCCTCAGCCAAAAATGTGGACGAATACGGACAATTGGACTACAATTTAGGGTATTGCTATTTTAAACAAAAAGACTATGGCAATGCAGTGGCTGCATTTAAAAAAGCTTCGCGATCCAATGGTCTTGATGAGGTGATGAAGACCGATGCTCTAATGCGTTTGGGGGATGGCCACTTTGTGACCAGTAACTATAAATCCGCTTTAAACGCCTATGATGCCGCCGCTAAGGTCAATGGTCCCGAACGTGATTATGCCGCTTTTCAAAAGGCCATGTGCCATGGTTTTCTTGGGAATACTGCTGCAAAAATAGATGGACTGGACCAGTTTGTGATACGCCATCCAAAATCCTCCCTTCGGGATGATGCGCTCTTTGAACTGGGCAATACCCATATAAAAGCCAATAATGAATCGCTGGGTTTGCAAACCTATGACCAGTTAATTGACCAATTTGGCAGGAGTAAGTTTGCGCCTCAAGCCATGCTGAGACAGGGGTTGGTGCACTATAATGCGAGCAGGAACGAGCAGGCCCTGGGGAAATTGAAAGGAGTGGTCAATACCTATCCCAAATCACAGGAGGCCAAACAGGCCGTTGCTACGGCAAAGTTGGTCTATGTGGATATGGGAAGGGTCAGTGAGTATGCGTCCTGGGCAAGAAATTTGGACATTGTTGAGGTGACGGACTCCGAATTGGATGATGCCAGTTTTGAAGCCGCCGACCGTAAATACATCGAAGGAAAAACAGGGGTTGCCATTCGCGCTTTTGAAGATTACTTACAGGAATTTCCCAATGGCGTACATACCCTTCAGGCGAATTTCACCTTGGCGCAGCTGTATTTTTCGAAAGGGGAAAAGGAAAAAGCGTTGCCCAGATATACCGTGGTTGCGGAACGTGGTTCCAGTGAATATAGCGAACAGGCACTCACCAGGGTCTGCGAGATTTATGTGGGCAAAGCCAATTATGAAAAGGCGATTCCGTTCTTGGAGCAATTGGAAACGCTTGCGGAAATCCCTCAAAACAAGACCTTTGCCCAGAGCAATTTAATGAAGGGCTATTATGAACGAAAAGACTATCAAAAAACCTTGGCCTATGCCGAAAAGGTACTGAGTGCCAGTACCATTGACAATAGGATACGAAGTGATGCCCAGATCATGATTGCGCGTTCTGCCACAGAAACGGGAAATGAACAATTGGCCGAAACGGCATTTGCGGAAGTGAAGAAAATTGCCACGGGGAGGATTGGTGCGGAAGCGTGGTATTACGATGCCTATTTCAAGAATAAAAATGGCGATTACGAAAGTTCCAATACTTCGGTACAAAAATTGGCGAAGGACTTTGCCGCCTATAAAGAATGGGGTGGTAAGGGATTGGTGATTATGGCCAAAAATTTCTATGCCCTTGAGGATGCATTCCAGGCCACTTATATTTTGGAAAGTGTTACCGAAAACTTTGCGGAATATCCGGATATCGTTGCCGAGGCCAAAGGAGAACTTTCCCTCATAAAATCCCGCGAAGCGGAAATCAATTCATCAATCAATCCAGATAATAATTAATTGGAATACATGCGAACGGTAAAATTATATTTCCTCATCCTTTTTTTGAGCCTTTTTGGGGTTGTTCGGGCCCAACAAACCGATGATATAGGTACGGAAACGGTAACGGTGGTAAAACCGTATTCCCCCTCCGTTTCAGATGCCTTTAAAATCAAGTTGGATCCCGTCATCAATGATTCCATTGAACTGCAGAAAAAACCGATTGAATATGTCATTTTTTCCGTGCCGGTGGCCTCGACCTTCACACCGGCCAAGGCAAAGGCCGCCAGGGTGGAGAAAAGGCCACCACCAACCCTGTACAATTCGTATGCCTCGGTAGGATTGGGAAATTTCAATAATGCCATAGTCGATTTTTACACCAGCAGGGAAGTAGGCAGGGATGAGAACTTGTTTGATGTGGGCCTTACCCATTTTTCATCCCGCGGTGATATCGATAGCACACCCTTGGATACCGATTTCTACAATACGAATTTGGACCTTTCCTTTGCCAAAAAGGATAGGGATTACGACTGGAGTATTGGACTGGGATTGGGCCATCAGCTTTACAATTGGTACGGCCTTGAAAGCGGCGCATTTACGGATACGCAGATTGAGGGTATCGATGAACTCCAAAATTATTTCAATGCAGAGGCAAATGCCCAGTTGACCGTGGAGGATTCTTTTTTTAAGAATGGTAAATTGCTGGTGAGAAGATTTTGGGATGCTTTGGAATCCGGGGAGAATAGGGCAGTTTTTAAGACCGAATTGGAGATTCCCATAAGCTCGGAACTGGTAAATTTTAAGACCAAGGTAGATTATGTTGGTGGGGAGTTTGAAAATGCGAGCTTAAACAGCACCACGAATACCTCGGGCATAGATTACGGCCATCTGATCGTAGGGGTCAATCCAAGTTTTGTGGTACTTCGGGATGAGCTTACATTGCATTTGGGGGCCAATTTGGTCTATGGGACGGATTTGGAGCGAAGCAATGGGAACTTTTTTATCTACCCGGCCATTACGGCCTCCTATCGACTGGTGGAAGACCAGGTTATTGCCTATGGCGGCATTGAAGGAGATCTGAATCAGAACTCCTATTACGATTTTGTTGGGGAAAATCCTTTTGTTTCACCCACTTTGGAGATTCAGCCTACCGATCAACAGTACAGGGGCTATGCGGGACTAAAAGGGCAATTGACCACCAATGTAGGGTACAATATCAAGGGGTTTTACAGGGCTGAAAATAGAAGACCATTGTTCTTTCTCAATCCGCAAAACCTTTTTCGGGATGATGAGGGGGGATACAATTTTGGCAATTCCTTTCAAGTGTTTTATGACGATATACGGACCTTGGGATTCTTTGCCGAAATCAACGTGGATATCAACCGAAATTTCACCTTGGGCCTTAACGGGGAATATTTCAATTACAATACGGAAACCGATAATCCCGCGTGGAACCTACCGGAAATACAGGGATCCCTTTTTATGGATTATCAAATTAGCGATAAATGGTATGCCGGGGCCAACCTGTTTTTTGTTGGGGAACGGGAAGATTTGCAGTCGGTGGCTGCTGAGAATACGCCCCCCAATGAATTTGTTTCCAATAGCATCACCCTGGACAGCTTTTTTGATGCCAATGCGCATTTGGGCTATCGGTTCAATGACCAATTATCGGTTTTTGCCAAGGTATCCAATTTGGCGAACAACAATTACGAACGTTGGAGCAATTTTAGGGTACAGGGCTTTCAGGCATTGGCAGGGGTTTCCTATAAGTTCGATTTTTAGTAAAATCCAACTGTAAGAGGGGTCGCTCCTTCATTCCAGCGTCACCCTGGGTTCTTTAAAGGGAGGGTAGGAATCCTTATGCAATCCGGTTATGGAGTAGCGAGCATCCACGGGATTCAAAACAAGGGCAATCCAAGCGTTCTTGGACATTTTCTTACCTTAGAAGTGGATGAGATGGGTCCTTGGTACGTTAGTCTGTTTCCTCCCATGGATGGGGTATCCCCAAAATTTGGTCAAAAACCCAAGTTTTGAGGATTTTTTGGAGTGTCCCAATACCTTGGGAACTTTTGGGGTACAGCTCAAATCCTGGTCAACACCCACCCAGGGTTCAACGGATTATTTCAATACCTGTAGTACGGTGATGGGAGCACCCGAAAACTTCAATGGCATACAGCATCCCAAATTTGGCAATGCCTATGCCGGTCTTTATTTCTTTGCGCCTTCGGATTACCGGGAATACATTCAGGTGGAATTGAAAAGAACCTTGCAAAAGGACCAAAAATACCATTTGGGGTTTTACGTAAGTTTGGCGGAAGGGTCCGATTTTGCGGTAAAGGATTTTGGAGTGGTGTTAAGCCATAAGGCTATCGACATCAAAACAAAAAAACACCTGTCCAAGGGAAGCTTATTTAAAGTAAAGGGAAATCAATTTCAGCAATTTGAGATAGGCCATACGGATTTTCATGAGGATAAATCCATTTGGTTGCGGGTACATACCATGTTTATCGCCAAAGGTTTTGAACGTTATTTGATTTTGGGAAACCTAAGGGACAACAAATCCACCAAAAAGGTTCGGACCAAGCGAAGGGAAACCAAAAAAGGGGCCTATTATTATATCGATATGGTTTCCCTAACTTCCGAAACCAAGGAAAGCGGACCTGAAAGTGAATTGGTGACAAATACACTTCATGAATTTGAGAACGTCCATTTTGATTTTGATGGATTCGGTATAGATGGGGCAGCGGAGAAAGAATTGTTAAAGGTATATCAGCGGTTGGAAAACCATAAGGATTTACATTTGGAAATTCACGGACATACGGACAACAAGGGCAGTGAAGCGTACAATCAGGCCTTATCGGAAAGGAGGGCAAAAACCGTGGTGGACTATTTCTTAAAAGCGGGGATAGCTTCCCACCGAATCTCATGGAAAGGCCACGGGAGCACAAAACCGAAGACGACCAATGATTCTGAACAGGGACGTGCACAAAATAGACGTGTTGCGTTTTTGTTGTACGAATCGCACTGATGGATGCCATTAAAGGCAATAAACCACTGATTAATAGAGTTATATAAGAAATGATGGCATGTTGAGGTCCCAAATCTTAGTTGTTCTTCTTTTTAGTTGCCTAGGTCAGTCCTCCCCAATTTTTTCCCAGAATTTGGTCAAAAATGGTGGGTTTGAGCTGTTGACCGAATGTCCCGAAGGGGTAAGCAGTTTGGCCAGGAATGGTGTGCACCTAAGCTCGCCAACCGCTGGAACGACGGATATTTTCAGTACCTGCTCTTCGGGAAAGGTTGCTGTGCCAAGGAATTTCAGGGGAACCCAAAAGGCGCTGTTCGGTAACGCCTATGCCGGACTTTACCTGTTCTCACCAAACAACTATCGCGAGTACATCCAGTTTTCACTGGATACGATTTTGGAAAAGGGTACGTATTATAACTTACGATTTTTTGTATCGCTTGCGGAGACTTCCACAGTGTCGACACCTTCTCTAAATGTGCTCTTTACCGATGGCCCCATTGCTTTGGGTACGTCAAAAAACCTATCCAAAAACCGACTTCTGAAGCATGAGGGAAGTAAATACTCGTTTCAAAAGCTTAGTTGGACGGGCAGTTATGTCAATGTTGACGATTGGGTGGAGGTAAAGGTGAGGTTTAAGGCCAAGGGCTTTGAACGGGGAATCATCTTGGGAAATTTCCGAAACGATCAATTGACCATTAAGAGAAAGACCAATGAATACCGAAATGGCACAAAGGAGTTTGCCTATTATTATATTGATGAAGTAACATTGCTAAAGGATGCCCAGCAGGAGTACCAAATGGGTGAGGCCTATGTGATTGACGGGGTACGGTTTGATACCGATAGTTACGAGCTTTCAGGGATTGCCAAGGAAAAGATCCGTGAGTTGTACAAAAAAATACAAACCATTCCCAATATAAAGATTACCATCAATGGCCATACGGATGATATGGGTTCCGAAGGCCATAACGAATTCTTATCGCACAAAAGGGCGAAATCCGTAGCGACATATTTGGTTGAACTGGGGTTTCCCAATGAGCGTATTGTTTGGGAAGGACATGGCAATCGAAAGCCTTTGATCCCAAAATTTACCGAAGAGGCCCGCTTACAGAACAGACGGGTGGACTTTGTGATTACCGATTTTGAGGACCAGTAAGAGCTGGAGTATCCAAAAATCAATGACCGCGTTCCTGTTTATCGGAGCTTTGTGGTGGGAGTTCCTCATTGATCAATAACTCCCTAAGTTCATCCCCATATTCCAAAATAATTTCCCCAGCATTACCGGCACTCAGCACAAAAAAGGATTCCGTTTTGTACCCCGCGGAACCAATGCTGATTTTCCAATGAAAATCCTGCTCACTGGTAAGGGAGAAATTCCCGTCATAGTCCGTATGGACCACATTCTTTGAAGATTCCAAAGTCACGGATGCCAAATAGATGGGTAGCCCGAGTTCATCAACGATTTTTCCCGTAACCGTGTGTTGGGCCTGACCAGATATTGGGGCAAGAGCCAATAATAGCACAATGGTCAAAATGCGCATTATAGCAAGATTTGGACTACAAGAACGAAAAAAAACCAATTTTAGTATGCTGTGTTTCGGGATTTCGATATCCGTAAAATAGTGGAAATAGCATACTAAAGCCCCCAAAAATGCGTTTAAAACCCTAGCGAGAACCCAAATCATGACCCTATGACACATATCTACTCTCGCGTACTCACAATTTTTTGTTTATTGATAGGTGGTTCCCTTCTGGGACAGAACCTTATTTTGAACCCCGGGTTTGAAGACTATGCTACATGCCCTTCCAATTTTACAAGTTTGGCCGCTTTGTTGCAGGACGTTTCCCAGCCAACCTCCAGTTCAGGGGACTATTTCAACCAATGTAGCTCTGAGGATTTTGGTATTCCCTCCAATTTTAAGGGAAATCAAGCTGCTGCGGAAGGCTCGGGATATTTGGGTTTGTATTTCTATGCATTGAACAACTATCGTGAATATGTTCAACTGGGAACGCAAAGGACCTTACGGGAGAAGTTCCCCTATAAAATAGCATTTAAGGTAAGTTTGGCCGAAGCCTCCACGCTGGCCTTGAAAAACATGTCCGTAATACTTACCAATGGTAGATTACGTTTGCCCAATAGTGCCACATTGACCCATGAACGTCTGGATTTACAGGAAGGTCTGGAGTTTCATGAGGTGGCCCTAAAAGCGGATAGGTCCCTGGCCAACGCAGAGGAATGGATTACATTGACGGGCGAATTTGAGGCCAAAGGTTATGAAAGCCATATTCTCGTGGGCAATTTTCAAAACAATACCAATACCAAACTGGTAAAACAGGACAGGGCGGTAATACCCAGTGATTTTTCCTATTATTTTATCGATGATTTTCAATTGGAGGAATTGCCGAGGGTCAATTATGAAAAGGATAAAATTTATGTTTTGGAACACAATCCCTTTGAACCAAAAGGGTATGAACTGGATGAATCCGCCATGGCCAGTGTCAAGAAAATTTTCAAGTACCTGAAGGAAAATGCAGAAGTACAATTAAAAATTACCGGGCATTCCAATGATGCGGGCACTCCCGAATACAATAAATTTATCTCCTCCTTACGGGCAAGGGCCGTTGCCCTTTACCTCAAAAAATTGGGGATTGCGGATGATAGGATCGTATGGGAAGGCGTGGGGGATTCCAAACCCCTGCGAAACGGAAATATAAAGCAAGGACATTTGGCCAATCGCAGTGTGGAATTTGTGATGACCAAGTTTAATGACCAATAACCGTTTTTAAGGCGAACAAGACCGGAACCCCAAGAGCTATTTTCTTGGGGTTTTTTATTCCTTATTTTTGGGAAAAGCCAAACCCGATGAGATATCAATACGTATTACCCCTCCTCTTAATAACTGCCTTTTCCTGTCAAAAAAAGAAAATGGTGGATTTGATTGTCACCAATGCCAACATCTATACCGTGGATTCCACCTTTTCCAAAGCCACGGCCCTGGCCATTAAAGATGGGGAATTCGTTGCAGTTGCCACGGATGGGGAAATAGCCGCTGCCTTTGAAAGCACTTCGGTATTGGATGCCGAAGGGAAAACCATTGTTCCTGGACTGATTGATGCCCATTGTCATTTTTATGGTCTGGGGATGAATCAACAGGTAGTAAATTTAAGGGGAACCAAAAGCTATCAGGAAGTGCTGGATAAGGTAAGTGCCTTTCAAAAGGAAAAACCCTCCAATTTTATTCAGGGCAGGGGTTGGGACCAAAATGATTGGGAGGTTAAGAAGTTTCCAACCAAGGAAGCTTTGGATGCATTGTTTCCCAATACCCCGGTTGCCCTGGAACGGGTGGATGGCCATGCCTACCTGGTAAACCAAAAAGCGTTGGATATGGCCGGAATTACCGGAAGTACCCAAGTGGATGGCGGGGAGATTGTAAAGGATGATCAGGGCGTACCCACTGGCGTTTTGGTCGACAATCCCATGGGGATGGTGGATGCGGTAATTCCCAAACCCAGTAAGGCCACACAAATACAAGCCTTAAAAGATGCGGAAGCCATTTGTTTTGATTATGGTTTGACCACGGTGAATGATGCCGGGTTGCCCCGCGCTACCATTGAATTGATTGACAGCCTACAACAGGCCGGGGCGTTAAAGATCCGTATGTATGCGATGGTCAGTAATACACCCGAAAACCTGGACCATTATTTGAGCAAGGGCATCCTGAAAACGGACCGATTGAACGTTCGGTCCATAAAGGTATATGGAGATGGTGCCTTGGGTTCCCGGGGTGCGGCACTAAAAGAGCCCTATTCGGATAAACCGGGGCATTTTGGCGCTATGATTACCCCAGTGGACAAAATAGGGGAACTGGCGGAGCGTATTGCGGCCACGGAATACCAAATGAACACCCACGCCATTGGGGATTCCGCCAATATTGTGATTTTACGGGCCTATGAAAAGGCATTGGAGGGAAAACCGGACCGAAGATGGAAGGTGGAACATGCCCAGGTGGTTTCCCCATCCGATTTCGATTATTTTGAAAAAGGAATCATTCCGTCCGTACAGCCGACCCACGCCACCAGTGACATGTATTGGGCCGAAGATCGCCTGGGTGAAGAACGCGTACAGGGAGCCTATGCCTTTAAGACCCTATTGGACAAGGCCGGAATAGTGGCCCTGGGAACCGACTTTCCTGTGGAGCGGGTAAGTCCATTTTTAACCTTTTATGCCGCTGTGGCCCGACAGGATTTGGATGAGTATCCCGAGGGTGGCTTCCAGATGAAGGATGCGCTATCCCGGGAAGAGACCCTAAAAGGTATGACGCTTTGGGCGGCCTACTCCAATTTTGAGGAAAATGAAAAAGGGAGTATCGAAGTAGGAAAACAAGCCGATTTTGTGATTCTTAGCGAGGATATGATGACCATTCCCCATAAAGCCATTCCAAATCTTAAAGCGGAACAGGTTTTTTTGGGTGGGGAGCAAGTAAAATAGGCAAACAAACAAATACCAATTACTTGTTTTGACTTCCATCGGGCGATTGGCAATGTATTTTATAGCGAAATAAACAAGTTGGCGGTAATTAAAACAGACCTCACATTGAAAAATCCCATCATTACATGCTCGGTATTGGTGTTTGTACTCTTTATAAATGCATGCAAAACAGAAAATTCGACTAAAAAAAGGCATGACTCTTCAATCCAGGAGAGCCTCTATTTTGGACAAAAACCACCGGGCTTACTTCCTGAACTATTTGCGCCAGGTCTTGTTTCCATTGAAGGGCGATATGAGTTTGGAATTTCGTTCGCTCCCGACCTCAATGAAGTGTATTTTTCAGCCAAGGAAGTCGATGAAACCACGGTTATTTATTACTCAAGACGCAAAGATAAAAAGTGGTCACCCATTAAAAAGGTAGATTTCACCAAAGGGGAAAAAGATACCGAAATGAAGCCATTTGTGAGTTTGACTGAAAATAAAATATACTTTACTGCCTATAACGCCGAATCGAGAAATACAAAAATTTGGTATGTAACCCGCACCAAGGACTCTTGGAGTAGTGCAAAAAAACTCGAAACGCCCATAAATGGGGATCGTGTATTTAATGTAAACCAAGGAAGAAGTGGGGACTTTTATTATACCAATATTGCCAAGCGCAAAATGTTTTATACCACCGACGTAAATGCTGAGTTTTCGGAAGTAAAACAGATGAATATTGAATTTGGCATTCAGGGTTTCATCTCACCTTCCCAGGATTACCTGGTCGTAAATGCGAGAAACAAAGAAGAGGAATCGCGGAAGGATAACGACCTTTATGTGTACTTTAAAGGGAAAGACGGGACATGGTCTAAACCCTTTAACCTTGGGAAGGAAGTAAACTCCACCTTTTCAGAAACCGTTCCGAGCATTACACCCGATGGAAAGTATTTGTTCTTTAGTAGATATAACGAAGAAGGGGGATTATCCAACTTTTATTGGGTGAGTACGGAAGTTATTGATAAAGTAAGACCAAAACCATAAAACCAACGTCAACAAGGCGGCTGGCAAACATTTAAGAATATAAGAATGAAAATAAATATTCCCAATTGGGTCATTATCGCAGGAGGAATAGGACAGATTTTTACTGCACTCATTTACCCTTACATCAGGCATCGTGTGTTTGATTGGTATAATGATGTCAAACAACTCAAGCCCTTAAATCAGGAAATAGCTAAAACTTATGGACGTTATATTCAAGGGCTTAACTTCTCATTCGGATTAATTGCTATTCTAATGCCATCGGACCTTAAAAGTGGGACTAACCTAGCTCTGGCCTTAACTGGGCTTATAGGCGCATACTGGATTGGTAAGGTCGCAACACAGTTTGCTTATTATCCAATGTATCAAATACCTCAAAAGCCTATTTTTAAGTTTGGGAGCTACGGAATGAATTTTTTATTTGCTTTTTTCGCAGTTATCTATGCCCTTCTATTTATAAATAACTTAGCCTAAAAATTAAAAAACTGCACCTAACAACGGCTATGATCTATTGCAGAGTTCTTTTAACTTTAAACCTATTAACCATTAGCACGGTAGGATTTCGACGGACTCATCCTGCGAAAAGTGTCTTCCTCTCACAATATAGGATTATGCGTCGAAGACAATAACCAAATCATGGCCCAGACCGTTAGCAGTTAGTTTAAAAAAATCAAATAGCAAACTCGTACCTATTTAAAGCAACCCTATGACCACTTTGCACATCTTAAGGGAAAGACAACCTTAATTTGGATGTTTGATCCATCCAAATAAATCGTTTCCTATAAAATCAATATATAAAGTGCTATGAATATGAGACAGAGTTTTAAAATTGGAATACGGCTTTTCATTCTCGGATTGCTATTCCTAGGTGCTGTTAGCTGTGACAATGATGACGAATCTTCCCTATCGGAATTAACATCGGAATTGGAAGGTAGTTATACTGGAGTTTTTACTGTGGAATATTCTGAAGATCCCATTTTCTATGACCAATTAATGCTTACAAATGAAGTCACCATCGAATTTGAGAATGGAACTTTTACGTGCTCAAATGGAGAAAACTTTATTCCCGCGGGAGGAAGTGGAACATATGAAATGAACGGAACCAAAATCACTTTTAACGATGAGAATGGATGGTTTGCCAATTTTGATTGGAATCTGATTTTGGATGGGGAATATAACATTGGGGAAAGGAATTCTGAAATCGTAATCTCAGCACGTAAGGAAATTGGATCTTATACGTATCGATTAGCTAAACCCTAAAAACCGAACCGCCAATACAATACATAGCGCAGGTGTGGATTTGGTAATGTGCCAGGTACTGATTCCCAAACTGTTGTAAACTACTTTATCCCAGCGGAACAAAAGTTTAAAACCTACCGCTAACAAGGGCCATAATTTACCCACATACTTGTCGGGAAAGTAGCTGCAATTCCTTAACTTCAAAATCAAAAGCCATCAACAGCTGGATTGCTGTTTGCCGGAAGACAGGTGCCTTGGCCAAAAATTTGTGCCTTCCTCTTGTTAATGCTCGTCGGAGGCAAGGAATCATGGTCGAGACCATTGTGTGCAAGCCAAAACGGCATTGTCAATAGGGTGTAAAACAACTATGGTTCGACATTTTTGTAGGTAGGTAACCAAATCGAAAAGGCTCAAATGGATATGGAAACGATTAGTTTAAGAAAGGCAACCATAAAAGACAGGGCCTTAGTGGTTGACTTTGATTATAACTTGGATAAAGTTGAGCATGTCCAACTAAAGAGGGCGGAAAAGATAACAAAAGCGATATTGGGCGAGGAATGCTTTATTATCTTGGCAGATAACAGCGCAGTTGGTTTTGTCATATTTGATTATCGTTTCTTTGATCTGGGATGGATAGAACTCATTATTATAGGGGAAAAACATAGGGGAAAAGGTATAGGTGGGCAGGCAATTGACCTTATATGCCAACAAAGTAAGACGGATAAGGTGTTTACTTCTACCAATAGTTCCAATATTCAAATGCAGAAAGCATTGGGTAAGGTTGGTTTTTCTTTTGCAGGTAAAATAAACGGCTTGGATGAAGGAGATCCTGAGCTCTTTTACTATAAAGGGATTAACCTTAAGAAAGCGAAAAATTAAACTGAAAAACCAAACACATGGATGCGACCGCCTTCATTCCGGAAAAAACAGAACCATCGGTTATCTGAGACCGTTGTAGCACTATAAATGTAAGAATACGTGAAAAAGGTGCCAGTTATGACCCATTCGTTCCCCATACTGCTTTTAGGTATGCTGGTATTCCTTTTTGTTAGCTGCCAAAGGACATCGGCACCATTAAAAAAAACCATTTTTGAACCGGAAAACATATCCACCGATTCCATAGAATATGCGCCCAGCTTTTCGCCTTCAGGTTCGGAAATATACTTCTCGAAAAGTAATGATCAATGGGGAAAGGGTGGGATGAGGAGTGCCATCCATTATTCGGTCAAAACGGACCAAAAATGGTCGAAGCCGAAATTGGCGCCCTTTTCCGGTCAATATGATGATAGTGCCCCCCATATCACCAATAAGGGAAGGACGCTATATTTTATTTCCCAAAGACCTTCAGCCAATGGGCAACACACTTCTCAGGATATATGGAAAGTGGAAAGGGATGAAAACGACAAATGGGGAACCCCCATGAGGCTGGACAGTCCCATCAATTCCTCGGCAAATGAGTATTGCCTACGGACCGATGGCTACGGCAATCTATATTTTGCGTCCGACCGTAAAGGAGGATACGGCCAAGGCGACCTGTATATGGTTAAAAGGACAACTAATGGGTATAGTGCTCCCATCAATTTGGGGAAGTCGTTCAATACGGAAAAAGGGGAATGGAACCTGGAAGTGAACAAGGAAGGCAATATAATCATTTTTGAAGCTTCCGAAAGAGCGCAGAACCAATCTTCCTATGGGGATCTCTATATAAGCTTCAAAGTAAACGATATATGGTCCTTGCCCCAAAATATTAAGGAGATAAATACAACTGGGAGCGATCTTTATCCAGAATTGCGGGAGGGGGAAAATAGGCTGTATTTCTCCAGTAGCGATAGTTTAAGAAGTGTCCGAACAAATATTTATTTCACTGAATTTAGCCGCCTAAAGGATAAATACGGCAAAAGTGCGGTTTTTCCGAAATGAGTAAAAAATGGAAACACGGCTCGATAAAGTCCGTAATTTAGAACTGCTATCAAATCATTGCCCGAACCGTAGACCACCAGCAGAACAAACGTAAATGGAGAAAAAGATGACAAAAAACACAAATAAGGACAGATGCCTGACCTATTTAAGAAAGTATGCGGAGAAAGACCTGGGCGCCATCAAAGGACTATTTTCTGAAAACATCGTATTGCGTGATTGGAAGATTCGGGTGGAGGGAAAGCAGAAAGCCCTGGAAGAAACACAAAAGAACTTTGAAGCGGCCGATTCCATAGCCATTGAGGTGCTCTCAACCTATGACGATGAAAACACAGTGGCCGCAGAATTGAAAATTACCGTGGATACCGTGGAAGAACTTTACGTTGTTGATGTCATCACATTTGATGCCAACGGCCAAATTGCATTAATTCGAGCCTATTTGGGCAGGGGTGATGGGTAGACTGTTGGAAAAGGCTTAAATGCTCAATAATATTAAAAAACCCAAAGGAAAAATCCGTGTTTATAGTTGTTGCCTAAGTTGTCTGTAGGTTTTGGTTATGGATACCATTTCACCATCAAAGGACATTTCGCCTTGTACGGTCAAAACTTCGTTTTCAACACCGAGCTCCAAACTAATTATGGTATTGTCTTCCGTGGTATAGTTCAAGGGGACTTGGGGAGTAGCATCCCCTTCACTGTTAAATATGGTTACCGGTCTCCAGGATGCGTTAAGAATTTGTTGAACTACAACGCATTCGCCACTTTCGTTGACTTCATAAGTATGGATTTCAGCATTGTAGTTGGGATCGGCTTCACTAAACCAATACAAAATCAATGTACTTTCTTTATCACATTCTGTTAGGGTTTGGGCAGTTCCGTTCACAATGGAACTTTCCAGTTTCCAGACCCCAAAAAACATATTTGGGTCTGCTGTATCGGGAACATCATCTTCCGTACAGGAAAAAAAGAAGCCCATTACTGCCAATACATAGACGTGTTTTAGTTTTTTCATGCCTCTTTTTGTTTATTTTAAAGATAGCTTTTTTGGCTAAGTCAACAATCCAGAAGACACCTAATTTCATAAAAAAACTCCTAAACCAAAGGCTTAGGAGCTTAAGGGTTTATCAGGTGGGAATTCTTAAAATATCACTGGAGTGGCAACCCTGGTGGTTCCCCAGCCCATGATCAGATGGGCGCCGCCGTCCACTTCCTTAAATGCCATGGAGAAGGCTTCCAATGCCTCATCCCCAGTGGAAACGCTGGAGGTAACCCGAACTAAATCGGCCGAATTGTCATAGGAATAGGCTCCCCATTGGTTTAGATTTTTGTTCAAAATAACGGTCCATTCCCCATCACCGGGAATGGTAAATAAAGAATATGTGCCAGCCGCTACTTTTTCACCACCAAAAGTGGCATCCTTGTAAAAGGTAATCTCAGCCGCTTCATTGGCTCCCGTACGCCATACCTTGCCAGATGGGGCCAAAGTGCCCATATCACGTCCCTTGAGTTGTGGACGACTGTAAATGACACGGACCGCTTTGTTGGACTCCTTGTAACTGGAAGGGAAAGCGGCAATGTCCGCAGGACTCTTGTCCAACCCGCTAAATTTTTGTGCTGTGGCTTCCGTGGTTACCAAGGCCAAAGCAAAGAATGTAAGTGCAAATAGATTTTTCATAAGTATTTTTGGATTTTTTCAACTCCCAAAACTAGAGTTTATAAGTCTTGCCCTTTTTTAAAAATGAGTTAAAATTTGCAGGCTTTCAGATTAACTTTGATTTCCTCCGTTTTCATTGGTTAAGATTTCATATTTATTATTTTTTTTGATTAATTGTTTCAATCTAAAACTATTTTAGGTTTATTTGTTTGATACCATAAATTATAAATGCAGATTTGTGTCATAATTGGAATTAACAAAATAAGTTATGTGTGGAATTGTATGTGCGTTTGATTTAAAGGAGCCTTCAGGGAAACTTCGTCCGCAATTGTTGGAAATGTCCAAAAAAGTGCGGCATCGCGGGCCGGACTGGAGTGGTATTTATGCTGATGAAAAGGCTATTTTGGCCCATGAACGATTGGCCATTGTAGATCCTGCTTCCGGAAAACAACCCCTGTTCAGTGAGGATGGGAAATTGGTGCTGGCGGCCAACGGGGAAATCTATAACCATAGGGAACTCAGGAAACAATTTGAAGGCGATGGGACAAATGGATCCAAACCGAAGTATAAATTCCAAACACAATCGGATTGTGAAATTATTTTGGCGCTGTACCGGGAGAAAGGGGTGAATTTTGTGGACGAAATGAACGGAATCTTTGGTTTTGCCCTTTATGACAGTGAGAAGGACGAGTATTTTATTGCCCGCGACCATATGGGGATCATTCCCCTTTACATTGGCTGGGATAAGAACGGTACATTTTACGTGGCTTCGGAACTAAAGGCATTGGAAGGTACCTGTTCCAAAATAGAACTTTTTCCACCAGGGCACTATTTGCACAGTTCCACAGGGGAATTTGTACAATGGTATAAGCGCGATTGGATGGCGTATGAGGCTGTTAAGGAGAACGAAACCAGTATTCAGGCACTTCATGATGCCCTGGAAGCTGCGGTGAAACGACAGTTAATGTCCGATGTACCTTATGGGGTGCTCCTTTCTGGAGGCTTGGATTCATCGGTTACCTCGGCCATTGCCAAGAAATACTCACAGATGCGGATAGAATCGGGAGATACCACGGAAGCCTGGTGGCCTCAGCTGCATTCATTTTCCGTAGGTTTGGAAGGTTCCCCGGACTTGGCGGCCGCACAAAAGGTGGCAGATCATATTGGAACCATCCATCATGAAATAAAATTTACCATCCAAGAAGGATTGGATGCCGTCCGGGATGTTATCTACAATTTGGAAACCTACGACATCACCACCATAAGGGCTTCAACACCAATGTACCTCATGGCCAGGGTAATCAAATCCATGGGGATAAAAATGGTACTTTCAGGGGAAGGGGCCGATGAACTTTTTGGTGGATACCTCTATTTTCACAAAGCACCGAGCCCAAAGGACTTTCATGAGGAAACCGTTCGTAAATTGGACAAACTCCATATGTACGATTGTCTTAGGGCCAATAAATCCCTTGCTGCATGGGGAATTGAAGGCCGTGTTCCCTTTTTGGACAAAGAATTTATGGATGTGGCCATGCGCATCAATCCAAAAGATAAGATGATCACTACGGAGCGTATGGAAAAATGGGCCGTACGCAAGGCTTTTGAGGACTACCTACCGGAAAGTGTGGCGTGGCGTCAAAAAGAACAGTTTTCCGATGGGGTCGGTTACAGTTGGATAGATACCTTAAAAGCTTTGGTGGATGAAAAAATCAGCGATGAACAAATGAAGAATGCCCATTTTAAGTTTCCCATCCAAACACCAACGACCAAGGAAGAATATTACTACCGCTCCCTATTTGAAGAACATTTTCCTTCCGATGCGGCCGCATTGAGTGTGCCCCAGGAACCTTCGGTGGCCTGTAGCACCAAAATTGCCCTGGAATGGGATGAAGCCTTTAAAAATATGAACGATCCTTCTGGACGGGCAGTGGCCCAGGTACATGAGGATGCCTATGTAAAATAGTTTTGTTTTCATTTCGGGAAACCTCGGTTTCCTGTAAAGGAGAACCATTTTTTAATTAGTCGGGAAGAAGCACCAATTTGGTGCTTCTTTTTTTGTGGATTATGGAAATTATGGACACCTTTGGAGCCCGTTTAAAAGGATACTTTTTTCCACAGCTCTTTGTTAATAACTCCACTACTTCGACTATCCCTTACCCCTTAATTTTACTGGGTATTTCGTATATTTGTAGGATTTGAATTTTTGAAAAAAATCTAGCAAATATTTATGAGCGAAGAAACAAAATCACCCCAATATTCAGCTGACAGTATTCAGGCATTGGAGGGCATGGAACACGTTCGCATGCGACCTTCCATGTATATAGGCGATGTTGGGACAAGAGGGCTCCATCATTTGGTATATGAAGTCGTGGATAACTCCATTGACGAGGCCATGGGTGGTCATTGTGATACCATAAGTGTCACCATTAATGAGGACAATTCCATTACCGTACAGGACAATGGTCGTGGTATTCCCGTGGGACTGCATAAAAAGGAAGGGGTTTCGGCGCTTGAGGTCGTAATGACCAAAATTGGTGCAGGCGGAAAATTTGATAAGGATTCCTACAAGGTTTCCGGTGGTCTCCATGGTGTAGGGGTGTCCTGTGTCAACGCCCTTTCGGAACATTTAAAAGCCACCGTCCACCGTGAAGGTAAGGTATGGGAGCAGGAATATGAGCGCGGAAAAACATTGTATCCCGTAAAAAGTGTGGGGGACAGTGATAAGAACGGGACCATAGTGACCTTTCATCCGGACAAGACCATTTTTACGCAAACCACGGAATATAATTACGACACCCTCGCCAATCGTATGCGGGAATTGGCCTATTTGAACAAAGGGGTCACCATTAACCTTACGGACAAAAGGAATACCGATGACAAAGGGGAATTTGTTTCCGAAACCTTTTACTCGGAAGAAGGACTAAAGGAATTCATCAAGTTTTTGGATGAAACCCGGGTGCCATTGATCCAGAATGTGATAGCAATGGAAGGGGAGAAGAACGGAATTCCGGTTGAGGTGGCGATGATCTACAATACCGGTTTTTCGGAAAACCTCCACAGCTATGTCAATAACATCAATACCCATGAGGGAGGGACCCATCTTTCCGGGTTTAGAAGGGGATTGACGTCTACCTTAAAAAAGTATGCGGACAATTCCGGTCTCCTGGACAAGTTGAAATTTGAGATTTCAGGGGATGACTTCCGTGAAGGGCTAACGGCCATTGTTTCCGTAAAAGTTGCGGAGCCACAATTTGAGGGCCAAACGAAAACCAAGCTTGGGAACCGAGAAGTGACCAGTGCCGTGAGTCAAGCCGTTTCAGAGATGTTGACGGATTATTTGGAAGAACACCCCGATGATGCCAAACAAATCGTTGAAAAGGTAAAGCTTGCCGCGCAAGCCCGCCATGCCGCGGCCAAGGCCCGCGAAATGGTCCAACGTAAAAATCCAATGGGCGGAGGTGGACTTCCCGGTAAACTGTCGGACTGCTCCGATCAAGACCCGGAAAACTGCGAATTGTTCCTCGTAGAGGGGGATTCCGCGGGAGGTACGGCGAAAATGGGTCGGGACAGGAATTTCCAGGCCATTCTTCCCTTGCGGGGAAAGATTTTGAACGTGGAAAAAGCCATGCAGCACAAGGTATTCGAGAACGAAGAAATTAAGAATATCTATACGGCACTTGGGGTAACCATCGGTACGGAGGAAGACAGTAAAGCACTGAACCTTGAGAAATTACGCTACCATAAGGTGGTAATCATGTGTGATGCCGATGTGGATGGGAGTCATATTGAGACCCTAATTTTAACCTTCTTCTTCCGTTACATGCGGGAATTGATTGAAGGAGGACATGTCTATATAGCAACCCCACCCCTGTATTTGGTCAAGAAAGGCAGCAAAAAACGCTATGCCTGGAACGATGCAGAACGCGATGAAATTGTGGAATCCATGAAGGGGGGTGCCGGTATTCAGCGTTATAAAGGTCTAGGTGAAATGAATGCGGAACAGCTCTGGGATACTACTATGAACCCGGAATTCAGGACATTAAGACAAGTGAGTATTGAAAATGCGACGGAATCCGATCGTATTTTCTCCATGTTAATGGGGGATGAAGTCCCTCCAAGACGGGAATTTATTGAAAAGAACGCAGTTTACGCCAACATAGATGCGTAGTTAATAAACGTTAACCAAGAATTCACAACAAAAACCCGGATGTCTGATCCGGGTTTTTTAGTTTAGTGGAAAGAAAAATTTTACAAAATGAAAAAGCTTGTACTATTGGTATTGACCATATCCTGCGTTTCTTTGGTAAAGGCACAAGATCTTAATGACCTGTTTATTTCCGGTGTGGAAGATGCGGAACGTTTTGCCAATTCCTATTTGGCCCCGGTTCAAGAAGCGGGTATCTATAGTATTTCCAATGGATGGTACAACACCGCGGATGCAAAACCCTTAGGTGGATTTGAAATCTCCATTATCGGTAATATCACAGGGTTTAACAACAAGAATGATAAAAAGGCATTTGTATTGGACCCTTCCGAATATGACAACCTGGATTTTGTGGACAATCCTGGACAAGCCAGGGAGGTTTCCACGGCCTTGGGTGATATAGAGAACGTTATTGTGTTTGTTGAGGACGAAACGGGCTTGGTAAGGGAAGAATTTGAATTGCCCTCCGGATTGGCCGCCGAAGACTTCAATTTTATACCATCCGGATTTATCCAGGCCAGTGTTGGCTTAATAAAAGGGTTGGAGGTGAAGGCACGTTTCCTTCCTAAAATCAATTTTGATGACGATGCCGAAATTGGCTTGTTTGGTGCGGGAGTCCAGTATGAATTCACCAAACTTTTGCCGGCCGATAAAATATTGCCCGTTGCCATTTCGGCAGTTATTGGTTATACCAACCTAAGTGGTGAGTACGATTTTACGGAGTCTTTGGACGTACAAGGGGAAAATCAAAGCATAGACGCCTCCATTAAGACGTGGAACTTTAGCGCTGTGGTTTCCACACGTAAAATTCCGGTCATTAACTTTTATGGGGGTATCGGATACATTACCGGACAATCGGATATTGATCTTAACGGAACCTATGTGGTTACCTCCGGGCCCTTCCAACAGACCTATGAAGATCCCTTTTCGGTTTCGCAGGACGCCAGTGGTGTTGTGGCCAGTCTGGGCACCAAAATAAAATTGGGATTCTTTAGATTGAATGCTGAGTACAATATTTCCGAATTCAGCACTTTCACGGCCGGAATGAGCTTTGGATTTAGATAAGGACAACAACTTGATCAATAAAAAAAGTCCCGCACTGGTTTCAGTGTTGGGACTTTTTATTTCCATATAGTGAACTGAATTACATCATTTTCTGATCGCAAAGACCTCACCGCTCTCCAATTGGAGCATTTCGTTGTCCGAAGATTGCTTTAGAGATACTTTGACCGGGGGCAGATCCCCTTGGGAATATGAAATGGTGTAGACATCGTCCACAACTTCCCATCTAAAATCGGTTAAAAAAACAACTTCACTGTCGGAATACTGGTGGTATCTCCCTAAGTATACGTCATTAAAAATCCACTCTTCGCTAATTGGGGAATCGGTATTTTTAGCGATATCATCATTCAAATCCGTTCGGACCCAGATACCCAAAACGGGATCGTTGTTTTCTGGGATACGGCTACAATTGCAAACAGCAATGAAGCCAACCACGGCCAGCGTGTAGAAGAACCTCCTCATAAGTAGGTATGTCGTTAAGATTGGGATATAGGGAACGGTATTTAAGAGGCCGATATTGTAAAAAATTCGATGTATGGCACCTTTGGTTCGGAAAGTTCGATGAAACTCAATTTTTTTTAACAGTTCCATGGAAAAGCACTGTGCGGACCAACCCCCCAAAAGTTTGTCAAAATCTTAAAAACTATGACATATTTCATAAAATTATGGTTTTAAAAATCCCTATTTTTGACGGATTTCAGAACAAAAAAACCATAAGAACTATGAAAGTCACAGTTGTAGGTGCTGGAGCAGTAGGAGCCAGCTGCGCGGAGTACATCGCGATAAAGGATTTTACTTCAGAAGTAGTGTTGTTGGACATTAAGGAAGGCTACGCCGAAGGAAAGGCCATGGACCTCATGCAGACCGCTTCTTTGAACGGTTTTGACACCAAAATTACAGGGACCACCAATGATTATTCCAAAACTGCCGGTAGCGACATTGCTGTGATTACTTCGGGAATTCCGAGAAAACCGGGAATGACCCGTGAAGAACTCATTGGAATAAATGCAGGAATTGTGAAAACGGTGGCCGAGAACTTGTTGAAGGACTCTCCAAATACCATTATTATTGTGGTGAGCAACCCTATGGATACCATGACCTATTTGGTCCATAAAGCTACGGACCTGCCTAAAGAAAGGATAATCGGGATGGGAGGTGCCTTGGACAGTGCTCGGTTTAAATACCGATTGGCCGAAGCCCTGGAAGCACCCATTTCCGATATTGACGGAATGGTTATCGGCGGACACAGTGATAAGGGCATGGTTCCCTTAATTGCACATGCAACGCGAAATAGCATCAAAGTATCCGAGTTCCTGGATGAAGAAAAGATGGACTGGGTGGTTCAGGAAACCAAGGTTGGTGGTGCCACTTTGACCAAATTACTGGGAACCAGTGCCTGGTATGCCCCAGGGGCGGCAGTTTCATCCCTGGTACAGGCCATTGCCTGTGACCAGAAAAAAATGTTCCCATGCTCTACCTATCTGGAAGGGGAATATGGGTTACAGCATATCTGTATAGGAGTACCCGTTATCTTGGGCAAAAATGGTATTGAAAAAGTGGTCGAGATTGAACTGTCCGATGCCGAAAAAGCCAAGCTGACTGAAAGTGCCCAGGGCGTAAGCAATACCAACGGGCTGTTGGAGGTGTAAAACCCAACGACTTCAAGATAAAATGTCATTTCGGCCGGAGTGGAAGATTACGTCTGGGATTCCCAGGCGTCCAATTCCCAATTACGGACTCCCCGAAATGACATTTTCTTTTTGGGAAACCCTTCATAATAACCTCATTTCTATTGGCTAATCCTATTTGAAATGATATATTTGCACGCTGTTTACAAAAAATTAAAAATCAATGCAAAATAAGGGATTAGTAAGGCTTTTTGCGCTGCTTTTCGGCTTGGTCAGTATCTACCAACTCTCCTATACGTTCATTACCAGTAAAGTTGAAAGTGATGCGGATACCTTTGCCGTAAACCAGATTTCCGAAGCTGAGGAAGATTATGTGGCGAAGCGTGAAGCCTTGGAAGCTTCATATTTGGATTCAATTGGCGGTAATCCAATTTTGGGGTATACCAGCTATGATGATGCCAAAACCAAGGAACTCAACAAGGGCTTGGACCTTAAAGGAGGTATTAATGTTACCCTCCAGATTTCGGTCAAGGATATTTTAAAAGGGCTGGCCAATAATACCAAAAGTCCGGTATTCAATAAGGCTTTGGCAGATGCCGATGAGGCATCCAAAAATAGTGATGATACCTATCTGGAACTCTTTTTTGATGCCTTTGATGCCATAAAAGGGGATACCAAACTGGCCTCTCCCGAAATTTTTGCCAACAAGACCTTAAGTGATGAAATCAATTTTCAAATGACCGATGATGAGGTAAAACCCATCATTCGAAGAAAGATTGACGAATCCGTTGTTTCTGCATTTGAAGTATTGCGCAAGCGTATTGATGGTTTTGGGGTAACACAGCCCAACATTCAGCGGGAAGGGAACTCAGGCCGTATTTTGGTGGAATTACCTGGTGCCAGGGATGTGCAACGTGCCCAGGAATTATTGTCCAGTACTGCACAGTTGGAATTCTGGGAGACCTATCAACAAAACAATCCAAGTCTTGGTCAGTTTTTTGTGAACGCCAATGAAAAGCTGCGTGAAATCCTTGAACCTATGGAACAGGAAAAGGATACGTTGAGCACTCCTGAATCGGAAATCGATTCACTCCTCTCCGATGTAGCTGAGGATTCCCTGGACTTTTCCGCTCAAATAAATCCCCTTTTGAGCAAACTATTGCCCGCTGCGCCCGGTAGCCATGCCATGGCTAGATTGGCCGTTTCCGATACGGCAGAGATAGGGGCCTATTTAAGGATGCCGGAAATACGAAGACTTTTACCGGCCGATGTTCAATTTACCCGATTTGCCTTTGAGAAGCCTCCAAAAGAATCCGAGGTTGCAGAACTATTTGCATTGAAATCCAACCGTGACGGTGTTCCAAGAATAAGCGGGGATGTGATTACGGATGCCCAGGACACTTTTGATCAGTTCAATAAACCTGCCGTAACCATGAGTATGAATACCCGTGGGGCCAGGGAATGGGAAAAACTGACAGGGGATGCCTTTAACAACCAAACCGGTATCGCCATAGTACTTGACAACAAAGTATATACGGCACCCGGCGTGTCCACAGGGCCTATTTCCGGTGGCCGTTCAGAAATTACGGGAACATTTACCATAAACGAGACCAAGGATATTGCCAATGTGCTGCGGGCCGGTAAATTACCGGCATCCGCTGAAATTATTCAATCTGAAGTGGTGGGGCCTTCCTTGGGACAGGAAGCCATCGATAGTGGTTTTACCTCCTTTTTGATTGCCATGGCCTTTGTATTGGTCTGGATGATTTTCTACTACGGTAAGGCTGGAATTTTTGCCGATATCGCCTTGATCTTCAATATTCTATTGATTTTTGGGGTGTTGACCAGCCTGGGCGCGGTACTGACCTTGCCCGGTATTGCAGGTATTGTACTGACCATTGGTATGTCCGTGGATGCCAACGTGCTCATTTTTGAACGTATCAAGGAGGAATTGGCCAAAGGTAAAGGAAAAGCCCAGGCCGTAGCGGACGGATTCAACAATGCCTTGTCGTCCATTTTGGATGCAAACATTACCACAGGTCTAACGGCGATTATCCTTTTTGTTTTTGGTTCAGGCCCGATCAAAGGATTTGCCACCACCCTTTTGATAGGTATCGTAACCTCCTTGTTTACGGCCATCTTTGTGACCCGTTTGATGGTGGATTGGTACATCGCCAAACGAGGAAGGGAATTGGCGTTCTCAACCCCTTTGACCAAAAATCTGTTCACTAATTTGAGCATTGATTTCCTTTCCAAAAGGAAAATTGCCTACGTCATTTCCATAATCCTGGTAGGTGTTGGGGCGTTCTCCCTATTCACAAAAGGGTTACAGCAGGGTGTCGACTTTATAGGTGGGCGTTCCTATCAAATCCGTTTCGAAAAAGAGGTGAATCCCTCTGAGATTGCTTCTGGCTTAAATGAGGTGTTTGGAAGTGGTACCCAGGTAAAAACCTTTGGTGAAGCCAATCAGATCAAGGTGACGACCCCATATAAGGTAGATGTTGAAGGCATTGAGGTGGACAATGAGATTCAAAATAAATTGTATACCTCGCTTCAGCAATATCTACCCGATGGTACCTCTTTTGAGGATTTCACCGTTGGAGCTTCAGAAAAATCGATTGGAATTTTACAATCGACCAAAGTTGGTCCAACTATTGCCGATGACATTAAGCAGAATGCCTATTATGCAATTCTGGGATCGTTGGCCGTGGTATTCCTTTATATTCTGCTTCGATTTAAAAGATGGCAATTCTCCTTGGGTGCGGTTGCGGCCGTATTCCATGATGTCATGATCGTTTTGGGCATCTTTTCACTGACCAGTACCATTATGCCCTTTAATATGGAAATTGATCAAGCCTTTATTGCGGCAATACTGACCGTAATTGGGTATTCCCTGAACGATACCGTTGTTGTGTTTGACCGTATTCGTGAAGTGGTGGGCCTAAAAGGTTGGAAAGGTGGTGCCCATATCAACCAGGCGTTGAACAGTACTTTGAGTCGTACATTGAATACCTCCCTAACCACTTTGATCGTACTTTTGGCCATCTTTGTTTTTGGTGGCGAAAGCTTGCGCGGTTTTATGTTCGCCATGATCGTTGGGGTACTTGTAGGTACGTATTCATCGGTGTTCATTGCAACTCCGATCATGTTCGATTCCCTAAAAAAGAAGATTGCCAGTGATGGCAAGGTTGCCGTAGCCTAGCTATAGGTTCCTAAAAGAGTAAACCGCTTTCCTGAGGCATCGGGGAAGCGGTTTTTTTATGCTTGATCTGGAAAATATTCATGAATATAGGCAATAACGACCTTTTTGGAAGTCGAGCACAAACAGTTTCACAAAAACACTTGTTCTTCCTTGGATAAGTCCTAAAAACCCGTGCAGGCCCTTATTTTGGTGGAAGTGAGTTCACATGTTCAAAGCCTTTTCCCAATAGTGCACTCAACACCTCCACTTGACCTAAAAGCTCTTTTGGGATTAAAACGTATTCCCGCATCCTTGCCTCGTAGGACATAAAAGGCTTCGCTCCAAATTCCTTGTCGAATTCCTCAGTATCCACTTTGGACAATCGGATGCCAATTTCATGGTCTTTGTTCAATTGTGAGAACATATATCCGTTGGAGGATGTATAGGGCATGGTCTTTCCTTTTCGTTCCAATCCGGCCATGGCAATTGCCTCTTCATAGATGGTCAATATTTCGTCCCTGGTCATGATACGATTTTTGTTTGGTATTCCATTTTATGGGCTACTTCGCGAATGACTTCCAATAAATAGGCAACAGTTTCTTTGGTCTTTCGATGATTGATCAGGCAGGCCCGTATGGCGTATTCCCCTTTTAGGGAAGTCCCCATAATAAAAACACGGCCATCCTTCTCCAACTCCGGCATCAATCTTTGGTTAAATTCCGTGATTTCGTCGGGCGAAACCATATACCCCACATATCGAAAACAGGACACGGCCAATTTGGAATCCGCTACCAATTCAAAATCCTTGGATGTTTTGACCAAATCGTTCAAATAATGGGTCAAGTCAATATCCTTTTGGATCATATCCCTGATTTGTTTCATACCATAGGCCTTAATGGTCATCCAAACCTTAAAGGCCTTGGCGTTTCTGGAAAGCTGAAAATAGTGCTCATTGTATTCCAATCGGTTGCCATCATTGGCCAGTTCCGTATCCAAATAGGCCGCTTTCTTGAAATAGGTCCGTTTGAGCTTATCCCAGCTTCGCACCAAAGTACATCCTCCTTCAAAGGGAACATAGAGCCATTTATGGAAATCCAGGGCGATGGAATCTGCGCGTTCCATCCCCTTGTAATCTGCTTTGAGACTGTCCAATATTGCGGCCAGGGCCCCATAGGCACCGTCCACATGGTACCACATCCCATATTTTTCGGCGATATGGGCCAAAGTATCCAAATCATCAATGGCACCGGTATTTACGGTTCCCGCGTTCCCGATAAGGCAAAAAGGGAGCAATCCATTGTGGATATCTTCCTCAATTTGTTGTTCAAGAAGGTCAATCCTAATTTTAAAACCGGGATCTGTTTCTATTTTTCGAAGGTGGTCGGTACCAATGCCCAGAAGTTCCACGCTCTTGTCCACACAGCTATGTACTTCCTCGGAAGCGTAGACCACAAATGGTTTTTGACCAAAAAGGCCCCGCTTTCGAACCTCCCCTTTTTCGAAGAGAATGTTCCTGCCCACCGTAAGTCCGGTGAGATTGGCGGCCGATCCCCCACTCACCAGGACACCACCGGAATCTTCCGGAAAATCCAATAATTGGGCCGTCCATTTAATGACACGCTTTTCAATTTCGTTTAAGGAAGGGGCCAAGTGCCACTTGGTTTGATTTTGGTTAATGGTCGCGGCCAATTTTTCGGCCGCTATCGCAATTTGGTTACCGCCGGACATTACATAGGCATACATATGGGGTCCTAGATTGCCCGTAGCCGTTGCTAAAACCTTTTGTTCCACTTCTTTCAGCAATTCCTCATGGGGAATTCCTTCTTCGGGCAAGGATTCATCAAACCAACTTTCCACTTCTTGTTGGGGGTGATAGTGGTAGCCTTTTAAGTCCTCAATATGGGCAAATTGCTTTAGTACCAATTCCGTACTTAGGTCCAATAAGCTTTTGAATTCAGGATTTGGGAGATCGAGACTTTTCTGCATTCTTATGGGTATTTAGATTTTCCAAAATCTGTTTGTCGTGATGTTGTACGTGGTACATGGTAAAATATAACATTTCCCGCAAAGTGAGTTTTCCCAGCACCGGATGGGGAAGAATATGGGAGTCCAATCCTTCTTCCGTGAATTTGGCCAATCGGGAAGTCAATTTGTGGACCAGACCCTTTAACTCTTTGAGTTTTTGCCCTTTTCGTTTAAGGGGAATTTCCTCTGGGACAAATCGATTGGGCAATACATAGTCCTGTTTTTCTTCAAGTACCTTTAGGTATTTTTCAACCAGGGCTTCGTAAGATTTGCTGGGTCGGTTGGCCGTGCCAAACTTCATTTTCAACACAAACATAGGTAGGCCAAAAGCCATGTTTACGGGTTTTACCGATTTTATAATGTGCTCCAATTGTTGACCTGCCCTCCATTTTTCACCTGGTTTTCTTTGAAAATCGGCATCTGAAAGGGATTGCAGGGTATGTATAAAATGCTGATGGTGTTGTACGAGTTCTTGAATAATGTGCACCTTCTCCATACGCTAAATGTAATGGATTTTATACTACATACATCGGTTCTGGGTCAATGCAATCGTTGTTCTTCAAAGACTTTTAACCAAGAAATCAATTGGCTGAAAAGCGTAAAATGCTGTATTACCCGCGTTTGCCCATTAAATCCCCATTTGTCCCGTTCCTTGGTATGGTTTAGCATGTAAGCCAAGGTTTTGGAAAGACTGTCAATATCCGTGGGATCCTCATTTATTTTACCGGTTTTATTATGCTCCACCTGGAATTTTAATCCTGCCGCACCCGACACCAAAAGAGGTTTTCTTTTCCACATGCCCTCTGTGGCGGTAAGGCCAAAGCCCTCCTGAATGGAGTTTTGGACGATAATGCTCGAAGCCCTTTGCAGTGCATTGACAATAAGGGCATTTTCCTTGGGGTTGTCCAGGGGAAGCAATAAAATGGCAATATCATTTTGCATCTCTTGATCCAATGCCATATAAGCTTTGGTGAGTTCATTCAATACCGCCTGGCCTTCCGGATCGTCCGAGACAAAGGCCGGATCTGGTCCTGCCATGACAAGGAGCGTCATTTGTATTCGTTTGTAGTCCAAACTTTCCGGATCACCGTGTGCCTGGTTCTCTTTTTTCATCTGGATAAAGGCCTCCATAAGTTCCTTGAACCCTTTTAAGCGATCCCATCTTGATATTTCCGTAACAAAAGGCCTGTAGATAAGATTAAGATTGCTGTTTTGATTGGGTGAACCAAAGGAGCCGTCCGGCATTATTCTCCGTACCAGATGATTGTACCTGTGGTACAAAATGGCCTTGTGATCGTCCAATACTCCGGATTGGTACAAAATTCCGATGGATTTATGGAGCTGCAATGCCCTGTTTTTATGGCTTAGTGGATCAATGGCCGGAGGAATGATACTTGTTTTGCTTTTAAGCGATTTTGGCACATAGGAGGGAAGGCTAAAGATAAAATGATCATAATCATCCGTATAGGGGGAAAGAAACTCCCAAACTGCATCGGTTACCTCGGTATTCTCTTCCAATCCAATATGACATCGCCAAATAATGGGGACCTTTTTCTCTTTCTTTAGCATTGCTGCCAATGGCATGGGTTGTGGGTCGTGTACCACAACAATATCACCATCAGCTATAAGATCAAGGGCCTTGGGCAGGTTTTGTTTGTTGACAGCTTCGTAGACTTCACGGTCACCGGGGGTAAATTTACCATCCCCACTTCCATGAATTGCATTATGTATTCGCTTTGTTAGGTCAAAAAAGGCTTCGTCTTTGGCTTCGATTACCAACCATTCAATGGAAACACCCAATTCACGAAGTATTCGCATTTGACTTGGTAGCATTTCCGCCACGCCTCCACCGATCGCTGTGGAATTGATCATCCAAACAGTGCTACCTTGAATGGATGCTATGGCTTCTTTGGATTGCTCCAAAAAATCGAGTACCAAGGAATATAATGAGCCGTAAGCTTTGTAGTCTTGAAGTTTGGCGCCTGGTTTTACATGGATTTTCTGCATTTAAGGAAGTTTGTTGTTTTTCAAAAGGTACCAAAAAATAAGGTAATCCCCATGAAGTCAGCTGGAATTTATAAAACCCAATGAACCTGCGGCAGAGGGTTGAAGTTCAAACCTTTTTTCGGGCCTTAAATTGGGCTCGTTCCTATGGGACACATAGATGATGGCTGAATCACTTCCTTGGGCATAAGTGTTGATCAGTTCCACAAAGAAAGTAGCACCGGCATCATCCAAACCAACGGTAGGTTCATCCAAAATAAGCAAGGGTGGATGTTTTATCAATGCCCTGGCCGTCATCACCAGTCTTTTGGCACCTATACTCAGTTCATGAAAATAGCAGTGTTTCCTGTTTTCCAGACCAAGAAGGCCCAACCATTCCACAGCCTTGTGTATTTCCGTTTCGGAAGGCTTGGTATAAAGGCCTATTGAATCGTACAGACCGGAAACAATCATCTGCTCCAAGGTGTGATATCCCCTAAATCGATCTACCATGGCAGGGGAAAAATAGCCAATGAGTTCTTTAAGATCCCAGACACTTTCCCCACTTCCCTTTTTGTGTCCAAATAGGGTCAAATCCTGGCCATAGCCTTTGTGGCTATCTCCAGTGATAAGGTTGAGCAATGTACTTTTTCCACTTCCATTTGGACCGACCAGTTGCCAAAACTCCTTACTTTTAATGGTCCAATTGATTTCTTTGAGAACGGGTTTCGTACCAAAACTGACCGATACATTTTTAAATTCGACCAGACATTCGTCCAGTAAGGGAATTGACTTTATGGGCTGGGGAGCTTTTTGACCGATCCTGGGTTTTGTCCGGTCGGAAGTGGATTTAAAACCTTCCCCTTTTTTAAATTTTAGGAGCAAATTGTCTTTGAACTGGAAAAACTGCTGTACAAAGGGGAAAGCGTCCGACACCCTGGTGGTGATTTGAATGAGGGACAGTTTCTGGCTGAGGTCTTGAAAATTGCGTGTAAGTTGTTCTTGACTCCCTTTATCCAGGCTATCATAGGCATTCACCACAATCAATACCTCTGGATTTTGGGCCATGAGATAGTGAAGCAAGGCCTTTTTCCGCTCTCCGCTACTCATGGATTTTAAGGATTGCCCAGAGCCCTCGGTGAGGACTTTCCGGTCATGGCGTTCCTCCTCTTCCATGAACCGTTCAATTTGATATGGCGAAAATTCCCCAATGTCCTTGGTTTTTAACCAAAGGAAATCGGGATAGGTGCCATTGGTGAGATTTGAAACCAACTTTTTGGTTTTTACTTCATTGTCCAGTAGGATAACGGAATGGCTATGGTTCATGGCTCTTGTGAAACGAGCATAAAAAATAAAAAGAATTAAAACACCACTCTATAGATATGGACAGGATTTTCTTTGTAGTGGGTTGTGGTGTCCAAGAACATACCATTTTTGAGTGCGACCTTTTGGGAGGGGATATTGGCTATGTGGATAATGGAAATTACGCTATCGGCAAAAGCGTGTTCCTTGGCATAGGTCTTGCATTTAAAGGCTGCCTCAAAGGCGTAACCTTTTCTCCAGTGTTCCGGCAAAATGGAATACCCAATTTCAAGCTCGGTCCTTTGGTCCACTTCTTGGACCAAAAGCCCACAAATACCTACCAGCTTGCCGCTTTCCTTTAAGATTAGGGCGTTCATCCCACCCAAATCATGTTCATATCGTTCAAAAATTCGGTCAAATTGTTGTTGGCAGGCCTTAATGGGATCTTTGGGCAGTCCTTCCCAAAATCTTGTGCTCTCCGGGTTTTTATGGAATGGCAACCAGGAACCAAAATCCTTGGGAACCACTTTTCGGAACAGTAGGCGCTCCGTTTCCTGATGTTCCAGTAGGTATTTTGGCATTTAGTCTTTTGTGTAGGTGATACTATCGCCTTCCATGATGTTCCATTGGTCGGAAAGCCCGGCATTGATTTCCAGGACAAACTTTACCGGTACTTTAGAGGAAAGTCCGGCTTCATTTAGAGGTTGTGCATTTTTTTGGAAGCTGGCAATACGTTGGTTTTCATCGATAAAAATAATGTCCAATGGAAATTCGGTATTCTTCATGTAAAAGGAATGCATGGCAACATCGGGAAAAATGAACAGCATCCCTTGATTGTCCCTCATTGACTGACGGTACATCAGTCCGGTCTGTACCTCATAGTCCGTTTCCGCAAATTCCATATCCAAGGTGACCAGTAGGGAGTCCTTTCTAAAAACTTGAAGCGTGCCCTCTTTGGAAAAGGTAATTTCTTCCGTCTTAATTTCCTGGGTTGGCCTTTCCTTACAATTGGAAAGGAAAAGCGTCAGGACCACAACAACTATTTTCAAACAATGCCTCATCTTCTTAACAACGAACAACTAACAACGAACAACGAACAACGAACAACTAACCATCAACTATCAACCATCAACCACTATTTCCTTGCAGGCCTAAACATCAAATATAGTCCGATCAATACAAAAGGAATACTTAGCCATTGTCCGGTACTAAAGGTTCCCCAGGTATCTTCAAATCCACCTTGACTCTTTTTAAAAAACTCCAGGATAAAACGGATGGGGCCCCACATAACGGCCAACCAAAAACCGAACAGAAAGCCTTCCTTCTTTTTAAGGTCCGTTTTCCAGTACATCCAGAAATACATGATCACGAATAAAAGCAGATATCCAAAAGCTTCATATAGCTGAACGGGATGACGATAGGGAATGGATTCCAAAACCGAAGAAAAATCGGGATTGTTTTCAAGGGCCCTGTACGCTGCACTGGCCGTCTTTTCTTTGGTCAACTGCATGGCCTTATAGGCGGGCATATCATCGGAATCCCTTATGAATTTAGTGGCCAAAGCAAAAGATTTGTCCACCACCTTTCCGTTGATTTCCGAGTTAAAAAAGTTTCCCAATCGAACAAATGCCCCACCAATGGCACAGGTAATGGTCACCCGGTCCAGTAGCCAGAGGATACTCATCCCCTTATTTTTCCTGGAAAAGAGGTAAAGTCCTATAATTCCACCAATTGCGGCACCATGGGATGCCAGACCGGCAAATCCGGTGAACTTAAATTCAGGTGTGGTCTGTATGGGGAGTAGAATGGACAATGGGTCATCTGCAAAAAGCTCGGATTGATAAAAAAGCACGTGACCCAACCTGGCCCCCAACATGATCGATACTACGGCGTACACAAAAAGGGAATCCAGTTTTACCAGGGATATGTTTTCATTTTGGAAGATACGTTTCATGATGTACCAACCTAAAACAAAGGCCAGTATCCAAAGTAAGTTGTAATATTTTATTTGTAGGACACCAATTTGAAAGATGGTTTCATCCGGATTCCAAATAAAGCCTAGGAAATGCATGTGGTAGATAGATTTTGGGCGAAGATACTAGTTTTGACTGGTTGGATTAACGGATTGTTGGAATTTTAAAAAAGTTGGATGCGGGATATGGGATGTTGGATGCTGGATGTTAGATGCTAGATGTGGGATGTTAGATGTGAGATGCTGGATGTGAGATGCTGGATGCTACGTGATGTGCGAAAGATGATGGATATGGACTTCGCAAAGTGATATCAAGGCCAGTGCTATTATTGACCATGAACAAATACCCTTTTCTTAAGGCACGGGGTCATATCCTTTTCCTCCCCAGGGATGGCAGCTAAAAATACGTTTTAAGGAAAGCCATCCTCCTTTAAAAAGGCCGTGTTTTTTTAAAGCCTCCAATGTGTACTGGGAACAGGTGGGCTGGTATCTGCATGTAGCCGGGGTCAAGGGGGAAATCAATACCTGGTAGGCCCTGACCAGGAACACAAAGGGCGCTATTGCAATCTTCCGTAGACTAATTGATGCTGAATGTTGTGCCATCCTTGCCGTCTTTTAGCTGTATTCCCAGGGCAGTAAGTTCATCCCGAATCTTGTCCGAAGTTTCAAAATCCTTGTTGGCCCTGGCTTGATTGCGCAAATCGATCAGCAGGTTAACCACGCCTTCCATAGTTTGGGAGTTGCCATCCGAAGCACTTTGGTCCTCCAATCCCAAAACATCGAACACAAAACTGTTAAAGGTATTGGAGAGCTCTTTTTTGTCCACTTCGGTTATGGTTTCCTTACCTTCTTTAATAAGGTTAATGCGTTTTACGGCATCAAATAAATGGGCGATGAGGATTGGGGTGTTGAAATCATCGTTCATCGCGTTATAACACTGCTGTGTCCATGCTTTGACATTAAAATCGGATGTTGGACCCGTAGGCAGTTGGGAAATGGCATTATGGGCTTCCATAAGCTTGTAGTATCCCTTTTCGGAAGCCAAAAGGGCACTGTCACTCAAATCCAGGATACTGGTATAATGGGCCTGCATCATAAAAAATCGCACGACCGAAGGAGGGAACGCTTTGCTTAAAATGGCATTCTTCCCTGAGAACATTTCTGAGGGATAAATATTGTTGCCCGTGGATTTGGACATCTTTTTTCCGTTCAGGGTAAGCATGTTCGCATGTAGCCAATAGTTTACCGGGGACTTGCCGTTACTGGCCTCGGCCTGCGCTATTTCACATTCGTGATGCGGGAACTTCAAATCCATTCCCCCACCGTGAATATCAAAATTTTCCCCAAGGTATTTGGTGCTCATGGCCGTACATTCCAAATGCCAACCTGGGAAACCATCGCCCCAAGGGGATGGCCATCGCATAATATGTTGGGGTTCCGCTTTCTTCCAAAGCGCAAAATCCTGAGGGTTCTTTTTTTCGTCCTGTGCTGCCAATTCACGCGTATTGGCAATCATGTCCTCCAATTTGCGTCCGCTCAATTTTCCATAGTCATGGGAAGCATTGAATTTGACGACATCAAAATATACCGAGCCGTTCTTTTCATAGGCGAACCCTTTCCCGAGAATTTCCTTTATGATTTCGATCTGCTCAATAATATGTCCAGTGGCCGTGGGTTCGATACTGGGGGGGAGTAGATTGAATTTTTGAAGGGTATCATGGAAGTCAACCGTATAGCGTTGTACAACTTCCATGGGCTCCAATTGTTCCAACTTCGCCTTTTTTGCAATTTTATCCTCCCCATCATCCGCATCGTTTTCCAAATGTCCGGCATCCGTAATATTTCGTACGTAGCGCACCTTAAAACCAAGATGCTTAAAGTATCGAAATATCATGTCAAAGGATATAAAGGTTCGGCAGTTCCCCAAATGTACGTTACTGTAGACCGTGGGGCCACAGACATACATGCCTACATACCCTTTTTTCAAGGGATTGAAGGTTTCTTTCCTACCTGTAAGTGAATTGGTGACCTTTACCGTTTGCTGTTCGTACAGTGGCATTAAAACTCGGTATCTAGGTTGACGTATTCCAAAAACTCCTTTCTAACGGCCTCATCCTTGAACTTTCCTCCATATTCCGCGGTAACGGTACTACTTTCAATATCCCGGATTCCCCTTGAATTTACGCAAAGATGTTTTGCATCGATCAAGCAAGCTACGTCCTCGGTCCCCAAAACCTTTTGAAGCTCTTTGACAATCTGGATGTTCAAGCGTTCCTGAACCTGCGGCCTCTTGGCATAGTAATCAACAATACGGTTCATTTTTGAAAGGCCAACGACCGTTCCGTTGGAGATATAAGCAACATGGGCTTTTCCCACGATGGGCAATAAGTGGTGTTCACAGGTAGAGTAGAGGGTAATGTTCTTTTCAACCAACATCTGCCCATACTTGTACTTGTTTTCAAAGGTTGAGGATTTCGGTCTCCTATCGGGATGTAAACCCCCAAAAATTTCCTTAACGAACATTTTTGCCACCCTTTTCGGGGTACCTTTTAGGCTGTCATCGTCCAGGTCCAACCCTAAGGTCAATAATATTTCACGGACATTCCCTTCAATGCGCTTTATCTTTTCAGCATCTTCCAATACAAAAGCGTCCTGGCGTAAAGGGGTGTCTTGAGCAGAGCCAACATGGTCGTTGCCCCGATCCTCAAACTGTTCTTCCAAAGTCTGTTCCAATTTCATTGTTGCGCCCAATAAAGCGCACAAAGATATGCATTAATGCCCTATTTACCCTTTGAATTACCGGGTTTGCCAACATAAATTATTGTTAAGGGGCACCCTCGGATTTTTTACAACTTTCAACTTTACAGTTACTTAATATCCATGTCGATACTGGTTTTTCCTGTTTTTTGGCTTTTGGGCTCGCCCATCGTAGTTTTCAATTGTTTGTAACAATTCCGCCCGTCACAACATATCGAAAATGGGGCGCCCACTTTTGGGGATGCAATTTTGGTGGAAATCCCCTCAGTTGGAAGCCTTACGCAGATAATACCATTGGCTTATGGTTCCACAGGGCATTGTCAGCCCGTAATGACCATTTTACTCTGGCATTGCCATAATGGCCGTTCATCGAATTTTTGGCTTTTTGCACTATTTTGAATACTAAAATGGGGTTTGGGATAGTTATTAAGCATATACATGCATTAGCCCCAAATTTATGCGAACACTATTTTGTGCTATCTCTTGCTTGTTTGTTATGGGTTTTCACCTGAATGCCCAAAATTCCCCGGATTGTAGGACCGCTATCCCCATATGTGCCGATGCTCCCATAGATGGAGTGGTTGATGGCGGAGGTGATATTGATGACTTTGATCCCGATGTAATTCGGCAGACCGGATGTTTGGAAAAGGGTAGTGTCATTTCGGCCAATATAGAGAACAATACGGCATGGTACGTATTTAGGGCTGGAACGGATGGTCAAATAGGGTTTGATATCGAGGCTTTGCCCGTCACCCCTGGATCACCCGTGACCGCGGAGTACGATTTTGCGTTGTTCGGTCCATTTGACCAAACCACGGGCGCTAATTTCTGTGGCAATATCAGTAATGGTACGGAACAACCTATCCGTTGTAATTACGAAGTAAACGATACCAATTTTACGGGAATGGGGGTGAACCCTGAAAATGGACAGGTAGGTGCGCCCAATGTGACAGGGAGTCAGAATACGTATGATGAGTTCCTGGACGTGATTGCAGGGGAGGTGTATTTCTTGTTGATCAACAACTTCAACACGAATTTCAATGGTGATGCGGAACTTTTTACCCTAACCTTTACCGGTAATTCCGTTGATGCGGATCAAAATACCGCATTGGACTGTACATTACGAGATGAGTTCCTTGGCTTTGACATCATTGCTTGCGAAGGTGACCCGGACATTGTACTGTCCGCCCTAAACTCCCCGGCAGGACCCAATATCGCCAATATTACATGGGAAGTCGATACCGATGATGACGGAACCATTGACACTGTTCTGGCTACAGGAGCCGGAGAGACCGAGTTGACGGTAACAAGTCCTAATTCCGGCCGTTATTTTGTGACCATAGAAACTACATTTGGAGAAACCATCACGGACGATATTTTGATTACTTTTTACGGTATCCCCGTGCTGTTGCCCGGTGAAGATGGTATCATTGTTAGGGAGGATTTGACCAATGCGGATGATCCGGACAGCTATGTTGTTGAGTTTGTTGTTGATGGTACCGGGGATTATGAATATGCCATAAACGGGGGCGAATTTCAGGATGAACCCATTTTTTTGGACGTTCCTCCCGGTCTTAATACAGTGATCATCAACGATAAAAATGGCTGTGGTACCACTGAACCCATCGAATTCCTTGTCGTGGGCTATCCCAAGTTTTTTACCCCCAATGGTGATGCGTTCAACAATTTTTGGGAGGTCAAGGGAATTGAGGAACTCATCAATCCCACCATCTTCATTTTTGACCGCTACGGAAAGTTATTGAAGCAGTTGGGGCAAACGGATACTGGTTGGGATGGGACCTTTAATGGTAGGCAATTGCCATCTTCGGACTATTGGTTCAGATTGGATTATGAGCGTACTGAGCAAACGGTTATTGTTGCCAAAACCGTTAGGAACCATTTTTCATTGGTGCGATAAAAAAAGCCGGACATACATCCGGCCTTATACTTATTCCCAAACAGGCTCTAAAATTTTAAGGTGAAGGACAGGATGATATTGGAATTTGTTCGATTGACCAGGGCATTGTTGGTTGCTCCCGTATCGAAAAAGAGTTCATTGACGTCCTGCTCCGTTCTGGCATAGGCCAAATCCAATCGGCTGCCTCCAAAATCATAGCCGATCCCAGCGGAAAACCCTTCCAAATCCCCAATGACATCGGAATCTTCATACGGACTTTCCTCTATACGATACCCTCCCCGTAGGCTAAGTCGTTCAATTCTGTACTCACCACCAAACCGATAGGAGTTCACAACGCCCAGTTGACTGGCAATCAGTTGATTTTGATCGGCAAAAACAGGATCGGAGTTGGGCCGCAATTCTGCTTGGGAAAAATCCTGATAGCCATAGTCGAAGCTGAGCAGTCCGTCCTTACCAAAGACGATTGCTGCACTACCGGTCACTTTTCCAGGCGTTTGAATGCGATAGTCCTCAAAGAGGTTAACGATATTGAAATCGATGAAACTAATGTCATCGTCAGCTAAATTGGAATTGATCCGTTGGGCCGTATCGTCCCGTAACCTATACCATGTAGGTGATTGGTAACTTCCGCCAATCCGTATACTTTCGTTGAGTTTGGCAATGGCCCCTACACTAAAGGAAAACCCTTCCCCTTCGGTACGTAAAAAGTTATCAAAAGCGGCAAATTGAACAGGGGAATCCGCATTGAATCCACTTTCGTCCAATCTGGTCAACCGCTCATACAAAAGCGAGTGAAAATTTACGGAGGCCCCAATATATAAGCTTTCCTGGTATTGTCCAGAGAAGTTCAAAGTAAATTTACTGTTATGGCCATTGACGGTTTGACTGTAGGTTTGGTTCACGTTATCATACGATGCATTGGACAAATACGCAGTTCCACTTTCATCGGCTTCGTCCACGGGGTTTATGATTCCACCAAAATATCCCAGAAACGCTTGTTGATTTCCGAATCCTTGTTCTGCACCAACCCTAAGATAGGCTTCCTCCAGAAATTCGTTTTGGTTCAAAAGCAGGTTTCCAAAGGGCACATCTTGGGCGAACTCCAAAAAATAATTGTCTATCCCTTCCGTTGAGTTTCCTGTAGCAACAAACTCGTTATCGAAGTTTTCGACCAAATCATAATTTATGGCCAGTGCAATTTTCTTCCAGGGTGAATCCGGGGACTTAAAGACAAATACCCCGCCAACTTGGTTCAATTGCTGCGAATTCAGTTCGGTATTCACAGTACTGCTTCCATACAGGGCGTCATTGTTCCTGTTGTAGTTGGAGCCTGTAGCCGTGAATTGGCTATAGTTGAAAACGGACGACCCTGCCGGATTTACATTAAGGGCGGATAGGTCCCCCCCCAACGCTCCGAAGGCTCCCCCCAACGCTTGAAATCGTGCCGTACCTTGGCCTTCTTGAATGCTGTACCGAAGTACATCATTAATGCCTTGAGCGTTTGCACCTAGGCATACAACTCCCATTATGAGTATGGATAATCTTCTCATCTTGTATTCCTTTAAACGTTAATTGACTTTGGATTTAATTTCTTCGTCCGCCACTTCTTCCTGAGGAAGAACGACCTCCTCCTGATGATCGTCCGCCAGAACTGCGGTAACTGCCTCCAGAGCTTCTGTAACTTCCAGAACTCCTTGAGCTACCCGAGCTTCGGTAACTGCCCGAGCTTCTTGAGCTTCTTGATGGGGAAGAACGGTATCCGCTTCCGGAACTGGAACGGGACGACCGCCCATAACCATAAGTACTGCTCCTTGGAGCCGTTCTGCTACCTGATTGGTAACCCCTGGCACTTCTTCCGGCACCACTATAGGTCCTTGAACGCCCTGTTGCACTTCCGGAACGGCCGTAGGAATTGCTCCTTGAACTTCCACTATATCTGGGATTGCTTCGCGTGATGCCATTGTACCTCGGGGTAGATCGCGTACTTCTACTGGAACGATACCTTTGGTTTCTGGCAATGGCATCGGAGCTTACGGACCTTCTTGCGTTGCTATTGCTCCTATAACTTCTGCCCGCAGTACTCCTATTGACGTTGGAACGTGCACTGGTACTTCTCAATCTTGAGGAATTCAACGTATTTCTTCTATAAATGCCGGAGCTTCCGCGTACGCTATTGCTGGCCAAAGCATTGGTTCTATATCCCCTTCGGGTTCGGTTAAAAGCTACGTTTCTATTGTGAAATCCTCGACCGCCAAATCCTCCATAAACAGGGCCTCCCCAGGCCCAACCGGCATTCCATCCCCAACCGGCATTCCATCCCCAGCCAAAGCCTCCCCAGCCCCAACCGGCGTTCCATGCCCATGGATTGTTCCATCCCCAGCCAAAGCCTCCCCAGCCCCAACCGGCGTTCCACAACCATGGATCGTTCCATCCCCAGCCAAGGCCTCCCCAGCCCCAACTGTTGTCATATACATTGATGTTTACATTGGTGGGATTGTCCCCCCAACCTGGATTACCATTATAGTCGTTGTTGGTGGCAAAATAATCTACCTGTGCCCCCACTTGTAAGGAATCACTTTGCACTCCACTATAGTAATCATCTACATCCGTAAAAATTTCAGAGTCCAAAATTTGCTGATATTCCTCTGCGCGTTGTCCAAAATATTCACCGTAAATATTATTCTCCGTTTCCTCGTTCTGGACGGCCTCTTCATTCTTTTTCTCAACACTAACTACCCTGTTGCCAGTAGAATAGATACCATCATCGTCATAGTATGATGCTTGTTGGTAAGAACCACAGGATACCAGGGAGAGGAGAAGTGCTCCCAAGATTATGGGAACATAAAACTTTTTGCGGGGTAGATTGGGATTCATATCTTCAATTTTTTTGTTCAACATACTAAAAAAATGGTAGTTTTACCGTTTAATTTTTGTTAATCTAGACACAAGTTTTGTGCCAAACTTTATTGGATGGGTAAAAATTTGACGAGTAGGGCGGAAGACTACTCCAAATGGTATAATGAATTGGTAGTAAAGGCAGATCTGGCCGAGAACTCCGGCGTTAGGGGATGTATGGTCATTAAACCCTATGGATTTGCCATTTGGGAAAAGATGCAAGCAGGTCTCGACAAGATGTTCAAGGATACGGGGCATCAAAATGCCTACTTTCCGATTTTTATTCCCAAGTCCTATTTTAGCAAGGAGGCAAGTCATGTGGAAGGGTTTGCAAAAGAGTGTGCCGTAGTTACCCATTACCGATTGAAGAATTCGGAGGATGGAAGTGGTATCGTAGTGGATGAGAATGCAAAATTGGAAGAGGAATTGATTGTAAGGCCTACTTCCGAAACCATTATTTGGGACACCTACAGAAAATGGATCCAGTCCTATCGGGATCTTCCCTTGTTATTGAACCAATGGGCCAATGTGGTGCGATGGGAAATGCGAACCCGACTTTTTTTAAGAACGGCGGAATTTCTTTGGCAGGAAGGCCATACCGCCCATGCTACGGAAAAGGAAGCTGTGGATGAGGCCGAAATGATCATGCATTTATATGCGGATTTTGCGGAGAACCATATGGCGGTTCCCGTAATCAAAGGAACAAAAACAGAAAGCGAACGTTTTGCGGGAGCGATTGAGACCTATTGTATAGAGGCCTTGATGCAGGACGGTAAAGCACTGCAATCGGGGACCTCGCACTTTTTGGGGCAAAATTTTGCCAAGGCCTTTGACGTGAAATTTGCCAACAAAGAAGGAAAACAAGATTATGTCTGGGCAACTTCCTGGGGGGTTTCCACCAGATTGATGGGGGCATTGATAATGACCCACAGTGATGATAATGGGTTGGTACTCCCTCCAAAATTGGCACCAATCCAAGTAGTTATCATCCCTATCTACAAAGGAGTGGAACAGCTTGAGGCCATATCCAAAAAAGTGGAACCTTTGGTCGAGGCCCTTAAGGAAAAGGGAATTTCGGTGAAATACGATGATAGGGATACCCATAAGCCCGGATTTAAATTCAATGAGTATGAACTTAAGGGCGTTCCAGTGCGTTTGGCCATCGGAAATAGGGATTTGGAGAACGGAACCATTGAAGTCGCCAGAAGGGATACTTTGGAAAAAAAGTCCGTACCCATCGAAAATATCCTGGATACCGTAACATCCTTATTGGAGGAAATACAGTTGCATATTTTTCAGAAAGCGAAAAGGCACCAGGAAGATCATATCACTTTAGTGGATTCCTATGGCGATTTTAAAGAACAACTTGAAGAAAAAGGTGGCTTTTTTGCCGCACATTGGGATGGGACAAGGGAGACCGAGGATAAGATAAAGGAAGAGACCAAGGCTACCATTCGTTGTATTCCCATTGATGTTCAAAATGAAGAAGGCCACTGTATGGTCACCGGTAAACCTTCCCCATATCGGGTACTTTTTGCAAAGGCCTACTAGCCCCTTCAAAAATTAGGTGGCTACTATTGCAATAGTTAAAAATAGTTGTATTTTTGCGTCCGCTATTTAGTGACCTTAGTATGGCCCGTTCGTCTAGGGGTTAGGACGCCAGGTTTTCATCCTGGTAACAGGGGTTCGATTCCCCTACGGGCTACAAATGAAGTGATGGATTAAAAATCAAATCGTTTCCATTTGGTTTTTTGATTTGACATTTCAAGGCAATGGCCCGTTCGTCTAGGGGTTAGGACGCCAGGTTTTCATCCTGGTAACAGGGGTTCGATTCCCCTACGGGCTACAAAAATTAAAGAATAATACTGTAAAATCGGATTCATTTTCGATTGTACATTTTCCATTTTAAACTAGAACAATGGCAAATCATAAGTCAGCATTAAAAAGAATTAGAAGAAACGAAGCCGTACGTTTGCGCAACCGTTATCAACATAAGACCATGCGTAATGCAGTAAAAAAACTTCGAAATGAAGAGGATAAGAAAGCTGCGGAGACCTTGTTGCCGACTGTGGTTGGTATGATTGATAAGTTGGCCAAGAAGAATATTATCCATGCCAATAAAGCGGCAAACCTAAAGAGCAAGTTGATGAGCAAAGTTGCTGCGATGTAACTTTTTGGATTTGAACAGAGAACAATAAAAGCCCTTCCATTTGGAAGGGCTTTTATTTTTAGGGGACTCCAGACTTCATGTCATTGTATGTTTCCCTCGTTTCGATATCCGGCATTATCTTTATACCAATCCGTAAACACTGCCCCTCCAGAAGTGGCCCATTGATTAAAAAAATTATAAGCCTGATTTACGGGTATTTTTTCCTTGGGAACCCTAAATTCATGCACAATGTTTATCGCCCACGGAAGACGTGAATCGGTCTGGTAATTGCCATCGGGATCTTGATTCACCCCTTCGGTATCCACCGTATTGACCCCTAAACTTGTCCTTAATCTATTGGGTAGATGAATTTCCCTACCCCGATCCCTATCAACGATCAAAAAGGAGTTGAACGGAGCGATACCCAATTGGGCGATACTCAATGGCGTGGTAAATCTTACAATTACTTGCGTGGGAATGTTCAACATGGTCTCGTTGTTATCGTATAGGATTACGACGGCCCTGTTTTGATCCTGCTCAACCCCGTTGGGGGCTACATTGATATAACCTTCGGTAAGAACGGTTCCTGTAACGGATTCAACCTGGCTTGGGGCTATGCTTTCAAATTCAATTCCAAAGGCGTTGGTCAATCCGGCACCATCTGAAGTTACCTCAAAATTGATTTCCAGTTCCACAACCTCGTTCAAGGAATTCATAATGGCTACAAAACGGTAATTTATGGCGGCATCATTAAAATCATAATCCCCCATAAAGGGCCACAGATCTTCAAAGGCTACGGTTCCCCAACCATATTTACTGGGGGTAAATTGCTCAAATGCCTTTTCTGCATCTTCAGGATATTCGTCATTGCTATCGCTAATTCCATCACCATCAGTGTCAGGATCCTCCATCTCTTCATCGGTAAAGGTAAGGGTGGTCAAATCATTGATTGTTCGGCCAAAGTTAATTCCAGACGTTGAGTTGGGGCCATAGATGTATTCCCACCCTCCGGTAACGGTATCCATAATGATCAGATCGGAACTGCCACCATTGCTCGCCAGCCACAGTTCATTGTTTGAGTCAAACGTCATGGAGGTGGGGGTAAAAGGGAGGTTGTCCGCACTGATCCGTGTGGCTTGATACACGTTATTGTCATCTAAATCCAATCGATATAACCCGCCAAAACTGCTAAGGAATAAAGTTCCATCCTCCGCAAAGGCCAGATCACCACCGTTGGTAACATCCAGGTTGTTGATTTTCCAAGTGGAAAGCACCGATCCATTTGAGGGGTCTATAGTATAGATTTTGGCATTGTTTCCAGAAAAGTACAATAGGCCATCCTCTTCCCTATAATCCAATCTCGGGCCTCCCATACCTACATTTCCAACGGTCGTCCAGCTATCATTGACGATATCATAGCGCATCAAAGGATAAGGCCGGCTTCTACCTATGGAATATAAATAAAGATTGGTTTGGTCGATGGCGGCCGTCCAACTCCCCTGTGGCATGGCCGCAAGGTTGGTAAGATTGCCAGTTAAAGGGTTGACCGTAAATAGTTGACCTGAACCGTTTACACAAAACAATGAGTCAATTTGAACCCCTCTTTGGGCCAATCTGCCCAATGCATATTTCGATTTAAACCGTGAAACCTCGGCCTGTCTCGATTTTCCGGACATATCCGAATGGTTGTAGGTTGCCGTGCCGTTGACAATATCAACAATTTTCGAACTAAAGGCATTCCCTTCTTTTCTACGGATATAGATTTTGGAAAAATAGGAAGGTGTGGTTACCACATTTTCCAAAACACCATTAACGGGTCTTCCCGTGAACAAGACCTGATTGTACTCATCAGATTCAAAAGTGGTCTCGTTGTCCTGTTCACCTGCATCGTTGACCACAGTGATGTCCTGAATTTCAAATTGGACGTCATTGTATGCATAAACGGTGTAGATGGCATCGGGAGCCATATCATTTATGGTTACGGCCACTGTCTCGGAGGTTTCGAACTCAAAGTCTTCGGGTATCACCAAATTGGTAATTGCCGATCCATCGGATACTTCTTCCTGTTGATTTTCCTCTTCCTGTGACCCTTCTTCAATTACTTCATCCAAACTATCCTTTACGCAGGAGCTTAGGTTAAAGGCAAAAAAAAGGAGAAGGAGTGCTTTAGTTGGTAAAAATAGATGCTTCATAACCATAATTTCTTCAAAGATTCAAACTTTAAGGCGCCGTTCGGATTAAGTTTATTTGGGACTTAAAAAGCTGTCGATGAATGGCAACTTTCTAAGGACTAGGGCGCCGAATCTTTTTTATTTCATAAAATGAACGAAAAATCTTACAAAAACATTAAAAAACCCGATGAACGGGGCGACAATGTTGTGAAATCCGGGAAAGAGTGGATGAACGGCCCTTTTGTATGGCATAGATCAAATAGGTACTTTCCATACCTCGCCTCTTTGTTTTGGTTATTCGGTAACTCCTATCCCTTTACTGCGTCGGTTTAATGGCAGGAGTTGGGTTCAGTGATTTTTAATCCAATTTCAACTTAGTATTGTCCCTATACCCTTGTATGTCCTTATACCAGTCCCTTCGGTTCTTTCCCCCGGAAATGGCCCATTCCCTAAAGAACAGATATCCTCTATCAATGGATTCCTTCTCTTTAAGGACAGGAAACGCTTCGGCTATGTTAATGGCCCACGGGAGTCCTTCGGAAGTTGCGTAATTCCCATTGGGATCAACATTGTTACCCGCAACGGATGGGGTATTGTTTCCTAACGCTGTTGGGCTTTCACCGGCCAAATGGATCTCTATTTCCCGTTCCCCATCAACTACCAGAAAGGGATTAAATGGACCATTGCCCAATTGTCCTTCCGGAATGGGATTCGTAAAACGTACAATTACCTTACCGTTTTGGCCCACTATGGCACTGTGGTCATCAAATAAGGGAATTACGGCATTGGGTTGCCCACCTTCGGTACCATTCCCGGACAACGTAAAAACATTGTTGGACAGTGTCTGCCCGGTAACGGAGGTAATATTGGTAGGGGAAATGCCTGGAAGCTCAAACGCAAAGGCATTTGTAAAACTTGCACCATCCGAGGTAACGGTGTAATCAAATTCCATGGAAACGGCCTCGTTATTGGCATTTAAGGTCGTTTTGATGGAATAATCCAATGCAGTATCATTAAAATCGTAGTCCCCAAGAAATGGCCAAAGATCTTCAAAGGCTATGGTGGCCTGGGTCGTCTCGGTAGGGTAAAAAACATCAAAAGCCCGGCTAGGGTCTTCCGGGTAAACATCAACCGTATTTTCCGCACCATCGCCATCATTGTCGTTACAGGTGGGGACCTCGGTAAACGTAAACCAATTCGAATCATTTTGACCATTGCTATTGGGGTCGTCTATGCGTCTCCAGACGATTTGGTCAAAGGTTGCTGAATTTGCTGTGATCAGGACCGTACCATAGCCATCGCGAAAGTATTTCGATTTCGATCGAGGATTGGAATCCCTTAGGACTCGTGACGCATTTTCATATAAAAATTCAGATCCACCGGATAACAGTTGTTCAGAATGTTGCGTACCCACAAATTGGTACATGGAATTATCCACGCTCCGCAGGTGAAGTAGGATGTTTTGGACGGGTTGATCAAAGGTCATCACGAATTCCACATAACCATCGGCATCATTGTTGGTGTCTATTCTAGAACTTATCCAATAGGCAAAATCATTTACGGTATATATTGGGGTAGAGAGGCCCGCAATTCCAATAAAAAACGAGTTTTTTAACTCAACACCATTAACGGACGTTGCCTCAATAGCTGCGTTTACCCCTTGGTTGGGGAAATTAATGTCAAATAGGGTGCGTACCGCTCCGTTGGTACTGATGCTGGTATTGAACAGATCTACAGGTAGCCGTTGGCCGTACACATTGGTGCAATCCAAATTTTTTGCGGTCCCCTGGGTTGGGAATGTTACGGTTTGTTTGGATGCGGATCGGGCATAGCTAAAGTTGATACCTGCATCCGTTACCGGTTCTACAAAGGATTCCACAGCCGTATTGGATTTGCGTACGAGCAATACACTGTCCACATACGATGGGATGGAAATTTGCTCCCTAATGGTTCCATTGCTTGTTTTTCGCTCAAAGAGACGATGGGGGAGGGGACCTGGAATACTGTCCAATGATGAAGTAAGTTCGGTGCTTTTGGCATAAAGCTCGTAAATTATTCTTTCGGCCGAATCCGTAATCGTGACATTGATTTTGTTTTCCGTTTTAAACCTAAAATCCGCAGGAAATTTCAGTTCGGCCAATACTGCACCCGTATCGATAATGGAATCCAACGGTTCTTCGTCCAATGAGTTTAGGAAATCCTCATATTTTTGCTTTAAGCAGGAACTAAAGGAAAGGCATATAATAATCAAAAGCACTAAATGGAAAGCCTGCTTTTTGCGCATGGTCAAGAGTCTTCATACAAAATGAACGAAAAAACCTACAAAACACTCAAAAAACCCGATAAACGGTTCATGAATGTTGTGAAATCCAAAAAAGGAGGGGTGAAATTTACGTCAGCGGAATGCCTTTCTCTTGGAAACCACAAAACCAATGGTGAACAGGCCATACATGATACAGATGACCACCCATAGCATTTGGCGCAAGTGATATTCCAGATAAAAGTCAACGTAGCGGTAACCACTCAAAATGTAAAAAGGAAAAAAGACACTGAAAATCAATACCCCCCAATTTATCCATACCATCAGATTATACCTGTTGATTCCTCCATTGACTTGCCTTATTTCATTAAAATGTAGCAGGACGGCCGCGCTGACCGCCATACAACCCACACAATCTGCATAATACAGACTGGAATGAAACGGATTTTGATAAAAAAGCGATACGGTATAGGAAAGAAAGGTAAGTATCGCAGTAATCCGTATTAGCTTTCGATAAAGTTGGTTTTTGACCACTTTATGATACAACCAAAAGAGATATCCGAAAAACACCAATTGGTAAACGTTATAGATAATGACGTTATGCCAGTTGTACTCTTCTTCTTCAAAAAAACTGAACTCCTCAAAATTTATAATAAAGTAACCCAGAATCTCATTGAAAAGGGTGTAGGCAATCAGTAGTGGAAAAAACCGAAGTGGCGTATCAACAAACTTTTTAAAGTTTGCCAATGAAAAGACCAGGGTAATCAAATAAACAAAAAGAAAGAGGTCCAACAAAAGTTTTGGTTTTATCTAAATGCCCTTCGCCTGCTTATAACAAACCCCAAGCAAAATGAGGCGTACATGATTACTATAAGTATGCGTACCACTGTTCTTAGATCATATTCAATCCAAGCGGAATGTTTTAAAAAACCAATTAGGAAAAGGATGGGGAGAAAGAAATGGAATACGGCCAGACCGGATGATACCCAAAACATCAAATTAAATCTTTCAGAAGTCCAAAGCCGATCATTTTTTCTGGAATTAAAATACAGACCAATGATTATCACCAAAATCCAAGAACAGAGGCATGTCGCATAAAAAAGATTGGTCGTCAACGGGTTTAAAAAAAAGCCATTTATCAATAATCCAATTAGCGCAATCACTGAAAGGCCTGTGACAATTTTTTTCTGTTTGTCAAATTGAATCAATTTCCAATAGACATGGTAGAAGTAACCAAAGAATACAACGGTGTATATATTATAAATGAGGTCATTGGCCGAGGTGTATGTGCTAAAGAAGGCAAAACCTTCATTGTACCGGATATAATAACCCAAGAGTTCATTGAAAAAAGTGTAAGCAATTATTATTGGAAAGTATTTGAGTGCAGTATCAAAATACTTTTTATAAAACCTAATGGCCAATAGCAATGCAATTAGGTAAACAATCGTAAAATAATGGCTTTTGAAAAGTTCAATGAACTCTTGCATCATAATAAGCTCTTAGAAATCCCCAGTGGGTGGAGGTCCACCATTTCCATAGTTCATGATCAAGCTCTCCGTGTTGTCCTGCATGAAATTAATGTCAAAAGTCGGCATAAAGGAAGCTTTGGATTTGGGTTCCCCTTCCTGGCCTCCGTTTTCTGCTTTTGGCCAATAATTTCGAATCAATTTTGCCTGACCATCCGCACCAATGTAAAAACCGCCGTAGTCATTGGCCACTTTAGCGGTAGGCAGGATGAAAACTGTATTTTTATTGGGGTCCCTGCCTTCTTTTCCATAGTTCCCAAAATAAATTCGTAGGCTGTCGGCATCCACTTCGGCCTTTCCCGCTTTCCGTTCTACATATTTAATATACCTTTTTAGGGTTTCCAATTTAAAGGCTACAAATTGGGTAGGCATGAATTTTTCCTCGGAATCCCTATCTCCCATTTCAAATTCAACAATATTGGCGACTCTTCGGTTTTGGTAGTTTTCGCATAGTACCTTGGCCTCTTTCAATGAGATGATTTCCTTGGGGGCTATAACTTCTTCCATGGGCTCATCGGCCATTTCGGGTGCCGCCTCTTTTTTTTGTTGGGGGTTGCAGGAGATCAATGCCATAAGACATAAGCTAAGAATTCCTGTGCTTGTTCGTACTAAGCTAAAATTCTTGGTTTTCATAGGTTTTGTGTTTTAAGGGTTAAAATACTGGGGGAACATGTGTTAAAGATAGCTTATTTACCCTAATATTCTATGCAAAAGACCCAATGGCACGCCATTGGGTCTTTTGGTATGGATTTGAAGGAGGGTCCTTATTCGTTCATGGTCATTAAAAACTCCTCGTTGTTTCGCGTCTGTTTCATGCGTTGTTCCATAAATTCCATGGCTTCCACGGGATTCATGTCGGCCAAATACTTTCTCATGATCCACATACGTTGGATAGTCTGCTCATCAAGTAGCAAATCATCCCGTCTGGTAGAGGAAGAGATCAAATCGATGGCTGGGAAAATCCTTCGGTTACTGATTCTTCGATCTAGTTGCAGTTCCATATTACCTGTTCCCTTGAATTCCTCAAAAATGACTTCATCCATTTTGGAACCTGTCTCGGTCAGCGCCGTGGCTATGATGGACAATGAACCGCCATTTTCTATGTTCCGTGCGGCACCAAAGAAACGTTTTGGTTTGTGCAGGGCATTGGCGTCCACACCACCGGAAAGTACTTTTCCGGAAGCGGGCTGTACGGTATTGTATGCCCTCGCCAATCGTGTAATGGAATCCAATAGAATAACTACATCGTGCCCACATTCCACCAAACGTTTGGCCTTTTCGATCACAATATTGGCCACACGCACATGCTCACTGGCTTCCTTGTCAAATGTGGAAGCTACGACTTCACCACGAACGTTGCGTTGCATATCCGTAACCTCTTCCGGGCGTTCGTCAATCAACAGAATAATTTGATACACTTCCGGATGATTGGCGGCAATTCCATTGGCAATGTCCTTTAGCAATACGGTCTTACCCGTTTTTGGTTGTGCCACGATCATACCCCTTTGCCCTTTTCCTATAGGGGAAAACAAATCCACAATTCTTGTGGAAAGGGTAGTTTGCCCATGGGCGACATTGAATTTTTCCCTGGGAAATAGGGGGGTCAGGTGTTCAAATGCCACTCGGTCGCGCACCACTTGGGGATCAAGACCATTTATTTTGTTCACCTTGATCAGTGGGAAGTATTTTTCGCCTTCCTTTGGAGGTCTTATGTTACCTAAAACGGTATCACCGGTTTTTAGGCCAAAAAGACGTATTTGACTTTGGGATACGTAAATATCATCCGGGGATGACAGGTAGTTGTAATCGGAAGATCGTAAAAAACCATATCCGTCCTGCATAATGTCCAGTACGCCCTCACTTTCTATAATACTATCAAACTCAAACTCCGGTTCCTTGTACCTGTTCTTTAAATCCTTATCAAAATTGCTGTTTCGTCTATCTTGTGGATTGTTTCTTTGACTTTGATGATTTCTTCTGTTCTGGTGTTTGTGCTGGCCATTTTGTTTGTGTTGATCGACCTGCGCGGAATTTTGTTCCTTTTTTCCGTCTTCGTTCTGCACCTCTTTTTTTGAAACCTCTTTTTTAGGGTCCTCTTTTCTTGTCGCTTCTTCCTTTGGGGTATTGGAGGCCTCGGTCCTTTTTGGGGTCCTGGTCCTTTTTTGCTTCTGTTCCTTCGGCTTGTCTTCGGTGCCAGCAGCCACAACGGAGGGATTGGATGCCTGTACATCCAGGATTTGGTATACCAAATCCAATTTTTTTAGAGCTTTAAATTTCGGAATGTTCAATTCCTTGGCAATTTCCTGCAACTCGGGCAGTTTTTTGGCTTTTAAGTCAGTTATCTCAAACATTAAATAAGCAATAGGTTAAACGTAAAATCTGAATTTTGAAGTAAACGTTACTTGGATTTAACTATGGGGGACAGATCTCCCTAGGCAAGTATTCTAATAAATAACGATACAAGTATACAAAAATATTTAAAAGAACAATGGCAAATTGTCAATAAACCAACGTAATTTTGCAGTCCACTTAACAAAAAGGATGATTCAACGTATTCAGACATTGTTCCTTGCCTTGGTTGCCCTATGTTCTGGAGCACTTCCGTGGACGGTTTCCCTTTGGACGTTGGAAGAAGGGATGGTGATCTACACCAAGGACAATTTCCCTATTTTGGCAGCGTTTGTGGTAGTGGCCGTTCTTGCAGTTATTGCCATTTTCCTTTTTAAGAAAAGACAACATCAATTTGTTCTAAACAGATTGAACTTACTATTGAACCTTTTTTTACTAGGATTTTTCGTTTATCGATCGCTAAACTTATCCGGAGGGACGCAAGTCTCTGAGAAGGGTATTGGGATGCTGATTCCTGTATTTTCTATCGTTTTTCTGGTTCTGGCCAACAGGGCCATCAAAAAGGATGAAGATCTTGTAAAATCTGTTGATCGTTTACGTTAGACCTAACATCTTAGTAGTATTAGTGCGAAAAAACCCCGACCATTTCGGTCGGGGTTTTTAATTATAGGGGAGCAAGCTTGTCCTATTCCGTTATATTTTCAATGGTAAAACCGTTTCCAAACCTTACATTGCCCATGGTCTGCACCAAACTAGGTTCAGTCCCATACTCCCCTTTCGCATTGGGTAAAAAATAGGTCCGTTTTGTGGATATCATTTGGCCATCAATATCCTCATACTCATAATTCGCAATCAATACGGGCTCATTTACCCCCATAAATGGCAGCGAAAAGTAAAATCTATCGATCAATTTGGTCTCCGGATTTATGAAGAGGATATACACATCATTCTGTTCCTTGCCCGTCAGTGCCGGATCATAGGTTACCTTAATCTTGTCATATATGATGTTGTTATGCTCTTCCGGTCCTTCGTAAGATACAAGGGTCCCGCTATCATTTAATTTATAGGGCATAACAAACCAAAAATAATTGGCCCTCCTTAAAAAAGCGCCTACCGCATTGGCCTGGGGGTCTTCACTTATTTTCCCATTTTGCATTACCGTGGTTTTTTCACCGTCAAAATACTGGGTGACTTCCCCTTCGGCTTCTGGCATCACATTGATTTCGTGTTGGGTGTAATGCCCATAGGAAGCTTCATTGCCAAATAGGTAACGTTCAGTTGATAAATCGGTCTTTTTCAGTATGGGGTCGTGGTAATGGTAGCTAAATTCCACATCGCCTTTTTTCCATAAATCCCCCCATCCCCCGTAAGCATGTTCAATGGCGGTCAACATACCCTGCGGGTCCGAGGCATCATAAGCAAGTAATTTTTCCAATGCTTGGTTGGAGGTTTCTGCTGTTTTCTTCGTCTGTTGTACACACGACATAAAGAGTAAGGACAGTAATAAAGCTGCCGATCGTAATGGATACATTTTTATCTGGGTTTACGTTAATGATTTCCCTATTAGACGGAATTAAAGGAAACACTTACAAATAGTCCCGGTCAGAGTTTAAAAAGACTGCCCGCCTTTGCAATGTTGAAACCTTTTTCGCGAACAAGGCCATGTTCCTTGCTGTTTTCATTGAGCAAAGGATTGGTATGGTTGAAATGTATGAAATGAATCTTTGCTTTTTCCTTTTTTGGTAAGTCGTGAAAAAGTGCCATACTCTCTATGGCAAACGGATGGGGGATTTCCGAAATGTCCCGGTTGGCGACTTCATTCCCGTCAAAAAAAGTGGCGTCCAAGAAGGCATAATCCACTTTTTTAATCTCGGTAACGATAGCAGTTTCCCATCTGTCCCATTTATCGATATCCGGGATAAAAAGAACGGTTTTATTCGGACCGGTTATTTTGTAGCCTACGGTCTCTGAGAATTCGTCCCGATGGGGAACCGTGAAGGGAAGTACCGAAAGGTTTGATGTGATTTGAACCTTGGTTTTGTTCGCTATAGGCTCAAGGGTTATGTTCCGCAGAGCCACCAGTTGACTCCAAGGTGCATTGTCTTCCAAAAAGGCCTTCATTTTGGGCATGGCATACACGGGTATGGACCGACCTCCCAAAGCTTCCCGTCCCAAATACATTAAACCCGTATAATGCCCAATATGGGCGTGCGTCAAAAATATGCCGTTTGGGGTTTCTGCAGGGGTTCCGGCCAGGCGCTTTAGTATTTTCAATTGCCTTGGCATGTCCGGGGTAGCTTCAAAAAGAAAGGTTTTTTGATTCCCATGGTCAACAATACCCAATGCGACGACCATCCGTGAGGGATCGGGTTTTTCAAAAAGAAGGGCACAACATTCCTTTTCACAACCAATATGGGGACTTCCCGCATCTTGAACGGTCCCCAAAACCGCCAAGGAGACTTTTGAATCTTGGGCATGGCAAGTTCCCATAAGAAATGTCAAAAGGATAAAAGTAAGTGTTGTTGCCTTCATCTTTTTCCCAATTCAATTACTTCAAGACCTTCAATTTTTTCCCTATCAATGGTAAACCGTAACATGGTCCGGACTTGATGAAATCCATGTTTGCCACATGCCCCTGGATTCATATGCAAAACCCCTAATTTCTTATCGTTCATCACCTTTAAAATATGACTGTGTCCACAGATAAATAACCTGGGAGGTTTTTTTTTGATTTCTTCCCTGACCCTACTATTGTATTTTCCGGGATATCCCCCAATATGGGTCATCCAAACATCCACCCCTTCACACATAAATCGGTTGTGTTCCGGGAATTCCCGTTGGATTGTATGGTTGTCTATATTACCATGCACACCTCTTAACGGTTTTAGGTTGGACAATGCATCAGTGACCTTTAGGTCGCCAATATCCCCAGCATGCCAAATTTCGTCGGCCTGTTGCGCATACTTGAGGATTGTTTTGTCCATATGGCCGTGGGTGTCCGAAAGCAAAAGAATTTTAGTCATACGCTAAAAATATGCTAAAAAAAGATTGTTGTCCGATATGGCCTTGGGTTTAAAGTATCTTTAATCCCCGAAAAAAAGCAGCTTTTGCGGTATTTCGTAGCATTTTCATACAATGGCATGGCTTATCATGGCTGGCAGAACCAGCCCAATGCCATAACGGTACAAGAAGTCTTGGAAAAAGCCCTGTCCACGCTTTTGAGGGAGCAAATACATGTGGTAGGTGCGGGTAGGACGGATGCCGGTGTGCATGCAAAACGGATGTATGCCCATTTTGATAGTAACCAGCACCTGGATTTTGGGAATTTGGTGTTTCGAATGAATTCGTTTTTGCCGGATGATATTGCGATTCAAGGTTTTAAAACCGCTAAACCCGATGCCCACGCCCGTTTTGATGCCCTGGAGCGCACTTATGAATACTGGATCGTTCAGCATAAAAATCCGTTTTATAGCACCAGTGCCCACTGTATTGTAAAACCTTTGGATATCGATGCCATGAACGAGGCTGCTTCAATTTTAAAGGAATATCGTGATTTTGAGTGTTTCTCAAAATCAAATACGGATGTAAAGACTTTTATTTGCGATATTAAAAGTGCTTTTTGGACTGAAGGACCGGAAAAACTGGTCTTTACCATTACGGCGGATCGCTTTTTAAGGAATATGGTAAGGGCCATAGTGGGAACGGCACTGGAGGTTGGTCTTGGGAGGATAGCACCTAGTGCAATCAAGACCATTATAGAAAGCAAGGATAGGTCAAAAGCGGGTGCATCGGTGCCGGCAAAAGGATTATATTTGACCAGAGTCATATATCCAGAAACCATTTTTGAATGAGCAAGGAGCAGGAGATAGGGAAAGCGTTTGATTTTAAACTCTTTAGACGGGTTTTCGGCTTCGCCAGGAACTATATTTCGATTTTGGTGACCGTAGTGCTATCGGGAATTCTATCGGCCGCTTTTGCGGTTTTTACCCCGATCATAGTGCAATACATCATCAATAAGGCCTTGGACGCCCGGAATGATGAACAACTGTTAACCGCTATATTGGTCATGGGCTCGGTTTTGCTGGGACAGGTCATTTTTCAATTGATGTTCAATTATTTTGCCAATCTGCTGGGGGAGTCCGTAATCAAGGATTTGCGCATGAGGCTCTTCCAAAAAATGATGGCCTTTAAAATGACCTATTTTGACAAATCGTCCATAGGGCTGTTGGTCACCAGGGCAGTTGCCGATATGCAGCGTATTGGGGAAATCTTTAGCCAGGGATTTTTTGTGATCGTGGCCGATGTTTTAAAAATGGTGGCAGCCGCCGGGGTAATGTTGGTTATGAACTGGCGTTTGGCATTGATCGTTTTTGCCATACTTCCCGTGATTTTGGTGGCTACACGATTGTTCCAACGGGCCATGAAGGTAGCATTCATTGATGTACGGGCCCAAGTGGCCAATCTCAATTCCTTTGTTCAGGAGCGTATAGCGGGCATAAAAATTGTGCAATTGTTCAATAGGGAGGCCATTGAGAAGGAAAAGTTCAGGGAAATCAATGAAAAACACCAAAATGCGTGGTTAAAAACGGTCTGGTACAACAGTATTTTCTTTCCAGTTGCGGAGATTTCCAACTCCATAGGGATTGGGTTGGTGGTTTATTTTGGCGTGATCCAGCAAATTGAGACCATGCAGGATACCAATGTGGGGACCATAGTGGCTTTTTTCTTTTTAATGGAATTGTTGTTTAGGCCCCTAAGGCAGATAGCGGATAAATTCAATACCCTACAGATGGGAATGGTAGCGGCCAATAGGGTTTTTAGGATTTTGGATACGGATAGTCACATATCGGATACGGGCACTAGGGAAATCCCCAAAGTAAAGGGAAGCATTTCATTTTCCAATGTCCGCTTCGGTTATGTTGAAAATGAAGAAGTGCTGCATGGGATTTCCTTCTCGGCCAATGCAGGCGAAACCATCGCAATTGTAGGGGCTACCGGAGCTGGAAAATCAACTATCATTAATTTGTTGAACAGGTTCTACGAAATCAATTCGGGAAGCATTTCCATTGATGGCATCGATATCAGGGAATTTAAACTGGCATCGCTCCGCTCCAACATTGCCGTGGTGCTCCAAGATGTTTTCCTTTTTGCGGATACCATTGCGAATAACATCTCCCTAAAGGATGACAGTATCTCCCTTAAGGATATTGAAGAAGCGGCCAGGCAAATAGGGGTACATGATTTTATCAGTACACTGCCCAGTGGTTATGAATACAATGTAAAAGAGCGGGGTATTATGCTTTCCAGTGGTCAACGGCAGTTGATTGCCTTCCTCAGGGCTTATGTGAGCAATCCGGGCATCCTGATTTTGGATGAGGCCACCTCTTCCGTCGATACGTATACGGAACGGCTCATACAAGAGGCGACCAATAAGATTACGGAAGACAGGACTTCAATTATCATAGCACATCGGTTGGCCACGGTTAAGAAGGCGGATAAAATCATTGTTATGGATTCGGGCCAAATCGTAGAAATGGGAACCCATCGGGAACTTCTTAAGAAAGATGGGTACTATAGTGATCTATATCAGGCGCAATTTTTACAGGAAGAATTGGCCTAGTGCTATTTTGGTCTGAAATCCTCAAGATTCATAGTGCCGGTCAGCAAGCCAATGATCAGGATAAGAACGCCTATTCCCATCATTACAAAAGCGAACATGACCAGGTATGCGATTGCCCTTAGCGCAATACTGAAGAGCCCTACCTTGTGTAACTTCTTAAAGGCATAAAACTGAAAAGAAACGGAGAACAGTAAAAAGATCCAGTTGAAGTTTTGGTAGTTGATGTTGAAAAAACCAAACAAGGGTATGGAGACCACGACCTGGAGAAAGGATATTTGAGCTGAGGTATAGGCATTGGCAACTAGATGCTCCGTAAAATTGAGTTTTTTGATGTCAAGGAACAATATCCACGTCATCAAAGCATATACCGGCATTAACAGATAGGACAAAAGACCTTGGTAATCAAATATAAATTCCATGTTTGGCGCATTTGTCTGATTCAGGTTGTTCTCGATGAGGTTGATGTGGTACCAATTCCTGAGTATATAGAACATAAGCCCGGAAAGTGTGATGGCAATGGCGAAATAGCTAACGGGATTCATGTATTTCTTCCTTGCCCCTGAAATAAAGCTTTCAATGACCACATCGGGTTTGGTGAACAGCTGCCTAAAGGTCTTGAATAAGGTGTTGTCCAGATTGAATACCTGAAAGCTTAAATCCTGCCAAATATTTTTTAGGGTGAGTCGATTCCTGATGATTTTAGCACCACATGATGGACAATAACTGAAGTCCGAGCGCAAGGTGTTTTCACATGTTTTACAATTCATTAGGTTAAATCCTTTTTAATCATTTCGGTAAGTTCCTCAAGGCTCTTGTAAAGCACAAACTCACCATTTTTAATGTAGGATATCATCCCTGTTTCTTCACTGACCACCAGACAGAGCGCATCCGTTTTCTCGGTAATGCCAACAGCTGCCCTATGGCGAAGTCCAAATCGTAACGGAATGTTCCGTTCATTGGAAACCGGTAGTATGACCCTTGTAGCGGTAATGTAATTTTCCTGGATGATTGTCGCCCCATCATGCAGGGGACTGTTTTTAAAAAAGATGCTTTCTATAATGGGCTGCGTGATCTCAATATTCATTTTATCCCCGGAAGATTTGACAAAGTCAAGATTGTTGTTCCGTTCTATTACCAAAATGGCCCCGGTCTTACTAATGCCCATATTCTTGCAGGCCCCTATAATGGCATCCACATCAACATCGGTAGGAAGGGCCTCTTGTTTCAGAAATTTAAAGTGACGGATAAAACTACGTTTGGTGGCAAAATTGGTTGATCCAATAAGGAGCAAAAACTTTCGTATCTCCTGCTGAAAAACAATGATCAAGGCAATTAGACCAATGTTCATAAACCCACCTACCATGCTACTGATCATCTTCATTTGCAGCAGTTCGGTCAATTTCCAAAGGGCCCAGACTATGACAATTCCAATAAATATATTAATCGCTACCGTTCCCTTTACCAATTTGTAGATATAGTATAGCAATACCGCAACCAGTATGATGTCTATAAAATCGGTAATCTTAAATTCCAGGAAATTCAAAAACTCCAATGGTAGTGCGTTTTTGTAAAATTAGGTAAAATGTTGGTTCAGGCCATTTTTGCGGATTCCAAGGCCTGAAATAAGCGAATGCATTCCATGGCCTCTTGAACATCGTGGGCCCTAAGAATGTTGGCCCCCCTTTCCAAAGCGGCCATATGCAGTGCCGTAGTCCCATTTAATGCTTTTTCTGGAGTGCACCCCAAGGTTTTGTAAATCATGGACTTTCTACTTACTCCGGCAAGTATGGGGCGCCCTAGGTTCTTGAATAGGTCCAGGTGTTGGAGCAACCTATAGTTTTGTTCCACGGTTTTCGCAAATCCAAAGCCCGGATCAAGAACAAGGTCGTTTAGTTTTAAATCCCTTGCTTTCTCGATGATTTCGGAAAAGTAAAAAAGGACTTCCTTAAGCATATCGTCATAGGTAGTCATTGATTTCATGGTCTGTGGCGTTCCGCGCATATGCATGGCAATGAAGGGTACCTGGAATTCGGCCACTGTGGCCATCATTTTATGGTCCAAATACCCACCACTAATGTCATTGATCATTGCGGCCCCGACCTGCAAGCATTTTTTGGCAACCCTACTTCTAAAAGTATCAATGGACAAAACGGCATGGGGAAATTCGTTCAGGATCAAGTTAACAATGGGCAGCATACGGTGCAGTTCTTCATCCTCACTAACGTCCTTTGCTCCGGGTTTGGAGCTATAGGCCCCAATATCAATTAGGGATGCCCCTTCCTTAAGCATGCGTTCCACCTGTTGTACAATGGATGCTGGGTTGTTGTACTTACCCCCGTCATAAAAGGAATCCGGGGTAATATTGAGAATTCCCATGACTTTGGGAGCAGTCAAATCCAGGAGTCTTCCGTTGCAGTTTATGGTCATTGGGAGCGTTTTGGTTTCGTGAGTTTCAATTATCTTTGACAAGTGTATACAGTCTTTAAAAAGAGAGCTGAAAATACGCAAAATAGCAGATAGATGCAGCAAACCTCAAAACAATACGATGCGGTTATAGAAACGTGTCGGGAACTCTTCAAAAAAAAGACAAAAGATTACGGGACCGCATGGCGGATTTTGCGGCTTCCGTCATTAACGGACCAAATTTTTATTAAAGCCCAACGCATACGTGGTCTTCAGGAAAAAGGGGTGCAGAAAGTGGATGAAGGTGAACGTTCGGAGTTTATTGGGATCGTCAATTATTCCATTATGGCATTGGTCCAATTGGAAAAAGGGGTGGCCGATCAGCCCGATCTAAGTGCAAAGGAAGCTCTGGAACTGTATGATGGGCAGGTAGCAAAGACCAAAAACCTGATGGAGGCCAAAAATCATGACTATGGGGAGGCCTGGCGTGAAATGCGGGTCAGTTCCTTGACGGATTTGATCCTTCAAAAATTATTGCGGGTCAAAGAGATTGAAAACAATAAAGGCAAGACCATCGCCAGTGAGGGAGTGGATGCCAATTATCAAGATATGGTGAACTACGCCGTATTTGCTTTAATTCACTTGAACGAGGAAAAATGAAGTATTTAGTAGGATTTTCACGGGTTTTTGTAGGAGTGCTTTTCATTATTAGTGGGTTCATCAAACTAAATGACCCGGTAGGGTTCTCCTTTAAATTGGAAGAGTATTTTAGCCCTGCGGTACTGGATTTTCCCTTCTTGGAGCCTTACGCCCTCGCCATATCCATATTTGTGGTCATTGTGGAGGTCCTGTTGGGTGTACTGTTACTTCTGGGATTTCAACCCAAGTTCACCATTTGGAGCCTTTTGGCCATGATCGTGTTCTTTACCTTCCTAACATTTTATTCGGCCTACTATAACAAGGTCACGGATTGCGGGTGCTTTGGTGATGCCGTAAAGCTTACCCCCTGGGAGTCTTTTGCCAAGGATATTGTGCTTTTGGTTTTGATATTGATCTTGTGGAAGGGATCAAAGTATATCCAACCCTTGTTTTCCGATAAGTACAACTGGATTGGAATGGGTGTGGCAACCCTACTTTGTATCTGGTTTTGCAACCATGTATTGAACCACTTGCCATCCATAGATTTTAGGCCCTATAAGATAGGGGCAAACATTATGGAAGGAATGATCGTCCCTGAGGATGCCCCCAAGCCCGTTCAGGAGTTTTCCTGGAAATTCAATCAGAATGGGGAGGAAAAAGTATTTGTTACCAATGGCGCCTATCCGGATGTGGAAGGGGATTTTATTGGAGTGGAGACCAAGGTCATCCAGGAAGGTTACGAACCTCCCATTCATGATTTCACCATAGAAAAAGAGGGTGGGGATTATACCGAGGATATGCTCCAGGAACCAAAACTGGTCATGGTCATTGCGTATGATTTGGCCAAAAGCGACTTGGAAGCCTTTACGGCAGTCAAGGAGCATACGGACAAAGCCTTACAAAATGGGTACAAGGTTATTGGGATGTCTGCCTCGGGAGGGGACGAAAGCAATGCCGTCATCCAGGAGTATGATCTAAACTTTGATTTCTATTTTACGGATATGACAACCCTTAAGACCATTGTACGTTCCAATCCGGCCGTCTTGGTCTTGGAAAAAGGGACCATCCTGCAAAAAAAGCACCATAATGATTTTGATGCCTTGGAATTCGATTAGTGAGTTCAAAATAGTTGGTGGTAAGAAATACGTATCCAAATTTTTAAAACTAGTATAAACTGAACACATAAAAACAAACAACACATGAGAACCCAAATAGTAGCTGGCAACTGGAAAATGAACAAGAATCTGGACGAAACGGAAATATTACTTTCCGAACTCTCGGCTAAACTTCCCGATTCTTCGGCCGAGGTCATTGTAGCACCAACTTTTGTGAACCTGGCATCCACGGTAAGGCAGTTGCAAAATTCCGTAATTCAGGTTGCTGCCCAAAACATGCATTTTGCGGAAAATGGGGCTTATACCGGTGAGATTTCGGCGGACATGCTCTTGAACATTGGAGTGGAGATTGTGATTTTAGGCCACTCGGAACGTCGTGCGTATTTTGGTGAAGATGACGCCCTATTGGCCAAGAAGGTCAATACCGCACTGGACAAAAACATGCGGATTATTTTCTGTTTTGGAGAAGAACTTGAGGAACGTAAGTCCGGAAACCATTTCTCGGTAGTGGAAAGTCAACTTAAGAACGCCCTTTTCCACTTGGACCAAAGTCAATGGAAAAACATCATTTTGGCCTATGAGCCCGTTTGGGCGATTGGTACCGGGGAAACCGCTTCACCAGAGCAAGCCCAGGAAATGCACGCCTTTATAAGGAAAACCATAAAAGATGCGTACAATGATGAAGTTGCCGAGGGGGTTACCATTTTGTACGGAGGTAGTGTAAAACCCAATAATGCGGCCGAAATCTTTTCCAAACCGGATGTGGATGGCGGACTTATTGGAGGGGCATCGCTTAAATGTGATGATTTCACTGCCATTGTTGAGGCCATTTAAGTGACGTTTTTAGAATATAGGTTCCTGGTAAGGCCACTACAACCAGCCTCGGACATGCTCATAGCCGAGTTGGGTGAATTGGGTTTTGAAAGTTTTGTCGAAACGGACAATGGGGTTTTGGCTTACGTCCAAACGAATCAAAGCCCGCACGAAAGGGATATAAAATCCCTATTTGTGGCACAGCATCCCGATTTTGAAATATCATGGTCCTTTACCGTGGTCAAGCAGCAAAACTGGAATGCCGAATGGGAGAAAAACTTCCATCCCATAAGTGTGGGGAATCGGTGTAGGATACGTGCTCCATTCCATCCCTGTGAAAATGTGGACTTTGATATCGTTATAGAACCAAAAATGAGTTTTGGTACGGGTCACCATGAAACGACCCGTATGATGTTACAGTTACTTTTGGATGAAAACATGGCGGGCAAAAAGGTGCTGGATATGGGGTCCGGGACTGGAGTTTTGGCAATTCTAACCGAGATGATGGGTGCGGATAATATCCTGGCCGTGGATATTGATGCCTGGTCCTTCGAAAATGCCAGGGAAAATGTGGAACGTAATCAATGCAAAAAGATACAGGTAGTACAAGGGGATTCCCATGTGTTGGGAAGCGAAAAATATGATTTGATTATCGCCAATATTAATCGGAATATCCTGTTGGAGGATATTCCGATATATGCCTCTTGTTTAAAAAAACCCGGTGACTTATTTCTTAGTGGCTTCTATTTGAACGATTTGGATATGATATCTGCAAAATGTGGGGAGTTTAATTTAAAACTTGAAAAAAAAATAGCGGAGAATGACTGGGTTGCCGTAAAATATGTACATTAGAGGAAGAGTATTAGGTAAATGGGACGTAAGGAAAAACTTTCTGAAGATCTTCTACTTGAGGAAGAAGTGGTCAAACAAAACGAAATCATCCTTTTTAATGATGACGTAAATACCTTTGACCATGTCATTAACACCCTAATTGATGTCTGTGAACATTCCCCCGAACAAGCGGAACAGTGTTCCCTTATTGTGCACTACAATGGAAAATGTACGGTGAAGACCGGGGAATACGATGATTTGAAACCACGATGCAGTAAGTTATTGCAGGCAGGCCTTAGTGCAGAAATCGTATAGTCCTTCAAAGATTGCCCCATTTTTTGGGCGCCTAGGTATTGTTCGGTCCATTTTAGTTTTAGTTGTTCGTATGATTTTTTGACCCCGAATGTCAAGAATTGCTGCGAGCACGCTTTAAAATAATTCCGAGTATTATTAAAAGTGAATCTTTATGAAAAGTTGTAAAGTTCGCTTTTGAATTGTATTAATTTTAGGGAACAAACAGAATTAACCGTTTTCAATCTCCAGCAATTTAAATGAGTGAGTTTTTCAAGGCTGAACTCAAGGACAAGTTTCTAGAATATGCCCACGGGCGGGATGATTATTTTGAAGTTCAATTGCTTTACGATGAGTTCCTAAGGCCCAATTATAGTCTACAGTATGTGGAAAAGCTAATTAGGGAAATTATTGACCATGACCCCAATCTGCTGGATATTATGAGTGGCAATGGAGTTAAAATCTTCATGTTGTCATCAACGGCATATACGGAGGAGTTTTTGGAAGAAGGAGGCTTTAAGGATCTCTATATAGAAGAAGAGGAAAGGTGGGATATTTTTTTGGAACAATTGTCAAACACCAGAAGGCTTAGTTCTGAGGAAAAAGCCGATCTGGGTCGGACGGAAAAGGCAATTTATAAAAGGGAACGTTTATTATTGTTCGGTTTGATAGGCGCAGTAACCTGTAGCTTTTTGTTTACGGTATACAGTCTCCTTAAACCCTTGTTTTTGAAAACGGACGTATCAAGAATTGTGGAAATAGAACAAAAGCTGGAAGCCATGGAACATCAAAATAAAGGGTTAAGGCAGGAATTGGATAGTGTGCTTCAGTTGTACGAAAAAAAAATCCCCCAATAGATTACCGCCGTTTTTCATGTCAAAAAGTGTGTATGCGGGATATGGTCCGAGGTATTTTCAATAGCCTATAAGAAAGGGTGGGCCTAGCCATCAAAATTTGCTTCAATAGGTCCATTTCCACCTTTGTTCCCCGAACTATTTGGGTCCCACAAAATCCTATGCTTGCATTATATTTTTGTGATTTAAGGATTTTTTATGACATTACTTTTAGGAGAATTACCTATATTGCCCGCAATGTTAAATGTATTCTTTTTAACCTTAAACAAAGTTGAGGTTGTAATAGCAATGCCTTACAAATGACCCATAAGCCTAGAACATTTTTTATCGCTTTTGGTATTTATTGATTAGAAATTATTAATGAAATGACTGCAGATTTATTGGAAAAGGCCACTGAATTTGAAAACAGGACCCTGAGTCACATGTCTACAAGTGATCGGGTTGCCGCTTCAAGAGAGGCCAAACAACTTATTTTAGCGATTAACGAAATATATAAAAAGACAAAGGATGCCAGTTTAATGGATACCATGAAACGGCTGACGGAAAAGAAACGAAAGATAGAGAAACGCCTTAAAGGCAATCCCCTAGCTTAAATGAAAGGCCCATCGATAGTGATGGGCCTTTTTTTCTTGGAAATACCTGTTCTTACTTCCAATTTTCTTACCTTTTTCGGAACAGAACAAATCAAGGATATAATATCGATACAATGATCAAAAAATTTTTATGTATAGGCCTATTGGGCCTTTTTGTCACACTCAACGCACAGGAAAGGCTAGGGGGATTGGCACTTTACACCGTAAGGGATGATATGGGCAAAGATGCTATGGGAACCTTGGAAAAGGTGGCCGAAATAGGCTATGCCACCATAGAGGCGGCCGGCTATGACGGTGGAAAGTATTATGGTATGAAGCCCCAACAATTTAAGGAGGCCCTTAAGGATTTAAAATTGCACCCTTTGAGTACCCATCAGAGTTCCATTACCCTAAAAAATGCTGATAAACAGTTTTCGGCTGCCAAGGAGGCTGGGTTTACCTACTTCGTGATTCCCATACCGCCTATGGGAATGTTCACTTTTGATCAGGCTACAAAGACCATGGGGATGAAAGGGTCTGTTAAGGACCTGGCGAAGATTCTCGATGAACTTGGGGAGAAAGCCGCAAAGTACGGTCTTCAATTGCTGTACCATAATCATGATTTTGAATTTAAACCCAATGAAGATGGGGTAATACCCATTGATTATCTATTGGAAAATGTCAATCCGGAATACGTTAATTTTGAAATGGACCTGTTTTGGGTAACCAAGGCAGAAGCCGATCCCGTTGCTTATTTTGAAAAATATCCGGGACGATTCAAATTGTGGCATGTGAAGGATATGGGGGACAACGGATTGTTTGCTCCTGTGGGTGAAGGCAATATAGACTTCAAGAGAATTCTCGACAAAAAGGAACTGTCCGGTATGGAAGGCTATTTTGTGGAACAGGACATGACTTTTGATAAAAAACCGTTGGAGGCTATAAAAATAAGCCATAACGGGCTAAAGGAAATAGGATTCAAGTAACACAGCAAGAGATATCCAGAGGAAAGCCCGCATTTGCGGGCTTTTCCTTTATTGGCAAACCGTGTTTTGGATCTTTCAAGGGCGGTACTTCACCTCGCAAGTACGTCCAATTGCTAATGGGAATATGGAAAATTAGTCTTCCATAAAAATACCTGCCCTTAGTTTTTCCGAATCGGAATCATCCGTTAGGTGCAGGTGTTTCCTGGGCAATACTACGGTCTCGTTTTCAAGGAGCGCTACTTTTCCTTTTCTCTTGATGGAGGAGTCATTGATATTTGGTTTTGAAATGGGTACAATATGTTGATTTTCCCTGGACCAATACCCAACATAACCATCGTTGTCCGCAATAATACTGTTTTGTAACGGGGAGGAATACTTCAAATCCTCGGAGCGGCCGACGATAAAATTATTATTGTCCACAATGACATTATTGGTAAAGGTAAATGGCATGTCTTCCGGCCCAAGCCAAAATGCGCTTTCGTAACTCTTGGTAATAATAGTGTTCCTAACCGTGAATCCATCAACATTATTGAATAACAATATGCCATTTCTACATTCGTGGAAAATACAATGGGACACCGTGGTATTGGGACCGTGAAGGTAAAGTCCGGCCTGGATTGCGGCTCCTTCCTTATTCCCTATAAAATAGCACTGTACAACCTCTAAATCCCCTAAATCCTTATCTTCTTTTGCAATTGGATAGTAGTACGGTGTTGTTGGGTTTCCATTTCCCAAAAACTTTAGCCCACGGAAAGTAACATGTGGGGAAGCCACCAAAAATCCAAGGCTGTGTGGAAAAATGGTTTCCGAGTTATTTCCAGAAACCGATTGGATTTTTGGCATTTTCTCCTGTGTCCAATCCACGGCATTGGGCAGGTGTACCGCTTCAATGACAAATCGTGTTGTGTCCGTCATGACCCGAACAGGATTGATATCCATTCTATCTTCCAAGGTATAGATTCCCGGAAATAGTTTAATGGAAATAGTACCCGTTCCCGTCAAGCCGTTTGCCCTGGCAACCGCTTTTTTGATCGTTTGTAAGGGAAAATCCTTTGTTGCCGGGTTATGGTCATTTCCGTTTTCAGGGTCAACGTAAAGGTCCTGTGAAATGAGTTGATTGGAAAAGCTTAAAAAAAGGATTGAAAGAATGCAAAGGATTTTTTTCATGATAATTATTCTATTTTTGACCACTGCCAAAGGCTTTGTGGAACCGTATTTAAATACCAATCTACACCAACCTTTGGCGTATGTACAAAGAAGTTCCGTTCACGTTTGTTCATCTTCATTCATAAAGTATAATTCATTGTAGGTCAGAATGCTATCTTTTGAAAAATCAATCGCTATTTGTTTGAAAACCGTGGAGGAACGGTTTGATAAAGGAGGCAGTGAACAATGGTCCACCCAAGATTTTATACAACTGGCCGAAGCCATACATGCCGAAACCGGGACCTTGTTGAGCGTATCGACATTAAAGCGGCTTTGGGGGAAGGTAAAGCACAACACAAAACCCAATCGTTCTACTTTGGATGCCTTGGCCCAGTATATAGCATATGGGGACTGGGTGGATTTTATGAAATCATTGGAGAAAAAAGAACCTCGGATTTTCCCTGCCAGGAACGTTGAAAAGCGAAAATCAAAAAAGGTATTATGGACCGTTTTTGGTCTTGGGATACTATTGGCGATTTTGGTGTATGCCTTTCGGGGGGGATTGGATGCTGAACCAACAAGGATTTTTGGGGATCTTTCCTTTACAAGCAAGGTAATAAGTGATGATATTCCCAATTCCGTGGTCTTTACCTTTAATCCGGTCAACGTCCCGGAGGGTGCAAAAGTGGAAATCCAACAGAGTTGGGACGCTCGGAAACGGACGCCTATCGATAATTTGGATAGTGTTGCAACCAGTATCTATATGAGACCTGGTTATTTCAAAGCAAAGTTGGTCGTGGATGATTCCATTGTGGCGGAAGATGATGTCTACATTCCGACTGACGGTTGGTTGGGGCTCATTGAACGCGATCCAAAACCAATATACCTTAAGAGCGATGAGATACACGTTGACCAGAACCTGGCCATAACCCCTGAGGTACTGCGTCCCTATGGCATAGATCCTTTAAAAGAAGAGACCTGGGTAAGTTTTTATAATGTTCGCGATTTTGGGGAGTTGTATACTGATGGTTTCACGATGGAAACCAGTGTAAAAAACACCTGGGACCAAGGGATGGGCAAATGCCAGAATGTTCGAATAGCAATTTTGTACGATGGTGGGGCCATCATAATTCCGCTTTCTGCAAAAGGCTGCGCCTCCAATCTGGGAATCATGGCCTTTAACGACCAAATTATTGATGGAAAGAAAAATGACCTCTCTGGTTTTGGCGTCGATTTTAACGAGTTTCAGAACCTCAAATGTGCCTTCAAAAACGAACAATTGGAATTTTATGTCAATGGGGTGGAGGTGTTTTCGATGGATACTGCCAAACTCCATAAAAGAATAGTGGGAATCGTTTACCATTTTGAAGGCTCTGGAGCAATCAAGGAGTTGCTATTTAGCAATGCCGAAGGGATTGTTTATCAGGAAGCATTTACTTCACCTTGAATTTTTCGTGGGCATAGGGATAACATCAAAGCATCTGTCCAAGAGAAAGGACAAATCCCTGGATTCAGATATCGGTGATGCCCGTATTTCAACAATGCTATGTCGTCTGGGCAATACGGCCCCATTTTCTGAATTGACAATTCGGAATTTCACGGAATTGATTTTCTACATCAATCAATGGAAAATTTGATTTACTTAATATTTTCCACTAGTTTTGGAAAATATCTAAATCAAAATATTTTCCATGCCTGTTACGGAAATCACCGATAAGGAAATTGCTGATATCGCCTTAAATCAATTTTTAAAGGATGGTATTCAGGAGTTCACCATTAAAAAATTAACGGCACTAACGGGCATTTCAACCAAAACGGTGTATAAAATTTTTGGCGACAAGACCAACTTGCTCCGAGTATGCCTTACCACTCACTACTCCCGGCTTTTTAAAATTCTTCGGGAAAAGAATTCCGAAGCAAGCAATCCCGTAGTTTCGTTTTTAGAGATCTTGTATTTTATTGCAGAGCTCGAGTTTAAGGTGAATCCAAAGTTCTATGCCGATCTGAACAAGTACTATCCAACACTTCAGGATGAAATCATAACCACAAATCAAGACGCGGAATTCCTTTTTGCACATGCAATCGATCAAGGCATACATCAAGGTTTTTTTGAAAGCGAAATCGACCCGAAAATTGTGCTAATAAGTTTGCGGCAGCTGTATGCCAGTATTACCAGGGACAGGCTTTTTGAAGGGTTCGATTATCCGGTCAAAACACTTTTGGACAATACCGTTTACCTTTTTATTAAGGGGATGTGTACGCCTTTAGGGCTGCAAAAACTCCATGAATTTACAAAAACACGGAATACATAATTCACAACGATCATCATGAAAAAGGCACTTAAAATTTTGGGATATTTACTTTTGGCCGTTCTCCTTTTTGTTATAGGCGCTGTTATCTTTTTTACCTCCAAATACGATAAGGCATCAGAAGCCATCAACGAGCGGGAAAAGGTATTTGCAGATTCGGATGTTTCCTTTTACCGTTTTGAGATGGAAAGTGATTCGATAAACGAATGGATGCTATTGCCCGTGCCAAAAAGAATCAGACCCAGAGCGGGAAAATTTGCCTGGCCCGCCCAATGGGAAATCGTTTCGGATATACCAAAATCCAAGGATTGGGTCGAGCGTCTCCTTGGTATTGATACCAATATGGGGGACGGCAAAGCTTCAATTCAATTTTTAGAGCGTAAGGATCTGGATCCCGAAAGCTATGAATTCACTATTGGTCCAAAGGGCATTGAAGTCCACTATTCCGATGAGGCAGGGGCCTATTATGCCGTGGTTAGCCTGTACCATCTAAAAAAACAGTTTCCCGATACCGTCGAATCCGTTCAGGTGTTGGACCAACCGGACTTGTCCATTAGGGGGTTTATGTTGGATATCAGCAGGGATAAGGTGCCCCAGCTTCACACCTTAAAAAGTCTTGTGGACAAGCTTTCCTTATTGAAATACAACCATCTGCAATTATATGTCGAAGGTTTTTCATTTGGTTATCCCAGTTTTAAAGGGCTATGGGAAGGGAAAGAGACTCCCTTGACGCCAGAAGAGATCAAAGCCTTGGATAGCTATTGCAGTGAACGATTTATTGAATTGGTCCCTAACCAAAACTCATTGGGCCATATGCAGCCCTGGTTGGAGACATCGGAATATGCCCATTTGGCCGAATGTCCCGATGGTTATGAGATCATGCCGATGCAAAAGGTGAAAACCACTTTGGACGTCAGTAATGAGGAAAGTATTGCGCTAATTGAGCAAATGATGGACGATATGTTGCCCAATTTCAGTTCGGGCAAATTCAACGCCAACTTGGATGAACCTTTTGAACTTGGGCATTGCAACAACTCGGATTTGGCCGAAGAAGTAGGGGTGGGCCAACTCTATCTGGATTTTGTGGTAAAGGTATACGAGTTGGCCCAGGATCGGGGGAAGGAATTTTGGATGTGGGGGGACATCATCGGAAAACATCCCGAGCTATTGGATAGTCTGCCCAGTGACATTACGGTTTTGGAATGGGGATATGAAGCGGAACATCCATTTGCAAACAATACGGAACGCATTAAGCAAGCTGGTTTTAATTTTTTGGTCTGCCCTGGTACCAGTAGCTGGATGACACTCACCGGTAGAACCGATAATATGCTGGGAAACATTGAAAATGCAGTTCATAACGGTATTAAGAATGGGGCAAGGGGAATGTTGCTTACGGATTGGGGGGACCTGGGACATTGGCAGTATTTGCCCATCAGTTACCCAGGGATTGCTTATGCCGGTGCCATTAGTTGGAATGGCAATACGTCCAGAAACCTGTCCCTGGAAAGGTATTTGAACAACTACATATTTGAGGAAAAGCATCGGAATCTGGGTGAAATCGTTATGGATATGGGACAGTCCTATCATTACGAAGAGTTTCATATGCCCAATTCAAGTCTTAACTTCTGGGCCTATCAATTCGGGATTTCCAATCCGGTCTTACAGGAATCCATATATGGTGCGATAGAAAGGAAGATTCCTGAATTGATCGGGGATAGTCTTGCCGATATCCTTGTTCAAAGTCGCTTTCAAAACCGAAAACGGTTTGAAGTGGAAGCCTTACATCAACACCTGGACAAAATAGAGTCGGATTTGAATTATTTTGTTGATGAAAAGAGTCTTTCGGGAAATTCCATGGGGGATGGGGAAAAAAGTCAAACGGAAAACCAACTTAGAAATGGAATTCAAATGGTCCGCTTGGGAGCGGAAATGAGGAAGTATAGTGCAGAAAAGGAGGATTGGACAAGTGAAGAACGATTGGTCCATTTGACAGCAATGAAGGATCGGTTGAATTCCATACAGGAGGAACACCGTCGTTTATGGCTTATCCATAACAAAGAAGGTGGATTGGACAGAAGTATGAAGTCCTTTCGTAAGTTGGATACGGAATTGGAACGGCTTATAAAAGTAGAGAATGGCAGTGCTTTTGGAAAGAAAATGGAACGCTTGAAAGAGAAGGTTATAGGAGGTGCGGTCAATTGGTTTTTGGAGGAATAGGGAATTCCGAGGTTTGGGGAAATGTAGGGCTCATATATCCACAGCAAACCTATTTATTACATCCACTCACTGAATTCGTAAGGGCGTGAACCAAAAAAAGGAATGCGAAAGGTAGAATTTGAAGATGGAGTTCCATAAAACGTTTATTTGCCGGAACCGGAAAGAAAATGGTCGCCCCTAAAACCTAAAATCAACGGTATATATTGGAAATCTTCACCTTTTTGGGTTCTAAGACGTTCTTCCCATACGCTGTAAAATAGCTGTGATCTTGTAAAAACTTATTGTTGTTCGCTATCCATTCTTCATCGGAATACGTCAATCCAAGTTCCATTTCCCATTCGGAGCGCAACATTTCCCGGTATATGGGATAGCTCTCAAAAGATAAATGGATAAGGTCTGCGTCACATACCACTTGCTCCAAAATATGTTTTGGACTTTGGGGTATTTTTGTTGCACCGATACAACCCAGGACAATAGTGGTTTTATCTTCAGGATATTGGTGTTCCGATAACCATTTGCTTGCGAAGCGCATACTTACTTCTTCATGGCCGTTATAACATTTTATATGCCCCAAATCATGGAAGACCGCTGCAAGCAAAACCATTTCCAACTCATCTTCCGTTAAATTCTCCGCCCTGCCAATCCTTCCGGCACCCTCCAACACCGTTAAGGTATGATGTAGATTGTGGAACACCCGATTTTTGGGCTGTTCGGCAATAATTAACTGCGCCACAAAGACGGCTGCACGAAGTACGATGTTTTGATTGTCCATTTTACGTATTTTTTAGTTTATCAAATTTTTTGACATGTTTTCCGATCAACGCCCACATCAGTAATCCTTATCGGTAAAACAGTTGTACCGATCGGTTTAACTCCTTGAATGGGGTTACCATTCCCAACCAATACCAGTTCTTATAATATAATCCGTTTCACTTGCGTTTTGGGCCGGCCGGTTATCATAGTTAAGTGAGATGCCAAGCCGGATAAAGAGGTCCAGAGGGAGTTCATACTTTGTATCAAAAGTGATGTCCGCCCTATACCGCCCTGTTTCGGTCAGGCCGGAGTATCCCATAAAAACCAATGCCAGTTCCAAATTCCCCGTATCATATAAATTCAATTCGCTGCCCAAATATCCTTCCCAGGTGTTGCGATTTGTCGTTTCATTGGTAAATCGCTCCAAATTGTTGTTAACCCCGGCTTTTACGCCCCAGTAAGCCCTGTTGGAACTAATAATGAATTTGCCAACCCCGAGCTGGGAATTGGCGCGCAGGTCAATGAGTTGTTCCGTGTTTGAAAGTGTGGCAACAGTGCCGATCAAATACCAGTTTTTGAGCAAAATACGACGGTAATTCAATAAGCCATCGCTACGACTGACAGGTGCTACGTTGTCCTGACTTGATCTTAGGATATTATAGGCAATATCGGCCGTCCATTTATCGGTTTTATAGCCCATGGAACTGCGTAACGAAAATTGACGCAGGTCCTGGGCTTTGGTCAAATTAAAACCTACTTCTATGGCTGCATTGAACCGATTTGCAAACCCTTGTTTAAACGGGTTCAAATAGACGATTTCATCTAAGGTACACGTGGTATAAATGGAGTCATTGTCAAAAACCTTTATCCTTTGATCGGCAATGGAGGCTATTCTCCCTTGATATAATTTGTCCTCAATACTCACCACAAATTTTGATTCCGTATGGATTTCCTTGATGCTTAACCACTTCACTTTAAAATTTTCATCCCCATAAGGAACATCAATTTCGAGCACCCCTTTTTCCATTTTCTTTATTTCGCCTATCACCTTGTTTCCGGAATCAAAAACAAGTGTGTCCGATTGGCCCCATGTCTTTTGACAACAAAGAAAAACCACTAACAGCGCTAAATAACTTCTTGGTAACTCTATTTTCTGGACTTTTTTAAGTTAATCTGTTTTCATAAAGGTCAAAATTTCTTCACCTTCTTCATCACTAAAAATCAAAGCTTGCCCATCAAAACGGAAGGTCCTGGTTTTTAATAGGGCCTCATTATAGCGTTTTGGGACCTCCATCTCCGGACACATTTTTCGTGTAGACCCTATCTTCCCAAAAGATATGCTGTTTTCGGTAAGATTGGTTAATGTTCCAAAGTAGTCGTTACAACCATTGTTACCATAAATCTTCATCTCGGTTGTATTGATTTCCAGATGTGGCACGGGGACCATTCCTTTTGTCGGGGAGCCTGCTATCCTGACAGCTGACCAAATATCATGAATCTTCGTTCTATTATCGGTTTTTCTGTGACTCACGAATGACATAATTACGTTTTCTTGCCCGTCGTATAGATTTAGAATTGAGTCATTGACTTCATAAGAAGAAATTTTGTCCAGGGAACCGAGATATTGACCTTCCACATTGACTTCGGCACAAATGCTAAGGGTGTTAAGTACGTTACCAAATGCTATTGATTTGATTCCCAGCTGTTTTATGGTTCCGTCATACCTATTGCACCCTCCGTTTCCATGGATTTTCATTTCACTCAAATTAAAATCCAAGGTCGGAGGTGTTATTTTTTTATCTATAGAAGTTCCGTGAATCCCTTCAAGTTGCCAATGTGCTACCAACGAAGGCCTATGGTCCTGCCTTTTCTCCAATTCCTTAACCAGTACATATTTACTAATTGATTTATCCATTGGAGCACGCTTATTATCATTGGGTTTTTGCCGCAAAATTTCGACCTTTTTTAGATAACCTTCCTGAAATTCAAAACCCTCTATATCCGAATAAAATAGCTCCCATTCCTCATTCGCCAGTTCATTGCTTTTATTTATGAGTAAGCAATTGGATGCTCCTGCACCTGATTCACATGTCGTTTTAAAACCGCTTATCCATATAACGGACGTCGTACCATTCTTTTTGGAACAAGAAACTAGGATTAATAGGACAAACCCAACAAAGGACCTAAGTTTCATATTGAATCATGATTTTAATTTACGTTTTCCGATAACGTAGCCTAGATAAAAAGGTAATCCAAGCACAACGATGAACAGTACTATAAAATAAACGATCAAGCTACGTATTGTCTTTCCTAAACCCTCAAAAGCGTTTTCTATCCCGGTTTCCACCAGGGTGTCTGCTTTGGTTGTTAGGGCAGACCGTTCCCTTTTGATAATGGAATCCAAGGCAACCCGCTCACGTTGCAACATGCTGTTTACGGATTGCACATCTGAAGACAGGCTCTGCATTGCAGAACCTATTTCATAGTTGAGATTTCTAAACAGTGGACCAATGTTATTTCTAAACTCCTTGATGGCATTTTCTATAGTTTCCGGGGAGTTCTCTGCCACTTGAATCAGTCGATCGAATTGCCTGTCTATTTCAGCAATTTTGGCCTCAATATCCATGGAATCAATTCCCCTTTGACGCAAAATCATTTCAGTCTTCCAATTAAGCCTTTTACCAGAGGCTTCGGAGTAATATCCAAAACGGTTTGTAGCGTCCGCAACCACCTCGGATAAGGTGCCTACCGTTTGTACCGCAATACTATCTGGAATTCGTTTAAACTCTAAATAAGATTCCCTAATGGATTTGTGTTTAAACTCTTTTTGTAGTAATAAGGGTGTATTGTTGGCATATTCTTCCACAAAATCCTTGATTGTTCTGTATTCACTTTTAGGTAATACACTAGCAGCAATTCGTTGTATATCTTCAATGTTTTGATCAACAGCCTCCAAAGCAATGATTTTATATTCTCCAAAGGCACCATCCAATTGTGGACTTTCAAGCGAATTTTTCACTTCCAAAAAATAGGCCCACGTATCCATTAGCGCTATTTTGGGTTCTGTTTGGAAGCTGATCTTGCCCAATTCTTCCGATGTCTGAATTTTCCAATATAAAGTGTTGATTGGAATCGTCTCATGATCATTGGCCAGTTTAGTGATACTATCTGCTGCCATTTCCACCCTATCCATGGCACCACGGGCAAAATTCTGGGTCAATAGCCTTGTATTCAATTCCCTAACACCTAAGGGCTTTTGCTCACTTTCTATTTTCACTAAAGAGCACGATGCCATTGATAGAAATACGATTAAGGATTGAAGGCAAATTGAAGCCCTCTTTCCCATAACGATGCTTTTATTTATACTAAAAATCATATTTAAGGTATTCTAAGCCCTGGACTTTTTTAATGTTCGTATAAGATTGGTTTTCGAATGGGATCAATATAAAAATTCAAAATTATTTATCCATAGTTCACTTCCGATGGCACCAGTAAAAAAATCGCCCAGGGCGCTTGAAGAAAACACTACGGTAACATGGGTAGGTGTCTCGGTGGCATCACCCCAGGACTCCCCTTCACGAATATTGGCGTACGCAAATTCTGGTTCGGAAGGTGACAGTTCCCCATATTTTAGTTCAATTTCAAGACTACTCCAGTCCATCACTTCCGTTCCACCTCTGAACCACCCTGTTCCTATTCGATATATGTCATCCCCATCCCTTTTTTCCAATAGCACATAAATATCACATTGGTCCCCACCAATAAGCGCATTACCGTCGGCATCCTCGTAAGACGGTCCAGGAAGATACCTAAAATCAACTTGAAATGCCCTGGGTCGCCCGTTAAACGGTGTGCCAAAATCTATATTTGACCTGGGGTCCGTTGGACTGGGAAATCCTTCTGTGAACGTACCGGTGAAAAGGGTGGCTGCCGCCATTCGAACCAATAGGGGCGCTGCAACACTGGTCAGACGTGCTGCCAGATCCCCGCCACCGAGGTCCTCTGGATTGGTATTGGCATCCCCGGCTATGGCTACGGCCCTGTTAGCCGTGCCCCAGACCGTACTTTCCCCATTTTCGCCAGGTTGCTGATAATCGCCCACATTGTACCAAAGGTCAAAATTACTGTTTGGAAGCTGTGGATTGGGCAAAGCTGGAACGGCATTCACGGACCAAACGGCTGTTGACCCGTCCTCGGCGGTTACGGTATATAGTACCGTATCCTGGAAATCCTGGGCTTCCCCACTTGAAGGGGAAATCGCTGCCAAATTGGATATTTGGATGGTTGAGGGAACCAGACCGATGAGATCGGCACCTTCACCCATAGGAATTACTATACTCCGCGCCTCTTGGTCTATAGTGGTTACACCCGCTTGACCAGGCAATTGGAAAACCTTGATTTCCTTAAAGGATGAAAGACCAAATCTATCTTCCTGTATGCATGATTCCAGCCCGATTACGCACAATACGGAAATAATAAGTAGTGTCCCATTTCTCTTTGCGCTTTGGGGGTTAAAATTCTTTTTCATCGAAATCATGATAGTGGACTTTAAAAATTGACGGGTTCAGAAATAATAGGCCAAACCCAGATTAAGCTGAAGAAGGTTGATTCTCAAATCTATGGCTGATTCCACAACCCTTTGACGGTTCTCTTCGTCATCATTTACCACCTCTTCTTCTATGCGCGTGGAAAAACCTGCAATATCAACCGTGGTTTCAAATGCCCAATGTCGATCGAAGAACAAAACAAGTCCGGGGCTTACCCCAATTTCAATGTCAATGAATTCCCCTTCAATTTTGTTTATTTCATTTTCAAGGAATTCCCTTTGTAAGGACTCACCTATGGTCACTCCCAACTCTGTTTGGATCAATATTTGCAATTGTCCCTTTCCTATTGGAATGTAATTACGCATATTAGGTGCAATTGATAAACCTTGTTCCACGCTCTTGGAAGTGACATTTGCCCCGTTCTCATCCAGAAAGGTTATTTCTTCCTGCTCCCTACCATAGGCTGCGGACAGACCTAAGGTCATATTGTCTTTAATCGCATATCCGGCGTTCCCTATTATCCTATAGTTATATCTGTCCTGGTCCTGAACCTGTCTAAAGAGTTGGTCTTCGTTTTCTGCATTGCGTGAATTTAATGAGAACGTCAGCGAACTGTAATATCTGCCTTTGGTTATCCTAAATGTAGGGTCATCAGCCATGAATGCGTCTTGGGAATATCCCAATGAAGCATACAGGAACGCTACCAAGGTTGCGGACAGTATTTTATATCTTTTCATCAGCTCAGGAGATTATTTGGACATTAGATATTTTGCTACGGCATGATAGGCCGGCAACGAAGTTGGGTCGATCTTGGCGTTTTTTGCCTCCGGATATGAGGCAAACCTCACCAGTACCATTTCGGCCATGGGATCAATATAAATGGTTTGTCCATGCACGCCCCTTGCGGCGAAGGCACCGTGCTCGTTATGGGTGATCCACCACATGTTCCTGTAGCTCCAATTCTTTAACGATTTGCCATAAACGGACTGGTTGAACGCCTCCTTATTTCCTCCATTCCTAATGTCCTCTACAAGACTTGAAGGGAGTATTTGGTTTTTATTGAATTTCCCGTTCTTGCGGATCATTTCGCCAAACAGCGCCATATCCCTCATATTTGCACTGAACCCACCACCTGCAAAGGCAATTCCTGCACCATCGACCTGGAAGTAACCATCCACATGGGTGCCGAGGGGTCTCCAAATACGTTCGGACAATAGTTCTGAAAGGGGCTTTCCGGTTACCCGGGAAATGATCCAACCCATTACATCCGTATTGATCGTTTTGTAGCCAAAGACCTCCCCGTGCCCACCTTCTTTTTGAACCGTTACCAAATAGTCGTAGTAATTGTTGGGGCCACTATAGGAGGGCGGCTTTGGAAATGGATTACCTGCAGCTGAAAATGCCCAGATTTCGGCAGTGGGATCGGAATAGTCCTCACTGTATTTTAAACCTGTGGTCATATCCAGGATTTGTCTTATTGTCGCATTCCCAAATGCGGAATCACATAATTCAGGAACATAATCCGATCCGGTTTTGTTTTCATCCAACAAGCCTTCTTCGACAAGCAAGGCACCCAAAGTTCCAGTGAAGGTTTTGCTTACGGACATTGCAGCATGGACACCATTTGATTTTAAAGCACCAAAATATTTTTCATAAACAATCTTACCCTTATGTAAAATCAGGATGCCATCAGTATAATTCCTTAAGAGGGATTCCTTCCAAGTCATTGGCTCGGTACTATTCCAGGGGAGGAAGGTTACTGCATCAATATTTGGGTCGGGCTTTACTTTAAGTTCGTACCGATTGGTGGACGCGGCTTCGACCTCAGTGGTTGGCATGAATTGTCGCATGTGACAAACACTATAACGAAGGGCCGGAAACTGAAAGAAACTTCCATCAATTGCCGATATTACTTTTTCCTTTGGTGGCGGAAACCCTTTCATCCAACCTAATTTGGAAGGATTGGATTGCTCCGCTGTCAATGTTTCCTGGGTATTGCCCCTAACACAAATGAACATTAAGAGCACCAATCCAATGCTAATTTTCCTATTCATCCCTTCAATTTTTTTGAATTCAAATACGACGATATGTTCGCCAATTATTGTTAGTCCAAAGTTTGAATACCGCCACCATTTACAAATAGTACCTGTCCGCTTACCCATTCCGAGATCGGAGCGGCAAAATAGAGCACTGCACCTGCAATATCCTCCACTTCGCCCAATCTTTTAATAGGCGTACCCGATAACATTTTGGCTTCGATTTCCGGGGTCAATACTTTGGACAGGGCGGCTGTTTTGGTAGCTCCCGGTCCAACGGCATTTACCCGGATACCATGGGGACCGTAGTCGAAAGCCAGATTCGCGGTCATATGATTCAAGGCCGCCTTGGCACTGGCATAGGCACTGATATTGGGACTTTTGTTGATGGAACCCATGGAGGTAATGTTTACCATGGAGCCGTATCCCTTTTTCTCCATTTCCGGAGCACATAATTGTGATAGCCGCCAGGCACTGAATACATTGAGTTGGAAAACCCAGGCAAACTCCTTAACTGATATCGCATAAGGGCTTTCCCTGCCAGCACCACCTCCTCCGGCATTGTTGATCAAAATCTCAATGCCACCAAAAACATCAACGGACGATTTGACCAAATTGACCAAATCATCATCGTTCAATACATTACAACTTATGGCAATGGCATTTCCACCGTCCCTCTTTATTTCTTGGGCAACGGCTTCTGCGGCTTCCTTCCTCAAATCGGAAACAACCACATTAGCACCATGGGCGGCCAGAATCTTACAGCAGGCTTTCCCAATTCCATTTCCTCCGCCTGTAACTATTGTGGTTTTATTGCTGCAATCAAAAAGATTGGAGTGGTTCATCAGACAGTCATTTTTGACTAAAAGATAAGAAAAATCATACAGAATACCATTATATATGAACTGGCCCTAGACCTTTCCCCAAATTGAAAAAAGCAACCTACACATTGGGATAAAAACAAGATTCGGGGAACCAGGTAAATGCCATTTTCCACAAGAAAATAAGCAATATTGATGCCGTGCGGGACCATACTGGGGTCATTTCCCTTTTAGCAAATTATAATGTAAACCAAAAGCCAGATTATTAAAGCCTTGAAAAGTGTAATCCAAGTTGATCTTAAATCGATTTAACCGGACACTTGTGCCCAAACTTCCCCTTAAGCCGGAAATACTTGCCTGTACATCAAATGGATTTTCAAACTGAATGGTCTCTTCCTGTGTACTGATAATGTACGTACCTTCCAAAACATAATTGGATCTGCCCGTAACATAGCCCAATCCACCATAAATGTTCCAAATGGGAAACTTTGTTGAGGTCAGGATCTCGAAAAGCCAAGAATTCAATGAGGCGTCAATGGACTGTGACTCACCGGTCACAAAACCATCCGTTTCAAAATCATAATCTGCATCCAATCTGCTAAAAGCTGCAAATACCGAAATGGCCAATGGTAGTTCCCCAAGACTTTTAAAGCTCTGGGTCAATTCATTTTTTAATCCAAATCCAATAACCCCTATGGAGGCATCCTCAATGGAAAGCTTTGGAAAGAAGCGCAGGCTAAATTCTGAATTCATGGGCAATCCTAAACTTGCCTGTATAAAGGCATTGGGCAGTAAATTGGTGGAAACGAGGCCTATACCCGTGGGTGCATCAAAAATGAACTCTTCGCCATTTCGGGTTGCCACAAAAGTCACTTCAGATTCCTTACTACCCAGTATGGTTGGAATCCTAACCAAGCTGCCCCCACCTAAAACTTCCAAATTATCAATAGCGCTGATATCGATTTCACGGGATAATTTCTCATTGGGCACAAAGGAGCCATTCGCCACCAAACCAATATCCATTTCCCATTTTTGTTTTATCCGTGCGGTATTGTTCCAAGCCCCTGTAAGTCCATACAATAAACCTTCGCTCAATGGCTCCAAGTAAATTGAGGCCAGATCTTCCGCTGCTTCCACACCCAAAACCAAATAACTCTTAATATCAAAGTCGTCCTGGGCACTAAGTTTCAGTGATAGGAGCAAAAAAAGGAGGAAGGCTATTTTCTTTAAAGCGTACAATGCGCACAAATGATATTAAACTATGGTTTGAATTACATCATTTTTGGATTGGGATAATTGTCCGACCGGTCTTCAACCGTTCTATCCAGGCAGACAAAATCTTTTTCCGAAGTCAACATGAACCATCTTTCATTGCCAATTTTTGGATACGATCGATTGGATGGCGAATGCGGTCATTTGACTTTCCTCTGGAAGGTAAGAAATTTCATGAAGGTATGTATAAGCCTATGAGGTGTTGGACCTGGGCAATGGTGTGGTCGCCCAAATCAAAGGGTGCTTCGTACGGAAGCGGATTCAACTATACCAATTGATTCTAGTAGTTGGGGAATGGTCTTAGGTAGTGTTGAATTCTTGGAATAGCAAGAATCGGTTTGGGTGCCGTATTAATACGTTGAATTCCCTCGGATTAAAATTTTAAACATTTCGGAATTTTTGGTTTTACGTTCGGTAAACCCATATTTTTTGTACAGTTCCCTTGTTTCCCTTGTGGCCAATACCCCGATATAAGCATGCCGTGATGCTCCCGTTTCGAAAAAGTTTTCGATATGGTCCATGATCAGCCTGCCCACACTTTTGCTATTGTAGTTTGGATGGACTATCAGATCTTGAATATTAAAATAGATGGCCCCATCACCAACAATCCTTCCCATTCCTATCACATTGGGGCCATCCAAAACCACAACACAATAAACTTCTTTTCCAAAAGCGGCTTTTTCAAATTGGTTCCCAACAGTATACCAATCGGATTGATTCCTTAAAGAACGATACTCCTCCTGGCTTGGGGAGCGCTTTTCCACATGTAATTTTACACCTTCTTCAATTGTCATTTCCATAACCCATATTTTTTTTGCAGTTTTAATTCATTCCTATCCTTTTTAATGACCAGGGGAGACCTTTAAATTGGACCCCTGGCCATTGCTCAACCCAACACAAATCCATCTCTTTGGCACAGCATTGATCAGTGCATTTTGGGTTTGTTTTCACTTTTTTAAAAGCTATATCTGAATCTTAGGAATATGCTGTTTCCCAGATTTCTAAATTCATCCTCCTGTTTCCCATAGAAAATTTGACCTGTAACATCAAAGTCCCAGTTTTGGGAAATGTTGTAGGTGAATTGCGGCGTTAGGAAAACGGAGTTCAGATCCACGGCATAGATGGAGGCCATCGATCCTGTAATTGCAGGCGTAAAGGTCTTGGAAAACTGACCAAATAAGGACCATTTGTTTGGCATTAGGTTTTTGGCATCTATCGTAGCATTGTTCATCAGGGAACCCCCGAAAAAATCAACATCGCCCGCCCCATTGCTGTTATAAAGTGTTGAGATATTGATGGACATGTCATTGGCGAAGTAATAATCAAATGAAATGGATCCAACAAGGGCGTTGTCCCCCTCAGAACGGTCATTCGGCATAAAATAACTTAGCTCCCCTTTAAAACCTACGTCCTTAATAACTCCTTCCCATCCTATTCCCAGCGTAAGGTCGTTCAAAAACTTGGCCACTATGAGTTGAAAATCGTACTGGTGTTTATTGAAGTTGTACTTAAGGGCCACCGTGTTTTCCCTCCATACCTTTGCATAACTGATGGCAAATTCAATACTGGAATCCCCAGAGGTAAAATACTTAGCCCTTAACGCATCTGCTCCCGGACGTTCTTCATAATCAAAATCCAAAAAATTATAGGCATTGAAAAGATCGTTGGGGTTCCAAACCAAATTCTTTCCCCAATTTATGCGTTGACGACCTATGACCAACTGCCATTTTTCTTTATGATAATCCACGTATAAGCGATCTATTGTCGAAAGCATCAGTATTGCCGGTTCATGAATCAACAGGGCATCCAGGTTGATATCCTGGTTGGGATTCTCCACGGATTGGACAAAGTTTGGAAAGGACCTGACCGAAGTACCCCAAAACACCCTGTTGCGCAGTTCTAGACCCAAGGTGAGATCATCATTGGCATACAACCTCATATTCGTTCGGTTATGGATGAGGTTATCGTTGGCAATACTATCCAACGAAATGAAACTGGAGGTGTTCAAAAATTTCACATAACCGGATACATTCAGGTGGTCCGAAACCCAGTTTTGTGTGTCCTGTGCGGCCAAGTTGATGACCAATGCAAAACCCAGAATATGGGATACTATGTGCTTTTTTGGTCTCAATTTGATTGTAAAACGTCTGCTATGATTTTACCGTCTTCCAGGGTAACCACTCTACGGGCCCGATCAATGACCCTTTGATCATGTGTGGAAAAAATGAAGGTGATCCCCTCTTTTTCATTGAGTTGTTCCATAATGTCCAAAAGGTCTGATGTGGATTTCGAATCCAAATTGGCGGTTGGTTCATCTGCCAGAACGAATTTGGGTCGGGATGCCAATGCCCGGGCCACGGCTATTCGCTGTTGCTGGCCCCCGCTCATTTCAGCGGGGCGTTTTAAGGCCTGATTTTCCAAGCCCACCGATTTAAGTAACTCAGCGACGCGTTTGTCGATCGCTTCTTGTGGTTCATGTTGCAAAAGCATAATAAAACCGATGTTCTCTTTTGCATTGAGCACAGGAATTAAATTGTAGGCCTGAAACACAAAACCTATATGTTGTAATCTGAAGTTGATCCGTTCATTTTCTTTCAACCCAATGATGTCAACTTCATTTACGAGTACATTTCCTGAATGGGGCTGGTCCAAACCACCGATAATATTGAGCAACGTACTTTTTCCGGAACCGGAAGGGCCGACAATAGCAGTAAATTCCCCTTTGGCAATGGTCAGGGACAAACCGTTCAATGCCCGTACTTCATTTCCCTTACCTTCATTGTAGACCTTTGTCAGATTTTCTGTTTTTACAACGTTCATTTTGTTCGTCTTTAAATGATAATTCAGATATACCCCTTTTTTTAAATCGCTTTCACGGCTTCCGCCGGATTTAGTTTCACAGCCCTTCTTGCGGGAACCACGGCTGCTATCAATGTCACTGCAAGGGTCATTAAAGTGATGTTCAAATACAGCACGGATGGCAGTTTTGTGTGTACCCTGGAACCCATCCCGAAGCTTTCCAGTCCCTTGCCCACGGCAGAAAGATCAATACCATGCGTGCCAAAATGCTCTATGGTCCAAAGGGACAATATCACTCCCAGTGGTGCTGCTATAAGTGCGAGAAAGAGCGTTTCCAGAATGATCATGGCAAATACTTTTCGCCTGTCCATACCCACGGAAAGCAACATCCCTATTTCCCTTTTTCGTTCCAAAACCGCCATGAGCATGGTATTGACAATTCCAAATGTGAGGGCCAGCAAAATGATACCCATAAAGATGTAGATGAAGTTGCTCATGGTCTTTTGGGCGTAACCCAATTCCGGTGCCAACTCGTCCCAACTTTCTACCAAATTATTTGTAGTGATTTGATTTTTGACCGGTACGGTCTCGTTTATATTATCGCACAGAATGGCAATTTCATGGTAGTTGCCACGTAAACCGACCAAAGGGGCCAGGTCCTCATATTTTACAAATACATTTCCCTCATCAAATGAGCTGTTTACCGTTTTAAAGATCCCTTCTATCCTAAAACTGGTGGCTATGGTATTGTTACTGGAATCCTGAAAGTTGAGGACGACTTTTGAATTGACTTTTGCCCCTAACTTACTGGCCAGTTTTTCGCCGATTACAATTGGATTTCTCTTTAGTTGGTGCAAGTAGGTCCCCTGCACCAATCTTTTGGAAATATCCGTGACGTTTTTTTCTTCTTCCGGAAATACCCCCATAATTTTCACGCCGTAATTGCCATGGGCCGTAGATGCCATGCCTTGCAATACCAAACGCTTTGAATATGCGGTTACCTGCGCCATGGTATCCATTTGCCGAAATAAGGTTTTACTGTCGGCGATGGTATCCTTTTTATCAAAGTTCTCGAGAAAACCGGCGTCGTGTATTTGGATATGGGAGAGAAAGGTATCGATGGAACTCTTTAAACGTTGTTCGTTCAATCCTGCTGTCATGGCCATGATAAATAGTCCGGACCAGATGCCCAAAACTATGGAAACTATGACAATACCGCTTCGGAGCTTATTTCTCCAAACGTTCCTCCATGCTATTCGTAGTAATGTTTTCATTATTGTACAGGTTTAGCCCCTCATCGCTTCAAGTGGTCTCAGTTTTTTGATGATCGTAATAGGGTAAAGGGATACGAGCAGGGCAATGGAAAAAATAAGGGATGCATGGACCAATGGAAGATCGGGCTGTATGTAAAAAGGGATTTCAGCACTAAAACCAAAGGTTTCCATCATTTCAGCTTCTGTACCCGGCAATACCAGGGGATCGTAATGTTTCCATAACATAATGGGATAGGCCAAAAGCACCCCTGCCATTACGCCCAGTAGGGACAAAATGATGGTCTCCATAAATACCATGAGCATGAGTTTCCCTTTTTTCATACCTATGGAGACCAACACGCCAAATTCATATTTTCGCTCCTGGGTCATCATGAGCACCGTACCAAAAATTCCGAAAATGAGAATCATGTAAAGGATGCCCACCATCAACAATCCACCAATACTATCGGCCAAAATGGTTTGTTGCAGTTCGGGCATCATTTCTTGCCAGTTCATGATTTCATAGTTGTCATCCAACTTGCCTGAGATGGCCTCTTGTACCGACTTTAGGCGGGCATTGTTTTTCTTATCGATGACAAGGCTGGTGGCTATTCCGTTGGCACTAAAAAGATGCTGGGCGCCTTCCAAGGATAGTAATGCCGTGGCCTTGTTCAACGTTGGATTTTTAAGATCGATAATACCTGAAATTCGAAATTTATCCGCAGCCAACATACCATGGTACCCTTGTCCCATGAACACAACGGTGTCATTTATACCTGCTTTAAAATAGGACGCCACTCCTTTCCCCAAAGTGATATCCTTTGGATTTTGGGGAAGTGTGCCCATTACCAGCTTTGCCTCAATATCCTGTAGCTTTTGCTCTTGTTCAAAATCCAATCCGTTCAGTCCTATGACCTTTGTGAGATCCCCCACGGATAGCAATCCATAATTTTCCAATCGGGGCAACAAGGCCTCTACACCTTTTGTGTTCAACACTTTAGTGATCAAACTATCGGTCATGACCATCCCCTTATCGATGGAACGTTTGTCCCAATACCCATTTTCATGTATCTGGATATATCCTGTATAGGAACCTACTACATTGTCTATCATGCTTTTATAAGTTCCCAATTGTACAGAGCGCATCATTAGGGAAAGGAATACCGCAATTAGGATGGAAGCAGTCGTAATGACACTTCTTTTTTTGTTTCGCCAAATATTTCGCCAGGCAATTTTTAGAATCACTGGTTTACCATTTAAGGATTAGTGGATACGCTTCATATAATTTGTGGTGAAGTATTCATCAGGGATGTCCATATCAAACTTCCACTGGTTATAGGTAATCACGGTAGATTGCCCCGGTTTGTCCACGGGCTTAACGGTGAGTTTTGAAGGGAGTAGCTTACCATCAAAGGTTTGGACCTGGGACCCCACCATTTGGTTCACTAAAAAAAGATCCTCGTCATAATAATCCGTTTGCATCTGCATGTACTCCTTTTTGTCGATCCAGATAATGATCTTTCCCCAAACAACGGCGGCATTGGGTTTTGGGGTCAGTTCAATTTTCCAACAGGTATACCCTTCTTTCTCTTCTTCACCAATGATTTTTTTGGTGTAATCGGTTACCAAAGAAGATTGTTTGATCAAATCATCATTGGTCAGGTCCGTTCCCATCCAATTTTGCAGCATCATGGAGGGCGGAAATTTTATGGTCCTTTCCAGGGTAAGGAGGTAATTCCAAACTTCTTTTTCCCGCATTAGAAAAACAGTGCCCTTTTCCTTTGCTGGACTCGTTATAACGGAAACGGAATGGTCCGAACCCCTGGTCCATCCCTTCATTTTCATCTCTTTGGACCATTTTGGCCGAATGATATCAATGGTCAGTTCCGTATAGGAAGACGTTCCCCTTAATTTGTCATCGGATGTTTTGACAATTTCATCGGCAGTTTGACCGAATGAAATGGATGTCATCATCATAAAAACGACTATTATTTTTAATTTCATTGCTCTTCATTTTTTTGGTTCATATAACCATTAATAATATTTTCCTTAATTTTCTTTAGGGGATAACTGTCGCCAAAAACCATGTATTGAATGCCTATTCCATCGATTAACGCCCCAAGTTTGAAAGCTTCGTTTTCGGGATCTGGGTGACCCATCGCAATGAAAAGTTCCTGTAGTTGCCGGGCCAAATCCCTGTAGATGGTGGAAATGGTTTGATGAACGGACGGAATGGATGCCACATGAATGGCCAGGGAAACGATTAGGCCCCATAATTCCTTCTTTTCTTCCAGCACGGTAAAGAATCCCTCAATCACTTCCCCGATGATTTCTTCGGGATTGAGGTCTTTTAATCGATCTTCGGATAAGTTGAGATCCGTGGCCTCTTTCAAGACAAAGTCAATGGCTGCGTTCAGTAATTCCTCCTTGTTTTCAAAATAGCTGTAAAGAAGGCCTTTTGACATCTTTACTTCCTTGGCAATATCACTTATTGAGGTATTGAAATAACCTCTTGTGGCAAATAAGTTAAGTGCTTCGGAAACAATATGTTCTCGCTTTGCCTTTCTATGTGCAGCTAACTGCTCTTCTGTTCTTGGACTCATTTTTTAAAATTGAACGATCGGTCAAAATTAAAAAATATTTGTAAGTCAGAATAGCTTTGTGAATTATTTAACAGAAAATGAAGCAAACTGATATGTTTTGTATTCTGGTACAACATGCATATTGATTTGACTGACAAGCATAAAGAATGGTTGGTTGAATTTCGTTCCACGGCAGCTGAGTTAACTGCTAAACTGACTATGGGTAGATTTCAGGAAACCGTTTGCGAAGTAACAGTAGATGTCTTGATAACGATAAAAGTGAAAAATCCAACTATAAAGCACTTCAAGAAATTAAAGAGCTTAACAATATAATATCTTGAAGACTTACTCTTATGAATGAATTAATGCTGCTGTCCTTCGAAGATGGAGACAAGGTTAATATGGGTGATTTACTACAATAAGTGTCTAAGATGCAATCTTATTATGATGAAAGGTCTATTAGAGAATTGGCAAGAAATATAATGACGCCTGCGAATACAATAATTACTGCAAAGTGTAAAAATCAAAGGATTAGACTTAAATAAATTTCAAAACCAATGGAAGACTTTCCTGAAGAATTTGATTTGCACAACTGGTTGTTATATTTGTGGATAAGACTAGCATTCTATGACGAAAGTACCCTTAAAGTAAACCGCAGGGATAGCTATGTGATGGTTTATAGAGGGCAGACATGAGGCTACATTAAATGGAAAAGAAGTTTTCTGTAGCCATTGAAAGGATTCCAAGGGAGGTCATCAACAAGCATAACAGATTGGAACGCAAGGGCTATAAATATTATCTTGATTAGAATAGATGGTTAAGGAATGAAGACCAAAGGTTAATTTGGAATATCTTGTTTCTTCATAAGCTAGTTAGGACATGTCCGAAGTAATTTGATGTAAAGTTAATTTATAAGAGCTCTTGGGTTTGCTAATTGATATTTGAGTTCCGTTTTTTTATTAATTTTCTAAAAATATTTTTCATGCTTTCCAGAGTTTCATACGAAAATTTTAAGTGTTTTGAAAAGGTCGAAATTTCACCTTCAAAAATTACTCTCCTTACTGGGGCTAACAGTAGCGGAAAAAGTTCAATGATATATGGAATTTTAGGGGCCATCCAGTCCGGTAATTTTCCCTTTCAGTTCTCTCCTAATGGAAAATATATCAGGATGGGTGATTACAAGGAAATAGTATTTTCTCACGATTTGTCTAAAAAAATAAAACTGAATTTCATCTTTACTAGTAAAAATTTGCAACATAACATAAGTACTGTTTGGACTAAAGACAAGAACAAAAGTGTACCAATATTAGATGAGTTGGTTGCGAAATCAAAGTTTTATCGTCTAAGCATGAAAAAAATTCTAAAGTACGACTTGGAATTTGAAGCTTTTGAGGGGATTGATGGAGCTGATGACTTTATGGATCCCTCAAAACTAATTGGATTTATGGATTCTGTAACTAGTTTAGTTGATAATGACAAGGAAGATGAGAAGTCCAAGCAAGAGGCTGAAAAGATGAGCGTGGCCTTCAGAAAATATTATAATTCGAAAAAGTCAAAAGTAAGTACGAAAATTAAAGATATTGACGAGTATCGAAATTTATCCATAGATAAAAGGGATTACTATCTGGATCAGGTAATAAGTAAGATTAAGGATTTGTTTCGAGGTTACAATAGAAGTCTAAATTTTATCAGCTCTTTTAGACTTTATCCTCAGAGAACTTACTATGAAGGTGCAAAAGCTGACCTTAAAGTTGGAAGATTTGGGGAGAACTATGAAGACCAAATTATTGCATGGGAAGCATCAAATAATGAAAAGTACCGCCAATTACTTAAAATAATAAAAGAGCTTGGCCTTTTTCAAGAAGTTAAAACAAATCGTCTTGATGGAGGACGATATGAAATCCTGATTAAAAGTAAAAAGAATGGGGTTTGGTCGGCTTTATCCGATGTTGGATTTGGAGTAAGTCAATTTTTACCCATAATAGTCGCTGATTTACAGCTAGGGAAAAATTCAACTCTATTTGTAGCCCAGCCTGAAATTCACCTACATCCAGAGGTACAAGCCAAATTTGCTGATTATGTCATTGATAATATTTCTAATGGTGATAAACGTTATGTAATAGAAACTCATAGCGAATATCTGATTAATAGGCTTAGATTGGCAATTGCCGAAAAAAAAATAAACGAAAAAGATGTATATTCTGTTTTTTTCCAAAATAATGGTAAGAAGGCGAGAAAGTATCAAATGCAATTCAAAAAAGACGGAAGAATCTTAAAAGCTCCCAAAGGTTTTTTTGAAACCTATATGTTAGATGTTATGAATATTGCAATTGCAGCTGAATAATGAATGATATTTTTATTGATAACGACGCCGCGAAGAAGTTCGTAAATCCTCCTAATCAACATTATAAAGACCTAATTAAATGGTTACTTACATGCCATGATGATTCTTCTAAAGATGCGTATCTAGTTACTTCCCAAAAGCAGCTGGTGGAATATTTACGATCAAATCATGATTGTTCGAAACCAAGTTCAATCCCTGTGATTGTAAATAAACTAATTAGTGAGGGAAGGCTGTATAAGAAAACTCCCAAAGAATTAAAAGAATTTATTCAGAAAATACCTAAAAAAGTAGAGCGAAGATTAAGGAGCAACCAAGATGACCGTTACCACATTGCTACAGTTCTGCTCTCAAATAGAAAATATGCATTAAGCTTGGATAACAATCTTAGGTATGATATCGAAAATTTCCCTAAGTTCAATGCGCTCGCTAGAGATTGTCCAAGCCTAATTCCATATAAATAGAAGGTAAAAAATGGGCAAAAAACAACAACAAAACACCGTCGGTTTCTTTGTTTATCGTGACCTCGGCAGGATTCGCTTCGCGCATCCTTATCGCTCCCACCGGAAAATGCAAACCTGTAGCGCTAATGCGCTACGGTTTTGTTATTTGCTTTCGTTTACAAAAGTTTTCGACTTTTAACGCTCCATCAAATAACAAAACCCTGCATGAAAGTGCAGGGTTCGCGCTTTAAGTGACCTCGGCAGGATTCAAACTGCCTTTTGGTGACCGCGGCAGGATTCCAGTCCTAATGCGGTAAGTCTCAGATTTTATAAGCTTTTAGAAACTATTCAAAATATAGAGGTAGCCGAATAGCTACCATATTAATTGAACCGGATTCTTTTGAATTGAATTTCAATCTAGGTAAAATTATATAAAATAATTCATTGAATAACCTGAATATTTGTTTTCTCTGGACACATTAAAAAAGTAATAATATTCACCCAATATTACCGAAAGTTAAACGTCGCAAAATGTTTCTCGGAAAAGGGACGGCATAAAGCCGTTCGTACCTCACTGTTTATTCCGTTTCCTTTCCGCTCTAAAATTTTGACTTCCGTTTGTGCCATGCTCAAATATTGTTTAATTAAAATTTGATTATCATGGAAACAAAAGCAAAACAGAACGGAACGGTAAAAAGACAAAATGCGACCGTTAAAAAGGAAGTACAAAGGAAGTTGACAGAGGAAGCCGTCGGAAAAACCGTTGTACCGGAAAAGGTGCCCGTAGCCCTAAAACCAGAGGTGAACTTGGACGACCGCATCCAAAAGTTTGAAAAGTTACGTGGTCTAGCCACTCAGCGGGAACGTCTGAACCAGACCTTGGGGGAACTTACCAAGTTCAACTATAACCAGGACGGATCAAGCAGTTTTCACCTTCGGGATTCCCACAACTTGGAGTTCAAGACCACCAATTCCAATCTGATCAAATTGGTGACCGAACATTTACAGTCCACATTGGAACAGCGCAAGTCCGAGATTGAACAGGAGATTGTCCGGTTCGAGCTTTAAGGAATTTCGATTTCATTCCAAGTAAAAACCTACCTGAAAAGGTAGGTTTTCTTTTTTGTTCATATGGGAAGGTTGCCAAATCGGAAGTCCGTCCACCAGGTTTTCTTGACAGGGCCATCGGCAAAGGCCTCTTGAACCTTTGCTCGATCCCCCTTAAAAACCAGGTAGCCGTCCCAATCATTTTAAGGGGTTTATAATGGATAAAGCCTTTGTTGTTTTTCGGGGCATCGAAAAACAGGCAGCGCACAAGCACTTCTAATTTGAGCCCTATTTGCCACTATCGCTTAACTGCCGGTACGCTCCTTTGCAAATAGTCCCAAAAGAATTGCTAATGCCCTTATGGAGCTTGTCAAGCCCAAGGCAGGTTTAAGTTAAAAATAAGGTTTCTACTTCCTTGAAATTCCAAGGAATTTACTACGTCGCAGATACTCCTGATTTATTCACTCAAAGCCTTGACAAAACCCACTTTGTCCATTGGTGCCATGCACGCAAGAAATCAAACAAACACCCCTTAAAATTCAATTGAAACGAAATCAAAAAGGGGAATTATTAATCTTTTAAATTTTTAAATCATGAGCAGCATTAAAAACCATGTACAGTTAATCGGGAACGTTGGACAGGAACCGACCGTTACCAACCTTGAAAGCGGAAAAAAAGTAGCCCGTTTGTCATTGGCGACCAACGAAAACTACAAGAACAATAAAGGCGATAAACAGACCGATACCAATTGGCACACTGTTGTGGCCTGGGGAAAGGTTGCCGACATTGTGGAAAAGTACGTTGTAAAGGGCAAGGAAATAGGAATCACAGGGAAACTAAAGACCCGAACCTATACCACCGAGGATGGCAACCAACGTTATGTGACCGAAGTGGTGGCAAATGAAATCCTATTGTTGAACGGAAATACCAACAAGTAAGCAGCAAACAAAGAAAGAGGGCATGACCGTCGAAAGTATTGCCCTCTTTTTCATTATCAATTTCAAAAGAAACAACAATGGACGATAAAGTTAACGAAATCAAGATAAGCTATTGCGAAAAACTCGGTGTGATAGATTCCGAGCCCCTAAAAGGTTCCGAGCAGGTCGCCAAACTGTTGTACCAGAACTGGAACAAGGATACCATCGGGCTACAGGAGACCTTTAAGGTGCTGTTGTTGAACAATTCCAACAAGGTCAAGGGAACCTATCAGGTCTCCACGGGAGGGTTGACAGGAACGGTGGTCGATGTACGTCTGCTCTATGCGGTGGCACTCAAAACGGTATCGGCAGGAATGATATTGGCGCACAACCATCCCTCGGGCAACCAAAGACCGAGTGGACCGGATAAGGAAATCACTGAAAAGATTAAAAGGGCGGGCGAACTTTTTGACATCAAGGTACTCGACCACTTGATCATATTGCCCGATGGGAAGTATTTCAGTTTTGCGGACAATGGATTGTTGTAAAAAGTATGCGCCATGATTCAATTGAACTACAACAATTTGGATAGTGACACCCAATCCTATCTCCATTCCCTTTCCAAAAAGGATGTCGAAATGCGTTTTGGCAGTCAACTTTGGGAACATGCCTTAAAACATGGTGTAGACTATGAACAGCTTTTGGAAGAGGAAACGATACGAAATCTGTACAATTACAAGTACGTTTTTAATATTTGAGACCCAAAACACAGCAAAAAAGCCCATCGATTATGATGGGCTTTTTTTATGCGCAGAAAACTGCAAATCGTATCTTTATAGGGTTGCATATCAACATTTTTCACGGTCGGAATTCCTTGACTTGACTTTCCTTTTTTGACCGTACAATCAATTTATATGAAAGGATAAGCAACTGATTTTTTAAATCAGGTTGTTTGGATTTTTTGGTCCCTGCGGGACGAAAAATGAAAAGCAAGAGGGTAACACGCAGAGCGGTGTTACGGTTCTGATAGCTTTGAAAAATCCCTTTAAAATCAAGGGATTGATAGAGTTAAGGAAATAAGGATGGGCTTTGTTTTTTACTAAAAAACGTTGTCAGCGCAATAAAACGAATGGATTTTTTACTAAAAAATGGACAGGGGATTGGAAAAGGAACGGTTTGTGACCTTTAAACTGAAATCATCGGCAGCCAAGAGGTTTCGAAGGTTCAGCAAGTCATTTGGGAAATCCCAATCGATGACCCTATTGACCATGCTGGACTTTTTTGAGTGTAACGAAGTATCCCCGGACGAGCGTTTGGGTGAGACAGTTTCCAGCCTAAAACACCAGATGAAAAGACGTTTCAATGCTGTCATTGCCATTATCCGTGATATTGAAAAGAACCAGACCAGGCCAACCACGGCGATGCTCCAAAAATTGTTCGAGGAAGCGGCAAACCAAGAAGAGGAAGAGGACTATGATTTTGGAACACCGCAATTAATGGAAACAAGCGAAGAACTGAAACATTTTCAGGAAGGATATTATAAATGGAAAAAGAATTTCCAAGATGTAAAAATTGAAATGGGACAACTCTTTGATAAAGTGGAATATGTTAAAAATCCCTTTGGAAAGGGGTATTGGAAATTGAATATGAGCAAGGACGAATTAGAACAAATAAAAAAAGGAATGGACCATGTACATTACGATAACCCCTCAGAAACTAGGCGGTAACTATTTGCAGGGTGCAAGCGATTTTGTGGCCTATCTGGAAAAGGAGAACCAAAACTTGGAAATGGAAGAACGTGAGCATTTCTTTGACCAGTATGGGGATGAGATCATGCCCAAAGAGGTCATACAAAATATTGATGGGAATACCTCCAAGCTCAAAAAGACCGAACCCAAGTTCTATTCCATTACCATCAACCCCAGCCAACGGGAACTCCAAAGATTGAAAGATCCTTCAAAAGACCTGAAACAGTACACTAGGGAACTGATGAAGGAGTATGTCAAGTCCTTTAACCGTGAGATCGATGGGAGGATGGTCAATGTGAATGACATTATGTACTATGCCAAGATAGAGCACCAAAGAACCTATAAGGGCAATGATAAAGCGATAAGGGAGAATTCCCCCTATTCGGCCAAAATTGCACGGTTGAAGAACGAGATCCGAAAAATGGAACGGGGCGAGCTTGAAGGGGACATCAAAAAGAAGCAAAGGGAAATCAAACGGCTGGAAAAAGAGGCCCCGCACCAAATCAACGGAAAGATGGTCAAACAAGGTATGGCCAAGGAAGGCCCGCAGACCCATATCCATATAATCGTGAGCAGAAAGGACCGTTCCAATCGCTACAGCCTATCTCCGGGAAGCAAGCACAGGGCCTCCGAAGTGGAGATGAACGGCAAGACCGTAAAAAGGGGATTTGATAGGGATTCCTTTTTCAAAAATTCGGAAAGGACCTTTGACCAAATGTTCGGTCATAAGCGCAATTATGTGGAGACCTACAGGGCACGAAAAGCATTTGTCAAGCATCCCCCGACGTATTTTGCCAATATCATGGGACTGCCGACCAGTGAAAGATCCATGGCCATTAAACTATTGGGAAAGTCCGGGGCAAACCTTCCATTGGCGAATATCCCGACCAATAAAGCGCAACTGGCCTATAAAGCATTCAAGAAGTTAAAAAAAGGACTGGACAGGGCCATCCAATCCAGTTCCATTGGGATATGAACTGGAGCTGGCCACATATCATCCTTTATATGATCATTCCATTGATGGTGATAGGCATCATCATTTGGGTCTATGCCTTTTCGGAAACGAACAATAAGATTCCCAAAAAGTATCAGGTGCATTTCAAGCTCAGAAATGGAAGGTTCAAGATCGATAACCTGAGAAGGGGTATTTCCATTATCGGCAGTGCAGGCAGTGGAAAAACGGAGAGTGTAGTGTACAATCTATTGCAACATTTCGCCAAGCACGGTTTCTGTGGCATCATCCATGACTACAAGGACTTTGAACTGACCGAGATGGCCTGGCCTCTTTTCAAGGAAAGCGGTGTAAAGTTCTATACCATATCATTTGATAAAATATACCATCGTGTGAACCCCATTGCACCTAAATACCTGCCCACTGAGGAAAGTGTGAACGAAGTGGCAAAAGTACTCTTGGAGAACCTCTTGGAACAGAACCTATCGGAAAGCAGCGGAAGCAGCAAGTTCTTTTCCGATGCAGTGGAAGGACTTTTGGCTGGAATGATATGGAAGATGAGAACGGCCTATCCCCAATATTGTACCCTGCCCCATATCATTGCCCTTTACCAAACGATGACCACAAAAAAACTGGTGGCCTTTCTCAAATCGGATTTTACCTCTATGGTCATGGCCAGTGCCTTTCTCAACGGTATCGAATCCGAAAAACAGACAGCAGGGGTAAAGAGCACCTTGGCCAATGCCTTTAAAAAGATAAGTTCCAAAAAGCTGTTCTATGTGCTCTCCAAAGATGAAGTGCCCTTGGATATCAACAGAAAAAAGAACAAGGCCATAATCTCCATAGTGAACAACCCGCAATATGATTCAGTCTATTCCCCGGTCATTGCCACTATAATCCACACGGCTATCAAACAGATGAGTGTGCGGAACCGGGAATCTTCTTTCTTAATGATGGAAGAGGCCCCGACCATCAAACTGCCCAATATGCACCGTATTCCCGCTACGCTCCGAAGCTATGATATTGCCACAATTTATGTAATGCAGGACAAGATACAGAACGATATGCTTTATGGCGATAAAGCAAGCAAGGCCATCCTCAGTAACCTGTCCTATCAGTTTTTTGGCAAGGTCAATGACCCGGACACGGCCAAATACTATGAACGCTTCTTTGAAATTGTCAAGAACCCGACCAAAAGTGTGAGCAAGGGGACGGGATTTTCATGGGAAGCACGGATTACCAAAGGCGAAAAGGAAGTGCCCAAACGTAGGGCCGAGGTCTTCTTTCGATTGAAACAAGGGGAGTTTGTTGTTTTTGCAGATGGGAAAGATAAGAAAATGCAATTTCAGAGGCTAAAGATACAAAAAGTAAAACCGAAACCCCACGAACATCTTGTAGGTAACATCCTTCTTATTGAATACTTGAAAGTATTTCAAGAAATGAGTTGGTATAAAAAAGAAATTTTATAATGCGTGTGGTGTTATACTTGTCTGAATTAACTCTTACATCCCAAAACCTAGTTCTGCCAATTGATTCTTGGTTAACATTATAATATTGACATCCAGATTAACGGGATTGATAGGTGTGTCCAAAGAATCCGTGGGAACTGAAGCTATTCTTTCAAGCACGTCCAATCCCTTTATTACCCTGCCAAAAATGGTATAGTCACCATCAAGTCTTTTGATGCCATTTTTGTCATGGACGATATAGAATTGGCATCCTGCGGATAGCTTGTCGGGGTTTCTATCACGGCCCGCACCTACGGTGCCATAAACATGTCTTAAATCCTTGTTGAATTCAGGCTCTATAAGATAGGGTGAATTGCCAAAGCCTTCTGGGGTGTCGGGACAACCTCCCTGGATTACAAAGTCTTTGATTACACGATTAAAACTTAGAGAGTCCCAATAGTTTTCTCTTGCAAGTTTGATAAAACTCTTTTTGTGGTTGGGTGTTTCGTCATAAAGCCATATAAGCATTTCTCCGTGATTGGTGATAATCTGACCTACCGAGTAGACTTGTGTTTTCTTCTTAAGGCTTGAACAGGAGATTAGACCGAAAACCATTGAAAAAACAATGATTATTGTGGTGATAAGAATAAACCTTGTCTGTTTGATCGTAAAACAGCCGTGCCTCAAAATTCGATGTGGGAAATTCAAAATAAAGATTTTATAGATTTGAGAAAACTTTTGTTCTAAAGTTGAAAATATGGAACAATACCAAGTTTGTTCTTTCTTTTAACTTACGTCTGATAAGTTTAAAACCTCTGGAAATCTGTGCTTCAACTCCTTTTGCGGTAATACCCAAATATTCTGATATCTCAATATTGGTCAGCCCTTCTGTTTTGCTCAATTCAAAAACCTGTTTGCATTTTGGGGGTAGTTCTTGGATGATTTCTTTAACGGCTTGAATCAACTTTTGAGTTTTTTCATGATCTTTTTCCATTACAATTGAATCCAAGACCTCCATATATTTTTTTTCAATCCGCAGTACCGATTGCGATTTGCGATACTGATCGATGAACTCGTTGTACACTGATTTGTAAAGAAAGCTTTTCAAAGAGTAACCGGAGTTTAGTTTTTCCCTTTTCTCCCAAAGATTGGCATAAACAGCCTGCACAATATCTTCGGCTTGGATATGATTGCTGATAAGGCTGTTGGCGTAAACACACAGTCTGTGGTTGTATTCCTTTATGACAAACCTGAATGCAGCTTTATCACCTTTTTGTAGGTGCTCAATCAATTCTTTATTATTGCCAAAGTCCTTCACTTTACATAAAGCTAACGATAGGTTAAAGATTAAAAAAAAAATTGAATAAGCGTAGGGTAAGCTTTTTTGGCTCCGTATAACTAATAGTTAAAATAGAAATGAAGAAAAAAAAGCTGGAAGATTTAATCGCTAAGTTCATATCCAAATCTATCAACCAAGATGAATTGGAAGAGCTTTCGATATGGGTTGAAAAGGAGGCGAATATTGAGATATTCAAACGATATATCGAAATCAATTATGCCCTGGAATATAACTTGCTGACCTTTGACGGTGATAAGGCCATTCAAGGGTTTCTCGATAGAATCAATAGTTCTAAAAAGGAGGGGAAAGCAAGAAAGATTTTTTATTTGACTCCTCTAAAGGTTGCGGCGGCCCTTGCATTGCTTGTTGCCGCAACCTATTTTATTTACCTCAGCTACGATAACATAAGCGAGCCTGTTCAAATCACGGTAACGGATTCCAAAGTGCTACCAGGAACCGACAAAGCAGTACTAACTCTAGAGAACGGGGAATATGTTGCCTTGGAAAAGGGAAAGGAGTATTCAACGGTCGGACGTACTAGCAATGGTGAAAAACTATTGTACGATGAGGGTGCGCAAAGTGGCTCAAATGTGCAGTTCAATTATTTGACCATTCCTAAAGGAGGACAATTTTACGTTCAGTTGAGCGATGGCAGCCAGGTGTGGTTGAATGCGGATTCCAAGTTAAAATATCCGGTTAGGTTCCCAAAAGGGCAGCCAAGGGAAGTAGAACTGTTGTATGGCGAGGCTTACTTTGATGTATCCCCCAGCTATGACAACAGCGGTGATTCCTTTAGGGTCAAGAACCAAGGACAAACAATTGAAGTTCTGGGAACGGAGTTCAACATCAAATCCTATCAAGAGGACTCAAGTTATTATACCACTTTGGTCGAAGGCAGCATTGCAATCGGGAACGGTTTGGTTAATAAGCTGTTGAGCGAGGGGCAACAAGCCATGATGACAAGAAGATCGGAACAGATAGAAGTGAGGGAAGTAGATGTGGATTATGAGATAGCATGGAAAAATGGACTTTTCATGTTCAGGCAGGAAACATTGGAATCAATGTTGGGGACGCTTTCAAGATGGTACGATGTCAAGGTTGTGTTCGAAAATCAAGAGATGCGTCAAGAAAGGTTTTCAGGTGTGTTGCGTAGGAGCCAGAATATTGAATACCTATTGGACATACTCCAAAAAACCGGAGATGTCGAATTTGTGATAAATGATAAACAAATAACTGTAAAATGAAAGAGGAGTTAGGCCGGTCACTTTCCACGGATACGGCTTACCCCTCTTGATAAGAGGCTAATTAAAACAATGTTTAACTAACCCAAACTCAAATTTATGAAAATTAAATTATTGGAGCTCCATGTGCTCAATAAGCGCAGGTTGCTATTTCAAATTATGAGAGCATTTATTTTTTTATTTTGTTCAACCCTGTTTGCTTTGAGTCCCAACAAAGTAAGCTCTCAAAAAGCAAAGATTAAGGTTTTATCCGATAGGAACGTGACCATTGATGAAATGTTCGGTCTGATACGAAGTCAGACTGACTACACTTTTGTGTACAATGAAAAGTATTTAGTGGACGCCCCAACCGTATTATTAAAGAAGGGGACCATAAGTGCGGATAGGCTGCTCAAAAAAGGTTTGGCGCCTATCGGCTGTACCTATGAGTTTTTGGATGATACCATCATTGTCAAAAAAATGAATGACGGTTCATTAGAATCTGATCAACAGGAAATCTTTAAGATAAGTGGTAAGGTAACGGATGAAAACGGCATCCCAATTCCTGGTGCAACCATCTATGTTTCAAGTACGGAGCCCTTTAGGAGGAGAGATTCATCAGACTTCTTAATCCGGGGTACTTCAGCAGACTTTGAAGGGAACTTTGATTTGGAAGTATCCTTGAACCAGTGGTTGGTGGCCTCTGCCCTGGGATTTGAATTGAGTTCACAATTGATTTCCACCCAACAAGAATACTATGAAATTGTTCTATCAGAATCAGCCAGTGAACTGGACGAGGTGGTTTTGGTCGGTTATGGAACCCGGCGCAGAGGTGAGGTTACCGCAGCTATCTCATCTGTTAAGGGAACGGAGATACAGCAGAACAACTTGGGGACGACCAGTTTTGATAGATCGTTGAGCGGATTGATAAAGGGTGTCCAAGTACTCCAAAATTCTGGAACCCCTGGTTCCGGAGTTGACATTAATATTCGGGGTATCACCTCTCCTTTCAACGGTTCGGACAACAATCCTTTATTTGTTATTGATGGCGTTCCTTTTCAAGCAGATCCTTTAGGCCTTGGAACCGTGGCCAATCCATTACTGTCTATAAACCCTAATGATATTGAAAGTATCGATGTTTTAAAAGATGCTTCCGCAACAGCAATTTACGGGTCTCGAGGAGCTAATGGTGTTATTTTGGTGAATACCAAAAAAGGTAGGAAAGGAGAAGATCTTTCTGTGACATTTTCAACAATAGCCACTTTTGCCGAACCTATCAACCTCCTTGATTATGCCAACACATCGGAATGGCGTGCCTTTAATGACCAAATTTTCCAGCAATCTTTTCTGGCGGCACAAAATGGTCAGATTTTCGGGTCAGATCTTACCCGATTTGACTTCATAGGTAATTTTACCACCCAGTTCAATCCAAATACCTTTCAGAATGAAATTGTTTCTTATGATGGATTGAATGAGGACTATTTTGGAACCGCTAACACCAACTGGGCCGACGAAGTATTCAGAAACATTGCCTATACCCAACAATACAATGCGACCATAACTGGTGGTACGGAAAAGAGCAATATGTTACTTTCTTTCTCATATGCTAATCAAGAAGGATTAGTAAAGGAAGAATCATTGGAACAGTTCAATGTCCGTTTGGGAATTGACTCGGACATCAATAGTTACTTTAGGGCGGGAGCCAACATAAATCTAGGATTTACAAGGAATGAAAATGGATATGATTCCGATTTGACCTTGAACAATAGTTCTGGTATTATACCTACGCTCAATGCCAGACCCGACATTGCCCCATTTGATACGGATGGTCAATTGACCCGTTATGATGGAAGAAATTTGTTCGGTGAAGACACCTCCAGCCCCAATCCGCTGACTTTGTCAACGCAACTTGATAATAGAATTAGGGGTTTCACCGCTCTGGGGAATATATATGTTGAGGTTGAACCGCTCCAAAATTTAAAACTGCGTTCAGAACTTAATGCTTCAAGATTTCAAAGCGATTCAAGGCGTTTTGATCCCCAACGAACTTTGACAGGACAAATTTCCACATTTTTGGATTTTCCACCTCCGACCTTTCAGCCTGTGGAAGTCACACAGGTGCCCCTTTCCATCTTAGGTGCTTCCGATGTGGTAAATACCAACTATATCTACAATTTAACAACAAGTTACCTTAAAACCTTAGGCGACCATTCGCTTTCTAGTTTACTGGGTTTTGCATGGGATAGATCAAGATCGGTATCCAATAGCTATTTGTTTCAAGGGTTTCCAGATGATGATGTATTGACAGATGCAGATTCAGCAGAACAATTGTTGAACAATACGTCACAAGAAGTAGAAATTGGATTGAATTCCCTTTTTGCCAGGGTGGCCTATAACTACGCTTCTAAATACTTTTTGACCGTCAACTTTAGAACGGACAAATCGGTCAGGTTTGCTCCCAGTAACCGACGCGCATATTTCCCTTCAGTATCAGCAAGTTGGGCTATTTCCAATGAGAAATTTTTGTCCTCATCATCCATCGTGGATAACCTGAGATTGAGAGTGGGTGCAGGTAGAACAGGTTCTAATAATATTCCAAACTTTGCATTTTTACAATTTTTCGGAATTACCAATGCACGGGGTGACGAAGTTTACAATGGACAGCAAGCGGTCGGTTTGAACGGAACATTGCCCAACCCAGAAATACAATGGGAGCTTACCGAAGAGGTTAACCTAGGGCTGGACTTTACATTTTTTAATAACAGGATACGGGGCAGTATTGATGTCTATGATAGGAAAACCGAGGGTGCATTGATGCCCACTCCGTTTCTGTTGGAATCAGGTGCAACTGCCTTTACCAGTAATTTTGCAGACTTGACCAACAAAGGTTTTGAGATTGACTTTGGAGGGGACATTATACGAAACGAAAACTTGACATGGTCTTTAAATTTAAATGTTTCCAAAAATGAGAATACTTTGGATCGTTTTTCAGAAGAAGGCCTTAGTGAAGATGAGAGGGACAATTTTGAGATAGGTCGAGAAATTAACTTTATCAGTGGATATCAGGTAGATGGAATCATTCAAACACAAGTAGAACTGGATGCATTGAATGGTGGGGCCGAAGATGGCTTTTATCAAGAACCTGGAACCGGAATTGGAGATTACAAGTATGTCGATTTGAATGGAGATGACGAGATAACCCCGGATGATGTCACATATTTGGGCAGTGGCCAAGCCGATTTTTTTGGTGGATTTAATTCTAGGGTACAGTACAAAGGTTTTGAATTTTCCACCTTCTTTAATTTTGCTGTAGGCGGTGAGGCAGTAGTGCCAAATGACTTGCTTCCACAGCCTGATAGAAATGTGGAAAGAAGGTTCTTGGACCGTTGGACACCCACTAATACAGATGCGGTATTTCCAAGAGCGGTCATATCCGATCCTAATGATAATAGACGTTTGTCAAATGCTTTTGTCCATAGCACTTCATTCCTGCGCCTAAAAAATGTACAACTGAAGTACAATTTTCCAATAGATGTATTGGATTCAATTGGTCTTAAAGGGGCATCCATCTTTGTGGCGGGCACCAATTTGTGGACCTTGACCGACTTCCCAGGGATTGATCCAGAATTGCTGGGTGGATTTGCCACAGGTGCTGGAAATACAAACAATCCCTATCCCCTAGCAAAATCATGGTCACTTGGATTGAACATACAATTTTAAAAATTTAAAATCATGAAAACCGTAAATACAAAATTCACAAAGCTTCTTTTTTTAGCACTCTTGGTACTTGCTTCATGTGATGTTGACAACCTTGAACCTATCAATGAATTGACCGAGGACAATGTGATAAGGGATGGAGCATCGGCAAATGCCGTACTTAACAGGGTATATACTCTGCATCGAAACTCGGCCACTAGGAGCACGAATGCAGTGGATATGTCCATTGCACTGAACCTATCAGGAATAGACCAAGAAATAGGTCGTTTGATTAGCCCCAACCAAATGCCTGATTTCAGCACCAATAATACCCAAGATGATAGTGAGATCATTCAAGAATATTATGAGGAACTATATCTCATTATCAACACGGCAAACTTTCTTATAGAAAAATTGGAGGAAGGCCCATTATCTGGTCTTTCTGAGGAAAGATCCCTTGAAATACAAGCTGAGGCAAGAACCATGCGTGCCATGGCACATTTTCATGCATTAAGGGTATGGGGGCAATACTATGATATGGGTTCTGACTTGGGTGTAGTACTTGGTCTAAAGCCCATTCGTGGGAACGAAGCTACTCCAAGAAGTAGTGTTCAAGAGGTATATGATGCAATTCTGACAGACCTCCAGTTTGGGATTGCCAATGGCCCCTCTAACCGTGAACGTTTTTATATGAGCGCTACACTTGCACAAGCCTTATTGGCCAAAGTGCATTTGTATATGGGGGATTTTACGAATGCCGCAGCCAATGCAAGGGCGGTTATAGAAAATACCGAAGACAATTTTGAATTATATACGGGCTCATATTTGAACATTTGGCAAGAAAGATGGGAAAATCCCGAGGTGCTTTTTGCACCGTTTGCCAACGGAAGATTGAACAATGAGGACAATGGTGAGGGAAGTAAAATTCCTGTCGCTGTTTTCCCATCGAGCATACTGCTTGAAATTGCAGATAAATCCACTGGAGCAATGGATGGTAATTTGGATCCAAGGTACCCAGTGCCTGATGAACCTTTTTTTCCTGTTTTCCTAGCACCACAGAACAAATATCCACGCCAATTTAATCAAGAGATAGGTAACACATATTATTATATGCGAATGGCAGAGGTCTACCTGATACATGCCGAGGCAGAAACCAGAAGAGCAGGAGGAAACACCGCCAATGCATTGGTGAGTCTAAATGCAGTACGACAACGTCAAGGGGTTCCAGATAAAACCTTTGTGGACTCTGCCACTCTTTTGTCTGACATTATGGATGAAAAAAGTATTGAGTTGTTTTGGGAAGTGGGCGAAAGCTGGTTTGATTTGGTGAGATACCATATCAATGGGGATTTGGATGCTTTTGCACTGAAAGAATCCCTAAACAATGTCAACCAATTTATCTTCCCAATTCCGAATGCTGCCATCGTAGGTAACCCAGCATTGACTCCCAATCCATAATTTATGGACCACGAAAATATTAAATGTGGGGTAGGGCTTTTAGGCCCTACCCCTTAATAAAATACCACGCAATCTTAAAATCTGCCATAAACCAGTTCATTGCAATACTTAATCTCCCAATAAACCTTGGAAACGAAAAGTTATAATGGCCAATTACTAAATCTATAAAAAACAACAAAATTCGAACAGATGAGAAAAGCAAGAAATACTATGTTTGCCTTGTTATTGCTCCCTTTTTTGGGGCAAGGACAAATGGTTTTTGAGGAGGGCGATTGGACAAGTGTCAAGGCCAAGGCCAAACAAGAGAACAAAATCATATTCATCGATTTGTACACCACATGGTGTGGCCCCTGTAAAGTGATGGCTAAAAAGATATTTCCACTTAAAGAAGTGGGTGATTTTTATAATGCCAACTTTATAAACTATAAGATTGATGCTGAAAAAGGTGAGGGCATTGACTTGAACAAAAAATTCGGAGTTACCGCATATCCCACATATATTTTTGCTGACGCCAATGGTGAATTCCTACATCAGGCCGTAGGGACCTTTCCTGCGGATGGGTTCATAGAGGAAGGAAAAACGGCCCTTGATCCCAGTAAACAGCTTAAAAATTTGGTTGAAAATGGCGAGAACATTGGCAAGGAAGAAATGCCCGCATATCTAAGGTACCTAAAATCGCAGAACCTTCCCCATAATGATAAGCTGGAAAGTTATTTGACCAGTCTTACCAGTGAAGAACTTTTGACGACCAAGACCTTTCAATTGATCGGTGACTTGGGGGGTAGGCGCCCTGAGGGTTTTACATATGAGCTGATGTTCAGGCATAAAGACGGAATGTCAAAGGTTGTTGGCGAGCAAAGGATGGACAACTACTTTTTCAAGCTTTTCTTGGAAGAGGCATATAGTTATAGAGCGCGAAAGGAACCTTACCAACCTGTATTGGATAAGGTCAATAAGCTCGGTTTTGACTTTGCCCAAAAAATTTATGATACCATAGAATTGGGAGCTTTGATATACACCGATAAGAACTACGCCGCTTTTGCGGAACAGGCTCCCGCATTATTGGAAAAATATGGATCAACGAGTCCAGAGTTGAAATACTATCCGGTATTTGCCATTGGATCCCTATTTTTTTTACGAGACCCTGCCTTGGAAAAATATGTAATCTCCCTTGCCGAAGAATTGGTCAATGAGGAGCATGAAAGAGCCAGTAATATATATGGGACTTTGGCCAGTGGATATTTAAGGGCGAATAGATTGAATAAGGCATTGCAATATTTTGATCATGCCTTGCAAATTGCAACCACTCAAACTGAATTCAAAGGTGTTAGCGACCAAATAGATTTTGTCAAGAAAAGACAGGCAGCTATAGAAGCGGGCATTTTTACCTTTAATGCAGAAGGTTATGAAAAATACAACGGAGCTCAGTTTCTTGTTAAGTATATGGACCCTATCAAGGTCGGAAAATATAGGACAACGCCCCCGATTACGATCACCGAAGGAAAATTTACCGTCAATGGTGATAATGTACATACTCCAGTTCCTGCCGAATGGATTATAAGTGATAACGGTAAAACAGTCGCATCCGGTAAAGTGATATTGGAACCAGGTTCATTTAAGGCTTCACCCAATGAAGGATTAGATTTTTATGTTGAAAATGCTGGATACAACTATGAGGTGCTTTATGCATGGATGTTAAATCCAAGATACATGGAAGCAGATAAGGCACTAAAGGCTTTCGAGACTGATTCAAATTTTAATATGAAGGATAAGGAGATGGAGGAAAAATATAACCAACTCGTTGAAAGTCGAAATAAGGCTAAAATGGGGTATGTCAATTATGCGTTCAACAGTAAAACAGATCCCATGATAAAATTATTAATTGCCCATGAAGGGCAATTGCATAAAGATTCAAAGAAAGGAGCAGATAATTTAGCATATCTCAAAGAACTCTATCCGAACCATATTTTGGTTAAGAACATGGAAAAACAAGAAAAAAAATAAAAACAAAAATGATGAATCACTTAAAAATTGCCATTGTGCTATTTGCCATGGGATGTTTAATCTTTTCATGCCAAGAAAAAGAATCATCCTATACCATCAGTGGAACTATAGAAAAGCCTGAAGGGTTTGAGGTGCCCGAAGGATTTAACATGGATTCGGTAATCTTATCTGACTTTTCAAGAAAGGTCATTGCCAAAGTTCCAATAAAGGATAACCAATTTACCATTGAGGGTTCGATGCCAGAACCTTTAAAGACGACTATTGCAATAGGGCCATTTAGATCAGTGGTCTTTTTAGAAAATACTTCCTATGAAGTCAGTATTGAAGAAGAAGGATTGCTGGTTAACACCAATGGAGAAATGCATACCCTGATTTATGGTTATACAAAAGACAAGTCATACCAAGAAGCCGTAAAGAAAGCCGAAGAAGTCGCTGAAAAAGAATTTGGAAGCATTGATGTCTATTCGACAGATGAAAAAGATGTTCAACGAGTAGTGGAGGCAAGGGCCAAGGTAAGTACGGTTCAAAGTATGGTTCGTGAAATAGAAGCGGATTATCAAAAATCAATTATAGAAGGTGACCATCCGGCACTTGCTAAACTATACGCACTTCAACCGACTACGTATGGTATTCGAAATTTTATCAAATATAAGGAAGTAGTTGCCAATCTGAAGGAAGAATTAGGACGACCAGATCATCCTTATGTGGGAGCTTTGGAGGCGAGTATAACCAGGAGACAAGCAAACATTGATAAAGCTTCCGGTCATTCGAAAGGAAAACAGTTCAAGGACGTAAGTACAACTACCATAGATGGAAAAAAGTTGACCCTTAGCGAAGTGGTGAAAGAAAATAAATACACCTTGATAGAATATTGGGCAAGCTGGTGCGGTCCTTGTAGGATAGCTTTTCCCCATTTGAAAAAGACTTATTCAAAATACAAGGATCAAGGATTTGAGATATATGGGGTGTCATTGGACCGCTCTGAAAAATCGTATCTGAAAGCTTGTGAGGAAGAACAAATCCCTTGGATAAATACTGTTGATCTTACGGCATTTAAAAGTGATGCTGCTAAAGCCTATAATGTGAGTGGTATACCATTTACGGTGCTCATTGACCAAAACGGTACCATTATAGATGCAGGCAATGACCTCAGGGGTGTCAAATTAGATGATACCTTGAAAGAATTGTTCGGGGAATGATGTAAAGGAATTTATCTTAACCTTTCAAATGTAAAGAGTATGTTCAAATCACATTTAAAAAAAACGGTACTTCTTTTAACGGTAATGGCCTCCTTTGGCAGTTTTTCACAAAGCGGGCAAAGAGTGGAACAGTTGCAGGAAACCGTATTGACTATTTATGATGAATTATTGGGGTTGACTGTCAGGGTCGAGGTTGGAAGCTCCGGCGCAAGTGCGGTGGTGGTTTCAGAAGATGGCTATCTTTTGACCGCAGCCCATGTTATTGATGCCGTTGGAGGGGAAGATGTTGAAGTACGTTTGCATGACGGCTCTGTTTACACGGCCCAATGTCTTGGAAAGAGTGAACTGGGAGACTATGGTTTGATGAAGATTGAACCCAAAAGAAAGTTGGCCTATGCCAAACTTGGTACTGCTTCGGATTTGGTTAAAGATGACGCATGTCTGATGTTTGGGCATCCATCCACTTCTGAAAAAGACCGCCCTGCCATTGGAAGGATAGGTTTTTACAAAGGAAAAACCTTTGATGGGTATTTGAAAACTACGTGTATAATGATGCCAGGCGATTCAGGAGGCCCTTTATTCAACCTGAAAGGGGAATTAATAGGGGTGTGCAGTTATATCAATGAAAACTATGAAATGAACTTTTACCCTTCCATAGATAATGTTAAAAAAAATTGGGACAAATTGATTGCAGGGGAAATTTTTGAAGTGGGCGAGTCAAGGTTTAATTTCTTTACTACGGATGCTCCCGAAAAACAAGGGCCTTATGTTTTAAAAGGCGGCAAAAGAGCGCTTTTAGAAAAATTGAAGTTTAAAAGCGCAGCGTATGAAAGTGCCGTTGTCTCCCTGGAGAGCAAGGTGGATGATAGGCGGAACAAAACCTATGGCACCATCTATGATGATAAAGGTTACATAATTGCAAAATCTTCAGAAGTCGGCGAGGTCGATGTAAGTTGTACTTTGGACAATGGTGAAACCTATGCTGTGCAGATTATAGGTAGGGATGTGCCAAATGATTTGGCAATACTTCAAATAAAACCAAAACGTAAGCTGAACTTTATAGATCTCAAAAATAATGCGCCACTTGAAGTTGGTCAATTTGTAACAACCGTGATACCCAACGAAAATAATGTCTTGGTAGGTATATTAGGTCTTGGAACTCGAAATATAACAACCAAGGACACAGGTTTTTTAGGTATTGGCTTTGCTCAAAACAATGAGTTGGCGGTAGCTGATATAGAACCAAACGGCCCTGCGGCAAGATATGGTTTGCAAAATGGAGATATAATTATAAGTTACGAAGGTAATAATATCCAAAAGAGAAGTGATTTTGTTAAGTTTCTTCCCGATACTCGTCCTAATCAGAAAGTAATTATTGGTGTATTAAGAAACGGAGAGAAAAAGAATGTCGAAGTTATTTTAGGAAAGCGAGGGGAAACAAGTAATCATGCTCGCGTTATTGCAACCAATAAAATAAGGGATGGTTTCCCAAATGCTTTTACACATGACATTCCTATTAAACCAAACCAGTGTGGTACACCTGTGGTTAACTTAAATGGAGACGTTATTGGGATTAACATCGCCAGAAGAAACCGTACATGTACTTTGGCGATTCCATTGGAAAAAGTGAATGAGGTTGTAAGGAAGATCCACCTATAGGGTGTATCCACTTTCCAAATAGCTTTAATTTCCCTTGAACAAAAATTTAAACAAATGAAAATTCAAAAAATAATGCTCTTTACAGTATTAGCATGTGGTATTATGGCTCATACGAATGCTCAAAACACATTATGGAATATAGATAAGGTCCATTCCAAAGTTGGTTTTAGCGTTGCTCACATGATGGTGGCTGAAACTGAAGGCACTTTTGATCAGTATGAGGCAAAACTCTGGGCCGATGCAGATGATTTTTCGGATATAAAGATTGATTTTAAAATCGACGTAGCAAGTATCAATACCCGGAACGAGCGCAGGGACAAGCATTTAAGGGACCCCGATTTTTTTGATGCCGTAAATCATCCTAAGATTACCTTTAATAGTAATTCCGTTGAAAAAAAAGAGGATGGCAAGATTCTTATCAATGGGGATTTGACTATTAGAGGTACCACAAAGCCAGTAACCTTTGAAGGTGAATATAAAGGGACAATTGCCAAAGATGCTTTTGGATTGACAAGGGCGGGACTTAATATTACAGCCACTATTAATCGGCAGGAATATGGAGTAGCCTATAATGGTAATCTTGAAGCGGGTGGTTTAATGCTTGGAAACAAAGTGGACATTATGTGTAAATTGTCTTTGACCAAGGATAAAAATAAATAGAATTATAATCAAGTCTGCTTAAGAATTTTTCAAGCTGATTTTCCAAAGCATAAATCAAGAAACTTTAACATTTTTTTAAATAGGGATGCATCTGGAGGCTTTCGTATTACACCAAAACTAACATAATGACAAAAAAAATAATTCAGTTGAGCTTGGCATTACTTTTTGTAATGCCCATGTCACAAGTATTTGCTCAAGAAAGCTATCAAAAGTTCTCAAAAGTAAAAGAACTGGGAGGTATAGAAGAATATATATATGAACCAAACGGAATGAATATGTTATTGGTTCAAGACAATTCAGCTCCAGTGGTTACGGTACAGGTTGTATATCGAGTGGGTTCTAAGCACGAGGTGACAGGAAATACAGGTTCAACCCATTTGTTGGAACATTTGATGTTTAAGGGTACTGAAAAATTCAACAAGCAAAAGGGAACTGATATTAGTGGAATTTTAAACAGTATCGGGGCCCAAATGAATGCCACCACTTGGAACGACCGCACCAATTATTATGAGACCATTCCAAGTGACAAAATTGAGGTTGCACTGGAAATCGAAGCGGACAGAATGCGAAACTCCCTCTTGTTGAAGGAAGACAAGGATGCTGAAATGACCGTTGTCCGCAACGAGTTTGAACGTGGGGAAAACAATCCCAATAGCGTATTGAGCAAGGAAATATGGGCAACTGCTTACATGGCGCATACTTATCACCATTCCACAATTGGTTGGCGGTCAGATATTGAAAAAATGCCTATTGAGGTCTTGCGCGAGTTTTACAACACCTACTATTGGCCCAATAATGCCACATTGACTATTATCGGTGATTTTCAAAAAGACGAATTGTTCAATATGGTGGACAAGTACTTTGGTAAAATAACCAAGGCCCCGCACCCCATGCCACAACCCTATACCGAAGAACCTCAACAATATGGCCCAAGAAAGGTCGTGGTCAAAAAACCTGGAAATACAGGCGTTATTTTAATTGGTTACAAAATACCGGGCAGGCTGCACGAAGATTTGCCCGCGTTGACCATATTGGGCCAACTAATAGGCTCTGGGACATCTTCCTTGGTCAATAGAGAGTTTATAGATAAGAAAATGGCATTCTATGGATATGCCAGTCCCAGCAATTTCAGGGAAAATGGCCTATTCACCATAGGTTTGGGCATAGATCCAAATTCTGATTATGACTCAGTGAACAACAAACTGTTGGGGGCTATTGAAGGAATAAAAACCCAAGGAGTGCCCCAGGAAGATGTTGACCGTGTCATTTCGAAATTAAGTGCACAGACCATATTGAACAGAGATGGTTCTGGGAGAATTGCCAGTCAATTGAATGAGGCCATTGCAGCGGGGGATTGGACAGATTATATCAAAGGAGTAGAAAGGTTGGCCAAAGTGACAGCGGAAGATGTAAAGCGTGTGGCCAATCAATATTTGGTAGAGGACCAAAGCACCACAGGATATTTCATTCCGAAAAACCAAAATGGAGGAAACAAACCAGTTACAAAAGGGTCATCATCTTATACACCTGAAGACTCAAAGTATTATTATAGACACCCATATCATAATATCCCTAGGGAAGCAATTTCAGATACCTACCATAACGTTATAGGGTCTCCATCAAGAGTCGAGGGAAATTACATTAGAAAAAAAATCAATGGAATTGATGTGATTACCGCCAAAACAGGAGCACAGGGCTTTGTTACCGTAGCGGCCAGTTTATCAATTGGAAAGTATTACAATGCCAAAGGGAATACCGCGATACCCGGATTGGTTGTGGACATGTTGAGCAAGGGCACTACAAAGAACGACAAGTTTGCCTTTTCTCAAAAGCTTGAAGAATTGGGAGTGTCAATAAGCATCGGAGTCAATGGACAGCATGTCAAGTTAAATTTTAAATGCCTTAAAAAAGATTTGGGGGCCGTGGTCAATCTTTTGGCAGAAGAGTTGCGTTATCCTTTATTCGATGAAAAGGAATTCGATATTCTGAAGACTCAAAAAGTTGGAAGTATGAAGCAAAGCCTTTCCAACCCGGAGACCAGGGGCAGTATCGCGTTGTCACAAGCCATTTATCCAAAAGGACACCCAAACTACTATGATAGTATTGAGTATTCTATTGAAGAAATTGAAAAAGCGACCCTTGAAGAAGTCAAAAGTTTCCATAAAAAATATTTTGGCCCTGCCGATATGCATTTGGTTGCCGTAGGTGATGTCGACACCAAATCTTTGTACAATGCCCTTAAGGGCGGCTTTAATGGGTGGAATGGTGGTATCGCTGGTACTACTGACTACACCGAGCCGCAAAAGCGGAATGGCATGACTGAAATTGTCACCATCCCAGAGAAGCCTAGTGCAGAATTGTTGATTGGCCAGTATACCGGTTTAAAGGTTACTGATGCGGATTACATTCCTTTCTACATCGGGAATTTTGCCCTGGGCGGTGGTTTCGCTGGTAGGCTGATGAAAACGGTAAGGGATGAGGACGGGCTTACCTATAGCATAGGATCAAGACATGCCGGACACTACGATTCGGGAGGCCATTGGAGAATCAATGCATCGTTCAACCCGGGACTTTTTCAAAAGGGCTTCGATGCAACAATGGCGCAGTTGGAAAAATGGGTCAATGAAGGAATTACGCAAGAAGAGCTGAACGCTAAAAAATCTAACCTTACCGGAAGGTACAAGGTGGGGTTGTCCACTACCGGAGGTCTGGCAGCTTCAATTTTGAGCTTTGTTGAACAGGGAGAGGTGCCTGGATACATCCAGCAATACCCAAAGGAAATTGAAGCTGTGACCCTTGATCAAGTAAACTCTGCCATAAAGAAATACATAGACATGGATAAGCTTATAATTATTAAATCCGGTTCGCTGGATAAGGATGGAAAACCTCTTAAGCCCTAAGAATTAATTGCAAAAAGAAAAATAAAGCAACAAGGACGTAGGGTAGTGTCGATTAAATTCGTATTACTAATGAATAATACGAAAATATTGGTCATAAGAGCTTTGTTTTCTTAACGTAATTATTTGAGTTAGTTAAAAAGACCGCTTAAAAACCGGTCTTTTTTTTGCTCAAATCTAAAAAACGAGAATATGAAAAAAATTGGATTAGTACTGTGTTTTGTTCTTTGTGCGATAGTCGCCAATGGTCAGATACTTGACCCCGTGAAATGGTCCACAAATGTCAATAAGATCTCTGATGGAGAATATGAATTGGAGGCCATAGCTGAAATAGAGGAAGGTTGGCATCTTTATTCACAGTCAGTTCCCGAAGATGGGCCAATCCCCACCAGTTTTGTTTTTAAAGGAAGTTCGGAATACCTAAAGAAAGGAAATACCAAGGAAGAAGAAGGGCACACGGTAGACGATCCAATTTTTGATATGCGCATCACCTATTTTGATACAAAGGCATCGTTTAAGCAACGCATTAAGCTTAGGGAAAAAGCACCCTTCTCTGTTAAAGCGGTGGTGGAATTCATGGTGTGTGACGACTCGCGATGTCTTCCTCCCAAAGAAGTTGACCTGGTCTTCTCGGTCAACTGATAAATCAAACAATACCATCATGAAAAAATTATTATTGCCATTGTTCCTATTGGCGGGAATGACCAGTGTATTTTCCCAAGTCTTTGAACCTGTAAAGTGGACCGCTTCGGTGGAAAAAAAGTCAGAAACCGAATATGTTCTTGTTTCCAAAGCCACTATTGATGAGGGTTGGCATCTGTATTCCCAAGATGTACCTGAAGATGGCCCAATTCCTACCTCCTTTATCTACGATGATAACGGAGGTGCGATCAAGATATTGGGAAACACTTCCGAAGAAGAGGGGCATACCGTCGATGACCCCATATTTAATATGCGTATTACCTATTTTGAGAAAAGCGCGGTATTCAAGCAAAAAGTGGAGATTTCCGAAGGAGTTGACAAAATTCTTGGTTTTGTGGAATTTATGGTCTGTGATGACAGCAAATGTTTACCACCCACTGAAATTGAACTTGAATTCAATTTATTGGATTCTGTATCTGCCGCAGAAAGTTCGGAGTCTGGGCAAATCGATACAGAAGCTCCAGGGGATACTTCGAACCAAACCGACAAGAAAGGGCTATGGGCCATATTCTTCATTGCCTTTATCTCAGGTTTTGCCGCTTTGTTGACACCTTGTGTTTTTCCCATGATCCCACTAACGGTGAGCTTTTTTACGAAACAGAGCAAGAATAAGGCTGTGGGTATCAGAAACGCCATTTTCTATGGGGTTTCGATTATAGTCATATATGTACTCCTCGGTAGTGCGGTAACGGCTATTTTTGGGGCCGATTCTCTCAACGCTCTTGCAACCAATGTATGGTTCAATATTATCTTTTTCTTGCTACTGGTCGTATTCGCAGTATCGTTTTTGGGTGCTTTTGAAATTACCCTTCCCAGCTCATGGGCCAATAAAATAGACGAACAGTCGTATAAACGCACAGGTCTTATCGCGATTTTTTTCATGGCCTTGGCCTTGGCCATCGTCTCGTTCTCATGTACGGGACCCATTGTAGGCACCTTATTGGTTGAAGCAGCTTCCAAAGGAGGGATTGCCCCGGTCATTGGAATGTTGGGATTTTCCATGGCCATTGCATTGCCCTTTGCCCTGTTCGCCGCCTTCCCGGGGTGGATGAACTCATTGCCCAAGTCAGGAGGGTGGCTCAATACGGTCAAAGTAGTGCTGGGCTTCCTGGAGCTAGCATTAGCATTCAAATTCCTTTCACAAGCCGATTTGGTCTTACAAACTCACTTATTGGAGCGTGAAGTCTTTATTGCCATTTGGATCGCGGTTTTTGGAGCTTTGGCTTTCTATCTTTTTGGAAAGATACAGCTGCCGCATGATTCCCCGTTGACGCATATTTCGGTAGGACGATTGGGGCTGGGGCTGTTGACATTGAGCTTTACCATTTATATGATTCCCGGATTATGGGGTGCCCCATTGAACCTTATCAGTGCCTTTCCTCCTCCTTTGGAATACAGTGAATCACCTTATGGGGTTGGTTATTCTAAAATAGGCGGAGGAACCGTATCCTCAGGTGAACATGGCGAACTGCCGGATGGAGCGCATTTGTTGGCGCCCCATGATATCCTGGCATTCAATGATTATGACAAGGGATTGGCCTATGCTAAAGAGGTAGGCAAACCCGTAATGATAGATTTTACAGGTTGGGCATGTGTAAACTGCAGAAAAATGGAACAAAACGTATGGCCCAAACCGAAAGTGCTAGATATTCTAAAGAACCAGGTAGTGCTAATATCGCTTTATGTGGATGACAAAAGACCGCTCCCTGAAGGTGAGGTCATTGAATCAAAACTTCGTCCGGGCAAAAAACTAAAATATATTGGTCAAAAATGGAGTGAGCTCCAGACGATAAAATATAAGGCCAACTCACAGCCTTTTTATGTGCTCATGGGTCATAACGAGGATAATCTGATTGCTCCAGTGGCATATACACCAAATGTTGATGAGTACCATAATTGGCTCGTGAAAGGTATTAAAGTTTTTAAAGAGACTTCAGAGCGTTGAGCATTTGGAGATTTGATTGATGATAAGGGCCTCGGGTGGTTACGAGGCCTTTTTTAAAGTTGTGAAACTTATATGATCGATAAAATGGATTTAATTCAGGAGATTCCTTCAAAATTAGAAACCTATTTTGAAGATTTCAGAAACAATACAATAGGATCTGATGATAAATTTTCCTCGATTCATGGAACCCAACGATTGGTTTATGCCGATTGGATTGCGAGTGGAAGATTATACGGACCAATTGAAAAGGCAATTCAGGATCGTATCGGGCCAATGATGGCAAATACACATTCATTTTCGAGTGAAACAGGAAAGGCTTCAACGTACGCGTACAAACATGCCAGACAAATAATAAAGAAACATGTAAATGCTGGAAAGGATGACATATTGGTCACCACTGGTACGGGAATGACCGGTGCTTTGTCACGGTTACAACGAATAATGGGACTTCGGTTTCCTCATGTTACCGTTTTTAAACTGCAGCTTCCTGAAAAGGATCGACCAATTGTTTTTATAAGCCATATGGAGCACCATTCCAATCAAGTGCCTTGGATGGAGACCATTGCCGATGTTGAGATAGTGCCCAGTGACGAAAATCAGTTAATCGACCTTAAGGCACTAGAACGCTTACTTGAAAGATATCGCGATAGGGACATCAAGATAGGCGCTTTTACAGCGTGTTCCAACGTTACTGGAATTATAACCCCCTACCACGAAATTGCAGGACTGATGCACAAGTATGATGGATACTGTATCGCGGATTTTGCAGCTTCTGCCCCTTATGTGAAAATTGATATGCATCCGGAAGACCCTAAGCAGAGGCTCGATGCCATTTTATTCTCCCCACATAAGTTTTTGGGAGGACCTGGCAGTTGTGGTGTGCTGGTGTTCAACAAGGAATTGTACAAGACCAATGTTCCGGACGTGCCCGGTGGAGGAAACGTGAAATGGACGAACCCATGGGGCGAATATGGCTATTTCGATGACGTTGAGACTAAAGAGGATGGTGGTACCCCTGGAATACTTCAGGTCATGCGAGCTGCCTTTGCCGTCAGGCTCAAGGAGAAAATGGATGTTCAAAATATGCACAAAAGGGAACAGGAACTGCTCAATCTTTGCTATGAACAGTTGGATTCAATAGCAGGGCTACATATTTTAGGTAACAGGGATGTCAAAAAAATTGGATGTCTGTCCTTTTATGTTGAGAATATCCATTATAATCTTTTGGTCAGGTTATTGAACGATCGGTACGGCATCCAGGTCAGGGGCGGATGGTCATGTGCAAGCACCTATGGGCACCATTTATTGGGGATATGTAAGGCCGAGTCAAACAAATTGATAAAGGCACTGGAAATACAAAACTTAACGGATAAGCCAGGATGGGTGAGGTTGTCCCTTCATCCCACTGCCACAAACAAGGAAATACGGTTTACCTGCAACGCCATCAAGGACATCGCCAATAATATAGAGGAATGGAGGAAGGATTATATATACAATCCCAGAACCAATGAATTTGACCATATATCCTGTGATGACAGAAAGTTAATAAATAAGGTGGAAGGTTGGTTTGATTCATTTTAATAACGATTCGCCAGGATGTATTGTTTTGATAAAATTCTGTGCGCTTAATAAAGAAGATTACCAAAAAGTGGAACCAATCGGTCCGTGTTGATGAATAGTTAGTATGTATTACCATTGGAAGAAAAAAACACAAAGTGAAATCAAGGCCAAGGTTTTTGGGGCTTTAAGTAATAATGTGAACTATACCGAACAGTGTATTCTTGGAATTCCGGCTTCCTATCTGGATGAAAAGGTATTTTCCCAAGACGAAACATTTTTGAAGGAAGCGCCCTTTTTGTCCACCTTGATTACGAATCCCAATCATATAGGTTGCCATACTTTGGGCAGTTCGGAACGTTTTTTTTCCGGAACCCAAAGGATTGAAAAAGAACTATTGGATGTATGTGCCATAGATATCCTAGGGGCAAAACCCGAAAGTTTTGATGGTTATGTTGCGTCTGGAGGAACGGAGGCCAATATCCAAGCCATCTGGATATACAGAAATTATTTTCAAAAGGAGTATGGTGCATCGCTTGACGAAATAGCAATATTGTGCAGCGCTGACAGTCATTATTCAATGGACAAGGCAGGCAATTTATTGATGCTCTCCACTTACAAGGTAAAAGTAGCTCAAACCACACGGGAACTGCACCAACAGGAAATCTCAAGGACAATCGACCTAGCCAAGAGTGATGGAGCAAAGTATTTTATCACGGTCTCCAACATGATGACGACCATGTTCGGTTCTGTGGACGATGTCGATCAATATATTGATGCCCTTACCGATAGAGACGTAAAGTTCAAGATTCATATTGACGCCGCCTATGGTGGGTTTTATTATCCATTCTCTAATGAAGATTCCCAATTGAGTTTTCAAAATGAACATATTAGCTCGGTTACCCTTGATGCGCATAAAATGGCCCAAGCCCCTTACGGTACCGGAATTTTTTTGGCCCGTAAAGGATTTATTGACTATGCCAATACCAGGGAGGCCAGCTATGTAGAAGGAGAGGACTATACACTTAGCGGAAGCAGGTCAGGTGCAAATGCAATTGCTGTTTGGATGATACTTATGAAAAATGGGCCTTTTGGGTGGAAAGAAAAAGTCTTCATCCTACAAAAAAGGACGGACTGGCTTTGCGAGGAATTAAGGGATTCAGGAATCGCATTCTACAGGAACCCATTTTCAAATATTGTAGCCATAGATAGCGAATACATTACACTAAAACTGGCGAATGAATTTGGTCTTGTTCCAGACAACCATTTGAATCCAAAATGGTTCAAAATTGTTTTAATGGAACATGTTACAATAGAGAAACTGATCAAACTTTTAAATAGAATAAAACAACAACAGATATGGCCACAGATACAGAAAAAGTAAAATGCCTTATTATTGGTTCGGGACCTGCGGGGTATACCGCGGCAATATATGCTTCAAGGGCAAATCTCAATCCTGTTCTATATCAAGGGACCCAACCAGGAGGGCAATTGACCACTACAAATGACGTGGAGAACTTCCCAGGCTACCCTAAAGGAATCACAGGTCCGGAAATGATGATCGAGCTTAGGGAACAGGCAGAACGTTTTGGAACGGACGTTAGGGACGGCTGGATAACGAAAGTTGATTTTTCCGAACAGCCACATAAGGTATGGGTAAATGGGGAAAAGGAGATCCATTGTGATACGGTGATTATTTCCACAGGAGCATCCGCTAGATATTTGGGATTGGATTCGGAACAAAAGTACCTTCAACTAGGGGGTGGGGTATCGGCATGTGCTGTTTGTGATGGATTCTTCTATAGAAATCAGGAAGTGGTCATAGTCGGGGCCGGTGATTCGGCTTGTGAGGAAGCCCACTATTTGTCCAATCTTTGTGAAAAAGTGACCATGTTGGTCAGAAGGGACGAGTTCAGGGCCTCCAAGATAATGGAGGCAAGGGTAAGAAATACTGAGAATATTGAGATTTTGCTCAATACGGAAACCGTAGAAGTTTTGGGGGACGGACAGGTCGTTACAGGTGTTTTGGCAAAGAACAAGGTGACAGGGGCGACATTTCAGATTCCCGCAACGGGTTTCTTTGTTGCCATTGGCCATAATCCTAATACGGAAATCTTTAGGGAATACATCGACACAGATGAAACAGGCTACATCAAAAACGTGCCCGGTAGTTCTGAGACCAATATTGAAGGGGTTTTTGTAAGCGGGGATGCTGCGGACCATAGGTACAGACAAGCGGTTACCGCTGCCGGTACAGGTTGTATGGCCGCATTGGACGCTGAACGCTATTTGGCCTCTCAGGTCTGATATTGCATTCCTGAGTCTTATGAATTACACGCGATATTTGAAAACTGACTAAGCCAAACTTTGAGCATCAGAATTTTGATGAAATGAAAATTGAACAGATTTATACCGGCTGTCTGGCACAAGGGGCCTACTACATAGAAAGTGGTGGTGAGGCCGCCATTGTCGATCCTTTGAGGGAAGTGGACCCGTATATCGACAGAGCCAAAAAAGATGGAACTACCATAAAATACATTTTTGAAACACATTTCCACGCTGATTTTGTAAGCGGTCATTTGAACCTAGCTGAAAAGACCGGGGCCAAGATTGTTTTTGGACCAACAGCGGAAACATCCTTCGACTCCTATGTAGCCTTTGATGGGGAAGAGTTCCGGTTAGGGAAAGTGGTCATAAAGGCGCTGCATACCCCGGGACATACCATGGAGAGCACGAGCTATTTGATCAAGGACCATAATGGCAAAGATTACGCAATATTCAGTGGAGACACCCTGTTTTTGGGAGATGTAGGCCGTCCGGATTTGGCCCAAAAGGCAGCCAATATGACTCAGGAACAGTTGGCGGGACTTTTATATGATAGTCTTAGGACCAAGATTATGACATTGGATGACAGTGTCATCGTATATCCCGCGCATGGGGCCGGTTCAGCCTGTGGCAAGAACATGAGCAGTGAGACCGTTGGTACCATCGGGGGTCAAAAGCTATCCAATTATGCCCTACGGGGAAATATGACAAAGGAACAGTTTATCAAGGAGGTTACCGATGGACTGTTGCCACCACCGGAATATTTTCCCGCTAATGTAAAACTTAATCGGGAGGGCTATGCGACCCTAGATACACTTCTGGAAAGGGGAATTCTTGCATTGGAACCGGATACCTTTGAAAAAATCGCTGATCAGCACAATGCCCTTGTGCTGGATGTCCGAAACCATTCCGATTTTTCGAAGTCCTTCATTCCAGGTTCCATATTTATTGGATTAGACGGGGATTTTGCACCTTGGGCGGGCACTTTGATCGCAGACATTGAACAGCCGATTCTTTTTATCGCACCAGAAGGAAGAAAGAGAGAGACGATAACTCGATTATCAAGGGTTGGATTTGACAATGTGGTAGGTTTCCTGACAGGTGGAATAGATGCATGGAGAGAATCAGGAAGGGAAGTTGATTCAGTTGAATCAATTTCCGCAAATGAACTTGAAATTCTGATGCAAAAACAAAATGACGTTGCCATACATGATGTAAGAAAACCCAACGAATACCATAAAGGACACATAACAATTGCAGAAAACACTCCTTTGGCGGCCATAAATCAAAAAATGGATGTTTTCAAGGGAAAAGGGCCGTTCTATCTGCACTGTGCCGGAGGATATCGATCGGTCATCGCAACTTCAATACTAAAATCCAGGGGATACAATAACATAATCAATGTAAATGGTGGATACGCTGCTATTGAAGAAACCGATATTCGGCTTATAACTTGAGATTGGGAGCAACTTCTTAGGGTATAAGCGACCTTTAAACTCTTGGATTGCTATATAAAATAATCGATTTGGAATGCCATTGAAAAAGTTCTGTTTTTAACTAGAACAGTACATTTCACTAATAAAGAGTTGGTATCAAAAGAAAATTTAAATTTTGAAAATACGGAAGTAGTAGGTCAGATTACAAGGAAAGTCCATTTGAAGAAAGAAATTGGTGAATAGAAATCCTCGAAAATAAATGAAACCAAATAACCAACATATTCTAATATCAAAGATTATTGCTTTAGGAATATGTTATATAAAAAAATACTGTTCAAATTTGAAGATGAACTCAATGAAATAAGAAATAAGAGCAGAACTTATCTGGAAGAAGCGAACTTAGGGTATGCCTTGAGTTCAAAAACTTTAGGGAACCTTAGAAAAGTAGTAGTGGCCGGGGGTTTCAAATCATTGGATGATGAAATCTATTTTTTCAAGCAAGTGAAAACAGAACCGATGCGATATTTGATCTACTATACAGAGATGAGATTTTGTGAGCTTCGGATGCCCAAGATAGGTTCCCATCGCCAGATAAAGCATTTGGAAAGACAGATTAAAAAGGTTAACACCTTCTTTTCAAGGCATACAGAGTTTCTGCTGTACATGGAACAGGGATTCGATTATTTTGACAAGCACTATTTTACCAGGGCGTTTTTGGATAGTGCTCCCGTGGTAAAAAGTTATCCCTATTATAAAGATCCTGAGTTTGACACTTCACATGATGGTATATGGTCGCGTATCAAGGGTTTTGGACTGTATGTACATTATTTAAAGCAAAAACGGGAACATATTTCCGCAATCAATTCCAATGGCAAAATGTTGGAAGAGCACAAATTGAAATGGACAGCTTCTTACGCCGCATTCGTTGAATTGATTTACGGTCTCCAAGCTACAGGAGCAATTGACAATGGAAATGAAGAAACCAAGAAAATAATCCAAAATCTTAGTGATTTCTTTCAAATACCAAGGGGCAACCATTCCAGAACGTATATCGAGCTAAAAGCACGGAAAGGTTCTCAAGTAAAATTCTTGGAGGAAATGACCAAAAGACTGCGCCAAAAAATGGAAGATGAAGATGATATTGGATAGTATCCAAAAAACCGAACTCGGTTCAGACTCGGTTTTTATGATTAGGCTTGAAATTTACGCATCCTAAATATGGCTGTGACGTACATGGTCTAATTAATGCCATCAATTGACATCAAAATTTTAGCTGTAAAAAAATGACCGAACTCGGTCTGGACTCTGATAAAATTCCAGCAAGTGAACTCAATTTTGTAGAACGAAAGTCAAATCACGGCAAAGTCGTCTTAAAAAGAAATAACCTGGACGGCTTTGCTTTTTTAATGTTTTACAAATGGGAGCAACTATAATTACTACCGAAGATCTTCGAGAGTTTAAAGTGGAACTACTTGATGACATCAAACAATTGTTACAAGACCATGACGGGTCGGCCAATAAAAAATGGCTTAAGTCAAACGAGGTTAGGGAGCTCTTGGGCATTTCCCCTGGTACACTGCAAAATCTTCGCATCAACGGCACATTGCCCTATACCAAAGTAGGAGGAGTACTGTATTATGAGTATCACGAGATTATGGAAGTACTGGAGAAGAACAAGATCCATAATAGACTTTAAGAAGTTTTGGAAAACATCAACTATATCAAACACCTTAATGGGGTGTTTGTGCAATTTTCAAAGGACAGCCGTTTGAACCCGACTCATATCAGTCTTTATGTGGCTTTGTTCCAGTTATGGAACAACAGTTTCTTTAAAGAAGAATTCTATATCAATAGGGAAGAGGTGATGGATTTTTCCAAAATAGGTTCCAAATCCACTTATCATCGTTGCATCAAGGAACTGAGCCATTGGAACTATATCCTTTATACACCTTCTCATAATCCGTTCAAGGGAAGTCGAATCAAGATGTTCGATTTTGGAACAAGCTATGGACAAGTACTGTACCCAAGCAGTACCAAAAATGGGACAAGCACTGGACAAGCACTGGTACCTATAATAAAACATATACAAACTATAGAAAACCCTAAAAACAATAACAAACCCGGAAATTTTAAAAATTCTAGTTTTCAGGATTTTGAAGAAGAGGGGAAACTGAGCTCCTGTGTCCCATATCGAGACAACCTTAAGACTACCAAGGAAAAGGATTATAGCGAGCCCTTATGAACTACAGTGCACCACATATCATTGTTGAGGGAGCCGTTCAATATCCTTTGGGACAGCTGAAGGGAAAACAGATTCTGTATGATTTTGAAAAGATGCTAACCTATCTGGATGCTAAAGGGAAGTTGTTATTTGGTAAAAAGTTCAAGATTTATCTAGAGGACAGAGAAATTATCTACAAACTCTGCTTGTACTTTATTCGGGATAAGTCCCGTTGCTATCAATACGGTATTGATATCGATAAAGGAATTTTGCTTTCTGGTCCTGTGGGTTGCGGCAAGACCAGTTTGATGAAGCTTATGAAACACTTGGTTCCCCATCTACGCCCTTATGAAGTCATTCCATGCCGGAACATTGTTTTTTCCTTTAATCACATTGGCTACAAAACCATTGAAGACTATGGCAACACCCAATTCTTCTGTTTTGATGATTTGGGCGTAGAACCTACAGGCAGGCATTTTGGAAAGGATTGCAATGTAATGGGTGAAATTCTGCTATCCCGCTATGACCTGTTCTTAAACAATCAAAGAAAGACCCATGCCACTACAAACCTGAATGCCCAAGAACTGGAAGAGCGGTATGGGGAACGTGTTCGATCAAGGATGCGGCAACTTTTTAATTTGGTGGCTTTTGATAAGGGGAGTAGGGATAAGAGGGAATAGAATTTTACTCTTCCCATATTATACTTAAAGTATGTTTGTCTCTTGCTAAACAATGCTCCTTAAAAGGTAATTCCGCTTGATGGGAATATTTAATGTTGAACCAATCCATGGCAAATACAGGCTCTGTTGTAGTTATTTTTCTATTGAGTTCGAAATATTCTCCTGCAACGGTATCTTCAGGTAATTTGTCTTTGCCATACTTCAGCCAACGAAATCTAAAATCACTTGATGACCAATACCACTTTATTTTCTTGTCATAAGCATAGACAACCATAATAGGATGATTTCCAATTGAGCAAAATCTCAGGGCGGTGGCGGAAATACTGGTGCCATATTTTTTTGCCAATTCTTGGATTATTCGATATTGGAATTTTTTTTGGAAACAGTATTTTCTAAAACCTATTTCGGGCATAAGTAAGCAAGAGGCAAAGTAGTCAGCTTGTCTCTCGGCCCTGTTTTTGCTTTTAAAACCTGTAAAAGAACTATGGCTTGGAGACAAACCCTTTAATAAAGAGTTTCGATGGTCGTCAATAAAATAGTGGCCCAATTCGTGTCCAAATGTGAAGCGAGCTCTTTCTGAATAGGCTTGTTGAAGTCTGTCAAGGTTTATGAAAATATGAAAATCGTTGTCCTCACACTCAAGTAGCCCATCGAAGGAATCAGAATAATTTCCGAAGCTATAAGTGATATTGTTCTTATCAGCTATAACAATTGGGTCGATTTGGCCATGCGGAAAGTAATAATCTGCAATACTGCTTGCTAGTTCATTTATGTCGATTACATCTCTTTCAGAAAGGAATTCACTTTTTTCTTGCATTCCGTTTATCCTTATCCATTTCCTCCCTATCTTTTTTAGATATTTTTTTACCATCTCTTGCAGCCATAGCCAAGTTTCCAGCAGCTTTGTTTTCCCCGGAAGACTGAACATGCATAATCTTTGGATCTATTGATGTCTCATCGCCATTAATTATATCTTCTATTTTTGGCCATTTAACAGGAGAGACAAATTCATTGCCAAACTTTTCTTCAAATGATTTGATTTCATCGACTTCCTTTGGTATAGCATATCCGTATTTACGTAAAAGCTTTCCTATGTCTTTTCTATCGGATGACATTTTTTTCCAATTAAAGTTTTTTCTTAACGAGATCTTCTATAGTTCTTTTAGTTCTGGAGATAATTTGCCTGATATTCTGCCAGGTAGTTTCAAAAGTTTCTTCCATTAGTCGGATTTTTTCAGAAGTCATCCTTCTGTTATCGTCATAGAGGAAAAAATACATTCTCACGATGTCTCTTTTGCGCTCTGGTAATTCAGCCAGACATGAGTCAATCAAATTATGTCTTTTAATTAATTCCTTATCCAAGGTGTCAAAATCCTCATCTAATAATGCCCACTTCCATTCACTTTCTGCATCGTCAATAATGGTTGTTTCATTTTCTCTTACAGGCTTGTTTTTTCTGAGTTCCTCCAAAAGCTTGTAGTGCGCAATTGTTGCAAGATAAGCTTTATAACCATCTTGATGAGTATCATGCTTGTTGGAATCAAATTCCCAATCGAGAGGGGAGTTCCATATTTTCAGGAAAACTTCCGTCACTACATTTAAAGCAAGTTCTTCCTTTTGCAAGATAAACCCAATATGTTTAAATGCAAGATTATAGACAAATCCTCTGAATTCCTCATACAGTTTTGTTATCGATTCATTAGCTTCCCTAGGAGATGATTCTTTATCCGCAATAATAAGCAGATGGGTTTCTATGTCCATAAATAACTTCAATTCTATATGTAAGTAGTGTGACAACTATTTTTTGTCACACTTCAATCATATGATAATGTCAAAGGAATTAATTGACTGGTTTCATTATAAAGGGGGAGGTTTCTAAAGTAGTAATAATCTTATTAAAACAAAAATTATGGCAAAAGATTCGGCTGGGAAAAAATTCAACAGGATTCCTGAACATAAAAGAAAAGTAGGTGATAAAACAATTATAGTGAAAGAGCATATAAGAAGTAATAGATGAGACAGTAAAGGAAAGAAATGAGCGGAACTCCACAGCTCTGAATGGAGAAAGTTTAATTTAAAATGTATAGTATGAATTCGATTGAAGTAGCGAAAGGAAGATTGAGCATTTGTCATAAAGGCAATTGCGTTAAGGTTAAGGGAGACCTGGCCAAAACAATTGTTTTTGGGCTGGCAACCCTCATTGTGATTGGTGGTATTGTATCCATGTTCGAATCTTCCAACTAATCTCGGATGGCAGTAGTTAATGATATTGCTGCCATCAAAAAGTCATTTTGTCATAGATTTTAAGATTCAAGAAAAAAGATTAATGATTGATAATCAATATTTAAACTAAAAAAGATTATGGGAAAAAATAAGATAAAATATTATCCTGTTGGTAATGGTGATACATCATTAATCAAAACCAGCAAGGCCAACATAATTACCGATTGTAATATCAGGGAGGTAAAAGATGGAATATTCGATGTAAAAAAAGATCTTTTGGATGAGCTAGAAAAAAGAGATGGAAAGCCTTACACTGATTTATTCGTACTAAGCCATCATGATAATGACCATTGCTTAAATTTTGGAAAGCACTTCCACACTGGAAAGGTAAGCTCCTACGATGATAATGATGAAAAAATAGTTATTGACGAGCTATGGGTAAATGAATATATACTTGGGGATGATAGCATTTCTGACGATAGCGATGCTGGAATAATCAGGAAAGAGGTTGGACGAAGACGAAATCTATACAAGAACAATGATTCTTCAAAAGATGAGCGTGGCAACCGGCTGGTATTGGTGGGATATGATGGTAATAATCAGTTCACAAATGTTCCACAACATATTCCTGGTGATATAGTTACCCAAATCAACGGAACTGACCTTGAAAAATTCGAGTTCTTTATTCATGCACCATTTAAATCAGATGTTATTGAATGTAATGCCATAAATGATAGAAACCTTTCAAGCATTGTATATCAAGCAAGGTTCTTTAAAAGTTATGGCACCGATTTTGCTTGCAGAGTTTTGCACGGTGGAGATGCTGACCATTACCGATGGGCGACAATTAAGGAAAAATCAGAAAAGAATGATAATAAAGATGCTTTGGAGTGGGATATTTTCCAAACACCACATCATTGCTCTTGGACTTTTTTTAACGACACTCCATATAAAGACGATGACAAAGGCATTGATAATTCTGAACCAATGCAAACCTCGATTGACATACTCAACTATAAACTTTCAGGAGCCAAAGTAGTGGCTACCTCCAAAGCAATAGTCAATAATAGTGATAACCCTCCCCATTATCCGGCAAGAACGGAATATGTCGATGTTGTTGGTGAAAGCAATTTTAAAAACACACAGAAATTTTATGAAGACTTTGAAAAACCAATCGTCTTTGAAATAGATGATTATGGAGCTACCCTGATTAAAGCAACTACTGCTGCAATCAGTATGGGAGTGAGCAAACCTTCAAGAGCTGGAAGGGCAGGATAAATATGAAGCAAGATTATACCAATCCATCCAGCAAGAAAGTAAAGATTGAAGAACTAAAAAACGACCATTCAAAACAAATAGTTTCTTCTATAGATGCTTTCGGCGGGACTCTAATCCTGTTGGATATATTACAAGGCTCAAATAATGCTGAGTATTTATTACTAAATTTTCTACCCGATATCCCCAACAGTCCAATAAACGATATTAGGCAGGAAGAGACAATTGTTATAATCACTTCAGAAAATAATCAGGAACTACCCAAAGTTTTTGCCCTAAGAGATGATTTTCCTGTTGGGTTACCGCATACCAACATCACCAAAACCCAAAGACCGGTAAGTCTTTGTGTATTCGAAGATAGGTTCGAAGAGCTCAAGCACCAATGGTCTGGCTCGTACTTTCTTCAATCCATTAAAAACTGGCTCGAACTCACGGCTAGGGATGAATTACACCAAGAGGATCAGCCATTAGAGCCTTTTGTAATTGGAAGCAAGGGAATTATTATTAATCCAAACCATATCCATGTAAAAAAATTACCTGGTGGCTATTATAAAACAACGGATAGTCCTATTGGTACTCCTATGCATAGGTTGTCGGTATTTACCAAGCCCATAGAAAACGGTGTCGTGAATCAGAGAGTTGAGAATCTCTATAATTTGAATCAACTTTTTGCAGAAAAAGACATTGATTTAATGGCTCTTATAAAACCTAAAATTTTCGAATTGGTGGATTTTGACGTGTCGGAAGGAATTAACGGTGATTTTTGGAAAGGCCTAGTTTTTTTGATAGTACAAATTCCAATTTTAAGAGATAGCCGAACTGAAGAACCAACAATGGTGGGGTTTAAGATTAATGCTACTCTTGGACTATTATCTAGTATTTTTGGTCGTACTATTGTAAACCTTCACTCAATTTTTGAAGCTAAACCAGATTATAGTGAGAATCGACTCTCACCCATTGGTGTAGAGATACTAAACCCGCACCCAAGCCTAAGTAAAACAGTTGCACAGCTTTACAGTGGAATAGACCCCAAGTGGTCAGACTCTATTTTCTCTTTAATTGGTATTGGTGCTTTAGGCTCCCAATTTTTCATGAATCTTGCACGAAGTGGTTTTGGTAAATGGAATCTTATAGATAAAGATATTTTACTCCCTCACAATTTCATCAGACATGCTTCAACAAATACTGAGAACCATATTACGGAAAACAAAGCAGAAGCAATCTCGAATCAAGCGAATATTCTTTTAAACGACCAAGATTTCTCTAAGCCTATCCCTAAAACCATTTATGAAGTTGAAAAAACAAAACTGCAAAAGTCCGATGCCATTATGGATATGTCTACCTCAATTGGGGTTGAACGCTATTTGGCAAACGAGTTAAAGGATGTAAGAAAATTTTCGTCATTCTTAAATCCTATTGGCAGTGATTTGGTGATGCTTTCAGAGGATATTAAAGGTCATTATCTACTTGATATTTTAGAAATGCAATATTATAAGGGGTTATTGGCCAATCCAGATTTGGCTGAACACTTAGACTTTGAACAAGAAGGCAAGATTCGATATGCACGTGGATGTAGGGATATCACTTCTAAAATACCTCAAGAGAATATTTCCATTTTTTCTGGCATTGCTGCAAAAGCTTTCAAGAGCAAACTAAACCAGTCCAATGCATCTATTGATCTCTGGAGAATCAACGAGTATAATGGTGTCAACTATTATAATTTTAAAATAGATAACTGGGTAGAAGAAAAAATTGAAGGATGGACAATATATTTCAATGAAAGGGTTATTGAAAAAATATCAAATTTTAGAATTGAAAAGTTGCCCAATGAGACAGGTGGTATCTTAATCGGGGCGGTTGATAACTTCTATAAGAAGGTATACATAACTGGTACCATATTAGCCCCAGAGGATAGTATTGAAAGACCAACATTATTTATACGTGGTATCACAGGTGTAAGAGAAAAGTTAGAGGTCATCAGAAAGGTTACAAATGATAACCTTAAATATCTTGGCGAGTGGCATAGCCATCCAAAAAATTGCGGGTTAGGGATGAGTGGGGACGACAAAGTCCAATTTGCAGAATTATTAAATGAAGCTAAACTGAATGGTCAACCAGCTCTAATGTCCATTTTTGGTGATGATAAAAAACACAAAACCTATTTTGATAATTACAAGATTTAAAACAATATATTCTCTATAAAATGAAAACAACGGAATATTACATTAAGGCCCGGTTATTTCCGACTATAATTTGTGTTATCCCAATACTAACACTGTATTATTTCGGCTTTAGCGACAAAGTAATTGACTTTATAGCTTTCCTTAAAGGGTACAAGTGGGTAAGCGACATAACTATTTCAGTAGCCATAATTTACTTGATGATTCAGATAAACAGATTTGTATCTAAAGAATTATTTCAAAAAATATTTTTTAAAGATGAAATAAATATGCCTACAACCAATTTCTTACTTCATTCGAGCACCTTCTTTGCAGAAAGTGTAAAAAGAAATATTCGTGAAAAAATTAAGGAAAAATTTGGTGTTGAGCTTCTTGCTAAAAATGAAGAAGACGAAAATGAACTAGAAGCCCGAAAAACTATTGTGAGTGCTGTTGCCCAAGTTAGGAATGCAACGCGTGATAATCATTTGTTGTTACAACACAATATAGAATACGGTTTTACCAGAAATTTAATTGGTGGTTGCTCAATAGCATTATTGGTTACATTACTAAACCTTTATTTTTTTAATAGTATTACTCCAAATTTATTAGCATTCAATATTAGCATCGGATTTGGCATTCTTTATTTACTACCAATTTTATTCAGTAAGTATTTAATAAATCGGTATGGGAAATATTATGCTAAGGTATTATTTGAACAGTTTTTACAGAACTGATTGGGGAATGAAACATATAAATTCTACATCAAATACATCCGCATTTAAACTGCTAACCAATCGACTTCTATCTGATAAAGAAATGTGTGTATCGCTATATCGGGTCAAATAGATATCCAATTCGTTATCAAAAAGGGATTTGTTCAGCTTCAAAATGGCTTTGGCAACATTTAAAACCACATCCTTTTCATAACTGCCATTTACACCAACGGCACCCGAATCAATGCCACCATGTCCGGGGTCAATGACCACAACGTTTTTCTGACCAAACACCAAACACATTTTTAATAGTAAAATCACAAAACTGACGTTTCTAAGCGTTGAGCGATTCTAAGATTTTGGAGTTATCAACATAGGTGCTTCAATTTTTCGTACAGTTTGACACCAATCCGTATCAAAAAAACACAAACAAAATCAAATATTATTTTGTATTCAGATTATTGGTTATCAGTATTTTAAATTGATTTAGATTCTACTTTTCATACAGCAAAATTGCTCTAAAATGAAAAGCAAAACTGTATGAAAAGAACAACGTGCCTTACCACCTTATTAATCCTGATTTCAACTCCGATTTTTGCCCAGATCGGGGGTATTGAAGATTCCGTTAACGATGTTTCCGATACCATACGGGCCATCTTTCCTATTATTCTGGGAGTCATTTTTCTAATAGGTTTCCTATTCAATGCAGGACACTTTTTTGGTGAGAACGCAGATCTCAAAAAAGGAATTACCCGTGTATTGGTCTTCGTACTTATTGCGGGTGCGGTAGTGGGCATATTTACTTATCTCATAGGCATCGTAGTGTAACGTGAAACGCTACGAAATCTATAAGGATATCCGAAAGCGAGCAGTGATAATGGGGTTGCCCATTTCATTGTTCGCTTTGATGATGACATCAGTCATCGGGTCATTACTGCTGATCATCTTTTCGTTCAGCTTTTTGGTCATCATATCGGTATTCCTTTTTAACGGAGGGCTATATGTGGTATTGACACAACTGACCAAACACCCAGCCTTATTGTATTTCAAAAAAGTATTCCCAACCACCATCAGTAATAAACGAGAAAGTCAACTCCAATATGAAGAAAATTAACCTATCCGCATATCATCCTATCCTGAGCATAGAAAAGCACATCGTTTTTGCCAGTAATGGCAATGTTGTATTGTGCTATAAAGCAGACCTGCCAGAAATCTATTCCCTATCCTCAACCGATTTTGAGGACATACACGGCTCTTGGTTTCAGGCATTCAAGTCCTTGCCAACAAGTACGGTTATCCATAAGCAGGATATCTACAAAAAACATCGCTATGAGGCCAATAATCTACCAAACGAAAGCTTTTTGGAAAAGGCGACCTATCGATATTTTAAGGAAAGGGAATGCCTAATCCATCAATCCTATTTGTACTTCACGCTGCCTTTGGATAAACCATTGAATGCTTCCAAGTTTACCAACCCTTTCCGTAAAGTGGAAAAGGGCATTCATAAACAACTGGACCATAATGTTCAGGAGTTTATTGCTTCGGTAAACGATGCGGTTTCCTTTATCAATAACAGCCGCAGGGTGTCCCTGAGACAATTAAAAGAGAACGAAATTTTACAGCTTACGAGTGCATACTTCAATGGTTTTAATGAGGGCTTTGATACGGATATTCAATTAAAAAAGTCGGCCATTGAAATTGGTGAGAACCATTTTGATGTATTGGCTGTAAATAGCGAACTCTGTTTCGGTGATGTAGTACAAAGCAGTAAGACCAATGACAAGTTTACTTCGAATGATTTTGTGTTCCATCAGGGTTTTATTGATGGCTTGGGACTGGACCTGAATGAAAACCACATCATCAACCAAATCATTTACCTGGATGACAAACACAAATGGAGAAAATTGTTGGACAAGAAAATTGAAGAGCTTAACAAAAGTTCCAACTTCGGAACACAGAACAAGGTCGTTCAAAAGAAGATTGAAGCTATTGTTGCTAGAATTAATGAAGACGATAGTTCAAGAATTATACGTGGGCATCTCAACATTGTTTTCTGGTGTCCGGAAGCCGGACGGCTAAAAACTATTGCCTCGAAGATCAAGACCGAATTTAAGGAGCTGGACATCGTACCGTACTATCCGAAAGGGGAAGAACGAAAGCATTACTTCCTTAACTCTTATTGTTGTTTCAGTTCTAATTTTTCCAACGAAGATCTGTACGTCACCGATCTGAAACATGCGTTGTGCTTATACATCAACAATACAAATTATTTGTCAGACGTCACTGGCGTCATTTTTAATGACAGACAATACAATATTCCAGTTTTAAAGGATGTATGGGATGAGCAAAAGAAACGCATCAAAGCCAGAAACTTTGCCATTTTCGCCCCAACGGGAGAAGGTAAATCCTTTTTGGCCAATAATATACTACGGCAATACTTCGAAGCCGACGTTCGGCTGGTCATTATCGATTTGGGAGGTTCTTACTCCAAATTTGCCAAGCTCTATCCCAATGACCATATCATCTTACGATATGAGCAGGGAAAAAATTTGGGTATCAATCCCTTTTACATTTCCAATGAAGCAGATTTGACCCCTGAGCGATTGGAAGACCTTGCTATTTTCTTATTGGAACTAATGGTCGAGGGTAACCAGGTCTCAAAAGCCAAAGAAGTAGCTGTTAAAAAGGTGCTGCTGCATTACTACAAGCATATCCGATCAAACCACTCACTGGCTTCTTTGTACCAGTTTATAGACGATAAAAAAGATAGCCTCATAGAGACCCTTAATATAGGGGAAGAGCATTTCAGTGTTTACAACTTCCTGCATATCCTTTCGGAATATGTAAATGATGGGTTGTACAGCTTCCTCTTCAATGTGAACAAAGACCAGACCTATAAGATTGAGGATAAGCGAATGATCGTCTTTGAACTGGATGAAGTTAAGGACAATAAGGAAATCCTTTCCGTAATGCTGAAGCTAATCAAGTCAGCTATCCAAAGAACTATTTGGCGTAACCGTTCCGAAAAAGGTATTATCCTATTTGATGAGTTTGCCAAACAGCTCAAATTCGATAATGTTCTGGAAAGCGTGGAATTCTATTATCAAGCTATCCGAAAACAAAATGGGGCCATTGGTATCATTCTACAATCCATCAATCAATTGCCGAACAATTCCACATCGGCCAGTATCCTGGAGAATACACAGGTCATTTACAGCCTTCGGAACGAAAAAGGGTACGAAGAACTTCAAAAGCGATTGAACCTGTCGAGCCACGATCTGAACCAATTGAAATCCATTCGAAACAACCTTACGGGAGATAGAAAGTACACGGAAATGTTCATCAAGATCGGGAAGGAGAGCAACATCTTTCGTCTCGAAGTACCCAAAGAGGTCTATGCCGCTTACCTCACGGATGGGAAGGAAAACGAGGCCATAATGGCCATTTATAATGACACCAATAATATGGAAGAAGCCATAAACATATTCATTAAACACCGGCCATAGGCTGGTTTACTATTAATCTTTAAAAAGAACACAAATGAGGAAAACAATCAAGATTCTAGTATTGGTATTTGCCATAACCATTTTATTGCCTGCCCGTGCTACGGGCCAGGGGATGCCAGTGTATGACAATACCAATTTTATCAACTTTACCAAATCCCTGATAGAATCGGCAAAACAAACCTCACAATTGCTGAAAACAGTACAGTTTCTAAAAACCCAAAAAGAGAACATAGAAAAGGTCAACAATGTCATCAGACAGCTTAAGGCAGTTCGGGAAATGGCAAAGAACAACCAACGCCTGTTCAATATTGTACAGGACGATTTACGGGAAATTCTCAATTCACCCTATATCAAACCTGATGAAGTGAATCGTATTTCAGAATCCTTTAATTCCATTATTGAAAACTCTCTATATGGATTGGAATATATCGACCAGATATTATCCAGTAATACGCTTAAAATGACCGATGCAGAACGTGCGGAAGTCCTGAAGAACATGGAACTAAAATCCAAAGAAATGGTAGCTGAGATTGAAGCCAAAACTAAACGCTGCCGTGAGATTATTGCCTTTCGTGAAATGCAGGATAAAATCAATAATAGGGAAACCAATTACTAATGGCAGGTATCTTTTTGGGCATAGGATTGGAATATGTTGATGCGGTTTTTACCACTATCAAGAACAGTGACTTTTCGCAGTATACCATTACTGGAATGAAGACACTGGCCATTCTGTTCTTTCTTATCAATATCCTCAAAAAGTACAATGAAGGTGTTGCTAACAATGAGGGGTATACCTGGGGGCTGACCCCTGCAGAACTGGTTAAGAATTTTGCGGTGGTTATCCTGGTCATTTTCTCAACACAGGTATTGGATGTTTTTGACACCATTCTTGTGGCCATCGAAACCCAATATCGAGACACGGCTCCTGCGCTCCTCCCGTTACAGATGCAAGACATCGATTTGGAGCAGGATGTGGGCGCATTGGAAGCCGCCAAAAAAGCAATGGCCATGTTATACGAAGCTTTGGTTACACCGCTGTACGGCTTAAAGATGCTGGCTTTTATCATTGGGATATTCCTTTGGTTGTTGGATTTGTTCATCTACCCCTTATTCCTTGCAGAACGCTTCTTCCTTTTAGGTATCATGCAGGCTTTTTTTCCTTTGGTGATTAGTCTTGCTGTATTTGAAAGGTTCCGTTCATTGGCTTACAACTTCTTTAAGCTCTATGCAGGAGTATATATGTTGGTGCCTGCCTTTTTTCTCGTCAATGTGTTTGTAAACAACCTATATACAGAAATCAATACCAACTTTTGGAACACGCTTTTTGGAACGGATTGGGGAAGTACATTTTTTGCACCATTGCTCCAATTTGGCTCCATTGGGTTTATAGTATTGTTGAAGTTCAAACTCTACAGAAGAGCGACCTCTTTTGTGTTCAAATTATTTAGTGCCTAATCAAATGAAAACACCTTATCAAAATATTTACAACGTCCTCCGCCTGAACCGATTCATTGTTCTGGCAGTCGTTATTGGAGCAGTTTTGACCTGTACCATCTCAGTAATTATGGTCATAAAGCTTCACAAAGAATCCGTCAATAATGCCTTTGTGGTCAATTCGGACGGAAGTGTCATTCCCCTTAAAATGGTACAGCAAAATGAAAACTTGGAAATAGAAATATTATCACATTTAGAACTGTTCCATACTTATTTCTACCACATTGATGCGAGCAATTATGAAAAGAACCTGGAGAAAGCTTTATGGTTAGGAAATAGTTCTATAGATGCATTGTACAGACAGAAAAAAGCTGATGGCGTCTACAATAGATTATTACAATACTCTTTGGTGCAAAAGGTATTGAAAATTGAATCAAAAATCGATATTCAAAAAGAACCCTATCGATTTGAGACCACTGTCATTTTTGAAATCAATCGTGGGTCGATAATCGACATTTATGAATTGACCACATCAGGAAGTATTGTCCATGTGGATAGAAACTTCCCCAACAATACCCACGGATTATTGATTACCAACTTTTTTGAAAACAAACTTAAAAAGCTAGAAGATTATGAAAATTGAAAAGAATAAAATCGTGTTTGTAGCCGTCATTTTATGTGTAGTACTGTTTATTGGTTCCTATGCCGTCATTGCATTAGGAGATGAAGAAGAACCAACGATTGAAAACAATCAGATTACAGTTCCAGAATTGGGCGATGAGCAAAAGGAGTATGATTCCAAATTAGAAGCTCTGGACGACCTGAAAGAGGAACGGGAAACAACTGCGCCGTCGGTTTACCCTGATCATATGATTGATGAAAAGGGTTACTTCAATCCCGATTATATGGAATATGAAAAGCAGCGTATCATTGACAGTATCTATAATGAAGGTAACATTGATTTCGAATCGGCTTCCTATCGAAGACCAATTGAGGATACTGAGCCACCTATTTCAGAAATAAAGGAAGAAACCCTAACTGCTCCCGAAACAACAATCGAACCTGAAACCAATACAATGGAACTGGGGCTGGAGCACCAATTGTTCTTTGCTTCAAACCCGTTGGAAAACGAAAACCTCATAACCCGCAATACGGATGCTTTTATTTATGTACGGGTGGATGGCACACAGACGGTTCGCAACAATTATCGTCTGCAAATGCGCCTGACCAAAGATGCGCTTATCAATGGAAGCACTTTTCGAAGAAATACCCCTATTTATGGTTTTGTGAGCTTCAGACCCAACCGGACAATACTAACCATTACCAATATTGACCATCGTCCTGTTGAGTTGGCCGCTTACGATTTTCAGGACGGAAGCGAGGGCATTTATATTGAAAACAGCTTTAGGGCCGAGGCCACCCAAGAAGTGGTAGAGGATGTTGTGGATGACATCAATATCGTTGGTGTGCCACAAGTAAGTGGCATTAAAAGGATATTCCAGCGAAACAACCGCACTGTAAAAGTTACCGTGAACGATAATTACCAACTCATTTTAAAACCCATACTATGAAAGCTATAATCATAATTGCCATAACACTTTTTACAAACCTGGTAGCTGCCCAACAAACATTAGATACCATTTATGCCAATGATAAAAAAAATGTAGCCCTGTTTTTTCCAGAGCCTATTCGTCAGGGCATTACCGGAGCCGACCATTTTGTGTTCACCTACAACCGGGAAAAAGAACAATATTTTGGATTGTTACAAGCGACTCCCGGAGCTGAGAGCAACTTACTTACTGTAACCAAAAATGGCCAGGTCTATTCCTATATTTTAAAGTATAAAGAGCAGTTGTCAAAGCTGAATTATTTTCTTTCCGATAACGAAAGTATTGGAAATGAAAGGCCTGCCAGAATCACAGAGCCCCAAAAAATTGATGTTTTTCCCAGCGATAAGGCCGATTATTACCAAAGGGCCTGTTCCTATCTGTTACGATCAAAGGGCGAACGCGTGGCGGTCAAACGTAAAAAAGGATTGAAACTACAGTTGCAAAAAATGACGTATTACGGTTCCGCGGTGTTCTTCGTCATGGAGATTGTCAACCGTTCGGGTATCGATTTCGATATTGATTACCTCAAGGTCTTTACTGTAAATGGCAATAAAAAGCGTAAGGCCTCCCATCAACGTTTGGAACAAAAGCCCATCTACAAACATCAAATGCCAACTTCCGTAGCCCATGGCCAGGTCCAACGTTTCGTATACGTGTTGCCCAAATTTGTATTGGGAGATGATGAACGGTTAGAGATTGAGTTGAGGGAGAAGAAAGGGAACAGGGGAATACAACTTCTAAGATGAAGCTGTATTCCTTTCTTTTTTTTGATTCAATTTGATTTTAAGCATATTTATATCATCACTTATTTTTTTGTCCAAAACCCTTGCATAAATCTGTGTGGTGGCCAATTTGGTATGACCTAGTAATTTTGATACCGTTTCAATTGGTACTCCGTTGGATAATGTAACAGTAGTAGCAAAGGTGTGTCTTGCCATATGAAAGGTAAGATTCTTTTTAATCCCAACCGCATCGGCTATTTCTTTTAGGTACAAATTGATTTTTTCATTGGTGAGTACTGGAAGTAATGTTTCGGAAACCATTGTAATTGGATTTTCGGCATACTTTTCAATAATGGATTCGGCTTTGTCCAATAGCGGAACTTTAATAGATGTTTTTGTTTTCTGTCTTTTGGTAGCTATCCACCGACTGCCATCCATTCCCAGGACAATATTATCAGGAGTCAGTTTTATGATATCAGCATAGCTGATACCGGTATAGCAGCTAAAAACAAACAAATCGCGAACCCTGTCCAGTCGTTCCAATGGAAATGCATATGTTTCAAGATTGGAAAGTTCATTTACACTTAGAAACTCACGTTGTTTCTTTTCAAACGTAGGTTTCCACCTGACAAAGGGATCTTTATCCATCCATTCCAAGTGGTAGGCCAATGTAATTATCTTCCTAAGCCTTTGTAGATGTTTCATCACGGTATTATGGCTCATAGCTTTAGGATGACCGCTAGGATAATATCCAATCAAAAAGGTTTCAAAATCGGAAATGAATCTATAATTGAGCTGCCTTAAGAAAATATCCGAAGTCTTCAGTTTCTGTTGCAAATACCGATTTATGTAATTCTCGGTAATGCCAAAATTTCTGATGGTGCCTGGTGCTAGTGTTTTCTCAATTTTTTGATTATGGTATTTTAGAATTTCCTGAAGAGTATTTGTGTCACTATCTTCATTAAGATATTTTGCTTTGATCAAGCTGGCCGTTACCAGTTCTCCTTTTAAATTTAAATCACTATAGCACTGAAATAGAGACGTTTCAACTTGTGCCAAGTATTTATTGATGTGTTTGGATTCTTTGGAGCTTCCAATGGCTCTTTTGGCTTTTACCCCCCAATTGTCAAGGTTCACTTTGCATTTTAAGCTAATGTTCACCCGTTTTTGATTTACGGTAATTCTCGCATAGATTAGTGCTTGGTTGTTTTTTGCTTTTTTTTGGTCTACCCAAAACAGGATGGAAAAAGTGTTTTTTGTACGCATAGTTGCCGTCTTTAAAAATTAACATTCATCGAGACGAAAGTCAAATCAACTATACCAGTTCAATAAGATGGTTTTAAGCAAAGTGTCAGTTCAACTGACACTTTGAAAAATAACTGACGGATAGCTACCATTTTAGAGCATATCCAATCAAATTAAATGAACCCCTAAAAACCAAGAAACCATGTAAATCATAAGACTTACATGGTTTTAAAGCAATTTGTTGTTTGCTCTTGGTGACCTCGGCAGGATTCAAACCTGCAACCTTCTGAGCCGTAATCAGATGCGCTATTCAGTTGCGCCACGAGGCCTTTATAATTAGGGGTGCAAATATATTTCTTTTTAAATTTATGGCAAAACCCATCAATTAAAAGCAATGGATTTTGATTCATATATACGTGATGTAAAAGACTTTCCTAAACCTGGAATCCTATTTAAGGATATTACCCCTTTGCTACAGGATGCCACGGCAATTAAAAGAGCCTCGGAAACACTCTATGATTTTGTCGGAAATCATGAGGTGGACAAGGTTGTGGGGGTAGATAGCAGGGGCTTTATTTTTGCCCCTTTATTGGCATATAAATTGGATGCCGGCTTTGTGCCCATAAGGAAAAAGGGGAAGCTTCCTGCGGATAAGCTTTCAGAATCCTATGACTTGGAATACGGTACGGATACTTTGGAAATTCATTTGGATGCCATAAAGCCAGGGGAAAGGGTGTTGATCCATGATGATGTTTTGGCCACGGGAGGTACCGCGGAGGCCGTATGTAGGTTGGTGGAGAATCTAGGAGGGCTTGTGGTACAATGTAATTTCATTATCCATTTAAGCTTTTTACAGGGGGAACAGAAACTGAATGGCTATCCCATCAAGTCCTTGTTGACCTATTGATCCAGGGCATTTTTAGTGACGTAATAACGCCATCCAATAAGGGCCAACTGCCATTTTTTTGCCTTGGCCAAATCCAATTGTTGTTTGGTGAAGGAAGGAAGTAGTGCTTTGTTGAGTTTGGCCAGGAACTTAAAGAGTGATTTCATTTTGCTGTATTGTGGATTGCAATCTACTAAAAAAGCCCTGACTATCACATCAGGGCATTTGGTTAAGGGGTAGTTTCATTTTTGATTGCTTTCCATCATCTTTTTGGCCAATTCTGCACCAATCAGGGATTCCAATAAATTACCATCGTTGGTTTTGCCCCCATTTCCATCAATATAGATTTCAGGTAGGTTTAGGCTTTTCAGCTGTCCGGCTACTCCTACTGCCGTCTTGTACTCCCACTCGGCACGTTCCTGGGGTGTTAAACCGGCATTGACCAATTTGGCATTTTGATAGGCCTCGGCATCTGCGGCTACCTTTTTGCTCTGCGCCTTGAATTTTTCCACTTCAAATTGCTTTTTCTCCTTGACCAGGTTGAATTCGGCAACCTTTGCCTCGGTTTCCGCAGCAATCGTTTTCTGGATTTGTTCCTTTTCCAATCGGGCGCGTTCTGCAGCCTTTTCCGCCTCACCACGGGCCTTTTCCTTTTGTGCGCGATAGAACTCCCGCTCGGCCTGTTGCTTTTCAAGTTGGGTCTGTGCCACTTCTTCCTTTTGCAATTGTAGGCGCTTATCAAAGGTTTGTTCCCAGTCAATTTCGGTAACCACGGCTTGTACAACGGTCAATCCATAGGCTTTAAGGGAGTTGCCCTTCTCACGTACGGGGAGGCCATCCTTAAATTTTATTCGAAAACGCTTCTGTTTACTCTCCTTGTTCACAACGGTCCTTACTGTTGCGGAGTCCCCAATGATTTCCTGGGGTTCGCTGGCCACATACTCTTCCAATACATACATTCCGTTTTCCAATTGGTCCTTAAAGTAGCGATCAAAGTCCGAGGCCTGCCCGGAAATATAATCCTGGGCATCCATTAGTTTACAGGTATTTTTAATGCTCTGGTCAATATTCGGAATGATCCGTGAGCGAATAAGGTTTTTCTCCGTTTTGTTCCTGTCCGCAACGGATAGGAATTGTATCTCATCTTCGGTATTGATACTGATGACCACAGAAGTGGCAATCCGTGCTTTTACCGCATCACTGAAAGCCCAATATTTGGCTTTATCAACATTGGCATATTCGCTCTGCTCTCCCAATTCCCCTTCGCCATTTGGAATGACGTATTTAATGGGCAGTTCAAACTGAATAGGGATGAGCCTACCCCACATTTTGGTATGGATTCCCTGTCGGAAAACCGCTTTTTGACCACCCCACGGGTATTGTACCGCATAAGCAGTACCTGGCTCCGCATAGAAAAAAGTGCCGGTTACAACGCTCAACACAATACCTACCAAAACAATTTGCAGGCTTTTTCGGGTGTTGAACCATTTGAGCAAGTTCGAATTTTTAAAAATCGGTTTAAGGACAAGCGTACTTAAACCAATGACAATAACAAGTACTCCTAAGAAAGTTAACATAGGTCTAAAATTTAAAGGGTTGGACAATACTTTTTGATTTCACTTGGAAATCCTTGGCGGGAAGTTGCTCACAAAAGCACCGCCAAGATGGAAAGGATAAATGTGAGCAACAATTTAGCTAAGGTTATCATGATGAATTGTTTTTTGATACTGAGTTATGCTGCTACTCAGTTTTGATTGATTTAAACTCCGTTTTTGATTTGTTTTTTCAATATATCATGATAATTATCATACTTACAAATATTTTGATGCTAAATATTGAAATTGAATATAAATATGTAAGTAAAAAAATGAAATCTGTTTCAATATTTTATCTTATTCCTTGATTGAAGTTTATAAATGTAAATACAGAATGAGGTTTTCACTCCAAACTGTAGGTTTTGTAGGGGGTTTTTAAGGGATTTTTCAAAAACCAAGGGGCATTTCGTTTAAAAAATCGTGTTTTTTTGCGTTTTCGTTTTTTGACCAACAAAAAAAGCCAACCGTTTTAGGTTGGCTTTCTGAGTGGAAATGGAATGCTTTTTGGCTAGTTTTTCGCCTTGGTGGTAAACTCGACCACTCCGTTTTTAGCTTTTCTACCATATTTTTTTGTGGCCGCTTTTCCCTTAAGGACATTTACGCTTTCGATTTCATCGGGAGATAGTTGTTCTACTTCTTTTTTGGAGGATTCCTTTCCATCAATTACGTACAGCGGTTCTTTTCCATCGGTATCAACATAAAAGAAACCGTTATCCCCGCTAAGTACTTCAATATCGGAATCATCGTCCGAGTCTTTTACAACCATTACCTGTTTCCCATTTTTAGCTTTGTGTTTGCTGATTTTATAAGGTTTTTTTGCGTTTTCGTCGGCATCTACGGAAATATACATGTGTACACTTTCATCATGGTCCTCGTCCACATGAACCTGTATATCGTGCTCTTGTAGCTCACTTTCATCAACCTCCTCACCATTGATGAAGACTTTGCTTACGCCATCCTCTTTTTTGATCACCACTTCTTTAGGTTCATCATCCCCAGTACTCACCCAAACCCTGTTTTTATTGGTAAACACGTTTGTGGTTTGTGATTTGTATGCCCCTTTGGAGCCGATGGAAACCAAATTGTTTTCAACATCGACCAATATGAACAATGGGGAAATCCCATTTTTGGTATCCGATGTATTGTGGGAGTTATCAAAAGCAGCGCCGTTTTTGCCAATACCGGATACATGCAGGGAAATATCAATGATTTCCCGGTTATCATTGCGAACGGTGGTGTAACTAAAGTCAACATCATCTTCGGCCAGGGTTTTCTTCATTTCCCTAAGCTCATCGTCAGAGGTGTCCTTATTGATGATGAGTTCGACCTTTTTGTAGGGTTCAACGCTATTTGGGCTGTTTTCATTTGGAAACTGATAGACCGTTTCCGTGTTAAAACCTACTAAGAATACGGCTAAAAAGGGTAACACAATGAGGGATTTCAAGGCCTTCATTTGTTTTGATTGATTTTTGTTTAACATGACTATTCGTTTTTTGATTAATGAATTATAAAAAGAATTTGTGATTGAAAATTGATATCCTGTTGCTTGATTGACCATTAAATACTGATAGGATTTTCTATTGAACGTATGAATGGCTTTCGCGTCGGCCAAAAACTCCAGATTCTGCTGTACCTTCTTTTGGTACATCCAAATCAATGGATTGAACCATAGCAATACCTTTACTAGTTCTGCGAATACCACATCTACGCTATGCCAATCCCTAGCGTGTACTTTTTCGTGGGCCAGAATGGCCTCCAGTTCGTTTTTATGAAATTGATTGGGATTGTAAAAAAGGCTTTTAAAGAAGGAAAAGGGCGCTATTTTTTCCTGGGTCTCTACGTGCAACAAATCACCTTCCTGCCACGTACGCCCATTTCTGTAGAGTCTTTTCATGGATTTCAATTGTATAAGAAAACGTATGAGGAAAAAGAGGCACCCCAGAATATAGATAAAGAGTAATAGGGAAACCCAAGTAGGGAACGCGGAATCCGAAGGAAGTACCTCCGTGATGGATTCCCCATTGTCCTGGGCAGGGACCAATTGAAGGGATACCGTGCGTTTTAACTTAACGAATGGAAGTAATGCGGCAGTCAAAATACCCAATATTAGGAATATCCTATTTTCACCAAAAGTAGTTTCCCGTTGCAGGAACAAGCAATAGGTGCACCAAAATAAAAGTAGGATTCCGGACGACTTTAAAAGATAAATAGCAAATTCCACCATTAGTTGTTTTTTTCGATGAGCTTAATGATTTCCTTGAGTTCTTCGATCGATATTTTTTCTTCCTTGGCAAAGTGTGAGACCAAACTCTTGTACGAATTATCATAAAAATCCACTATGGACGTATTTACATAGACCTTTCTGTACTGCTCTTTGGAAATAGTGGGATAGTACCGGTGCGTATTTCCAAAGGCTTCATGATCAACATATCCCTTTTCCTGAAGGTTTCGGACAATGGTCGATAAGGTATTGTAGTGCGGTTTGTCCCCCTTTATTTCCTGAAGGATTTCCTTGACAAAGGCTTTTTCAAGCTTCCAGAGGATTTTCATGATTTCCTCCTCTTTATTGGTCAATTTTTGCATAGGTCACATTTTGATCTGGTAAACGTAAAAAGAATTTTATAGTTATTCAACTATATTTGTAGTTATTTAACGAAAATTTTAGTTTTTTCTGGGAAAGCTTTTTGATGAAAGCCATTTCTTCTTGCCATATATTTGTCGCAAATACACTATCCATGCTCGATGTGCTTTTGGTTATTGGGGGATTGACCTTCCTGATTGTAGGCGGTAATTGGCTTTTAAAAGCCGCGGTGGCCCTTTCGTTAAAACTTTCCATTCCAAAAATTGTTATTGGGATGACCGTGGTTTCCTTCGCCACTTCGGCACCGGAATTAATTGTAAGTATAAAGGCGGCGTTGGATGGTTCACCGGATTTAGCTTTGGGTAATGTGGTAGGTTCCAACATTGCCAATCTGGGGTTGGTCTTGGGGGTGACCGTGATATTGGGCAGTATAGATGTGAAAAAAAGTTTTTACACCACGGACTGGCCCGTTATGATGGTGGCCTCATTGCTTTTTGTGGCATTTATTTATTTTGATGGACAGTTACAACAGTATGAAGGGATTGTTATGGTCATCTTTCTCTTTTTGTTTCTGGTCTATTTGTTGCGTTTCCAAAAAACGGCCGTGGTGGACGAAGTTCCGGAAGACGATGTCCCCATGCCATTGTATAAGACGGTTTTACTTCTTGGACTTGGTGGCGTAGCCCTTTGGGGCGGCTCGGAGTTGCTCATTCAAGGGGCCAAAAATTTGGCGGCCTCCCTAGGGGTTACGGAAAGGGTCATCGGGGTAACGGTGGTTTCGGTAGGGACCAGTATCCCCGAACTGGCCGCATCCATTATTGCCATATTAAAAAAGGAAAAGGCGATTTCCGTAGGAAACCTGATTGGCTCAAATATTTTCAATTTACTGGCCGTACTGGGTATTACATCCACTATAACCCCAATACGTGTTATGGATGACGGATTATTGACCAATGATATCTTTTGGATGTTGGGGATTTCATTTCTGGTGCTTCCCTTGGTCTTTTTTCCCAAAGGATTGCGATTGGGATGGCGCGATGGTTTGATCCTCCTTGCTTCCTATGGCACATTTGTATATTTCACCTTGGCCTAGGATCAGCGGTCAAACTCTGGGTTAAAGGACAGCTCCTATTCGCATTTCTCCCATTTCCCCACGTATTTGTTTATGGCTTATGGACGATTTTTTTCCAAAGGTTTTGTGGAATGCCCTAACAAATGAACCCGAAGTTTTTACAGTAATGAAAGCATAAAAAAACCGCCCAATTGGCTTTCATTTGGGCGGTTCTTACACTATACAACAACTAATTTATTCACTAGACATCTGCAGACTTCACGGTCTTGATGATTCGGGCAGCTACTTTGTACGGGTCTGCATTGGAAGCAGGTCTTCTATCTTCCAACCATCCTTTCCAGCCACTTTCAACGGTAGCAATTGGAATACGGATGGAGGCACCACGATCGGAAACCCCATAACTGAACTCGTCAATGGATTGTGTTTCATGAAGACCGGTCAAACGCTGGTCATTAAACTCACCATAAACTTCAATATGCTCTTTTGTAACAGGTCTGAAGGCCTCACAAATTTTATCATAGGTATCCTTATTGCCCGCCGTTCTCAATATGGAATTGGAAAAATTGGCGTGCATACCGGAACCGTTCCAGTCCCCTTTAATAGGTTTTGGGTGGTAATCAATATAATAATCATATTCTTCGGTCAAGCGGTCCAACATATAACGGGCAACCCAGATTTGGTCACCAGCACTTTTGGCGCCCTTGGCAAAGATTTGAAATTCCCATTGTCCGCAGGCAACTTCCTGATTGATTCCCTCAAAGTTCAAACCGGCTTCAAGACAATAGTCGGCATGTCGTTCCACAATTTCACGTCCATGGGTGTTCTTTCCTCCTACGGAGCAGTAGTACAACCCTTGTGGCCCTGGATAACCACCTACGGGAAAGCCCAAGGGAAGCTGGGTATGTGTATCCATTATAAAATACTCTTGCTCAAAACCAAACCAAAAATCATCATTTTCATCATCTATGGTAGCACGGGAGTTGGATACGTGGGGAGTTCCATCGGGGTTTAAAACTTCTGCCATGACCAAATACCCATTTGCTCTTGCAGGATCGGGATAGATGGCAACAGGTTTCAACAAACAGTCCGATGAACCTCCTTCTGCCTGCTGGGTGGAACTACCATCAAAAGACCAAATAGGGCAGTCTTCCAACTTACCGCTAAAGTCTTTTTCAATTTTAGTTTTACTTCTCATGTTGGCCGTAGGAGTGTACCCGTCCAACCAGATGTACTCTAATTTTGCCTTGCTCATAACTATGGTTGTTACTTAAAAAAATTTCTTAAGCGCCAAAAATAATTTTTTTTACTCTTATCATGAATATTTAGGGGTTTAATTAGTCAAAAGTTATTAAAAATGAACTTACCCCCATTTTTTGAAGGGTAATTTGAGAAAAAAGCATTTTTTTTCATTCATATTATTAAATTGTTAATTTTGATCTCCATTAAAAAAGGGATTTGGCATGAAGATGAGATTTGAAGCACTTGGAGAAAGCAATAAACGTCAGATAATGGCAATTTCGGAAGACAAAAAACGGTCGGAATTGTTTGCGAAAAATGTTTTTAATGACCGCAAAATGCAGCAGTTTTTAACTGAGGAGGCTTATGATAAAGTGCAATCCGCAATATTTTCCGGAAGTAAAATAGATCGAAAAATTGCAAATCAGGTCGCTGAGGGGATGAAGGCCTGGGCATTGTCCCTGGGAGCAACCCACTATACCCATTGGTTTCAGCCATTGACCGGGGCTACGGCTGAGAAGCACGATGCCTTTTTTGATTTGAAATCGGATGGCAGTGCTTTGGAAAAATTCGGCGGAAATCAACTGGTACAGCAAGAGCCGGATGCCTCCAGTTTTCCAAGCGGGGGAATTCGCAACACTTTTGAGGCCAGGGGATATACGGCATGGGATCCTACCTCGCCTGCTTTTATCTATAAGACCACGCTCTGTATCCCTACTGTTTTTGTGGCCTATACGGGCGAGGCGTTGGATAACAAAGCCCCCTTGCTGCGGGCCCTGCATGCCGTGGATGAGGCAGCCACCTCAGTGGCCCAATATTTTGATAAAAACGTCAAAAAGGTGTATGCCACTTTGGGTTGGGAGCAGGAATACTTCTTGGTCGATAAGGCTCTGGCACAGTCCCGACCGGATATTTTGATGACCGGACGTACCCTGGTTGGAAACCATGCTGCAAAAGGCCAACAGTTGGACGATCATTATTTTGGGGTCATTCCCAGTCGCGCATTGAGTTTTATGAGCGATTTGGAAAAACAATGTATGGTTTTGGGTATTCCAGTAAAGACCAGACATAATGAAGTAGCTCCAAATCAATTTGAGCTTGCTCCGGTCTTTGAAGAAGCCAATCTTTCCGTAGACCATAATTTGTTGTTGATGGACGTTATGGAAAACATTGCAAATCGGCATGGGTTTAAGGTATTGTTCCACGAAAAACCCTTTGCAGGGATTAATGGCTCCGGAAAGCACAACAACTGGTCCCTGGCAACGGATACCGGGGTCAATCTTTTGAGTCCGGGAAGTACCCCCATGAAAAACCTACAGTTTCTTACGTTTTTTGTAAACACCATAAAAGCGGTGGATAATTACGAGGAACTTTTGCGTTCCTCAATTGCTTCGGCAAGTAATGACCATCGGCTGGGCGCCAATGAGGCACCACCATCCATTATTTCCATTTTTATTGGAAAGCAATTGGCCGGTGTTTTGGATGAGTTGGAAGGGGTTTCCCAGGGCAAACTTTCACCTCAGGAAAAAACCGAACTTAAACTGAATGTGGTTGGGAAGATTCCGGAGATCCTCCTGGACAATACTGATCGGAATCGAACCTCCCCTTTTGCCTTTACGGGCAATAAGTTTGAGATGCGCGGGGTAGGTGCAAAGATGAATTGCGCCAAACCCATGACCGTTCTCAATACCATTGTTGCCAAACAGCTAACGGATTTCAAAAAAGAGGTGGATGCATTGATCGATAAGAAAAACCTTAAAAAGGATGAGGCCGTCTTTAATGTGCTCCGCGAATACATCAAAACTTCCAAACGTATTCGGTTTGATGGGGACGGATACAGCTTTGATTGGCAGGAAGAAGCCCGAAAACGAAAATTGAGCAACAATAAAAACACCCCGGAAGCACTGCAAATATTGACTTCCAAGCAAAGTTTGGAACTTTTCCAGGCCACTGGGGTCATGAACGAGGTGGAACTTAAGGCCCACCAAGAGGTGGAACTCGAAAACTATGTCTTTCATCTACAGATCGAGGGCAGGATCTTAAGTGAATTGGTCTACAATCATGTGATGCCCGCGGCCCTTCGATACCAAAACCTGTTACTGGAAAATGTGGCAGGTCTTAAAGAAGTCTACGGCGCAGCACACAAGAATATAACCCAACCACAATTAAATATCCTGGAACAAATAGGGGAACATCTCACTGATGCCAAGAAATTGACGGATGCCATGATGGATGCCAAGAAGAGGACCGATAATATGGGAAGTATTGCCAAGAAGGCCAAGACCTATTGTGATACGGTAAAACCTTATTTTGATAAGGTTAGGGAACATGTGGATGCGTTGGAACGGTTGATTTCAGATGATCTTTGGCCCCTCACCAAGTATAGGGAACTGCTTTTTGTGAAATAGGGGAAGCCGTGCGGTTATCACAAAATTGGGAATCCATATTTTTGATTTATGGAACTACTGTTAAAGGATATTCAAGCCGCCAAAAAGCGAATCGACCCGTATATCAACACAACCCCAATTCTTTCTTCGTCCCTATTGAATACCTGGTTGGGGCATGACATTTTTTTTAAATGCGAGAACTTCCAAAAGATTGGGGCCTTTAAGGCCAGGGGAGGTTTGAATACCGTGGCTTGGCTTATGGAAACCGGTCAAAAACCAAGGCATATTGTGGCCAATAGCTCTGGAAACCATGCGCAGGCGGTGGCCTATGCTGCCCAACAATTTGGAATCCCGGCAACTATTTTTATGCCGGAGTATTCGTCCCAGGTCAAAATTCAAGCCACACAATCGTACGGCGCCAAAGTGGTTTTGAGTAAAACAAGGGACCTTACGGACCAATTGGTAAAGGAAGCTGCCAAAGAGGAAGGTGCCTATTGGATACCGCCATTTAACCATGGACAGGTTATCTGCGGGCAGGGTACGGCCGCATTGGAGGCCTTGACCGAATTGGATGCCATTGATGCCGTTTTTACCCCCTGTGGCGGTGGTGGATTAACGTCGGGAACCCTGATTGCTACGAGGGCCCTTTCCCCAAAGGCCCAGATGTTTGGGGTTGAGCCCCTAAATGCCAATGATGCCGCAGAGTCCCTACGTACGGGAAGTATCCAAAGGCTAAAGGCCATCCCCGATACCTTGGCAGATGGGGCCATGACCATGGCAGTGGGCGACCTCACTTTTGAATACCTCAAACAGTTGGACGGCTTCTATGAAGTGGAAGAGGATAGCATAGTGTACTGGACACAATGGTTGACCCATCTGCTCAAATGCCGTTTGGAACCTACCTGTGCCATGCCCATGAAGGCTGTGGTGGAATGGTTAGGGTCCCAAAAAACAAAGAAACGTGTCCTGGTCATTATTTCGGGTGGAAATATGGACCAACCGACTACACAAAAAATTTGGGAGACCGATTGTTTAACTTCGGTACCCGTGATCCCATGAGAAAAAGATAGGCGTAAACGGCCATTTATACCGCTTTTAAATTGAGCACAATAGTTAATCATGAACAGCCAATACGTTGAAAACCATAGTGTTGGCAATATCAACGCATGGGTAAAAACAAGGAAAATGAAAGACGCATCCATCATAAAAGTCCAACAGGAATACATCAATAAAATTAAAGGGACAAAGGAAAAATATTACATAGTCCATCAAGATATGGAAATCGTAATCTTACCCAATGTTTTTCCTCCCTATGTTGATAGTCATCTAATGATTGCATCCATGGATATTCCTGATAACAGCGTAGTCCTGGACGCTTGTTCCGGATCGGGGATTATCGCACTTCACGCCAGTAGCAAGGCAAAAATTGTATACGCTACCGATATCAATCGTCATGCAGTTGAAAATATAAATGAAAATATTGCCTTTCATGGATTGCATGACAAGGTAAAAGCATTTGAGGCAAATATTTTTCCACCTCATTCAGGTATAAAATTTGATATCATAACCATAAATCCTCCGTACACCGATCACAAAGCACTTGATATCGTTGAAAAGTCAGTTTGGGATGAGGACCATAAATCATTAAAATACTTCTTTGGCAAGGTGTCAAAATACTTGACTAAAAATGGGAAAATTTATTTGGGTTGGGCAGATTTTGCCGATGTAAAAGTGATATCGAACCTTTGCGAACAACATCATTTAAAAGAAAGGATTATTGGGGAAACAAATGACGATAAAAGTCTATTCGTTGTTTTCGAAATCTCCAAAATGGACAATTTGTAATAGGAATGTAGGGCTTTGGGGATGCTATAAAAAAAGAGTTGAGCCCTATTTGTTGGAATCCAAAGCGGAGGTAATAAGGGTTATGAATTACCCGTCCAATTAGCTATTTTTAAATCGATAAATCCCCGACCATTTGCAACAAGCGGAAAAATAACGTAACCAAAAATGGACAAAGAAAAATCAAAAAAGGGAAAAGTAATCGGAGCAATTGTTGGAACAATTGCTTTTGCACTGTCTTACTATGGAGTGCAACAACTTTTTAAGAAAGATTTGGAATCTGAATTGAAAAATGCGGCGTTGGAATTGAATAAGCAGACACCAATGCAAATTGATCAATTCTCTCGATTGGATAGTGCCTCAGCCAAGGGAAAAACCAATTTCATTTATCATTATACACTTTTTGACCTGGAAAAATCTGAAGTGAATTTGGACACTGTCAATAAATACATCAGACCAAACCTGATTGAAAACATAAAAAATAGCCCTGAGTTGAAAGTTTACAGAGATAATAATATCACTATGGACTATAATTATTATGATAAAAATGGAGTCCTTGTCACAAAGATTTCCGTGACTCCGGAATTGTATAAATGATAAAAGTCCGTTGCCAACACGGTAAACGATCAATTGCAGGGAGATTCCCATGCTTTGACAAGGCCGCTGCAAACACCAGTACCAAAAAAAACACTAAATTAAACCCGTAATGGATGGTCATAAAGACCATTGTAATCCATCAACCCACTTGTAGATTATCCTATTGGACATGATAAAACTTGAGGAAATCACTTCAATGCCCACTTTTTCCAGTCAGTTGGAAAACAAGATATTGTATTCCGATCATGCCAATGCTATTTCGGTATCCTACCAATCTACCTATACCCTTAAATATGTTATTGATGGCGTAAAAAACTATAACTACAATAACCAAGATATAACGGTCTCAAAAAATCAATATTTGCTTCTTAATAATGATAGCCATATTACCACCGAGGTAAAAAAGGGAACAAAAGGCCTTTCCCTCTTCCTATCCCCGGAACTGATCCATGAAATATCCCATTTTTACACTGGTGGTAACCATACGTTTCACTTTCTGGAAGTAACCCAGGGAGAATCGACTTTTCAGGTAAGCCACTTATTGAATACAATGGCCCATCTCTATGAAAACAACAAAATCCTTTTAAAGGAGCGAATGGATGATTTGTTTATTAAGGTATCTGAGCTGATCGTTCAAGAGCAAGTTTCGATCAATGCTAATTTTGTAAAATTAAAGATAGTAAAACAGGATACTAAAAGAGAGTTGTATAAACGCATTGTTGCGACCAAGGAATATTTGAATGACAACCTTCAAAAAAAGATTTCCTTGGATACTATTAGTAGGGATATTGGGGTCAGTAAATATTATCTACACCGACTTTTCTCTGAATTCAATGGAAAGACACCGAATGGTTATTTGACAAAAATCCGTTTGGAGCGTGCAAAAAATAAACTTCAAACTTCAAAAGACCCCATTTCTGAAATTGCAATGACTTGCGGTTTTGATGATACGGCTTACTTTTCAAGCCTATTTAAGAAACACACCGGTCTTTCGCCGGGTCAATTCAGAAAATCATTGTAAAATCAGCAAGATTTTATAATTCCACATCACACTACCCTACTATTTTTGATACTGGGAAATCCAATCGAAATGATTGAAAGAATAGCGCATATTACAGATTTACACTTGGACGAGGAATTTCCTTTTAACGACCGGGTATCGGCAAGAAAACGATTGGGTGCTATTTTAAAGGATATCAAAGAAGAAAACATAGATTATATTATATGCACGGGCGATATTGGGGAAAACGAAGGAATTCCCTATTTCTTTGAGCAACTAAAAGGCAATACGCTACGTATTACTTTGGGCAATCACGACAAATTTGATGCGATATCCAAATACCATGATGTAGGAGCAGACCATACCTCAGAAAGATTTTACGGGAGCACGCTCAAAGCGTATTTTAAATTTATTTTTTTGGATTCTTCCTCTGGAACCATCGATGGTCAGCAACTCGAGTGGTTAAAAAAGGAGCTCATATCAACTAAACCTATTGTCATTTTCATGCACCATCCCGTAATTGGGCTCAACTTAAAAGTTGATGAAATAGGAAAACTTAAAAACAGAAATGAGCTTACCGAGATGCTGACGGGGACAACCAACGCGATCCACATGTATTGTGGTCATTATCATATGGAAGATACCTCGGTCCATAAAAACATCACACAGTACATAACGCCCGCCGTTGCTTTTCAAATTAAGAAGAGCCCTGATTCCATAACGTTGGACACGTCCATCTCCGGTTATAGGATCATCCGAATGGAAAAATCCGAAATTTCTTCAAAAGTCAAACTTTTAAGCAATGCAGACTAAAAAGCAATCCTTCATTGAAAGTTTACTGAATGTAACCGTTGGCTTTTTGATCACGATAATTTCATTGCATCTTATATTCCCTCTTTTGGGAATAGAAAATCATTCTGGCAAAAATATGTTGATCACGATTTATTTAACCATTTTGAGCATTTTAAGAAATTATGTTTTAAGGCGGTACTTTAATAAGAAAGCAACTTCAGGATTGTAACCCATACCAACCTTATAAAATTAACTGCGGTAACAGGGCCGCTCAAGAAGGTCAGCAGGGATTTTCCATTAGACTTGTATTTGCTAATTTTAAGGTTAGCCTATCCGCGGCGACCTGCGTTTGGCAATTCGGGCTCAACAGATTTGGTACAAGACCACTGACCCTATTTAAAAAAACCAAAAACCCCATGAACAAACGGAAGCTTCTATTTTTCTTTATTGTACTATTGTTTTCGACACACATACTCCTATTTGCCCAAGATAACAACCAATCAGATTATCTTGTCCTAAATACGGGTGAGACATTATATGGTAGGGTTCAGTATATTAAAGAACGTGGGTTTGGTGGCAGGAGCTTTTACAAAAAGGTGAGGATAACGGATACCAGTGGAAAAAGAAAAAAGTACAAAAGAAAAAATGTCTCAGGCTTTAGTGTGGATGGTTCTGTTTTTAAAAGCTTTTGGTTAAGCCAACAATCACAACCCTTTCCAAGGGTTTCGTTGGAAAACCCCAGATACGACATTGCTTTTAAAAATGGAGAGCAACATTTTTTAAGGATTGTAAGTAAAGGAAGGTTGAACCACTATGAATTGGAGTGGTTTGATCAGGAAAGTAGTGCGTTGTGGTCGATGTCCTTGCTCAAAAAAGAGGGAGATCGGTTTTTTATCAGGGCAGATCAGGGGTTGTTTGGATTAAAAAGAAAAGTTTTACTGAACTATTTTTCCGACTGTCCAAAACTTCAGGAAAAAATACGGCAAAAAGAATTGAAAAAAGTTCATCAAATAGTGACATTTTACAATACGAATTGCCTACCTTAATCCAAGAAGAATACAACTCCATATCATACAGTAATACCCATAAAAACAATAGGCTTAAGGGCGTTGACCACAAATGGACGAATTTCCAAAAATAGAAACCGAAAGGTTGTTTTTAGGCAAATTAAAAGCAGCGGACATTCCCGCTATTGTAAAGCACGCATCAAATAAAAACATATCGGATTTTACCCTAAACCTGCCTTTTCCCTATAACGAGAAAGATGCAATTTATTGGATCAATTTAGCAAACCAGGGTTTTAAGGATGGAACAAATATCATATTTGGAATCAAGCGTAAAAGCGATAATCAATTTATAGGTGGAATTGGACTGACCATAGCGCGAAGATTCAATAGGGCGGAAATTGGCTATTGGATTGCAGAACCCTTTTGGCGGAAAGGTTATGCCACCGAAGCCACGAAATCCATCATAAAATATGGATTTGGGCATCTTGATCTGAATAAATTTACATCGTCCTATTTGGCAAAAAATCCTGCTTCAGGAAAAGTGATGGAAAAGAGTGGGATGACAAAGGAAGGTGAACTAAAGGAACACATACGTAAAGCATCGGAATATCATGACTTAATCGTATTTGGACTGACGAAAGAACAATTTGAAAAAACCAATTGATAAAAACCCGAACAAACCGTTTGAACCGGTTTACCCTAATTTTTAGATCCAATGATTGAACTGGTGCATAAACTTCCCGAGTTGGACGTTAAACTGATCGAGCTTCTTGAAAGCCTGGATAAAAGCGATTGGAACCAACAGACCGTTGCGAAACTTTGGACCGTTAAAGATGTTGTGGCCCACTTATTGGATGGGAACATACGCGTATTGTCAGGGCTTAGGGACGACCATAAGTTTGATAGCCCCAAAATTGGTTCCTACCAGGAACTGTTGGACTTTCTCAATCAATTAAACGCAGATTGGGTCCTCGCCATGAAAAGGGTGAGTCCGGAAATGCTGATAGATTTGCTTAAACACACCGGAAAGCCCTTTTGTGACTATTACACCTCGTTGGACCCATTTGACAAAGCCGTATTTCCGGTTGCCTGGGCAGGGGAAAGTGAAAGCAAAAACTGGATGCACATAGCCAGGGAATACACGGAAAAGTTTTTGCACCAACAACAAATCAGGGATGCGGTCGGAGTGCAGGGCATTATGACCAATGAGTTTTACCTCCCGTTCCTGGATGTTTGTATGTACGCATTGCCACATACGCTTAGGGAGGTTAAAGCGGATAAGGGAAGTATAGTTCAAATGAACATAACCGGAGCTGTCCGTGGGGATTGGTATGTGCGATTTAATGGAAAGAACTGGGAACAAATTGCGTTGACCCCAGGGTCTACGGTGGAGGTAGAAGTTTCAATAGATTCCTATGCGGCCTGGAAGCTCTTTTCAAAAAGCCTTCGTCCCCATGATTTAGAGGATAAAATTAGCATTCATGGAAATCAGGAATTGGGGAAGGTAGCCACCGAAATGGTCTCATTTATGGCCTAGTAAAGTGATTTTTTGACGTTTTACCTTTAAAGCGACCCTAACAAAAGCAGCTTTGCAGCTTTTGTAGGTCTTAATCAAAAAAAGAATTGCAAGAAAGGGAGATCAATAATTGTGGGAGTGGGAATTGCCGCTTTGGGAACGGGTCCGAACATCCTAAAAAAACCGGGCAAATACCGGGTTGCGGCAGAACGTGCCAGAATGTACGATTTCGAGGATATTAATGGTACGCAACTGGAACCCCGTGACAAATTATACAGGAAAAACAATGGGACTAATTTTCCGCTAAGTAGAACATCAAAGTTCCCTGATTTTCATATTCCTGAACCAAGCTTCAAAGTACCAGTTTTGAAGGGCTATCCTGCCCTTGGAAGCTTTGCCAAAATCAGGATTGTCGGCGAAATTACTTTGGGCCACTTTCTGTTTCCAGGCGGGGGAATTGAATTCTTCGGATGCCGTTAGTTTGCCATTGAGGTAAAACTCAACCTTTCCGTTCTGTTGAACTATCCGAGAGGTATTCCATTGTCCGTTGGGTTTGGCCGCTACCTCATTTAGCTGTGGTGATAACCCCCAAAGGCAGCCTGGACGTTTTTTTGGCGTTTTGGTGTCCATATGTGCCGGTTCCAAAAGCTGGTATTCCGGACCGGTAACATAAGTGGCAGCAAATTCCGGGGATTCCTGCACGTTTATAAAGACACCGCCATTGCCCCTGACCGCCATCTGCCAATCAAAAACCAGTTCATAGTTTTCGAACTCCCTATCCGTTATCAAATCCCCAAAAACTTTTGTTTCATCAGTGGCATTACAGTAAATCATACCATCTTTTACTTCCCAGGCCGATAAGTGGGTGGAGTCCGGTTTGTTGTACAAGTGCCATCCGTCCAGTGTTTTACCATCAAAAAGCAAAGACCAGCCCTGTTCCTTTTCTATCTCGTGCAATTGATTGTGCACTGCGTTTTCCATGGCAGATTTTTTGGTACGCCATGTTTGGGTTTCCGTATTCTTTTCGGTTTTGCAGGAGGCAATAAACAGTACCACTACAAAAGAAAGACAAAGAGGGCTGCGGCTCATGGTTGTTTAATTTTCTTAAAAATAAGAATTCCAACTATGTCATTCGTCCCACCCACTTCGTTTTTCTATTTTTGCCCAAACTTTGGTTATGTCCCTAGATACCAGCAAACGATATGCCCAACGCGGGGTTTCTGCTTCTAAAGAAGATGTCCATAATGCCATTAAGAATGTTGATAAGGGACTTTTTCCAAAAGCCTTTTGTAAAATCGTACCGGATTATCTCACGGGCAGTGAAGACCATTGCCTGGTAATGCATGCCGATGGAGCAGGGACAAAATCCTCATTGGCCTATATGTATTGGAAGGAAACCGGGGATTTGGATGTTTGGAAGGGAATAGCCCAGGATGCCCTTATCATGAATGTTGATGACCTTATCTGTGTAGGTGCAACGGATAATATTATGTTGTCCTCCACCATTGGTCGGAATAAGAACTTAGTGCCTGGAGCGGTGATTTCTGCATTGATCAATGGTACCGAGGAATTGATTTCAGATTTGGCAAAATACGGTATTACCATTCATTCCACCGGAGGGGAAACGGCAGACGTGGGGGATTTGGTCCGCACCATCATTGTGGACTCCACGGTTACTGCCCGGATGAAACGTTCCGATGTCATTGACAATGCCAATATAAGGACCGGTGACGTCATTGTTGGTTTGGCTTCCTATGGGCAGGCAACCTATGAAACCGGATACAATGGGGGAATGGGAAGTAATGGCTTGACTTCTGCACGCCATGACGTATTTTCCAAATACCTTGCGGAAAAATATCCGGAGAGTTTTGATGCTTCCGTTCCTCCGGAACTTGTGTATTCCGGAAGTAAAAAACTAACAGATCCCATTGAGGATACCTCCTTGGATGCCGGAAGGTTGGTACTTTCCCCAACACGGACCTATGCACCCATCGTTAAGAAAATCCTGGAAAAATATAGCTCGGAACAAATCCACGGGATGGTGCACTGTAGTGGAGGGGCACAGACCAAAATATTGCATTTTATGGACCAAGGGCATGTCATTAAGGACAAGCTTTTTGAGATTCCGCCTTTGTTCAGGTTAATACAGGAAGAATCCGGTACGGATTGGAAGGAAATGTATCAGGTTTTCAACTGTGGCCACCGCTTGGAATTGTATGTGGATGCTTCCATAGCGGACGATCTTATTTCCATTTCCAAGTCATTCCATGTGGAGGCCCAGGTAGTGGGTAGGGTGGAAGCATCGGATAAAAAAAGATTGACCATACAAAGTGAATTCGGAAACTTCCAGTATCCCTAATACGAATACCCTCGGAATTGCGTTCTTTTTATAACCCCAAAAAAGAATTGCTATGGAAAGAAAAGAATTTTTGCGCTCCCTAGGAGCAGGTGCCGCTTTTGCCGTTGTATTTCCCTGCTTAGGAGGATGTTCCTCGGATGGTGAGGATTTGGAAACCTTTCCGGTTCCGGAAGGAGTGGATTTCACCATTGATTTAACCTCGGCCGAGGCCGCACCCTTGGCTACAAATGGGGGTTTTATAAGACAGAACTTTGTGGTGGTTGCCCGTAATCTGGAAGGGGAATTGGTCGCTGCCAGTCAGATTTGTAGTCACCAACAGACAGAGGAGGTCCGTTTTATTACGGAGAATGGCGGAATTTTTTTCTGCTCTACCCATGGCTCGCGTTTTGATCAGGACGGAACTCCATTGAATACCATCACGAACAATCCCTTAAAAATATTCAACACAGAACTGAACGGGGATATCTTGCGTATTTTTGAATAAGCTTTAAGTCTTCACCAAATGAAACGTTGGCTCTGTACTTCGGTTTTGCTACTTCCTTTATTGGGGATTTCCCAAAATTGGCAACCTGACTTTGCTACCGCACTGTCCAAATCTTCCGAAGAAAATAAGCCGGTCATTTTGGTCTTTTCGGGGTCGGATTGGTGTGCACCATGCATAAAACTGGAAAAGAGCATTTGGCAGTCCGAAGCTTTCAAAGAACACGCTTCAAAAAACTATGTCCTTTATAAGGCCGATTTTCCAAAAAAGAAAAAAAACGAGCTACCCCAGGAATTGTTGGATAGTCATAAGGAATTGGCACAGCAATTTAATCCAAAGGGGTACTTTCCCTTGGTCTTGGTTTTGGATAAGGATGCCAATGTTTTGGGAACAACGGGATATCAAGGATTTGGCCCTAAAAAGTATATTAAACTCCTAGATTCCTTCCTTCAATGAAATGGTTTGCCCTCCTAGTTGTTTTAATGGTTGCCTTGGGATTGCAAGCCCAGGAGGAAAAGGATATTGTGGTAAAAAGGACATTGCACCTTATGGGGTCTACTTTTGAAATCAGTGTTGTGGCTCCAACGGAAGAAATAGGCTATATCAATATTGACGAGGCCGTATCCGAAATTAAACGTATTGAGGCCGTGATCTCCTCTTGGGATGAGAACTCCGAAACCTCTAAAATCAACAGAAATGCTGGAATACAACCGGTCAAGGTGAGTAGGGAGTTATTTCTATTGATTGAGCGTTCCAAAAAAATATCCGAAATTACCGATGGCGCCTTTGATATTTCCTATGCCTCAATGGACAATATTTGGAAGTATGATGGGACCATGGATAAAATGCCCACAGCGTCCGATGTAAAGGCTTCAATAGAAAAAATAGGGCACCAAAAAATAATTCTTGACCCGGATGAGCAAACGGTTTTTTTACAAAAGGAAGGAATGCGAATTGGTTTTGGCGCCATAGGGAAAGGCTATGCGGCCGATATGGCGAAAGAACTTTTAATTTCAAAGGGGGTCAAAGGGGGAATTGTGAATGCCTCTGGGGATTTGACTACATGGGGAACACGTGAGACCGGTGAAAAATGGATGGTTGGAATTACCAATCCCGTTGAAAAGAATAAGATATACTCATGGTTACCGGTAGTGGAATCTTCCGTGGCCACTTCGGGCAATTACGAAAAATACATCGTCTTTAAGGGCGAAAAGTATTCGCATATCATTGACCCAAGAACAGGTTACCCCACAAAAGGGGTTACCAGCGTTTCCATTTTTTCCAAAAGGGCTGAGCTTTGTGATGCCCTGGCAACCGCCGTTTTCATTATGGGGAGGGACAGTGGAATACATTTAATAAATCAGTTGGATGGGGTGGAAGTGGTCCTTGTGGATGGGGATAATAAAATCCATAAAAGTGCGGGAATCGTTTTTGATACGAACCAATATGTAGAAAAATGAAGGGAGTTTTAGTTTGTTTGGTACTGCTTTGCATGACCACCTCATGCGTGGCGGTCAAAGAGTATGAGAAGATTTATCTGAATGATGAAGAGATGCAGCTTGGCTTCAAAAGCTCCGAACGTTTTGAAACTACCTTTCAAATTTATCGGGAAGCTGCTTCTGGTGCCAATGGCGGGAAATCCGGCGGCGGTTGCGGATGTAACTGAGACCCAAAGTTTGCCTGCAAACTTTGATGGTCGAAGTTACCCTGAGCGAGGCCGAAGGGTCCTTTGAAGGGTTTTTCAGGTCCCCGGCCCAAAGTTTGCCTGCAAACTTTGATGGTCGAAGTTACCCTGAGGGGAGCCGAAGGGTCCTTTGAAGGGTTTTTCAGGGCCCCGGCCCAAAGTTTGCCTGCAAACCTTGATGGTCGAAGTTACCCTGAGGGGAGCCGAAGGGTCTTTTGATGGTTTTCCAGGGCTCCGGCCCAAAGTTTGTGTTTAAAATTGCAGTTTGAATCAAATAGAGAATAATCCAACCAAACGTTTGGAAAAATTAGTTCACATCGTTCCTTGGTTCTTTTGTATGGTCATTTTTGGTCAGAATACCGATACATCGTACAAAAAAAGGGTTTTGGAAACCAGTGAACTGGAGACCCTTTTTAGTTATTACAGTCAAGATGGTCCCAATGCTGCGGTTACTGGCGGGGAAGGGACCGAGGAATTGACGGATGCAACTTCGACCATCGTTTTGAGAATGCCGTTGAATGCGGATGATGTTTTAACCATTGATACGGGAATATCTGCGTATACTTCGGCTTCCTCCAGTAATGTAAACCCTTTTGATGGCCGTGGGGATGCCGATCCCTTTGATGCATCTTCCGGTGCTTCCAGATCGGACGTGCTGGCTTATTTTAGCCCCAATTACTCCCATAGCTCCGATGATCGAAATCGGATATGGACCGCGAAAGCTTATGTTTCGGCAGAATACGACTATTTCTCCATCGGTTTTGGGGGAAGTTATACGTGGTTGTTCAATGAAAGGAACACTGAGGTTTCCTTAAGTGGTCAGGTATATCTGGATTCCTGGAATTCACAATATCCCATAGAATTACGCGGAGGTTTTACTGGTGCGGTTCCGGGATATGACCCTGATTTTGTCCCTTTTGTGGACGAAAACAGGAATTCGTATGCATTTACCCTTAGTTTTTCACAAATACTGAGCAAGCGTTTACAAGCCCTGCTATCCGTGGATGTTGTTCAACAGGATGGACTCTTAAGTACCCCCTTTCAACGGGTATATTTTGGGGATGTCCAAGATTTTTTCCTGGAAGGATTTCAGCTTGCGGACGATGTGGAGCGCTTGCCGGATACCCGCTTTAAGTTGCCCATAGGCGCCCGACTTAATTACTACCTCAACGATTTGGCAATTATTAGGACCTATTATCGCTTTTATTATGACGATTGGGGAATTATTGCCCATACGGCCAATGTAGAGATTCCTTTAAAGCTTAGCGACCGATTTACACTTTATCCCAATTACCGATTCTATTCCCAAACCGCAGCGGACCATTTCTTTGAGAGGGAACAGGCGATTTCTACATTGGATTTTTACACTTCGGACTTTGACCTTTCCAAGTATACGGCGCACCAATACGGAATGGGTGTCCGATACAAGGACATTTTTACCAAGACCAAATTTTTGATTTTTGGTTTAAGGACAGTGGATTTACGTTTTGCCTATTATGACAGAAGTACCCAACTGGATGCAACCATTGTTACCCTGGGGACTACTTTTGTGATTGATTAGTGGTTTTGTTGGAAACACAGGGTACATGCAAAAATCGTAAATTCGCACTCTTAGGAAGAAAGGAACATGCTCGACAAATTGAATATCATAAAACAACGATTTGATGAAGTATCGGACTTGATTATTCAACCCGATATCATCTCAGATCAAAAACGATACGCCAAACTGAACAAGGAATACAAGGATTTGAAGGTATTGGTGGATAAAAGGGAAGCGTATATCACCTTATCCGAAAATCTGAAGGAAGCCGAGGAGATTATTGCGGATGGGGGCGATGCCGAAATGGTGGAGATGGCCAAAATGCAATTGGATGAATCCAAGGAAGCCCTCCCAAAACTGGAAGATGAAATTAAGTTTTTACTGATTCCCAAAGATGCTGAGGATGAAAAGGATGTAGTGATGGAAATACGGGCAGGAACAGGAGGGGATGAGGCCAGTATTTTTGCGGGCGACTTATTCCGGATGTACACCAAATATTGTGAAAGTAAGGGTTGGCGCACCAACATTATTGATTTGAACGAAGGAACAGCTGGTGGATATAAGGAAATCCACTTTGAAGTCATGGGGGAAGAGGTGTATGGGACCCTAAAGTTTGAAGCAGGTGTACATCGGGTGCAGCGTGTACCACAAACAGAAACACAGGGGCGTGTTCATACCAGCGCTGCCACGGTAATGGTGATACCGGAAGCTGAGGAGTTTGACGTACAGGTTGATCCAAAGGATGTCCGGATCGATTACTTCTGCTCCTCGGGACCAGGGGGCCAGTCCGTGAATACGACATATTCCGCAGTGCGTTTGACGCATATCCCAACAGGAATTGTGGCCCAATGCCAAGACGAAAAGTCCCAGCATAAAAACAAGGATAAGGCTTTTAGGGTATTGCGTTCGCGATTGTACGATTTGGAATTGGCCAAAAAACAGGCGGAGGATGCCGCAAAGCGAAATTCACAGGTGAGCAGTGGGGATCGTTCTGCAAAAATTAGAACGTACAACTATCCACAGGGGAGGGTAACCGACCATAGAATTGGACTTACCCTATATGATTTACAAAACATCATCAACGGGGATATCCAAAAAATCATTGACGAGTTGATGTTGGTGGAAAATACCGAAAAACTTAAGGAAGCTTCCGAAATCTTTTAATGGAACTACAGGAGCTAATTGAACAGATCAAGAAAAAACAGTCTTTCCTCTGTGTAGGACTGGATACCGATTTGGAGAAAATCCCGCAGCATCTATTAAAGGAAGAAGATCCCATTTTTGCCTTTAACAAGGCCATCATTGATGCGACCCAGGAGTTTTGTGTGGCATATAAACCCAATATCGCTTTCTATGAGGCCTATGGCCTTAAAGGTTGGAAAGCCTTGGAAAAAACCATTCAGTACTTAAATAACAATTTTCCCGAACAATTTACCATAGCGGATGCCAAAAGGGGGGATATTGGCAATACCTCCGCGCGTTATGCCAAGGCTTTTTTTGAAGAACTGGAATTTGATTCCATCACCATAGCTCCTTATATGGGCAAGGATTCAGTGGAACCGTTTTTGGAATTTGAAGGTAAGCACGCCATTTTGTTGGCATTGACTTCCAATACGGGAGCTTTTGACCTTCAGACTAAAAAAGTGGGGGATTTGGAACTCTATAAAGAAGTAATCGCAACCTCACGGTCCTATCGGAATTCGGAAAGGCTGATGTACGTTGTTGGTGCTACCAAATCAGAATACCTGGGCGAAATTCGTCAATTGATTCCCGAAAGCTTTCTTTTGGTCCCTGGGGTCGGGGCCCAGGGAGGGAGTTTGCAGGAAACCTGTACATATGGAATGACAAAAAATGTTGGATTGCTTATTAATTCCTCCAGGGGTATTCTGTATGCTTCCAACCAAGAAGACTTCGCTCAAGCGGCCAGGGCCAAGGCGAAGGAACTTCAGCAGGAAATGAAAAAGGAATTAGGGCGGCTTTAAACCAAGGATTCCAGTGCTTTCTTAAGACTTTTGACCTTTGCCTCAAAAAAATCACCGAGTCTGGCATCTATCCCTGATGGATTTGTTGCCTTTTCCAAAAACCGATGGTACCTGTGCTCTAAAATGGCAATTGCACTATTACCACTTGTAATTGGCTTTACTGCACCAATTCTGCAATATTGATTGTTCATAGTAGTAGATTTGTTATTCCAAATTTACATTTAAATACGTTGCAAGTGGGTCGTGTGGATGTGGTATACAGCTAAAAATCAGGTAGTTTGTCTAATTTTAACCCGATTTTAGGAGTTCATTCCCCAAAGAATGAAGTTTGGTGGTAAAAATTTAACGTACATTTAAAAAAAAAAAATTGCTTCATTATACCAAATACAACCATCCGCAGTCAAGGGAATGGGTCACCTTTGTACATGGTGCCGGTGGTAGCTCAACTATTTGGTACAAGCAGTTAAGGGATTTCAAGAAACACTTCAACATCCTGTTGCTTGATTTACGCGGACATGGAAATTCCAAACCGAACATCAAAGATGCTTTCAATGACAAATACACATTTGATTCCATTACCGATGATATCATTGAAGTGATCGATCATGAAAAAATTGGGAAATCCCACTTTGTGGGCATTTCGTTGGGGACCATTTTAATTAGGAACCTGGCGGAAAAATATCCGGAACGTGTTTCCAGCATGGTTATGGGGGGGGCCATTATGAAATTGAATTTTAGATCACAGGTGCTTATGCGCCTGGGCATAATTTTTAAGTCCATTGTCCCCTACTTATGGTTGTACAAATTCTTTGCTTTCATCATTATGCCCAAAAAGAACCACAAGGAATCAAGATTATTATTTGTTAGGGAGGCAAAAAAGCTATATCAAAAAGAATTTATTAGATGGTTCAAACTTACATCGGAAATCAACCCCCTACTTCGTTTCTTTAGAATGGTGGACATTAAAATACCCACCTTATATGTGATGGGACAGGAGGATTATCTTTTTCTTCCTACCATAAGGAAAATTGCCAATGCCCATAAAACTTCGGACCTGTTTGTTGTACCGGATTGTGGCCATGTCGTGAATGTGGAACAACCTATGGTTTTTAATAGGGAGGTGATTCTATATCTTAATGCATTGAAGGAAAAAAACGGTTCCAATAAAATGCGGTGACTAATTCAAACAACTTCTTAAAAATGAAAAATATGAAGTTTTGGAACCGTTTTCTGTTCGAAAGATAGTCACAATGGAAGGCTAAAGGGGTAAAGCCAATCAATAATGACCAATTTCCGATAAACTAGGACTCTTTTTTTTTTGGAGCTTACCCAAATATTCAGTTGGCGTAAGAGCCGTTTCCTTTTTAAACGCTTTATTGAAGGTCACCTTGTTGTTGTATCCTACTTCATAGGCAATGTCAATGATGTTAAGTACCTTCCCACTCTCCAGAAGTTCTTTGGCTTCTTTAATACGATACACATTGATATACTCGTGAAAGCTTTTTTCAAAATGTTCATTGATAATTTGGGATGCATTGTGCCTTGTAGTATTTAGTTTTTTGGCAACCAAATCCAAGTTAATGTCATTTCTTCGGTACAGTTTTTCTTTTTCAAATAATTGGGTGAGGCTTTCCTTTAATTCCAAAGAAAGGCTATCCGTAAGTCCGGATTTTAGATACTTCTTCGGGAAAAGTCCATTAGTAAGGGTATAGGTGGCACTTAATACGTTTGGTTGCACGTTGGTGGCGGCATAACCTACGTACAATACCATGGTGGCCATCATTACAATAGGGATATGATACAAAATGGGGTAAGGGTTGCCCGCCGAAATGGAGATGCCATAAACAATATAGGTTATGACATAGGCCACATGGATATAATAAATATTGTTTTGCCATAATCTATTTTTTGAGGCCAATCTGCCCTTCTCTTTATTCCTTTTAAGTAGCCGATTGATAAAATAAGCATAGACAGCCAGTGATATGGCCTTAAGCGAAACGATCAAAACCAATTTTCCGGAGTCTTCCGGGCTTACCCCATTTTGCAAACGAGTGAGCATTAAATTGATTTTCTCCTCGCCCGTAAACGCGTAGACCTCGGGAATGAGGTAGGCCACAAGAATTAGGGTGGGCACTACATGCCACAAATCCTTCCAGATAAGGCGATGTTTGTTTGACACCCTTTGAAAGTATAGAAATAGCAAAGGCCCATACAAAAAAGAAGACCATGTGGACATCAAATACGAATGGGGAAGTTCAAAAAGGTAATTGGAACGATTTATACTAATATTTAAAATAAAGAGCGAATGTATGGAAACAAAAAATGCAATCAATATACGGGCATTTTTATCGATTTTTTTATTCACAAGCAACATGCCCATAACATAAAACCCAATCAACGCCACAAAAAAGTATAATAACGACCATGTATTGATCCTTGGGGTTACCCTTTCCGAGACCCTGCTGAATTCATCCGTTGTCCGTATGGGGTCAAAACCTTCGTGCAAGAGGAAAGAGGGTTTGAACTCCAACTGTAGGAATTCATGAATGTAGGACACGGACTGCGTTGGATGTTCAATGGCGGCTTCACTTAGGGCCAGTTTTTTTAATATCTTGGCTTTTTCCTCCTTTATGGTGTCCAGATTTTTTTTGTAAAGGGGTATGGCCTGTTGGTAACGACGAATATTATAGAAATAATCCGCCCATTCAAGTGAATCTTGAAAGGCAAGGGGAAATTCATCAAATTTTGTGCCATTCCCAGGCTCTTTACTCCATAGGGAGATGGCATGGAGGAATAGGCAAGTGTAGACAAAACTGTCAAAAGTCCGCCGCATTTTGATGATTGATGAATTAGTACTGTTAACAAGTTATAAAATCAACATTCTCAAAACGTTAACAAAAAGCTAAAATCCGTAAGTCCCGATAATAGTTTACCTTTTACTTGTGTCAAATTTGTGCCTTTTAAAACTCTTTTGAACCAATGGAGGATTTTTCATACAAAAAAGCCAGTGGGTCACACTGGCTTTTAAACTAACTAACTCAAAAAAATGCTAACTCAAATAACTCGGAACAAAATTCAATTTTCTGACCTTGGCAAAGGTTAACTAAACTTTAGCAATATGTTATAATTGCTTTGTTTTCTTGTGGTTATAACGACCTTAAAATGGAAATATTGTAAGTTATCCGTTTTAAAAAATCGTTAAATACCCGATTTGGGCCATAAATCCATATGACCTTATTCCATTAGGTGAAGATGACGGTTTTGTTATTGTAGACCATGGTCTTTCGAAGTGTATGGAGTTTTACCGCCCTCGCCAGGACAATTTTTTCCAAATCCCTGCCTTTCGCTATAAAATCCTTTATATTATGACTGTGTGATACCGCGGTAACATCCTGTTCAATAATGGGTCCGGCGTCCAATTCTTCGGTAACGTAATGACTGGTGGCACCAATAATCTTAACCCCTCGTTTAAATGCGGCATGATATGGCTTGGCACCTGCAAACGCCGGGAGAAAGGAGTGATGGATATTTATGATCTTGTTGGGATAATAATTGATCAGTTTTGAAGAAACTATTTGCATATATCTCGCAAGCACAATAAAATCAACCTCATTTTCCTTTAGAAGTTTTAGCTGTTTTTCTTCGGCTTCGGATTTGGTTCCTTTGGTTACCGGAACATGATGAAATGGAATTTTAAACTGCTCTGCAATATAACCAAGGTCTTTATGATTACTTAGAATAAAAGGAATATCTACTTCCAGTTCCCCAGACTGGTGCCTGCTCAACAAATCATAAAGGCAATGATTGTACTTGGAAACAAAAATGGCCATTTTAGGTAAGGTGCCTTCCGAATGGTAGCTCCATTCCATCGCATACTTCTGAGCGATTTTTTTATCAAATTCCTCCTCAAATACGGCTTGGGTAAGCCCATTTTCTAATTCAACCTCCAATCGCATAAAGAATACCTCTGCCTCCTTATCCACATGTTGGTCCAAATAAATAACATTGCCTTCTTTTTGGTATAAAAAGTTGGTTACCGAAAAAATGATTCCCTTTTGATCGGGACAATGGATGAGAACTGTAAGCTTCATGACAATAAAATTGGGCTAAAATTATTTGATTCAAAAAAACAAAGCTAAATACACCTTACTTTTTGTATTATTCGAATTATAATTCAATTTTCATTGCATTTATCTTAACTTGCGGAGCATAAAATTAGGGTTCAACAATGGAACATATAGCACCTTATCGCCCAAAACATAAAATTAGAATTGTAACTGCGGCTTCATTGTTCGATGGTCACGATGCCGCCATCAATATAATGCGTAGAATAATTCAGGCCACTGGCGTTGAAGTAATCCATTTGGGACATGATAGAAGCGTGGCGGAAGTCGTGGATTGCGCTATTCAGGAAGATGCCAATGCCATTGCCATGACCTCCTATCAGGGAGGGCACAATGAATACTTCAAGTACATGTATGATCTGCTACAGGAGAAGGGTGCCGGCCAAATAAAAGTATTTGGAGGGGGTGGAGGGGTCATTCTTCCGCATGAGATCAAAGATTTGATGAAGTACGGTATAGAAAGAATCTACGCCCCAGACGATGGAAGGAAAATGGGCCTCCAGGGAATGATCAATGATTTGGTACAAAGGTGCGATGTTGAAGTTCCAAAACTGGAAGTCAAAGCCGTCAATGGACTCTCGGGGCAACTCAAAAATAAGGATGTCAATACCATTGCCCGCTTGATTTCCTTGGCAGAAAATCGTCCAGGGGAGTTCCAGGAACACTTTTCGAAGATCACCCCGAATGATAAGGTACCCGTGCTGGGAATTACCGGAACAGGAGGTGCAGGGAAATCCAGTTTGGTGGATGAGTTGATAAGAAGGTTTTTATTGGATTTTCCGGAAAAACATATCGGGGTCGTTTCAGTAGATCCGTCCAAGCGCAAAACGGGAGGGGCACTTTTGGGGGATAGGATTCGAATGAACGCCATAAACAGTGATCGGGTCTATATGCGTTCCCTGGCGACACGACAGTCCAATTTGGCCCTTTCCAAATATGTAGGGGAAGCTATAGCCGTTCTTAAGGCGGCAGCTTTTGATCTGATCATCTTGGAAACCTCGGGAATTGGGCAGTCCGATACGGAGATTTTGGACTTTAGTAATGTTTCCCTATATGTAATGACCCCAGAATTTGGGGCAGCGACCCAATTGGAGAAAATTGATATGCTGGACTTTGCAGATTTGGTAGCCATTAACAAATTTGACAAACGGGGAGCGCTGGATGCCATTAGGGATGTGAGAAAGCAATACGTTCGTAACCATAATCTTTGGGATGCCAAAGACGGTGATCTGCCCATCTATGGCACTATGGCTTCCCAGTTCAATGACCCTGGGATGAACAGCTTGTACACGGCCACAATGAAAGCCCTCTCGGAAAAAACGGAGGCTGGATTACCGGCCGGTTCAAATGTATCCCTGGGAACTTTGGAAAAACAATTTATCATTCCTCCCGCCCGAACACGCTATTTATCCGAAATAGCGGAAAACAACAGAAGCTATGACCTGTTGGTCAAAGAACAATCCAATACCGCCCAAAAGTTATATGGAATTTTTACTTCCATTTTAACATTGGCCAACTTGTCCATAAAAGACAATAACCCACAATATTTTAGTAAGTCCACCATAAACTCCGATTTAATTCTTTCCAAAGCAGATGAGCGCAGTAGGGATATCATCAAAATCCTTATGGCGGAGTTTGATCGGATAAAGATGGATTTACATCCCAGGAATTGGGAGTTGATCATTAATTGGGAAAATCAATTAAAACGGTACAAAGCATCCGAATATACGTATGAGGTTAGGGGAAGGGAAATTAAGTTGGAGACCCATTCCACATCATTGTCACATAATCAAATTCCAAAAGTGGCCCTCCCAAAGTATACGGCCTGGGGAGATCTTTTGATGTGGATGTTGCAAGAAAACGTCCCTGGGGAATTTCCCTATGCGGCGGGGATTTATCCTTTTAAAAGAACTGGGGAGGACCCTACACGGATGTTTGCCGGTGAAGGTGGTCCGGAACGTACCAATAGACGATTTCATTACGTGAGTTTGGATATGCCGGCGAAGCGATTGTCCACCGCATTCGATTCGGTTACCTTATATGGACATGATCCAGATCATCGACCTGATATTTACGGAAAAATTGGAAATTCCGGGGTTTCCATCTGCTGTTTGGATGATGCTAAAAAACTCTATTCGGGATTTGATTTAAGTGACCCAATGACTTCGGTCAGTATGACCATTAATGGCCCGGCACCAATGCTACTGGGTTTCTTTATGAATGCGGCCATTGATCAAAACTGTGAAAAGTACATTAAGGACCATAAGCTGGAAGCCAGGATTGAAAAGAAAATCGAGACGATCTATCAAAAAAAGGGAATGGATAGACCTCGGTATATTGGCGAACTTCCGGAAGGGAACAATGGCCTGGGCCTAATGCTTTTAGGTGTTACCGGGGACCAGGTACTTCCCATGGCGGTATATAACGAAATCAAGGCTAAAACCTTAAATCAGGTACGGGGTACAGTACAAGCCGATATCCTAAAAGAGGACCAGGCCCAAAACACCTGTATTTTTTCCACGGAATTTGCATTACGGTTAATGGGGGATGTCCAGGAATATTTCATTAAAAACGCGGTACGTAATTTTTACTCCGTATCCATTTCCGGGTATCACATCGCCGAAGCCGGGGCAAATCCCATTTCCCAATTGGCATTTACCCTGTCCAATGGATTCACTTATGTGGAGTATTACTTGAGTAGGGGAATGGATATTGACAAATTTGGACCAAACCTTTCTTTCTTTTTCTCCAATGGGATTGACCCCGAATACGCAGTGATTGGTAGGGTGGCGAGGCGAATTTGGGCCAAGGCCATGCGTGATAAATACGGAGCTGGACCAAGGGCGCAAATGTTAAAGTATCACATCCAGACTTCCGGAAGGAGTCTACATGCCCAGGAAATTGACTTTAATGATATACGGACCACGCTCCAGGCCCTCTACGCCGTTTATGATAACTGTAATTCCCTGCATACCAATGCCTATGACGAAGCCATCACCACTCCTACCGAAGAATCGGTACGAAGGGCAATGGCCATTCAACTGATCATCAATAAGGAATTGGGACTTGCAAAAAATGAAAACCCGCTGCAGGGTTCCTTTATTATTGAGGAACTGACTGACTTGGTAGAGGAGGCCGTATTGCTCGAATTTGATAGGATTACGGAACGAGGGGGGGTATTGGGCGCCATGGAAACCATGTACCAACGTTCCAAGATACAGGAGGAAAGCCTTCATTACGAGACCTTAAAACATACCGGGGAATATCCCATTATTGGGGTGAACACGTTCTTAAGTTCCAAGGGTTCACCAACAATATTGCCCGCAGAAGTAATTCGTGCCACCACGGAGGAAAAAGATGCCCAAATCCAAACCCTGGAAAACGTACACAACGGAAATAGGACCGAAGCGGAACAAGGGTTAAAAGCGTTACAGCAAGTAGCGGTTGAAAATGGCAATACTTTTGACCAGTTGATGGAGGTTACAAAGTATTGCTCTTTAGGTCAGATAACCCATGCACTTTTTCAGGTTGGGGGGCAATACAGAAGAAATATGTAGAAAAGAATGCCTTTTGTACGGGGGATGAATTGAAAAGGTGCAAAAAAAGGGCCTTGTTGGATAATTGGAACTTTGAAATAGCAAAAGTTGTTCGTGCTTAATCTACAAAAAGTGGTTCTTGGAAATAAGGACTTGGGATGTATTTTTGAAACGAAGGGCTTTTAAACTAAAACTCGTTACTAACGAGGGATTTCCGCCATTTTTTGAAGGACTTTTGAAATGTCTTTATCTCCTTTCGCAGTAGGTGCAGATATTCTTTCTCTTTAATACCATCTTTCTCAAGGCCATTGCAGTAGGAAATGATATTCCGCATAATGATGGTGATAAAGGTTACATTTTTAAGACGGTTGTGCAAAGAATTGGACGTGTACGCTTTCTCTATGGTCGCAGGAATCAATGATGCATCCGTAGCAATGGATTCTGCAATAATTGCCCTCAACCCCAAGGTCCTCCGGGAGAACGCTTTGCCCTCCGAAGAAAAATAATGGGCAAGCGCACCGCTTAAATCCCTTAACACCAGGGAGTTCTTGTAAACCGGTAGTGAATTTATACCATTCTTTTCCATGAAGAACCAATATATGGACATATAAAAATACTAATGAAAAAAGGGTTATTGTCTTTAATAATTAAAGTATTTATATTAATTTTCAAAATATATTAAAGCAAAAACACTATTTGATTTGAATTTTAAATTAGATCGCCTAAGCACGGAAATCCTACTTTGTTTACAGCAAAATTCACGAGTGAGTTTTACGGAAGTAGGTAAAAGGGTAGGTCTTACTTCTCCGGCTGTAGCGGAGCGCGTAAAGAAAATGGAAGACCTTGGAATTATTGAAAGTTATACCACCCATATCTCCCATGCTAAACTGGGTTATCAACTAAGGGCCATTATTACCCTTAGGGCTTTTGTCGGAAAATTGAAGCCTTTTTTGGCTAAAGTTGATACCTTTAAGGAAGTAATCAATTGCTATCGAATTACAGGAAATGAGAATATCATCATGGAGGTCGTTATTCAAGACCAATCACATTTGGAAAAATTCATTGATAAATTAATTGGTTACGGGGAAACCCGAACCCATATAATTTTGTCCAATGTGGTCTCCAATGCCCCGGTAATCAAATTTAAGAATGAACAAAGGACATCTTAATTTTTGGCTAGGTTTTTGTTACTCAACGAGTATGAGTAAGACATTTACATTGCTGACCACTCTTTCCCTGATCTTTTTATCTTTTTCAACCTACTCCCAAGGCCTGAGAATAAAAAAGGGAACGATCATTGATTCGTTGGCGGTGGTTGGTGATTCCATCCCGGAAACCTTTTCACTTTATTTGCCCAATAAGTTTGAGTTAACTAAAAAATGGCCTTTGCTTATGGTATTTGATATGGAAGGCAGGGGAAAGGACGGAATTTCAAAATTTGTTGGTGTTGCGGACAGTTTGGGCTATGTAGTCGCTGCTCCCAATTCCATACGGGATAGTGTGCCAATTTCCGAGAACATGCAACGGACCAAAAGAGTGGTGGACTATCTTTTGGAGCTACTGCCCGTCAACAAAAGTAGGATTTATACCGCCGGCTTTGAAAGCGGGGGAAGGTTTGCCAATTTGGTCCCCATTTTTTTTAGGGAGATTGTAGGTACGGTGTCCATTAATGCCGCAATTGCGAATACGGAGTTGCTCAACGCCAAAAACCCTTTTCATTTCATTGGTGTGGTTGACAAAACCAATTTTAATTATCCAACAATCCTTAGGGACGAAAAAGTCCTGAACGGTTTAAAGTTTCCCAATCATATTTTGGTCGGGGATTCCCTCTCAAATAACACTACAAGGAAAAGATTGGCACAGGCATTATCCTATTTTGAACTTTTGGCTATGGCCAGGGGGAATACGGTCAAGGACTCAGGGTTCATTGAAGCGTTTTACCAAAGCGATTTGGACCATATAAAGGAATTGTTGGATAAGAACGAATTCTTTCTGGCCAATAGGGTCATGGCAGAAACACAGAATATCTTTAGGACTTTACGGGATACGGATTCCCTCAGGGAAATGAAAAAGAACCTGAAACGTACCAAAGGTTTTCGAATTCAAAAAAGGGAGTTGGAAACCACCCTGTTTAAGGAGACCTTGTTGCGGGAGGACTTTGCCTATTATCTGGAAGAAGATGTGTTGACCTATAATTTCAATAATCTGGGTTGGTGGAACTTTCAGATGGAACGGATCAATAAGTTTATCAACGGCAGTAATGCCTCGGAACGTAAAATGGGGCATCGGCTGGTAGGCTTTGTCAATGCGTTGGTAGAGGATAATATTGATTTGGTAAAAAGTCAGAAGGTCATTGACGAAGAAGCCCTTGTGCTTCTTTTTATGCTAAAGACCATTATTGCACCCAATAATTTTGACAACTATCTTAAAGTAGCTTCAATAGCATCCAAAAATGAAGATTTTGGAACCGCACTTTTTTATTTGGAGGAAGCCTTAAAAAAAGGCTTCAACTCCAAGGAGCAATTGTACAATATACCCAATACGGCCTTATTGCGTATTACACCGGAGTTCAATGCCTTGGTGAAAAAATACCTTGATAATGCCCGGTACAAGACCACTATTGACGAATGAAAGAAGGGACACTGGCCAAATCCCAATCAATGACCAGTCCCTTGGCCAAGGATTGGGCTATTTCTTTTCCATAGAGAACTTCGGTCAAATATAGGGCGGCTTCAAAGCTTTTGGCCCCACCCGCGGAGGTTATGTATTTAGCATCATGCACAAAAAGAACACTATCCTTTACCTCAAGGTGTGGAAACATTTTCCGATAGGTGGCAATATCACTGGGGAATGTTGTGGAGGCAACACTGTCCAAAAGCCCTGCTTTGGCCATAACAAAGGCCCCATCGCAGTGGGATGTCATAAAAATTGCTTCCCTGTCCACTTTTTTTACAAAATTGAGCATTACGGTATCCCTTAGGTCAGTATCCAAATGGTGTTCTGCACTGGGAATGACCAAAATATCAATCCTGGGTAGTTCGTCCTTGGTATAATCGTAATCGGGGAGAATACGAATACCTTCAAAAGAGGTAATGGGCGCTAAGGTTTTGGCCACGGTGAACGTGTTCATGGCTTTAATGTTCTTTCGATATTGGGTATGTTGAAAGATGTCAAAGGGGGCCGTAAATTCCGTATTGTAGACGCCATCCATAATCAGGAAACCAACATTATATCGATTGGGGGCAAGGGTAGGAAACACCCTTTCGGCCTTTGCAACCGATGGTTCTTCCCGATTCTGGCAACCTAGAAGGAAAAAGCCCAGTATACTAAAGGTCAGCAATTTTTTCATATCCATATTTTGGGTAAAAGGTACAATTCCCTTGGAAAAGAATCGGACTGGTGTATTTTTATGGAATGAAACATCTTGGATACATCCTGGTTTTAGTTGTGTGTTCCTGTGGACAGGGAAAAAAATA
>JANQKR010000024.1 GCA_028281025.1 Croceivirga sp.
GGACTACAATAGCCACTATTGCGGATATGACCAAAATGATTTTTGAAGGTGAAGTGGATGAGGCAGAAGTGGGTAAACTAAATGTTGGCATGCCTTTGGAAATAAGCTTGGGCGCATTGGAAAAAGATAAGTTTGAAGCAAAACTAAAGTTTATAGCTCCCAAGGGGGTTGAGGAAGAAGGAGCCGTTCAATTCAAGATAGAAGGGGATTTGGTTGTAAGCGATAGTACCTACGTCCGTGCGGGATACAGTGCAAATGCCTCCATTGTTTTAGAAGAGAAAAAAGATGTTTTGGCCATTAAGGAAGCCCTGCTCCAGTTTGATGAGGAAACCGACAAACCATTCGTGGAAGTTGAAATTGCCGAAAATGAATTTGAGAAAAAAGAGCTGGAATTGGGAGTAAGTGATGGGATTGATGTGGAGATTTTGTCGGGAATAGAGGAAGAAGCTAAAATCAAGGTTTGGAATAAACTCGAGAAAAAGAGTGACGAAGACTCTTAATAGACCAACCAAATAACATATCAAAAATCAAAAAACGAATGAAATCAAAAGTTTCGATACTAGTACTTTTTTGTGCCATTTTTTCAATGAATGCACAAGTAAAGAAATGGACGTTGGAGGAATGTGTGATCTATGCCGTGGAGAACAACTTGACCGTAGAACAGTTTGAATTGGATTTAGAGAATGCCAAAATTGATAAATCCGATGCAATTGGGAGCTTATTGCCCGATTTAAATGGTAATATCAGTGCTTCAAGTAACACCGGTTTCTCCATTAACCCAACGAACAACTTACCGACCAATGAAACCCAAAACAACGTAAATGGTGGGTTTGGTTCCAACCTTACCTTGTTTGATGGTCTAAGGAACATAAAGCAATTGCAACGTGCCAAGATGAACGCAATTGCCAACCAATACCGATTGGATGACTTAAAGGATGATATACGTTTGCGTGTAGCCGATGCCTATTTACAGGTGATAAGCAATAAGGAAGCCTTAAATGTGGCCCGGGCCCAATACGCCGTAACGGAACAGGATATGAAACGGAACCGGGAATTGGTGGAATCCGGGGTGGTTCCGCGTGGGGACTTATTGGAAATTGAGGCTACGGCCGCCACGCAGGAACAACAAATCGTGACTAATGAGGGCTTGGTCACCATTTCCAGGATAAACCTGGCCCAGCTTTTGCAGATTACGGATTACGAAAATTTTGATGTAGTGGATGAAGGTTTTGAGGTACCCCCATCCGATATTCTGAACAATTCGGCAAAGTCCATTTTTGCCAAGGCAATGGAGTTTAGGAATGACATCAAATTTTCGGAAACGAATGTGGCTTTGGCCGAAAAGGACCTGGAAATCGCAAAAGGAGCCTATTTGCCAACCATTGGTGCTTTTTTCAATTACGGTACCCGGTATTCTGATAATGCACTCATTCCTGTGGCCGGACTTGGCCCGGATGTACCCCAGGAATTTTTTACACCAAGTTTTAAAGATCAATTATGGATTTTTGATGGTATTTCCTATGGGGCGCAAGTAAATGTCCCCATTTTTAATGGGTGGAATACCCGAAACAGTGTGAAACGTTCAAAAATCAATTTGGAACGGACCAAACTTCAATTTGAATTGGACAAACTAACGCTGGAAGCAACCATTCAACAGGCCTATGTGGATGTCACCACGTTTGGGAAAGCATATGAAGCGGCGGAAAAAACCTTGGAAGCCAGGGAAGTCGCCTACCAATATGCCAAGGACCGATTTGATGTTGGACTTTTAAATGCGTTTGATTTTGGGCAGTCCCAGGCCCGTCTGGATGATGCCCGCGCCAGTGTCATTAGAAGTAAATACGATTACATCTTCCGATTAAAAATATTGGAGTTCTATTTTGGACTTCCGATTCAACTCAACTAAATTTAAAGTTGTCCCCTCCTATTTGGAGGGGTTTTTGTTTTATCCAACCTTTTATAAAATAGCAGTAGGTCTTCTATCTTTGCCCTATGGCAAAAATCCTTTGTTTGGAAACGGCGACCACCAATTGCTCGGTGGCTTTGGGTGTAAATGGGGAAGTGGTTGGTTTGGTGGAAGAAAATTCGCCGAATTATTCCCATTCGGAACAATTGCACATTTTTATTGAGCAAGTACTGATCGAGGCATCATTATCTTTTTCGGATTTGGATGCGGTTGCCGTAAGTAAGGGACCGGGTTCCTACACGGGTTTAAGAATAGGCGTATCTTCGGCCAAGGGCTTATGTTTTTCCTTGGATTTGCCCTTGATCGCAACCCCTACCTTATTGGGCATGGCCCACCAGTTAAAAGTTGAAACGGGAGAAGTTATTGTTCCACTTATCGATGCAAGAAGAATGGAAGTGTATGCTGCTGTTTTTGACGCAACCCATACCGAAATCCGTGAAACCCGGGCAGAAATCATCAATGAGGATTCCTTCTCGGATTACATGATGGCCCCACGAGTTCATTTAATAGGCAATGGAGCGGAAAAATGCCGTGGTGTACTATCATATGATAACATCCACATTGATGGAAGCATTGTTCCTTCCGCAAAGGAAATGGTCACTATAGCTGCTAAAAAATATGAAACCAAGGACTTTGAGGATACGGCCTATTTTGAACCGTATTATCTCAAGGATTTTGTCCTACAAAGCGGAAAAAAAGCGTAGACAGGCCCTTAATCTTCCCCAGGGATCTGATGAACTACCCGTTGTGGGAAAGGGATTTCTATTCCGGCCTCATCAAATCGCAACTTTGATTGTTCAATTAAATCAAATCGGGCGGGCCAAAATACATCGTTGGGGGCCCAAAAACGTAACGTGAGGTTAACGGAACTGTCCCCAAGACTGTCCACATAGACCTCAGGGGCAGGTTCCTTAAGGATTCGATCGTCCTGTGCACAAATGTCCAATAGGATGTCTTTGGCCGTTTTGATATTGGAACCATAGCCTATACCTACCTTGTAGTTTTCCCTCCTGTTGGGTTCTGCACTGTAGTTAACAATATTGCCATTGGCAAGGATACCGTTTGGAACAATGGCAATTTGATTGCCAAAGGTGTTGAGCTTGGTATTAAAAATGGATATTTCCTTTACCGATCCATCCACGCCCTGTGCAGAAATCCAATCACCTACTTTGAATGGTTTGAACAATAGAATGAGCACACCACCTGCAAAATTGGCCAGCGAGCCTTGTAAGGCAAGACCAATGGCGAGGCCTGCGGCCCCTAACATGGCAATAAGCGAAGAGGTCTTAACCCCCAACTGGGTCACCACCAGTACGGCCAACAACACTTTTAAGGTGATATTTATAAAACTCTGTAGAAAAGACTCCAGGGCAAGATCGTAGTCCTTTCGTTCAAAGAACTTTCGTACAATCCTATTGATGAATTTGATTACCCAAAGGCCTACAATTAAAATGACAACGGCCAAAATAAGATTGGGGAGTAGTTTCCAAAACCAATCTATGGCCTTTTCAATATGCTGTTCGTAGTTGTTCAGTTCTTCTAACATCGTTTAGGATTTTGAAAAAAATACGTTAATAAAAACTCGATATCAAGTAATGGATTTTAAACTTTGGTTAAACTTCTATCGCGACTGGAGTTGTGCCAGTACACGCTCGGTTGAAGTTACCGGCAATTTACAAGTACCTTCAATACAGACATAGATTAAGGTTTGCCCCTCGTTATACCTGTTTTTGAGCAAATCCATGGAGCCTTCTTTTTGCGATCCAACCAATATGCTATTGGGGAGGTAATGGGAAGATAGCTCTTTTCCCAGTGATTTGTAATCGTCACCGACTACGGCAATTTCATAGAAGTTTTTGTTTTGGAAAAGCACCAGATGTAACCAGTTGGCGAAACTCTGTCCATTGTCCGGAAAATTGTCCTGAACGTTTCGGACCATTTGGCCTGCCTGTTTCCCGTAACCTTCCTCAGGAAACAATTTGTGAAGCTTCAATAGGTTTATGGCCATAATGGAGTTGGAGGCGGAAATTACATTGTCGTTTACTTCAATGGACCTTCTGATTAAATCTTCATCTTGATTTGAAGTATAAAAAAACATGCCGCTTTCGCCATCCTTAAAATGGGAAATGGCGGTATTGGTCAATTCTTTGGCCCTGGACAACCACTGCTGGTCAAAGGTCACTTCATACAAACTTAAATAGCCCTCAATTACAGTGGCATAATCATCTAGAAAGGCATTGATGGTACTCTCGCCGTTTTTATGGTTTCTGTACAGTGTTCCATCACTTTTTACCATTTCCTTTTCTATGAATTTGGCATTGTTTATGGCCAATGTCAAATAACGCTCGTTTTGGAGGTAGCGATAGGCATCGACCAAACCTTTGAGCATCAATCCATTCCAGGAAGCCAGGATTTTGTCATCAAGCCGGGGTTTGGAACGTTTATCACGAACTGCTTTGAGCTTCCGTAGTGAAGTGGAAATTTGCGAATGCAACCCATCAATCGAAATTTGGTGCTTATCGGCAATCTCTTTGTCCGACTTATCCCGGATAAGCACATAATTTTCCTCTTCCCATAGGCCATAGGAATTGATGTTGTAGTAGTCTTTGAAAACAGGAAAATCCGCTCCTAAAATGGAATCCAATTCCCGTTCTTTCCAAACATAAAATGCACCTTCTTCCAGTTCATTGGAGGCGTTGTAACTATCAGCATCAAGGGAGGAATAAAATCCACCGTTTTTGTCCAACAATTCCGTTTCCACAAAGCCTATGGACTTTTCAACGACTTGCCTGTACAATGGATCTTTTGTTAGGGCATAGGACTTGGCATATAGACTTACCAATTGTCCATTATCGTACAACATTTTTTCAAAATGGGGTACGTGCCATTTGGTATCGACGGAGTACCTGGAAAAACCACCATCGATAGGGTCAAAAATTCCCCCATAGGCCATTCTGGTAAGTGTGGTATTCACATACTCCATGATACTGTCATTTTCCTCGGAAACCGCATAATGCATAAGAAACTCAAGATTATTGGGCATCATAAACTTGGGTGCCCGTTTGTAGCCTCCTAAGTACGTATCAAAATAGGTGGACCATTTGGAGACCGAACCTTTTAGCTCCCCAAGGGTGAAATTTCCGTTGTCCGTATTGATTTCAACAAGATTAATGGCCTTTATTCCCTGTTCAAGATTGGTAGCATATTCCTCGACCTTTTTGGAATCCGTTTTGTACAGCTCAATAAGTTTTTCCAATGATTTGATCCAGTTCTCCTTGGGCAGATAGGTGGCTCCCCAAAATGGCCTTCCATCCGGTAGGGCAACTACATTTAAGGGCCATCCTCCATTACCTGTCATCATTTGGATGGCGTCCATGTAAATTTGATCCACATCCGGTCGTTCTTCACGATCTATTTTTATGGTAATGAAGTTTTCATTCATCATTTGGGCCACCTCCTCATCCTCAAAACATTCATCTTCCATTACATGGCACCAGTGGCATGCCGCATAACCGATACTAATCAGTAAAGGTTTGTTCTCTTTTTTGGCCCGTTCCAAAACCTCTGGTTTCCACGCTTCCCAATTAACGGGGTTATGGGCATGTTGTAATAAATAGGGGCTGGTTTCGTATACAAGGGCATTGGTGTACTTGTGTTTCATTTTTTCAGGTTTTTGAGAGCAACCCAAAACGATAAGAATCAATAAAAGAAGACCACTAGTTTTTTTCATTCCATAGTTGGATTAAGCACAAAAAAAAGCGCCAATGGATATGGCGCTAAGGTATGTTCTTAGATGGATTAATTTACTTCAAAAGTAATTTTAACGTTTACACGATATTCATCCACCTTGCCATCTTTAACGGTACAGCTTTGTTCGTTTACATATACCGAACGAATATTCTTAACCGATTTTGATGCTTGTTCTACTGCGCTGCTTGTGGCGTCTTCCCAACTTTTACTGGAATTGGCCAGGACTTCGATTACTTTTAATATTGCCATAGTCAGTGAATTTTAGAATTCCTTCAAGATACGGAATTTGGTCAAATTCCCCGATGGTATCAGCCGTTCAATGCCACAACTTCATTTACCTTGTCCCCCAACATGTTTTTGAGCATGGTCTCTATGCCATTTTTAAGGGTGAAGGTAGAGGACGGGCATCCACTACAGGCCCCCTGGAGGATGACATTTACCGTTTTACTGTCCTCCTCATAGGACTGAAACAGGATGTTCCCTCCGTCACTGGCCACTGCCGGTTTTACGTATTCTTCCAAAATACTGATGATCTGGCGTGAAGTTTCATCTTGTGGTCGCTCCACGTTTTCCTTCGAGGACGACTCTTCGGCTTTTGCTATGGAATCCACTGAAACCACTTCTTGGCCCTGAGCTAAAAAATCACGGATAAACTCGCGAAGTTCCATGGTGATATCGGTCCAATCCGCCATATCGTACTTGGTAATGGAAACATAGTTCTGGTCTAAAAACACTTCCTTTACAAAAGGAAAATGAAATAGTTTTTTGGCAAGTTCCGAGTCTTTGGCTTCGTCTATATTTTTGAATTCAAAAGTAGAAGGGACAATAGCTTTGTTCGCCACATATTTCATTACCGCCGGATTGGGCGTAACTTCCGCATATACCGTGATGGGTATTTTCTTTTGCGAACTGGATTCCATTACCACGGGCTCACCGGAATTCAGGTATTCCACCAAGTTTTGGGCTACCTCGTCCTTCACATCACTCCATTGCACAATATCATAGCGCTCCAGGGCAATAAAATTGCCGGACACATAAACTGTTTTGATAAAAGGCAGATAAAACAATTGTTGGGCCAAAGGCGAATCCTTGGCTTCATCTATATTTTTATACTCATAATTGTCCTTGACCAAAAAATGATTGGCCTCAAACTTCAATATTGCGGGATTATTGGTTTCAACCACTGTGATGTTGTACTCTTTCATAGCAGATATTTTTACAAAAATACAAAGGAAATATGGGGATTGAAATATATACTATTATCTTAAAAGCTTCGTTATGTATTTGTTTTGATAGCACTATACAGCTTTCTTAGCTCCATATCTTGATGAAAAAATTACTGATATTGTCCCTGCTCACCCTATTTCTTGGTGAGGCTTTGCGAGCCCAAGAGGGTATCCCTGTATATTTCGATTATTTAGCGGATAATTACTATTTGGTCTACCCTTCAATGGCGGGGATCGGGCAAGGGGGCAAGGTTCGCCTTACCGCACGCCAACAATGGTTTGATGTGGACAACGCCCCTAACTTACAGACATTTAATGCCCATTTTAGGGTAGGGGAACGCAGTGGTGTTGGGGGTATCCTGTTCAATGATTCCAATGGATTCCATTCCCAGACCGGATTTAAGGCCACATACGCCCACCATTTGCAGTTGGCCGGGGACTTCAGGACGTTGAACCAATTGTCCTTTGGATTAAGTGCGGTGGCAATCTTAAGTAGTTTGGACGAAACGGAATTTCGCTCGGTGATTCCCGATCCGATCATATCAGGGGTTAAAAATACCGTGAGTTACTTCAATGTGGATTTGGGGGCCTCCTATAACTATTTGGAGTTCTATGCCCATGCGGCCATCCTCAATATATTGGGAACCGGACGGGATTTGTTTACCGCCGCCGAATTTGATAACCTTAGAAGATATTTAATTTCCGCAGGATACGTTTTTGGAAAAAGCAGTCTTAGGGTAGAACCTTCGGTATTATTTCAAATGACGGATTTTACCCGAGAGCGAACCATTGATATCAATGCCAAAGTGTATAAGGATTTGAATGCTAACACCACTTTATGGGGAGGCCTTTCCTATAGAAGAAGTTTTGATGGGGCACAATTTCAACAAAATGGAAGTTTCGGGGAACAACGCCTACAATTGTTTACACCCATAGTTGGGGTAAATATCAACCGTTTTTTGGTTTCCTATAATTACAGTTATCAGTCTGGGGATATCCGTCTTGATAATGGCGGCTTCCATCAAATCACCTTAGGTTATGACTTGGGTGAACGGGAAGAAAACAGGTATGACTGCTACTGTCCTGCCGCGAATTACTAATGCAAATGCCATTTCGCCTCCCTAAGGGTATAGAAGCCTTTCCGGACTTCCTCCCTTGAACACGGGACGAAATGACATTCACCAACCAAAATTACTCCCAGGTATAGTTCTTTTTCGCAGCTTGCTTTTTAATGGCCTTTACCATGGCGTTTTCCAGTTCACCCCTTTGGCCCTTTTGCTGTTCTGCAATATAAGCTTCCCTTTTTGCATTGATTTCTTGAATTTCCTTTTGGATTTTGGTGCGTTCCACTTGTTTACCTTCCAAAAACTCCTTGATTTCCTTTTTCGATTTACCCCGAAGTTCCTTTGGTAATGCTTTGGTTTCCAGTTTATCAAGGGCCTGTTCGTCATCTTCAAGGGCATCGACCAGGTCCCAATTGGAATTTTTGTAGAATCTGGAACTTTTGCTTACGGCCCTTTTTACGGCAACGGACTCCTCCATCTCATAGGCATTGGAATCCTGTACCTCCTGCGCCATGATCTTTGATGCGCCCATACTTCCATATGCGATATAGGTTCCGTTAAGCTTTTTGTTCAACCGAATAATAATGTCATCATACGGTGTGGCAATATGGACGATTTCCTGATTATGGTCAATGGCCATATAATCACCTCCCGTACGGACGGCACCATCTTTCCAATGGGTTGAAATGCCCTGTTCATAGTTTCCACAAAAAATAGTGTTCACTACAACATCCTTCTCCTTGGCCTGGGAGGTGGCATTGCGATAATTCAGTTTTCCTTGGGTGAAAGGTTCGTTTCCGGCAATAAAAATCAGTTTTAGATCATCGGGGTTTTTACCCCAGTCCAATTGTTTAAGGGAGGTGTGGATGACCGTACCACAGTATTCCTCACCGCCATTGGTGGAGAGGGAAAAAAGCTTTTCGGAGATTTCGTCCAAATCGCTGCTGAACCCCAGCACCTGCCTTATATACCCCTCTGCAGAGGAAAGGTTGTCATTCCCATATTCGTATAATGCAATTTGGAGTTCGGGCCTGGTATGATTGCCACATTTTGCATAAGTGAATTCATTCACAATGTCCCAGAGCTGTGCCTTGGCCTGATTGATCAACCCATCCATACTGTTACTGGTATCCAATAAAAGGGCGATTTTCACAAATTGCTTCGCAGGTTTCCGATGACCACGATCAATGGGTTCAACCACGCGTTGTTTTTCCGAAAAATTTGATGCGCTTACCTCACTGGCAAAACAGTTTCCCACTACCGCAATGAATAGTATAGCCGCTAGTATGTTCCTTAATTTTTCCATAACGATTTACTTTTATCCATAAGATTTTGAGGCCAAGCTATAACCAAGCTTTTTGATAAAAAATCAAGAATGAGTGAATGATGGATATCACTTCGCAAAGTGAAAACAAGACTGAGTAAAGCCTGTAAATCTTTAGGTAAAAAGGGCGGTATCCCCGAGAAGTCATTTTTTAATGCTTTGTAAAAGAACTAAGTTTACGTTATGAAGGTGAAGGGACTTCATATTGTGGTCTTTTGTTTTTTAATGGTTGTCCTACTACCGGTTTTAAAGGCGCAAAATCCCAATCAATCCAAGGGAATCGTGCTTAGGGGTTCGGTAGTGGAGGAAAAGACCAATGCCCCCATTTCTGGCGTAGAGGTACTTACGGACGGCGGGGCGTATACCAGAACGGACGGGCTGGGGGAGTTTGTCATTAAGGCCCAAATAGGGGATCAATTGATTTTTCAGAGCCCCGATTTTGAAATGGTCATACATCGGATAACCTCAAATGAGGATATCCGTTTGGTCGTAGAAAACTATCAGGGTCCGGTACAAAAAGGAAGGACCTCAAGGGATGCGTCGCACCAGCAATTACTGGATTCTGCCAACTACCACAAGAAAAATGATATTGAGAAAAGCATTGATTTCATTGCCCAATCAATTTCAGTGCTGGGGAAGAATCCAAATAAACGGCTATTGGCGCGATCATTGACCAATCTTGGTGAAATCTATTTGTACCACCAGCAGTTTGATTTGGCCATTGGCAATTTTGAGGATGCCCTTACGGCCAATAAAACGATAAAGACCCAATTGTTATTGGGGGAAGCACTGTTGCTGGACAAACAATATCCCGAAGCAGAAAGGGAGTTGAAGGAATTGTTGGACAAAAAAAAGTTGGTCCCGTACCAAAGAATAAACCTTTATGGGTTTTTGGGCGATACAAAAAAGGGGATGGGTGAAATGGACCTGGCCCTGGAATACTATGAAGAAGGACTACGGATAGCCAAAAAAAATCAGGTTACCCCAAAGGTTACGGATTTGACCTCAAAAATAGCGGAAACCTATGCATTGGCCGATCGAAGGATTGAGGCGGAAGGATATTTTGACAGTTCATTGGAGCTTTCCAAAAAAGAGAGCCCCAAGCGTGCCATTCAGGAAAGTGAGAAGGTGGCCGATTTTTACAATAGGGCCAATAGATATTCCGACGAAATCAAGCAACGGAAGAGCAGTCTTAATGAACTCAATAAACTGGGGGATGAAGCTGTTGTCAGGGACAAGGGGATTGCGGTGGAGGATACCATTACCTCCCAACGTATAAACTACAAAATAGGAAGGGCCTATGTTGCGCAAAATAGATTGAACGAGGCCATTCCTTATCTTCAAAAAAGCATTGTGGAAGCGGATAATGAAGACGATCTATTGATAAAAAAGGAAGCTACGCGGAAATTATCGGAAGTATATGAATACAAAGGCGATTTTTCAAAAGCATTTGAGACCTATCAGGATTATGTGACATTGGTGGATACCCTTTATGTTCGTAAAGAACAGGAAATTAGCCGATTGGCACGATTAAATCGGGAAATTGCCACCAAGCAGAACCGAATTTCGAGTTTGGAACAAGAACGGGAACTCTCCCAAAGCAAATATAATTTGGCCTTAACGGAGCAACAGCTTTTTGAGACCAGGACAAAATGGCAAACATGGCTCATCTATTCGTTGATTTTTGCAATGCTTTTATTGGCATTGACCGTTTTCTTCTTTTATCGAACCAACAAACAACAAAAACTCACCAATAATCTATTGGCATTAAAATCGTTGCGCTCCCAAATGAATCCCCATTTTATTTTTAATGCGCTAAATTCAGTGAACAATTACATTGCAAAAAATGATGAACGGAGTGCAAACCGATTTTTAAGTGAATTTTCGGTGCTGATGCGAACCGTTCTTGAAAATTCAGAGGAGGATTTCATCCCCTTTTCAAAGGAATTGGAACTTTTAAAGCTATATGTGAAGTTGGAACACTCCCGCTTTACCGAAAAGTTCGATTACAGGATAGATGTGGATGATGATATTAGGATAGAGGAGTTTGAGATTCCCCCAATGCTCATTCAGCCCTATGTGGAGAATGCCATTTGGCACGGTTTGCGGTACAAGAAGGATAAAGGGTTTCTGAATATCATCGTCAATCAGCCCAGTGGGTCGCTTTTGACCATTACCATAACCGACGATGGAATTGGACGAAAGAAGTCCGCGGAATTAAAAACCCAGAATCAGCGAAAGCAGAAGTCCAAGGGCATGGGAAATATCACAAAACGGATAGGAATTTTGAATGAAATGTACAGTAATAAGGTGAGTGTCTCCATTTCAGATCTAAACTCGGATAAAACAGGGACCAAAGTGGTCGTAAAACTTAAAAAGGATTGATGAAATTAAAAGCCATTATTGTTGAGGACGAAGCAAGTAGCAGGGAAATCCTTAGGAACTATCTAGGGAAATACTGCCCCAATGTGGTATTGGTCGGAGAAGCCGCAGCGATTAAAGAAGGTTTGGAACTGATAGAAAAGCATGCATTGGATCTCATATTTCTGGATGTGGAAATGCCCTTTGGAAATGCCTTTGATTTATTGGAACAAGTACCCAATAGAACTTTTGAGACCATATTTGTAACCGCTTACAACCATTACGCCATGGACGCCCTAAACCACCATGCGGCGTACTATTTAATGAAGCCCATAAATATTGATGAATTGATCAAAGGGGTGGAATACGTGGAAAATATAAAAAAGAAGGAAAATGCCTTGGAGGGCAAGGTCTTGAAATCAAACTTTGCAAAAACCGAAGGTAAGATTACCATTCCCCAACAGGACGGGTTTCGCGTTTTGGAAGTCTCGGATATTTATTATTGCAAAGCGGATGACAATTACACGGAAATCTATTTAAAGGACAAAAGGATTGTGGTGAGCAAGACCTTAAAATATTTTGAAGAGGCCCTTTCGGATTTTCCCTTTGTTCGCATCCATAAATCATATTTGGTCAACCTTAATGAAATTATTACGTACAAAAAGGGCAAGGGAGGGAGCGTTGTACTGTCCATTGGTAAGGAACTTTCCGTTTCGGCCACTAAAAAGGCCAATTTGCTTTCGCATTTTCAGTAGATTGGTCCCCTATTTTTAAATTAAAATATAATGATAATTCGATCAGTAAATGGAAAAGCACCACAACTGGGAAAGGATTGCTTTGTAGCCGAAAATGCCACTATTGTTGGAGAAGTCACTATGGGAAATCAATGCAGTATATGGTTCAATGCAGTGCTTCGGGGTGATGTGCACTTTATCAAAATGGGAAACAAGGTCAATGTTCAGGATGGTGCCGTAATTCATTGTACCTATCAAAAGTTTCCAACAACCATTGGGAACAACGTATCCATTGGCCATAACGCAATTGTACATGGTTGTACCCTTCATGACAATGTGCTCATTGGTATGGGGGCCATTGTGATGGACGACTGCGTTGTGGAAAGCAATTCCATAATAGCGGCGGGAGCGGTGGTTACCCAGGGAACCCATGTCCCCTCCGGAACCATATATGCCGGAATGCCAGCGAAAAAACTCAAGGACGTGAGTCCTGAACTGAGCGCTGGGGAAATTGACCGTATTGCCAACAACTATGTAAAATACAGTAGCTGGTTCAAATAATGTTTTAAGGTCGATGGCAATCAGTACCTTTTTCTATTTTTGCCAAAAATAAGTATCATGAACGCATATGTTTTTCCAGGTCAAGGTGCCCAGTTTGTAGGAATGGGATTGGATTTGTACGAAGCTCATCCACCGGCCCAAGAATTATTCGAACGGGCCAACGAAATCTTAGGATTTTCCATTACGGATATTATGTTTGAGGGCACTGCGGAAGACCTAAAACAGACCAAAGTAACACAACCCGCCATATTCCTGCACTCCGTGATATTGAGTAAAGTATTGGGGGATGCGTTTCAACCCGATATGGTTGCAGGACATTCATTAGGGGAATTTTCCGCCCTGGTCGCCAATGGAACCTTAAATTTTGAGGACGGTCTAAAATTGGTCTCACAGCGGGCACAGGCCATGCAAAAAGCATGTGAACTGCAACCCAGTACCATGGCCGCCGTTTTAGGATTGGATGATGAAATTGTCGAAGAAATATGCAATGGCGTAGACGGAATTGTTGTCCCCGCCAATTACAACTGTCCTGGTCAATTGGTGATTTCCGGCGAAGTGGCCGCCATTGATGTGGCCTGCGAAAAACTGAAGGAGGCCGGTGCCAGAAGGGCGTTGGTACTTCCCGTTGGAGGGGCATTCCATTCCCCATTGATGGAACCTGCGCGGGAGGAATTGGCCACTGCCATCGATAACACCAATTTTCACGAACCCAACTGTCCCGTTTATCAAAATGTGACCACAAAGGGAGTTACCGTGTCCAAAGAAATAAAGGAAAACCTTATTGCGCAATTAACGGCTCCGGTGAAATGGACGCAAAGTGTTCAAAATATGATTGCGGATGGCGCTAAAAGCTTTGTGGAAGTAGGCCCGGGAAAAGTGCTTCAGGGACTGGTGAGAAAGATAGATTCCACTATGGAAACCAGTTCTGCACAATTGGGCTAAATCCATATTGTCAGGCAATTGGACAGTTTATCCAAGGAAACTTGGATTTAATCTTTTATGTTGGTGCAATCCTTTGGATTTTAGTAATATTGGCTTTCCCCAAATGCAGAAAACGAAAGCGTGGTTTTAGTCCATAATGCAACAGAACAAATAAAATCCTACTTAGGGGTTTTTCATTCCATTGGAAAGATTGGCCTTCTTTTGAAATTCACGTTTACACTTTTTTTTCTAATAAGTTTTTCTGGTTTTGGGCAAACGGTGAGTATAGCGAACACATTGGACGGTTCCGAGCCCGGCACTGACGGCACCCTTACGGTGACCCAGAGCTCTACTTCCTTGACCAACACGGTATTGACCTATACGGTTGGCGGTACGGCGACGGCGGATTCCGATTATACGGCCCTGAGCGGGACAGTGACGATAGTGGCCCCGGCCACGACGGCCACGATCACGGTGCCGGTGCTTGACGACGCAACGGTCGAGGGCGCGGAGACGGTGGTCGTTACCCTGACGGGCATTACCTCGGCCAGTGGGGTAACGCTGGACCCTCTTCCAGCGAACCGAACGGCAACGAACACGATCGGCGACAACGACAGTGCGACGGTGGGGATAGCGAACACATTGGACGGTTCCGAGCCCGGCACGGACGGTACCCTTACTGTGACCCAGAGCGCTTCCTCAGCGACCAACACGATATTGACCTATACGGTTGGCGGTACGGCGACTGCGGGTTCAGATTACACGGCCCTGAGCGGGACGGTGACGATAGTGGCCCCCGCCACGACGGCCACGATCACGGTGCCGGTGCTAGACGACGCGACGGTGGAGGGCGCGGAGACGGTGGTCGTTACCCTGACGGGCATCACCTCGGCCAGTGGGGTAACACTGGACCCTGTTCCGGCGAACCGAACGGCAACGAACATGATCGGCGACAACGAGAGCGCAGGTCTTACCATAATCCAAAGTCTTGGAAGTACGACGACCAGCGAGTCCGGAACATCTGATACTTTTACGGTAGCACTTACGGCACAACCATTGACCGACGTACGTTTAAGCGTGGTTTCCCTTGATACTGGGGAAGGCACGGTCACACCTGCATTATTGACATTCACCAACGGCAATTGGAACGTTCCACAAACCGTTACGGTTACAGGGGAAGATGATGATGTAGTGGATGGACCAGAGGGCTATACCGTTCGTGTTCGGGTCTTGCCCTTAACCAGTGACGATGCCTATGATCTTGTGCCCGATGGGTTGGTGGCAGCCACAAATTTGGATGACGATATACCAGGCGTCAGTATTGATACTACTTCAGGGAACACCACGGAAATAGGGGGTTCCGTAACTTTTTCCTTTACTTTGGATGCCAGGCCAACCGATAATGTGGTCATTCCATTGACCGGATACGATGATACAGAGGGCAACGGCCCTAGCCAGGTGGTACTTACTCCAACCAATTGGGAGACCGGGGTTGAAATTATAGTCATGGGAGAGGATGATTTAATTGATGACGGTGATATTGCCTATACGATCAATACGGGAGATGTTACCTCAACAGATGCTGCTTACGATGCACTTACGGGGGCAGATGTACCTGATCTACAAATAGTAAATGAAGATAACGACCAGGCATTGGTGTCCATAAGTGATGCGGCCATAGAGGAAGATGCGGCTTCGGGGGAACTCAATATACCGGTTATACTGGATATCGAAAAACCAGGAGGATTTAGTGTGCCATATACTTTACTGGATGGTTCTGCTACCGGGGGAGTGGACTTTGACAATACTGGAGGTTCCATAATTTTTTTGGGAAATAGCGGAGAGACCCAATTAATTGTAGTTCCCATTATTGATGATAACGCGTTGGAAAACAGTGAAACTTTTACAGTGCAATTGGGTACGCCAAGCGATGGGGTGCTTTTGTCCGATGGAGGTACGGCCACAGGAACTATTTTGGACGATGACAATTGTTTGCCATCCCCAATTCTTGACACTGCTCAGCCCACTAATTTTTGTGATATGTTGGCCGTGGATTTGAATGACTACATTATTGGAACTCCCCCTCCGGATGCTGAGTTAATATGGAGTACAAATCCGGATCAAACACTAAGTAGTGCCTACAGGCCCAGTGGGGTTTCTTTCCCAGGTACATTTTATGGTTTTTATTTGGATCGTGATGATAGTTGTTTCAGTCCAACGGTGGAAGTTACACTGGTCATCAACACAACACCTTCAATTCTGTCTACTGCCGGGGGAATCCTCTGTGGTCGGGGTGAAGTAACACTAACGGCAACAGCATCGCTAGGTGCAGTCATAAATTGGTTCGATTCGCCCACATCAACGACAATATTAGGTTCTGGGGGTTCTTTTACCACACCAACATTGACCAGCACCACTTCTTTTTACGTGGAGGCCACGGAAAATGGTTGTCCATCTCCACGTACCGAGGTTATTGCCACGGTCAATATCCAACCCTCCCCTGGAACACCTACCGATACCACGGCTTGTTCGCAAGTCGGTCCTGGAGGTACCACTATTTTGGATTTGGACACCACTCTAACGGGTGCAGATCCAGGATTTTGGGCCGTTGGTACAGATCCTTCCAATGGATCGATATCCATAAATGCGGATAATACGGTTGATTTTTCCGGATTGCCAGAGGGAAGTTATGTGTTTGAATATACCACCAATGGGGCACAAGCTCCGTGCACCAATCAATCTGTGCAAGTGACGGTCAGTGTTATCGATTGTTTGCTGGATGCGGATTTTGATGGACTCGATGATGACGTTGAAATAGATTTGGGAACCGATCCCAATAATCCCGATACGGATGGTGATGGCATTGAAGATGGTCAGGAAGTGAACGTGGACGCGACCGATCCATTGGACGATTGTGATTCCGTAGGGGGAACCCCTCTTGGGGATAGTGATTGCGATATGGATGGTCTTACCAATGCTGAGGAAATTGATTTGGGGACAGATCCTTTTGATGCGGATTCCGATGATGATGGATTGACGGATGGGGAGGAAGTTTTGGTGGAGGACGATCCCACTACAGATGCAGTTCCAGAGCGGGCAAGTGATCCCCTGGATGATTGCGACCCCTTCCTAACCGCGGATTGCAGTGCAGAACCTATAGATATTTTGGTCGAAAAATCAGTGGATTCCCCCGAATCGCTAATTGGGGATATCATCAATTTTACGATTACCGCAACCAACCTAAGTATGGAAAGGGGAATAGATATTGTGGTTTTGGATTTAATTGATGGGGATTCAGGTTTTGAGATTGTGTCAACCAATGCAGAATCTGGGATTTATGACAGTACGACGGGTCTTTGGACCATACCGGAATTATTGGGGGAAGCCTCCACCAATTTGTTTATTTCGGTAAGGGTGGCCCAATTGGGAAGGCTGGGGAATACGGCCAGTTTAATCAGCTCCGTACCAATAGATGGGGATAATTCCAATAATTCAGCAACGGTGGAAATCAGTTCATCTCAAAGTGAATGTGTTGATCAAGGGACTTTATGCAATCTGTTTTCCCCAAATGGTGACGGCATAAATGATACCTTAATTCTGGTGGGACATCAAAATTTCCCTAACAATAACCTTCAAATTTTTGACCGATATGGCAATTTGGTCTATGAAGAACAAGGATATGATAGCACATGGGACGGTACTGGGGATAATGGGGATTTGCCCAAGGGAACCTACTTTTATGTTTTGGATTTAGGTGATGGTTCGGAGGCAACGAAGGGGTGGATTCAAATCATAAAATAACTGGAAGAGCATGTTTAAAAAACAGCATTATATCTATTTAACCCTTACATTCAGCATGGTCTGGTGTATGGTGCGTGCTCAACAGGAACCTCAATATACCCAATATATGTACAATATAGGGAGTTTTAATCCCGCTTATGTAGGTTCTGTGGAATCAGCGGAATTTTCAGGATTGTATAGGGCACAATGGGTAGATATTCCCGGCGCTCCAAGAAATATTAGGTTCGGTGCCAATATTCCCTTTTCCAATGAAAAAATGGGGCTTGGATTTAATGTGGTGAGTGATGTGTTGGGGCCATCCACCCAAACGTTCATTGATGTTGCCTATTCCTACCAAATAAAAATGTCCAATGACTCCTGGTTGTCCTTTGGTATCGATGCAGGGGGATCCATATTGGATTTGGACTTTTCCAAAGGGAATTTTCAGAATCCGGGAGAACCTTTGATTGGAGGCCAGAACTTCAATGAGTTTTATCCAGTTGTTGGGGCGGGATTGTTTATGTATGGAGAGCAATGGTATGCAGGTTTGTCCATTCCCAATTTTTTGACTTTGGGAATCTATGAGGCAGAATTGGAGTCTGTTGTGGACAACGATCTGCAATATAATTTTATAACGGGCTATATTTTCAATATCTCTGACCGAACCAAATTTAAACCGGCCGTTTTACTGAACTACCTTCCAGGAATCCCCATTAACTTTAACCTATCGGCAAATTTCCTCTTTTTGGATGCTTTGACGTTGGGGGCCAATTATCGAATCAACAACTCAATTAGTGGCGTGGCGGGACTACAAGTTTCGAACAGTATATTTTTTGGCTATTCTTATGATTACAGTACCAATGGTCTTGGGGAGTTTGGAGGCGCTTCACATGAGGCCATAGTAAAGTTTTATTTAGGGCGCGGAGATGGAGGTTCCAAGTCAAGGAACAAAAGAATTAATAAGTTAAAAGGCAAACCAAAACAAATAGATTCGCCAAGGTTTTTTTAATTTCAAATCCATGTGTATGAAGATGAACACATTTTTTTGCTTTGTCCTCGGATTTGCAATGCTCCACGGACAGTACAAGGAATCCAAGGGCGATGGTTATTTCTTTTCCTATGCCTATTCGGATGCCATTGCGGCCTACGAAAGGGATTTGGAAAAAGGGGGCAGTTTGTCCCCCAGGCAATATTTGAATTTGGCAGACTCCTATTTTAAAACCAATAAGTTCGAAAAGGCGACCGATATTTATCTCGAACTGTTTGCCCGGGACAGTATAATGGAAGGGTATCATCTTAATATGTTGCTGCAGGGACTGGGAAGGACCTCCAACAAAGAAGAACTGACCACTTTTCTTAATGACAACAAGTTGGACTTCTCCAGGGAATTACAGGAGAATGCCAAGTTTAACATGGAATTGTTGACTTCAAAAAAGAACGATGAAGACCAGAATTACAGGGTGTTTAATTTGGATGCCAACAGTACCCAGTCCGATTTTTCACCAGCTTTTTATCGAAACGGTCTATTGTTTACCAGCGGGCGCCCGCTGGGAAAGGGCGAAAGTTACGAACCTATGGGTGAGGCCTACTTGGATGTTTTTGAGGGTGAGATTGCCGCAAATGGCCAAGTGACCAAGGTAGATAGGCTCAATGCCATTCGGGATTCGGATTATCATAAGGCCACGCCCTATTTTTCGGAAGATTTGAACAGTATCTTTTATGTACTTTCCAATACGCTCGAAGGAGAACTGGAATTTGATGAAAGCGGAAAAAATGCACTTTCCATAGGGATGCAAAAAATAGGGGGCAGTTTTAAATTCCTTTGGAGGGATTTGAGTACTTCGTTTTATTATCCCTTTTACGATGATAACACGTCAAGACTCTACTTTTCCGCTAATTTGAAAGATGGTTATGGAGGTACCGATATTTATTATGTAAATACCAGTAACGGTCAAATAATGTCCGCTCCCATAAATCTAGGGCCAAAAATAAATACCCCGGGCAATGAAATAGCCCCATACATTTTTGAAGGTGTTTTTTATTTTTCCACGGATGTTTTCTACGGTCTTGGAGGGATGGATATTTATAAGGCAAATTTCAAGGAAGGTGGCTTTACCATTCCCGTGAATCTCGGCAAACCCATTAATTCGGAAGCAGACGATTTTGGGTTTATCATCAAAAATAATAAAGACGGGCTACAGGGGTATTTTTCTTCCAATAGGGCAGGTGGCAAAGGAAAAGATGATGTATTTGGATTTTTTGTCGACGAAAAACCGGGAATCAAGACCTTTGCATTGAATGGCAAGGTCGTAAGATTGAACAATATGCAGGGCGTATCCAATGCCCGTATTAAAGTGTATGGGCCGGGAGGTGAACTTTTGCAGGAAACACTTTCCAATAATCGAGGGGACTATTCCATTGAAATTCCATGGCAATCAAAAGTACGTGTTGAGGCTGCCAAGGACAGATTCTCCATCTTTTCGGCAATATTTGAAGGAGAGCAAATAGAGACGGTTCAAAAGGGGAACCTAAATATTGGAATCGCACTTTATGATGATTTGGTCGAAGAAAGGGAAGGACAGAAAGTTGTAAAACTCAAAAAGTTTTTCTTTGGGAATGGCGTATCAAAAGTTACCCCGGATATTGCCATTGAATTGGACAAGGTAGTTGATTTTGTGGAGCGTTTTCCAGCGGTTCAGTTACGCATAGAAAGCCATACGGACAGCCAAGGTAGTGCTGCCGCCAATTTTAGACTTACGCAGGCGCGTTCAGACGCCATTAAGGACTATCTCGCAAATCATGGTGTTCCCTCAAGTAATATATTGTATTCCATTGGTTACGGTGAGGATAAAATCCTGAACAATTGTAAAAATGGGGTGTATTGTTTGGAAATGTTACATCGACAAAATAGACGCTCCCTTATCGTAGTCCTAAACGACAATATTTTGTTTGACTAGGTCAGCTTTAGGAAAAGAAGCTTATCCAGCAATAATAAAGTGCAAATGCACTGAGAAAAAATATGCCCAAATAGCTTAATATTCGTAAGGTTTTTCCAGGTTGGGACGTAAGGGGAACGTCTTTGGAGATGATGGTTTTATGGTTCATCCAACCCAAAATGGGGGCAAAGACAAATGAAACAAATGTGGCCAAGGCCACAAGATTCCCCATATTGGCACCAAAAAGTGTAATGACCACCCAATTGATTACGGCCATAGTCAAAACTCCCAGGGTAAATGCCTTTTTGTTTTGGCCAAACCTATGGGTATCAAAAAGTTTATCCAAAACATCAAGACTTACACGTGTTATGGCATCATGGGCGGTCATGCAAGTACTGAACATAGTGGCAAATGCCGCCACGGCAATGAGAAAGTACGACCAGTTTCCTATATGTGCCGTAAATAGGGTGACTACCTGATCGGCAAAAACCACGGCATTCCCACTTAACTCGGTTTGGGTTCCGTATAGGGTTTTCCACCCGATCACCATAAAGAATACGGCTAAAGCGGTAGTCAAAAAATAACCAAGGTTGAATTCCTGTAACGCCTGTTTGGTGGTGGGTGGTCGATCCATTGATTTTAATTTTTCCATACCCCAAAGGCTAACCCATCCAGAAGCCTCCACCGCTGTTGGCATCCAACCAATAAGTCCAATCAAAAACAGGACTCCAACTTCATTAAAAATAGGAGGGGGCGTAAAATCCGGAACAGGGGCAACCTGACCTTTATAAAATACCAGAACAGTGGTGATCAACAGGGAGACGAACAGTATACTGACCACCAGCTTTAGTGAGTTTTCCAATAGCCGATAACGTCCAATGATCAGTACCAAACTAATTAGGGCAAATAATCCCAAAGCAATGATATGGACGGGAATGCCGGAAATTTTAAAAAGATTGGCAAAAAGCCCCGCTGTAACAATGTACAATGCTGCTAGAATGGTAAAAGTGGAAATGAGGGTAATGAAGGCATATAACCACAAGTAGCGTTTCCCAAGGTTTTGATAGCCTTCAATAAGGCTTTTTTTAGTGACATTGGTGTAGCGAATACCAAATTCAAAAAAAGGGTACTTCAAAAGATTGGCAAGCAGGATTGGAACAATCATAATCCAACCATACTGTGCGCCAGCTTTGGTGGAAAGCACCAAATGGGATGTGCCAATGGCCATACTGGCAAATAGAAGTCCCGGTCCAAGGCTTTTGAGGAAACTATAAATTTTAGACAATTTGTTTAATTTTTGCTTAAATTTATTAGACAAAAATAAAGGAAAGTATAATTTTACGTAAAATTCGGCGGTCATGAAAGGGCCTGCCCTTAAGATTGGAAGGGGAAGGCCAATAGGAGTTAATATTTGGATTGCCAATAAACAGTATGTATGAAATCATTGGTTACTGTATTGAAGGTGCTGGCAGGCACCGTTGGTGTTCTGGCCATTCTATATTTTTTGGGACCAAAAGTAGATTCACCAAATTTGGATAAATCGCTACCAGAAGTGCCTTCGAATCTATTGCAACTTGAGCAGATCATCCAAAAAAGGGAAGCGTCCCTAAAAAATATAAGACCTGATAACGAGGCTAGGATCATTTGGTCCGATAGTATTCCCACCAAAACGCCCTATAGTATCGTGTACCTACATGGCTGGTCTGCAAGTCAGGAAGAGGGCGACCCCATCCATAGGGAAACGGCCAAGCGATTTGGTTGTAATCTTTATTTGCCGAGACTTGCAGGACATGGTGTGCATGAGGAAGAGCCCATGTTGAATTTAACCGCGGACGCCGTTTTGGAATCCGCAAAAGAAGCTATTGCCATCGGGAAGCAATTAGGGGAAAAAGTGATTTTGATGGCTACCTCCACAGGGGGCACATTGGCTTTACATCTTGCTGGGGGCGATCCAGATATTTCGGCCTTGCTTTTGTATTCGCCCAATATTGAAATTTTTGACCCCAATGCAAAACTATTGGCAAAACCTTGGGGACTGCAGCTGGCAAAGCTGGTCAAGGGAAGTGCCTACCATCAATTTGATACCGATATCGCTTTAAAAAATCAGTATTGGACCACCAAATACCGTCTGGAGGCGTTGACCCATCTACAGGTATTGATGGATGAAACCATGACGCCCGAAACGTTTCAACAAATAACGCAACCGTTGTTTCTCGGATACTACTACAAAGATGAAATCCATCAGGACAGTGTGGTTTCCGTAGGGGCAATGCTAAACATGTTCGATTCTTTAGGGACTCCCGAAGGGAAAAAGGAAAAAGTTGCCTTTCCCAATGCAGGAGACCATGTGATGACGTCGTACATTACCTCAAAGGACCTTGAATCCGTCAAAAGGGAAACCTTTCAATTCATGGAGGAAGTCATGGAATTGAAACGGCTCAGATAATCCATCCGTTCCAAATCCTAGCTTACTACCTTCGGTACATTCCGTCTTTCCGGGAGATCGATTTCTTCGTTAACCTCCTGATGCAGCCTGCCTTTTTTCCTCCTCTTCTTGCTCGCGGGACATGTCTTCCAAGCTTCTCCCCTTGGTTTCCTTAACCAGCGATTTGACAAAGAAGTAGGCCACAAAACCAAACAGTGCATAAACGCCGTAGGAGAAACCGAGTCCTAAATAGTTCAGCATGATGGGGAAGGTCATTGTTATGGCAAAGTTGGATCCCCATTGGGCGATACCGCAAACAGCCAAAGCAGCACCCCTGTATTGATTTGGGAACATTTCTCCCAGCATCACCCACATTACCGGACCCCAGGAGGCCGCAAAAAAGGCAATGTAAGCATTGGCCGCCAATAAGGCATAGGTCCCATTATTTCCCTCTAAAATAAGATTGTTTGCGCTATCCACGGTGGCCGTACCAAAAAGATAGGCAAGAACCCCCAACATTACGGCCTGCCCAATGGAACCTACCAATAACAAAGGTTTTCTTCCCACCTTATCTATCAGGACTATAGCCACAAAAGTGAAAAATATATTGACGCTTCCACTAATAACATTGGTCAGTAGCGCATCGGATTCTGCAAATCCTGCGGCTTGCCAAAGTGTGGCCCCATAATAAAAAATAACATTTATACCGGTAAGTTGTTGTAGTACCGCAATGCCAATACCAATCCAAACCAAGGGATGGATTTTGCCGGTATACTTACTAATGATGTCGCTAAGTTTGGGGCGGCTATCTTCCCGTACCGTGGATTTTATATCTGCCACCTTGGCGGCTGCTTGGGCGGCATTGCTAATGGAAGCAAGCACTTTGGTCGCTTTTTCGGATTGATTGGAGGCGACCAAATACCTGGGTGATTCAGGGATGAAAATCAGTACAAGGACAAATATTGCCGCTGGTAATATTTCCGCCCAAAACATCCATGACCAGGTTTGAAATCCCCACCATAGTTCGGCATCCGCACTACCGGAAAATCCTGCAAGTAAATAATTGCTCATGAATGCCATAAAGAGCCCGATTACGATCATGAGTTGTTGTAATGTGGCCAGTCGGCCCCTTATTTTCGAAGGCGCAATTTCACTGATGTAAAGTGGTGCCAATATACTGGCCGCACCTACGGCCAATCCACCAATCAATCGATAAATCACAAATTCCAATGAACCTTGGGAGATACCTGAACCCCATGCGCTAATGATAAAAAGTACGCCTGCGGTCAACATCATTGGTTTTCTTCCGAACCGGTCAGCCAATGTGCCGGCAAAAAATGCACCCACGACACATCCCAAAAGTACCGAGGCAACATTAAATCCCGTACCTGTTGCATCCGAGTTGAATGCCGACTGTAATGCATCTACAGTACCGTTTATTACTCCACTGTCAAACCCAAATAAAAATCCGCCTATTGCGGCCACAAAGGCCAGAAAGATGACCTTGGGTAAATTGTAACTATCCGTCGGAATGGATTTTTGTTGTTGATCGCTCATTTTGTTTAGAAATTAGTTGGTTGTTCTGTTGCCCCCAGAGGGCTTTTATTGCCATTGAGTTATAGCTCGATTTTAATTTGCGGTAGTGAATATAGTCGATTATTTTACTATTACCTAATCACAGGAGAATCCAATCGTATTTTTATTTTGTCCCTATGTTGTGTTCCGAGGTTGGACTTTAAAGTGGCCAAAGTGGCGTAATATCTATATGATCCTTGCTATTGGCTTTATGGTCGGAATTATTTTCTATCTTAGAAAACCAATCGTTTTTGGAAGTTAACATTTCTGCTCAATGCGTGACGATAGCAATCGCCGAAACTTTATCAAAAATACCGCTTTCCTATCCTTGGCGAGTTTACTGCTCCCGAAAACTGTTTTAGGGTTTGATAAAATCAATACGACCAAAGTGAAGCTCTGTGGCCATCTTTGGGTCTATGCCAGCAATTATCCGCCCAATTGGGACTGCAGTCCCATATTGGAGCAGGTCTTTTCGGATATGTCCTA
>JANQKR010000034.1 GCA_028281025.1 Croceivirga sp.
CCTGTCCATCTGCATAAGGTCCTCCAGATTCGACAACGCTGCCAAGGACATCTAAGATAGACCAAGTAATTTCGCTGCCAAAACCATCGAAAGCAAAATCCAATGTAGCCATAACCTCGCTGCATTCCTGCACATAAGAAATAGTAGAAGATTCGCCACTAAATAGCCCTTCTGCATCAGCAAAACTTAAACTCAATGTATTTACACCTACACCTAAATCTATATCAGACAAAGTTGCTGTAACTGTACCTTCTTGAGACCCTGCTGGCACTGTTATCGTGTTTGGGAAGTTGTAAGATCCCGCAGCAGCACCACTGTCATCAACAACGATGGTAAAAGCCCTATCTGCGTTGGTTTTATTTGCTGTCAAAATAGTCACATCCACTGTGGCACTACCACCAATAGGAACTGTAGCAGAAAAATCCTGACTTGAAAAAGCCACATAATTAATATTATTGTTGGGTGTGCCTTCTTCTTCGCAGCTATAAAAAGCTAATGATAAGAAGACACCTAAGAAAATAGAATATATACTTTTCATAATCTAATTTTTTTATTGATTCTGATCAGCTGGACCAAGATTGGGATTAGAATTCAGCTCACCCTGAGGAATTTGAAGCTTGAAAAAGTCTCCTCCTGCTTCAATGTCAATTAAACCAAATGATCTATGATTGGATCCAGGGCCAGAACGGTCAAGAGGTAAATTGAAGCGCTTAAGATCAAACCAAGAAACTCCTTCGCCCCATAGTTCTATTCTTCTTTGCAAAAACACTTCGTTTACCAGATCCATTCCGGTATTGGTTGATCTCACATATCCGGGATCTCTATTGCCGACCAACTCAAATAGTACATCAGCTGCAGTAGGATCTCCCAATCTTGCCTTTGCTTCAGCTTCAATCAAATACATTTCAGCAGATCTCATATAAGAGTAGTCTCCCTCGAAAAATGTGTCATCAATAAACTTAACATTGGCGTAACCTATATAGCCTTCGGACTCTGGGAAATTCGGATTGCCATCTACAGGATCTATCCATGCATCCCTTCTTAAGTCTGTGAGTGGAATTTGTTCGTATAATCTGGCATCGATCATTTTAAATCCAAATCCAAATCCAACACCCCCATATCCGCCTGCTGTACTGTCAAAATGTGAGAAAAATGATATAAAAGTAGTAGATGTCAAGTTGTCAATATCGGCTCCCCACATCCATTCAACATTATTTATATCGTCAAAACCATCGATGGCATATTGTTCTCCTGGCATCAATGAATAGCCAGATCTCGCCGCTGCAGCATTAGTTGCAGCCCCTAGCCAGTTGCCTGTTTCCAAATAAACATTGGCGAGAATGCCTTGGGCAACACTTTGGTCTATTTCTTGTTTAGTCTCTCTTGAATAACCTTCAAGTAATGTGACGGCTGATTCCAAGCCAGGGATAATCACATCATAAACATCTTGAACCGTACCTCTTGGTTTACCATCAAAGTCTATACGATCAGGAATAGGTACCCCTGGAGAACTTTCGTTACCAATGTAGGTGTCAGAATAAAATCTAACCAAATTGAATAATGCCCAAGACCTTATGGCCAATGCCTGACCCAAAAGGGCATCTTCATCAACACTACGATCTGCCTTGTCTTCTAGACCATTAATAATACTATTGGCATCAGCAATAGCAGTATAGTAAGTATTCCAAACTATATTGGTTCTATTACTGGTTTGTTGCCTGCCATTATAATTGTATATAAAAATATACCAGTTAAAATTGTTGAGAACTATATCCTGACCAAGCATATCGCAAATTGCCATCATGCCCTTATGTCCATAATCCAAATCAACCCTAGTGGGATTCCCGATACCAAAAGACCTCAAATTGGCATAGATACCCCTTAGAATACCCTGATTTGCGGCAGGAGTAGCAGCTACTTGCTCTGCCGATATGGAATTTGCCGGCACAGTATCCAAAAAGTCCTCTTCACAACCGTAAAGACCAACTATTAGGGTTAGTGTTAATAAAAATTTAAACTTTTTCATGATTTTTTAAAAATTAAGTGTTAGACCAAGAGATGTTGTTCTTGCCAGACCAAATTCATTTATCGCATTACCTGTTATACTTAGCCTCGGATCGTAGCCCTGTCTTGCTTTGGACCATAAGAACACATTATTACCAGTCGCATAAATCTTCAGACCGCTAATACCCAATTTATCTAAAATTTCTCTATTAAAATTGTATGATAGGGTTACATTTTGCAAGTTCAAGTATGAAGCATCAACTAAGAAAAACGTCGAAGTTCCCGCTTGATTAATGTCGTTGATATCTAACCTAGGTATTAATGCAGTTCTGTTTTCAGGTGTCCAGGACTTGAATACATCATTGTGGAAGTTGTCTCCCGCAGATGTGGTACTTAAAAGGTTTTGGTATACCCCATCATAGCCATAGCCCCCTATTTGGTAAGCAAAATTGACCCCAAGAGAGAAATTCTTATACGAAATGTTGGTAAAAAAACCACCATAAACATCAGGAAGGGCACTTTTACCGACAAAATTTTCTGTGGCGTTGACCCTATCATTGGAGATTACCCTTTCGCCTGTTGGTTCGCCATTTTCGTCCAAGACATCGGTAAACCATAAACCATCTCCATTACCGGGGTCTACACCAGCCCATTCACGCATGAAATAATCATACCTTGACCTCCCTTCTTCCAATCTAAAGAGTCCATCATCTATAAACTCTTCTGGCAGTGAGGTAATTTCATTTTTAACATGGGTACCATTAATTCCAAAGGATAATTGAAAATCCTTGCTCCTAACCAAATCTGCAGTAATTTCAACCTCAATACCTTTATTATCCATATCTCCCACATTAGCTGGTTTGGTACCTACCCCATCACTTTGTGCCAAGGGTTCAAAGAACAATAGGTCTTCTACAGCCCTCACAAAATATTCGGCATTAATGCTTAATCTATTTTGGAATAATCCCAATTCAATACCTGCGTTTATGTTTGTTGAGGTTTCCCACACCAAATCTTCATTCCCCAATTGGAAGAATGAGATACCTGGCACATTTCCCCCTGCGTTAATGATATCAAATTGATCGGTGTATGCAAAATAGTTTCTATTGTCTGTATCACCTACTATTGTTCTGTTATCTTCATAAAGTATGGCATCATTACCCTGTTGACCAAAACTTGCTTTTAACCTGAAGACATTGATCCAAGGCACATCCAAGAAATTCTCTTTATGCACCGACCAAGCAGCTCCTAAACCATAAAAATTACCCCATCTATTGTCTGGAGCGAATACTGAAGATCCATCCCTTCTAAAACTTGCATTGATGAAATATTTATCGTCAAAGTCATAGGTGAGGCGAGAAAAATAACCTTCAACCGTATAATCTTTTTGGTAACCTGTTAAAAATTGGATGTTTACCCCATTATTTAATACATCCAACCCTTCAACAACGGTTTCAGTGACCTGACCTGCCATTAACCTAAAGTTGAAATCATTACTTTCATGGCCCAACAATACGGCAAAGGTATGTCTACCGAAATCTTTGTTCCAATTCAAAAGTTGCTGATTGGCAATTGTTAGCCCTCTGTTTGATCTGGTAGTAATTCTTCCATTAGCCTCCAAAGCATCACCGCCTACTGGCGTTGCATATCTTGAAATATTTGCTAAAGTTAAATCAGCGGATATATTATATGTGAATTCAAAATCCTTTAAGAACTTAAAGGAAGCACTAAATCTACCGGAAAAGTTGTCTGAAACATTATCGTTTACATCCAATTGAGCAGTACCAACAGGATTTGAATTGGATTTGAAACTTGGCCTAATACCTGGCGCACCGCCAGTTCCCAAACCAAAATCAAAAATTCTGTTTCCGTCTGAATCCAATATTAGGGCACCATTGGCATCACGACTGTATACAGGATATATAGGAGCTGTACCTCGTGCCCAACCAGCAATGTTACTAACGTTTCCAGACCCAAATCCCCCTAAAGGATTATCAGCAACGGTATTGGAGTAGTTCATTCCAGCACTTACTTTTAACCATTCTTTTGGTCTGAACTCTGTATTTAACCTTGCTGTGACACGTTCGAAGCCTGAATTGACGATAATGCCTTCATCATCTAAATGACCTACAGAGAAGAAGGTACTCATTTTTTCACTGTTGAACCTCATGCTCAGATAGTTCTCCTCTCTAAGACCAGTTATGTAAGATTCGTCAAGCCAACTATCTTGATATAACAAAGTTGCGCCTGGATTTACCCTTCCTGTAAGAGGGTCAATTATTTCACCTTCGGGAACGTTATAGCTGTTGTAACCAAGAGGGAAGGCAGGATTTGTCACAATATTTGCAGCTGCAGCTTGAGCGGCATCAGCAAGTGAAACACCATTGTTTATCAAATCAAGCCTGGTTCTGTCAAAAACTGCCTCATAGTAACGTCCTGAATCTAAAATGATATCGTATTCAGGGACAGCCCTTGAATTGAAACCAATTTTAGTGTCAAAGGTTACTTCCAATCTATCACTGGTGCCCTGTTTTGTCGTAATGATAATAACACCGTTTGCACCCCTACTTCCATAGAGGGCATTGGCAGATGCATCTTTCAAAAAGGTCATCGACGCAATATCTTGGGGGTTGATGGCATTTAGATTACCATTAAATACAACCCCGTCAACAACATATAAAGGAGCACTTGAGGAGTTGATAGAACCTATACCCCTAAATCTAACGGTAGGGTCGGCACCCGGAGCTCCAGATTGATTGATTATCTGGACACCTGCAACTTGACCTACAAGGCCTTGAACTACTGATGGCGTAGGAATATCGGCTAAAGTTTCACTTTTAATCGTAGTTACCGAACCCGTAATTTCCTCTTTCTTTTGGGTACCATAAGCTACTACAATTACTTCCTCCAAAGCCTGTGCATCCTCCTCCATTTGGACATTTATAGTGTTGCCACTGCCAACCGTCCTATTAACGGTAGCCTGTCCAATGTAGGTGAATCGAAGTACTTGACCTTGACTGGCGGTAATGGAGTAATTACCGTCAAAATCCGTTTGTGTTCCACTCGTGGTTCCCACCACAACAATGGAAACACCAGGCAAAGGGAGACCATCTTGGTCGGTCACATTACCCGAAATTGTTTTCTCTTGAGCAAAAGAGAAAGACATAGTCAACACCAAAAACGGTGTTAACATCCAAGTTAACATTGATTTCATTTAAAGATTATTTGAATTAGCGTCTCCAAAAATGATAATAAATTGTTAATATTCCAAAACTTAAAAGGGGCTCACCCCATTCAATGTTAATTTTAATCCAATAATTATCGATAATTCGTGCTAATGATCCTTTTTTAGTAAAATCGTTAATTTTTTAACATTTTGGATTATCGTTATCCAATGAATTTATGGCCACCCTTAAAGTTTTTGAATGCTAAAAAAATATAGGTTTCCCAATACATTGGCCGGAACGGATGAAGCTGGTCGGGGCTGTTTGGCGGGTCCGGTTACTGCTGCGTCCATTATCCTACCCAAAGATTTTGAACATGAATCGCTAAACGATTCCAAACAGCTTTCGGAAAAAATACGCGACCATTTAAGGCCCATTTTGGAAGAAGGGGCCATTTCTTATGGAATTGCCCACGTGCACGAAGAAGAGATCGATTCCATAAACATTCTAAATGCTTCCATATTGGCCATGCATCGCTCTTTACAGCAACTCACCAAGGAACCGGAGTTTATTTTGGTTGATGGAAATCGGTTCAAGCCCTACAATAGTATCGCGCATAGCTGTATTGTAAAAGGTGACTCCAAATTCATCAGTATTGCTGCCGCATCAATATTGGCTAAAACACATAGGGATGCCTATATGGCCAAAATCCACGAAGAATTCCCCATGTACAATTGGATACGGAACAAAGGATACCCTACAAAGGAACATAGGGAGGCCATACGAAAACACGGCCTGACAAAATACCACCGAAAAAGCTTTAAACAGCTACCGGAACAATTGACTTTAGAGTTTGGGTAAAGGCTGTAACTTTGTGCTAAAGTCCTTTGCATGAAATTCAGCATCTTACTGGTTTTTCTACTTATCCTTTCCTGTACCATGGAAAAGAAGGAAACGGAATCCGACCTAAATTACTTTCCACCCAACGCAACGGTATTCATAAAAATTAACCATCCGGACAGTTTTAAGAGCGAACTTAAAAACAACGGTTTTATGGATAAGATGAAAGCCACATCCCTTTTTGCTTCTATCAGAAGAAAAATGGATGCCCTGGATTTCAACAAAATTGGACAAAACTCAATTTTGGCGTTTTACCCGGTTGGGAAAGGTAATCATGAGTTTATCCTACTTCAGGCATTGGACTCCATTCCATTGAATTTAGAGCGTTACACCGAAAGGAAAGTGGAGACCCTTAACTATGAAAATCGACAAATCACAACATACCACCTCGATGATAGTACCTTCTATGGTGTTGCCATTGATGGCAAATCCATAATAAGCTCCTCCCAATTGCTTTTGGAAAATGTCATCCGGACAAAGGGTGAAAATCAAATTCCGAAAGCCCTCGAAAGATTGTTCCAAACAGCGAACACATTTAAATCGGCATCGCTCTTTTTCAATATGCAGACCAACTCCCTACTCTCTTCGGAACTTAAGACTGTGGATGAAGCCAACATGGGCATTTTTGCAGATTGGGTTTCTACGGATTTCACTACACAACAGGGGGATTTATTGCTCAGTGGAGTGGCCGTCGCCAATGATTCCACCAAAAAATTCATCAATTTGTTCAAGGGCACTGCCCCGCTGGTCGATCGAACGGCCTCCATAGCACCACAGAATGCATTTGCCATAGCCAGTTTTTCCTTTAATGACCATGAAATGTTCCTCAATAACCAAAAAGACTTTTTGGATGTGGTCTCCCTAAAAAAAGATATGGCCCTGAACATAGAGGAAGTGGGCGTAATCTATCTTAATGCTGGGAAAGCAGTTGTGGTACACGCCATAGATGACGAGGGCTTGAACCCAATTCTTGAAAGTGCAAAGGTGAATGCCACAAACTATCAGGGAAGTGAAATATGGCGATTAAACGACGATCAAGTTGTGGAAGATCTGTTCGGTCCCCTCACAAAAAAGTTCAAATCAAACTTTTATACGGTATTTGAGAACGCCCATATTTTTACCACGGACCTAAGTGCATTACAGAATATCATTGCGAATAAACGAAGTGGTTTCACCTTTGACAAAGGAAGTGTGTACAAAGAAGTGAAATCCAGAATTGGCAGTGAATCTTCGCTACTTTTCATTTCTGGGGAAAAAGGGTTGAACCATTTCCTGGGGCAACACTTTAATCCAAATTTGGCAAAGGAACTTCAAGCGGAAAACTTGGAAAAAATAGGATTTGCCGCCCAGTTGATAAACGATAGGGATTTTTCACATTTCAATGTGTTGGTCACCAAAATCCAGAACGAGCCCGCCAACAAATCCGTAGCTCCAATTTTCAATTTGGAATTGGACAGTGACCTGGTTACCGACCCCCACTTTGTAAAAAACCATAGAACCAACAAGCATGAGGTTGTTGTGCAGGATCAGGACAACTATCTGTATCTCATTTCCACCGAAGGCAAGGTTTTGTGGAAAAGACAATTGGAGGGGAAAATCCAAGGAAGGATCCATCAGGTGGATATCTATAAAAATGGAAAGCTGCAACTTGCTTTTTGTACCAATAACCAATTTTTGGTCCTTGACAGAAATGGAGAGGAAGTTGCCCCTTTCAACAAAAAATTTGAAGGAGGCAACCTTAATCCATTGGCGGTATTCGACTATGAAAAAAACAGAAATTACCGATTTGTGGTGACCCAGGGCAAAAAGGTATATATGTATAACAGTGCCGGGGATATTGTATCCGGATTCACCTATACCGAAGCTGAAAGTCCCGTCATTTCCAACCCAAAACATTTTAGGATGGGGAAAAAGGATTATTTGGTGTTTCAATTGGAAAATGGCCAATTAAAAATCCTGCATCGTGCGGGAGGCAATCGTATTACCGTAAATAGGACCATTGCCTTTTCTGACAATGAGGTCTTCCTGTATAAGAACAAGTTCTCCGTAACGGATAAAAAAGGGGTATTGCATCAGGTGGACATCAAAGGGAAATTGTCGGCGACCAAATTCAATTTAGGGGAAAATCACGGGATGTTCGCTACCAGCAAAACCCTGGTATTCATGGATGACAATATTTTGAACATTAAAGGAAAGAAAGTGGAGTTGGAGCTTGGGGTATATACCAAACCCAAAATATTCTATATCAATGATAAAATATATGTGGCCGTAACGGACCTACAAAACCAAAAAATCCATTTGTACGATAGCCAGGCAAAGCCCATCCCAAATTTTCCAGTATATGGAAATTCAGTGGTTGACCTTATTGATATGGACAACGACAAAAAATTGGAGTTGGTGGCCAAAGACCAGGAAAATTCCATTATCGTGTATACCCTGAATTAACTCCCTTTCACACAAAATTCAATGTAAACGATACATTCACAGCCTATTCGATTTTCATTTTTTTATACTTTGAGTTGCCTAATTCCTTAGGCCAAACACTTAAAACACCTAAGAAAATGAAACCGACGTGTAAATCCGTACTGCTTGTCCTCACGATTACTGCTTTTTCCATACCGGCCCATGGACAGTTTTTAAAGAAACTTGGTAAAAAGGCGCAAAAAGCCGCTGAACGAACCGTTGAACGACGGGTTGAGCAAGAATCCTCAAAGAAGACCGACCAAGCCCTGGATTCCATATTGGAGCCGGGAAAAGAGGGACAGCAAACGCCACCAAACCCAGACAGCCCCCAGGCCCCCAACAACGGTGGTGGCCAATCCCCCAATACCGGATCGGATACCAAGAATGGGGAATCGGCTCCCGGCGGGACAAAATCAATACAGGTATACAGCAAATTTGATTATGTGCCCGGTGACAAACCCCTATTTTTTGATGATTTTGCCAACGATTTTATCGGGGATTTCCCTTCCAAATGGAATACCAATGGGGGCGGTGAAATTGTAACCTTGGGAGACTCCCAGGAAAAATGGTACGCCATTACCAATAGGAGCATAACGCTGCCCAATCTGGCGAATGCGCTACCGGAGGACTATACTGTTGAGTTTGACCTTAAAGTTGTAAATCTTACAAAAAAAACCGGTTCGGGGGCGAGATTGGAGATTTACCTGACGGAAACCCCCAACCTTACCCTAAACGAAAGCTATGCAAGCAGTACACTGAATTTTTGCCAGTACATTGCCATTGGTGTTCAGGTCACCAACAGGTTCAAGGACAACCCCAGTCCTATTTCCAATAGGTTGGCGCGGGATTTAAGGAACGTATACCAGGACATCATCCATATTTCAATTGCCGTGAACAAAAATCGATATCGCCTGTGGATAAACGAGAGTAAGATAGCGGACCTTCCCCAGTTCATCTATAGACCGGAACTTATTAACTATTTAAAACTCAAGGTTGATGGAACCGATCTGGAGACCAGGAACGAAAGGGTTTTAATTGGTGACCTTAAAATTGCTGAAGGTGGTGTTGACTTAAGACGAAAACTTATTGCAGAGGGAAAGATATCCACCAATGGAATTCTATTTGATTCGGGTTCCACCAATATAAAACCGGAATCCATGGGAATCATAAGACAGATCTATCAAGTCTTACAACAAGATGGCAGCATTAACCTAAAAATTGTTGGACATACCGATAGCGATGGTGCGGACGATGCCAACATGAAACTTTCCAAAGGCAGGGCCGATGCCGTAAAAAGTGCCTTGGTGAGCGTTTACGGTGTGGATGGCGGCCGATTGAGTACGGAAGGCAAGGGTGAATTGGAACCCATTGCCGAAAACTCATCTCCCGAGGGCAAGGCCCAGAACAGGCGTGTTGAATTCATAAAACAATAAATCCGACCATGAAAAAACAGTTTGCGACCATTCTTTCACTGTTCCTATGCACTATGGCAAGTAAAGCACAGGACAATTGCAGCACCTATTATCCAATGGCTGAAGGCACCTCTTACACCTATAATTTGTACAATAAAAAGAATAAGCTCGAAGGAACCACCGCCTATACCGTAACCAATGTGAACAACAATGGTGGCAACACTTCTGCGACCATGAAAATGAGGTTTGAAGATGCGAAAGGAAAAAATGCCTTTGAATCGGACTATACCATGACCTGTACGGGAGATGGTATAAAAATTGACTTCAAAAGTCTTTTTCCAAGTCAGATGCAACAACAATATGAAGCAATGAACCTTGAAATGGACATTACCGGAACGGATATAGAAATCCCGAACACCTTGTCCATTGGCCAGGAATTGGCCGATGCCAATATCAACGTCAACATGAGCATGAGTGGAATGAACATGAAGATTGAAGTGAATACCACGGACCGGACCGTGGTGGGTGCAGAATCCGTGACCACTCCGGCTGGAACTTTTGATTGTTTTGTCATTTCAGCGAACACCTCTTCCAAAATGATGATGGCAAATCATGAAATGAGCGATAAAATTTGGCTGTCCAAAGGAGTGGGAATCGTTAAACAAGAGACGTATTCCAAAAATGGGAAACTGGAAAGTAGAATGGAATTGGAAACCCTTTCCAAATAGAAAGGGCAAACTGCGGTCTAGACCGCGGTTTGCCCTTTAAACAACTTTGCTTCAAACAGCGTTTCAAAATGCCGAAGAAGTTTTTGCTTTACCTCTTCCATATCAACCCTTTCCTTTCCCAGTTCAATATTTAAGGACGTAACGGCCTTATCCTTTATGCCGCAAGGGATCATTAAATCAAAATAGCCCAAATCCGCATTGATGTTAAAGGCGAAGCCATGCATGGTCACCCAACGACTGGCACGCACGCCCATGGCACATATTTTACGGGCAAATGGAGTGCCTACATCCAGCCAAACTCCCGTTTCACCATAGGAACGCTCTCCCTTAAGACCATATTCAGCCAAAGTCAAAATCACCATTTCTTCCAGAAATCTAAGGTATTTGTGGATATCGGTAAAAAAATTATCCAAATCCAGAATGGGATAACCCACTATCTGTCCCGGCCCATGATAGGTAATATCACCCCCCCTGTTGATTTTATAAAATTTTGCCCCTTTCTCCGCCAATACCTGTTCATCCACAAGCAAGTTTTCCATATCACCACTCTTTCCAAGTGTAAACACATGTGGATGCTCCACAAATAAAAAATGGTTGGGTGTGGGCAGATTCCGTTCTTCCCTTCGGTTCTTGATCTTGGTATCAACAATTTCCTTAAAAAGAAATTCTTGATAGTCCCAGGTTTCTTGGTAATCCTTTTGGCCCAAATCTTCTAGTAGGACTTTCTTGTTCATCCTACAAAAATACGAAGCCCCAATCAGTTCTCCAGTTCCACCTTTAGATCCATGGATTTTGGATTTTTCATCATATCCAAAAAGTTCACTTCATATACCATGGTCTTTCCATCCATGGAAAAGGTTGCACCTTCAACATTTACACGCTTCACACGTTTTGGAAAATGGTACTTGAAGGTGTAGGTCGATCCGGAAAGAAACATTTCGGCACCCTGCAAACTATCCAATTCCTGTTCAAACATAGCTTGATCCACAATGGTGATCTTTCGGGTAAAAGTGTTGCCCCTAAGGGCATAGTTTACCTGGGTTGTAGGCGTTTTGGATTTCATGGGGGAGGTGCTGTCCGGGCCAATGGAAGGTCCAAGTGAACCTGCTTCCTGAAAAGCGTTGAAGGCATCATTGACCTCCGACACTTTTTTAAACTCACTGTACATGTCAAAATTCATCGTGCCCTTTCCATGGTCCACTACCATACGGATACTAAAAGGTTCCAGTTTTTTCAGTTTTGCTTGCTCTTCGGGAGACAATTGCGCTATACTATCTTTCTTTTCTTCCAATAAATCCCTGAAAACCAATGTAGAATCGATGGCTTTTTCGGTAGAAAGCGTTGAATCCATGGACGCTAACATGGCCATCATCTCATTTCCATCAAAATGAATGTTTAATTTCCCGGAACCATCTTCATTAAAGTAAATCTCTTCAGTAAAATTACAGGAGGGCAACAGTGTGGAAAACACTAAAATTCCCAAAAGTTTTGAAAAATTCATGGTTGGTCGAATTCGTTTTGTAAAGGTTGACTAGTTTGCAAGATAGACCATTCCGTCCTAAACCGCCAGACCCTTGAAGAATAAATATATCTGCTCTGCATACCAATGAATTCCATGGTCATTTCGTTATTTTTATATGAGTTTTTAGGTGTATGATAAAAAAGAGCGTTGTTTTCCCATTACGGATGCTACTGCTGCTATGGGCAGTTTCTTGTTCCGATAGCGATACCCCCTTATTCGAATCTCCCATTACTGAACCGGAGGTCGGGGAACAGGGGGAAGCTCCAAGGGAGGTTCCCATGGGGGACAACGACTATTTTTATTTGGCCCTGGGAGATAGTTACACCATTGGTACTGGAATTGATCCCAAGGACAGTTATCCTTCACAGTTGACATTGACGTTAAACAATAGGGCCAATGTTTCGGTAAATCTTGAGGTTATTGCCACAAATGGTTGGCGTACGGACGACTTAATACGGGCCATTGAGGGGAAAAAAAGACAGGAATACAGTTTTGTCACCTTATTGATCGGCGTCAATAATCAATTTCAGGGCATACAGTTTTCGGTATTCCAGGACGAATTCAAAACGCTGTTGGACAGGTCCATAGCACTTGCTGAAAATCGACCTGGACAGGTCATCGTCATTTCAATCCCGGATTATACCTATTCGCCAGGGGGCAAAATTTATGACTTTGGAGGGACCACTTCGGACCAAATTGATGACTACAATACTTTTGCGCGGAACACTGCAATTGAAAGGGGTTCACGCTTCATTGACATTACGGATATTAGCAGGGAAGGCCTTAAACAGCCCGATTTGATCGCCCCCGATAGCTTGCACTTGTCCGGGAAGGCATACAAACAGGTCATGGAACGGCTGTTGCCGGCTTTCGATAGCATTTTTCCAAACTAATCACGGCCATTTTAATTGGGATTGTTCAGAATAACCAAAGCGGCAATGACCCCTGGAACCCAACCGCACAGTGTTAAAAGCAGCACTATAAGAAAGGATCCGCACCCCTTTCCAATAACGGCCAGTGGCGGGAAAATGATGGCTAATAATACCCGTATAAGACTCATGTTGATTTTGATTGATGTACCATATAGGTCTAAAAATAACGTAACTTGTTACAGAAAAAGACGATTTAAATGCGATTTTCTTTTCTCCTTTTTGCCCTTTTGATCTTTGGGGCTTCCCAGGCCCAATTTCACTTTAAAGGACAGGTCTCCAAAGACTTTGCGAACAAAGAGGTCCATTTGTCCTTGGTGGAGGATTATCGCAGGACTTCCCGGGTGTATTTGGACCAGGTTTTTCAGAAAACCGTTGCGGACTCCCTTGGCTATTTCTCCTTTTCGGGAAATGCAATTCCTGAAACCAATCGGATTTATAGGATTCATGTGGATGCCTGTGAAAGCAGTACCGGTGATAAAAACCATATCATGGGTTTCTGTCCCGCTATGGAAAGCATACTGTTCATAGCAAACAACAGGGATACTCTGTCACTGCCTTTGGGAATGGACCAACAGGCTTTCTGCGAAATAGTTTCCACAAACAGCATGTCCGCTGCGTTGTTACAATTGGATTTGCTTAAAGAAGAACTGATCGTGGATGTACTGGAACAGGAAACTGAGGTTGCCAAAAACATGACCTATAAAAAATGGATACGGCAATTTCAAATCACGAGTCTAAATACCGAGGAACCCTTGGCCGAATTGTATGGCTATAACTTTCTATCGAACAGGGAAAATGAAACCTATCCGTATTACCTTCAGGATTTACAAGAGAGCCCTTATTATGAGGGGTTAAAAGGACGGTTGAAGGAAATCTATCCCAAAGCAAGCTTTACCCAACAGTTCCAAAAAGAGCTTAAAGCGGATAGGACCCTTATTGCTGATGAAGAAACCATTGGAGCCCGTTTTAAACTGATCCATATCCTAGATGTTGTCCTGGGAATTGCCGCCGTTCAAGGAGCCCTCTATTCCTATGGCAGATGGAAACGCACAAAAAACCAAAATCCCTTTGATGCGTTATCCCCACAGGAAAGAAAGGTGTTGAACGCCATTTTGGAAGGAAAGTCCAATAAAGAAATTGCTACGGATTTCTTCATTAGCCTAAGTACGGTAAAATCACATATCAACAGTCTTTACAAAAAACTGGGGATGTCCTCACGGGACTAGATCTTTTCCTATTACAAGGGAAAACATTGATTTCGACCTGGGTCTAGTCCCTATTTCCAACCCAATCCCCTTTCCCAAAAAGTGTTTCTTGGTGATTTTCGGGAAAAACTGAAAATCATGAAAAAACTTTTTTTCCTAATGAGCATTGCCGTTGTTTTTCAACTGAAGGCACAGACCACGTACCAAGGGATAGCAACACCCAATGGGGACCCCTTTCTCCTGGGTAAGATAAGTAAGGCCAATTTAAAGGCATCACCGTACCAGACCTGGTATAAAAACAATTACGAGGCCTATCCCGTAGATGAAAATCTAGTGGCCCTATTTAAAAAGGAACTGAACCAGCACGAGGTTGTATTGTTCCTTGGTACCTGGTGCGGTGACAGTAAACGGGAGGTCCCAAGAATGCTTAAAATACTCGAAACGGCCAATTTTCCGGAAGAGCGACTGAAAATTGTAGCGTTGGACCGAAGAAAGGACAACTATAAAAAAGGGCTCAATGGAGAGGAAAAAGGATGGGATATAAAACGTGTCCCCACACTGATCCTTCTAAAAAACGGAGTGGAGGCAAATCGCATTGTGGAACGACCTGTGGATACCTTGGAAGAGGATCTGTTGGCTATCCTGACCAATTTGGACTACACACCCAACTACGGCAACTAAGCCATGGTCCCATACTATGAATTAAAGCGCAAAAGTGTAATTTTGCGCTTTAATTTTTGGCTATGCAATTATCCGAACAAGAGCTTGTACGACGAGAAAAACTGACCAAATTGAGGGAATTGGGCATTGATCCCTATCCTGCTGCGCTCTATCCCGTTGATACCAACTCCAAAAACATAAAGGAAGGTTTTGAGGAAGGGAAAAAGGTAATCATCGCCGGTCGGTTAATGTCCCGTCGCATTCAGGGAAAGGCCTCTTTTGCAGAGCTTCAAGATAGTGAAGGACGTATCCAGGTGTATTTTAACCGTGACGAAATATGCCCTGGACAAGACAAAACAAGCTACAACGAGGTCTACAAAAAACTGTTGGACATCGGTGACTTCATCGGAGTGGAGGGAACCCTTTTCACCACTCAGGTGGGGGAAAAAACGGTCATGGTCAAAAATTTCAAGATTTTAAGCAAGTCCCTGCGTCCCTTGCCCTTACCCAAAGTGGATGCCGATGGAAAGGTCTATGATGAATTCAATGATCCCGAGTTGCGCTATCGACAACGTTATGTGGATTTGGTCGTGAATCCCAAAGTAAAGGAGACCTTTATCAAGCGTACCAAAATCACGAACAGTATTCGGGAGTTTTATAATGAACGGGGGTATTTGGAAGTGGAAACCCCCATTCTTCAACCTATTCCCGGAGGCGCTGCGGCCCGGCCTTTCTTAACGCACCACAACGCGCTGAACATTCCCTTGTATTTGCGCATTGCCAATGAGCTGTACCTAAAGCGTTTGATTGTTGGCGGATTTGATGGGGTATATGAATTCTCCAAAGACTTTCGGAACGAGGGGATGGACCGCACCCATAATCCGGAATTTACGGTTATGGAACTCTATGTGGCCTATAAGGATTACCATTGGATGATGGAGACCACGGAGCAGCTCTTGGAAAAAGTGGCCAAGGATGCTGCAGGGGGCACAAAAATCACTGTTGGGGAAAATACCATTGAATTTAAGGCGCCCTATCCCAGGGTCCCTATTTTGGAGGCCATTAAGGAACATACGGGCATCGATGTTTCGGGTATGGGCGAAGCAGAACTCCGCGAAACGGCAAAAGGTTTGGAAATTGAAGTCGATGGGACCATGGGCGTGGGGAAACTGATAGACGAGATTTTTGGTGAAAAATGTGAACACCATTACATCCAACCCACTTTTATCACCGATTATCCCAAAGAAATGAGCCCATTGACGAAAGCCCACCGCAGTAAACCAGGACTCACGGAACGCTTTGAATTGATGGTCAATGGTAAAGAGTTGGCCAATGCCTACTCTGAGTTGAACGACCCCATAGATCAGCGTGAACGTTTTGAAGAACAACTACGTCTTTCCGAAAAAGGGGATGATGAGGCGATGTTCATTGATCAGGACTTTCTTAGGGCCCTGGAATACGGAATGCCCCCAACTTCTGGAATCGGAATTGGCATTGACCGTTTGGTGATGCTCATGACCGATAACTCCAGTATCCAGGAAGTACTCTTCTTCCCTCAAATGCGACCCGAGAAAAAGCAGGTAGAATTGACCGAGGAGGAAAAAATCATCATGGACATCCTAAAACCAAAGGGTGAAATGATTTTGGCAGAATTAAAAACTGCGGCCGGACTTAGCGGTAAGAAATGGGATAAAAGCACCAAAAACCTTTCGAAACTCGGATTGTTTCAAGTGGAAAAAAATGAAAATGGCCTTTTTGCAAAGACAAAACAGTAAGTACTTTTCTTTCGGCATTGATAGAAATCCTTTAGCTTAGGGTCCCAATGGAACTCAGCAAAAAAATGGGCCTGATTCTGGGGCCCCTGGTTTTTCTTGTATTTCTTGGTCTCCCTTTTGAACTGGTATCCAAAAAAGGGGATTTGGTCATTGCCGTAGCCGTTTGGATGCTCTTTTGGTGGATTACCGAAGCGGTCTCCATTTCCGTTACCGCTTTATTGCCCCTGTTACTGTTCCCCTTGCTCAAAATTTTGCCTATTGCAGAGGTTGGGGCAAACTACGGTAGCCCCATTGTTTTTTTATTCTTTGGGGGCTTTGTTATGGCTTTGGCATTGGAGAAGGTAAATCTGCACAAACGCATTGCCTTGAATATTATCCGGTTAACGGGAACCACCCCAAACAAAGTGGTACTCGGATTTATGATTGCCACTGCCGCATTAAGTATGTGGATCAGCAATACGGCCAGTACCGTGGTTATGTTGCCCATTGCCCTTTCGGTCATTGGCCTGTTGATCAATGATGAGGATGGCTTCACCAAAAACGATCAAAATTTTGCACTTAGTGTCATGTTGGGCATTGCCTTCTCTGCCAATGCGGGAGGGATAGCCACAGTTATAGGCACGCCCCCCAATTCGGTAATGATCGGCTTGTTGGAAAATGAATATAACATCCAGATTTCCTTTTTAAAATGGATGACCTTGGGTGTTCCTTTCGCTGCCTTATTGATCGGTATTACCTATTTGGTCCTGGTCCGGTGGATGTTTCCCAACCGGGATTTGAAGTTCAATGCTTCCAAAGAGGTCATTCATGAGGAATTAAAAAAACTAGGGCCTACCTCTGGTAAAGAAAAAATGGTCTTGGTCATTTTTGGCATCACGGTTTTTCTATGGATTTTCCGAACACTTATCAATTCGGTTTTCCCAAAATTGGGATTGTCGGATACCATGATCAGCATATTTGCGGCCATTGCCCTTTTTGCGGTTCCCTACAATGCTAAAAGAGGGGAATTTATCATTCACTGGCAAGACACGTCCAAATTGGCCTGGGGGATATTGATTCTTTTTGGGGGAGGACTGGCATTGGCAAAGGGTATGTCCGTCAGCGGTATTGTGGATTTGGTGGCCAATGCGATTGCCCAAAGCGAAATCAGCATTTTGTTTACCGCTTCGCTCCTCATCTTATTAATGTTGTTCATGACGGAACTCATGAGCAATGTCGCCCTGGTTGCCGTTTTAGCTCCGGTTGTGGCCGGTATTGCCATTGGTCTTGGCCTTCCCATCCTTTATCTCTTGATTCCCGTGACCATGGCCAGTAGTTGTGCTTTTATGTTGCCTATGGCCACGCCGCCCAATGCCATTGTTTTTGCCAGTGGTTATGTAAAAGTGCCCCAAATGGCCAGGGTTGGCATCGTCCTAAACTTAATATCCGTGGCCCTTTTAATTCTGGTCTTTCAATTTGTGGTCCCCCTACTTTTCTAAACAAAAAAAGCCCAAAAACTGGGCTATGTATTGTGCAGCTGTCCAAATACTACTCCTGTAGTTCGTCAAATTCCAATTTGGACAAACCTTCCGGCGATGTCTTAAAGTCGATGGGTATGGCAACTCCTTTCCTCACCACAAAATCGGTCATGACCAACTGTTGTTGGGAAAGCTTTCGCAGTGCATCGAAATTGGTAAATCCATTATGGGCCAGGTAAAGCCGTTTCAGCTTTTTCAATTGCTCCATACCAAGGGGAATTGCTCCTTCCAAATCGTTGTTGGCCACTGCCAAAGTCCTTAATTGGGAGAGTTCATTGATTCCTTGGGGCAATTCACCCATAAACTTATTATTGTTTAAATTGAGTTCTTCAAGACGCGTTAGCTTACCAATGGTATTGGGGATGTTTCCGGCCAAAGCATTATCCGAAAGATTGATGGTTCTCAGGTTTTTCAATTTTCTGAACAATCCCGGAACTTTTCCCCCAATGGTGTTGTTGGACAAATCCAGGACTTCCAAATGTCTTAGATTGCCAATGGTAATCGGAATCCTACCCTGTAAATTGTTGTTCGATAGATGTAGGCCCACTACCTTGCCATTTCTGACCGTAACCCCGTGCCAGGTGGAAATCGGTTTACTCTGATCCCATTCGTTGGTCCATAAATGACCCTTGGTCTTCGCCTTTAACTCCAATAGGGCAATAACTTCACGTTGGCTGACCTCATTTTGCGCCATGAGCATGGGGAGGGTCAAACACACCATCAGTAGTAAGCAGAACCTGGATTTAAAAGTCTTCATAACAAATGTTTGATTTGGCGTAAAGCTGGATTGTCCCAAAATTCAGAAAGGGCGTGCTCTTAAACAATTAATTGTGGTATAACCGGACAAATTAGTTGATCAAACCGAACAAAACTGAGGTCTGCCTTTCAGCAAGTACCGACAATTTTGGGAAAATGGGCATAAAAAAAGCCCCGACCGTACGGTCGGGGCTTTTTCACTAACTAACTCTAATACACTTTATTGAAATCTACTCTTTGTATGGATTAAAATCCTCTGGAAGATAATCCTTGGTTTCAAAGCCCAGGTCTATGGCATCTTCCTCAATAAAATTCAAACTCTTTATGGAAACGTCTTCCTGGTAGGGATCAAAACCTTCAGGCAAATAGTCCGAGGTTTCGAAACCAAGTTCCGTTTGTTGATCCAATTCAATATAATCCACGGAATCTATATTGAATTCCCCTTTTGTCGTTTCAGCCGATTTTGCACTTAACATGGGCAAGAACAGCGCTGCCACAAATGTTAAAACAAGATATTTTTGATACTTCATAACCGTCATTTTTAGTAATGGTTGACAAAGGTAATACGCTTAAAATTCAACTTTAGTATGCTTTTCAGTTTCGTTAACAGGCCCAAAAAAAACTGTAGGAAAAGTATTGTCAACAAAAGGATTGCCCCTTTATGGAGGTGGCATCATTAGCATTCCTTTTTTGCCAAGTTGGCAGCGTTTGGCCCCATTTTTTAACAACTACATTTCGTCGATTTTTTCGTTATTTTTTTGTTAATTCCCCGTATTGGACCCCGTCACCATGGGAAAAACAAAAATCCCGGCGATTCGCCGGGATCCTTGACTAACTAACTCAAAAATTTGATAAAATGAAAACATCCTACCTAGTTTGACCCTGCATAGGGATCAAAGCCTTTTGGGAGATACGTGGCCGTATCAAAACCCAGATCAATTTCTTCTTCCTCAATGTAGTTGATGGCACTTAGGGCAACCGTATTTGGAAAGGAATCAAAGTCTACCGGCAGATATTCCTTGGTATCCAAACCAAGTTCCCATTCCACCTTTTCCATATCCACGTAATGCAAAGTGTCTATATCAAAGTACACTTCGTAAGGATTAAAGCCTTCCGGAAGATAATCTTCGGTATCAAAACCCAGTTCCACTGTTTCCTCCTCCATATAGTTAACGGAGTTGATATCAAAAGTAGAAGCGTAGGGATCGAATCCTTCCGGCAAATAGTCCCAGGTTTCAAAACCAAGGTCAACTTCGGTGTTATCTTCGATATATATTACGGAATTCAAATCGAAAAAGCTTTCATAGGGATCAAATCCTTCAGGAAGGTAATCTCCGGTCTCAAAACCTAAATCTACCTCGGACTCCTCTTCAATGAAATCAATATCGTCCAAATTCAACTCATAAGTCTTGCTTTCCTCGTAAGTCCATACATAAGGGGAAGCTTCCTCAACTACATCGGCCTCAACAGTAAGGGCCGCAAAATTGTTCTCAAAGCTACGGTTGATTTCTTGACTGGCCTGAAAGACAGGAACCGCACTTTTTTGTTCTTCTGCTATGGGGCTACTGCTCATTAATAGACACCCATAAATTAATAATAACTTGTTCATTTTTCGATTGATTTGATGATTGATGTTAATGCTTATAAGACTGCTCAAATTTCCATTTGTTACAGTCGATCACTTCATTTTAACAAAACTTCAATACGCTCTTAGCACAAGTATAGTGGGCGTTTTGAGCCAAACCATCAATAAAATGCAGGATTCCCAAAGGTTAATATCGATCGGCAAAAAAAAATTTGTTAATAGGATTTTAACACTTTTCTTAGGTAATTTTTTGGTTCTTTGAACGAATACACCATATTCAAATTAATCAAAATGACGCAAAAATTGTTGGTGAGGATCGTAATCCTTTTCCTTTTTATGGGCTCATTTCAAACTTCCGAAGCCCAACTTTTCAAAAAAAAGAAGAAAAAAACCGAAACAAAGGCCCCAGAAAAACCTAAAAAAGGAGCCATTAAACCCTATGAAAAAGTAATTACCAAAGATGCCAAAACCGATGACGGCCTTTTTAAGGTACATCAGGTAGAGGACAAACACTTCTACGAAATTCCGGATTCCCTATTTCAAAGGGAAATGTTGATGGTGAGCCGAATCTCCAAAACCGCCACGGGAATCGGTTTTGGAGGGGGAAAAATCAATACTCAGGTCCTACGCTGGGAGAAGAAACCAAAAAAGGTGTTGTTGCGCGTGGTCTCTTATGGAAACTATGCCGCGGATTCCCTTCCCATTCATGAGGCCGTTGTGAATTCCAATTTTGAACCTGTGCTTTTTGCCTTCGACATTAAAGCATTCAATAAAAAGGATTCCTTGAATCCGGCCACGGTAATCGAAATAGACCCCTTGTTCACCAAAGATGTGAACCCTTTGGGTATGCCGGATAGGTTTAGGAAAAGATACAAAGTGAGTCGTATGGACGGGGACCGCAGTTATATTGAGTCCATAAAAAGTTACCCCTTGAATATTGAGGCACGTCATGTAAAAACCTACGCTGCTAAGGAACCCCCAAGCAATCAAAGCATGGGTTCAATTTCAGTTGAAATCAATAATTCCATGATCTTGTTGCCCGAAGAGCCTATGAAACGTCGCTATTTTGATGAGCGCGTAGGTTGGTTTGCCAGGGGACAGGTAGATTATGGCCTCGATGTCCAAAAGAGCAAGACGGTACGTTATTTGGATCGCTGGCGACTGGAAGTAAAGGATGAAGATGTGGAGAAATTTAAAGCCGGGGAATTGGTGGAACCCAAAAAACAGATTGTCTATTATATTGATCGGGCCACACCCGAAAAATGGAGGCCTTACATTAAACAGGGCATTGAAGATTGGCAGGTAGCTTTTGAGGCCGCAGGATTTAAAAATGCCATCATTGCCAAAGACCCCCCAACACAAGAAGAAGATCCCGAATGGTCGCCAGAGGATGTTCGGTATTCCGTGGTCCGCTACTTGGCATCGCCAATTCCAAATGCGAACGGGCCCCATGTCAGTGACCCGAGAAGCGGTGAAATTTTGGAGTCCGATATCAATTGGTACCACAATGTCATGTCGCTACTTCGCAATTGGTTCTTTGTACAGACAGCAGCTATAAATCCCGAGGCCCGAAGCATGGAGTTCAGGGATGAAATCATGGGACGCTTAATCCGCTTTGTTTCCGCCCATGAAGTAGGCCATACCATAGGGTTGCCACATAATATGGGTAGCAGTGTAGCCTATCCCGTGGATTCCCTGCGTTCGGCCACCTTTACCAAAAAGTATGGGACCGCACCTTCCATTATGGACTATGCCCGCTTTAACTACGTGGCACAGCCCGGTGATGACGGGGTGGCCTTAATGCCCGATATTGGTCCTTATGACAAGCATTCGATCAACTGGGGATACCGTCCCATTTTGGGGAAATCGGCAGAGGAGGAAAAACCCATTTTAAATGAGTGGATTTTGGAGTATGCGGATGATCCCATGTATCGTTTCGGCCATCAACAAGTAGGGGATGTCCATGATCCAAGTTCCCAAACGGAAGATTTGGGGGACGATGCGGTGAAAGCCAGTACCTATGGCATTGCCAATCTTAAACGTATAGTTCCCAGTCTTATGGAATGGACCACGGAAGACGGTAAGGACTATGAAGATCTAAAAACGATGTACGGTCAGGTTGTAAACCAATTTAGACGGTATATGGGACACGTTTCCAACAATATTGGCGGGGTTTATGAATATTATAAGACCGCCGATCAGGAAGGTGCCGTCTATACCCATGTCCCCACGGACCATCAAAAAAAGTGTATGGAATTTATCCAGACACAGCTTTTTGAAACCCCGGAATGGTTACTTGACCAGGAAATCTTCAACAAGGTACAGTATTCCGGTTCGGTAGAACGCATTCGGGCGCTGCAGGTCGGAACATTGAACAATATCATGCACTTGGGTAAAATGGCAAGAATCATTGAAAACGAAACCATGAATGGAAGAGGGGCCTATGGGCTTTTGGAAATGATGCGTGATATGCGCCGAGGAATATGGTCCGAAACACGAAACGGAAGAAAAATAGATACCTACAGACGCAATCTACAAAAGGCACATATTGATCGTCTTGAATATTTGATGACGGCAGAAAACCAGAAAAAACAACCCGCACTTGGAGGTTACCGAAAATCCACGGTCGTAAATACCAGTCAATCGGATATCCGTTCGGTGGCGCGTGCCGAATTGAACAATCTGAAACGGGACATTAGAAGTGGTCTTTCAAGAATTTCGGATTCCATGAGCAGATATCACCTTCAGGATGCCCTGGAACGTATTGATATGATTTTGGACCCCAGTTAGTAAAAGGGGCACCCAGCAATCCATTTTTTAAGGGGCAAACGCAAAATTTGCCCCTTTTATCGCCAGTAACGATGTATTCACCTACAAAAATCATCCGTTGACAACATATTGAAAAAAGCATTCCATCGTTTTCGTAACTTTAATATCCCTAAATCCTACTTATGAAAGCCTATAAAGTCAAAAGTCTAATCTATCTGGGTTGCTTTATCGTTGCCGCTGTGGTGTACTACCATATTGAACAGGACCAAAAATATCAGAATTCCTTTTTAGCTTCCCAAACCGCACAATTGGAAGCCCAAGATCAGCCTGAGGAGGAAAAGAAAGAGGAAGTTGACCTTAATTAAGGTACCCCTGTTAAAAGCTTCATAAATTACTTCACTGTCATTAAACCTTTATGATCGGTAACGGTCATAGGTGTAAATCAAAAACAGTTAATATCATGAAGTATGCAAAAGTGTTTGTGGTCATTGCCTTAATGTCCACAATAATCGTAAGTGCCCAGCAGCAAAGGCATTCTGGGGGCAAAGGTAAATACTACAAAGAATTTACCGTAGAACAACTGGCCACCTTAAAAACCAAAAAAATGACCTTGGCCCTAGATCTATCCGAAAAGCAACAGCAAGAGGTCATGAAATTCCATATGGCAGAAGTGGAATACCGCAAAACAAAAATGGAGGAACGGCAAGCCAAAAAAGAATCCGGCGAGTTAAAAAAACCAACCGCAGAGGAACGTTATGCCATGGAGAATGCCAAATTGGACCGAATGATCGCACAGCAAAAACAGCTCAAGGAAATACTGTCGAACGAGCAATACGATCAATGGAAAAAAATGCAGCTGTATAGGCATTCGCAACAAAAACAAAAATCAAGAAAGGAAAGTAGAAGAGGGTAATGGTTTTTTGTTGATTGGAAAGCCCCGCACTCCCAAACCGATGGGTAGTTTCGGGGCTTTTTCCTTTGTAAACGACCCTAAAACAGTAAACTCGTCTTGAGTTTACTGTTAAGCTTTTTATAATTGAGGTCATTCATCCATAAAAAGTGGCATTTCATCGTCATTGACAACATTACGCCATCTTCCCGGCGTACATACAAAAACGTTCATTTTAAATCTTAATGCAATGAAAACAAGACAGATGTTATCCATCCTTACCTTACTAGCCATCTGTTTGTTTACCAATGCCCAAGAAAAATTGCACTGTTCCTATGAGGACTGTGATTTTACAAAAGGCGAAGTTGTTTATCTTTTTGGGGACGATGTCCTGCTCCGTGAAGCACCCACTGTGGAATCCAAAATCCTTGGGAAACTGGACATTGGAACCCATATGGTCATCATGGAAAAACACAAAAACTCTTGGCCTTACAAGGGAATCGATTCCCATTTCTACAAGGTGGACTACAAAGGAACCGAAGGGTACATCCTTGGTGGTCTTATTGCTTTGGAGAAAAAAACGGTTCATGGGGTGACCCATCTCTTCGGTAGGGCAAAGTCCGCGCAGCAGGACTATTTACTGATTCGGACACTGAAAGGTGATGGAAAATTCACTGAAAAATCCGTTCGATTGGACAACCCCCAATTTTATCTTACCGTCCAGGGCAATAAAGGACTTTCGCAAATTGATGCCATGCTCTATGTAGATTACGTGGCGGAGGGTTGCGGTGTGGAAGGCGGTCGTATTTATTTCTTCCAAAAGGAGGATTCCCTTTACCAGGTAGCACGCCTTTCCCGGATTTTTGATGCCGGTGTGTACGCTATCCAGGAGGAATTCATTTTTCCCGAAGATGCGGACGGGGTAGAAGGGAAAATCCGATACACCAAAGAATTGGCCGAATATTATGACGATGCCGCCAATTGGGAAAAGAAAAGCCGTGAAAGCAAAGAGCTGATTTGGACAAACCATAGCCTTGGTCTGGCCCAACGGTAAATGATCCACTCTTATAAACGCAGAACTGGGGCAAGACCCCAGTTTTGTGTTGCACAAACCTACCCAACCTTCCGAAACCCAAAAAAAGGGTTTTCCCTGCTGCACCCCTTTAAGATTTCGGCTCGCCATAGGATAGCTACATCAATAGAACCCGTCTTGCGTTTGGAAAGGTGGTCATATTGATGGTTATGTTGGCAGTCGCTTTTGTACGCCATATTTCCTTTAACCCATTTTCAATCGTATCTTCATTTGTCAAAGAAGTGATTTAAACTTTTTGCGTTTAGGCGAAAATTAGGGATTTTTTGACCATTTGAAAGCTTTTTTGAGTTGCATAGCAGGGCTACGGAAGGAAAAAAAGAAGAAAAATGGGCAAAAAAGGACAATTTTTTAGCAAATGGAAAAAGTTTAAATCACTTCAAAGTTAAAACCCATGAACCTCAATCAAATTACGGCCCCCTCCTCAAATCTCTCCAAAACCATTCCTTTTTACCAAACTTTGGGACTCCGGTTAATTGTTCATTCCGCTCCCCACTATGCCCGCTTTGTCTGCCCCAATGGAAATGCCACCTTTTCATTGCATCTGGTCAAGGAGCTTCCTAAAGGCGAAGGAATTTATATCTATTTTGAATGTGATGATTTGGATACGCATGTAGAAGCGCTGGTTGAAAAAGGGGTGCATTTTGAAGAACTCCCCAACGATAAGCCATGGTTATGGCGCGAAGCCCGACTAAAAGACCCGGACGGCAATCAATTGATTTTGTATCGTGCCGGGAAAAATCGGGTGAACCCCCCTTGGCGAATAAACGGATAGGCCTTAAAACCTATACTATCCAAATCAGTAGTTATTTTTATTGGTTCTTGAACCACCAAACCCATCCCAAGCACTTAAGACCATTTATTATGAAATGGATATGAAAGGATACTAATGTCATTTCGAACCAAATCAGAAGCATGGGAAAGGCATGAATCAATTCCCATGGCTTCATTACTTTAGTAGCCCTATGCAACAACGCAAACATATTCTCCCTACCATTGTAGTGGCCCAGTTTTGCTGTACCTCGTTATGGTTTGCCAGCAATGGGGTGATCGGGGAACTTGTCGCTAATTTTCAATTGGGCAACAGTGCCCTGGGGAACTTAACCTCTGCTGTGCAGTTTGGTTTTATATCCGGCACGCTCATTTTTGCCCTATTGACCATTACCGATCGTTTTTCCCCTTCCAAGGTATTTTTTGTTTCCGCGCTATTGGGTGCCCTATTTAATTTTTCAATGCTATGGCCACATAACAGCTTGACCAGTCTTCTCATCTTTAGGTATTTCACTGGATTTTTCCTGGCAGGCATTTATCCCGTGGGGATGAAAATTGCAGCGGATTATTTTGACAAGGGACTCGGAAAGTCCCTGGGGTTTTTGGTTGGGGCATTGGTAGTGGGTACGGCCTTTCCGCATTTGCTCAAGGGATGGGGTGAGGCGGTGGCCTGGGAATCGGTCATTAAAACCACTTCCGGACTGGCCGTGTTTGGAGGATTGTCACTTTTCCTTTTTGTGCCCAATGGGCCGTTTCGTAAACCGAGTCAAAAGGTAGATTTAAAAGCATTTTTTAAGGTGTTCCGGCAAACGGATTTTAGGGCGGCGGCTTTCGGGTATTTTGGACATATGTGGGAACTGTACACCTTTTGGGCCTTTGTTCCCATACTCTTGGCAACTTATACAGACCTACACCAAGTCAAGGTATCCATAGCGATTTGGAGCTTTGTCATTATTGCCCTGGGAGGGCCGGCCTGCGTACTCGGGGGATACATTTCCCAAAAAATGGGGGTGCGGAATACTGCTGGCACCGCTTTGTTCCTATCGGGCTGTTGTTGCCTATTGGTTCCCTTGGCATTCCTCCTGCCGTACCCAAGCCTTTTCTTGATTTTCCTCTGTTTTTGGGGCATGGTGGTCATTGCCGATTCGCCTTTGTTTTCTACCCTGGTAGCACAAAATGCCGAACCTCAGCTCAAAGGAACGGCATTGACCATTGTTAACTGTATCGGCTTTGCCATAACCATTGTTAGTATCCAATTCATAGTTTACCTACAGACCCTTACGGCTTCCAATGGGTTATATCTTCTGCTGGCCATTGGTCCGCTGTTCGGCCTGATCTGCCTCTTTAACAAAAGGTAGTTTTTAAATTGAATGTCATTCCTATCCCCATGTGCCACCCCGAGCTTATTGAAGGAAATGTGACCTGGAAATGGTTATGGATCCTTACAACTGCACTTCCCCCATTTTTTGAATATTTCTGGAAGAGGCACCAACCTTAATTTTATATGGACCCTTTTCCAAAGCCCAACCGTTGCCATCTTCATCCCAATACCGTAACTCTTTGACAGGAATCTTTAGGAACAGGCTGTCCATTGCACCCGGTTCAAGGCTTTTGGTTTTGGCAAAGGCCTTTAATTCCTGAATTGGTCGGTCAATAGCGGAATTCAGTTTTTCGGTATACACTTGCACCACTTCTTTCCCAGGTAATTCACCAACATTCGTGACGGTCATGGTCACATTAATGGTATCGTTTTGTGTATTTAATTCCATGTCCCCATACTCAAAACGGGTATAACTCAGTCCATATCCAAAAGGATAGGAAACCTCTTTGTTTTTGCTATCAAAATGGCGGTATCCCACATATACCCCTTCATCATAGTGGGTGTAATCCTCGTCCCGTACTTTTTCCCCCTCAGGTTTTTCTTTTGGTGGGGATATCAGACTTCCTATCATACCTGTAATCGTCATGTGTTTTGGGCTTTTGGGGAAATTGGCATGGGAAGCATGGTCCCCCAGGTTTACCGGAAATGTCATGGGCAATTTGGCACTTGGATTTACATGACCGATTAAAATATCGGCAACGGAGTTGCCTCCTTCCTGTCCTCCTTGCCAAGCCAAAAGGATGGCATCCGGCTTTTGTTTCCACGAAGCCGTTTCAATAACACCACCCACATTTAAAACGACGATCAGTTTTTTCCCCGCGGCATGGAAAGCCTCACTTGTAGCCGTAATCATTTCCTGTTCCACATCGGTCAATAAAAAATCATCGACCTCTACACGATCGCCTCCCTCTCCGGCATTTCGTCCCAAGGTCAAAATCCCGACATCCGTACTGGAGACGATAGTCTCCAATTGTTGGGCGGTGTACTTGATTTCCGGTGGTGAAAAAGGGTTCATCATTGCATCAAAGCCCTCCGGCTGCACAAACGCCTCTGCATTGGCCACTTTATGGGCATCGTATAAGCTTTTGGCCTTTTCATTGATTTTGAACCCTACATTGGAGAGTCCTTCTTCCAAGGATATGGTATAGGCTTCGTTGACATCGCCCGAACCAGTCCCTCCAGCGATAAACCCATAAGACGTGGCTCCCAATAGGGCAACATTCTCAATATTGCGTAGGGGAAGTGCATCTTCATTTTTTAATAGAACCATACCTTCAGCGGCGGATTTTCTGGTAATCTTAGCATGTGCCTCCAAATCCGGATCGTTCCCAAAATCATAATTCCCAAGCTTCTTTGTTTTGAAAATCAAGGTAAGGATGCGACTAGCTGCACGATCAATATCGACCTCCAACAACTCCCCATTTTCCGCAGCTTCCGTTAAGGCCTTCCACTGTCTTTTGGTTCCCGGTTCCAACAGATCGTTCCCAGCTTTGATCTGTTCCGGTGCGTTTCTGCCGCCGAACCAATCGGTCATGACCAGGCCCTCAAAGCCCCAATCGTCACGTAGAATGTCCGTCAATAAATATTTACTCTCGGAGGTATAAGTTCCATTTACCTTGTTATAGGAGGACATAATGGTCCACGGCTGGGATTTTTCCACAATATGTTCAAATCCCTTTAAATAGATTTCACGCATGGCGCGTTCAGAAACGATCACATCATTTACAAAACGCTCCGTTTCCTGATTGTTGGCCACAAAATGTTTTACAGAAGTACCGACACCATTGGACTCAATACCATTGACAATGGCTGCCCCCATATATCCGGACAATAAGGGGTCTTCCGAAAAATATTCAAAATTCCTTCCGCAAAGTGGATGCCTATGGATATTGGCACCGGGACCCAAAATCACATCTATTCCATATTCCAGGGCTTCGTTGCCCATGGCAGTACCCACATCGTGCACCAACGCTTCATTCCAAGTGGATGCCAAAAGGGTGGCAATGGGAAAAGCGGTACAATAGTAGGTTCGGTCCTCCCCCTCACGAGTCGGTAAAATACGTAATCCGGCAGGGCCATCCGAAAGATAAACCGTAGGTATTCCCAATCGTGGTGTTGGAACAATGGTTCCCACTGCCCCGGGAATTCCCTCACCTGGCTCTGTTTGCCCCATGGCAGAGGCAATACCCGATCCCTTTAACAGGTGTATTTTCTCTTCCAGGGTCATTTGCGAAAGGACATCGGACACCCGTGCTTCAATGGATTGGCGGTCATCTTCATAGACATCCAATTTGCCGTTGCCATTTCGGTCCAAAAAAGTATGGCCGTCCACGGTTATTTCCGACACATCCTTGTTTTCAACATAATCCCCTTCAAAATCAAAAAAGGTGGATTTTAGATAGCGAAATCCCAAAAATCCGGCCAATACCAAAACAAGGACCAGCCCTACCAAAATTTTTAATGCAAGAAACAGTTTTTTCTTCATGGCTCTACAATTGTGACTATTTGTCACAAATATAATCATTTATTTTGTGGCACAACGTCACAAAATAGTATTTTTGTGTTCATGGAAATAGAAAAAATACTGGAAGAAGGTGCAGCGCATTTCTTGCCCAATCTGTCGATAGATTTGGTAATCATCGGATATAAACAAGGAAAACTCCAGTGCCTGTTACTGAAATTCGAAAAAAAATGGGTGTTGCCGGGGGGATACATCAAAAAAGAAGAATCCGTGGATGAAGCGGTGGTCCGAATCCTTAAGGAGCGAACAGGATTGGAAGACCCCCATTTTAAGTTCCTGGCGGTCTTTGGTGATGCCAACAGAAGGTTTTCCGAAGAGTTTAAACGATATTTCAAAAAATATGATCTGCCCTGGAAAGACGATTATTTCATCAACAACCGTTTTGTAACCTTGGCCCACTACTCCCTTGTGGACATTGACAACACCCATCCTACGGCTTCCGGCTTTGACGAGGCCGTAGCATGGTTCCCTTTTGAGGAACTGCCGGAATTATGGCTGGACCATAGAGACATTGTAAACACGGCCCGGAATCGCCTGAAAACGGACATCAAACGAGAGCAATTGTCCTATAATCTATTGCCCGACCCCTTTACCATGCCTGAGTTGCACCGCTTGCACCAAACCATTTTAGACGAACATTTGGACCGTAGTCGATTTCAGAAAAAAATGCTGGCCACCGGACTTTTTGAACGCCTTCCCAAGCTTAAAAAGGAAACACCGGGCAGCAATCCGTACCAATATCGATTGAAACAGAACATTTGATGGTCCCCAACTTGATAAAATACTGAGGTTAGTTAGTACATTTGGAGTTAAGGGATAAAAAAGTTTTGCCCCCAATTGACGTCAAGAATTGAGCTAAAACCCAAAGATGGCACCAATATATTGTTCCAAGCTTAGAAGCACGGTCATTCCCATAGTGTACTTTTTACTGTTAAGCCCAACCGCCAATGCCCAAAGCATTTACAGAACTGCCTGTCAGGGTAATATTGCCCGACTGGACAGTATGCTTTTAAAAACGGATATCAACACCCAGGACAATCGAGGCCGGTCGTTATTGCACTGGGCGGTAGCCTGTAATAAACAAAAGGTTTTTGAACATTTGATGGCCAAAGGAATTGCGTTCAATTTAGAGGACAACGAAGGTGCCACGCCTTTATATATGGCCGTTCGATTTCAGCATATGGACTTTTTCGATGCCCTGGCAGGAATGCTTGGCGATGTTGACTGGCAAAAACGTTACGGCGCTGCCTTGTTGGAAAAAGCCATTTTGAACCGCGACCTCAGTTTTGTACGAAAACTGGTAGAAACTGGCGTATCCATTGACAGTAAAAACAAAAAGGGCAGCACCCCCTTGGAGATTGCACTACGTACCGAAACTTCTGAAATAGCGGACTGGTTGGTCGCAAATGGTGCCGATAGGACCTTAGTGCGCAATTTTACGCCACAAGGGGACTATATGGGACAAGAAGCACCTGGAAAGGAAGCCAAGGTGTTTGCCCCCAACTTTATCTCCACTGAAGAATATGAGTTCGGCTCGGTATTTAATGCCAAAGGAAACGAATTCTATTATGGCGTTGACCTTGGTGGCCGAAATGTAATCCGGTTTTCCCAAAGGGAGGGAAACGAGTGGACCCAACCGAAAACCATCCTTTCCCATGAGCGATACGGTTATAACGACCCTTTTTTATCCCCTGATGGGAACCGGCTGTATTTTATCTCAAACCAGGCTTTGGACGGCCAAGGGGAATCCAAGGATATCGATATCTGGTATGTGGAACGTAAAGGAGCGGGTTGGTCCAAGCCGATAAATGCGGGCCCAAATATCAATTCCGAAGGTGAGGAGTATTATATCTCCTTTACCAAACAGGGTACGATGTACTTTGCCTCCGACAAGAACCAATCACATCACGATATTTACTATTCCAAATTTGTGGATGGGGAATTTCAAGAAGCCGTAAAATTGGGAAACGCCATTAATACCGAGGCCTATGAGGCCGATGTATTTGTGGATCCCAATGAAGCCTATTTGATTTTTTGTGCCCAACGCCCTGACGGACTGGGAAGGGGGGATCTCTACATCAGCTTTAAAAAGGCCGATGGTTCCTGGTCACCATCCGTCAATATGGGGGACACCGTGAATACCGAACATCATGAGCTCTGCCCTTTTGTCACAGAAGACGGCAAGTACCTCTTTTTTACGAGTCAACAGGATATTTACTGGGTGAGCACCGCAATTATTGATGCCCTAAAAGCAAAAAGTACCGCTATGGACTAGTATTGGTCATTTCCAACCCGCCCAAGAACGGAGTCGAAGGAAATAAGGGAAATCCATCATTGCTTTCTTTGGATTTCCCAGTCGCAAAACTCCTTCGAAATGACAATCGGAATCAAACAGTCATTTCGAGCCGACCCTGAGTAGAGTCGAAGGGGAGCGTGAGAAACCCATACTTTAAGGAATAAATTTTCGATAGGCCAACCCTATTCCATTTGCTTCGTTAATTTCGCAAACACGTCCAATACCCACAACATGTCCCTTACTCCAGATTTTAGTATCATCCCCGCCAAAGCTTCCGAAGTAAAATCCATAGTCGATGGCATCAACACCTATAACCTAAGTAAAGTACCGGCCTTGGCAGCGGTTTGGACCCCTTTGGAATTTGTGGCCAAAAGTAGGGATGGGAGGCTTATCGGCGGCGTCTTGGCCGGAATAGGCTATTGGAATGGACTTGAAATCAAATTGCTCTGGGTCGAAGAGGCCTACCGCAACCATGGTTTGGGGACAACACTCCTAAAACATACTGAAAAAGCCGCCAAACTAAAGGGGGCCGTAATTTCCATGTTGGATACTTTTGACTTTCAGGCCAAAGGTTTCTATTTGAAGCATGGTTATGAACCTGTTGGTGAAATCAAGGATTTTCCAAAAGGGCATAACCGAATTTATTTTTCAAAACGACTCGATTAATCGTACAAGAGGGTCCGGGCAACTCTTCAGGGAACAAAAAATCTACTGGAATCCACTATTTTCAACTTTTTTTCAATAGAAATCCCCCATTTACCGTTATAGTTCCAAAAGGATAAACGGCATTGGAAGTAAAAGGTAGCTTTTGGACATCAATTTTGTCGGTTTTGATCTTGACGATAGGTTGTACCGATGAAAATGACCCAGTTTCCACTGAAGGGGCGGAACGCAATTTTGGGATGGGATTTACCACTTGGAGCTTTGGCCCCAATCTTCAAGATGTGGACGAAACCTACCGTTTTATTGCCAATAATGCCGATGTTTATGTGGAACATTTGGACAATACCATTCCCTGGAACGCTTGGATAAACGATTTACCCTTGCCAGCTGAGTTTACCAATGAAATCGTGGGCAGGGCCAATCGAAAAATAGTTGGAAAGGACTTGGTGCTCTCCGTGGGTTTGCTTAATCTGGATCGTGATGATTTGGCCGCGGATTTTGATGGTTCCATTCCCACATACACCGTTTTGAACGACCCCCATATTCAAGAGGCCTACACCAAACACATCCATTATTTGGTTACCCAATTCTCCCCAGATTATTTGGTTGCTGCCATTGAAGTAAACGAACTCTGGTTGGGAAATCGGGCACTCTGGGAAGACTATACCCAATTAATGGCCCAAGTCTTTGCTGCCACCAAGATTACCTTTCCCAATTTAAAAATAGCCACTTCCATATCATTGCATAATCTCCATAACCCAGCTGTGGAGAACGGGGAAGAATACATCAATGCGATACTGGGTCATGTCAACCAAATGGATTTTGTGGCCATCAGTTATTATCCTTTTTTAAAAAATCAAAGCACGATAGCTGAATTTCAGGAGACCTTGGATTTTTTGCACGGCAATACCAACAAACCAATCGCCATTGTAGAGAGCGGACATATTGCCGAAGATTTGATCGTATCCAATTTGGGCATTTCCATTAGTGGAAATGCAACTGAGCAGAACACCTTTCTGGAAACCCTTTTAAGCAACGCCCAAACCCAAAATTATGAGATGGTAGTTTGGTGGGCGCATCGTGATAATGATTCACTTTGGGAGGTTTTTCCGCCCGAGGTCAAGGATATTGGACAACTATGGCGCGATACCGGTATACTGGATGAAAACGGGGTACAACGCCCCGCTTTTACAAGTTGGCGATCCTATTTTGGGAATTAATTTAAAGCCGCTCCCTTAAGGATTCTTCTTATCCAAAACCCCCTTCACCATCGAAATCCTTAGATTTCTTACTTTTAAGATGTAATTCTTCCAAAATTGAAAGGGCTTCCGTATATATTTTTTTTCCTGGTACTAGGGGCCGTTGATGGCCTGTGGTCCCAAACCAATGTGCAGGATAGCTTACTGCTTCGTTTTGAAAATACCAATGAACCGGACTCGGTTCGTTTCGATGCCGGCTTGGCCCTGGCACGCTTTAAAATGCGGTACGGAGCGGATAGTTCCCGGGTTATTGGGAAAAGACTGTTGGACTTTACCTTGATTACGGGAAACAAAACCTGGGAGGCCGACGCCATTAAATGGATCGGCATTACCTACGCACAACAGGGACAATTTGCAGAGGCCCATGAGTATTTTTTAAAAAATTACGAGTTGGTCCAGGAACTAAAGGACCAAAGGGGTATTGCCATCATTTTAGGTAACATTGGTACCGTAAATTACGAAATGGGGAATTATCCCCAGGCCCAGGACTATATTTTAAGATCCCTGAAACTTGCGGAAAAACTAAATGAAGAGCCCACTATTTCCCGGGCACTGAACAATTTGGGCAATATTCACAACGACCTGGAAAATTATCAAACCTCATTGGAATACTACCAAAAAAGCCTGGCCATTAAAGAGAAAATGGGCCTTAAAAACAGCTTGCCCCTGGTCCATAACAATATTGGTTTGGCCCATTCGCAATTGAACGATCACAATCTGGCCATTGCCAGTTTCAATGAAAGTGTTCGCCTGGCGATTGAACTCAACGACCCTATTTCCGAAGCCAGGGGCTATTCCAATTTAGGAGCTCGATATGCCAAAATCAATGACTTTACCAAAGCACTGGAATTGCATGACAAAAGTGTTGACCTAAAATCAAAGATCAATGATTTGGATGGGCTGGCCTCCTCTTTGGTATCTCGCGGCCACACCTATTTGCAAATGAACCGCTTGACCAATGCCAGGGATGACTGCCTTAGGGGGCAGAAAATGTCATTGGTATCTGGGAACCGCAATCTCCTGAAGGCCGCATGTCTTTGTTTGAGTCAGGCATACAAGGGGCTTGGCGACTATAAAGCATCATTGGAATACCGCGAACATTTTTCCCAACTAAGGGATACCCTTCTCAACGAAGAACGCAGGCAGGAAGTTACCCGTGCCGAAATGAATTATGCGTTTGAAAAAAAACAATTGGCGGATAGTATCGCATTTCACAAAAAACAAACGGCCCAGCAAGTGGCCTATGAGCGCCAACTGAACAAACAGAACACCAAGTTCTATATTCTCCTTATTGTGAGTTTGGGCGTTATTGGATTCTTGACCTTTTTGTACTACAAATACCGGCAAAGCCTGAAATTGAAAAAGGTGGAAAACCAATTATTGAATTCTGAAATTGAGTTCAAGAAAAAGGATCTGACCACCATGGCCGTCAATATTTCCAATAACCAAGAGTGGGCCGAATCCCTGGCTGAGCGATTGCAATCGCTAAAGGCCGCTACAGGACGAAAACGCCAAAAGGAATTGGAGCTTTTGGAGGAGGAAATCAAAAATAAAATTTGGGTGAACAAAGACAGTGATGACTTTTATAAAAAAGTGGACGAACTGAGCAGCTCCTTTTATGCACGCCTCAATAAGCAGTTTGAAGGATTGACCAAAACGGACGTACGTCTTTGTTCATTCATTAAACTGGATTTGAATACCAAACAGATTGCCACACTACAGAACATCAATCCCTCTTCAGTAAAAATGAGTCGAAATAGGCTTAGGAAGAAGCTCAACCTCTCTCCGGAAGACGATTTGTCCGCATTTTTACACGCCTTTTAGGTATTTTTATAAGTTATTAAAAATCAGAGTGTTAAAAAACATAAAATACATTTTGTAACCCATTTGTAACCCTGTTTTTGCATCCATGTAACCCATTTGTAATCCTATACTATTCTTAGGACGGGCTTCTTCATGTCTAGGTTTGCCCCGAATTTTAATCTAAAGATCATGAAGAAAATTTTAATGTTTACCTATTCCATGGTTGCCTACCTCATTGCATTTGCATCCATTCTTTTTTGGATAGCTTCTGTTGGCAACCTGATTCCAGCAATTGGAATCGACCAAGAACCCCAAATGTCCTTTTTATGGGCATTAGCGAACAACGTACTTTTGATTTCCCTATTTGGGGTACAGCACAGCGTTATGGCGAGAAAATGGTTTAAGGAACTCTTCGCCCGTTATTTCCCAAAACCGATTGAGCGGAGCACTTTTGTTTTGGTTTCCGGACTACTGCTGTTTAACATGGTGTACAACTGGCAACCCATTGGCGGTCAACTATGGCAAGTGGAACCCAATGGCATTTTGTTTTATGTACTCTATGCACTGTTCTTTATTGGATGGGCAATACTGTTCATCAGTTCTTTTTTAATCAACCATTTTGATTTGTTTGGGCTGCGACAAACGTTTTTGGAGTTAATGGGCAAGCCCTATACCCAATTGCAGTTCAGGGTAACCCTATTCTACAAACATGTACGGCATCCGCTCTATTTTGGTATGCTCTTGGGCATGTGGGCCACTCCGACCATGACCGTTACCCATTTGGTTTTTGCCATTGCCATTACAGCATACGTCATCATTGGAACTTTATTTGAAGAAAAAGATTTGGTGAACGAGTTTGGGGAAACCTATAAGGCATATCAAGCTAAAAAACCTATGCTCATCCCTTTTACCAAATGGCGAAAAGGAGCTAAACAAGGCCCAGTATTGACAAAGGAATTAAAATAACTACAAAAAATCATCATCAAAAAACAGTAAAAAACAACGTAATCATGAAAACACGAACAAACTACAAAATGCCCCTATTTTTTGGGTGGTACACCATCAACTCCAACAACCAAAGAAATCACGAAAACACCCTGAAATTGGGCAATTTTTCCAGTAAGGACTTGGAGTATCCCTACAAAAGGTAAGGACAACAAACAAATAAAAAGGGCATCGCTATCGATGCCCTTTGCATTTCCCAAATCCCGGCCTTTCAAAGAGGATTTATGCCTCCACCTATTCCAAATTCCAGTTTTAGATGGGTATACATTACAGCTATCCCCATTAAAAAAGCTCCAAAGAAAACGACAAGGAACAAGGGATTTTCAATACCCCGATTCATTTTCCGAAAGGCCCGCAGATAACCCAGATCGTCCAATTGTCCAATACCAGGGGCTACGGCGTTTCCCCATGTAAAACACAGTACGGCCGTACCCCCAATTAACAGTATTGCCGTGAAAAGGGTTAGAGGACTTGTTGTCATTTCCATGTTCCATAATTCCAATCGATTATATCAACTCTTTTGTTCTTTTCCTAACCTTGAAATTCCAGTACACTAAGGTGGTGCCAATGAATTCCGCTCCAATGACCCAGAACCCCGGATCCGTAAAGAAATCATAGTAACTCCCCCCATTGGGAACAATGAGCACGGGCACCGTGATCAGGGCGTCCAAAAGGGCGGCCATGGCAAAAAAGGCCAGTCCCGTTGCCAATCCATGGGTTTGGGCCCCTTTTCTGTAGTACAGCCAAGATCCAGACCAGACCAAGGGTATTACAGCAAAAAAGAGTGTCAAATTGGCCTGTTGTTCCACATTTTCCAGTATTGGCAGATAAAAGGAAAGGGAATAGGCCAGAACTCCCAAAAACCAGATCAAGCCTCCAATTGCCAATGTTCTAAAAGTTTTCATCACTGTTTGTTTTAGGATTATGGGACAAAACTAGAGCAGCTTAAATGGGGGCATTTGTCCAAAAAGGAGAATGATTTGTTCGAAAAGGATAACTTTTAACGCACTGCAAAAACCGTATCAGGGCCTTTTATAGTTTAAAAGCTTACTTCAAAAGAAGGGGTCACGCTACGAGAAGAAATATGGCTGTCAGCTCTTTTTTAAGGCAGGACTGCACGCCGGAATTGTTACGGTGACCGAAGTGGGTAAATACAAGAAAGAAATCGCCTATCACGGGGACGTCATCAATACAGCAGCATGTATCCAGGTAAAATGCAATGCTTTTGAACGGGAATTATTGATTTCACAGGAATTGAAAACCCAATTGAATTCCAACAACTACAGTTGTGCCCATATGGGCAGTATCCCCCTTAAGGGCAAACAGCAAACTGTCGATATCTGCTCGGTATCCCCAAAAACCCAATTGAGATCAGCTTCGTAACTCACTTGGCCGAAAGCCGAATTTTTTGGTAAATGCATTGGAAAAGGAACTCAGGCTATCATAGCCCACATGCCAGGCCGCTTCCTGTACCGTAGCCTCTTTGTTTCGGATAAGTTCATGGGCCTTGGTCATACGTTCATTTTGCAGGTATTTAAAAACGGGAACCCCAAAAAGTTCCTTGAATTCCTTTTTCAGGGCAAAGGTATTCAATCCTATTTGCTTGGAAAGTTCCGTAAGCGAAGGGGGGCTGTCCAGATTATTGGACAGGATTTCCTGGGCCACAAATAGCTTTTCCCGTTCGGAGGTATTGATACTTTGGGTTTTCATTTGTGACAGTTGCCAAAAAAAGTGGGACAACAATGCCGTGATCTGGCTACGGAAGAACATCATCTTTGCTTTTCCCTGATAGTCATTGGAAAAAATATTGTCCACAATATGTTGCATTTCCGGTGTCATGAAAAAGCGGGGACCTTCCACGTAGGATGCAGCCGGATTGACCAGTTGTTCCAACAGTTCCGTAAACAGCTCCCCTTCCCCATTGGGCAGGTTTTTCAAGTTTCTTGGGGCGGTGGCAATGACCAAACATTGCAGTGGTTTTTCCGGGGAGATGGTATGCACGGAATCCACGGTATCGTCCGCATAAAAGGAGAGGGCCAAACCTTTGGTGTTGTCATAGGTATTCCGGGTATCCCCATGGTTCATGGAAAGATGCACATTCCCGGAACCATAAAGGGCCACGGCAATCAAGGGTTCTTCAAAACGACAGGAATCGACCAAAACCTCTTGGGTATGGGCTTCCTCCACCAGAATGATAAAATCGTTGATGTTAATGGTATCACGTATCACCACAAGTGGAAATTAGGCAAAATAGCAATGCACAGCAAATAGGAAAGCATGTCAAATGTCATAAAACAGAGTTCTAAGTTCTGCTATTTTAGTGTGCATTTATAAGAAAAAACTTTAATCATTATAGTCATTTATTTACTAAAACTATACTGATTTCTAAACCCACAGTACCAAACAGCTTAAATCCATATGGGGACCACATTTAGTTATTGCCTACCAGACCTTGAAAAGTAAATGAATTTTAAAAGAATTATTATGAAAGCAAAAATTTTGATTACACTGTTTCTAGTATCATCCGATTTTGTGTTAGGGCAATGGAATGATAGCGGAAACAACTACACCACAGGAAAGTTGGGAATTGGAACCACGTCTTTGAGTATTGGTTATACGGGGGTCAATGATTTGGTAATAGGAGATGCCTCATGGAGTGAGGGATTTGTTATCAATGCAAATTCAAATAATGATGGAATTATGGCTTTTGCAAGTGATGGAAATATGGTAGCACGATTTATTTACAACAACCCTACGGAGAAGTTGCACTATTACAAAACAGGAAAAGGCAATTTAATGACGATTGATGGAAATGGAAAAGTAGGAATTGGAACAGAAAACACGGGAAATCATAAACTTGCCGTTGAAGGATCGATCGGAGCTCGGGAAATCAAAGTAGAGACAAATGGTTGGTCAGACTTTGTCTTTAAGAAAGACTATGATTTACCTACCCTGCAACAAGTTGAAAAGCATATTGAAGAAAAAGGACACCTTAAGGATATTCCAAGTGCCAAAGAGGTAGCGGAAAATGGAATCTTCCTGGGGGAAATGGACTCCAAATTACTTCAAAAAATAGAGGAACTGACGCTTTATACCATTCAACAAGAAAAGAAAATAGATAAACAAGCAGACGAAATTGCGGAGTTAAAGAGTCTTGTCAAACAGCTACTGGCGTCAAAAAATAAAAGCTGACAAAAACGAATAATCCATTTAAACCAAAAATTATCATGAAAAAATGCACACTATCATTTTTGTTTTTCCTTTCGCTATATTTTTCATTCTCCCAAACTGTCTATATACCGAATGGAACTGGCGGAATAACAAATTCATCCAATTCCAACATCGGAATTGGAACGAATTGGCCCGATAAAAAGTTTACTGTTTTTGGTGATGTTCGGTTGGCTTCGGACGGACTGGGCGGAGGATTCCAAAGAAACGGTCTTTTAATACAGAATAGTGGTACAAGAACGGAACTGAGATGGCAGCATTTTGGACAAAACACAAACCCCTATATTGCTGTCGACCCCGCATTTGATGCCGCCAAATTATTGTTTGGCACTAATGGATCTGACCAAATGGTACTTCAATCCAACGGAAATGTAGGAATTGGAACAACGTCCCCATTAAGCCCATTGCATATACGTTCTTCAATCAATAGAACGCTTCGATTGGATAAAACCAATGTCCCAAATGGATCATATACCTGGCAAGCCCTGGAAACCAATTCTGTTGAACAATGGAGAATTGTTGGTAGGGAGTCCGATAATGCTGGATTGGAATTCTGGAACAAGAACTCCGACAATGTTTTATCCTTAATGCAAAATGGAAACATAGGGATAGGCGCTACTAACCCAAGTGAAAAACTTGATCTTAGTAAATGGATGTCTTACAATGTAGTAAATGATAGTGGGATTAAGTTGGGCAACCTTAACGAGACCAGTGTAAACAACCATAAATCCCATTCTTACACACTTAAAACATTTGGAGATGCCAATGGTATCCGGTTAGGTATTGTTCAACAGAGCAGAATTAGAAATGAAGTTGAGGTTCTTTCCATTTTGAATGATAATGTTGGTATCGGAACAAAGGCTCCCGACATGAAACTGACCGTAAAAGGAAATATACACGCTGAGGAAGTGAAAATTGACCTTAATGTCCCTGCCCCGGATTATGTCTTTAAAGAAGGTTATATGCTAAGAAGTATTGAGGAAGTGGAAAGATTTGTCCAGGAAAACAACCACCTTCCCGAAATACCTTCTGCAGCAGAGTTCAAGCAAAATGGGGTGATGCTTGCAGAAATGGATATGAACCTGCTTAAAAAAATAGAGGAACTGACCCTTTATACCATTCAACAGGAAAAGAAAATAAAAAAACTTGAAGAAGAGAACCAAAAACTAAAATCCCTATCCAATAGGTTATCCAAAATAGAAAAACTACTACTGAAAGCTAAAAAATAAAAGGTTCGGATACGGATTATCCGTTACGCCCTGTCCTAGCACAACCCATGGGTTTACCGCCTTGGGAAGTGAGTTCCTACGCCCACTTCCGTTGGTGGGGCGGTGGCCATGACCAAGCATAGCAGTGGTTTTTCCGGGAAAATGGTATGCACGGAATCCACGGTATCGTCCGCATAAAAGGAGAGGGCCAAACCTTTGGTGTTGTCATAGGTATTCCGGGTATCTCCATGGTTCATGGAAAGATGCACATTCCCGGTACCATAAAGGGCCACGGCAATCAAGGGTTCTTCAAAACGACAGGACTCGACCAGCACTTCTTGGGTATGGGCTTCCTCCACCAGAATGATAAAATCGTTGATGTTAATGGTATCACGTATCACAACAGGTGGAATTTAGGCAAAATAGCAACGCACCACAAATGGGAAAGCCTGTCAAATGTCATAAAAGTATTGTGTATGTTGTACTAATTTCACATGTGGCTTTAGAGATGAAACCTTAGTTTTTTTTCCAAGGTCCCGTGCAATACAATCTGTACAAGAGTAAAATAACATCAACCCTTGTCCTAGGGATTTAAATATTTATACAAAGAATACGCATTAATTCCATTCAGTGGCATCAAGAGTTAAATCCATGAGATATCCCCATTCATTTCCTTACTTTCAAGAAAGAATCAATATCAATTTCGCAATAAACAAGTTTTGTTACTCATTGTTCATACTACTAATTTCATTTATCTATAGCTGTGATAGTGAAAATGATGATGCCGAATTATTAGGGACAACAACGTTGAGCAGCACCGTTGTCTCAAACATCGAATCAAAGTCCGCGATCTTTAAAGCTTCAATCAATAACAATGGAGGTTCAGAACTTGTGCAGGGCGGATTCGTTTTTAGCAAAGAGTCAAATCCAAGCATAAACGATAATATGCTCCTTGTTTCCGATTTAACTTCAGGGGATTTCACATCAACAGTATCTGATTTGGATGCAAATACGGTGTACTTTGTACGAGCTTTTGCCGAAAACAAAGTTGGAATCATTTATGGGGATGAAAGTAGTTTCGCCACCAATCATTTTATCCACGAAGGTTTCATTCAGCTTAAAACCCAAGGGGAACTTGATAATTTTGGAAGTTTGGGCTATACGATCATAAATGGGAATGTAATCATAGGAGACTCCCAAGAATCAAATATCGTTTCATTAAATAGCTTGGAAAGCTTAACTGAAATTAAAGGAAATATGGCGATTTTAGGTACTACTGACCTTGCGTCCCTACAGGGATTGCACAATATCAAAAGGGTTTATGGCGTATCAATTAGTGAAGCTGCAAGCCTAACCAATATTGATCCATTAAAAAACATAACCTCCATAGATGGCTATTTAGGTGATAATCGGTATATCGTTTCGTATTTCACAAACAATGAAAATTTATCAAATATCGATGGGTTAAGTAATGTTTCAAATATTGAAGGATACCTACAATTTATTAACAATAAATCGTTAACGAATCTTGATGGATTAAGAAATATCAATTCTTTTATAGGCGGTATACAAATAGCTAGAAATCAAAGCTTGGCGAATATTGACGGCCTCTCGAGTATCACTTCCATGATCAGCTTGGATATAGATGGAAATCCCTTGATAACAAATTTGGATGGGTTATCCAATTTAACTTCCGTTGAAGGATATTTACATATTTCAGGGATTAACTTGAGTAATATTGATGGTTTGTCCAAGCTTGCCTCACTTGGACGCTTTTTAAATATTTATGACACTAAACTAACCCATTTGGACGGTCTTGTAAATCTAACTTCGGTAAGTTCAATCAATATTAGCCGTAACCCTGACCTAATAAGCATTGATGGGTTAAAAAATGTAAATTCCATTGAAGGATTTAGTTTTCATGACAACGTGAAGCTATCGGATTTTTGCAGTATTTCAGATGTATTTATGAAGGATTCGTCAACTACATTATCCATTCATCGTAATGCATACAATCCCACAAAACAAGATTTGATCAATGGTGCTTGTACTAAGCAATAATGTAATTATCGTTAACAATAATTGCAAATCATTTGTTTATCACCGGACGGACTGTGGTTTAGCACCAAAGTGAACGTCGTAATCAAACCGTCGGATTTTGACTTCCAACAATCCTTGTTTTAACAATTTAGGTTCACCATTGAATGATTCCGAAATACCGTAATTGTTGGGACCATGTCGTAACTTATGTCTGTTGTAAGTGTTATGATTACTTCATCTTTAAAACTCTTGTTTTCCATTGTTCAAAGAAATGATTTTCCACAATCCAGTAAAACCAAACGATTATCAATAAAAACAAAATCGACTGTGACAAAATCCAGTTTCAATCGTCTTGGTTGAAAATCACATTAAAAATGAAAACTCAAAAAATTGGGGGGATAGCGGCCCTAATTGAAGCACTGCTCTACATCATCGGTATTGCCTTTCTTTTTATGGTCCTGTCCCCTGCTATGGACGATACAAGTTCGGATACCGAAAAATTAGCGTTTATCCTTGAAAACAAAACCTTGTACCAAGTTTGGCACCTTTTGATCTACGTGGTTTTTGGATTGGTACTCGTCCCTTTGACCGTTGCCATACACGAAAACTTCAGTGCCAATTCGGCAATTGGCAAAAAGGTCATGCCAATACTTGGGTTTATTTGGTCGGCATTGGTCATTTCCAGTGGAATGATAAGCAATATAGGCCTGGAAACGGTCAATGGTCTATTCATTGAAGAGGAAACGACCGCAGTAACGGCCTGGGAAATCATCGGTGCCATTCAAAATGGTCTTGGCGGTGGTGTGGAAGTGGTAGGCGGACTCTGGGTATTTCTTATAAGCATCCATGGATTAAAGGAAAGCATTTTCCCCAGATTCCTTAACTATCTTGGACTGCTTGTTGGAGGTGCCGGAATACTAACGGCAGTTCCTGGATTGGGAGACTTGGGACTCCTTTTTGGACTTACCCAAATCCTTTGGTTTGGTTGGATTGGAGCAGCTATGATACAACATAAAAATCCTTCGATTTGATCAAAATACCTTTCTCACTGCTTCCAGGGTCTTTGCCAAATCCGAATAACTGATGGCATCATTTAAAAAGTAACTTTCAAAAGCCGAAGGCGGAAGATATATCCCCTGCTCCAACATGCCATGAAAGTATTTTTTGAAGGTATCGTTATTGCCCTTTGCGGATGAGGTAAAATCCACTACCGGATGCTCACAAAAATGTACGGAAATCATACTTCCAAAACGGTTGATTTGATGGGCAATGCCTTTTTCGGTCAACACTTCGGTAATTCCCTTATGGAGGTATTCCGTTTTTTGCATCAGGTTATCGAATACCTCGGGGTTTTGGTCTATTTCGGTCAACATGGCCAAGCCTGCGCCCATGGCCAAAGGATTACCGCTTAAAGTTCCCGCTTGATAGACCGGTCCCTCTGGGGCCAAATGTGCCATGATTTCAGCTCTGGCGGCAAAAGCGCCTACCGGCAAACCTCCACCTATGACCTTGCCAAACATCACAATATCCGCATCAATGCCCAAGGCCTCTTGTGCCCCACCCTTTGCCAAACGAAAACCGGTCATTACCTCATCAAAAAGCAACAGTATTTCTTCTTGAGTGCAAATTTCACGTAGCCCTTTTATAAAATCCTCGGAAGGCACAATACACCCCATATTACCGGCAACTGGTTCCAAAATAATACCTGCGATTTCCCCTTTATTGGCTTCCACCAGGGCTTTCACACCTTCCAAATCGTTATAATCGGCCAATAAGGTATCCTTGGCCGTACCCTGCGTGACCCCCGGGCTGTTGGGACTTCCGAAGGTTACCGCACCACTGCCCGCCTGAATCAAAAATGAATCCGAATGTCCGTGGTAGCAACCGGCAAATTTGATGATTTTATCTTTTCCGGTATACCCCCTTGCCAGGCGTACGGCACTCATACATGCTTCGGTCCCGGAATTCACAAAACGAATTTTATCAATATTGGGAACCATATGTACGGCAAGTCTGGCTAAGTCCGTTTCAACCTCTGTAGGAATACCAAAGGAAGTTCCTTTTTGTGCTTTTTCAATTACCGCATTGATAACAGGTCCATGGGCATGACCAAATAACAACGGGCCCCAAGATGAGATATAATCAATGTATTGATTCCCATCTTCATCATATAAATAGGCCCCTTTGGCCTGTTTGATAAAAATAGGCTCCCCACCTACGGCCTTAAATGCCCGTACGGGTGAATTGACCCCACCTGGTATATATCTTTTTGCTTCTGCAAACAATGCACTGCTTCGCTGGTATCGCATCTCTCCTATTTTGACTTTACCTTCCTTAAATTGAGCACTTGCCCAATGGCTATGTTGGTGTTTTTTAGATTGTTCAACTGCATGATTTCCTGTACGGAAACCGCATACTTCTTTGATATGCCATAAAGGGTGTCCCCCTTTTTCACTACATGGGTAAAAACCTCATAGTCCTTCGTTTTGCGAACGGTTTCCAGGCCTCCATCCACAACTGCCTCATCAAATTTGTCCAAGTTGTACCGATCGATCAGGGCAATCAATTTTTGGGGGTATTTCTTATCGGTCGCGTATCCTGCCTTTTTTAAACCATGGGCCCACTTCTTATAGTCGTCCCTGCGGTAATTGAACAAAAACCGATAACGCGAACGGGATGCCAAAAAGATACTATGATCCCGAAACGAAAACATGGGATGGTTGTACTTTCGAAAACACTCCCCTTTGGCATCATCATCATGGAAATCATAATCCCCTTGCCATCCACTGTGACATTTTATCCCAAAATGATTGTTGGTCTTTTGGGTAAGTTCCCCCCTGCCCGAGCCGCTCTCCAAAATCCCTTGGGCCAGTGTAATACTGGCCGGGATACCAAAAGCCCGCATTTCGTATTGCGCTATTTGGGCAAATTCCTCGATATAATCCTGGGTGGATGCAATTGGAAACTTTTTAAAAAAGCCAGGGTCGGCAGGTAATGGATACAATTCCGATGTCTTGAACTTAGTGGATTCAATTCCTGTATTGGGGGTATACACCACCTTTTTTTGCGGTTGCTGCTTCACCGTGCGGGCGGTACGCTTTTTTGCGCCGCACCCTACTAAAAACAAAATGGCAATACTGCCTAAAAAACGTGTAATCATAGATTGATTAACGGTAAATTCTTCTTTTTCAGTACCTCGTTCATGCCAAAGATTCCTTGTAAACCCCCTGTATGGATGGCCAAAATCTTCGTCCCCGCCTTAAACTGATTGTTCGCAATCATATCCAGCAGACCAAAAAATAGCTTTCCCGTATATACGGGATCGGAAGCAATCCCTGTTTGTTCCTTAAACGCATTGATGCTTGCAATAAGCTCAGGGGTTACCTTGGCATATCCCCCAAAATGGTAATCAGTAATCAATTTCCAATTGGGTTTGGTCACAAATTTACGAATGGAATCGATTAAAAAATCACCTTTTAAGGCAGGGAAGCCCAAAACCTGTTGATGTGCTGCAGTTGCATTGATAAGTCCAGCCATCGTACCTCCGGTGCCCACACAGGTGGCAATGATATCAAATTCCGTATCGTCCTGTGTCAAAATTTCCTTGCAGCCCTTTACGGCCAAGGCATTTGTGCCTCCCTCTGGTAGTAGGTAAAAATCCCCATATTCCATTAGTAGTTTTCGAACAAAGGCCCTATCATCTTTGGTTCGGTACGTTTCCCTACTTACAAAATGAAATCGCATGCCATATTCGGAGGCCAGTTTCAATGTGGGATTGGTCCCCCAATCCTTTTTGAGCTCTTCCCCGCGTATGACCCCAATGGTCCCAAAACCATACTCTTTTCCGGCACAGGCCACCGCAGCAATATGGTTGGAGAAGGCTCCGCCAAAGGTGAGCAGTACGTCAAAATTTTGTGCTTTTGCCCTTTGCAGATTGTACTTTAGCTTACGGTATTTGTTCCCTGAAATAACGGGGTGAAGAAGGTCTTCCCGTTTCACGGCAAGGTTTACCTGCTTTTTGGAAAGTAAAGGAAGGGCAATCTGCTGATTGGGGATGTGGTTCAATTAGGGCCTAAAAATATAGTTTAGAAAGCTATAGGGTTTTCTCCTGTCCGTATAGCCCAAATCCATTTCGTTGGCATAGGCTTCCCGTTCAAAGCTGATGTTTTGATAGGCCCTGTAGCTGTCCAAATACAGAAAGGTCCGCACCACCCATTCCAAAATATACCAAAAATAAAAGGGGACTACCAATAGTTCCAACTGCTGTTTTAGATGGATTTTCTCATGGTTAATAAGCACCACATCATCTTTATGGCTATCTTCTTTTACAATAATAAAGGGCCAAAGGGTAAGACCCACGTAGTTTTTCCTAAAGAAATGTCTAAAAACCAATATCATATTTCAGTTCCTTTTATGAACCTATCTTGATGGTGGGGTAAACAAATATACTTTTTTCTTTTTCCCAACGGAATAAACCGGGTTTAACGGCCATTATTTTGGATGAAACCCTAAGAAGTCCTTAAAATCCTTTAAAATACGCCGTTTGAAGTGTAACTTAGTGTAACTTTGAGAATAGCAAGGATAAGCTAAATGAAGAAGTACGTACCCGTTGAGGAAGGGGATTACTATCTTTCGCCCGAGGGTTACCGGGTATTTACGGAACAATACCACTTAAAACGGGGGTATTGCTGTGAGAGCGGATGCAGGCATTGCCCTTACGGCTACAATAAAAAGACAAATCGCCAGGAATAGCTTGGTTTTCGGCATAATATTTGTGGTGGTTTAAGGAAAGTTCGCTTTCGGTTTAACTCAAAAAAATATGCTATGAAAAAGATAAAACTACTTACCTTACCCTTAGTACTACTGCTATTTCTAACCTCCTGTTCAACGGTACAGGTCATTGCCGATTATGACAGACAGGTGAATTTTAATGAATATAGGACCTATGCCTTTTACAAAACGGGCATTGATAGGGCCCAAATATCCGATTTGGACAAAAAACGTATTCTCAAAGCCATTGAAACCGAAATGGCCAACAGGGGCTTCACCAAATCCCGAAACCCAGATATTCTGGTAAGCATCTTTACCAAGGAACGCGAACAGGTAGATGTCTTCAACAACAACTTTGGTTGGGGTTGGGGAGGAATTGGCTGGGGCGGCTGGGGCTGGGGCGGCTGGGGCTGGAATCCTTGGATCTGGGGCCCTGGATGGGGCTGGGGCGGAGGCTGGGGTCCAAACGTTTCCACCCGCACCGAAGGCTCGTTGTATATTGACCTTATCGATGCCAACAACAAAGAACTGGTATGGCAAGGGCGTGGTGTTGGCACATTGAACAACACCAAAAACATAGACAAAAAAGAAGACCGTATACGAAAGTTCGTTTCAGAGATATTGGAAGAATATCCCCCAAACCGGGAAATTGCGGCAAATGGCCTTTAAGGCCTTTTGAAACCTTATAGTAAAGCGAAGAATCTACTGCCCCCGATGTTTTGTTTGAGTGTTTATTGTGGTCATGGGGTGATAGGTTCTTCGTTTTCATGGTATTGATCCAATTTCCGTCCAATACGTTAAGCCTATTGCCTACAATCTTTTTATCTTTAGGGTAAGACCTGGAATGCAATGGAATACTATCTGGCCCAAGCCAATATTGCTCGTTTTAAAGCGCAACTGGACCATCCCATAATGAAGGAATTTGTGGATTTTTTAGAGCCCGTCAACAAATTTGCAGAAGAGAGTCCTGGTTTTGTTTGGCGTTTGAAAGACGACCAGGGAAGGCCGGCCTCCTATATCCAATCTCCCTTTAAGGATGAAAACATGGCCGTAAACATTAGTCTTTGGGAAGACGTGGATGCCTTTAAAGCTTTCGTTTATGGTTCAGTACACAGCTATTTTTTACGGAGTAAAAAAAAATGGTTCGATGTAAAGGGCCCATCCCAATTTGTACTATGGTGGTTGCCCAAGGGGGAGCTGCCCACCTTGGATATGGCAAAGGAGAAACTGGAACTCCTGGAACAAAACGGAGCATCTCCGCAGGCCTTTACCATGGCGGAGTTCTATAATTGCACGGGCCAAAGAATAGCCGCTCCACTTTCACGCCAACGTATGAAGCACAACAGTTCAGAATAATAATAAACCATGGAAACAGCATATGAAAGTAATCCAGTATTGGATAAACTACCAGAGCACTTAAGACAATACATCAAACCCCAAAACTATGATGAATACACTCCCGTAGATCAAGCGGTTTGGAGGTACGTGATGCGCAAGAATGTTGACTATTTGAGCAAGGTAGCCCATAAATCCTATGTAGAAGGACTACAAAAAACGGGCATATCCATAAATCATATTCCCAATATGTACGGCATGAACCGTATTCTAAAGGAAATAGGATGGGCCGCCGTCGCGGTTGATGGTTTTATTCCACCATCTGCCTTCATGGAGTTCCAAGCCTATAATGTATTGGTCATTGCCTCCGACATTAGACAGTTGGAAAACATAGAATACACCCCAGCTCCAGATATCATCCATGAAGGTGCGGGACATGCCCCCATCATAGCCAATCCGGAGTATGCGGAATATTTAAGGCGATTTGGGGAAATTGGTGCCAAAGCCATTTCCAGTGCCATGGATTACGAACTATATGATGCCGTTCGTCATCTTTCCATAATTAAGGAAGCGGAAGGGACACCCCAGGAAGAGATTGTGAAAGCAGAAAAAAAGATTGAGCATCTCCAAGAGAACATGGGGATACCAAGTGAAATGGCATTGATCAGAAACCTGCATTGGTGGACCGTGGAATATGGATTGATTGGTGAACTGGACAATCCTAAAATCTATGGGGCAGGACTACTCTCCTCCATCGGTGAAAGTACCTGGTGCATGACGGACCAGGTAAAAAAAATACCCTATACCATAGAAGCAGCGCATACTTCATTTGACATTACAAAACCGCAACCCCAACTTTTTGTAACCCCAAATTTCGCGCATTTAAGTCAGGTATTGGAAGATTTTGCGAACACCATGGCATTACGTACCGGGGGATTAATAGGTATCCAAAAATTGGTAACCTCCAAAGCCCTTGGCACAGCAGAGTTGAGTACAGGACTGCAAATATCGGGATGCTTCAACAACATCATTGAAAAGGATGGAAAACCCATATATCTCCGTACCGTAGGGCCCACGGCACTATCGTATCGGGAAAAGGAACTGGTGGGGCATGGTGTGGAGCAGCACCCGGAAGGCTTTGGCTCCCCAGTGGGTAAACTCAAGGGTATCAATTTGGCCATTGAGGACATGAGCCCCAGGGACTTAAAGGCGTATAACATTTTTGAAGGGGAACGCATCACACTGGAGTTTGAAGGCGGGGTGAAGGTAGCGGGTGAAATTGTTACGGGAACCCGAAACCTTAAAGGGGAGATTATCCTCATCACCTTTAAGGAATGTAAGGTTACCCATGATGACACCATTCTGTTCCTCCCTGAATGGGGGCTGTACCATATGGCCGTTGGGGAAAAAATAGTATCGGCCTTTAATGGGCCTGCAGACTTAAAAAGCTTTAACCTCATCTCCCATGAGCTTACCGAAACTACCATTAAAAAGAACAGGGATTCCGATTTGATCAGATTGGAAACCTACTACAGACAGGTACGGGACTACAGGGAAGGGAAAAACACCTACACTTCCAGGGGAAAACTTTTTGAAGAGTTTAAATTGCATTTTCCCAATGATTGGTTGCTGCCCGTAGAGCTTTATGAATTGGCATTACAGGGCAACAGAAAGGCCTTGGCCAATGACATTGAGGAGCATCTGGAAAAGGTTAAACGGAACAGGCCCAAAGTAGGCCGTTTAATAGATGATGGGCTGGAACTTGCCAATAAAGCCTTAATGAAACAATCCTAACTGTTCAAAGTTTACCACTGGTTTTTCGTTGTAGGTCAATGTCCATCCCATGGAATCGGTCAACACCAAAAGCTTGGAAAGTTCGGAAAGCAAACGGTTCTGTGCGTTTGAACGTAAGGTTGAGGCCTCAACTTTTTTTAGTAGGGAAGCATTGACATTTTGTTTGATCAAATTATAATCCTCGGCACCAAAAGGATTGAAGTAATCCGCAGAAACATCGTAGTATTCAAAATCTGGGTTAATGGTAATTTCAGGTTCTGGAATGTTCCTTAGTTCCACTACCTTGTGTTCCCCGTCAATTTCAAAGTCAATGTCCTTTAAATCATAACTAATGATCACTTTGGCATTCACGACCACCAAAGCCTTTTTGTCTGCTGTGACCAGGGGACCAAAGAGCTCTTTGGAATCCGCATAATTGTAAACCTCGGCAAAGTGTCCTTCGGTAACGATCAATTTGGATACATTTTTGATCTGTTCCTGAATCAGCATCGAATTTTCCTGAAGGATGGTCTCCGTGTATCGGTGCTCGGCACATGACCTATAAATCAATACCGTTGTTAAGGCTATAAGTGCTCCTGCCAAGACCTTTTTCATCTGAAAATTGGAATTTAACGCTTAACAAATTATCATTTACAGTTTTCCAGGTTCAAAAGCACCTTGTTGTACCGCTTTTCCAATTGCTGTTCCAATTGGCTTACAAACTCCAAAGCTTTCAACAATTTTTCAATGGAATCCCGTTGCAATGCTTCAACCACTTTCTGAAATTCATTGGCCACCAAATTCTGGAGATTATAGGTGCTCTCCAACTCATACAGGCAATCAAAGTCAAAGTCACTGAATATGCCTGTGGCTTTTGAAGTATCCCAGGCTATTTCACTAAGTGTCGCAATCTCCAGATTGATGTAGGTGTCACCTTTATACTCATAAAGGCCATCCCCCTTTTGAATCGAATCCAATACCTTATAAAAATTGGAATACTTACTTTGAAAGACCTTCATTTCCCCAGTAGTCATGACTACTGTTCCACTATCATCGGAAGAAAGCTTCTTATACGCATCAATAAATTCGGGTATTCTTTTGTTATCTGCCCTACTTTTTAAGAGTTCCCCAAGATTGTTTTTTAGTTCACCCTCGATTTTGGTAAGGGCAACCGCTTTGTTTTTACTGATTTCATTAGAGGTATTCCAATTGTTGAACCATATGGCCAAATTGATCCCAATGAAAATTAAGAGGATTTCACCCAATATATACTTCAAGTTCAAATTTCGTATCCTGATCCTCTTCATCTCCATTACATAACATACTCCTTTGCTTTCTCCAAAGCTTCAGGAATGCCTCCTGGATTTTTACCTCCCGCCGTAGCAAAGAAGGGCTGTCCGCCACCGCCCCCTTGAATGTACTTGCCCAATTCCCGAACAATACCTCCCGCATTCAACCCTTTTTCAAAGGCCAAATCCTTGGAGATATAACAGGAAAGTAGTGCCTTTCCATCTTTTTCGGCAGCCAAGAGTACAAAGAGATTGGTTTTTACGTTGCCCATTTCAAACAGCAAATCCTTCATCCCACCGGCATCCAAATCTACTTTCCTGGCCAGGAATTTAACCCCATCAATCTCAGATAGCCCATTGAGCAATTCTGATTTTAGTCCCCTGGCCTTTTCCTTAAGCAACTGTTCCACCTGTTTTTTTAACTGGTTGTTTTCCTCCTGAAGCAAAGCCACTGCCTTAACCGGCTCTTTTGTATTGTTGAGCAGATCCCTAATTTCAAACAATTGTCGGTTATTGCTGAAATAAAAGTCTTTGACGGCATCAAGGGTAATGGCTTCAATTCTTCGAATACCCGCAGCCACGGCACCTTCCGATACGATTTTGAAATGCCAAATGTCCCCGGTATTCTTTACGTGGGTACCACCGCACAGTTCAATGGATTTTCCAAAACGTACCGTTCGAACGGCATCCCCATACTTTTCCCCAAACAAGGCCATGGCCCCTTGTTCCAAAGCTTCGGACATGGGGATGTTGCGCTGTTCTTCCAGGGGTAGATGTCCATCAATTCTGGCATTGACAAAATTCTCCACCTCCCGTAGTTCATCCACGGTCAACTTTGCAAAATGGGAAAAGTCGAACCGAAGGTACTTGGAATGCACGGCAGAACCTTTCTGCTCCACATGTTTCCCCAAAACTTCCCGTAGTGCCTGGTGCAATAAATGTGTTGCCGTATGGTTGCTTGCCGTTCGCTGTCGTTGTTTTTGGTCCACCGATGCTTTGAAAACGGCATGTAGATCCTTGGGAAGGGTCTCCGAAAAATGAACAATCTCGTTATTCTCTTTTTTGGTGTCCACAATATAGGTAACATCCCCATTGGGAGCTTCCAAATACCCTTTGTCCCCAACCTGTCCGCCACCTTCTGCATAAAATGGGGTACTATCAAAAACCAACTGATAACGGTCGCCCTCTTTTTTGGAACTGATCTTTCGGTATTTGACCAACCTCACATCGAGCTCCAAAACATCATACCCCACAAACTCCTGTTCCGAATCCTTATGTAGAACCGTCCAATCGTCCTTGCTGGTTTCGGAAGCGGCGCGCGATCGGTCCTTTTGCGCTTGTAGGGCCTTATTGAACCCTTCCATGTCCAACCCGTACCCTTTCTCTTCAAGTATCAAGGAGGTAAGGTCTATTGGAAAACCAAAGGTGTCATAAAGTTCAAAGGCCTTTACTCCATCCACCGTTTTTCCATTGGTGGATTTGATGACCGAATCCAACAACACCAATCCCTGCTCCAGCGTACTTAGAAATGAGCTTTCCTCTTCCTTAATGACATTTTCAATCAACTGCCTTTGCTCTTTCAGTTCAGGAAATGTCCCACCCATTTGTTCCCCCAGCACCTTGACCAAACGATGGATAAAAGGGTTTTTTGTATCCAAAAAGGTAAATCCATAGCGAATTGCCCTTCTCAGAATCCTTCGAATCACATATCCTGCACCGGTGTTGCTGGGCAACTGCCCATCGGCAATGGCAAAAGCAACGGCCCTAACGTGATCCGCCACCACACGGATGGCAATATCGGTCCCCGAATCCTTCCCGTATTCCTTTAGGGTAATGGTTTCGATTTCCCGGATAAGCGGTGTAAACACATCGGTATCATAGTTGGACTGTGTTCCCTGCAATACCATGCATAGGCGTTCAAAGCCCATCCCCGTATCAATATGTTTTTCAGGAAGGTCTTCCAACTGCCCATTGGCCTTTCTGTTGAACTGGATAAACACCAAATTCCAAATTTCCACCACTTGGGGGTGGTCCTTGTTGACCAACCGATCTCCTGAAATCTTTGCCTTTTCTTCCTTGGAACGGATATCCACATGGATTTCGGAACACGGTCCACAGGGACCTTGGTCCCCCATCTCCCAAAAGTTATCCTTTTTATCCCCCATAAGTATGCGGTCTTCGGGAATAATCTTTTTCCAAAAATCGAACGCCTCTTGGTCCATATCCAGGTTATCCGCATCATCACTCCCTTCAAAAACCGTTACGTAGAGGTTTTCCTTATCAATTTTATAGACTTCGGTCAACAATTCCCATGCCCAGGTAATGGCTTCCTTTTTAAAATAATCCCCAAAACTCCAATTACCCAACATCTCGAACATGGTGTGGTGGTAGGTATCCTTGCCCACCTCATCCAAATCGTTGTGCTTTCCACTGACCCTAAGGCACTTTTGCGTATCGGCCACCCTATTTGTATTGGGTTTGGAAATGCCCAGGAAGTATTCCTTAAACTGGTTCATCCCAGCATTGGTGAACATCAACGTTGGGTCATTTTTCATCACCATGGGGGCGGAGGGAACAATACGGTGTTGCTTGGATCTGAAAAAGTTTAAAAACTGTTCTCTAATCTGTTGGGATGTCATATGGGGAGCTAACCTTTAATTAATTTTAACAGACCATACAAAACAATTTTTATATTTGTCTGTTACCTAATTGAACGACCAAAAATAGGATAATTTACCTTCATGTCTAAAGTTAAGTACTATTACGACCCAGATACACTTTCATATCGGAAGATTGAACCCAAAAAGTCGAAAAAGTACCGAAATATTGCCTTTTTTGTTTTAGGGGCCTCGCTCTTTGGTTTCCTTGGGCTTATCTTTCTTTTGAATACCAACCTGGTGAACACGCCAAAGGAGCTTTCCTTACAGCGCGAAGTGCAGAACTATGAGCTCCAGTTTGAAATTTTGGATAGGAAGATGCAGCAGATTGAGGAAGTACTCGCCAATATCGAAGATCGTGATAACAATATTTATCGATTGTACTTTGAGGCCAACCCTATTCCCGAAGAACAAAGACGTGCAGGATTTGGAGGGATCAATCGCTATAAATCCCTGGAAGGTTTCAACAATTCGGAAATCATTATCGCTGCTACCAAGCGGTTGGATGTGATTCAAAAACAAATGGTCATTCAATCAAAATCATTGGACGAAATTGCCAAGCTTGCCGAAGAGAAGGAAAAGCTCCTGGCGGCAATTCCTGCCATACAGCCGGTTCGAAACGCGGATCTCACCCGAATGGCTTCCGGATTTGGATGGCGTACCGATCCGTTTACCAAGGCCCGTAAAATGCACAAGGGTATGGATTTTACAGCCCCAAGGGGAACTCCCATATTTGCATCGGGAGATGGAAAAGTGGTCCGGGCAGACAATCGATCTTCCGGTTACGGGAAGCACATCCGTATTGATCACGGTTATGGCTATCTAAGTCTTTATGCCCATTTGAGCAAGTACAACGTTTCCAGGGGGCAAAAGGTCAAACGGGGCGATCTCATCGGATTTGTGGGGAATACGGGACGCTCCGAAGCACCACACTTACATTATGAGGTTTGGAAAGACGGTGAAAAAATCAATCCCATTAACTTTTACTATGGAAGTTTGACCGCTGAGGAATTTGAGAATATGCTCAAGTTTGCGAACCAAGAGAATCAATCCCTTGACTAATGCATGTAGAACTCCCTGAGAAACGCTATTACGGAATTGGAGAAGTCGCCAAGGCCTTTGGCGTAAATACATCCCTTATTCGCTTTTGGGAAAAGGAGTTTGATGTGCTACAGCCCAAGAAAAATGCGAAGGGCAACCGGAAGTTCACCCCCCAGGACATTAAAAACCTTCAGCTCATCCACCATCTGGTCAAGGAACGAGGCTTTACATTGGAGGGCGCCAAAATTCACTTGAAGGAGGAAAAACACAAGACCCTTTCCAATTTTGAGGTCATTGAGAAGCTACAACGGGTAAAGGCAGAACTTATAAAAATCAAGGAACAATTATAAACTGTAACAAATAGGTACCGTTACAGACTTATCCAATACGTACAGTAAACACTAAAAAGACAAGAACAATGAAAAAGTGGTTAATTCCGTTAATCGTTATTGGCATTCTACTATTTTTCCTGGGAAGCTGGTATGTGGGAACCAATAATACCCTAGTGGACATGAAAGGGCAGGCTACCAAACAATGGGCCAATGTGGAAAGTTCCTATCAGAGAAGGAGCGATCTTATTGGGAACCTTGTAAAAACTGTTCAGGGTGCTGCGGATTTTGAGCGGGGTACGTTAAAGGATGTCATTGAAGCACGGGCAAAAGCGACCTCCACCACCATAGACATCAACAATCTTACTCCGGATAAATTGGCACAGTTCCAAGAGGCGCAATCAGGACTTTCATCGGCGCTATCGCGACTATTGGTTACGGTGGAACGGTATCCCGACTTGAAAGCAAATCAAAACTTTTTGGAACTGCAATCCCAGTTGGAAGGCACCGAAAATAGAATCAATGTAGAGCGGAACCGTTTTAATGATCTGGCGGGAGAGTACAACATTAAGATCGAAAAGATTCCGACCAATATTATAGCCAACATTGCTGGTTTTGATGCCTTGGCATTGTTTAAATCGGACTCTGGTGCAGAAAATGCCCCGGAGGTGGACTTTAATTTCGACTGATGATGTCCAAAGTAGAAGCTTTTCTCACTACGGAAGAAGAGCAGGAAATTGTCAACGCTATTCTGGAGGCCGAAAAAAATACCTCTGGGGAAATCCGTGTGCATATTGAAGCCACGGCGGGGATTGACCATTTTAGTCGTGCACAGCAGGTATTTCACTTTTTAAAGATGGACAATACCAAGGATGGGAACGGCGTACTCCTTTACGTGGCGGTGAACGACAAGAGATTTGTGATTTATGGGGACCGGGGGATTGATCGGGCCGTGCCCAAGGGATTTTGGGAAAGCACCAAAGATATCATTGCCTCCCATTTTAAAAACGGAAATTTCAAGCAAGGCATCGTTGAGGGCGTTTTGAAGGCAGGAAAAGAATTGGAAGAACACTTTCCCTGGCAACATGGGGATACCAATGAATTAAGTGATGCAGTTTCAAAAGGCTAGGCCCCTCTCCAAGATAGCCATAGGGATTTCCCCGCTCCCTCCCAACTTAGTACAGAGGGATGGAAATACTACTTCTGCTATAGGTTATCCTATTATGGTACTCCTTAGGCGATGTCTATTTCCCGTTTTCCTATTTCTTGTCTCCTATTTGGGATGGGGACAATTTCAAATTCCGTCCAAACCGGACAAGGAAACCAGTGTGTACGATTATGTAACGCTTTTAAATGCCGCTGAAAAAAAGCAGTTGGAGCAAAAACTTATCCGATATTCCGATAGCACCTCCACACAGATCGTAGTGGCCATTATTAGCTCAACGGAAGGGGAAAACATCAACTTCCTGGGTGCACAATGGGGCCAAAAGTGGGGAATAGGGCAAGCAGACGAGGATAACGGCATCCTTATTTTGTTGGCAAAGGACGATCGGAGAATTGCCATTAATACGGGCTATGGCGTAGAAGAATTCCTAACGGATTTCATGAGCAAACGTATTATTGAACAAGTTATCATCCCAGAATTTAAACAAGGGGATTATTATGGGGGACTGGATGCTGGTACGGACGCCATTTTTCAGGTATTGACAGGCCAGTTCAAGGAAGACCGGACTTTTGGCAATGGCCGGGAATTTCCATTGAAGTCCGTTTTGCCCTTCATCGTTTTCCTGGTCATATTCTTGATTTTGGCCAGCCGTAAAAACAAAGGTGGGCGAAACAACCGAGGCGGACGAGGCGGCAGGGGATTGGATATTTGGGATATGATCATTTTGAGCAATATGGGCAGAGGCGGCTACAAAGGCGGATCTTCAGGAGGTGGTTTTGGTTCCGGCGGAGGCTTTGGTGGAGGCTTTGGAGGCGGTGGTTTTGGAGGCGGCGGCGCCTCTGGGGGTTGGTAACTTCAAATAAAAAGCGGTGCTTGCTGGTCCCATTGCCAAAACCAGAACACTCCAGCCAAAATTGGAAAACGATACTATTGTGCTGCTGATAGGGCAGGTTTACGATAGAAAATCTTATTGACAATTTTCCACTCCCCATCAATTTTAAGGAGGTTCATAAAATCAATGAAGGAAAAGGTGGGATACTCTATTTCCAATCGTGCGTTGGCCGCATGTCCGGAAATTGTGATGTCCGCTATTTTTGTTGTTCGATTTTGTTTGGGTTTGGAGGCATCCATTCCCGAAAAAAATTCAAGGGCATTCACCTCCTTATACCCATCTTTGGTAATATATTTCATGGTGGCGGTTTCATGAAAAGCCTTCTTTAAGGTCTCGTAATCATTATTGGTCCCCCCTTCCAGATAGTAATTAACGGTTTTGGCCACTAATTGATAATCGGATTCCTGGGCAACCGTGAATGCCATGGAAAAAATTGTAATGAGGAATAAAAGGACTGTTCGTTTCATGATGGATAGGTTTTTGTTCCTTTAAAATTAAAAAAGTGTACTGGAGGGAACTATTAAAGGAATGATAAAGTTCAGCTATTGATTTCTTTTATTCCTCCGTCAATTCTATCCTTTTTGAAAGGGATGTCAACGTACCATCCACCCCCATACCTTCAATATGCAGAATCACCCTGTTTTGACCGAGCACTGGAATTGTAAATGAGGTCGGGACTTCAGAATCCACATTAATATTTGCTTTCCAATCCAAAGTACCATAGTTCCTAAAAACAGCGCTGGCATAGTCCGGATAATTAGCAGCAAAATACGCTTGGGGTTGGGCATATCCCTTTTCAATGGCAAATTTTATAAACTTGTCCCGCTTTTCAGGAGATATGTAATTTTGGTTTAGGGCAATTGATACAAAAGCATCTGGAGGTGTCTTGCTATAGGTAACATACTTTACATCCTTTAATGCCATCCCCATTATTTCATTGGCATTAGCAAACGAACCTTCAACATAAAGGGGTACTGGTCTTAATCCGCCGTACTTCATTATGGCCAGGTTAAAGGAACCTCCATCGGAACTAATACCAAATCCTAGTCCGGCTAAAAAGTTTACCAATGATCTGTGTCTCTCAATTTCTTCATCACCTATGAACCTACCTAGGGTAGTTGGAGAAAAATCAATTATCTTATTTTCCTCCTTTTTATCTGAAACGGTCACCTCACTCAAAGCAATGGTGCGCTCGTCAAGGTTCAGTGTTTGATCAAAAGTAACTTCTTCAACACCCTTAGTTTCATTTTCCAGGGTTTCCTTTGCGAGCCAGGTATTTACCCCCTCCCCGGCCTCTTCTAAACTTTTACCGATCTTAACCGTTGCCTCTGGTTTCCTCAGGTTGCCCCTTGCACCAAGAAGACTGAAGCTTATGGAATCGCCCTCAAAAAGGGGCATGCTGTGTCCAAAAGAAGCATCGCTTCTTAAATCCACATAATCCATGGTTTTTGAAAGACCGGTGTACAGCACAAGCTGCCGTTCAATACCCAAGCGGGCATCAGTAATCCTTCCGGAGAAGGGAATACCCTTTTCCAGTTCAAAATCTACTTTAACCTCTTCAAGTTTCCGTGAATTCCAATCGTATTTCCCCCAACCTTCTATCAACAGCCGTTTGTCCAATTCAAATCGCCTTTGCCTATCCTGCACTTCAAAATAATATCGGTCTTGAATGCTTTCATTGACATAGGGATGAACCAAAAATGAAGAGATGATGGAATGATCTGGGGTGTAAGCCCTACTTGAACCGGGCAGTGCCGATAAACTAAGGTTAGCGCTTTGTTCCACTCCATTGGGCAGCATTAAATCCACCTGAATGGAATCCCTGAATGCTGTCTGGCAATGTTCAATTTCCACCTTACCCCCAAAAACAGCTTCTCGATGGTTGAAGAACATCCTGCGGGCAATTGGTTCCAGACTATTATTAAAGAGTACGGCCGTAAGGACGCCATGTGGCATCTGATTGCGGTCAAACCAAATTTTGGGTTCGTCCCCATTTACCTCAAAGTCCTCTAGACCAATAAAATCATCCTGATAAACCGCTAAGGTATAGGCTTTCCCATCTTCTATAGTAAAAAGGCTTTTTGAACCCACCATGACCATTAAAACCTTATCCACATCTTTGTTATCCACACTGATTCCGAATTCGTTGTTCACAGCTTCTGGCAGCTTTTCCCTAATAAGGTTCCCATCAAAACCGGTCATTTGAACGTAGTAAACGTGGCCAGGTTCAACATGGAAGCCTATCTTACCCATACCAAAACGATTGGTAGCTACCTTTTTACGGACTATTTGGCCATTTCCATCGACCAGCTCCAGGTTTTTGACCGATATCCCTTGGCCCAGACCATTGCTCACCAATAGGCCCACTTGGTTGTACGCCCCTGTTATCAGTTGCCCTCCTTCGGGGTATATGGAAATCTTTATAGCTCCTGTTTGCAAATCCTCTTCCTCTGCGTCATTCCGTAACACACGAATGTTCTGCCGATAGGGGTGTAACTCCTTAAAATTGCGCATATAATTGGTCCATGCCAGTACCGTATATGCTGTACCGGTTAAGGAGGAGTCAATGGCAAAATCACCCTGGGCCATGCCATTTTCCACATAAAAGAGTTTCCTTTTCAGCTCTTTTCCCGTACCGTCAAAAATCCCTACATGCAAATTTGATGTGAAAAATGAAGGTAGTTTGCTCCTTTGATTCCGTACATAGGCCTTAAACCATAACCGTTCCCCCTGCAAGAAAGTGGTCTTGTTCAAATGGAGATGGATATTCTCCATTGACCCAATGGAATCCTTTTGAACATCCGCCTGTTGTCCATTGGCGAAAAATATTGAACCCAAAAAGAAAATAAAGAGTAGTTCTTTTCCCATTGATCAATGAAGTTCGACACAATGAAAAATATCAAAAAATACCCCGCTTTACTAGCACTTTTAGATAGAATTAGCACTTTTCCAGCAATTTCTAAGACGAATAGTCCAGTTAACAAGCGTAAATGCCTTTTATGCTTGACACCATTTTCCGCTTCTTTAGCATCCGTGGATTTATGGCAATAAAAAGGCCTATTTCTTTCGAAGAAACACAGTTATCGGTACCCCTGTAAAATCAAAATGTTTGCGGATCTGGTTTTCCAAAAAACGTTTGTACGGTTCCCGCACATATTGGGGCAGATTACAGAAAAATGCAAATTGGGGATAAGGGGTGGGCAACTGGGTACAAAACTTGATCTTTACATACTTCCCCTTATAGGCTGGAGGTGGATTTTTCTCAATAATGGGAAGCATAACATCATTGAATTCCCGTGTTTTTATTTTCCTGCTCCGGTTTTGATAAACCTCCACTGCGGTTTCAATGGCCTTAAAAATCCGTTGTTTGTTCAGCACCGAAATGAAAACAATGGGGACATCATCAAACGGTTCCAATTGTTTTCTGATCTTTTGGGAGTATTCCTTTACCGAATTCGTCTCCTTTTCCACCAAATCCCATTTATTGACCAAAATGACCACGCCCTTATGATTCCGTTCCGCCAGCCAAAAGATGTTCTGTACCTGGCCATCAAATCCCCGGGTGGCATCAAATAGCAAAATACAGACATCGCAGTATTCTATGGAACGTACGGAACGCATTACGGAATAAAACTCCAAATCTTCCTTTACTTTGGCTTTTCTGCGTATGCCAGCGGTATCCACTAAATTAAATTCGAATCCAAACCGATTGTATTTGGTATCGATACTGTCCCGGGTTGTTCCGGCAATATCGGTGACAATGTACCGGTCTTCACCGATCAGCGCATTGATAAAGGAAGATTTCCCGGCATTGGGTCGGCCCACAACGGCAAAACGGGGCAGTTCTGCCTCTTCTTCGGCCTTTTCCGGAAGTACTTTGACCAAGGCGTCCAACAGTTCCCCCGTTCCACTGCCATTGATACTGGAAAGGGTATAATATTCGCCAAGTCCCAGGGCGTAGAACTCCACGGCATCGGCTGCTCGCTGTGCATTATCCACTTTGTTCACCGCCAGAAAAGTAGGTTTGTCCACCCTCCGCAATAAATTGGCCACATCCTCATCCATTCCGGTTACCCCGGATTCCACATCTACCATAAAAATTATGGCATCGGCTTCGTCAATGGCCAATTCCACCTGCTTGTCTATTTCCTGCTCAAAAATATCATCGCTTCCCACAACATACCCTCCGGTATCAATAACGGAAAACTCTTTTCCGTTCCAATCGCTCTTCCCATAATGTCTGTCCCGGGTAACCCCACTGACGGCATCTACAATGGCTTCCCTTTTCTGGATCAAGCGATTGAAAAACGTAGACTTTCCCACATTTGGCCTTCCTACTATGGCGACAATGCCTCCCATGCCCTTAAATTTTGGCAAAAGTAGTATTATTTATAAAGAAAAATGGATACCTTTTCGAGGCTTAACCCATAAATAATGAGCGAACTGGTCAACGAAATTGTTCTTAGGCCACGGTTCGATATTAGATTGTATACCGATCCGGACACCCTAAAGGCTGCTTTTGATATTCAGCCCAAAGATCCCTTTTTGCTCAAACGGATCGATGAACACGTTTATATTCGATTCAAAAAAGAGAAAACCACTTTTTGGTCACCGCAGTTGCATCTGGAAATTAGTTCCTTTAGCCCCCAAAAAAGCACGATCCATGGGGTTTTTGGACCCAATCCTACCTTGTGGACCTTCTTTATGTTCCTTCATTTTGGTGTCGCCACCACATTTATCATCATGGGCATTTTCGCCTATTCCAAACATTCACTGGGTCACGATATTACGCTATGGCTGATTGGAATGGGCTTTTTGGTGGTCATATGGTTTACACTGTACGCCTTTGGAAGGTTGGGCAAAGCCAAGGGAAAACCACAGATGCAACAATTGCGAAAATATGCCGATGAATTGTTTATTGGTATACAAAAAGAACACGGTCAATGACCGTGCCCAATGAAACTTAATCTAATTATGAAGCAAAACTTTTTTTAATTTTCATAAATGGTCACCGTACCGCTCACCTCATTGCTTACAACCAGTAAGTCTTTTCCCGTAGGACTATCATCGGCACTTATGGCCAATACTCCTTCGGGACCAACGTCACCTTCCGTTGAAAGAATCTGAATAAATTCGGGATAGGATGGATCGGAAATGTCATATACCATAATCTGATTGTTCCTTTCAAGTCCGAGAAACAAGATTTGCCTGCCTCCTATTTCCTGGATGGTAACCGCCTCCGGTTCTGCACCTTTATCATCACTTCTCCCATCATCACCATTAAAAACATCCGGAGTCAATTCCAATGTTCTGGAAGCTATGTCATTGCCACTGTCATATATCAGTTGCCCTGTACCTGACCAAATCGTAAAAGAACGTGCACCAAAGCTGTATAGTTCATCAAAATCACCATCATCATCAATATCCCCTTGAACCAAGGTCAGTTTCAACCTTCCCAGGTTGGCATCATCCTGTAGTTCGGCAGCGTTGGGAAATACTGTCGGGTCCAGCACTACGTCCTTAATCCTGTCTTCTTCAACAAAACCGGGGTCCCCCTCATACTCCCTGGCGTCACCCTCATTTGCCGTTACCACGTAATCCATTCCGTTGACTTTGTAGTACGCAATAGCGTCTGGCTGATACATTCCAAAGACCGGAACACTGCGCAACGCCTTTACACCATCCCGGTCACTTGGGTCGATCTCATTGCCCGGAACGGAATAATCTTTATATCCCAATGGAACAATGTCGGTAATTTGTTTGTTGACCAAATCAACTACGGCAACACCATTGTTTTCTTGAAGGGAGACCCATGCCGTCTTGGAGTTATCTGAAATTGCAACATATTCCGGTTCCACATCCATGGATAAAGTGGCACCAGGGCCAAAAATACGGAGTCCCTTCCCCTGTAAGCTTTCCTTTTGACCATTAAATGACTCAAAGTCCAAATTATAGGTATCCCCCGATGCAACATTAATGATGCTGACCATTCCCTTTGGGTCCACGGTATAATCATCATTGGGTTCACCTTCATTGGCAACAACCACATATTTCCCATTTGGTGTAAAGGCAACCATATCCGGTAAAGCACCAACATTGGCCGCATATAAAAACTCCAACGTTTCGGTGTCATAAAACTTAATAAAACCATTGTCTTGTTTCACCATACTCTCCACTGCAACAGCCAAGGTCCCATTTTTCACACTAACACTATTGGGTGCCCCAGCACCGTTCAAACCCAAATCTGTCACAGGCATTGGGCTATGTACATCTGAAAGGTCGTATACTGAGATCACGTCCTTTTCCACATTGACCGTAAACAGTCTTTGGGTCTTGGCATCAAAAGCGGATATTTCCGCCGCACCTTCACCACCAACCGTAAAGGTGGAAATCTGTTTAAAATCAATAGTAGTGCTTCCTTCACCACCATTGCCGCCTTCCCCAATAAAATCGTCCAAGTATTCACAAGAAAAAAGGGAAAGTAAGAGCGCTAAAGAGAGTAGAGGTATTGTAGTCTTTTTCATTTTGTTTGGTTTATTTTGCTTTGGAAGTTCCCAAACTAAAATGAAATAGATGTTAATGAAAAGGCAAAAAAACTTTTAGTTATTGTAACCAAACCGTTTTAATTGATTGCTGTTGGAACGCCAGTTCTTGTTGACTTTTACGTACAGCTCAATATGGACCTGTTTTCCAAAGAATTTTTCCAAATCTTCCCGGGCCCCAACGCCCACTTTCTTAAGGGCGCTACCTTTATGTCCAATAATGATCCCCTTTTGGGAGTCCCGTTCCACCATGATAATGGAGCGGATCCTAATGATCTGTTCGTCCTCCAAAAATTCCTCGGTCTCCACTTCCACGGAATAGGGAATCTCTTTTTTGTAATGCAATAGAATTTTTTCCCTTATGGCTTCATTGACAAAAAAGCGTTCGGGTTTATCGGTGAATTGATCCTTGGGAAAATAGGGAGGCCCCTCTGGAAGCAATTCCAAAATCCGCTTAAAGACTTCTTCCACATTGAAGTTTTCCAAAGCGGAAATTGGATGTATTTCGGCATGGGGCAACTGTTCCTTCCAAAAAGTTACCTGCGCTTCCAAAATCTGTTGTTCCGAAGTGTCAATTTTATTCAGGAGCAACAACACCGGAATGGATGTATTCCTGATTTTTTGGAAAAAATCGGCGTCCTTTAACCCCTTTTCCCCAATTTCGACCATATACAAAAGCACATCGGCATCTTCCAAAGCGGATTTCACAAAATTCATCATGGACTGCTGTAGCTCATAGGCCGGTTTAATAATCCCGGGGGTATCCGAAAAAACCACTTGAAAATCCTCCCCATTGACAATTCCAAAGATGCGATGGCGTGTTGTTTGCGCTTTGGAGGTGATAATGGAGAGCTTTTCCCCCACCAAAGCATTCATTAAAGTGGATTTTCCAACATTGGGGTTTCCAATAATGTTTACAAAACCGGATTTATGGGTCTTTTCCATAAAAGCAAAGCTACAAACAAAAAAGGGCCGGATAAACCGACCCTTTCCAATTAAAGTACCAACGGAAATTCCCCCAAATCCATTGGACATGATGGTATCGAATTCCATTTGAAAAGTCATCACAAAATTTAGGTGATGACAATTTTCAATACCCTCGATATACCCTAAAAACAACATCATGAAATCAACGATTGTCCTTTCCATTTTCCTGGCCCTCTCCCTTTGTTCCTGTATGGGGAGACAAGAACACCAAGGTGAAAACCAATATCACGGGGATTCCCTGAAATATGAAGCTGCGTATGGCGAAGCCATCCCAGGACATACTACCTTTCCAGAGGCAGAAAAACAGGGTTTTTTTGATCGGTTCAACACTACATCCCCAAAAACCCACACTTTTAGGGATGCCAGAACCGGATTAGTGGTACAAACCAGTGATTATCCCAGTGATTGGAAGGTTATTTCCAAACCACTGTACACCTTCGATCAAAAACTACCCAATTTTCTCGTTCAGGTTGAAGGTCCAAACAACCTGAAACATTTCAATACCCCCTTTAAATTTTATTTCACTTTCAGCAATCCCCAGATGAACCAGTATGTCTCTTCTCCCATGAATCAGATGTTAAGGCCTATTGTGGGGAACCAGCAAATACATCAGGAAGAAGTCGCTCCACGAATGCAACGCAGCGGATTTACATACGTAGGAACCAAAGCCATGCCCAGGGAGGAAGCCTATGCCAGAAAAATACTGAAGGACAAAGGAACCGGGCAAGAACAATTGGAAATCGTAAACACCGAATGGAAAAGCGAAACTGGGCAACGCGCTTTGGCCACCATTGTCAAAGTCGCATTGCAGCAACCCATTTCACAACAGGACTACGTGATGGTATGGTTTTATGGTGTGGCGTACACTTTTGTGGACGGCCGCCACTTTGAACAGACCCTGGACGACCTTTATGCCTCTGCGACAAGCACAAAATTCAATCCCCAATGGGAGCAGTACGTTACGCAATTGGCCCAACAACGACAACGGGAACAAGCCAGAAAATCCGCTATGGACCATCAAAACCGAATGAATGCGAGATGGGCTTCCTTTAATGCCCATCAACAAAAAATGAAAGGTATTTGGGCGGCCCAGGATGCCAATCATGCCTCCTTTATGAATAGAAATTTTGGCCCTGGAAGTGATATTGGCCAAAAACAGTTTGTCAACATGATCAATGAGCAAGAGACGGTGTACAACCCGTTGACCGGCAAAAACTACCAGGTCAATGCAGGCTCTACTGAATATTGGATGGACAGTGAAGGCAATTACATCCAAAACAACGATCTGTTCTATACCCCAAATGGGGACATTAATCTTAATAATCGCGAATGGGTAAAGGTGCAAAAAGCCTTTTGATGACAATTCATCTTTTTTTCGATAAACAAAAAAGAATAGAAAAACTTTAAATCAAAATCTTATGAAAAACGTAGTTAAAATCACCTTGCTTTTGTTAACGATAGTTACATTTTCCTGCTCTTCCGACGACTCCAACGACAATGACGAACCGCTGGTATTTGTGGGGAGTTGGTCAGGAACTTTCTCGGGAGGGGACAGTGGTGTCTGGAGTGCTATTATTACCGAAGAGGGTACAGTAACTGGGGATGCATTTTCAAATACTGCGCAAGAAAGTCTTCCCTTAAATGGAACCATATCGACCGAGGGTTCATTTAGAGCTACTGCCGGAACGGCAGAGAATGGTGCAACGTTCAGTGGCACATTTACGGTAGACTCTTCTTCCGGCACTTGGGAAAACAATGCCGATCAAATCTCCGGAACATGGATGGGTGCGAGAAACTAAATCCGTAATAAAGCCTATAACTTTTTTGATTGGACAACCAAAAAATTATGAAAACACTACATACATTTTTACTGCTAACCCTGGTAATCACCGGAGGCCTTGTTGGATGTTCTTCGGGGGACGATACGGATCAAATGTTGGATGATGATGTGATACAGAACGAAGACCCCAATACTCCGGATGATCCTGAAGAACCCAATGCCACTTTTGAAGAGGTCGCGGTCCAAGTAAGCCTACCACAAGGGGCCTCCCTGGATGTATCTACCGCCAAGCTCTTTTCTTTGGGAAGTACCTCAGCGGTGGCAAGTTCTGGACAAGGGACAATCCCCTTTAATCCGGGAACGGTGGAACTGGCCTATCTGCTGGATGCTGAGGACAACCTGCTCTTGGCCGGTTTTGTGTCCGAGGACCAAAAAGAACTGTCCGTTGCCACTACTGTGGAGGTGATGCTCTATTTTGGGCTCGATTATTACCTTTTACCAAACTCGGCTAAAGCGGCTTTTTTGAAAGGAGTTCGTCAAACTTCAATTTTTAATGGTTTGAAAGATGAGGTTGAACAACTTTTTATCAATGACCCCTTAATGTTCACCAAAGGTTCGTACACCTCGGCCCTTACCGCTGCCTTGGACCAACTTTCCACAAATAAGGGAAGTAACCACATGGCAAACCGTATCTTCTTTAACGACGAAACCACAAAAAGTGGGGTAACCCTTTCTGCAATTGATTCCACCAGGATCCAACTGCAAAATGCATTGCCCAGACGATCTCGGGTATTGATCTATAAAAAATCAATAACGGACAGAGATGGAAATGAAATGGAAATTCCCAATTACACGGATACCCCTTTCGAAAATTTTGAATTGGAAATTGGGAAGCTCAACGAAATTGAGAACCTGAATTTTGGATCTTCCCTTGCTCAAATTAGTGCGCAACAGGCTTCCATTGACAATGCATCGAGTACCGGACCAATACTTCTGCCCGTTAATCCCGTAACGGAATTTGTTGCGGAATACGAAGTAGTACTCATTGGTTCGGGACAACCACAGGACGAAGCAAGGAACATGACCATGGCGGAGTTGGAAATCTATGGGAACCTCACAAAAAGAACCTACATCCTGGATTATTTTCTACCCACCTTATTGGAGATTGGGGGAAACAGGTCGCTTTTACCCCCTTTTGGAAGTGCTAAGCAAGAAGCATTGTTCAATGCCATCTCACCCATTTTGGAACAATATCCCGATGTATTGGATGAAGTGGCGGACAACGAATTCAAAAGCGCCTCCAACATTCTTTTGCCCGCTTTATATGAAGATATTCGGTTAAGCAATGATCTAAGGACCATTTTAACGGATGTGTACAACATCCTTTCCGGAAATGGTGATTTCCCCAATACCTTTATTCAGAGCCAGGAACTTATTGAAACGGGGTATCCTAGAACCCGGTTTATCCTTAGGACCATTGATCGGAACATTAAGGCTAGTAATCCCTTTGCCAATTTTGCGGGTTTGGATACGGCAGCCTTCAATTTTGAAAGTTGGTTGGTACAATCCATTGATGCGGTGGTAGATATGCAGCAGGACAATGTAGAATTATGTCTTGGTGAGGCCACGGAACTTCGGGTGACCGCAATTACCTCCTTTGAGCCGGAGGTTGAGGAATTTGAATTTCATTGGAGTACGAGCAATGAATTTGGGGGAAGGGTTCAGGACATTGGTGGGGATCCCAACAATTTTGTTTCCTATATCAGTACCGCTTTGGAATCAAATTTAGGAAGTGGCAATAATCCAGAAACCGTGACCGTTGTGCTTTATTTCAGAAATAAGAATACCGGGGAATTGAGCGAGGCCGGGCGGGATACCATGACCGTTAATAACATAAAGGGGTGCGAATCCTTCTTTGTTGGCTTTACCCAGGAAGTGGAAATTGCTGAAAATCCAGAGGATCTTGGTTGTGGTGGAAATACGGAATACCGTGTCCAGGGCGGGAGGTTTGTGGCCAGATTCGCACCTGTTGAAAATGCGGTATCCTATACGGGCAGAATACTGCGCAAGGACGGAACTTTTGGAAATGAATTTAGTTTTGTACCCAATGATATTGGTAACGGTCTGGTGGAGTTCTTTACGGCCATTGAAGTGACCAATATTCTTTTTACCTGCAATAGACAACAAGCGGAAGAACGGCAACAGGAACTTTTCAATCGGTTGGAGGAAATTGGCCATCAAGGGATTGAAATCACCCCCGTCTTCTAAATGGCAGGGCAATACGTGTAACATTAGCCGGAAAACCATGAATTTAAACCGGATTTATTTTGTAAGCTGTTGAAAATCTCTAACTTCCCCGTACTTTCCAAAAAGTATGGGGGATACTTTTCAACAAGGGGAAAAAGACATCGTTCAAGGTTTCAAAAACAACGATGCCGTCATTATGAAAACCGTATATCTCCAAACCTATCCTAAAGTGAGAAATTACATTCTTAAGAACAATGGGAATGATGATCATGCCAAAGACACTTTTCAAGAAGCCTTTGTGGCCTGCTGGAGCAATATCAAAGCCGATAAGTTCTCGGAAAACGGCAATGTGGAAGCCTACCTTTTTACCATTGCAAAAAACAAGTGGACCGATTATTTAAGATCTTCGGATTTTAAAAAGAAGGTTACCGCAAACAGCTTCACCCAACTCAAGGCAGTTACCGAAGATAGCTTGGCCAATGAATCCGAAGCGGAACATCGCAGAAGATTGCTACGACAGGCATTGGAGCAATTAGGGGATAATTGCAGAAAACTGTTGCAGCTTTTTTATTTTGAACGGAAGTCCATGAAGGAGATTTCGATTGAAATGAAGGTCGCCCCTGCATCCGCAAGAAATCAAAAGTATCGTTGTATGGAAAAACTTCGAACCCTAAGTCTAGCAATTAAAGAAAATGGATAAAGGCCCCAAATACCTATCCGAAAAGGAACAAGACCGTTTTGAGGAATACCTGTTGGGTAGAATGTCCACTCAAGCGGCCACGCAATTTCAACAAGAATTGGAGGAAGATTCCAAACTGTCCGAACAATTTCAGGAATTTAAAGCATTGTTTCGTACCATTGAGGAAGCGGCTCTACGCAATGCCTTGGAAGATTTTCACAACGAAACCTTACCCCCAAAAAACAAAAAGACAAGGACTACATTCTACCGAATTGCCGCAGGAGTAGCTATCCTTATGGCCTTGGGCACAGGGTATTGGTTGATCAATCGTGCAACACCCAGTGAACGTGTATTCGAAACCTATTTCTCACCAGATCCAGGATTACCAACGGTTATGGGCTCCCAGGATAATTATGCTTTTTATGAGGCCATGGTGGACTACAAGAGGGGGGACTATACCAGTGCCATTAAAAAATGGGAAAAACTATATGGGAGCAAATCCGAAAAGGATACCTTAAATTATTTTTTGGGATGTGCCCATCTTGCCAATGGCACTGCGGAATCTGCCCTTGATTATTTGAAAAGAAACGAGCACGACACCCATTCTGCTTTTTACCAGGAATCCAATTATTTTCTTGGGTTGGCATATCTTAAACTGAATCAAAGGGACGCGGCATTACCCTATTTTAAAAGGAGTGGGCTACCAAAGTCCAAGGAAATTCTCGAGTTGATTTCAAAGTAGTCATGAAAAAAGAGTTGGTTTGGATAGGTGTGGTCTTGCTGTTTTTCCACTACAGTTTACCAGGACAGGTTCCTTCCCCGGACGTTCGGGGAAGACAGTTCATAGACAGCCTTATTAGCGCCAATGCCTTACAGGCCGCAAATACGGAATTGCAAACGCAGATAGCCTACTACCTTAAAAATGCCGTTGATAGTCTTCCCCGGTACGTACGTTTGGTGGGCAGTTATAATCTGGCGAAAAACGATTGGAATATCGCCACGTCCAGGGCCGAAGGTTTTGTAAGCCAAATTAAAAAGGTTTCAACACCAAGAACCCAGATAGCGGCATTGATCGAACTTTCAAATCTTTACTTTGATGCCCGCTTCCACCAAAAAAATTATGATGCCTCAGCAGAAGCCCTTCAATTGGCACGCACTTTGGATAACTTTGAAGTGGCAAAAACTTCGCTATTGGAGTACAACAAGGGAAATGCCTTGTTGTATATGGGCAAGTATGCCCAAGCACAAATCCATTTTTTGCGCTCCAAGAAGATTTTGGACCGTAACCCAGAAATAGCACTGGAACAATTCTACAATACCTATAACAATTTGGGCCGTGTTTATGCCAACCTTTCCATGTTGGATAGCGCCAACCATTATTACAAAAAGGCACTTGGTTCTTTGAACGATTTTGAAAGCCCAAATGCCGATATTTACTACAGAAAGGCAATTATTGGGAACAACCTCTCCCTAAATTATCAAAATGTTGGAAAAACGGAAGAGGCGATCGAGACCCTTCAAAAATCTGCCGAGAACTTTCAAAAATATGTTGAACAAGGTGATGACGAATCCAAGAAAATAAGATCCAAAAGAAATCGACTTGTAGCCATCGATAATTTGGGGACCTTCTTTCAAGGTATTGGGGAATATGGCAAGGCCATAGAACTGATCAACCTTTCCTACCTTCAAAAGAAGCGCTATTTACCGGAGGATGATCCTGATATTATCATATCCAAAATATTACTTGCCGAAGCACATTTTTCCGCGAAAAATTTTGCCAAGGCCAGGACCTATATTAATCAGGTACTCGTGCAGATCGGAAAAAATCCAGAAAGACTGGCATACATTGATAGCTACTCCAAAAATGTAAAAGCCGCGATTGAAGAGGCTACCGGGAATTTTGAAGAAGCCCGATTTTTTTACGAAAAGAGTGAATCCGTTCTAAAAAAGGAAGTTTCAAGAAATTATTTACCGGAAGAACTGGACGGACTCATACGGATGTCCCAGTTTTATGCAAAAACCGGCCATCTGGAAAAGGGACTATCATTGGCTTTGGAAGGGTATACCTATACCCACCGCCCCGGCTTTGAAAACGAATTGGTAAAAATTGCCCATACCAAAAATGTAGCGGACATCCATTTAAAATCACAGGACTATCAAAAAGCATTGAAGTACGGCCAGGAAGCATTGTCCAATTATGATGAAGTTTCAGCCGATGGTAAAGAAGTGTCCAATTATGTTAAAATCACTTTTGAGAAACCCGGCATCCTGTTACTCCGGGCAAAGGCAAAGTACCACTTGGAAAAGAACAAATCCGAATCGCATCTAAAGGATATTTTGAAAGAACTTGATGAGGGCATTGAAATCCTTAACAAAAGACGTAGTCTCATCATAACGTACAACGACCTCCATGTGCTTCTGGCCGAAAACAAAGCCTTCTTTGACTTTATGAAGCAACTTCATCTGGAACTCTATGAACTTACTTCAGATGAGCGGTATCTTAAAAAAGTATTGGAATTCCATGAATCCAATTTGTACAACAGGATTCGGTCAAGATTAAACCTGACCAATACTTACAATTTTAAGAACATCCCCAGTGAAGTCCTTAAAAAAGAGGATGACCTGAAAAATACTTTAATGGTTCCCATCAAAAAAAATGAAGGGGTTAAAAACTATGTAAGGAACACTAAAATCTGGCATCAATTTCTTGATTCCCTTAAGACAACATATCCGCAATATTACAATTTAAAGTATGCATCCCTTGCGGAGACCTTGGACGATTTAAACGAAAAACTCCCCAAGGAATCCACGCTCGTTCGTTACCTGCGCATTCAAGACGGCCTGTATGCCTATGTCGCCAATCAGACATTTTCAGAACTGTTCCCACTTGATGAAAAAGGGGTGGCAGAAAAAATCACCCGCTTAAATGATTACGCCATAGCCATTGAAGATGCCTCAGAGCTATGCGAGGGATTATATGAAAATCTTTGGAAACCTTTCGCATCAAGGATCACCACTAAAAATGTAATCATCTTTCCAGACGCGGAATTGTTCAATCTTAGCTTTGAATTATTGTTATCCGAGAAGGTAAGGGACTTCCCCGAACTGGCCTCAAAAAGCCTTTTGGCCAAACACAATATATCCTATAACTACAGTCTTTATCTGATGGATAAGAGGCGAAAAACATTGGAATTTAAAGATGATTTTTTGGGATTCGCCCCAGAATTCGAATCTAAAATGAAGAAGGAATACCAATTGGCCATCACCGATTCGATATATCTGGACCAAACCTATTTAACCCTACTTCCACAACCCTTTAACCTGGACCTCGTTAAAAAGTATTCAAAACTGTTCAACGGGCAGTCCTTTCTTAATGAAAAAGCTTCCAAGCAACTGTTTACCCAAAACGCAAAAGAGCATAAAATCATCCATATTGGCACACATGCCGAGTCCAACAATGTAAATCCGGAGCTTTCCCGTTTGGTATTTGCCAAAAACGTTTCCGATACCAAAAACATTAATGACAATTCCCTTTACACCTATGAGATCTACAATCAAAATCTAGCCTCCAATCTTGCGATACTGACGGCTTGCGAAACAGGAAAACCGTCGTATCAACCGGGAGAAGGGATGATTTCCCTGGCACATGCGTTCAATTATGCTGGAAGCGAAAGTATTTTGACCAGTCTTTGGCAGATCGATGAGCAATCATCGACTAAAATCCTTTCTTTTTTCTACGACTACCTTGTCCAGGGCAAGCCCAAAGATGAGGCCTTACGACTCGCTAAATTGGCTTATGTGGAAACTGCCGAGGGGCGCACCTTACATCCGCAATATTGGGCAGGGCTCATTTTGATGGGCGATACGGCACCTGTGGAATTAACCAAGCCTATCCCTTGGGTTTGGTGGGTACTTTTCATTGCGTGCTTTTTAGCCATCATATATTTCTATGTTCGACGAAAAAGAAAAGTTCCCCAAAAAGGGGAACCTTCCACTAACTAAACTAATTCAAACTAGCCTTGGTGCCTAACGGTTGGGTCGTTGTCATCCGGATCTAAATGGGCGGGTGAACCGTCCCCATCATTATCAATGAAGCCTCCACCATCCGGCCTCACCAACAATTGAAAATTAAAGGGTAAAAAGGTATCCAAAGTACGGGCATTAAATTCGGCTGTCGGGGCCACGGATGTCTGGATGGCCGAATTTACGGTCCCCAAGCCTGGCACTACCACTGAGCGCACCCATACAATCCCCGTAAATTCGCCAAATTCAATGACCCGACCATTGAAATTAACCAATAAGCCTTCAAAATCCTGACTTTCATTACGGCCACAAACAGCTTCAAAACCATTGTTCGGGTTATATCCGACCTCGGCAAACATGGTATTGATTTCCTGGGTTATGATCTGATCGAAATCCGTAATACCAAATAAACTTATATTCGGAATCCACCTAAAAAAGACCCTTCCGTCCAAACGATTGATATCTATACCAATAGGAAAGTTTTGACTGTCCCGAATCCCTTCCCCGGTATAGCCCTGGGGATATTCGAGCCTTAAAGTTGGTTGTTCAAAAGGAAAGGAAACCTCACCTCCACGACTATTGATCATGGGTACTTGGCTTAAAGGAATGAATTGTCCGTTGGCCATGTTCCAGTAAGCCGCTGCGGGACCTGAGTAGTCCTGATTGCAAAATACCCCATCAATATTTTGAAGTTCACTTTCTGGGCCCCCGTCTTCATCGGAGCCACAACTTCCCAGAAGCACAAACACCAAAAGGTATAATGGATTGAAGTCTATTTTTTTCATGATGATTGTTTTCCTTACTATCGGAAGGAAAACAAATTGTCATCAAGGAATGGTATTATTTTTTTAGTTTCTTAAAATATGCCCTGGCTTCCTTATTTACTTTTGGCGCCAATAACAGTACCGCGATCATATTGGGAATCACCATGAGGGCATACGAAAGATCAATGAGGTTTTTTACCAATTCCAGGGAGGCAACTGCCGCGAATACGATCATAACGACAAAGTAGACGTTGTACAGCCTACCTATTTTGGCATTGGTCAAGTACGAAAGACTTTTTACCCCATAGTAGGAATAGGTAAACAGTGTGGACAGGGCAAAGGCAGAGACAATGATCATCAGGAGAATGCCTCCCCAACTGCCAAGGGCCGTGTTGAAGGCATTTAAGGTCATGACAATACCGCTACCATCCTCCAGATACGCCCCACTCAATATTAAAACCACGGCCGTAAACGTACAGACCAAAATGGTATCGATAAAAGGCCCAAGCATGGCTACCAGACCCTCTCGGATGGGCTCATCATTTTTGGACTGGCCGTGGTACATGGGTGCAGAGCCCAAGCCTGCCTCATTGGAAAACATGGCCCTACGGACACCAATGATGACCAGACCCCAAAAACCACCGGTGACCACGGTCTTAAAGTTCCAGGCCTCCGAAACGATCAGTTTTAGCGAAGGCCATACCGCAGAGGAATTGGCAACCATGACCATAATAACCGTAACCAAATACACCATGACCATAAAAGGAACAATGGCCGTGGCCACTTTGGCAATATTCTTAAGTCCGCCAAAAATCACAAATGAAGATATAATGGCAAGGACAACTCCGATGGTCAATTTCCAATTGAACAGGGGATCCGTTTCCGTACCGCCCATGGCCAGTAAACTGGTCTCGGGTTGTACAACACCCATAAAGGTTTCCGTGAATTGGTTGGCCGTAAAAACCCCCAAAAAACCAAAAAGCCCCGCGATGCTAAAAAATATGGCCAGGGGTTTGGCCTTAGTACCCAACCCTTTTGTAATGTAGAACATGGGGCCTCCCTGGAGCTTTCCATCGGAATCCTCCCCACGGTACATAATGGAAAGGCTACACGAGTAAAACTTGATGCACATTCCAATTAGGGCGGTCATCCAAATCCAAAATACAACCCCGGGACCCCCATCGTGAATGGCAATGGCCACTCCGGAAATATTTCCCAATCCCACTGTAGCTGCAACCGCGGCGGAAAGGGCCTGTAGGGAACTTACATCCCCTTTCGCGGTTTTATCATCATATTTTCCTGCTGTTATGGCAATGGCGTGTCCAAAAAAGCGGTAGGGCAGGCCTTTGGAATACACTACCAAAAACAAGCCTCCGCCAATCAAAAGGATAAACATGGGCCATTCCGTTCCGGAAATGGCCCGAACTAAAAAGTCATTGATTACTTCCATGCCTTCGAAAGTATCGATTTTAAAGGAAACCTTGGAACAGATTTTGATTAAAACCAAAAAGGGTCGTATATTTGCCCTCCCATATCGCGGGGTAGAGCAGTACCCTTCGACTAAGCTCAGGGCAGGGTACCTGCTCGAACTGAGCAATAAGAACAAAATGCAAGTCTAGTTTTAGACTTACGAACATACATCGCGGGGTAGAGCAGTAGGTAGCTCGTCGGGCTCATAACCCGAAGGTCGCTGGTTCGAGTCCAGTCCCCGCTACTAGGAAAGACAAGGGTTTCAAGAAATTGAAGCCCTTTTTTTATTTCCCTGTACAACATATGTACAACATTTCTAATTTTAACTTGGTCGATTTACTAATATGAATGTTACTAAGCTGATAATTTATAAATTTGCACTTTTAGGGTAAAACCTTAATTGATAATACCAAATAATGATAAGTTTCGGTAAATTCATCAAAGTTGAAAGAGAAAAAAAAGGATGGAGTCAAACAGAGTTTGGGGCTTTAATTAAAATAAATACTCCGGCTATTAGTCGAATAGAAAATGATAAAAAGAGATTTCCTATTTTAAAACTGAAACAGCTTGCTGAACTTTTTGAAATAGAATACACTAATGTTTCTGATATGTTCTTTGCGAGTATGTTTGCTAAAGAGGCTTTTAAAAATGGTTGCTCTGATAATGTTTTTTCGCTTGCCAACCAGTATCTAACCTATTTACAAAACATTAACGTAGAACAAGGTAAATTGGAATTCTAGTTGATTATGACCTACAAAAAACTCATACAGGAATTAGGATTCAAGCCTAAAGAAAATACTTCGGGAGTTTTTCAAAAGAAGTATAATGGCTATTCTATCGAAGTTGATTTCGAGAAAAAATCAATAGATTTTGGCAAAAAAATAAAATCAGAAAATAAAACTACCCAAAACTTTTCCCAACCTGAAAACTGGGTAGTGTTGGAATGTGTCAATAGATTACTGGAAAAAGGTTATAAACCTGAAAGCATAACTTTAGAAAAGACTTGGAAAACAGGACATGGTACTAGTGGACGTTTAGATATTTTAATAACCCGAGATAACGGCTCTGCATATTTAATGATTGAATGTAAAACATGGGGAAAAGAATATGAAAAGGAATTAAAAAATCTTCATAAAAATGGAGGTCAGCTTTTCACTTATTTTCAACAGGATAAGGCCGCAGATGTCTTGATGTTATACACTTCAGAATTGAATAAAAGCAATGTTCAGTACAAAAACGAAATTGTAAAGATTGAAGACGATTATCGTCAAACAGCTAATGTCAAAGATTTATTTGAACGTTGGAACAAGCAACCAAAATCTAACGGAATTTTTGATAGCTGGGTTGCTCCCTATGAATTCCAAAGTAAAGCACTAACTAAAAAGGACTTAAAGGTTTTAAAGCAAGAAGATAGCAGTTATATCTTCAACAGATTTTTAGAAATTTTAAGACATAATGTAGTTTCAGACAAACCGAATGCTTTCAATAAAATATTCACCTTATTTCTTTGCAAGATAGTTGATGAAGATAGAAATGAAAGCGAGCAACTTCATTTTCAGTGGTTGGAAGGAGAAGATAATCATATTAGTTTTCAAAAAAGATTAACCGACCTTTACAACAGAGGTATGCTTGAACTTTTAGAAAAGAAAGTAACTGATGTTAGCGATAGTGAATTTGACAAACAGTTTCTTCAAGTAGAAGAAAAATATAAAGATAAATTCAAGGAAATCCTCACTGAAATCCGCCTTAAAAAGAACAATGAATTTGCTATAAAAGAAGTGTATGATGATGCTTCTTTTGAAGATAATGCCAAGGTTGTAAAAGAAGTGGTAGAACTTCTTCAAGTTTACCAGATTAGATACAATTACCGTCAACAATTTTTAAGTGATTTCTTTGAATTACTGTTAACGACTGGTTTAAAACAAGAATCTGGACAATTCTTCACACCTGTACCTATAGCTCGTTTTATAATTAGAAGTTTGCCTTTTCATGAGATAACACAGAGAAAGATTGAACAAGGGAACAAAAATGATTTACTTCCAACCGTGATTGATTATGCAGCGGGTAGCGGTCATTTTTTAACGGAATCAATGGAAGAAATTCAAAAATATATTGATTCATTAGATGAAAGTAAATTTAGTCCAACTACCATAAGAGCTATAAAAAAATGGAAAGAAGACCAATTTGATTGGGCAGAAGACTACGTTTATGGTATTGAAAAAGATTATCGTCTGGTAAAGACCGCTAAAGTAAGTTGCTATTTACATGGTGACGGTTTAGCTAAGGTAATACATGGTGATGGTTTAGGAGATTTTGGCTCATCAAATGAGTTCAAAGATTTGCTAAAAGAAACTGACAAGACCTATCCACAAGATAATAAACAATTTGATATTATTATATCTAATCCACCTTATTCTGTTTCTGCTTTCAAAGGGCAAATGGATAGTGAAAAATCGAGTAATGGGTTCGATTTGTATGATAGGCTAACAGACCAAAGTAGTGAGATTGAATGTTTATTTATAGAAAGAACAAAACAACTTCTTAAAGATGGTGGGGTAGCTGGAATTATTTTACCTAGTAGTATCCTAGGTAATACAGGGATTTATACCCAATCGAGAGAAATCCTCTTAAAATATTTTGAAATTTTGGCAATAGCCGAATTGGGATCAAACACCTTTATGGCTACTGGAACGAATACCGTTGCACTCTTTTTAAAAAGAAGAAACAATGCGGATGCTTTTAATATTGAAGAAGCTGTAAAAAAGTTATTTATAAACCACCGAGATGTTACAATCAATGGTATAGAAAACCCATTGCAAAAATACATCACTTATGTTTGGGAGAATATCTCATTAGATGATTATAAAAGTTTAGTAAATAAATCTCCTAATGAAAACATTGAACAGCACGAGATTTATCAAGAATACGTAAAGAAGATAAAGGCTAAAAATAGCCAAGATAGATGGGTCAAAATACTGGCTTTAGAAAAAGAAAAACTTTTGTATTTCATACTGTCATATCCACAAAAAGTAGTTTTGGTAAAAACTGGGGAAAAAACAAAAGAAAAGCAGTTTTTAGGTTACGAATTCAGTAATCGCAGAAGAAGTGAAGGTATACACCCAATACAACGAAATAAAAGTATAGACCAGTGTACTCAATTATATGCTGTTGATTCTTTTACAAATCCTGAAAAGGCAAGCACATACATTTACAAAGCTTTCCACAATGAATTTGATTTGGAAATACCTGAAAATTTACAGCCAAATGTAAGCTATAGTAATTTGGTAGATATGCTCACTTTTAATCGAGTAGATTTTGAAAAGAACATTTTACTTTCAGCTAAAAAAAAAGTGGATTTCGAAGAGGTTTGGGGAACTAGTAAACTGAAATCATTGGGAAGCATTGCTCATATTCAAAAAGGCAAGACCATTACTGAATCGAAAACCGTAAAAGGGAATATTCCTGTTATAGCGGGAGGGCAAAATCCAGCTTACTATCATAATGAATTTAACAGGGAAGGAAACATTATTACAGTTAGTGCCTCAGGCGCTTATGCGGGGTTTGTAAATTACTTTAGCAATCCAATCTTTGCTTCTGACTGTAATACAGTGAAATCAAAAAATGAAAAAGATATATCAACCAACTTGATTTTTCACTTCCTAAAATCAACACAGAAAGAAATTTATCAATTGCAAAGAGGGCAAGCACAACCTCACGTTTATGCTGATGATTTAGCAAAAGTTAAAATTCCTTTTCCTAAAATAGAAGTTCAAAAAAAAATAGTTGCCGAGATTGAGCTCCTAGAGAATGATGAACTAAAGGCTATTGAGGAAATTAAAAAACTAAGGAAAAACATAGGTGGAAAATTAATTGGATTAAATGACAAAACAGTTTCCTTAGGTGACATCTCCAATTTCAAAAACGGTTTAAATTATAATAGAAATAGTAATGGCGAAGAAGTCACTATTATTGGGGTCGGTGATTTTAAAGAAGATTTCTCTCCAAAAATAGAAACTCTCGAAAAGGCTCAAATTGAAGGAACATTATCTGAAACTTATGAACTCAAACCAAAAGATATTTTGGTGGTAAGATCTAATGGCTCAGCAAAGCTGGTAGGTCGTTTTTTATATATAAGCAATTTAGCAGAAAAGACTTCTTTTTCAGGGTTTACAATTAGAATTCGATTAACATCAAAAGAGGCAAACTCTAAGTTTCTTTGTTACTTCTTAAAGACTGAAAATATCAGAAACAGTATAATGTTTGATAGTAAAGGCTCTAATATTAAGAGTCTAAATCAGAGTATTCTAGGGAGCATTAAAATCCCTCTTCCCAAACTATCCGAGCAAGAAAGAATTGTTAGTGAAATTGAACAGATAGAAGATAAAATAGTAACGTTAGAAAAGAAAATAGCTGATTTTCCTCAACGGAAAGGAGCAATTCTGAAAAAATACTTGAACTAAAAGAAAAGAGGGCTCTCGGACTTTTGGATGGTCCGCGCCCTCTTTTCCTAGATGTGTCAACCTAATTACCTGATAGTTTAACCTTTGGCTCACTAATAACAAGGTCATTATCATTTACAGGCGTTTTACATACGTAAGAATTATCGTTTGCCAATTGAGATTGAAGTTGTGCTATTAAGCTTTGCGCCTCAATCTCATTCGGAATAATCACAAGCTTACTTTTTAAAGCATCCGCCCAGCAATAGAGATGAAATGCAGTAGGGCTTCTAACTCCACACTCCCAATGGCTCACCAATCGGTCTGCAACGCCCAGTGTATGGTTTAGGTCGTCTTGTGTAATCCCTAAACGATGGCGTTGCCTAACCAATTCCTTAACGACATCGTGAAGAAAGTCGCTCCTTACTTTATGGGGGTAGTTGAATTTAATGTGCATTTTAGTCCTTTCAGTTGTTATTTGGCATAAAACCATAGGTTGAATTTCGGAGAACCTATACTGACAGATTGAAAATTTCCATATAAATATGAAGCTCTATTCTAATAAATACGATGATAGGTAAAACGCACATATAATTGGTCAGTACCAGAATTCGAAAAATGCGCGTATATCCTTTTTCTCAAACCCAAATTGAAAAAGGAAAATATATGACCAAAACCATTGAAAATAACAACGTAATCCTCATTGACCCAGATGAAGAAGCCAAAGTTGTTGCTCATCTACTTCTAGAAATGAACGCTTTTGCATCCATCAAAACAGCAGAATTGGCAACAACCTTGGACAAAACCACCCAATATAGGGAGCGTATTGCAGGACGTTTCCCTAAGCTCCATGTTTTAAACCATCATGGTCGTAGGAAAGCTTATAAGCTACAGGAGTTGAAAAGCTGGCTTGAAAACCCTTCGGATTATCAACAAACCATTTAGATTACCTTTGAATGGTTGTCCGCTAGTGTTTAGTGGACAACCATTCTCAAAATTCGCGCCTATAGATTCCTTTTGTTCTAACTTCTTCTCTTAATTCCAATAGTGTTGGTACATCTTCAATACAAAAACATGACACAATTCTATTGATAGCATAGTTAAGAATTTCCAAAGCTTTGTTCCTTTCCCAATCATAAGCATATTGGTCATAAATCCCTGTAATATCGCTATCGGTATGATTAAGTAGAATTTTCACCCATTGTCTTGGACAACCTAGTCCCGCCGCTAACGTTGCCGCAGTTCGGCGTAAATCATGCGGCTTAAATTCTTCCATATCTAAAAATTTACGATTGTTATTAATAGCCCGACTCAAACTTGTTTGACCAAGATGATTTAAATCTTTGGGTGGATTGTCAGGTACTTTTTCGTGTCGCATTGAGCCAAAAACATATTTAGAATTACCAGTATAAGGTTCTACCTGTTCGATAATCGATTTTGCATAACCGTGAAGGTAAACACGGTGCATTTTTTTATTCTTTGTTTTCGGTATAGTCCAAATCATTTCATCCATATCCAAATGTTCCCATTCCATTGTGCGGACTTCTACACCTCTACAAGCTGTGCACAACATAAACTTTAAAGCTAAACGGATAACCATTGCCGTTTCAGCTTTATCTAGCATATGCCAAAATTCAAAAATTTCTTTAGGGGTGAGATGTCTTTGTCTTTTATTACTCTTTATTCCAAGCTTCAAACCTGAACAAGGGTTATACTCCATTAAATCCCACATAACTGCAATATTGAACATACGTCTTGTATAAGCAAAAAGGTGTTTTGCTCCAATTGGAGCTTTTCTTTTGACAATCATTTCATGAAAAATGGGCATTAAATGTTTCTTTTTGACATTGTGCGCTTTCATATGCCCTATTACGGGAATTACATTTTTTCGTAATTCCTGCTGTTCTGTTTTCCACGATTTTTTTCCTTGTGCCTTGCTATATTCTATATATCTCTCTAAAAGTTTCTCAACAGTATCAGCATTGTGCTCAAACAAATTTTTCTGGACTTTATTTTTTGCTGGGTCAAAACCTAAGTCAACTTGATGAAATGCTTCTGAATATTTCGTCTTAGCTTCACTTAACGACATCTTTGGATAATTACCTAAAGTCATCATTCTGGATTTATTCTCAAATTGATATTGATATATCCAACTTTTCTTTCCTTTAGTAGATACTCTCAATCCGAAACCAGAAAATCCTAAACACCAAAATACATTTCTTTTATTGGTTGGTTTTAGATGATGAACAGTTAAGTTGGTAAACTTTATTTTATTTTTCGAACGCTTTTTAACTATCTTTTTCTGGCTAGTTCTCTGGCTAGTTTTTTCAGTGCAATTTTGTGAATTCTTATGAGTTCTCATTATGTTTATCCTTTCTCTTTGTTAGTGCAACTAACTGTTTCAAAAGGATTTCATAAGATGTTATAGGAATTTATATTACTGGCAAATTTTACCTGAAAATCGTTGTGTCGGCAGTTCAAGTCTGCCTCGAGGCACCATTATTTTCAATACTTAGCGTTTTCCTAAAACCTCTTAAAACCCTTCTGGCTAGTTATCTGGCTAGAAGTGTAACATATTTCGTTATTTTAAGGAATCACTTTATTTGTCTAAATTCTCTTTTTCATCAACTTAACAGGTAGTTTGACCCCAATCATATCTATGGTTTCATTTCCTATAACTTTATATCCGTGTTTGAGATAAAACCTATAACTGGCCTCGTTGGCTTTGAGTGATAAGGATGGTTGTTTCATATTTCTATGGTCATTCTCAACACAATTCAATAATGCCGTTCCATAGCCTTTATATTGGTCTTTAGGGTCAATGTATAAATGCCATAGGAAACCCGCATTAAGGACAAAGGCATAGCCAATAATCAATTCTTCATCATCAAAGATTAGGTAAGTACGGTGACAGTCACGGGCAAAATCAATAAACGCCTTGTATGTTCCTGCTTGCCATGCGGTAATTTGTTCAGGTGTAAAATGCTCTGAAATACTGTTTATCGCTTGCGTATGTATCTTTTTTAAAGCAATAGCGAAAATCTCAGGACAGTCAAAGTCCTTTCTATATTGATAAATACGGATTGAGGTATCCGAGAACACCTCAATCCCTTCAATCGGTTTTTCTTTAACGTTCATTTTCTTTCCTCTTATTTAAAGTTATGGTGTCTTACCTCACAATTATTCACTCGACACCGTTTAGTGAATTTCTTTTAAAGCTGTTTGAATGTTTTGAACCGATGCACTAATAAGAGCGCAAGCATCTAAGATGCGCATTGCTGGGGTTCTTTCATCCTCATTGCCTTGCACTCGGCTTGACGCTTCCAACGCAATTTTCATACGTTCGCTTAAATCATCATCATCGTTATTGTCAGTCATTGGTTTTTCCTCGCTTGTTTTTGTTCAAAAAAGCGTGAGTGGGGACATGACCGTAAATACCTCAAGAGAAAAGCTGGTCATGTCCCGTAATTTAGGCGCAACACAACGCATCCCATTAATGATAACAGGTTGGGGAATACGTTAGGTTTGAAGCCTATTTATTGTGAAATACGTCTAAGCGGAAATCCGAACACAAGTTTGACGTTCTCTCTCATAGCAATCCAGTTGTTTAAAAGGATTTTCCGTTTCCTGATAAACAGCTCTTTCCATTGCGAATAAATTGAACTCGTCATTCTGATTGGCTTTGAGTGCCAATGTTTCTTGCGGTGACATGATATTTTTCCTCTTAATCAGTCTAACACAAACCCGATGATCCATCGTCATTCGGGTTACCTCACAATTCTCACATTACTGATTCGGAATAAATATGTCAAGAAAAAAGATTGCTATTATATCAAAATAAGTAATAATAGTATCCATGATAATATATCTTCAGGCGTACCTTTTAGTTGACGAATAACAGTCTTTTTGCTAAAGTGCGAATCATGATAACAGGAAATCAAAGTATTATGGCGCGCCAGCTTTTAGGATGGCAACAAAACGATATTGCGGATGCGATAGGCTTTTCCATCGTGACTATTCAGCGATTTGAACAAGGACGTGTTGTTCCAAAAAAAGCTACGCTTGATAAAATTTTTCAAACTTATTCCAATCATGGTATAGAGTTTTTAGATGGCGAAGGGGTTCGTCGTCGTCAAGATACCATTACAATCTATGATGGAGCAGATTTTTACCTTAAGCTTTTGGATGATGTCTACTACACTCTCAAAGAGAAAAAAGGCGAACTCCTTTATATGTTTGTTGATAACGAACTTTCTCCACCAGAAGTTATTAAAAGTGAAGCCCGTATTCGTAAAATTGCCAATGTTCGCTCTATGGTACGTGAAGGTGATACGCATTTATTGTACCCCCTAAAAGAATACAGATACATACCAGGCAATTACTACGCAAATTACAATGTTGTCATTTTTGGGGATAAAGTTGCCACAATGCTAGACAACAACACAAAAGCAATGGTAGTCCGTGATCAAAACGGTGCAGAAATTATGCGCAACATTTTTAACCAACTTTGGGCTTCATACGATACACCAACAAAAACCACTGCGCCGGAAACCTATGAATAGGAGGCTTTGAATGTTACAGAAAAAATACAAAATCAAAGCTAAACCAGCCGCCAGTCAAACAGGGGCAAAAACCGTTTGTTTGAATATCAGTATGAACAATACCAACCAAACGGGTGATAAACTCTTGGCAATGGTACAGTGGGTCAATGAGAACTTTGAAAAATGTATTGTCAATGTTTCTGATAGTTTGCAACGTCATAATTTACAATCACAAGGCTTAGCAAATGATAATGCCTATAAGAAAAGTCTTGAACTCGGCAACCAATGGCTAAAGGAAAACAAAACCATTCTTGACCAAATTCAAATCCCTTACAAAATTGTACGCTGGGAGCATTGGCTTAATTTAGGAAAGGTCAAAAACCTCAAAACTACCCTATATGCACTTTATCAAACAAGCGAAACTTTCAGGTCTTGTGTTGATACCGATATAAGTAATTGGATTGCACGACAGGGAATTGAAACCACTTCTAAAGCCTATCAAAATGGTTTGGCATTTCTTTTAGAAGAATTTGCCGTTCATAGCTATATGGCTCAACGTGAATATAATCTGAACAACCAGAAAATGGTACAAGCCTACCCTGCTAGACAGCTTTATGCCGAGCATTATTTAAGAGCAATGTATGGGCGTTTAGGGTTGGAAAAAAGCATCTTTGGCCGCCTTAAGGTTGAAACACGATTAGCGCTCAAATAGTAAAATTTTACAACATCCTGAAAGGATTGGCGAAGGTGGTTTAAAAAAACATAGATAATCCTGACTTGACTCAATGTACACATTATCTTGGTGTACAAGCACTGCTTAAATTTGAGTATTTTCAAGATTTTTTTGAACACTTCCATCTTGATTGACCCAATAATGAACAATGTTTATTTTTTTGAGATATTGGATTAATTTACCCAATACTTTTATAATGTATTCATCGTTAGGATGTGCAATAGCTACAATTGCAGAAGGGTAATCGTTTTTTGTTTCAAGTGATTTTATTATTGCTTTACCTAAATGAGTTTTCAACTGACTTGAATTAAAAAACTCTCTCCTTTTGGTAGGGGAGTTATCATTTGCTTTTGCACCTTTTGCTTCAACATACATTTTACCTCCATTTTTTGATGCAACAATATCATAACCCCTTGTTTGTCCAAGACAGTAACTTTCAATCTCCCATTTTTGGGACTTAAGATATTCGATTAAAAGTAGAATTGTTTGGTCTTCTGTAAGTCTATTCATTATTTTCTATTTCTCCTTGTTCCTTCTTCCATGTAATTTTAATATCTGTAACAAACGGTTTTCCTTCATCAAGGGTTTTGAGATAGCGTTCATCATTGGCTTTGACCATTTTAAGGGAGAGTGTTGCCAAATGGTTGTAGATTTCGTCAAGGCAATAGCCCTTAATTGTCACAAGATGTGTCGCAAAGAATATCTTGATTACACGGTCTTCACCATCTTTACCAAGCCACCCCGTTAGATAATGTGCATAAGTAAAATTCTGCCGTGTGCCATCTAGGGAAATAAAATCAATTGTTTTGGTTTCGCCCGTTTCAAAAACTGTTAGGGCGTTTGGGTCACCTGTTTTAGTTTCCTTTTTTTCCTGTCCGTTCTTGGCAATATCCAAGCTCTTAAATTTATAATTCTGGTTCATACCCCTTATCGTTGGTTTTGGTTATTTCTTTTGTTTTTGTAATGTCCATATCAACCGTTTTTGATATTAAATGACCATCATTTAACAATTCCGTTGCGGCCTGTCTGTCACCCGTTTTTTCAATTTGCGTCAACAGGCTTTCTTTATCATCGGTGTAAATTGTCACACCCTCTCTTGCGCGTGAGGTGGAAACATAAAACTGTTTCTGGTTACTTGCCGCAAAAGTCACACTAGGTTGGTTGATAAACACATGGTCAACCGTTTTTCCCTGAGAACCGTATGACGTGGTACAATAAGCATAGTCAAAATTGCCAAAATCCTCGTTAAGCTTAAATTCCGTTTCCCTATTCTTGGATTTTTTTACCGCCGTTATCCCTTCCTTTTTATTGAATTTCTTGATTTTCAAAACAGTACCATTGTTCAACCGCTTATTTTGCTTGTCATAGCGCGGTTTGTTGATACGTATTTCATCACCTTTGCTTAATGGAATTTGACGCGGGACGTAAACATCATAATCCTTTGCCCTGTTGAGGGGCAGGATATGATGTTTGCCCCACTTATCCTCAATAAGAACCTGCCCGTCCTTAATATCCTTAACTGTCAACTGGTCACTTCTTTTAACCCCCTTCATATTCTGACCCGCTTGGATGATATTGCCTTTTTCATACGAGCGTGGGTCTTGCTTTTGAGCAATGGTCAGGTTGCGGTTATCTAAAATCGTGACCATTCGTTCCCGTTTGGCAATTTTACGCCTTGCCTTTAATCCCTCACGAATTTGCTTGTTGACAATGCGTGTTTGGTCGCGTGTTGGGGAAATCACCAATGCCGATTTTTTCCCTGCAACCGTTTTGAGATAATCGGTACTGAGGGTCTTGACTATATCGGAATAATCATTTTCTTGAATAGCCCCCATGCCTTCCAGTTTTTTAAAGCCTGCCTCCACATTACCCTTGCTAATATGAGAAACCGCTTGTTTATAATTATCTTCTTTTTGCCTGTAAATCGCCTCTAATGATGCTTGGGGAATATGCCCGACGGTTTTTAAAATCCGCATGGCATCCCCCCTATCAACAGCCGAATGTTGTCGCGGGTCACCGGAAAGAATTACCCTTGCCTTATTCTTATGGGCTATCTCCAGCAAGGTGGCAATATCCTTTGTTCCTAACATGCCAGCTTCATCGACCCAAATCACTTGGCCCTTGGTTTGTTCCTGTAATTTTTCATCGAGTAAAAATCGCGCAACCGTTTCAGCATTTTCGAACCCCTCTGATTTTAAAACGTCATGTGCTGCCGTTGAAGTTGGCGCAAGCAGAAATACATTTTTACCTGTTTCCTGAATTTGCGAAACTGCATGTTTAATCAAAGTCGTTTTACCCGTTCCTGCACCGCCGCGTATCATCGTTAACTGGTCTTGTGAAGTCAGGATATGTCGTAAGGCTACTTTTTGTTCCGAACCTAACTTTTTAGCTCCCCCATTAAGTTCGAAAGCAGATTGAAATGGTCTAAACTTCCCCATCCCGTTACGTGCCAGTTGCACCATTGTCCGTTCTTCATTCAATACTAAAGCCGTCGTACAAAGTGTTTGACTGCCTACCTCAATTTGAAAAACCCGCTTGTCTTTTTGTAGGGTTTTATCAATCTCATCCAAAGACACATTTTGATTATCTACGGCATATTTGTACGCTTCCGTCAAAATTTGACGTTCACGTTTGACACTTGCACGACTGAAAGAATGGTCAATAGCATGGTCAACGGATTTCTCGGCAGTACGGCGAAGATCCGTTGACACCTTTTCTTCTTGTGTCGTTTCATCAATGCCAGCTTCGTCCAATTGCCTTATCCAATCATCTTTTAAATCTGCCATTGAAAGATGGGGTTGCTTTTTGACCCGTGTTCTTGCGCCCAATTCATCTAAAGCCTTTGGGTCGGTAATACCTTCTTCTTTCGCCACCTGTCCTATATGGTTTGTGCGTTTGGAAAACAGGTCGATAGCTTCTTGTGGCATCACAGATAAATTAAACCCATGTTTTGTCTTACGAATGCCATAGCCCATTTCGGAATAGTTATCTGCCAGCATCTTTTGAAACCTTGCTTGGTAATACGGCATATCCCTTTTGATATTGTGGAATTGCCCTGCCTTTATTCTATCCTCTACATCATCATATACACAGTTCCATGTAAAAACATGGGTATGAAGATGAGCATCCGCAACATGGTCTTTTGTCGGACGTGCCGTTAAATGGGTAAAATCCGCCCATATCAATTCGGGTGCGGAGCGGTCATTATATTGCCCTTGGGTACGTACCCGCGTTTGCATATCGGCCTCAATTTCCAACATGGTTTCATGGACACAGCGTTGAAATGTCTTAAGTATTTTTTCATCGCCTGTCAGTCCATAAAGCAGGGAAACCGATTTTGGCGCATGAAAACTAATGTCATAGCCAACCCGTCTATTACTAACAGTACGGGGCGTTAATGAGCCGCCATCTTTTGGGTTGATATTATCGCACAACTTATTGAATGTTTCGGTATCAGTAACCTTGCCTTCCAACCCTAATCGCTTGGCAAGGCGACCATTGAAATGACCTTTCAGTTCTTGGTCTTGGATATAATAATCCGCTTTCGACAAAGAGGTTTTGAAGTAGTTTTTTGCGTGCCCTGCCGTTTGGCATTGAAACATTCTTATCATAGACGGCTCTGTTGTAGTGGAAGAGAGCGACTATATATCCTTATTTTTCGCGTCATGTTACTGACTGATTTTTAAATTCTTACCAACTTTCAAAATACGAAAATTAGTTCACAGGAAAGACCACTTTTTCTAAGGCTTCTCTTTGCCTTTAAATCTGTCAGTACACATTTGCACTCCTTGTGAAGTATCAAACCATCAGATGATTGAAAAGCGATAACACCAACGCAGGGATTTACCCTTCACTTGCCCGCGCCAAAAATCCGTGTGGTTTCGGGCAAATCCCTTCTGCCTTGCTGTTGGTTTCGCTCCATCATCTGATTTTTTAACAAAGGAGTAAAACCATGACAGATAAAAAACAAAACGCAACCACTCAAAAAAGTGCCAACCGCCCGACACATTCCTTATGTGCCAAAGGTGTCGATGCCGAAATCATCTACACCCATAACATTGGGGGTATGTGGCAGAAAAAAGCTTCCAAAGGTGGAACATACGGCAATGTCCGAATTAACGCCCTTTACCTTCGGGAGAACCCAAATAAAGGTGCAAATGAACCACCATTTCATCTTGTGGTTGATACCTATATAGATGGCAAAGCGGAGCTTGCGCAAATTGGCACAATTGCCCCTAAAGACAATAAGGGATTGTTCAAAGTCAACCATGACGAATTGGTATTATTACCTAATCGAAATGGCAACAAGCCAACAAATGGAAATCAACCTCAACCTTAACCCAAAGGGGGCTTTACGCCCCCTTTATTCTTTTAAGGAAAATAAAAATGACTACTGATAAAACAAAATTAATTGCTTCACAAAATGACCAGTTTCGACAAAATTTTGGCCTACCAATCAGAATTCATATCCCAAGCATTCCAAATGGCAAATATGGCGCGACCATAGGCATATTAAATCTTGGTGATTATTCGATGAATATCATAAAAAGCAAAATCAGAGCTTACGATGAATTTAACGAAGATAACGACCCTCATGGTGAGCATGACTTTGGACAGTTCAGCGTTAATGGAAACGATATTTTTTGGAAAATCGACTACTACGACAACAACTATGAAAATGGTAGTGAAGACCCGTCCGACCTTTCCAAAACGAGACGTGTTTTAACAGTCATGTTAGCATCTGAATATTAAATCTTAAAAAGCCATTCATAACAGGATGGCTTTTTCCTTCATCTTTTAGCATCACCACAGACATTGCATAGGTAAAAGTTTGGTAAGATTTGGGCTGCGCGCTTCGCTTGCTTTTCGGATACGGAGGGGTGCGTTCTTTGAACGGCGGGCTACTTTGGTATCGCAACAGATGAGTTTTTTCCGTTTCATTTTATAAATTTCTCTATTCGTGTTATTTCACCAGCATAATTTTTAGCTTTATTACATGAAAAAGAAAAAACTGCTATCCTCAAGAGAGAAAATCAAAGCAATTGCATTTCAAAACGATGCTTTTCGTTCAGATATAGGTTCTAATAGACCGAATTATCCAGCAATCAAAGGAAAGGTTGTTGTATGCAGTGAGATTTCTCTACTTCCAAAGGAACAATTTGAAGAGATAATATATCGGACACGTGATTATGATGGCTTCAATAAATATAATAATCCCAATGGGGAACGTAACAAGGGACGGTTTTACTATGGCAAAATCGATAAAGATGTTGTTTGGGAAATACAGTGCTATGCATCCCGAAGAATGAGAAATGATGAAAATATGGATTATTCAGATGTAGCTTTAACATATCGTGATTTAAGAATAAAACTTGAACCGAGACTATAAACAATAAGAATGATTATAAACTACCCAAAACAAAGAATAACGAACTCTTATGGCGACTAGGCCATTCTTTGAAATAAAGATTATTGGAGAGAATTTTGGTGAACCCGAAGAACGTATTCACCATGAGGTGACTGCCACTGAAGAGAGGGTCTACAAAATTTTTGACAATATTAATGCGGCTTATGTCCTAACCAAGCGCATTAAAGAATACCAAACTACTCATGTCCTCCTACAATATGTAACAATTGCTGGTGGCATAATCTATTACAATACTTGGGAAAAGAAGAAATTCAAAACCTGATGTCCAATTGCCATTGGCAATTCATAGGATGAAGTTTGGTTTTTGGTTTGTGCTATGGTATGTGAGCTTTTGCCTCATGGCTATTTTCAATATAATCTATATTATTCACCTCTCTACTCTCTAAATAATTTTTCAAAGCTATCTCCAAACCTGAAAAAAGACAAGCAATGCTCTTTCAGATTCCTACTTGCTTTTTTCAGGTTTTCCAATTGTCGCTCGGCAAAATTATTTAAGGAGTGAGCCTATGAAAAAATCTAATATAGAAATTCAATTACAAGCTATTATCGATAATGAACCCAGAACACTAAAAGCTTATGTGGCCGAAGAAGCTATTGGTTATGATGAAATCGAAGAATTTTTTATGGACTTACAGCAACACGGGTGCATCTGTGGAATGGTTTCATCATTAATTTATTATACTGATACGCATCAGTTTTTTGAAGATTATTATCTTGAAATCGAAGATTTAAGACAAGAAGTCGAAGAACAATTTGGAGAACCACTTCAAATTAAAGGAGACCTTAAAAATACTTTAGCTTGGTTTGCTTTTGAGCAAACAGCTCATCAATTATACATAGAATTATTTTGCACATAAGAAAACTCATTTTCTCCCTAAGCAAAATACAATCCATCCCTAAGAAGATTTTTCTTCTATGCCAATTCTTTATCTCGAAGCATCAATTTATTATTTAACGATGCCCTTTATCCTATTTCATACCATGTAAGCATAGCATTAAATACTTTATTGCCCCTAAGACAGCATTGCTTAATTTTGTGCTATATCCAATTTCTTGCATCATAAAATCCTCGATGCAAAACCCATCCTAAACACAGCTTCATTACATCCCTAAGCAGAGCAAAATTATATCAGACATCTCCCCTAAGCGGTGCTTAGAGCCATTTTATTCATTCCATGTCTAGCGAAAACGACCAAGATTTCCTCAATTTACTGAAAACCATATTAATTCTTTCTTCACTTGTTTTAAATTCAAAATTTACAGCGTACTAAGGTGATAAAAACCATAGAATTTCTAAGGTTTTTGTATAACGTAAATTTCATCAATTAATCTATCTTAACCATGAAATAGTTCCCTCACTGTTTCTTCTCCAAAGCCACCTAAATAATTTGTTTATGAGCGTATTGGATATGCCACTTATTGAATGGCCTATTGGCTACCCATTTACCGTTAGAGATGCATGCGAAGGTGTCCTTATCATGGGTGGATTGGGAAGTGGTAAAACATCTGGGTCAGGTGCACTACTGGCAAAACAATTTTTAACAAAAGGGTTCGGCGGTTTGGTACTGACAGCCAAAGAGGACGAGCTTGACCTTTGGAAATCCCGTTGTGAAAAATACAACCGCTTAGACGATTTAATTATTATCGGTCACAACTCCGATCACTATTTCAATTTCCTTGACTATGAAAGTAGCCGTCCTGACATTGGAACGGGTATCACTCACAATATTGCTGATACTTTAAAAACGGTTATTAAAGCGGGTGCAAATGACGGTCAGGAATCTGATAAAGCATTTTGGGATAATGCCCTGCAACAGCTTCTCGTTAATGCCGTTGACTTGGCACTCTTAACACAAAAGAAAATACGTTTTGAACATATTTATAAGATTGTCCAATCCGCACCCAAGAGCAAAAACGAACTTAGCTCAGAAACATGGCGTAAAAGTTCACAATGTTTTCAGTGTATGCAGCATGCAGCCAAAGCATTGAATCATTCAACTAAGACCGAAAAGACAGACGAACTCGCAAGGCGACTTCATATCATTGAGGATTTCTTTTTAGGCAATTGGTTGTATCTCTCTGAAAAAACACGCTCGATTGTTGAACAAATGTTCTTTGGGTTTGGTGACCGCTTTATGCGTGACCCTCTTTATTCCCTTTTTAATACAACCACCACAGTCACACCGGAAGATACCATTCGGGGTAAAATCATCATTATTAATCTGCCTTATCTTATTTATGAGAATACAGGGCGTGATGGACAGGTCTTATTCAAATACATATGGCAACGTGCCATGCAGAGACGTAAGATTAAGGACAATAGCCGCCCGACCTTTCTTTGGGTTGATGAGGCACATTATTTTATCCATGACCATGATATTGACCACCAATCCACGGCACGAAGTTATCGCGCCTGTACGGTGTATCTCACACAAAATCTACCAAATTATACGCTACATGCAGGAGGTGGCGATAAGGGCAATTACAGCTTTAAGGCTCTCGCGGGAAATCTTGGCACAAAGTTCTTTCATGCTAACTCAGATGTAGAAACCAATGAGTATGCGGCAGACCTTATCGGGAAAGAACTTAAGTGGGTGGGTAGTGAAGGCATGTCGATGGGTGAAAATTCGAGCTTTAGTGAGGGTAGTTCACAAAGCCTACTTCATACAATAGAACCCTCAGAATTTGCCAGACAGAAAACAGGAGGGCAATTGAACAATTACGAAGTCCAAGTGGTTGTGCATAGGCAGGGTATTCCGTTTCACGTCACAGGAAGAAATTACGCATTATTAACCATAAACCAACGAACGATATGAGTACAGAAAGCCAGTATTACAGGTACAACCCCGAAAAACGGAACATTTTTATTGAAGTCCATCAACCAAGAATAAACCATGTCAAAGAATTTTTTATTGGGTTTTTCATGCTTTTTGCCACCCATGCCTCTGCCGTATGTGAAGTATTTTTGAGAAAGCGTTTTGGTGAAAGATATATTACTTTGGCACAGTCCATCGGCATATTTTTATTTATGCAGATTGCCGTCCTTTGGATTCCTGTTCGAACATCATCCGCATCCATCGGATATATATTAGTAGGACTTTTTTCTTGGGTTTTTCTGGTTATGTCCATCATACATAGATTAGAAATAAAAAAACATGGGACTGCCTATGACTTTAAACGTTTCAGTTTGTCAGATGGTGAAATTCATCCACTTTGGTACAAAATAATTGGAAAAAAAATAGGCCCGATCACAGTAACGTCCTATCACGTCCATGTTTTACTTGAACCACTTGTGCCAATAGTTCTTGGTTTCATTTTATTCTTGATAGAGCCTACCAGACTTTTAGGGGTGCTATGGATTATTTGCGGTTTAGGGTTCGGGTTCAAAAATTTTAATAAAGCACAACAGGGACGCGATTGGGTTTTGGACAATATCGACAAGCAAATTTCCAATCAAATGCGATATGATGTTTTTATCGGGCGTAAGCCAAAAAAAGATACTAAGGGTGTGTATCTACCGATGGATTTACCAGAAGACCCGATAGTGACACAATCCCTTTATGAAATGGTTGATACAAGCTTTGAAAGCACGGGTGATTTTTGGGTCAATGACGAATTGGACGATAAACCAGAACACGGCGGAAGCGAAAGCGGTGGCATGGTTAGTAGCGGATGAAATAAACTAGGTGTGCTTATTGAGTAGGTGATTATATTCAGGCGCATATTTAGGAATCCATTTTTTGATTAGGTCAGTATGAAAACTTACTTTGCTTTCAAGAGCTTTTTGTTTGTCCTGACCTTCATCAATTTCCCTTAAGGTTTTTCTAATGGCAACCTCAGCTTTCATTGAAAGTAGAACAGGTGGTTCAAACCCCAGTGATTTTGTAAGTAACTCTTTAGCTTGAACTTTGTATTCAAGATCATTTTCTGCATAGCGTTGGATTGATTCCTTATTGCTTAATTTGTCCATCTAAATTACTCCAAATCCTTAATTTATATTGAGAAAAGCATAACATAAACAAGTATTTATGTCAACAGAATTAGATGATTTAGAATTAGATGTAATCCATTCAGTAGCAGAAAGAAGTCAAGAAGTCCAAGACCTTATTCATGAAAAGAACAAGACCCTTTTTGATATGGATAGGACACGTACACCCTCATCAAAACAGCCTACGCCAGCCCCAAAACCAAAGGGAGATATTCGCATAACCAAGACTGATAAAACCGAAACCATATCCAAAGAAGAAAACGAAAAGCGTAAAGACCATGTTAGGCATGAATATGATGATAAGATAAAACAGGCGATGCTTGATAAAGCCAAATCGACTGATGATTATGATGGTTTAGGGACTATTGAGCAGATAGAAGAAATGCCCTCTAAAGATGTTGCTGTTCTTGCTGAAAAAGGTGTTGATGGATACAGGGAGTTTGAAAAACAGCAGGAGCTTGAAAACAATATTGATAAAGAGTCACCCAAAGATGAAATGCAGAAAACTTTTGATGATAACAGGCAGGATATTCAACAAAAGAAAGACCAGGGGAAAAACGACCTTGATATTACAATGGATGAGGAGCAATCCCGTGAGCTTTTCGGTGACCGCGAACCTGACCAGAAAGAAAAGCCTCTCGAAGATAAGGACAAAAACCCTGATAAGGATATTGATACTGACATCAAAATGGATGAAAAGGAAACCGAGAAAACCTTTGATTACTCAGATAAATTTGAGTTTGAATTTGAAAAAGAGGAAAGGACCAAAAATCCTGAAAGAGACAAAACACCTGACCCTTCAGATGATTTTGAATGAAAAAGCCAGCATAATGCTGGCTTTTTCAATACATACTATGAAACTAGTTATGATATGGCCGTATTACTTGAGGTGCGCTCATATTTGGACTCAAATTCACGGTCTCAACGATATAGACATCAGCACTGTTTTGAAGGAAGATTTCATCTGTAATATCAAAAACATTCGTTTCATTATTTAGGTCAACGTCTATCTGTATGATAACAGCGTTATCAGCAAAGTAATTTTTGAAAGCAGAGTCATCAAATGTGAATGTTACATCTGTAACATCTTCTCCTGTGCTTGTTTGACCAAGAGCACCTGTGTTTGAAATGACCTTAAATGAGCCACTATCAATGTTTCCAATGCTGTTTTCAAAATTATCTTGCCCTTGCTGACCATTTGGAGAGAATGTAAAATTGCTAATCCATTCAATTCTTGCGTTTGGTTCAACACCGTCAGGGATATCGGATGGGCGTATCATCGTGATTACAGTGGCCTCAAAGTTGTCATCATAAGTAGCATTACTACCATTAGGCAGATCAAGCACGTCTTCATCATCATTGATAATTTGACCGGAAACGCTGATAAAAGCAGCGGTCTTTTCGTCAACACCAATATCCGCTGCCAACATAGATTTACCTGCTTTTGGAAGCTTATCTAATCCTGGGTTATTTGCCCCTTGGTTATCCATTTGAATGGTATTATCTTCTCCAGCATAAAAATAAACATCGGTGAACTTAAGTGATTTACTCACTAAATCGTTCGAAAAATCAGTGCTATTCCCATTGTCGTTACCGTTATCGTTACCAGTCCCGTTATCATTTCCTTTATCGTCGCCATCGTCTTGACCAATGGTATCGTCTACCTCAGAGTCAGAAGTCTCACTATCACTACTACATGCGATTGCGATAGATGAGGCAAAGAGCAGTAAAACAATACTCTTGATTAAAAAATTATGGTGTATCAATTTTGTTTTCATTCTGTCTATTTTTTTAGATTAACCTCTTTTCTGGTCTTTTCATCATTAAAAACCCATCAGTAGTTAAAAACCTGATGTGTTTGTGGATTGTTAGCATTAATGCTATTAATATTCGCAGATAAAGCACTACTACTGTAAACGGATTTGACTAGGCATACTTCAACACTTTCACTATTGAATAGCGCATTAATATTTTGACCAATATTGACAACCGGATTTGGGTTGTTTGGCGTACCAAGCAGGTCATCGTCAACGTTTGATACAGAGACACCATCAGCGTTCCTTGGGAACTTACTCATATCAACTTCAAAGGTGACCGAGTTAACAGGTGTGCCATCACTTGTATAACCTAAAACACCTAGTACGAGAGCAGTAATTTTAAATTTACCAGTAACAAGCTGTCTTAACCCTTGGTCATTAAAGTCTAATGCTTGACCCGTGACTTCTTGGCGAGTTACATCGACAATTCCTTCAATGCGTGCGTTAGGTGTTAAGTTGGGCGCATTCTCAACTGATACAATATTATAAATGCCCCATGCGTAACCCTCTTGCTCAGGAAAATCAAAAACATCTTTTTCCTCGTTTGTTACCTGTCCTGCGACGGCAAACATTGGCTTTGTCGTAATATCAAACCCTTGATCTGCCAAATCTTCATTGACATAGTTGTAATTAATCACTCGGTCAATGGAGGGGTTATCTGTTTTTGCGATTGCATCTGGACCGTCACCAGCAAAGAAGTATAGACCTTCTAAGTCTAGGTTTTTATCGACCACGTCTTCAGCTAAAGAGCTATCACTATCATTAGTGCTATCTGGATTATTATTGTTGTCATTGCCGTTATCATCATCTTGACCAATCGGGTCAGTTGTTGGGTTATCCTCGGTACTACAGGATTGCATCAATCCTAAAGCAACAAAAAACAGCATAGTCGAAATTGCAATTCGCATTGTTGCCACAAAAGTCAAATTGCAGTTGTTTGAATGTGTTTTCATATTTTAAATGTTTTTGGTTATTAATAATCATCGCAGTATTTCCAGCCATTGGATGTTTTGAACATCTTTACATCTGTTATCCAAAATTCCGATGGGTCTTTGTCATACAGGATTGAAAAAGGTGTTAGGTCAACAGGATGAAACTGTACTTTTACCGTAGCCCTGTTTTGGGATGGAATTTCCTGAACCTCTAAAACTTTATCAAGCTCATAAAAATGATTTTTGATTTTAACATTGGTTTGGTTTTCCAGTGTTTCATCAATGTATTTTTCGCCCTTTTGGGTAATTTTTATGTCATATGTGTTTTTATATGTTCGGTTATATCTCCTAAGTTCTCTTTCATAACGCAATTGTACCATAGGGTCATTTCCTTTAGGTTTTTTTGGTCTGGCTTGTGCCTTTAATTCGATAAAACCTTTATCTTCCAGCTCTTGATATTTTTCTAAATCATTATCTAGCATTACGAATCCTTCCGTTTGAATGGTAACGGTATGGGTACGTTTTTTTATTTTAGGGTCTTTTTCAAGGCATTTACTGATGAGTTCTTCCGCTTTTCTGTTGCTAAGTTCATCTGAACCACATGAGGCGAAAAAAAAGTCAGCAACACCCATGTAATGGATTTAATGTTTTTCATAGTTTAAATGTTTTTAAAAATTTATCTCACCGACTTTTTCATCCCATCCATCTTTTTTGAAAAGCTCTACCTTTTTTATCGTAGCGATAAATCTAAATCCTAATGCTTCTTTAGGTCTTTTTAGGGAATAGGTAATCTTTGCGTTTAGATATGCGGGGAGTGTTTGGCTGGATTGAAATAATTTGGTCTTATCGAAATATTCAAAAAGCCCCTCCGCTTCTTTTTCGGATTTGTCCAAATATTCTTTGGCGGCATCGACAGGTTCAATATCTATTAAAGGGGTACTGAGATAATAAACCTGACTCATTAATTCGAAATCAATCTTATAATTTCCTTGAAGGAAAAAGCGATTGGTATTGGCATCAAATGATTTTACTTGATACCCCTCTGGTTTATAAAACACAAGATTCTCAGTATCGACTTTAGCCGCCCTTTCCTTAATTTCTTGAATTTTCTTTTTTTGTCTTTGCCTTATTTCTTTGAGCTTAAAAGGATTTCCCTTGTTTTCATGGATTTTGGTATCCTTTTCAAAAACACTTAGATAATATTCCATTGGATTGACAAAAGGGTCAGGAACCAATTTGCTACAGCAATTATCCCAAGTTCGATACTCATTGGTACGAATGTCACCGTAGATGGCTTGATAATCAAAATCCGCGCATAATTTTATCATTGCCAGATAAAGCTGTTCGATAGGATTTTCAGAAGGAATTTGCTCATTTTGAGCAGAATTGCCTTTGCACGAACTCAATGTAAGACTGAGCAAAAGAAAGTTGTATAAAATGGCTTTCATATAAGTGTGTGTTTTAAAAAATGAGAATTGCTTAAGTGTGGTGGGGCACAAAAAGGAATGACCTCTAGGGGTCTCGGATATGGAAGGAATAAGTGTTCATACGGCAAAAAAATAGCGTGAAACTTAGTGTGCCTTATCCATAGAGGTACTGGTATACCTTAATCCTAAGACAGCAACTAAGCCCACGCCTTACCGCAGGCATTAGCCCTGACCTTTTGCTCGGATTAAAAAATTACCAGTTTTCTATGGAGAGCAAAAATGTTAGCTAATGCTTATATTTTATTGTTTTATTATAGCAATTCTATTTTCTGTAATTTGTTTACAATGTTTTATAGGTTCATTGAATCTAAGATAGAGATTCCAATAACCCTGCCAAACTTTTTAGCTTGTTTCTATACAACATGCTCAAACCCTTGGTTTAAGTCACAAGATATTGTCCTCTAAAAAAAAAGTAACTAAGCTCACATAAAGTGAGCATTAGCTACTTATTAACTCGCTCGGACATTAAAAACACCAGTTTTCTATGGAGAGCGATTTTTAAATTCTGTCCGATACAATCGATACTTAAAAATAGTAAGGACAGTTAAATGACAACATAACTATTTATCCATCGTCACCTATAATTTAGTTTACGCCATACATAGAAATTATTTGGGCAGTAAATCTATTCCAAGAAAAATTAATACGTAATTTGGAACTTATGATTGCTTTTTAACCCAACCAAAAATGTCAGTTAAATATTCCTTTTTACTACTCCTTCTGTTTATTGGAGCTATTGGCTCTTCTCAAGAAAAAGTAATCGATTCATTAGAGCAACAGCTCATCAATCCTACTAACGGAAAGACTAAAGCAGAAAATTTAAATAAACTGAGCTATTATTATTCAAGGTCCAATCCCGAAAAGGGATTGAAAAAAGCGCATGAAGCCATGCTCTTGGCACAAAAAAATGGAGATTCATTTCAATTAGGCATTGCTAAAGAATACAAAGGTTTGAACCATAAAATGATGGGCAATGATTCTACTGCCTTTAGATTTTATGATGACGCGGAGCACATTTATAATGCGTTAGATAGCATTAGACCCCTAGCCATTTTGAGCCTGAACAAGGGAATCTTTTACTCCCAAAGAGGTCGACATAATGAAGCTATTGAAAATTTACATCGTGCAGTGGAATCTTTTGCTCGCAACAAAGACACTTTATTAACGGGCTATTCCCTTGGACGTATTGGTTTTAGTCAAACTCAGATAGGCAACTATACTTCGGCCATGGGTGCATTTTTAAAAGGGGCAAGACTTCTAGAGCAAAGTGATAATGACGAAACTATGTATTACGGAAGCATACAAGGAGATTTGGGCGTATTACATCAAAAACTGGAAAAGTATGACGCTGCTCTAGATTATCATGACAAATGCGTAACTATTTTTAAAAAACATGATTATCTAAGGGGTGTTGCTGGCCAGTTGAATGATATGGCCACTATATATTCCAAACAGGAAAAATATAAAAAAGCACTTGAGACCTACAAGGCATCTTATCAAATAAAGAAAAAAATCAATAATAAAGCTGATATCGCCATTGCTTTAGGAAATATCGGCATTGCATATTCTCGCCTTGATGAATTTGAAAAGGCAATCAAGTACCTAGATAGTGCCATGATACTAACAGAGGAGTTAAACGATGACTTAGGTCTTTCCAGTGCACATGAAAATTTGGGCGATATTTATTTGCTGAAAAATAATATAGGAAGGGCAGAAGAACATTTTAAAAAAGGCATTTTTTATGCTGAAAAAGGAAATAGCAAAAGACATCTGTATTTAGGAAAGTTGGGGCTTTCTAAAGTAGCCGCATTGCAAGAGAATTACAAATTAGCATATGGGTCACTTAATGAGGCAATGAGCATTAATGACAGTTTAATGTCCGATGAAAAGAAAGAAGAAATAGCAACGCTGAAAGCAAAATATGAATACGATAAGGAAAAAGCGATTCTAGAAACCAATTTTGAAAAAGATAAAGCCCTAGATCAAGCTGAAATTCAGCAACAGATTTTAATTCGTAATACGGCAATTGGGGGTGGAATCTTGGGAATTTTAGCCCTTTCCATTGGGTTTATATTAGTGCGGCGCAAAAAAGAAGCTGAGTTTAATGAAAAACTGGCCACTTCTAAATTGCAAACAATTACTGCTCAGCTTAACCCCCACTTTATTTTTAATACCCTCAACTCTATCAACGACTACATCCAAAAAAATGATAAAGAGTCGGCCAGCGGTTTTTTAAGTCGTTTTTCCAAAATGATACGTAAAGTCCTGGATCATTCCAAAGAAACTGAAGTTCCCCTTGGCGATGAAATCGCCTTTTTGGAAAACTATATTAAACTCGAACAACAACGATTGGAAAACAATTTTAACTACAAGGTCAATATTGATAAAAGTATTGACATAGAAGATACTTTTATCCCTCCGGCCTTGTTACAGCCCTTTATTGAAAATAGTATTTGGCATGGTCTATCACAAAAAGAAAATGGAGAGGGCCAACTCAATTTTACAATTACCAAAAATGGTGAAACACTGACTTGTATTATCGATGATAATGGTTCTGGGTTAAAAGAGAGCGGTTCAACGCATCAATCATTTGGAGCATCCAGTGTGCAAAACAGATTGGATTTGTTAAATCAAATAACGGGTAATTCCAAGGCCAAGGTTCAATTCAAACAAAAAGAGCAAGGAGTTATGGTTGAAGTTCAAATTCCTTATTCCATAGATACTGACTCATGATCAAGGCACTCATTGTCGATGATGAACAACACAGTATCAATGCTGTGGAAAATCTCTTGCGGGGGAATGAAAACTATTTTGTATGTGGATCTGCTAAAACAGTGGAAAAGGCAGTAGAACTGACCTGTGAATTCAAACCCGACCTTGTTTTTTTGGATATTGTTTTGAGGCGTAAAACAGGGTTTGATTATCTCAATGTGTTTTTACCTGACATCAACTTTGATGTGATTTTCACCACAGGCTATGATGAATACGCAGTCAAAGCTTTTGAGTATAGTGCGCTTCACTATTTAATGAAACCCATTGAGCAAAGGGATTTCCAAGATGCCTTGTCCCGTATGGAAGCCAAAATCTCTCAGCAAGAACGTTTGGATAGACTTAGAAGTTTAGAGTATAATTTTGAACAAACAAATGGATATAAGTTTATCCACATTGCCACCACAGAAAGCTATCACAAGGTCCATTCCAAGGGAATCCTCTATGTAGAAGCCGATAGCAACTATACCAACTTTCATTTAACATCTGGGAAAAAGATTACTACATCTCGAACCTTGAAATATTACACCGAGCTTTTTAAAGGGAGTCATTTTTTTAAAGTGAGTAAGTCGTACATTGTCAACATTGAACAAATTAAGACCTTCAAAAGAAAAAGTCGAGAATTGGTTATGAGCGACAATTCAGTAATTCCAGTCGCTGTTAGAAGGCAAGCTGATTTTGTAAAGACCGTTTTTACGAACTAAGGAAGATAAGATTTAACAAATCCTTTATCAGCAAAGGATAAATATCCCTCATTGGAAAGAATGATATGGTCAAGAACTGGTATTTCAAGAAGACCGCCAGCCTCAGCCAATCGATTTGTTAAAGACCTATCTGCTGGACTGGCTTTAAGATTACCCGATGGATGATTATGCCCTAATATTAAAGCACACGCCCGCGCTTTAAGAGCTGCCGCAAAAACCAGTTTGGCATCGACCACAGTACCAGATACGCCACCTATTGAAATGGGTACAATACCTATACAGGCATTGTTCCTATCTAAAAGCATAATTTTAAATTCCTCTTGGAGATTAATTGTCATGTTATCCCAATTGTTCCGAAACAGATTATAAGCTTCTTGTGAAGAATTTACTTTTGGACGGTCACTTGCCTTAACCTTTCTGGTATAGGTCAATTTGATTTCGCTGATTAGGTTTAAGGTGTTTTTCTTTGTCATGCATCAAACATGACAGAACAAATAAAAACGGTGTACTGGCAGATAATCTACATATCCAATCCCTTGCCTTTGTCTCTATTTTCTTTTTCAGGGGTTAAATCAATATGGTTGTTATTAATGCTGTCCATATCGAAAGAAGGAATAATATCGTTGTCCTTTTCTTTTCGTTTTTCGATAAGTTCTTTGCCGTATTGTTCCATCCCATCTTTCATGCCTTGCATACGATTACCCCCAGCACTAATGCCATCAATAGTATTAGGTTTTAACCCTAACTCTTTAGCGACTTCGTACCCTTGGTTAAAACCCTCCAAATATTCCTTTGATACTTTTGCTTCTTCACTCATGGTTTAAAAGGTTTCGCGTGCGTGTAATTCTAAATAGGCATCAATGGAATTGCGGTCATAAAGAATGATGCGTTTTTGAGGTTGCGAAAAACGAATTTTCCCTTCATCCCTCAGTTTCTGCAATGTGGTCTTAGAAGTAATTTTCAACAACTGCATAGCTTCATCACCGTCAATCCACTTAAACGGTGTTTCCGGTGGACGATTTTGTTCAAGGTGTTCAACCACTTTGTCAAAAAGTTTATAAAACGCTTCTTCCTGTAAACAAACAACTTGCATATCGCTAAGGTCGGAAAATTTTGGAAATTGGTTTCTTTTAATTCTTACTTCCCCTCATGTTTAAAACAGCCTCTTCTTTTGCCGTTAATTTGATTTGTGAGAACTTTTTCATGATGGCGATAAAGTCTATGACGGCCTGTTTACTCTCAAAGTTTGGATTGAACGTGCCTTTTTTATCAAACAAAGTATTAACTGCTTCAACCCCATCTTTTTCTAATACCTCATAAATCTCATCAATTAATTCAGGTGCTATTTTAGGAGCATCATTAAATATTTTTATTATTTCTCCTTTCGAAAACTTCCTCATTCTTTTTGTTTTAGAAATTAATCACCGAATCCAAAGCATCATCCGTTTCTTTATGCATGAAGTTCTGCTGATAGTTCACCGTTGTTGTAATGGAAGAATGACGATACAGCTTTTGTAACATCTGAATGGGGATTTTATCGCCTGAGATATTACCAAAACTATGACGGGCTATGTGCATGGATAGTTTCTTTTCAATTCCCAATTTTTCCGCAACAGTTTCCAATCTGCGATTTAAGTTTCGGGTAATAGTGTTTTTTCGTGTTGCAAGCTTTTGAGGGTTTCTCAATTCCCTTTCCGTTAAATAAGGAAACACCAAACCGTTTTTATCTTCTTTATGCTTCGCATAAACATTCAGGATATTTTGTGCCTTATCCGGAACTGCCAACGAAACCAGCTTTTCATTTTTTCCCATACGGTAATATAAACGTCCATCCCTTAAATCCGACCATTTCAATTTGAGAACGTCACCAACACGGATACCCGCAAAATAGAAACTCAATAACCAAACGTGAACCGCTTGCAATTGTGCGGGTGTTAGGTCTTTGGCATTTTCAAGTAACTGGACTTCTTCTCTTGTCAGTCCAATCTTTTCACTTTCGGGAAGTTTAATTTGAACTTTGTCTTTTCCAAACGGATAGTTTTTGGCATCAATCCCATATTCTTTAATGGCAAGATTAAAAATGGTCCTAATTAGAATGAGGTAATTGACAGCAGTGCGTGGCGAAACACCTCTTTCATGTAAGAGGAATGTTCTAAATTTCTTTATCAAAGAAACCTCTAGGTCAGCAAACTCTAAATGAGTTGCTCCTAAAAAGTCCTAAAAGATTTTAAGCCTGCCCTCTTCGGTTCTATGTTGACCAATCTTCTTTCTTTTTAAAAGGGATGATAAGTGAATTTTTGACGCTTCAAAAAAATCAATTTTATCTTCGCCAACAATCTTTTTTCTAATCCCCACAACGGAAGGTTTAGTTTCGGTTGTTTGAGCATCTAAAGCAATGTCATGGGCTTCACTTAATTTCTTTAGAAGGAAGTTATTTAAACGGGCAGAATTGGGATGGGACTTTTTAGCCAGCCCATCTTTTTCATTCCAATCTTTCTCTTGGATATACTCGCCAGTGAAGATAAATCGTGATTTTCGATTTTGGGTAATCCGCAAAGCAATGGGGTAAGACCCATTCTTTTTCTTATAATTTTTCCTGATTACTATCTTTACAGTCGCCACAACCCTTAATTTTATTGGTGTAAAGATACAAAATTACTGTACAACATATGTACAACATTTAATGGTTTTTGATGATTCTTTATGGTTTTGAATTATTAGTTTTATTTGTAAATTACTGTTATTCAGTATTTTTAAATTCAATTGAGTTCATTTAAATACATATGACATAGAACTCATAACCCGAAGGTCGCTGGTTCGAGTCCAGTCCCCGCTACTAGCAAAGACAAGGCTTCACAGAAATGTGGAGCCTTTTTTGATTCCTTCACTGAAACATATCTGAAACAAATCAAGGTTCAGGCGCATATTTTCCAACGCCCTGCATCCAATCATCAAAGTCGTCCGCATCGATTTCTACAGATTTTTGGTTTGGTTTTTGACCTTTCCAGTGTTCGATAACCTTGAATTCTGGGTGTTCAAGAGATTCAATCTCTTTTTCTGATTTCAAGTAAGCGAATACATGCATATCATCATCAATATCCACATCCCCAACCTTAAAAATGACCTCTGTCCTAGACCCACCTTCTGTGAGCTCTATAATGGCATTAATGTAATTTCTTTTCTTCATACATTTTCGATAAGGTATTCATGAACATTAAACAAGTCAAAGAGCAATATTCACTACAATCTGTTCTGGGACTTTTGGGGCATGAGCCGGATAACAAAAAATCAAAGGCCCATGACCTGTGGTATAAATCACCTTTTAGACCAAGCGAGGATACACCCAGCTTTCATGTAAATGTGAACCACGATATTTACAAAGATTTTGGCGACGGCGAAAAGGGTGGTGATTTAATTTGGTTTGCTCAGAGATATCTTCAAAGTAGGGGGCAGGGGGCTTCGGTATCTGATGCCCTAAAATGGTTTGAAGGATTAGGAAATGCTCCCAAATCTGTGTTCAAAAAATTAAGCGGTAAGCCAAGGAAAATGGTCAAAGACCCATATCGTGTTTTATCTATTAAACCAATTTTCAGCAAAACCTTATTCGACTATTTGGAAACAAGAAAAATCCCTTTTTCAATAGCCAAACAGTTTCTGAAACAGATTTACTTCCAACATCGTGAATCGGGTAAAAAACTATATGGCCTTGGATTTAAGACGAGGGCAGGGAGCTATGATGTTCGCAACACATTAGGCTTTAAAACCATGATAGGGGAAAAAGACATCTCTATTATTAAAGGCGCAAGCAGTTCAAATACAGTTGAGGTTTTTGAAGGGGTCATGGATTTTCTGAGTTATTTGGCAATTGAAAATAAAAATGCCCCTGTAAATGATTGCCTAATATTGAATTCCGCTAATCTACAAGACCAAGCGGCTCAATATATTCTTGGAGGTTCATATACACAGGTTGTTCTATGGCCGGATAATGACGAAGCCGGTCGCGCATTCAAAAGAAGAATCTCAGAAACGCTATCAAGTCGTAGCGTATCGATTGTAGATAAAAGCGAATTCTATAAAGAATACAAGGATTTGAATGATTGGCTTAAGAACCAAGAAGTAATTGATTCAAAGTTTATTCCAGCCCCTTAAAGAACTCTTCCAAAGTAATCTTGTGAATCTCTAGTATGCGAAGAAAAGTGAGCATGGTGAAGTTTTTGCCGCTTTCAATTCTCCAATATTGTTTTGCTTGCATGTCATATTCATCTGCAAATTGACGATGACCTGAGAACCCTGCTTCTATTCTCAAGTCTTTTATTTTCATTGCAATAGCATTTAATCGCTCTTGTTCAAGGCTCTCGCTCATGAAGTCAAAAATGACGACTATACTCATCAATAAAAACGTCATAAATGACTTCAAAATCAATGTTTTTGGTTAAATTGCAGTCATAAATAACGTCAACCCCACGTTATTGCTATAATACATGCATATGAATACATGATTAATAGCACAACAATCTTGCGAAAGGAGGCAAAGGAGATTCATTAATATTTTAAGGTTATGGAATCATTGCTTGCAGGAGAAACAAGGTAAATGGTATAAAAAACATGAAACGTTAAGGAATATGGCAATGAACAAAGCGAAAAACTTAGCACTGGCAACAACCTTGGCTCTTGGGGGTATCTTCTCTGGTAAGGCACAAACCAACGACTTGGCCATGGCCAATGTTCCTGCCTCATCCCGTGCAAGTATCAATAGTAATTTGACTCAGCCTGATGTTCGCGCTCACAAAGGTGATGGTAAAGCCATGCAAGCTTCTTTTGATGGCAATATTGCTATCCATACCTTCCATAGCAAACATGACCCGATTAGCGGTTTTAGATATGCCAGAGGTCTTGCCAATGGTTTCGCCAGCCGTGATAAAACTGGCAATAATCCCATCTATATTACTTCAACCCATCAAGACAATTTGGATATCCCAAACACATATTCATATGTTTACATTAATGGCATAACTTGGAAATTCGAAGGAAACGATGTTTTGTCTCCTAAATTTATTGGTCAGTATGCACCGTTGATTATGGCTGACTATGTGAAGGCTCACGGCAAGGATAAGCTCATTCCAATTAATCAAGAACCCAACCTGATTGCTTCATACGAGTAATTGCTAAAAATCGAAGCCGCCAGGACTTGGCGGTGGTGTATTCGAATTATTAGCTTCATTGGTCTCGACAGGGTTTTCTAAGAGCTCACTTGTCTCCTTGGAATAATTGACCTCGCGTCCTAAATCGTAAAGCTTATCATTTTTTCTATCACTTTGGTTTGCATGGGCGTAAGCAGCATCATAATCTACACCCGTTTCATTTTGCGCCTTTTGTTTAATTGCGTCTAATTCTTGTTGGAGTTTTTCTCTATCAGCCTGGCTTAAATCACCGTTTTCAAGGAGCTTTTCAAATTCTTGAATTTTGTCCTTAATACTCTCTATCAAAGTTTCCTGGGTCAGCGTTTCCTGCTGGTCGAATTCATCCGATTGCGCCATGATTTCTTCATCGCTCATAGCCGCTACATCGTCTGGGTTGATATGATATTCATTGATAAACATCTCGCGAAGAGCATCAATATCACCGTTCTCTTTGTATTGTCTCAAGTGGTTTTGTCTATCAACACTCTCATTAAATGCGGTTATATCGGCGTTAATCGCCGCTGCTAGCTCTTCGGCTTGTTTGAATATCTTCTGCACATGCATAATGTAGTCGAACAGCTTTTTGAATTTTTCATCTTTTTTAAAGGCCAGTTTACCCCCATCTGCAAAGGCAAATGCAGCGTTTTTAGGAATGATAAAATCATGCCCCTTTAAGGTATGATGAAAGTGGTGTTTCTCCTGCTCAGCAGTTTTCTCGCGCAAAATTTCTTGCGCTTCAGCTTGAAAGTCTACCTGTTTGTTAAAGGCCTGTGTAAGCACTTTTATCTCCACATTAATTACATGAATAGTGTGACATAGAAGACTTAACAATCAGTTATTATGTAAATGGCATTTTAGCTAAATTTTATTGGTTTTTTAGATAAATATAAAATTATCCATGTCTATATTTGCTATATTTGGATATAATTGATATACTTTAATTAAGGAGAAAGAATCATGAATATTAGTTTTACCGATAAACAAACAGAGTATATTGCCTCTCAGGTGCAATCAGGGGATTTTCAAAATGCGAGTGAAGTGGTGAGGGACGCACTAAGGCTCCACCAGGTTTATCGACACCGTGTAATTGAAGAGCTTAAGGCAGAAATCGAGAGGGGTTGGAGCGGTGAGACGAGCAAGCGCAGTATAACTGACATCATCGAGGCCAAAAAATCTTCTAGGCTACAATAAATGTCAAATAAACCAATCCGTTATGAGCTATCTGAAATAGCTGATAGTGATATCGATGCTATTTTTGATTATACCGAAAGGGAATATGGTTTTGATAAGGCTGTAGGGTATGTTTCTGGTTTTGAAGAACTTTTTAGCTTATTGCTAGATAACCCTGAACTTGGCCGAATACGTTCCGAGATTAGAGATGGACTTCGCAGTATTCCAAAAGACGAGCATATTGTTTTCTATCGCATTTTAAGTGACCATATTAGAATTGTCCGTGTTTTACATGGGAGCAGAGACTTGCCCAACTTTCTAAAAGGGTGATAATCTTTTTTATTTTTCTATAGCAGCGAAATTTTGAATGACCAATAAACTCAGAGTAGGGTACATACCCGTAACATCAGAGATAATATCACAAATAAAATTCCATCAAAAACGAACTGGTGTTGGTCCTCAAAAATTGCTTCGAGCCAAAAGAGATAGCTTGCCAAATGGCCTATCATCTTCGGTCATATATAATTGGATTAATGGTAAATCTACCACAGCAAAAGAAGAGTTCTTGCAATACGTGATTAGGCAATACAAGGCATTGCCCAATGCTTCGAGAGAGAAAAAAAGCAATAAAAGCTATAAGGAAGATTTAAGTACAATTCCGGAAAAGGACTGGCAGAGATTAAAGAAGATTCATGAGCTTACTGGAATCCTTCCTAGTAAGCTATTTCAGATATGTGACTGCCCCTATGACTTCCTATCCCCTCAAATTGTGAGCAATTGGCTTCGAGATAAAAACTATAAGGCCAAACCTGAATATGTCGAATGGGTTTTGATTAATAGTACATCAATTCTTAAAAAAGCGATTGAGATATAATAGTATCAAATTATCCATCGTTTGAATTAAAAGGTGAAAGCCTTGTATAGGGTATAAAAACAGCCGTATTATCTTTGTGTCATGTTTTATCGTAGAAAAATCATATTGTCTTTATTGGAAATTTTGGGTGGAGAGGCGGAAAAATTGAGGCTTCATAAGCTCTTATTTCTGTATTCGATGAAAAAACAAGACCCAGAATACGACTTTATTCCATATAAATATGGTTGCTATTCCCATTCAGCAAAAGCCGACCTTAATACTATGGTCAAAAAAGGTATGTTGTCGGAATCTGTCCGTAACTATACCAAGCGGGACAAGAAAAGTTACTTGAGCGAATTAAAGGGGAATGACAAAGAACTATTAGCGGGGGTCATTCAAGAATTTGGTGGTTTATCACGAAATGCCTTGATAAGACATACATACGTGCAATTCCCTTTCTATGCCATTAATAGCCGGATGGCCAAGGACATTTTGACGAAGGAAAAGATGGATGTTGTGAAGCGCAATATCCCAAACCAAAGCACTAAGGCGTTGTTTACCATTGGATATGAGGGGATTTCCCTAGAAAAATATCTTTTTAAACTTATTGAGAACAACGTTGGCGCCCTTGTGGATGTTAGAAGAAATCCATTGAGCATGAAATTTGGATTTAGCAAGTCACAACTTAAGAAATACTGTCAGAATATCGATATTGCATATTATCATATTCCTAAAGTGGGGATTGTTTCTGATAAGAGGCAAAACTTAGCCACTCAAGCCGACTATGATGCGCTTTTTAAAGATTATTGCAACACGACCTTAAAAGAGACTGCTGACAGCCAATATGAAATATTAGACCTACTTAATAAACATAATAGAATTGCACTAACATGTTTTGAAGCAGAGCCATGTCAATGTCACAGGTCACATCTTGCCAAGCATATTTCCGAATTACCGGAATTCGAGTATCAATTAGCGCATCTGTAAATGGCTCGAAAAAAAGTACTTCTCACGGTCACCACCTATCCCTTGCCATCTAGAAGTTATGATGAGCTGGTTTGCACCGCAGGAATACTTGAAAATGGCGAATGGATAAGGATTTATCCTGTCCCTCTAAGTTTTCTTATTGGCCAACGTCAATCAGGAAAGATGGCGAGTTTCAAATACAATTGGATTGAACTCGACCTTCAAAAACGAACTGATGACAAAAGACCTGAGAGTTACTCTCCGAGCAATTATGACTTTAAGGACATCAAATTACTAGACAGGGTGGACACAAGAGGCAATTGGTTTAAAAGGAAGGAGCTGTGCCTTAAAAACGTTTACACCAATTTTGAAACCCTCATCGAGGAGTCAAAGAAGCCTAATTACAAATCTTTAGCAACCTTCAAGCCTACAGAAGTGATTAAGGTTGAAATTGTAGAAGATGATAGAGAATGGAAAGATGAATGGGTTGAGTTGAGAAAGCAGGGAGATTTATTTGCCGAAGCTCAATCACCTGAAACTATGATTCCAAAACTGCCATACAAATTCTATTACCATTTTAAAGATGCGACCGGAAAGAAGAGACGATTAATGATTGAAGATTGGGAAATCGGGGCTCTCTATTGGAAATGTCTAACACAGGCGGAGGGAAATGAGGCAATTGCTCTTGAAAAAGTAAAACAACGTTTCGAAGATGAATTTATCAATCAAAAGGATTTATATTTCTTCGTTGGAACAACAAAAAAGTTTCACATGATGAATGCACCTAATCCGTTTGTGATAATTGGGGTTTTTTATCCCAAAAAAGAGACCCAAATAAGTCTTTTTTAAATTTAACTTAATCAGTAGGGCAAATTGCTATTGAATTCTTTACGACTTATTTTTAATTAGACCTTCTTTTTACCACTCTACCACTAAGAGGGTCGACTTGATGTCCATTTCTTCTCAAATCCCAGTGAATATGTTTTTCACCAACTAAATTTCCTGAAAACGCGTCTCCCTCACCAGAACCTATGGCAATTACTTGACCGGGCATAACCGTATCACCTTTATGCACCAATACCTTTTTATGATGCATGGTTCTTGTATGCCATTCATTGCCCTCATCGTCAGTAAAGGTTATTTCTACCCGATAGCCAAGATATTCTCCAGACCTTGATTTCGCCTTCGAGGATCGAGTAACAGTTCCTGGTTTTATTCCATGGTATACAACTTCATCATCATATGTAGGATCCAAACTTCTTTCATCAAAACCATTATGGTATTGCGTCCAGCCTGATCTTGTATAACCCGGATAACCACCTAATTCAGAGTTTCTTGTCGGAGTGGCCTCAACCCAATCAGTAACCTCAGAATTGTAACTTAAACTTTGTCCCAAAGGAGTAGCGGAAAATGGAGGCTTAACTACTTGAAGAAATATGATTTCATCCTCATGCCACTGAATCGGACCCCAAGTATCACCTTCTTCTACAATTGGTTCAGCAGTTTGATATGAATTTAAAAATACAGAAGTAAAAAGGTCTTTCAATTCATCGTAGAACTGAACATCAACTCTTTTATATTCATCAGGAATTAGGGGTATGATATGGTCATCAATTATTTTATGAACCGCGTCATCGGTAATACCGTTCGCGATACTTTCATATATAGCCGCGTCCAATTTCTCTATATCAACCTTACCCTCTATTACCAAATCACTAGTCGCTTGAGAGGCTGCTTTATTTAGTGCTTTTTCTGCGATTTCATTTACATAGTCACTATCAATTTCAACCTGAACTGCGCCCGAAGCAACGCTATTTACAAAATCCTTTAATGAATAATCCTCATTGTAAATTGCAATTTTCACTCCATCTTTTGCTAGACTATTAGAAATTGATGTTGCAGCATTTCTTGCATAATCGCTGCTGAATTCCATGCCCGAAACATAATCGCTGGCATACCCTGAAACAGCACCCACAGTAACACTCCTTAGAAAATCTGCTTCAGTCATATCTTTATTGTATATTAATTTGTCGCAGAGAGCATTAGCAAAAGCGGCTCCCATGGGCCCTCCATAAGCACTTGCAGTGTAGACAAGAGCTTGTTTTAGTAAGTTTTTTGGCTCGGCAGCTGTTTCCAAAGCAGCGCTTGTCTTTTGGATACCATTAGAAGCCTCGTCGGTTATGTTTCCAAGAACTTTTCCAGATTCCTTTAGTGTTTCGTCTAAAGGGGTAGCTTCAATAATATCTTTTGTAACTTCAGCACCTGCGTCTAGTACTTTCGTTCCTTGTTCAACACCATCCATCGCGGTCGTTGCGACATCATTTATGGCTTTTGTCCCAGTATCAATAGCGTCGTTCGCGGCTTTTGCCCCCCCCTTCACAACATTATCAAAAACCTTAGTTGGATTGGTTTCAACTTTAACTTTAACCTTAACTCTAACCTCGGGTGCCTTAGGTAATTTTAATTGACCAAAAGCAGTAAATCCAAAAAACAAAATTGTGAAAGTCGAAAAAATTAATTTCATCAAGAGTATGCATTAAATGTTAAAACTTGCTTAGATATTTATTTACTAGAAATTTTTCAAACAATTCTTATTTCAAACAAATAAAGCTTTGCAAAAGAATGTATTTATATAGGCAGGGGAGATAGCAACATTAATGTAGCTTCGTAAAAGTAAGAATAATATTGGTTTATTCTGAAAGTGAATATTATCTATATGTTATCAAAGGATTTTGTGTAAATGATGTGATAATTTATCTTATGGAAAATTTAGTTTAGCAATCCTCATAGTCGGATATGTCTAAAAGTATGATTCATATATTTTTATAGAATGAAGGAAAAGAAACTAGCCAAAATTAGTTTCTACAATACCAATGGCATATCCTCAGATAAGCCAAAAGAATCATTTTGGGTTTCAGAATGGCAAGATAATTTTTCAATTAGCCAAGGTGATAACACTTCAGATTTAGACTTTAAGTTAAATAGCCTTTCTCATAAGGTCGCAGATTCCATATTTGGGAGTGTCCAAAACTTTTACTCCAAATTACCCTACTTAACAACCGTGCATTCTTTTGGTGGAATCGATGCCGAAATGATAATTTCAAAAACTGAATTTGAAAAATGGGTCAGTTCTGAAAAGTCTGAAGAAACCCATAAAGTTTTATATTATTACGATTTTCAAAATCTTACCGGCTCACTTCAAAACCTAATTCAAGAATCACGCCATCTCTTATGTGATTTTTATAAGACTTTAAATGAGAATTCATTTATGCTTACTAAGAACCCTTTGGAAGCAAATATGCTCATGTTCGCCTCTGGCCGAAATGTAACGAATATCTTTTCAAAGATTAATCACCTTTTCATTAATCTATCGAGTCAACTGGACTTTATTACTAAAATAGCTTACGAGTTAGAAAGACTCCCAGATAATTTCGGCCATTATCCAAAATTTAAATCAAGCAACATTTTATATGGAGATTTAAGGAAAATTAAAGCTTTTAATTTCTCACAGACTGTATTTGAAAAAGGAGAGACTATTAAATTGATTATAAGTTTACGAAACGAGATAATCCATAACGCTTCTTTTGAAAATATCCCGAAGGTCTATCAAGTATTTAGCAATAACGAGCTAATTGAAAAGTTCATTCTAATTCCTGATCATACCGATGGTATTTTTCATTCCTATAAAAATCGGAATCGATTTTTTAGTTCCGATATGAAACTAAATGAGCAATTACCGGGATTAGTAACAGAATTTTGGCGCAAGATGGAAATGACCATTGATAAAATAAGTATCTCGGCTGGCAACAATTAAGGTTGGGACAAACCAGCATTCTATCCCCCAAGAATCTAATCTAAGTTGTTGTGATGGCTTTCTGTTAGTCAATTTGAAGGTTCCATATCTTTAAAAATTGAAATAAAGAAAGCATGTATTCCTGGAATCCATTGTGCAAAAATGAAAAAGGCCAGGATTATTGCAAACTCATCTTTGAATATTCCATGTCCGATTCCTAGAACGGCAGCAAATATAACTATAGACAGCAAGGCCAGAGGATATGCAAGCGCAATAGACAAAAAGAACTTCATTGCCGTATTCAAATTATGGTTTGAGAACCATTTAATATCTTCGCCCATTACTTCTAGAAACCTCAGTTTTGAAAAAATCAGATATACAAATAGCGTAACGTAGGGAATATATTTTCTCTCAATCTTGATTTCCTTGTAAGATTCTAAACCCTCCAGAATGCTATTTGGTAAGAGAAATTCAATCCTCTCATAAAACACAAACAAGAAAATAATAATAGCTATTGTAAGAGCTTGATAAAAGAAATAAGTCTTCCTGAATTTATGGTCATTAATCCTCATTGCATTTCTTACATTATGGACAAGAAAAGCTGGAAAAGAATAATGAGTCAACCGGGTTAGCCAAACTTGAACTATACTTTTTCCAAATTTTTGAAGAATGTACAGCACTCCTGTTGAAAGAAAAAGAGCACTTGAGAAACATACGGTGACGTAACTTTCGGTATAGAGCGGAAGAGCAAAAATAAATCCTGAAAACAAAATTATAGCAAGAATTGACGGAATGAGATTACCTCTTATCTCAACACGCCATGCGCAGCAAAAAACAAACAGGGTCATGGCAACCATAATATAACTACTGATTACGCCAAACCGCTCAAAAACATAAACCAGTAAGATGTAGGAGAAAATTGTAAGCACAAAGAATGTTACTACAAATGAAAAGTTGCGTAACATGCTTTTGTTAGAGTCTGTCCCTATTCTAGAAAATTGCCCTAAATAATTACGCCAATCTCTTTTAGTCATAAAAAGAAGATATCCAATCAGAATAAGAAGTGGCCAAAACGCGGCACTTAAATAAATTAAAAATTCGTTATTACCCTCAAATAAAGATTTCATTTAACAATGAGATTTTGATGCAGGTAAATCATTGATTTCCAAGCTTCCTTTTCTTCGTTTTTAAAATCAAAAATGGACCCTGTTCCCAAAATTTTTTTTCGTTTTCAATTAAAAAAACACAACCATTACCGTTATTAAAAAATCTATAACTGGTTTTTGGGTGAGAACTTAAAACATCCCATTTATCAACGGTATGCCCTAAAAAAACATCCTTACTTTTAAATCTTTCAATTCTGTGTTCGATACCAGAGATTCTAATTAAGTACCTCACCCTTAATCTTCCTTTTAGGGCAGATATTTCATTTTTTAGATTCTTTTCAATATTATTTTTTATATCTATATCTCTAACTAATTTTTCTTTTTCTAAAACTAGTGTTTTGTTATTTTCTTCTGATTTCTCATAGCTAGAAGTCAAATCAAGAATACGTTGTTGTTGCCTATCCACCCTACGGCGAAAACTTGAAATAACCCTATTCAAAACTGCTTTTTCCCTTGATAGCTTGGATATTTCTTTTTCTCTTTGGCTTAACTCCTTTTTAACTTTATCAATATCGCTCATTAGTTCAGAGAGAAAATCATCTTCGTATGATAGACCTTCGGCACTAATTTCATCCAAGTATAATTCTGATGTTTCTATTGAAATGATAGCTTCCTGTATATGCAAGAGAGAATTTGTCCATTTTTCAAAGGTTCTATCCTGAAAGCTTAGTTGTTCTCTTAAAACACTAATCTGCTGCTTTAGGCCATTCACTTCAGAAGAACAATCTTCACTCTCTTCCTCATGAACTTTATCTGTGCAACTAAGCAACAAGTGAAGAATTATAAATAAGGCCAGTTTTAGCGAATTTTTGTGAACTCCCATATTTCATTAAAAGTATTTTTTGATTTGATTGTAGCAATCGAATCCTTTAATTCTACAAACGCACTATCCAGATTTTGATTTATAAGCAACCTTTTTTCAAAGTCGTAACTAGCACTTAATACCTCTATTCTTTCATCACTTATTATATTTAACCGAATACTATCCTTATGGGGGTGCTTCAGAATGTGCAAAATCCTAGGTTCCTTTTCTCCAAGAGAATTAATTATGTAACCTTGATAACCACCATGAATGTCTACTATGTCTTTTAAGGTGAAAACGGGCTTAGGTTCAGGAATTGGTGGTTCAGTTTCACCTATCGAGAGAGCATAGTAAAAAATAACTAAGACAATAGGGAATACTACCAAAGTTAGATACCTGCTTTTCTTATTCCTTAAAAGATAAATGAGCCTAAGGATACCTATGGTAACCGCAAGCGTGAGCGCAATTAAACTAAGATAAAAACCTAAACTTTGCATTGAAACAAATTTAGTTTGGTAAGAAAATATGGGTTAAAGAATCCGATTAAGTCCTTATTTTCCAGTCCAAATGTTTTAAGGATCAGATTTATTTAAGACTTAGCCTTACTAAACCCTGAGGGGGAGTGAAATGGTGATTAATATGAAAAAACGAAATCAGTTAGCGGAAATGCCTTCCAAGTAAAATCGGGGAACTCGAATTTTCATACTTTCAATCTAATTTAGGGATTTCTATTTTTTGTTCATAATCCTTATTACAATTAAGTTCTTCTTTTGTAATATTAAAATCCAAATTTACTTCCTTCAAATCTTCTTGAATTCTCTGTACCCTATTTTCCATCTTCTCAAAAATTTGTTCTCTTGACTTAAATCTTTCTAGCTTGTTTGATATAAAATCCCTTGCATCATTGGAAAGCCCAGTATCCCTCAAAAACAAATCTGGAGTTTCATTTAAAACATCCTTGTTTATCAACTCACTAAGTGTTCTATAAATGCTATGCATATTTGAGTCAGTCAGTTTCAAATCTACTCCTGTTTCTCTCCTATATGCTTCAACGGCCTTACCTATGCTTTCCGACATGGTTCTTTCAATAGCTATCATTTCATTTGAGAATTCTTCAAATGTCAGCATTTCGGAATAAGAAAATTCGTTTTCTAATTCGGAATCATTATACTTTTCAATTTCGTCCAAGTCTTTACCCAAATTCCCAGTCATAGCTCTCAAAACCCAATTAATTTCAGCAAAACCTCTACTTGGACCCTGATATTCATGAACAACATGAATTCCCGACTCATCTTTTCCCAGATATATGGGTTCTCTTAATATATCCCTTGATTTGTCATTAAATGCCCCAAATAAACCCATCTAAACCTCCCAATAATTTGTCGTGGATTTAATAATAAGCCAATATTGTTAATGAGCGGTTAATATAATTTAGAGCTCCAATTCATCAGCTAAGGTATTTATAAACCCAATGATAAAGCCACCGGTAAAAACTAGCATTCTCCATTTAAATGCAATCGCATCATCTTTCTCGGTTCTAAAAAGCCATGGACCATCGGAATTTTCCTTAATATCTAACATCATTTCTGAGAAAGGGTCAAAAAAGGAATCCCATGTTATTGCAATCATCCACAAGACTTGAATTACTATTGGAAAAGCAATTGCTCTCTGTACTTTTATGTTTTTTACAGGAGCCAATAATACCCCCGAGGCAGTCCATACGAAAGAACAAATAAATCCAGCATAGAAGTGAGCTAATATGGCTGTAATTACCCATTGTCCCAATAACTTTTCGCTTACCCAAGTAGTTAGAAAGAGAGCCAGAGAAAATGCAAAGAGTGAAAAAGGAGGGATTAATAACCAACGAATGAATCTCATTTCAAAAATATTAATTTAACTACCGCATTGAATCATCAGAACTATAAACAGAACAAACCAGAACACATATGAGAGAATTACTTTCCACCAATGTGTTTCTTGTTTCGCAACTACTGGATTTTGCGCTGGTTGATTTGTAGTTCCGGTCCCCCTCTTAATATCAAAAGGTTTTAAAGGGGGTTTTGTTTGGAATTGTGAAAAACCCCGACCTATCCAAATATCATTTTGTATTGCGCCATAAAATGCCCTTCCCCATTCCTCAGCTGTGGGTCGTCCATTCTGGCCATAGATGGTGATTTCAAAGGCCTTCTTAAACAAATCACGTAAATCATAAGGCAACAAATTGTAGTGATTGTGAAGTTCTGGTGCCACTGTTATTTCACTTTTGCGCTGACCATGTGCAAACAAAGAATTCCGTATTCGGTACTGAAGGCTGTTGTTCGTTTCATTCATTCCTTTAAATGAAACACTGTAGGGGTGAAGGCCAAATAAAATTTGGTAAAAAATAACGGCTAAAGAAAATAAATCCCAAGATTGCTCAATAGTCGCTGTTTTTGTGTCTACATTTCTTCCTTCGGGAGGAATATATTCTTCAGTAGCTACCGATGCGTGGAAAAAAACCTTTCCATTCTCTGAAATCTGAAGAGAATCGCAATCAATTAATGAAACTTTTCCATCTCGAGTGACCAATATGTTTGGTGGTTTTAAGTCCACAAAGACATATCCAGAGTCGTTATGAACATTATTGATAGCTATTGAAATATTAGTACACAACTTAAGCCTTGATAAAACCCCATTCTTTGTCAATCGGTTATAGGTTGCGTGCCAATCATTAGATAACTTTTTCTTTAATTTAGGCTGGCATAAGCCGTACAACTGAATCGAGTCGTTAAAAGCCAAAGGCATTATGAAGCCGATTATGTGCTTACCATTATAAAGAGCATCAACAGGCCAACATACTCGAACTTTATCGTCCTCAAGTTGTACAGGAGGATTGAGAATCATGTATTTTATTCTAAAATCGCGATTCTCATGCTCGCTTTGCGATTTGGAGGTTACTTTCTTGACAAAAAAGACTTTCGCACAGTGATTTGGGAAGTCTTTAGTTGGAAGGACCTTATGGATTTTTCCTTCGCCCCCTTTTCCAAAATGATTGTCCTCGATTCTTACTCTTTTACCCTTTAGCGTAGTATAAGTAGTTGTCGCCATAGGCCTACGTTTTTATTCCAAGAATCAAGGTTTTATCGTCTGGTTCGTTCTTTATTCTCTCTGTTCCCTTTTCTAGGAATCCTTGCCACTTATCCTGTATTTCTTCAAAAGAAAAGCCTTCGGCCTTCATCTTTAAAACTGTTTCCTTTAAGGGATTAAAAAACTTGGCATACGGTTCATTCTTTTCAACAAATACCTGATTTTCTTCATCGAAAAAACCAAGTTCGAAAGAATGTGACTCAAGACCATCGGACATTAATACAAACGCATCAATTGTTTCTTTTACAATTAGGGTTTCTGGGACTGGAATACCTTTCATTTCAAAATCCTTTATTAACCAAGCATCAGAGGTAATAAAGATAGTTTGGTTGGCTTCCTCCCCTTTATGAGGATTCAATATAGATTTCCATTCACCATTTTTATTCTGATAGGCAGCCCGTCCATCCCCAATATGGGCGAATAACAACGAATCTTTAAAAAATATTACTGCAATTATTGTACACGCTAGGCTTTTAGTTTCGCACTCCAGTTCCTCCGCATAAAGTTCCAAATCATGTCTAATCTTATTAAACCCTTTTAGAGAGGCTGCCTTCCATTCTTTTTCTTTTGGAAGTTTCGTGTTAGACCACTTATTATCAGATATTATTTGGCTAAATGTACTAAGAGTCTTCTTCACAACGAATTGAGAGCCCTTATCTGAATTCTTAGCAGACCCAGCCCCGTCACAAACTACTGCAATCCCACTTTCCCCATCAATCATTTTAATACCGTGTGAATCCTGACATGGCGAAGGATCTTTACTTTGCAAGTGTTGCAAACCAATTACGGAGGCATGAGGAATAACCCATTCCGTCATATTTTCCTTTACTTCCGGTGACAAAACGTTGCTAAACAATGTTAAAAGCTTTTTCTTCTTCGGCTCAACAGGAGGTGTTTTTTGAGGTTCTTTTTCAACCGAAAGAGGATTTTCTTTCTTAATTCCATTTTTTTCAACTCGTTTACCCAACTGATTTAATTGAAATTGAATGATAATAAAGAAAAGAAGCAATAAAACTGAAAAAACAGATATTTCTATCACTTCTTATATTTTAAAACCTTCCATCCAATCGCTAGGGTCAGGTAAATTAATATTATCTCCTTCCTTTGAACCCGCCACTGTAGACATACTAGCACTCACCCATTCGAAAAATTCAAAAAACTTGAGTCCTTGAATTTTCATGGCTGGAATTTTCTTATCATTAATGGAGCCAGAAATCTTGTTAAGAATACCCATATCTGCCCCACCTACTCCAATAGGTAGAAAGACGAATTTTTTTCCATTGGAAGCTGATTCTATTTCTTTTTGTAAGCCATTTACATCTTGTCCCGAATCAGGATAACCATCTGTAATCAAGATGATCCAAGGTCTTAGATATGGTTGTCCTGTTTGTTTATACCAATTTTTTCTATCCTCAACTAATCGTATCCCTTCTCTAACTCCATCAACCAACTTGGTACTTCCTTTGGTGACCAATGTTGGCATATCAAAGTTATCTACTAAAGATGGTTGTAAAACGACATCAATAGAACTATCAAACGTTACTATTGCTACTTCAAGGCGGTTAGATGCTACGGGGTCATTTGAGATTTCGGAGTGAAACTCTTGCAACCCACGATTCAACTCGTCAATTGGCTGACCACTCATGGAGCCTGATACATCTACTACGAAGCAACAAATGCTCTTTTGTTCAAAATTATCTGGGGATTCTACTTCAAATGGATTGTCATTTTTAGCCATTGGTTGGTTTTTACTATTAAACAATATCAGAAATTTCTTAGGGGAGGTCTTAAAAATAAAAATTACATCCAGACCATAAAAACATCCAAACGGAAATATTTAAAAAGAAGATGAAAGGTAAGTTTTTATCGTCGAGTGGGGTCTTTGAACTTTCTTTCACGACTAAAGGCCCGCTGCTCCTCATAAAACATGGCCAAAGAACTTAAAACAAGCCACCAACCCACATTTTGTTGTACTTCTGCCCAAATAAATATCACTCCAAAACCAAAAAGGATAATCGGTTCTACGATTCTTTGGAAAAAACCAGAGTCAATTGAATTGAACTTTTTATCCGCCCATGAAAAAAGAAAACTATATCCTCTAAATCCAACATGGGGCTTATTTGCATCTTGAACAATTTGCTCTCGAAATAAATTAAAAACTCCGGAGATTAATACAATTACTGATAAAAAAAAGATACTCTTTGAGACACTTGGATACCCTGCCCAATTCACAAGAATAGCATCACCAACTCGACCAAGGTTAATAAAAAACTGTTTGGTGTACCAATATGTTACGGCTAATGCTTCGGGTAATTCATTTTGATTTTCATAAAGTAAAAAATCTTTAAATGGAATGTCACAAAGCACAAAAAAGTTCATCCAAATAAATGCACCTAAAACAATTATAATACTTATTGATCCCCTTCCCATGCCATACCTTATCAAAAGCATTAACGAAGCCGATGCTGAACGAATTAGTGTGCTAAAAAACCAAAAAATAGTACCCTTTATAAAACCCCACTTATTGGTAAAAGCTAAATAACTATTCAGATAAATCTTAAATTCCATTTCTGGATCGATGTATGCCCTTCGATTTCTCAATGTTTAGAATTTAATCTTGAATAAATTTGCTTTTTAAGAAATTTTCGTCACCCCATACCCGACCGGTTTGGGCAATTATGGCAGTTACGATTTTTGAGGCTCCGCCCGTTTGAAGTGAAATAAACTCACTAGGCTCTACCTGATATTCGTAGTTACTAACATTCGATTTTGTTGCTGACTTATCTCCGAAATTGATTGTTGTTTTAATCTTTTCTTTTTTACTTATCACATTGGAGGCAAACTCGTTAGTGTCAAAATCGCTGTTTGCATGAAATATTTTGGTCGCTAAGTTACCAACCAAGCTCTTTGTCCTAGATTCAGGGTTGTTTGAACCCATGGCAAAATAGTAGTTATTAATATTCTGGGTTAGATATACTGTACATACCAAAGCACTTCTTGCCGTTGTCTGAAAAAGAGCATCATGCTTGGGGTCTATAAAGTATTGACTTTCATCTGCCCACATGAATACAGGCCTGTTATTTTTGCTGATGTCCCTTCTTTCCATCGTTTGTTGCCATAAATACTTATAAATCCCTTGAGCATATGCTCCAGATAATAAATATTCTTTTATTGAAAAATCGAGAATAATAATTTTACCTTTCTCATATGTGACTTCCGGCAATAGCTGAGAATCACATCTGCCAACGAAATGTTTTTTTAGAACTCCGCTTAAAAAAGGCTCGACCAATCCCAAATAATATTCAGAAACTGTGCTTTTTGTCTTTTCTGATAGAAGGTAGTATTCGTTTAAATAATAACTTTGTAGGAAGTAGAATCTATCTGAGCTTAGTTTAGATTGGTTTTGGAGGATTTTGGCATTTTGCATCAATTGCAAACAATAATTCTTTCTAACTGTATCGTTGACGGCCTCTTTCAATAATTCATAATCGGGGTCATCTTTAGGAACATTTTGAAAAGCAAAAATGTACTCTTTAAAATCCTTGAAATGTTCTTCTTTTCCTGAATCTACTATAATTCTTCTTAATTTTTCAATGGTCACATCTTCTCTTACCGATAACAGTAGCTCAACCGAACGAGAAACAGCTCTACGCAGTGCATTTTCCCAATAACGTTCAGTTTCCACACCACCTGAAGAAGACATAAAACTTTGGCCTATTTCATAAAGGCGCATAATTAAATCAACAATATTCAATACTTCTCCTCCCCCTATTCCCACACGTTTGCTTTCATAGTTCAATGGATCGAAACAAAGATTACTATTTCCGGAAAAAACTATTAAATCCTTTGAACGATTAGTTAATCTAGCATATTCCTCCCATTCTTTTCTCTCCCCGGGTTTCGCACAAAGAACTATCCCACCGAAACCATTTTTCAAAAATGACTTAGCGATGGTTTTACCTGAACCACTTGATTTTCCACTACCTGTTGCACCAAATATTTGTGTGCCCATAGTGGCATGACGCAAGGTCCAAGGATATTTTTTTAAGTCTTCCCCTATAAAATTCAAAATAGGTTTATCAAGAAAACTTTGAGTCCGGTTTGGAGTCTTTAAGGCTTTTACAGGCTTATTAGGGTTCTTCTTACCAAATAAGGAATTGAGGTTCATTTATTAGGTTGGATTTATTTCCTCCTAATTTATAAAAGATATGCCTATTTGAATAAATGTTTAAGAGACCGGAACAGGAAGGCCAAATATTTGAGCCAATTCTGATTCGACTACGTCCTTCTCTGCTTTCGATAAATCAATCTGCTCATGATTTTTTATTGATTCGCATATTAGCCTTGACGCTCTGTAAATGAAATTGTTTTTATTATCTGAAATTGTTTGAAATATCGTATTGTTAAGGAAAACCTTACCCTTATCAATATTATTTCTTCTCATGAAATCGAGTACGTATCGTCTCGCGATTTCTGCAAATTTTGGAAACTCTTTTTTTAAACTTTCATGAGAAATGTAATCCAATACACTACCTTCATGAATTATCAGTTCATTAATGATCTCTTCTTTATCCGAACACTTTGAATATCTATTAGCCACCAAATCACCCTTTGGCAACTGACCCCCTTCTCCATTCTCATCTATAAAAAGAGGTGACCAACCCAATAATCTGCGTACAAAGGAATCAAAATAAATGTCAAAATTTTCCATTTCAATCCCATCTTCAGCGAGTAACTCAACATAATCACAAATATGAAAAAGTGAAAGATTTAAAGTTTCTCTTCTGGGGCATATGCCTTCGTAATTTTCAGACTCAAATTCAAAATAAAAGTCGAAAAGATCTTTCTCCCCCTCAAATATCAATAGCAGTTGGGGGTCGTAGTACTGCAAATATCGCTCTAAGTGAACTTGTGCTTCAACGGCTATTTCCATTGAGTATTCAGAAAGCACTTTGTCAAAAAGCAATTCTACATTATCTTTTCGAAGTCTTTTAATTGATTTTAAGTTCATTGATTCACGCCTAGGCTTTGTTTTCTAAGAAAAAAAAGAGACCTTTATTGTACTGATTCTAAGACCATAAATCAAAAATATGGACGACAAAAAAGGTACCCTCAAAAAGGATTTTAGCGAGAAACAACAAAACGAATATCCTGGCAACCATCCCATCACGGGAAAATACTATCAAAAGGCGATTGAAGAAAAGCCAGCAAATCCAAAGAAATTAGATAATCTTAAAAAAGTTTCGGTAAGCTATGATAAAAAAAGCGCAAAGCTCGAGGAGATAAAAAAAAGAGCTAGAGCGAAATATGAAAAGCCTTCACCAGAGCTGAAACCAAAAGGTACACCTGCAAAGAAACAACCTGACCTCAAAAAAATAAATAACACAGAAAAAAGGCTTTTAGAAACCACAACGAGACTAAAGGAATCAGCAAGAAAAGATGCAAACACGGCAATGCTAACAGGCAAAGCCAAGGAGGATTTCAATAAATCCAAATAACCCGTATATACTTTACAATTCTTGGTTGTGCATAAAAAATGCGTGGTCTTATTTTTATCTTTTTTTCTGCTGTAATTTTTGTATCTTATTATCGGTCTTCTCCCATAAGACGAGATGTCTATAACAAATCTTATCTTCTTTTACCTTCCCTACTCTGCTTTCACTTAAGTATTAATTTATGTTGTCAATTGAACCTAGTAAAAATGCTGACGCCGCTGTTCGTTATTTCAGGGAAAATTTGGCACAACAAGATTATTACTGCGAAAAAAATGCAATCAAAGGGCAATGGCATGGTAAGGCTGCCGATTTGCTACAACTATGTGGTGAGGTTCAATCTAAGGATTTTGAAGCCCTACTTCATAATATAGACCCTTCTTCTAGCTCAAGGTTGACCGCAAGAAATTCTTCCAATCGAAGGCCAATGTATGATTGCACCTTTAGTGCTCCCAAATCGGTTTCTATTTTACATGCACTCACAGGGGACAAAGATATTTTGAATGCACATAGCCTCGCCGTGCAAAAAGCCATGGCTGAATTAGAGGATAATCTACAAACTCAAATGGGAACGGGCAGTAAAAAGCATTACCACACTACTGGCAATGGTCTGTTTGCGGAATTCGTTCATGAAACTTCTCGCCCAATAGAGAAGAATAATGAAAGTGGAAAATATTTTGTCCCTGATCCACAGCTCCATTCACATTGTACACTTATCAACGCCACATGGTGCGAGGAACAAAAACGCTTTCGGGCTATTGAGATGGGCATTGTTAAATCACAAGCTAGTTACTACGAGGCTTTATATCATTCCTATCTAGGGGAACAATTAAAGTCTGCGGGCTATGCCCTAGAGAAAACAGGTAAAAGATGGGAGATAAAAGACTTTTCCCGTGAGCTAATCGAAAAATATTCGGGGCGCACCGTAGAAATCGAAAAAGCTGCTTTGGCTCGGGGCATAGTATCAGCAAAAGCTAAAGCCAAGTTGGGTCGTTTAACCCGTAATGACAAACATCAAAGTGTTCCTGATAATAAATTGGCTCAAATATGGGATAACCGTCTGACCGATAAAGAGCGAAGCTTTGTACAAAATGCAAAGGGAACACCTCCCGATGATGGCGGCTCTGGAGGTTCATTTGAATTAGATGCGAAACGAACCATTGATTTATCATTGGAACATTTTATGGAGCGTAATAGCAGTATTTCAGAGAAGCGATTATTGGCCTATGCGATTGATTTGTCTTCTGGTCAAATCAATCCTGGTGCATTGAAAAAAGAATTGAGCTCACGTTCAAATATCGTTGCTGCTGAGCGTAACACAGTTCGTTATTTGACCACTTTAAATATGCTCAATGAGGAAAAAAAACTGGTGCAAAGTGCGGCGCATGGCAGAGCATCTGAACCTGCTTTGAATCCGAATTACCGTATTCAAAATTCCATCCTTAACCAAGAGCAACGCTTGGCTGTGGATGGGATTTTGGGGAACACGGACAAAATCATGATTTTGTCCGGTGATGCTGGCGTTGGAAAAACCACTTTGCTGCAAGAAGTTAAAAATGGGGTAGAGCAAACGGGCAAAGAAATCTTTGCCTTTGCCCCCTCCTCCGATGCGTCAAGAGACGTGCTACGAAAAAAAGGATTTGAGACAGCCGATACAATCGCGCTGCTGTTGAAAAGTAAAAAGGTGCAAAATGAACTAAAGGATAATGTAATGCTCATCGATGAAGCTGGCCTTGTTGGTGTTCCGACTATGAACCAGCTTATTGATATTGCTTATGAGCAAAATTCAAGGGTCATCTTATCAGGAGATTGGAAACAACATTCCGCTGTTGAGGCTGGTGATGCGCTTAAAATCTTGGAAACAAAATCTAAAACCCATGTTTCCAGAGTGAGTGAAATTGTTCGGCAAAGAGATTCTAAAGAATATAAAAATGCCATCGCAAAACTGGCAAAAGCAGTGCAGTTCAAAAACCCACAAAAAAGGCGTGACGTGATGGAGAGAGCCTTTGATTCGCTCGATAAACAAGGCGCGGTACATGAGGCTTTTGATAAAGATGAGCGCAATAAAGCCATTGCCAAAAGTTATGCTGACGCGACCAAAAACAATTCAAAGGACGCGATTATTGTCTCTCCAACCCATAGGGAAGCTGAAGATATTACCAAAGCCGTTCGTGATGAGCTTAAGGCTAAAAAGCGGATTGGATTAAAAGATAGACCCTTTGAGCGTTTACAGAGCCGATATTTAACCGAAAGCGAAAAGAAAAATAAAGCCAATTACCTTCTTGGTGATACCGTAGAATTTCACAGGAACGGTTCTGGCTTTAAAGCTGGGGTCAAATATCAAGTTGCAGACATAAAATCCAATGGCACCGTAAATCTAAAAACAAGTGTTCAAGACACTGTAAAACCTCTTGCTTTTGATGCTGTGCAGTCGTTCGAAGTTTATTCGAGCAAATCAATTGATTTAGCAACTGGCGATCGACTAAGACTGACTAAAAACCTAAAAGCGATGGATGGCCGCAATCTTTTTAATGGCCAGAATTATCAAGTTGAAGGATTTGATGACCAAGGAAATATTCGGCTTTCAAATGGGTCTGTTATTTCGAAAGATGCAGCTCATTTTAATCATGGCTATTGTTCTACCTCTCATGCTTCCCAGGGCAGAGATGCCAAGACGGTTATTTTGGCTCAAAGCTCTGTTTCCTTATCAGCTTCAAATGATAAGCAGTTTTATGTCTCTGTTTCGAGAGGTATTGAGAAATGCCAGATTTTCACAGACGATAAGCAAGCTTTGAAGGAGGCTGTCAGTAGGCCAGTTGATAATATGAGTGCCTTGGAAGTTGAAAAAATGCGTAAGGAACAAATGCAGCGGAAAATTGGTCATATGGAACGGGTTAGGACTTTTTATGAAGAGCGCATCAGGCCCTCAATGGAAACTATAAAAACCAAATATGGACAAGCAAAAACTCAAGGAAAAATGGGGGGCTGGGAGCCAGAATTGGGACGTTAATAAAAAACAGCCAGCCTCTCCTTCGGCAACCTCTTTCTCATCTCGACCAAAGAGCGAATATTATGGAGTATTCGAACCAAACACGTATGCCAATTCTTTGAAGTTAATAAAAAGAGATGGGCAAATAGTTTTCATGCCCTACTCTCAGCAGCCCATAATTTTTTATGACCCTTCCTCCGGCATTTCTATTAAATCAATATCGCTGCAAATAACAGTCACGGGGCGTGGCCTCGCACCTTTAGCAGAGTGGTTAGGGGCTAATCGCGTCAAATGGATTAAAGAATGTTCAACTGGTATTGATGATAAAAACGAACAGTTATTTGTTATGGACATTGAATTTGAAGATTTGAGCTAAAAAAATCCGCTTGCTATTAAAAAAAGAAAAACACAATTATCTCTTGGTTGGTAAGTACAGACGTAAAGTCAACTTTGTGAGAGCTGTGCTTACGGACCATTGCCTAACCGGAATAGCCTAGGAGCATGTGCAAGAAAACCCGTAGGGCGTTGAAACGAACAAGTCCCTTTGTTTGCGGCAACCATTTGGATGCCAGCTAAACAAAAATTGGGCGCGGTGAAGTTTTTTTCTTGGCTCTTGCGGGGCGGCAAGCCCCCTCCCCCAAGTAAAAAAGGAGTTGCAACGCAGCTCCTTTAAAACGCCATAGATTATGGTTTTATGCACTAACGCCCTTAGCTTTAGATTTACGAAGAACAAGCTCACCTTTAAAATCCATAGGCATAGCATCGATTTTGAGACTAACGCCTCTTTCATCAAGGTTATCCCTAGCTGCACCTATACGAATCCAACGGGGCTCTTTATCTGTATCGTCAACAAAATAGACGTTGTAGTGAGGGGTGTTATTTTGAGTTTGTGTTGTCATTGTATTCTCCTTTCATAATTTTTCAAAAATGACAAATTATAAGAGGAGTCTGGGCAATTAGCTTGTCATAGCAGGGATTAGAATTTTTTATTTTAAATCAAAAATTCAATGCTTTTAACCCGATGAATCGGGCTGCGTCATCGATCGGCGCAGAATTGTTTAGACTTTAATTCGCAACTATTTTTCGCTTTTGAAACGGAACTGACAACACAAACTTTGAATCCCCTGCCCTTACCAATGTCAGGATGCCTTTTGTGCAGGGCGGCGTTTTGGATTTCTGCCCAATAGCTTATCAAGCCATGATTTGCTGCGTTCGTTTCGCAAGGCTCGCTTATACCTTGCCAGCTCTTGTTCTGATTTCTCCTTAGCTTCGATAAGTTCTTTATGGGATTTTTCAGAATTTGATATTCGTGTTTCGAGGGCTTTAATTGATTTTTCCCAGTTCCCTCCTCCACTTCTTTTATCCTCTAATAAAAGTAAAGCCTTGTTTTGTCCTTCTTGGGCTCGTTTTAATGCATCTTTTAAGGTTTCTATTTCGGATTCGTAATGTTCCTTTTGTGTATCGCGCATTTCTTGCAGGTGTTTTATGGTGACTTCCGCAACGCTTAGGTCACTTGACGTAGTGGATTTTTGGGATTTAACGCTTTCTAACGCTTCCTTACCTACATTATCTTTTTTACGCTTTTCATAAATTCTTTCAAGTTCAGCTACATTAATTCTTCTTCTATCCCGATTATCAAGATCGTAGGAAAGCTTGCCTTCCTTCATGTCTGCGTACAAAGTGGGTTTGCTAACGTCATAAGTTTTAACGGCTTCGGTAGGTGATAAAAACATTTGGTTATCCATGTAAAGAAACGTTGAATTAACGTGTCTACCTTACCAAATCTGACGTAAGAAAAAAACAGTAGAGTTGTTATAATAGTAAAACAGTACACCGTTAAAAGCCGTAAAAGGCCATGCGTTTTGAATGTAAATCATGTGTAAATTTTTAACGTTAAGCTGTGTAAGTCATAATTATAACAAGGGATTAATGTCATATACTTGACGTTAAACATACGTCAAGTTGCGTTAATGCTTAACTTTTGCTAACGTAAAGCATGCCGATTCTCTATTCTGGGAATCAAATTATTCAAACTCTTATCTCAAGGAGAAGCTTTTCGGGCTTTTAATTTAAGGAAAAGAAAAAACCGCCGTTGGCGCGGCGGTTCTTAAAAATTCAGAGTGGTACCCTGCAAAATCAATAACCACAGGGTATCTATTAAACGAATCGAATGCAAGTCATTAATGACTCGGCAAAGAATTTTTGCATCCTTTTCCACATCTAAATTGTCCGTGCTTGATAAAGAAGATGCAACACGTTCAAAACCTTCCATTCCTTAAAAACATTCTCGCGACCGTTTCAATGGATGCAGCGGGGCAGGGGGCTTATCTACCCAAGCGATATCTCTATCAGCAGATGCAAGATAAAGGGTCTTACATTCTGCCAATGAAACAAAGCGTGATGAAAGATGCGCGGTTAATGCCAGGAACAAGGTGCATGATTGCCCTGCTTTCTGGTTGGGCGGGAAAAGGACAGGATTTAAAAACAACCAAGTCGGTAATTGCTAAACATCTCGGCCGAAGCCCTAGGCAGGTTTTCAGATATTTGAAAGATGCTGCGAGGGCAGGGTATTTGACCTACAATTACACTAAAAATAGAATTGGGGCGATAGTAGGAATACAGGTGTTCTTAAAATTTGCGCTTTTGCGTCCTAATTTGAAAAAACCAGCAAAAAAGCCCAGAAATACTGATAGGACATTAGAGTCCAACACTAATACATATCTTAAAGATTCTTATAATATAGATAAGGAATTGGAGAAGAAATTAGAGCAATTCAGGAAAACCATGTCATTCTCTCCCACTTAATTCATTCAAAACGCCTCAAAACACATAAAACAAGTGTCAATTCAGAGATTGACTTGAATTGCTATAGCCTTCTTTTGGAATTTCAGAGGGCAGGGGGCTAATAAATCAGAAATTTGAGGGTAGCACCGAAGATTTTGCTTAATCGTAATGTAGAGGGCTTAAAATCCAATTTCCTTGCTATTGAAAACAAAAACTATCTACCTCTTTCAAAATCGTGGTCTTTGGTCAGTCTTTCCTTATCCTTTACATTATTCTTCTCTTTCACGATTTCCATTTGTCGCTGCATAATTCCTGCCTTCAGCCCGGATGCAAAATGATGTTCGCTTTCAGGAAACTTAACTTGACTCAAACTCAAAGCCAATTCTGGTTTATGCTTTTTGATTAGGTATCCTTCGTTAAAACCTTTTATATAATCTTGATTTACCTCCATCTAAAAAGTGTCTTTTGCATGCTTTTCCAAATATTCGTCTATTGAATCATTATCATAGAGAATGATTTTCTTCTCTGGCTGGGTATAGCGGATTTTTCCTTTATTTCTGAGCATGGCAAGCGTAGTAGGGGACGTAATGCGCATCTTATGCATGGCCTCGCGACCAGAAATCCATTTATCCTGTTTAATCTCTTCCTTATCTCTTACACGCTCTACAACTTCTTCAATCAGAGAATAGAATGCTTCACTATCGATGGTGATTTTTCCCACTATTTTCCTGAATTAATCCTCTTTTCAGCTACTTTACATACCGTATCCAACCCCCACATAAAGACTAGGGCTGATATTGAACCCAAAACCGGATTAGCAGTAACCCCAATAATAGTAAGGGAGCTGATAACCAATTTAACCATTTGATCTTTGTCAAATAGTATTCTACCTGGTCTGCTTTTTGGATCACATAAGGTATCATACATACTACTTTTCATAGCATCCCATAATTCTTTACCAAAGGATATATCCTCTTGTTTTTTTGCCATATTAAGTCTTTGCTCATCGGGAGTTAATTCATTACCAGATTTTAGAAGCAAAACATCTTCCCCTTTAGAAAGCTTATTAATTTGAGATTGGATGGCATTACAATGCCTTCTTGTACTTGTAGTTACATATGAACCAAGAATTCCATAAAGTTCGTCTTGAGAATAATTGAAATATGGGGTGATTAAATCCAAATTAAAATCCTGTGATTCATTTTTGAATTCATATTTTGTAGTTACATCGTTCAATAACAGTTTGCGGCGATATTCTTCAGTAAGTTTCGAGACACTTAATTGAAGTGTGGTTATATCATCAAAAAAAACAGAACCCTTTAATTTTCCAAGTTCCTTACTCAATTTTTGAATACTCAAAAAAGCACTTGTAAGATTGTTCAAAGAAATATCGTTGAGTATTTTTAATTCAATTATTTTTAATTGTGACTTATTCACATAAGCCTCTTTTTGGTGTTGGGTTTTGTAACCTTTGGGTTTTCCGTAGGAACCACCAAGTAAATTTCCTATAAGTTCCATTGTGCTTTTGGGATATTCATACTGAGGGACCTCACGCGTAATTGTTCCCTTAGCAACTACTCCCATGTCTTGATCTTCAATACAATCAAGAATATTTTTAGATAATATTGGATTACCTAAAAGGTGCTCTACATCTGCAAAAACCAAAAACAATTGGAATCTTTTTGTCTTAATACCAAATTCCGATGGATTATGAGTCTTTTGAATTTCTCTACCAATCTCTGAAACCTTGTGAAATTCTTGATTTTCGCATAGTCTAGTTACTTGTTGGAATAACTTTTCAAAATCATGTTCAAATTTTTCAGCGTAGCTTGACTCAGACATTTTAAAATTTAACAGGGATTTCTAAAATTAATAATTCAGGACCTCATTCAGAGCATCATCGGCTTCCTTATGAATGAAATTCGCTTGATAATTGATTGTGGTCTTTAAATTGCTATGACGATATAGCTTTTGAAGCATCAAAGGATGAATGCGGTCTCCAGCCAGATTACCGAACGAGTGGCGCGCAATATGATTGGACAAATTCTTTTCAATCTCGCATTTAGCGGCAATGCGCTTTAGATACTTATTAAATAGGCTTGTAGCATTTCGGGTTTTGGTAAAAATATCCTTTGGGTCTTTGGGATTGGCCTTTTTTAGGAACGGAAAAACATAATCATCTTTATTACGCTTACCCCCTTCATACAGCTTTAAAATCTCAATCGCTTTTTTAGGGATTTGAAGACTTATCGGCTTTTCGTTCTTGTTCATGGTGTAATATAAACGCCAATCAACAAAATCGGACCATTTAAGCTCCAGAGCATCAGAAATCCGAAGACCCGCAAAATAAAAGGCAAAGAGCCATAGATTGCGTGAATGCCAGATGGATGTCCCGGTCTCTAACTTCAAATCCTCAATTCTTTTTATTTCATAAGCATTCAGGCCAATCTTATTACTAGATGTAATCTTTATTTTCTCTTTATCTCCTGCAAAGGGATAGAATTTCGCATCTACATCGCCGCTCGTAATCACCTGGTTGAATAAGGTTCGGATGAATATGAGTTGGTTGCTAATTGTTCTTGTTGAATGACCCAAATAAGCTGAACAGAAGACTTTGTAGCGTTTGATAAAGGCAACATCTATATCTTCAAAAGCGAGAGAGATGCGCTTATTAAAAATTGCCAATTCATCATAAATGGTAATCTCTCCTTTTCTAGCTTTACTCATCCGTTCTTTTCTGCGCTGTTTGATTTCGGCAATAACTTTAGCCTTTGGCGCGCCTTTTTTATAATCCAGAAACTCTTGAATGTTATGTAGAATGGCAAGCTCTGACTTAGCAACTGAGAGTATATCTGCCTCATATTTGTTCTTAATACGCTCAGCCGCAATAGGAAAGAAAGAGACAGCTATTTTGCGATGCCTGACATGTTTTTGAATCTGTTTGGCAGAGTGATTAGCATCCTTGGCATCAAGCTCCAAAATGGTGGCATGGGCCTCACTCAGCTTTTTAATCAAAAGATTATTGAGCCGTGTTGAGTTTGGATGCGATTTTTTAACCTTGTTGTCTCGGTAACTCCAATGCTTTTCAAGGATAGATTCTCCAGTAAAAACATATTTGGGTTTTCTATCCTTAATGACCCTCAAAACGATGGGCATTGTGCCATCCTTTTTCTTGTCATATCTCCAGAGCATTAATTTGATAGTCGCCAAAACCCTTATCTTTAGTTGAGTAAAGATACAAAACATTGATGATTTTTACTGAAACATATCTGAAACATTTTACGATTTCATATGACATCATATTAAACCATATGAAACATATTTTATTTATTTTCAGTTATTTAAAATATTTTCTTGCTAAAACAATTGGGGTGTATATAAGGCTCATAACCCGAAGGTCGCTGGTTCGAGTCCAGTCCCCGCTACTACGTCAAAAGCTTCATCAAAAAGATGGGGCTTTTTTTGTTGTACCAAGTTGAAGGAAGCCCACTGGACGAGAAGTTTACCCTGAGCGAAGCCGAAGGGAGTCCAGTCCCCGCTACTACATCAAAAGCTTCATCAAAAGGAAGGGGCTTTCGTCATTTTAGGGGAATCCATAAAACAATCGATTGAAAGCAAAAAGGGGTTAATTGCTTAAAACCCATAAGTCTATGGATAATTTTAAGCAGATTTTAAAGGATTACTTACAACTTAAGAGCATATCTCAAAGTAAACTAGCAAACGTTTTAGGCAATGCTCCTACCACAGTTAACAGTTTTCTTAAACGGGATGCGCCTCCACAATTAAGGACAAGACTCAAGTACTTCGAGAAGCTCGATGGCTTTGAGGATTTCTATAATAAAGAAATTGGCAATATAATAGAAAGTTATGCCCGTAAGGACAGGATGGTTAAAATTGGTGAAAGCAAGGTAAATTTGAATAGCGGGCTACTGCACCATCCAGAGGAAATGGATGTTTTGGTCGATTTTCTTTTGGTCCACCATAAGAAATTGCTACAAAATGAAAAATATGCAGGCTTTGTGCGGCTAATCACCATAGAATAGGGACATACAGAGCTGGTCCATGCCGTGGAACGGCTAATTGAAGGGAAAGAGTAGCAAAAACCACTTTGCTTTTTTTAGTTTTTACTTTTTTGTTAATTCCAACCCCATTTTATTGAATTATTGTCAAATAACCCCAATATAATTGGGCATATTTAAAAATGAAACGAAAAATGAATTGTGTTCACAATAAATTAACATTGGGCGAAAATTAATTTTGTAGCTTTCCTATCGTCAGTAGGGGAAAGCATTGTACACGTTGATTTTTTTAATTTGAAAAAACGTGTGCCTATGAAAACTCCATCCACCTCCGACTGGCTAAGATTAATAGCCGCCATCCTCATTTTTATCGCCGCATTGATAGCCCTAATGATTAAAATTGCAGAGGCCTATGCACTAAATCATCAATTGGGGCAATAATGCCTACAGCAAAAGTATTGAAGGGACATACCCCGTGTTTAGCCGATTTAACATACCATTGATCGATCTACACAACATTTATTCGTATATTATTTTGCGTATGTCATATATTCGTATATAATTTCTTACAGAAAGCTAACCAAAAGATTATGAGGGCTTTAGTTGTTATTTTTTTTCTGGTAGTACTGGCTGGGTGTTCAACTTCCAAAAGTGCGGTAGCGCAAGAAGTAATGATTGATAATTCTTCTATCACCTACAGGAATTTTGACGCAAAAAAGGCCAGCTTGGTCCATACCGTTAGTGTTGTTAACGACTCACTTTCGACAGTAATTCGGAGAGATAATCGCTAGAAATCACCCCAGATATTCCAATACTATTATAAGAAGCTGATTTAAAAAGGATTTCCATTTGATCGTTCAAACCAATTCTATTATCGTTTTTTCTTTTTAGGTTACGATAGAAATTGTATACCTGTGAAGCTTCGTTACCAGCGGGGTTCAAAATAAAACTGGCAATACCTATAACCCTATCTTCTTCAGGAGTTCTCCCTATTTTTATGACTGGCCCCCCAGAATTGCCCTTGTTACTTGTCATATCGACCCAAGCTACGTTTCTATCATAATGCCCTAACAATTCCCCTGTAGATTTATATAATGGAATTTTTTGAATCCATTTAGAGGATAGAAGCCCTTTTGAAATAATCCTATTATTGATCGAAACCGGAAAGCCTGCTGTATATACTTCATCGCCATCATTAACATCATCCCATTTTCCCAACCGAAGTGGCCTATATTCAAACTCCGGTTTGGTCTCTAATTTTAGCATTACAAAATCATATGCCTGGGAATCATCATAACCAGTTTGATCCAACAATTGGTGATTAAAAATACCTACTTCCACTTTTTCTCCATTATTGAATATGGCGTACATATGTCTAATTCGCACACGACCCAATGAATCCGTGTACTTTAAAGGTTCAATTACATGCCTACAAGTCGCTAGCCATCCGTCATCCCTTATCATAAAGCCGGTACCACTGCTAATTGTGTCCAACTCTATCTTCACTATCGATTTATTAAGCATTTCAATCCTTTCTTTACCAAGAGATTGAGAATAGGAAGTTGAGTAAAAAAGAAATATAAGCGCTAGTAAAAATTTAATCATAAGGATAAAAGTAGCAAACCCTCAAAGGCCTTCGTATTCCATAGATTTTCAGTTATTAACATCTTAATCCACAGAGTATTACTATTAGGAATCCAACCATTCATAGTCCTGTATTTCATATGGTTTCATGAAGGTTAAAAGAAGTTCTCCCTTAGGTATAGTTTTTTGTATTTTTAAATACCCTCAAAAGTACCCAAACTTGTTTTGGTCCTACTTTTTAAAAATTACTAACTATCTAATTACCAATTACTTTGAAAAAGGTCAAAACTACTATCCTTACTCATAACCCGAAGGTCGCTGGTTCGAGTCCAGTCCCCGCTACAAGGAAAGCCATCAACAAAAGTTGGTGGCTTTTTCTTTTTGAAGAAGCAAAGGCCACTTTGGCCCAGATTGCGCATAGCCAATACTAGTCACAGGCATTTCGTAGTTTTTCCATTGTTTGCTTCTCATTTTTTGCCAGTTCAATGAAAGTTTCGGAAGCTTTGTTCAGGTATTTTTCATCTTTTGTTTCTCCAATTTTCAAGAATAAGGTTGAAATTTCATTCCATTGCTTTGCGTGTTCCCTGAATTCCAAATATCCGCTGTTCAGTTCTTCCATTCCCGTTAATTCGTAGGCCTCTTTTAAAAAATCCCGATACAGATTTCTAAACAATGCGCCGCCCGTGCCAGCCCGTTCCATTAACATTGCCGAAGTCTGAAATTCGTTTTGCACATCATCACTTTCCTTGAACCATTTTTTAATTTCAGACGCCGTCTTTTCCATGCCTTTATAGCCCAGGTTTTTTATGGGGGGATTGAGAAAGTCCGTTGCATTATTGTAAATGGCCTTTTTGATTATTGGCTTGAGATTTGGCAATTTTTTGATTTGTTCTATCGTAAAACTTAAATTCCTGGAAGACATTGGTCCTTTTTCATTCCGTGCCAATTCAAGATTTTTTAAAGTCGTTTGTACCAGTCCACCTTGTTGGTCCGTATCGTTCAAGTAAGCGTAGGTATCATCATATCCATAAATGGTCACATAATGCCCTGCAAAATGAATTTTGTTGGTAAAATAATCCAAATGGTAGCAATCCAATTTCAGCCCGACAGCTTTCCCGTTAGCAAGGGGTACTTCGATATTTTGCCAAGCCTTCCTTAAAGAGGACGTCTCTTTTGATTCCAATTTTAAATGTAGATTACGACAAATATTTTCGGTTAGCTTATCTGTTTTGATACGTCCACCGATAAATGGAAAATCCATTAGTTTCATATTCCAGAATATGTAGCCCAATCCTTCCCCTATTCCAAAAAGCATTGGTTCGGACAGTTCAATTCCTATTTGTTTTAAAAGACTTCCCGTTGCCGTGGTTTCGCAATGTTGTCCTTTAAAGGGTTCAAAATCGGCTATTTTCATATGCGTTGCTTTTGTAGACACCCATTATTGTAGTTGCTTTGTATTGTTTTGTCAATGTGTATTTATCTCCATTGTTTTTGGTCAAAATGAGCATGCTTCCATTCAAACTATGATTCCATTCTTCATTTAAAGTCAAAGTCCAATCAAAATCGGCAATCCAAAAACATTCATCAGTGATCGCAATTGAATTGTTTAAAATGGAACAACTTCGGCTACAAATTGCAGGGAATACCCCTGTGTCACTTTCTCCAGAATACATACCATAGTTTAAATTTAGCGTTACCTTGGAAGTATTTCCGTCGCGTTCAAAAATTCCGGTGTACGCTCCATCAATATCAGGTCCAATAGTATCGTCATCGTTGTTAAAAAAAATACCTGTTCCAAACGTGTTCGTCCTATCCCTTTATTGGGGTATATATGGAGTAAATCTGCCTGTGTTTTTTCTTTGTCAGAACGAAAACCGCTGTCGATTGATGTATCATAATATCGAAGCTTGTTCCTATATATCTAAGTTAGCCCATCCAAGGGGGACTTCTTTTTACATATGTTAAAAAGCGTCTTTTTTTTGCTTCCCCGCCCGGATTCGACTTAGACTTACCTGACTGATTCCCAAGTAGGACGCAATCCCTCCCAGAGAAGCACGTTGCAGGATTTGTGGGTACATTTCCAGTAACCTGTGATAGCGTTCAGAGGCATCCTTTATTCTGAGATTCTCATAATGATTGGTCAATTTCACAAATTCATACTGCTGCAATTGAGTGCCCCAAAATGCCCATTTGTGATTTTTTTCAAAAAGGCGGTTTAAATCATCCAGTGAAATACTTAACAATGTGGTATCCTCTTCCAGCACTTCTATATTGGCCTTGCTTGGCTCCTTTGTAAAGAAGCTTGTAACATCCGTGAAGAAGGAATGCTCAAATTCATACCATAAGACTTTACTGTCTTCAGTATCTAGAAACGAACGGACAAGACCTTGGCAATTGAAATATAACAGTCGGCAGATTTGGCCCGTTTTTAAGAGCAACTCATGTTTGGCATGGATGCTTAAGTGGAAGGAATCTTCTGCCTCCAGGACGTCTTTTTCACTTAAAATAGCATACCGGGGTATTTGGTTGAGGAAATGTTGCTTTGTTTTCATCGTTGGGCAAAAGTGATTTTTATTTTTCCATTGTGATCGTACCCACCACCTTCTTAAATCCAAACTTTTTATAAAATCCCTCCAAATCAGGTTTGGTGTTTAGAAATATCCCTTCTATTCCTGTTAGCTGTTTCAATAGGTTTTCAACGATAACCTTTCCAAGTCCCAACTTTTGATACGAATTGTCCACAATGACGTCATCAATTAAAGCGCGATAAACTCCGTCTGAAATGGCTCTTCCGAAACCGATCAATTCCGAGTTTTCCCGAATGGTTACAAAGACGGTCAGATGTTCAAGCATTCGCTTGATCTCCGGTTTTTTTCTTTTGGCTGCCCAAGTTGTCTGGGCAAAGAGCTTTTGTAACTCCTTCTCTGACGGTACTTCCGTTGTGCTAATGGTAAACTTCACGGTTGGGCTCAAGTATTTTGTTGATGTTTTGGCGAAACCGTATTACCAGGAGGTTTCTTTGTATTAAAATCATTGTTTCGGGTCATCCAGTATTCAAATTTCGGCATTCAGTTTAAATTCTCTGAACATATGTTTTGCCTTAACAAAAAGATGGGCTTTTTTTCCACTGGCTTAAAGGAAGCCTACTGGATGAGAAGTTTGCCCTGAGCGAAGTCCAAGGTAGCCAGTCCCCGCTACCAGCAAATACAAGGGTTCTCAAAACTGAGAGTCCTACGCTATTGGTCTGGGCCAATAAAAAAACCTCCATTTAAAGGAGGTTTTTCACTTAGCATTCGAGATTAATGGTTAACCAACCAATCCCTTAAGGGTTTCCATGCGACTTCTGCGGCATCATTGGCCATAAATAGGTCGGCATGGCCATAATCCAGTATACGAGGGCCGTTGGGTAATTTGGTTACAATCTCAACACTTACATCGGAACTCCCTGTGAGCATGGCGGAAAATACCCCATCACTGCCATATCCACCTTGAGCACCTAGATACAATACGGGCACCTTTATTTTACCTAGTTCCGCAATTGTATTTTCACGGTTTTCAGGACAAACCCGTTTAAAGCCTTCCGCAGTGATGTATGTGGGCATGTAAGGCGCCAAAGATAGCAACAGCTTAAACCATCGCTCCTCCTCGGTGTAGGTTAGTCCAGTGGGTATTTGTCCGTTAAACTGGCCCCCAAGAAAATGCCAATCCGGGCCATTGGGTTGTGGTCCCGAGGCGGCGGCCAAAGCAAATTGATAATTGCTCAAACCAGGGGCAAATGGTGAATCGCCTTCCGGATTATCAAGAGCCGCTTGACCCACGGTGATAAAACCGACGCCATTGGCATTTTGATATTCCCCATTCGCGTGCGCCGTTTCGGACATTTCAGATAGGGAGCAAGTACCCGCAGCAAACGGGCTATCATTTTGCTCGAACACCATAACAAAGTCCGTTGGGATTATGCCTTTAATATCCCTTAAAATACGATGCTGTTGCGTTTCCCTTATTGCAGCATTATACGTTAGTCCCGCACCGTAACTAAAACCTAATAGGTTCATTCGTCCGAAACCTTGTCTGGTCAATCCTCGAACCAATCTGGCAATGGCCATAGATTTTAACACATGCCCTGTATCTTTTGTGATCCCCCAATTTTGGAAGGAAGAAAAATCCGTGGTTTCCAGGGGAACCAGGGTCCAACCCAGGTCAATACCCCAAACATCGATGTTATTTGAAGCCAGGTAAAAAGGAGAGGAATTGTGAGCATCCGGATTTTCTACCCCGGGGCGTAAAAAAATATCATCAAAATCTTGCGATGAACCGTGTATCATGAATACGTTGCCTTCAGTTCTAATGGGTCTATACTTTCGGGATTCCCGTACCACTCTGTGGATACGCACCACATCATACGGCCCATGGCCCATACGTACCATAATCTGGTAGTGAGCGATGTTCACAGAAAGTGAAGACCGTGTAATTTCCAAAATGCGACAACTTCTGTTGCTTTTATTGGTTTTTTCACTCCCACTGATATCTAATGGAAAATTGGATGTGGTTTTGGTACTGATTGCAATTTGTTCACCGTCAAAGCCGGCCAAGGAAAAGAAAGCGTCTTTTGAATTTTTTAGATGTTGCGTTTTTTGGGCATCGCTATCTTCAAAAAATATCAAATCCCCTTCAGCAGCTTGTTGCAGTGCTTCATTTAAATCCTCTTGGTTTTGTGTTAAGATGATGGATTCAAACGAAAGGTCCTCGATAAAGTTTACCCATTCACCATCTTGAGCTCCAGAATCGATCGTAATATAATCCTGTTCGTCGTTGTCATGGCATCCGATTGCTATGATCATGGCTATTCCTATCAAAATTAAGGACGTAAATTTCCTGGAAAACAATTTTTGAGTTTTCATAATTAATTGACTTTAAGGTCTATACGACCCGATTAAACATTAGAAAAATGATTGGCCAATCACTAAGCGAACGCTTGTACCAAAGTTCTGGAAAAGCCCATTAAACCAATTTTGATTATGTAGTGATTACTTCAAATTTTGGTTTCGACTATGTTGAATTTTTTAAATTATGTTGCAGAAGGCTCCAATGGAGGAAGATTAAGCTCTTTTAAAAACTGTTTGAACCTAGCTTCTTTTTTGAAATCTTCAGGACCATCCCAAACCCTGAGCCAGGGGGCCAAAACATCCAAAGGCTTTTTGGACAACCATTTGAACGCCTCATCAAAATTACCGAGATGAGCATATATAACAGTTAATCCAAAAGCTTCCCTAGAGCTAACCTCCCCCTTCTGTATTTTGGAAGCAATTTCAAGGGCTTTATCTTTATTTCCGGTTTTTGCATAAGCAATTCCCAATTCATATAATGCCGCAGGATTAATTTCAATAGACTTTTTTATCGCGCTAATTCCTTCTTGGGGCATTCCCTTTGCAATGTAAATATCACCCAGTGTTTTCCATGCGGGTCCGTATTCTTTATCAATTTCAAGGGCCTCTTTAACTTCTTTCATAGCCTTTTTATGATTACCCATCCAAAAATGTAATAGGCCCATGTCCGAAATTATCAATGGTGCCAATGGATCTAGTTGTTTGGCCAATTGATGTTCTTTAATAGCTTCCTCCCATTTCCCTAAAAGAATGAGATACCAGGAGTAGTGGTAATGGTTATAAGGAAGGTTTGGATTCAGTTTTTCCGCAACGGCAAATGAACGTTCTGCAGCTTTCCAATTGCGTTCGTAATAGAGTTGGATCATGGCCAGGGCAGAATGGGCTTTGGCAGAATTAGGGTCCAAGTCCAATGCTTTCAAAGCGGCTGCTTTTCCCCTTCTCCAAGGGGCGTTCATAGGGTCAGGACCATGGCCCAAAAGCGCGTATCCCTCAGCCAAACCGGCATAGGCAAGTGGGTCTGCCGGGTCAATCTCAACAGCCTGGTGCAAGTGATCCAGCCCCTTTTGAAAATCCTCAGCATTGGATTTGGTGAGGTAATACATTCCTCGCAAATATGCTTTGTAAGTTTCTGGATTGGTCTCTTGCTGTAGCTGAAACCGTTCCTTCTTCTCCTCGTCAAGGGTAACTTCTATCGAGTTGGCAATATCTTGTATTGCCGTATTTTGCACCGATAGAATATCATTGACATTATTATGGTAATCCTTGGCCCAGATATGTTTTTCTTCGGGGAAAACATCGATCAATTGCAGTTGCATTCGGATACTGTCCCCCTTATAGAAGAGTGAACCTTCAACCAAATGATCTGCGCCAAGCTGCTTTGCAATAGCCCGAATGGGCAGTTCTTTATCCTTGAACTGAAGTGTCGAGATTCTAGAAATAACCCTTAAGCCCTTTATGGTTCCCAATTCCCCAATCAATGCATCATGTATGCCGGCGGTCAAATATTCTTGGCTGGCATCTTCCGATAAATGATCTAAGGGAAGAACCGCTATCGATACCTCCCTGCTGTTTTCTACTGATTTGTATCCTTTGATTGCAAAAAAACCTGCTAAAAGAAGGGCTATTAACGCAACTGTAATGATCGATGGGTTTTTAAATAGTACCGTTCCTTTCTTTGAGTGAACTGGTTTTTCAATTGCCGTGGGGAAAGAAGTTTTGGTCGTAGCTTCAAATGTTGTCTGATGTTTTACTTTTCCCGGGGAATAGCCGTAGCGTTCATGGAAACAGGTTGTAAAATAAGAATTACTGCTAAAACCAACCTTGTAGGCGATTTCGGAGACGGTTGCCACATCTTTCTGCAACATTTTCAAGGCCTCCCTAAGTCTTAATTCCCTAATAAATTGACTGACGGATTGTCCTCGAATTCGCTTCAGTTTTCTATGGAGTTGTGAACGGCTTGCCCCATAGGTTATAGCAAGTTCTTCAACGCTGAAGTTTTCATTTTCAAGGTTGGTAAGCACAATTTCCTCGAGCCTTTCGATAAAATTCTCATCTTGACCCTTGTAATCCAAAGAAGTCATTCTGAATACTATTGATGAATAGGGGAATACTTAAAGATACTAAATTTCAATGCTAACAGCAATCAGCCAATATAGGAGGTTACTTAAGGTCAAACATAATATCGTACCCAACAGATAAAGGAATAAGGAATATGGAATCCTATTTATCCCTTTTAAAAGAATCGATGGAAAGTAAAAAAAGTGATTTGGTCAGAAACCCAAGTTGGTTTGTTTTTTATCCAACCTTTTAAGAAGTAGGTATTCATACTGCTTTTTGTGGCCAACCTTGACGGTATCACAGGTTACACGGTACAGCTTAAGATTGTTTTGTTGAAATTCCACCCTTATGGTGTCCACGCTTGAAATGGACCTACCCCTAAACCTGGATTCAGTGACAAACCTATACGTATTGTCCTCCAATTGCTGCCATTTCCCCTTCCAGGGTGCCCCAATGACCTCCCAAGTACATCCACTCGAAATTCTTCGATAAAACCGGCGGTACCCCCCTCCGTTGATATGACCTTGTCCGTCCCGCATTCGTGTATATAGTACCCCACACGCTGCCATTGGCCCACCAAGGGGTCTTCCTGAGCCATTCCATAGCATGAAAAAAATACGGACAACCATAGGAGTCTTTTCATTTCCAATGTTCTTTTACGGTAGGTTGCTGTTAAGCAATAATAGGGGATACTGTGCTATCGGCACAGCACCAATGCACAACCGATAGGAAAACAGGAATATCCGGTCAAAATAATATTGAACCAAAGCCATCATAATCGACATTTCCCTACCAAACATGTCCTGAAAATGTAGTTCTACTTATATCCAAGACATAAGCTCTATTTCCGTAGGCTAAGTTTGGTTTTATTCTTTAACCAAAATCTTTTAAATCATGACAGTACGGAAAGTCCTTAGTCTACTACTAATGTTGGTCGCATTTCTAATCTTTGCCAATTGTTCCGATGAGTTTAAACAGGAAAATTCTGAAACTATTGATGGAGTGATTCAAGATCAGAATTATGATTTTGCCAACCTCATCTCTGAAGAACTCAATATTGATGCGAAAACCGTGGACTTAAAAAGTTCAATGGACAACTTGAAATATACTATTGCGCAATCAAAAACGAAAAAGAACGAAGATTTTATCAACCTACAAATTGATTATAACTCCGTTAGATTAAAAGAAATGCCGGATACTCAGGTCAAAGCGGCCGTTATTGACGCGCAAACCGATTTTGAAGATATCCATTCAGAAATAATTCAAGTTGAGTTCAATGGGGTCATTCAAACTGTTGTTAAGCATGAATTTGAAGATTCTTACGACCCCGAAACAGACTTGTATAATGGAATTGTGGTTTATACTGACTTAAATGGAATAGTGACCAACGCATATTGGGTTAAGAACAACGAAGTGATATACGAAATTCTCAAACCTGAAGTGGAAGATTCAAATACCAACGGTGATGGTTCAAAATCAGGACTCCCAGAGGGGTCAAAAATGCCCGATCCCACCCCATGTTGGGGTTACCATTGTATAACCTGGACATTGCCCGAGGTTACCGTTACGTACCATACTCCTGTCCAATATAGAACTGTAGGTCCGCCCTTCAGCAATCAAGGACGTGCTTATGCCACTACTAGCCGAATGTATTCAGGAATGGCAGCCGGATATTCTTCATATCTAACTTATCAAAAGCAAATGGATGCTTGGACCAATGGAAATGTTGCAATAATTGAAGCTGGAACTGGTGGTGTCATAACTGATATAAATGACTACATAAAATGTTTTGATAAATCTAAGGGAGCTGAGCTTACTATTTACATTGACCAGCCTGTAAATGGCCAACCAAATACTTGGATTGACAAAGACCCCTCTATCGGTGGTGTCGATCCAGAAGTTGGACATACATTCATTTCAATAACCCAGGGAGGAATTACACGAGTACTAGGATTTTATCCCGCTACTGGAGTAAAACCTAAGGACAGTCCACAAGATGTTAGCATTTTAATTGATGATAGTGGACATTCATTCGATGTAAGCATAACGAGAACTATTAGTCCTAGCGAGCTCTCTATTTTATTGCATAGAGTTAATAATTTTAGGCCTATTTATGACCTAAACAACTATAACTGTACCGATTTCGCCGTTCAATGTGGTAATGCCGCAGGGATGGGACTACCAAGTTCCTATGGTAGCTGGCCATTAGGAGGAGGCGATAATCCAGGGGTATTAGGAGAGAAGGTTAGAAACTTGAGTAATAGCAATAATAGAACCATTAATAAAAATGGAGGAAAATCAAAGTCCAATAAAGGAGGTTGCTAAAAATAAATCATTATGAGATTGGCAATAGTTATATTCTTTTACATTGTATTTCCCTGTCAATCGCAAGATAACCCTTCCTCAGTACTAGAGAGACTTTTGACAGATTTGCAGGATGATCGGTTCACTATTTCCAAAGTGATTGAAAAGCATGTTTATTCAGGAAAAAAAATAGAGGGACATGAAATGTATACTGCATATAAGGACAGTTTTATGACAAATACCTTAAAAGCTCTAAGGGAAAAAATCAACTACTGTGAAAGGGTGCAATTCAAAAGCTTTCAAGAACTGGAAAAAGACCCTCAGGACACTTTAGCAACACCTTTTATAGGGACAAAAGATAGGACACATGCATTTTATATTTTTTGTGATTCCACTGCGATGCTTCCTGTCTTGATTAGAGAAGATAAAATATCCACATTTATAGTAATGGCCAAAGGAAAACAAAAATATTTCATGGAACTGTAAGACAAATGCTAAGGCTCGTAGACAAACATTTATTCACGCTGGTTTTGATTACGTCAGTCGGTTTTTGGAGTTCTGGTCATATCAAGAGTTGCCAATCGGTTTCAGAGGGAGAAATGATTCTAAATCGATTTTTGGATGCATTGTTTGACGAAAGTATATCTCCGGCTGATGTGGTGGACAAATACGTGTTTACCGAAAAATATCGGGACAGCGACGGAAATGTACTTGATGGCAGAAATCTTGCCATACAACATATCAAATTGATTCGTGGTGAAATTGAAAACGATAATGGGTACGTCCTGCCGAATTACAAAATCGCCGATAAAAAAAATAGAACGATAGGGAGATTCTCGGACTACAAAGAAATAAGCAATTTTAAATTTGAAGAACTTAATAAAAAAGAAAAAGACTGGATTTATGTGGTCTTGAATCAAGGTACCGCCAAAGTAGAGCATTACTTTTTAATTAAAAGGAACAAGGTCCACTCTTTTTGTTCCTTGGCAAAGGGAGAACACTATCTTAATTTTTTAATTTATAGTGAAGGCCAGTGACCTTTTTGACCACCAAAAGTCCAGGGACGATGGGGTCCTGGATAAGTGGTTAAGGTGGTTTATTCAATTAAACAAAGGTTGCCCATAGTTTGCTGCCTTGGGCAGTTCCCTATGAGCTCAATGATTACCAAGGTGTCCTTTGCTTAATTTTCAAACTTTTGAAAATCTTTGTTGACCAAAGATTTCATCCAAAATAATCCCAAGGAAGAAGTGTTACATAGAATGTTCAATATCAAATAAATCACATGAGTTACGGTCTGTTCGATATTGGGTTTTGCTTTTAACAATATTGCGCTTTACATCATGAGTGGTGTATGAGCGGTACAATACGTGAAGCATTTAAAGCCTACAGGCCTAAAAGCTAAAATAGTTTTTATTTGTACAGCCAGGGTGGAGGACAAGGCACTAAAACCTAGCTCATTTTTGTTCCTAAACCAATTCTACCTATTGGTTAAAATCGAAATATAGTCTTAAACAATATAATAATGACAAGAAGAAGCAAAATACTGGCCTGGGGAACAATCCTTCTTATATTTCTTATTGCAGCATACTACTTCGTATTGCCTAAAGTTTTTGAGAAGTTGGTAGAGCCAAGAAACCCAAAACTTGAAATTGATGTGACCTACGATATTGGATGGTGGGCAAATCAAGAGTCTTTAAAAATTGAAGCGTTTGAGGTCAAATTGGTCGAAAGCGAATTAAATTTATTCAATAAACAATCGTTAATAAGCTATACCGTCAAAGGAAAATTGTCCAATTCCGACAATTGGAAACCATTTGTTGATAAAATTCATCTTTCCCAAAGATTTTTGAACAAAGACTACAACGAATTACATCCTGATTCGGTTACGACAGAAATGCCTGAAGCGATAATTGAAATTACACCCATTATAGAGGTAGTCAATGACAATGATTACAATGGAGAGAAAATAGATTTTGAATTTACAAATGAACTAAAACTGGAATCTTTTCATTGGGGCAATAATTGGGTGCGCTTTCGATGTGCCGATAAATCGAAGGATCTTTTCTTAGATCAAAAAAAATAATCGCACCATGGCTGTCGAGCCTTTTCCGAAAATAACTCGTTCTATAGGGAACAGTGCAACTTCAGCTTTTCATAAACTTTTTTTAAACTCTGCTGGGGATATTTGATTCTGTTTTTTAAAAGAGGCATAGAAGTTTGATCTGGAGTTAAATCCACTTTCAAGGGCAATTGCACTAATGGAGTATTTGTTATACTCAGAGTCCATTAACATTCTTTTTGCTTCTTTTACCCTTAACTTGTTTATGGTTTCATTAAAATTTTCCTTTGAGTATCGACTGAAGAGTTGCGATAAATATGCTGGAGAGATTTTACCGCATTCCGCCACCATTTTTAAGCTTAAATTTGGATTTAGATAAAGCTGTTCGTCTTCAAGTCTCCTTAAAATTTCCAAATATTTCAGATGACTTTTGGAATTGTTCGTATCTGTTGTTTGAACATGCTTATTGCTATCTGATTTTGACTCAATACCCTTCTTCTTTTTCTTAATTGCGCTGCGTTCTTTATAGATACTGAATTCAACAAGCCCTTTTTGCCCAATAAAAAAGATCAATACAGAAATCCCAATCCATAAAGGATAAAAAACCCAAGAGCCTATTGCCTCTTTCTCCTGATAGAATAAGTAGGTAGAAAGAATCCAAAAAAAACAAAGTGCAATACCAATATAAATTGAATATTTGAGCCAATTAGTAGAAACTTTCAACCCTTTCCTTGAGCTATTTCTTTGGTATTTGGAGATTATCAAAATACAATGTGCTATTACGAACACATTAAATAAGATCGTAAGAATCTCTGCGAGGAGATTATACTTCTTTGCCCAGTCATTACTAACGTTCCATAGGTTAATATAAAATTGATAAAGCATTCCAAGTACAAAGGGAATGAACACTATCAGTCGACCTTTAACCGGATGTATTTGAAGATAACGTTGGACAAATAAGTAGAAAAAAGGCAATATCAAAAGCTCAAATTGAATGTAAAAAATATCAGGAACAACTTCAATGCCAACATCAATCAGCCAATATTGGAGGTTACTTAAGGTCAAACATAATATCGTACCCAACAGATAAAGGAATATCGAATCCTTTTTTATCCCTTTTAAAAGAATGGATACGTAAACCAGGCCATAAATTATCCCTGAGAATATTAAGGTGTTGAAGAAATTATAGGTATAGCTGATTTCCAAATACAATTAAAATTGACGTATAGAACGGTCTAATGGCAAAACAGCAATCGTTTTGATTGGGATTTTGTGCTTCATGTAAGGTAAAGTTACTTCCTTGGAACCAACGCCCTAACCATAATGTAACCGGTACGCTTAACCCATGTAACAAGTGTTGTTATGCGATGATAATCGGAAGAAAGCAAGCCATCACACAAGGAGGCCTACCGTATCTATACGTGGAGTTGGGAATAGTAAGAGGATAAGGTCCGTTAAACGAAACGTAGAATTCCAGGTTGCGGATTTGAGACAATCCCCACCCCAAAAAAGTCCAAGAACCCCGAATAAGTGGAAGCCATCATGGCAGGTGGTTTCCTTTTACGGATCAGCCTTATCTGACCGAGATGATTGCTTTTGAGGATATCGCAGCACCGTCGGAGGTGAACCCCTCAACGGTTATCTCAAACTCCCCAAGAATATCGGAAGTATAAAAAGAAAACTCCTTTGCCTTTTGAAAGGTACCCTCAGGGGACCATAACAGTTGATACCGAAAATCCGGGATCCTTTTCATGTTGGGACCGTCCGTTCCATAGGACTGCTTAAAATAGTTCTTTTTTGATTGCGGCCGCAGCAATTGTACATGCTTTCGCCAGGTCGCATCAGCAATTGGGGTATAGGGATCATTGGTGGTTTCAATACTGATGGCCCCTTCATAGACCTCCCTTCCAAATACATACCTATCCCTGCCCAATTGGATTTTTTCAATCTGACGGGCATTAAAATCCAAAAGATCTCCGTGTTGTTGTATCTGGATGCCATCCACCAATACCAAGGGTTTGCGGTCCGACTCTGCATAGGGTGGGTTCACCCGAACCTTAAAAATCGGATTCCCAAATGCATCCCGGGCTATCCAGAGATGGTCTATGATCTCCACAACAGTTTCCTTAAGGGTGGCAAATCTGGTATAATCATCCAGATTATAGCTAATACTGTTTTGTAGAAAAAAGGGGCGCTCTAAATGGGCTGACCGAATCGTATCCGGCTTGGTACTGAAAAAAGCGTTTTCAATTTGGTTGTGGAAACTACGTTCCAATAGCTGCTTTTCCATTTTGTTGGACAATCCAAAATTGTAAAACTGCATATCCCTAAACGTTAGCTCCTGGGATTCCAAAATTGCTATTTGATGGTTTTCCCTTTCTGCTCCAATGACCTGAAGGATGGCTTTGTCAAGTTCATATTCTTCCTGAACGGAAAAATAAAACACCCCATTTTCATCGGTCAGGGCCGTTTTGAACAGTGCCTCATGCTTGGGCATGGAAAACGAAACCACGACGCCCGCTACAGGCCTATTGGTTTTTGTATCCATTACCTGGCCAAAGAGCAGCTCTCCCCTAATTTCCGGTAAATGGGGAAAACGGGGATCCTTTTGCGGAAACCTTTCCATTTCAGTTGCTTTCCCTCCTGAAACAGAATTCGCCGAAATCCTGTTTGCGTGGGGAAGCCCATCCACTTTCCTGACAGCGATTGAAATGTGGCATTCCTTTTCCAGATCGGTTGCCGTACGTAAGGTGAAGCTTACTTTCTCCCTTGGTTCATAGGTATCTTTTTTCAAGTCGATTTTTACCAATGGGCTGTTGCCAGTCAACCCATTTCCTTGGATGGATGAAGGCTCCCTGATGTTTTGAACCACGGAAAGTGTGTCCATTTCCGCTTTTAAAAAGACCTTTTGGTCGCCATTATAGGGGTTGATAATGGTAATGTCCTGTTTAAAAAAATGTTCCCACCCAAAATTGCGCATCCATTGGGTATAGGCAACGAGTTTATAATTTCCCGATGGAACCGATGTTGGGACGAAAAAATCGGCATGGGAACGTCCTTTGGTCAATCTAAGTTTTTGCTTGAAGACGGAATTGTTGTCCTGTCCGATCAATTCCACATAGACAATCTTACTGATTTCCGTGGGACTACGATCGCGGTTGTCCAAACAATACAAACTATACAGCAAATACTCTCCGGCAAAGATCAAGGAGGAATTTACATGGACATAAATCCGTTCGGAAGGAAAATTGGCCTGTCCATCCTGTGCGGTTTGGGATACTCCCGCGAAATGAACAAAAAGAAAGAGGCCGTGACAAAATCGTTTGATTTTGAACAAGCCCCAATATTTCCCTCTCCTTATCTTCATTCTTCCCAAAATTCAGGTACCACATTACTGCCCAAGGCCGTACAATCCCCACAGGCCCTGGTGACCAATATATACGGACTGTTTTCATCCCCGGTTGCCTCCACATACTTTTGGCCCAAGGCATTTATCGCCTGGACAAGGGGTGACGGACCATCCGGGCCATCGGGAAGCAAATTGGGGGTAAATTCCTCGCTACAGTCACTTTCATAGGGCGGCAAAGGTTCGCCCGGAAAAAAATCCTCATAATCAAAAAAAAGTCTTCTTGTCGTTACGGAAGATACCTGAAAGAACCCCAATACCTTTTCGGATTCACTTTCCAGGGAGAAGATATTCCCTTCCAAAAAACCCGGTTGTACTTGTGAAAACAAGCTTTCCGTCTGTGATGAAAATTCATCCAAAGTTTCATAAAAGGCAAATGCATCCCTTGACTGTACAAACTGTTTAACGAGAATACTGTACCGATGGGAAATGATAAAGTTATCCTTTCGTATAAATCGCACTGGAAAACGGGTCAGCCCGTCTTGGTTCGAATCCTCGGTATCCGATAGGATTATGGTATTTGAGGGTACCGTGTTGTAACAAACACGCTGTTCTTCCGTTTTGGGTTCAAGAATCACAATTGGGGGCCGGGGACGATCCCGAACGACCACGGCATCCACGGCAACCCATCTGGGCGCAATGATCTTGTAGGTCTCTTCATACTCGAACCTAAAAAACCGGGCATCGGTTTCAAGGGGCCTATTGTCCAGGAATATCCCAATGCCTTCCTGCCCATTGGAATTCTCCCCTACTGAAGCATACAGATCAAGAATTTCGGATTCCGGGGTCAATGAAGAAGTCCGGGAACCATAGGTTCGTCCATCCGGGGTTTCCACGGTCAATTCATAGGCCCTTCCCGGCAATGCCCTAAAGGGTTCCGTGGAAAGATATGTACCGGGTTCCACCTCATCAAAAGTATAGTTGCCCTGTTGATCATCGGTTATTCGCACTACGGCGGAAGATTCCGGGGTAGGGCCGTCCTCTTCCAATCGAAAGGTCCGCGACACAAGCACTTGCTGCCTTTTCTCTTCATTGGTTATCGTGGCTTCAACGATCAGGGCACTTTCAAATATCTCGGTTTCGGGCTCAAATTCTTCAACACAGGAATTGGAAAAGGGTACTGTTATAATCGCGGATACAAAAACCCAACAGCCTTTTTTTAAACTTCCAATGGTAGTGCTTACATCCATGGTTCAAAATTTGAAATTATAGGTTATGGATGGAATGGGTATGGCAAAAATTGAACTTTGCAATGCTTTTACCTCCCCATTATCAGTAAGGAAAAAAACGGAGTAGGGGTTATTCCTTCCCAATACATTATAGACGGATATGGTCCAAAAGCTATGGGCAAACTTCTTTATTTTGTGGTTTCCTTCAATATTCAATCCAATATCGAGCCGATAGTAATCCGGAATCCTAAACTCATTTCGATCACTGAAGAAAACAAATTCCGAGTTATTGAAATTGAATGAACCTACCGGAAAGGTAATGGGTCTTCCCGTTTGATACACAAAATTTGTCGATAAGCTAAATCTTCTGGTAAGCTTATAGTTGGCCACTAGGCTCAGGTCGTGGGGCCTATCAAAATTGGATGGGAAAAAGTCCCCATCATTTATTCTTTCTTCCCGAAAAGGGCTGTCAAACCTTAGAAAAGACCTGGAATAGGTGTAACCCAACCATCCATTGAGTTTTCCGCGGTTTTTTCTCATCAACACCTCAATACCGTACGCCTCTCCTTCCCCTTGAAGTATTTCGGTTTCTATTTCTTCGTTCAAAAGCAATTCCGCACCCGTCTTAAAGTCCAGGACATTAGTTGTGGTCTTGTAATAGCCTTCAAGGCTGAGTTCGTACATATCTTCCCGCAAATTCTTGTACACCCCAAGGGAATATTGATATCCCTGTGCCGGTTCAATATTGAGATCGGAAAGTTTCCAGGTATCTATAGGGGAAACCGTAGTGGTATTGGAAAGGGTATGGATGTATTGAAAAGTATTGTTGAAACTTGCTTTAATGGATAGGTCAGGTGCCAATAAGTACCGGGCCGCCAGTCTAAATTCAGGTCCGCCATAGGTAGTGATGAAATCGTTTCCATCAAACTCCCGCTCTTCAATCAGTGTTCCTTCACTCCTGGGTTGGCCCTCTTCATAAATTCTTTGGGTGGATGGTCCCAAGGCAGAAAAAATGGAAAATCGCACTCCGGCATCTATTAGGAGCCTATCATTCACCTTAAAATTATCGGAAATGTATATGGCGGATTCCAAACCCTTTTCCCTGGGAATTTCAAGGGGCGTAACGGTTGATTCATTGTTCAGGGGGTCTCGTCTTCCCGGATCCACCAAATACAGTTTTGAAGAGAGGCCGTAGTTCAGTGTATGTTTATCATTGGGAATATGGACAAAATTCAGTTTTGCTTCCGTTTCGTTGATGGTATATCCCAAATCAAAGTCTTCGTTGGAGTTCCCATCAAATTCAATTTCGAAATCATATTGACTGTTCGAAAAAATGAGTTGCCCCTTGGTTTTTTCATTGATTCGACGATCCCAGCGCAAGGAGACCATTCTGTTTCCAAACCCAAATAGGGAATCCGAAGTGATACTGAAATTGTCCCTACTGTAATAGGCCGTTCCACTTAAGGTATTGTTCCCATCAAGCTTATGGGTGTATTTGGCAATGAAATCATAAAAGGATGCTTCACTGTTGCGTAGGGATTCATCATCCAAAGATTGCAATATCCAATCGGAATAGGTTCCCCTGGCCCCCAGGAGAAAAGAAGCCTTGTCCTTGACAACCGGTGTTTCCACCACCACATTGCTGGTCACCGGTCCTATGGAGGCCTCTGCGGAAAGTGCCGAAGTATTTCTATCTTCCGTGGTAATATCAAATACCGATGACAATCGACCCCCAAAACGCGCCGGGATATTCCCTTTATAAATAACAGCATCTTTGACCGCAAAAGGGTTCAATGCCTGAAAAATCCCAAAAAAATGGGTGGGATTATAAATGACCGCCCCATCGAGCAGAATTAAATTTTGGTCCGTGTTTCCTCCTCGAACATTGAATCCCGCTGCCCCTTCCCCTGCCGTGGTGATTCCCGGCAAGGTCGTTGCCACCTTAAGCACATCCCGTTCGCCCAATACAAGCGGAATATTTTTGGTCTCTTCAGAAATAATTTGGTTTGCGCCCGTGGTTGCATCTTCCACATTGGTACGGGCCAAACCCTCAACAACCACTTCTTCCAATTGTTCCACGTTCTCCTCAAGTACAAAATCATAACGGCCGTCATTGAACATGACAATGATGTTTTCAGTATCCTTAAAACCCAGGGATTTTGTCATGACGTTATTTTTGCCATACGGCAGCCTAATTTCATAATAGCCCTTTTCGTTGGTAACAACACCACCACGCCCTCCTTTTACGAATATCGCGAGGTCGGTTATGGGTTCTCCCGTTGTACCCGACCTGGCATAACCTTGGAGCTTCAACAATTCGTCCCTGCGGTTTTGATTTGCTTTTCCAATCCTTATCGTTTTTACTTTTGAAGCCCTGTTTACCTTTTCCAGATTTAGAAAAATTGGATCCACCTCATTTCGCGATGGAATCTCCACATTGGTACCTGAACTATCAGGGGTCCTTCCAAAAAAGCCCTCCGGAAGTTCATTGTAAATGATTTGATTGCGAATTAAATATATCTTTCGGTTGGGCCCAAAATGATACTGGATGTCGGTTTTGCCGAAAATATGATCCAATACCTCCAAAATGTTGACCTCTGTAAAATCCCCTGATACCGTACCCGAACCCAACCAATCCTCTGCATAAAAGAACTGATAGCCCGTTTGTTCCTCTATTTTGGGGATTACCTTGGAAATAGGTTCATCAGTAAAGGAAATGGATAATTTTACCCCATCTTGCTGACATACCACCGACAGTGGGCTTAGGAGCAATATAATCAGGCAAAATCTACTCATAAGCCATTAACGGAGTTTTCTTCCTCTAGCACCAAACTTATTTCTCCCAATAAAACAAGTACCGAATCATCGGTTAATATGCGGGCCTTATTCGTTCCCAGGAGCCTTCTTTGTATTGATCTGGAAACAGGAAACACGTCCAGGACATCTTTCCGACTTTTCACCGAATGGTAGGCATTGCCGTATTTTATCACATATTGGCTCTTATCCTTAAACTCATAGTATGGTCTGTTTCTATCCATTTTTCGTACATCCGTCTTACGATGTTTTTTGAACAGGGTGTAGTGAGGGGTGCCATTTAACAGTTCGAAGAATCCGCCTTCCATATTCGATTGTCCTTCAGGAACCCCTATTTTGATAAACTTCCGATTTTGGACGCTAAAACTATCTATTTTGTGATGCTCCAATAGTATCGGGGATACTTTGCTGACATTCCTTGGCGCAACGATGACCTGTTCTTCGTAGAGGTCATATTTCAACAAAACTTGATGGAAAGGCTGACCTTGATACCAAATTGTGCCGGACAAATAATTGGGGGAATCAAAAAAGCGGTGTTTATCGTTGATGACCAGGTATTCTTCCACAAATTCCCTTGATTTGTAAAGTCCCGTATTTATCATCCCAATTTTTGTGTCGAACCATAAATAAAGGGAATCCACACTGTTTTGCTGCCCAATGGCAGGTATGGCCAAACCAAGAAAGCCAAGCGTCAAAAAAAAAGTTGATGCTTTTCGAATAGGGAAATGAAAAACTAAGAAGATTAGTTTTCGTAGGACCAAAATAAGACTTGTTTTGAATTAGCTCTTCTTAAAGATAAATGATCGTCAATTCAAAACAAAAGTCCTATGCATTCATTTCCGATTAGAAACTATTTCTATGGTTTAATGCTATATTACCAATAATTCGAGTTTGGAATTGCATATACATCAATGGTCGAATAAAAGGAAATACTTTTTAGTACAAGCTTTGTGGATTCGTTACTTTGAGAATGGATTACATATGCCGGAAGGTTGCCCACTGGGTCAATTCCTTACTTTTTGGATGATTGCCAAGGTGTTCCTTACCAAATTTTCAAGCTTTTGAAAATCCTTGCTGGCCAAAATATCCTTACTGATCAGCTTTGATCCCATGCCCACGCAGGTTACGCCAGCCTCAAACCAGGCCCTTAAATTATCTTCCTCAGTACTTACGCCACCCGTGGGCATAATACTGGTCCACGGTTGTGGCCCTTTTATCGCTTTGACAAAACCGGGGCCATAGGTTGAACCGGGAAAAAGTTTAACAATCTCACAGCCCAGCTCTTCAGCCCTATTGATTTCGGTCAACGAACCACAACCGGGCGACCAAAGCACTTTTCTTCGGTTACATACCATGGCAATGTCTTCCCGTAATGATGGGGTTACCACAAAATTTGCCCCCATTTGCAGGAACAGTGAGGCTGCTCCGGCATCCGTAATGGAGCCTACACCCATGACCATTCCTGGTAATTCGGCAATGGCATAGTGGTTCAATTCAGAAAAGACTTCAAAGGCAAAGTCGCCCCGGGCCGTGAATTCCATTAATCGTGCGCCACCATCGTAACAGGCTTTGAGCACTTTTTTTCCCAATTCCACATCGGGATGGTAGAAAAGGGGCACCATTCCGGTACCCCTCATGGTATTTACTACTTCAATTCTTGAATATTGTGCCATACTAAAATTATCTAGCTACCCTTCCGGAGGCGTCCCCGCCCATTAATTTTTCAACTTCTGGGACCGTGACCAGGTTGGCATCCCCCTTAATGGTATGTTTTAGGCAGGAAGCCGCCACAGCAAAATTCAAAGCATTCTGATCATCTTCAGGATAGTTGAGCAATCCATAGATCAACCCGCCCATAAACGAGTCTCCACCGCCCACACGATCCACAATATGGGTGATTTGATATTCCGGGGACTTGTACATGGTCTTCCCATCATAAAGCACTCCGGCCCATGTATTATGCGATGCCGATAGGGAGCCCCTTAATGTGGTAATCACCTTTTTGGCCCTGGGAAACTGCTTCATCATTTGTTGGCAAACCGAAAGAAAAGCTTCCGCTTTAACATGTTCGCCCTGGGTGGTAATATCCAGACCTTCCGGTTGTATCCCAAAGTGTTTTTCGGCATCTTCCTCATTGCCCAAAACAATATCGCAGTAGGAGGTCAGCTCGGACATGATCGCTTCCCTATCCCCTCCATACTTCCAGAGTTTGGCACGATAGTTTAAATCGGTTGAAATGGTAATCCCCATTTCGCTGGCCGTTTGTACCGCTTCCAAACAGGCATCCGCGGCTCCTTGTGAAATTGCCGGTGTAATCCCTGTCCAATGGAACCATTCGACTCCTTCAAAAACCGATTTCCAGTCAATCATGCCCTTTTCAATTTCGGACATCGCGGAATGGGCACGATCATAGACCACTTTACTACCTCTGGACACCGCTCCGGTTTCCAGAAAATAAATGCCCAATCTGTCCCCACCAAAAATCATTTTGTCGGTACCCACGCCCCTTTTACGCATTTCCATAAGGGCGCAATGGCCAATGTCATTGTCCGGCAGCCTGGTCACAAAATCCACTGGCACCCCATAATTGGCCAAAGAAACGGCAACATTGGATTCACCACCGCCATAGATGACATCGAAGGTATTGGTCTGTGAAAATCTTAAAAATCCCGGAGGTGCCAAACGAAGCATGATTTCCCCGAAAGTGACTACTTTTTTCATGTGTATTGTTACTTTTTAATTGCCGATGTCCTTGCCCTGCTAAAGGCTAAGCCATCATTTATATCGTTATTGGTTCCCTTAACGAAGAAAGCGTTGTGCCAACGAAACAAACCGTTAAAATTGGCTATTTCGCTGGGACTTTCCTTTAGATACCCAAACCTTGTCCACCGCCTACTTGGATTGTTTCCGCGGTCAAAAAAGCGGCATCATCACTGACCAAAAAGGAAATAACGGAGGCCACTTCTTCCGGCTGTCCCAATCGTCCCAATAAAATATTGTTTTTCCAGGAAGCAAAAACTTCCGGTTTGGTGGATTTGATCTGGGTATGGAAAGGGGTATCAATGGTCCCTGGTGACACTGCGTTCACTCGAATACCATATTCAGCAAGATCTTTTGCCAATGCCCGGGTAATGGCATGCACTGCGGCTTTTGAAGTTCCATAAATCCCGGCACCGGGCCCTCCGGCATTCCATCCGGCAATTGAGGTATAATTGATGATTGAGGCATTTTCCCCTTTTTTAAGGAAAGGGATTGCTGCCCTTGAGGCAAAGAATGTTGAATCAAGGTTCAGTGCCATGACCCCTCGGTAAAATTCGGTGGTCATTTCCTCAAATCGGGACCTTCCGCCCAAACCTCCTGCATTATTGATAAGGGCGTCCATCTTGCCGTATTTTTCCCCAATGGTATTGATATTGGAAGTCACGGCTTCCTCATCGGTAACGTCAAAACCATAATACTCGGCAGTGATGCCTTCTGCGGTCAGTTCCTTTACCCTTTGGACCCCAGCTTCATCTTCTATACCATTTAAAATTACAGTGTATCCGTCCTTACCAAGCCTTTTCGCTACCTGAAAGCCAATACCTCCCGTAGCACCTGTAATCACGGCAACTTTTCCGTTTAAATCACTCATTGCTATTTGCTGTTTAAATTTTTATTCTGATTTATTAGTTTTCTACTGATTGGATTCTTTTGGCGAAGAAATAGATGGCCGCTACTCCGAGCGGAACAAATATTGCAATCGCTATAAAAATTGGTGTATATGAAAATCTATCGACAACCAAAGGCACCAGGAAATTCATTACAATTACGGAGAATACCCCTATCATTCCCCCCAGGCCGGCCAATGATCCCACGGATTTCCCACTAAAGAAATCACTGGGAAGCGTTTGTACATTACTGATGGCAAATTGGAATCCGAATAGGACAAGAAATACAATGGCCACAAATTTTTCGGCAGTATCCCCAATAAGGACGGTTGCTATAAGCCCCAACAACATAATGATACCGCCAATAAAAATGGTGGTTTTTCTTCCCTTGTCTATTGAATTTGTTTTTGCGATGATCTTTCCGGAGACAAATCCCCCGGCGATACTGCCCACTGCGGCCCCAACATAAGGCACCCATAGGAACATCCCCACTTCCTTGACATTAAACCCATAGACATCAAACAAATAAATGGGCATCCAACCGACAAACAGCCACCAAATGGGCTCCAAAAAGAAACGACCCACAACCACTGCCCACGATTCCCTGTAGGAAAGGATTTCCTTTAGGCTTTTCCCCTTGGTACCCTCCGTGGCTTTTTGATCGGCCTCACTTTGTCCTTCAACAATAAATTTTTGTTCTTCCTGGGTGATCCAAGGGTGTTTTTTAGGTCCCGCCTTATTGATCAGCAACCATGGAATAATCCAAACAAGTCCAAAAGAACCCACGACCATGAAGGTAATCCTCCAACCGTAGGCAACAAATAGGGAGGCAATAAGGAGCGGTGCAATTACAGAACCAATGGATGCCCCGGCGTTGAACAATCCCTGTGCAATGGCCCGTTCCTTAATGGGAAACCATTCCGCATTACTTTTCACGGCCCCCGGCCAGTTCCCTGCCTCCGATAATCCCAGGGTACTCCTAAAAATTGCAATGGAAAGCAATCCCCTTACCGTGGAGTGCAGGAAAGAGGACAGTCCCCAAACCCCAATACTGATCACATAACCTATTCTTGTGCCAACTTTATCAAACAGTTTTCCTGAAAACAATTGGCCCAATGCGTAAGCGACCATAAAGATGTTCAGAATTAATGCATAATCCTCCTTTGTCAAGTTGAGGGAATGGGCTATGGTCCCTTCTTTATCCAGTCCGCCCCACATAATCCCCAGTGCGCTTCTGTCTATGTAATTTATGACCGTGGCAATAAATATCAACCCAATGATTATCCACCTTAAACCTTTAACCTTCATATCTTTTTCAATTACTTTATTACAAATGCGGTACCTAACCCCCGTTATGGGATGTATGGCCAAATACCGAATTAAAAACTATGATGAAACCCATTAAGACCAGGAAAACCAATGGGTCAGCAGAAATGCCCCTCTTTGGAATCCAATGTACTTGCCAAGTTTACTTCCTCCTCCTTATTTCACTTGTAATGGACAAAAGCGTGCAATTCTGTCCATTCCCGTTCATTCTTTTGTGTTGTAACAATATTGATAGAGCACTTTAAAATGTGCTTTCATTTTTTCTTTTGCCTTCTGAGGGTCCTGATCTTTAATGGCCTCGTAAATATCCTCATGCTCCTGTATTCCATTAAAGGACAAATTGGCGTCACAGACATGGTATTTTTCGAAATTGGTGATGATCTCCGGGGTTATGATCAGCATAAACGTATTCATGGTACTGTTCTTACTGGCTTGGGCAATGGCCAAATGGAACAATAAATCCTCCTCCACGGCCTTTTCCCCATTTAACACCTTAGCTGTATAGGCATCCAAAGCCGCCCGCATTTTTTCCAAATCCTGCTCGGTCCTTCTTAGTGATGCCAAACGCACCGTTTTTAGTTCGAGCAGTATTCTGGTCTCCACAAGCGATTTAAAGTCCGGATCCTCCAAACGTAGGATTTCATCCAACATGCCACTCATGGCCACCCTGCCAATATTTGCGATAAAGGTTCCACTTTGGGGTCGGGATTTGAGTATTCCGAAGAATTCCAATTTCTGAATGGCTTCCCTAATACTACTGCGACTTACTTCAAATCGTTCGGACAACATACGTTCCGAGGGCAATTTGTCCCCGGGCTCAAGGTTTTTGTATTCGATATAATCCCTGAGCTTGGAAATAATCCCCTGTTGGATATTTCTATTGCTATCGTTTTTGGTTAAAATCTCTACTTTCATATTTTTTGTGCAACCAGATTGGTTAACCAGATTGGTTTGTTAAATTTATGAAAAATACCTGATCAAATCACGTGTTTTTCCAGCTTTTCTTGGGAAAAAAGGGTTATTGACAAAATTTTGTCGAATAACCCTGTACTTAACTAAACTAACTCAACGTATTATGATTAATACCCAGGATTCTGGGTAATTACTCCATCGCTTGCAAGCACTTCCGATATTGGAACGGGAAACAAATGATAATCACTGTTTATGGTCTGTCCCATTTCGGCATCAACCGTACCTGTTCTGACCAAATCGAACCATCGATGTCCTTCAAAGGCCAATTCCAATCTTCTTTCGTCTTGAATGGCCTGTCTCACCAAAGCCTGCGTATTAAGGACCGTATGATCCAGGGCAGTTAATCCAGCCCTGGCCCGTAAAGGATCCAAAAGATCCAGTACCTCCTCCGCGGAGGCACCATTTTCATTCAATGTTTCCGCGTACAACAGAATAACATCCGCCAATCTCATTTCTATCCAGTCGTGATCGGGACCTCCGGTCTGAGGGAATTTTGGGGAGGCCATAATATTTTCGTCAATAGTTACGGCCCTTCTTAAATCCAAAGTATCCCCTGCTTGAATGATGTCCCCAGCGACAGCATCAAAAGCAGCAATCAAATCGGGATCCAAGGGCAACAACGATTTTGTATCAAGGCCTCCGGACCATGACCAAAACTCGGAGAACGTGTATTCATCCACCACAGAACTTGATATTTGGGTGGCAAATATGATTTCTGGATTCAAATCATTATCGACACCAAAAATATCCCCAAAGTTTTCCTGTAAGCTGATTCCTGCCGCGGCAGCTCCATCAACAACAGCGGCCAAATGTGGTGCTGCACTGCTAAAATCCCCTCGATGCACATATACTTTACCCAGCAATCCCTGAGCCGCATATCTTGAAGCCCTTCCATTTATGATTTCCGTATCCAAAGCAGCAATGGCATCCTGTAAATCGGGGATAATTATGGTATTGTACACATCATCCGCTGGTTGTCTTGCGACATCAAAGGTGGGAATGCTCTCTATATTTGGCACATCCAGAATTACACTGACATCGCCAAAAACCATAACCAGTTTAAAGTAGGACAAGGCCCTTAAAAATTTTGCTTCACCAATATGGGTAGCATTTGAAGAATTCTCAATCACATTATTGGCACTGATTATCGATCGATATAAAGCGGTGTAGAACGGCCCAAAAAACTGGTCTTCCATAACCACCAAATCGGGACCAAATCTGTCAAATTCAGGAAATGGTTCTTCTTCCATTAATGCATTGTCCGCTCTAAAATCCCCCATTACCGCTAATGGCGTAACCGAACCGTGCTGATAGAAATATGCCGCATTCAAAACTCCCGTAAAATCTTCCAATGAATCTGAACTGGCAATATTGGGTGGGAATTGGTCCAAATCATTATCACATGCCGTTATCAATAACAATGACCCCAATAAAAATGTATATACTGTTTTCATTTCTTTCATTTAAAAATTAACATTTAAACCGAGCGTGAAGCTTCTAACAATGGGACTTGCACCTACTTGCACCCCAAATGTCGTAGGCCCTAAATAGCCACTGTTCCCAGTCTCAACACCTTCTGGATTAAAAGAGGTATAATCGTCTCCCCACAAATACAACAAATTCGTTGCTGCGGCGTATACCCTAGCAGAAGTCAACCCTATCTTATTGGTCAGGTCCTGATTGAATGTATACCCCAGCGTAAGGTTTCTTAAGGCGACATAAGATGCATCTTGTAAAGTGGCATCCGTTTGATTTCTATTCGCTGTATAGTGCTCCCCATTATGATCGGCAATACCATCGTCATCCACATCAAAACTATCCACCAATCGACCGCCCCATTGTGAACCATAGTAGAGCGGGTCAATATTGTAAACTTCCCCTCCTTGGGCTCCCTGGAATTGGAACGACATATCAAGAGCTTTATAGCGCATTGAACCATTCAAACCCCAGTAAAAATCGGGTGTGTTTTGTCCTATTTTGACCAAATCCCCACCTTCTTCAACCGTTCTTGTTCGATCGATCACCCCATCGCCATTTTGATCCACGATATAAGATTCCCCTGTCTGATTGTTGGGATGCCTGGTCCCATCTTCCAAAAATCGCATTTCAACCTCCCCAATGGTTTCCAATCCCCACATTTCGCCAATTTCCCCACCGACATAATTTCGAAACACCGGACCTCTACCACTCTGTCCATAAATGACGTCCGGCAATTCATCCAGACCGCCCAAATCCGTAATTTCCGTATCCACCGTAGATAGGTTGGCACCAATATCCCAGGTGAAATCCGGTTTTTGTACAAGGGTTGCCGATAGCTCCAGTTCCAGACCGGAACTTCGAACATCTCCTGAATTCAATCGTATTGAAGGGGTTCCAAAAACCTCCTCCACACTTTGATTGATCAAGATATCCTCAATATCGGAGGTGTAGTAATCCGCACTCAATCGAATACGGTTTTTAAAGAAACCTAAATCCAGACCATAGTTGGTCTCCGTATTGGTTTGCCAAGTTAAATCGGCGTTAGCCACATCTGACGGAATTAAGAAGCCGTTTCCCAATGCAGTGGGCTGGGGATTCAAAAGACTCAATGAATTATATGCCCCTAAATCCGAAGTTGTTCCCAAAGAACCGGTACTGAACCTTAGTTTTAATAAACTCAACGCATCCGATTTGTAAAACGATTCGTTATGCACATTCCACCCTACGGAAAGGGCCGGAAATGTTTCAAATCTATTATTGGCCCCGAAACGGGAATCCCCATCCCTTCTTAATGATGCCGAAAACAAATAGCGATTGTCATACGAATAATTGACCCTTCCAAAAACACTCCTTCTTGTAATGGTCTCGTCCCGCTCCGTTACAATGATATCCGCGGGATCCAATAAGTTGTAGTTTATAATATCACTGAATGGCACATTTGTACCCCGTAGGGCGGTCCCATTGATAAAGAAATTTTGAAATTCAAGTCCGGCTACCGCAGCGATGTCATGTTTACCTATGGTCTTTGCAAAATTCAGGGTAGTTTCACTTAGTATTGAAGTTCTTTTTACATCGGTTTGATCCAATGCAGTTTGATTGGTACGTCCCCTGGAATCAAACTCAAGCCCCCTCCAGAAATAGTCCTGGGTATCCCTAAGATCCCCTCCCAAAACGGTTTTTATGTTCAGCCCATCTATAATTTGGTATTGCAAATACGACGTAAGATTGCCGAAATACGTTTTTTGATATCGATCCGTATTGTCAAGTTTTGTAGCGGGACCCGCATCCCCCGATCCTCCGATACCATTATTTGCCCTTCCATAGTGCCAGTCTTGTGCGGTCATCCCTGGCTGCAATGTGTAGATACTGTTATTAAAAGGTGCGTCACCTCCCCTATACCCACTATCAAATGAAGGCAACCCCAGGGCCTGTGCCTGAGCATCCAGTTGTTGAACGAATGCAATGGATTCCTCTGTATGATAGATGGGATGAACGGGATATGCCCTCAAAAGGTCTCTCATGTCATGGCCCACAATATCCCTATCCGATACAAATCCATTGAAACTTATGCCTGTCTTGAACTTGTCGCCCAGTTTCGCATCAATATTCAAACGCGCATTGAATCTTTCAAACCCTTGGGTAATCACTACACCTTCTGTTTTTTGATAACCCACCGAAGCAAAATAATTTACATCTTTAGTTCCTCCACTCATGCTGAAGTCGTGGTTCATGGTATAGCCATTTCGGAAAAACCAATCTTCTATCCCCACCACACCAGGTGATTCCTCATAAGCAGTTAATCGATACTCCAAAAATGCAGGGTCTATTTGAGAAACGTCCCAATTACCCGCGGCAATCTCTGCCCTGGAGATGGCCGCCCATTCGCGTCCATTTTTAAGGATATTGTCCCTATACTTGCTTGACGTGCTTACGAAAGAATTGTAGCTAAAACTGGCTTTACCTTGTCTTCCCTTTTTGGTCGTGACCAAAATAACACCATTTGCTCCCCTGGAACCATAAATAGCGGCCGAGGCAGCATCCTTTAATACCTCCAAACTTTCGATATCGTTGGGGTTGACCGTTGCCAAACTTCCTGAAATGGGATACCCATCCACAACAATCAGTGGATCTTGATTACCATTAACGGACGATGCCGCCCTAATTTGAATCTTGGGATCGGCACCTGGTGCCCCATCTTGATTTTGAATCAATACCCCGGACAACTTACCTCCCAATGCCTCGTCTACACGACTGGCCTGGATGGCTGCAATTTCACCACCTTCCACTTTGGCGACAGCACCCGTTAAAGAGGATTTTTTTAGGGTACCATAACCAATGACCACTACCTCATCCAATTTTTGCGAGTCTTCCTGCAGCACAATGTCCAAGGTTTGTTGATCCGTGATTTCCACGGTTTGTGTAGTATAGCCTATATATGAAAAGCGCAGGGCTTCCCCCGAGGCCACTTCAACCGTGTAATTTCCATCAAAGTCGGTCTGAACACCGCGAGTGGTGTTCACCACAATAACATTCACCCCTGGGACAGGGGTGTTGTTGACGTCCGTTACCGTTCCCGAAACGGGAAAAGTTTGTTGTGCACATAGCTGGACAGTACCAAGTACCAATCCAACTAAAAAAAGTTTAGTTCTTAAGCTCATTTGTTAAATAGTTAATTTACATCTTGAGTCAATTCCAATTCCCCTAAGGGAACCGACGAATCATCCTAATTGCAACAAATAGCCTTTATAGTATCTGGAAGAATTTAATTATTTTTGAGTTCTTCAAATGTGCATACCATATGTGTATTTGTTGATTTTACTTCCCTCCGAAAGAAGTAATGTATCAAAAGGATAGGCGTGCACCTGTCCTTTTTTTATGGTCAACTAAAACGTCATTTGTAATGGGTTTTATTGATTTCGGTTTGCTCAACCAAATTGGTTAACCAATTTGGTTTACCAAATATATGTTATACTAGCGTTAAAAAAAAATGATTTTGTCATTTAAATGTTAAAATTTTGGGTGTTCCCTTCCTTTGTTTAAGAAAGTTTTAAGAGCTCTAAACAGAACGGTATTGCCCTATATCACAATGGCATAAAATCCTTGGAATTGGACTAAAAGCAGTTATTGAGCCTGTCCTTTTACTACAAGGTCACTACCGTTAACTTAAGATTCAAAAGAAATAAAACATTATCAATGGTATGGGGATAATTCGGCTAATGGAACCGGGAATTACATAGTGCCTTCCCCTGCGGAAAACGCTTCTTCATTGGTCCTTGATATTCTTGTCCGTTTCAATGGGAAACCTCAAGTTCGTAAAATTTGACGGTTGCAAAGGCCCCTGCATCACTGGTTTGCAAATAATTTCCGGCTTTGAAGTAGTTTTCAAAAATGCCCCACCTCTTTATATGGTCATCCTCATAGACCACCGCTTCGGAATCATTCAATATCACCTCCATTCTACCGTCCGAAACCAGCACTTCCAATGAAAATGGATCGAAACCCACTTCTTCATTGAAATTGAAACCCTCATCATCTGTCCATGCATCCGTATGCAATATTTCCGTATCCGAAACATTGGGATTTTTAAGGACCTTGGTCTTTACCCTAACCTTCCCATCCTGCCAATATATTTTGAGCATGGGTGGGGCATTGTTGTCCTTTTGCCCGATCAAATCCCGTTGCGCGTTGGTCAAACGTCCATGGATCTGCATAATAATGGTCCTATGGTAGTCCCTATCCAAATCTTGTGAAATGGCTTCCATTTCCAATCTTCCTTTAAGTCTACCGCCTTGGGAAAAGGTCCAATTGACCGAGTTGCTGCCCGGTTCCATCTGTTCCCTAAGTTCCGTTCTGGACCTGGAGGAGTTTGGAGTGGTGGCTCCTGGATAGGTATGGAAAACCAACGCCCCCGCTATGGAATCATTGTACATGAACGGTTTCAAGGTTTCGTTTGTGGCGTACGCCAATATTTCAGGTGGTTCCACCTCAATGGGCCTACCATCGCTTCCTATGGGAAGTGTCACCTTCCAATGGTTTAAATCGATTTCCGGCAGTACGTATGAGGGGTCTTTGGTCTCCTCCACGGCACCGGTGGGTGTCCCTTCTTCAGCACCTATTTCTTCATGGATTTCCTGATGTACCTCTTCTTGGGAATCACAACTTTGACAAGAGGCCAAAGTGACCAGCAAGCCCATAAACCAAAAAACGGATTTCATAGTATACGGTTAGTGTTCAACATCCAGTTCATAAATCCTTACTTTGGCAAAAGCACCTTCGTCCCTGGTCTGGAGATAATTGCCAGCCTTAAAGTAATTCTCAAAAATGCCCCACTTTCTTATACTGATATCATCATAAACAAAAAACTCATTTTTATTTAAAGAGACCACCATTTTGCCGTCGGTAACATCTACCGCAATCAGAAACTTTCTAAAACCGACTTCCTCCTCAAATGTTCTACCCTTATCATCTCCCCAAGCTTCTTTATGCAATATTCCGACTTGGTCAACATCCGCATATTTCAGCACTTTGGTCTTCACCCGTATCTTACCGTCCTGCCAATAAATCTTAAGGATGGGCGGTGCATTATTGTCTTTTTGTCCGATCAACTCCCGCTGTTCATTAGTGAGCCTTCCATGGATTTGGGCAATGATCACTTTATGATATTTTCCATCTTTCGCTTTGGAAACCTCCCCCATGGCCATCTTGGCTTTTAAATGGCCCCCTTGGGCAAATGTCCAGTTTGTGTTGTTGTCACCGGAAACCATTTGTTCCCTAAGTTCCGATCTGGAATATTTTGTATTTGCGGTGGTTGAATTTGACGGATACGCATGAAAGACCAGGGCTCCCGCCACAGAATCAGTATACATATAGGGGGTAAGGGCCTCATTGGTGGCATAGTCCAATATAGCGGGTGGTTGGACGGTCAAGGCCTTCCCTTTTCCATTACCTTCCGGAATGGTAACGCTCCAATGCCTTAAATCAACTTTGGGCAGGCGATACTTCTTTTTTTTCTTCTTACGCTTTTCAACCTTTACATCCGAGTCTGCAACGCTATTTGTCTTTTCCTGACAAATAGCGTTAACAGATAGAAGTGTGATTAGTATAAAACTTACCGTTTCTTTTCGGAGATGTCTCATTTGCCTTATCATTTATCTTCCCGATTCCATTCCAGAATTAAAATCCCGGGGTGTTAATAACGATATCCGTTAAGAATACTTCATTATCTCCAGCAACCGTAGTGGTTGGAACAAAATAGAAGATGACAAATTTCTGGTCCGTTGATGTCAAAATATCATCTGCATTCTCATCTACCCTACTTTGGGGAAAGCTAAATGTGGCATCTGCCGTAAAGCTAAAGGTAACTTGTTGCCAACCATCCACAGCATCGGAAATTGCGGGTTGGGTAACGAGTGCCAAGGAAGCCAGTTCCGTATCGGCAGCCGGTTGATCGGATAAAATGTAGAATGTTCCTTCCAAATCACCTACGGGCGTACTTTCCGTTCTTAAAAAGGCGGAAATTGAATATTCCACTCCCGTTTCAACCTCAAAGGGTTGATAGGCCCTTTCTCCGGGGCTATCAAACTTCAGTGATCTATCGGAAGTACCTCCTGCCGATGTTGCATCCGTGCCCGATGAACTTGCTTTGTCCGTTGTACCTCCTGTATTCGCAGCATCAGAAACCCAAGCTTCCAAAGCATCATTCCTCCAGAAGTCAAAAGGAGTGTCCGTGCCATCATTAAAGGTATTGTCCGGATCTACGGTCCAGGCATCAACCAAGTCATTGTTGTTGTTTTGGGAAGTAGGATAGGTCTGGAAATCCGCATTTTGGATAACCGCGGCAAACGTAGCCTCAATTCCTCCCACGGCAACGGCCTGGGTAATACTTTTTGACACACCGGCTTCATTTGTTGTGGTCAACGTAACATCATAAGTTCCATCAGCAGCATAGGTATGGGTTGGGTTAACCTCTGTGGACGTATTACCATCCCCAAAATCCCAGCTATGTGATACGGCCAAAAGGGAACTGTCCGTAAACTCAGCAGTTAACGATGAGGTAGTGAACGTAAAATTAGGTACTGTGGACAATACCAGACCTTGGATAATTTTACTTGTGGCTACCTCAACACCCAAAAAGTTGGTTGCTGTAAGCGTTACTTCAAAAATATCGGCAGTAGCATAGATATATATCGGACTAAAATTGGGGGCTTCCTCGGTATCCTCTTCAGAACTCCACTCTACAGTTTGTCCATCCCCAAAATCCCATACCAATTCAAGGGCCCCGGTAGTCAGGTTTTCAAAAGTCACCTCGGAATCCACCGTACTAAAATCAAAGTTGACAAACATGGGGGACACTTCGGTGGAATCAACTGCCGTTAGACCATCCGAACTGGTCGTTGTTAATTTCACCTTGTACAGACCCCCGATGGCATAAGTATAGTTGGGGTTTGCTTCCGTTGATGTCCCACCGTCTCCAAAATCCCACAAATAGGAAACTGCATCTGTTGAATAACTTCTAAATACTATGGACAGGTTATTATCCGAATTGGTACTTGTAGTGAACAGGGTATTGGGTTGTATATTGTTGATATTACCTGTTGGCGGTACAAATTCCTCGAATGTTGAATCGTAACAGGACAAAAAGCTTACCAATACAAATGATAGTGCCAAAACACTACTAACGGAATATTTAATTTTCTTGCACATAATCCTCATTGTTTAACTGTTATGGCGAATGAATCCAGTCTACTTTCAACACCGGTATTTGTTACGTAAATAATTACACTCTCATTTTCGCCTGATTGGAATGTAATGGCATGTTGCTTAAAAACATCGCTCACTCGACCAACATTGCTATCCGTTCTTGATGCAACGATATTTTCATCCAGTAGCGATTCTGTGTAGCTGGCAGTATCAGGATTTAATATGGATACCGTAATATCACCAAAGCCACTGTCATCGAACTCACTAAAATAGGTCAGTACATATTCCGCACCGGGGGTTACCTCTATTTCTTGATAGGCCACCCTGGCCCCATCGGCTGGAAATTTGGCCGCTTGAAAACCGTCGGGCAGCCTCCCTTCCACAGATGTTGAATTGATCTGTATCACCGTGGTGCCACCACCAAGGGGACTCCAATCCGTATTGTTTGGCGCCCTCCAGGAATCCCGACCATCTCCTGTACCATCAAACAAACTATTGTCCTCAAAACTGGGTTCCCCTATTTCCGGGACAGGTATCGTTGGAACAGCTTGATTAATGGTAACCGTCCGTAGTGTGGTTTCCGATTTGCCCAGGTTATCGGTCACCATTAGACTCACATTGTAATCACCAGGACCTGGAAATGAAAAAATAAGCTCCCTATCCTCCAAGGTTGCTGCGGGCAAAGCCGCAATTTGGCTCTCAAAATCTGCTACGTTTTGTCGAGTTTCCTCTGAAATGGCGGCTTCGGCACTGGCCAATTGCCCCTCCAGGTCAGCAATTTCCGCTTCCAGTACGGCCACTCTATCCATATCTGATTCACAGGGAATCCTGAATTCGAGCTTTGCTATTTCCTCTTCCAGGGCAACCACTGTGGCCAGCTCAGCCTCGATCAATTGCCTAAGAATAGGTAAATCCTTATGTATCAAGGTGATTCCTTCTCCAGGTTCAACGGACCATAAGTATTGCGTTCCATTTACGGCAAGATTGGATCCGGCTTGAAAATTAACCTCATAATTTGCTGATAATTCAATGTCATTGCAATCGAACTCCGAAGTGGAAATGTCCGTAAAACTATAGAACGGGGTTGGGCCCGTAAAATCTTCCAGGTCCCCAACATCCGCTAAATCATCACTAACGCAGGAGGTCAAGGAAACCAATATTCCCAGAACGCCCCATCTCAGGTTAAAAAAAACATTTTTCATAGTAATTGAATTTTAATATCCGGGATTTTGTTCGTAAAAATTGGGCAGATTGTCTATCTCTCGCTGTGGAAAGGGGAGGTATTTCCTTTCACTGGTGTAAAACAGATTGTTTTCATCCGAAAATCGCTGTAAAATATTATCTGCTTCACCAAAACGTATCAAATCATATAACCGCTGATTTTCATAAACGAACTCCACCCTCCGTTCTTCCAGTAAAGCGTCTTTGGTCAAGTTGGCCACCTCTTCCAGACCTGCCCTTGCCCTAACCTGGTTGAACGCGCCAACAGCCCTGGGATCTGTAGTACTTTCACCACCGGCCAAAATGGCCTCGGCATAGAGCAACAGGACATCTGCATACCGCAAAACGATCCAGTCGTTATCCCCAATTTCCCCATCCGTTGGAAATTTATCATTAAACGTATCGTTGGTAATAATCTCCGGATTATAGGACAACACTTGAATACTCGCAGGGAATCTCACCGGTTGAAGTTCCGGCGTCATCACTTCCAAAAAATCCAATGTTGCGATATTGACGCCATTGGAAGGTCCTTGTAAGGTCATGGCAAAGCTATGGGATTCAGAATCTGTTTGGACCTGATCGTCCAAACCACTGTCACTGGTCACATAGTTATCACTACTAAAAAGGTCGTAGGCGATTGAGAATATGATCTCGTCATTGATTTCCAATCCCGGATTGTTGGACCAACTGCCATCGAGGACTATCTCAGAGTCTACTAAAAACCCACCTGAAAATTCATTTCCAAATACATTCCCGTACAGTATCGCCAAATTGGCATGGTACTCAGCATCCGTTAGGACATCGACGGTGGGATCCAGAGGATCTGCATTGAAAACAAAATTCTCCGCATCCTCCCTTTCAACAAACAACAGATCATAGTTAAAAAAGTCATTATTTTCCACAACAGAGGCCAATAGTAACTCGGCTTCAACATAATCGGGATTTGGCTGACTGAGATACGCTTTTGCTGCCAAACAAATGGCCGCTCCTTCCGTAGGTCGATACCTATTTTGTTCAACACCATTGAGGAAAGCAATTGAGGTTTTAAAATCATCGATAATTCTCTCATAAACTTCAGCTTCGGGCAATTGGGGATACTCCAGCGCTTCTTCTTCATTTACGTCCAACACCTTATCCACGTAAGGAACATTTTGATAGGCCCTGACCAGATTAAAATGGCACAAAGCTCTCATAAAATAGGCTTCCCCAACGGTGAACTGTTGGGTCTCGGGAGCTAAAAACCGGTTATCGATAACTGTATTCGCATGTTTTATGGTGGCCATATTATTGGAATAGTAGGTGGCCACATCCCCATTATTGACATCAACGTTATATGACGCTATTAAAGGAAAATTTCCATTTTCCGTATTGGCCCTAACGTTATCCGAACGAAGTTCAGTCAATAAAAACTCATTTGCCGGAATCTTTTGGTAAGCGTCCAAAACTCCGTTGGCCAACAATAGAAAGCCATCGTCGGTTTGAAGCAACTCTTCCAGCGAGAGTGCAGTGGGGTTACTCAGGTCAAGTTCCTCTTCACAGCTTGCCAACAAAGTGATCAAGGAAAAACAAATTAGTATTCTTATATATATTCTTTTCATAACTGATTAAAATTGAAAGTTAATCCCAAATGATACCGATCTCACTATTGGCCCATCACCTCTTTGATAGCCAAAGGTCAATGGGGTATTTGCATTATTTGAGGTTTGTCCTACCGCTTCAGGATTGAAGCCTTCATAACCTTCGGCAAAGAAGTACAATAGGTTTTCTCCCGTTAGATAAAAGCGTAATCTATCGAACCCGTATTTTTCGCCCAGTTCACTGGGGACGGTATATCCCAACGTACAGTTCCTCAAGGCAATGAACGATGCGTCTTGAATGTGATCGTCCGTAAACCTCCGGTGTACCGTTAAATCAGCATCAGGAAAACTGGCCACTTCATTTACGGCCGATTCACTGGCATAGTACAACTGATCCAAATCGGCAACCCTTACCTCAGCCCCGTGGGATCCTTGCCATTGGAATGAAAAGTCAATATTCTTATAAGTGAATTCAGAATTAAAACCCCATTCAAAATCAGGGTATGGATTGCCCAACTCGGTTCTATCCTCATCATCTATGATTCCATCATTGTTCAAATCCTTCACATATACATCCGCAAAATCATTGTTGAACCGGTTAAATGGATTGTCAACCCATTCCAATGGAATCTCCCTATCATAGACAAAGCCATAGAAAGAGGTTATCGGTTGTCCCACGCGGGCAATAAATTCCGTTGGCCGGGTATCTTGATCGATCCTTGAGATAATCTGTTCATTGTTCCCCAGACTTTCTACCGTATTTCTATTTAAGGAAAATTGACCTGCAACATTCCATCTGAATTTTGGAGTACTCAACAGCCGGGAACTTGCCACAATTTCAACACCTTCGTTCTTGACTTTCCCTATGTTCTGTAACCATGCGTCCGCACCATAGGTCGCGGATACCGGGGCAAAAAGAATTAAGTCTTCACTTGTTCTGTTATAGTAGTCGGCCGTTATACTTAAAACACCCCTACCAAACGTTATATCAATACCTGGGTTAAATTCTATCAACTTTTCCCAACCTAAATTTGAATTGGGCAAGGTTGTGCCTTTGACCCCTACACCATTATTATAGCCAACGGTACTGAAGGTTTCTTCAAAGCGATATAACGAATCAAAGACATTATTGGATATTTCGTTCAAACCCGAAACACCGTAACTGGCCCTTAGCTTTAGGAACGTAATGAAATCACTGGAGGCCAGGAAGTCTTCACTTGATACATTCCAACCAAAGGAGGCCGCTGGGAAGAAACCAAATCTGGTATCGGGTCCGAATCTCGTACTGCCATCTGCACGGGCAGAAAGCTGAAACAGGTATTTACCATCGTAATCATAGTCCAGTCGACCAAAATAGGAGACCAATTTGTCCTGCCCATTAAGGGTAGCGGTGGTTCCATTGTCGGCAAGCGCAATGTTAACATTAAAGTCATTGGTGAAACCTACGGCCTCAGAATCCTGTCTGAAAAAATCCCTCACTGTATATTCAAAACCGACCACTGGATTGAAGTTGTGTTTGCCCACACTTTTTCTGTATCGCAATAGCGATTCAAACGCATATTGATAGACCTCGTCTTTTCTTACAAATCGAAACGATTCCTGATCCCTATTCTCCTGGCCCAACACATTGTCTTGTCGATTGGTTCGGGTGTGCCTGAAAATCCCTGAAATTGCCTGTCTAAAATTGAGTCCATCCGCCAACTCAAAATCAACATAGGCCGCTCCATTAAAGTTAAACTGGTTTTTTGTGCTCGACCTTTCAAAAAAATGGGCCAGGGGGTGTACGTTTCTTGTGGTGGACAACGTCAATCCCCCAGACGTCAAATCACTCACTAACGGCAATCCTGTACTTGGATCCCTAGCAATGGCCCTTGGATTGTTGGGGTCAACGGTAAACACATGGTCAAACGCCCTGGAAAAACCATAACTGCCTACCCCAAGATTTTCGAATTGTGCTCCTGCATCCGTAGAAACACCAATATCCCTGGAAAAGTTGGTCACATAATTGAGATGGTCTTCATTCAGAAATAAAGGTAAATGTCCATACTGTCTTAATGGATCGGTAAATCGGGCCGGCAATCGTTCTTGATCATTAAAGTTTGCCCGTAGATTGGTGCCAAACTTGATTTTACCGTTTTTTGTTTTACTATCTACCTTTATTCTTGCATTGTATCGTTTAAAGTCATCAATCAAATTAATGCCTTCATCATGCAGATAGGTCAAGGAAGCGTTGTATTTTGTCAATTCCGTTCCCCCTCTGGCCGAAAAAGAATGACTGGTTATGGTACCTCCGGGGAAGATTTCATCTTGCCAATTTTGCTCACCATCGCCCAATGAAGCGATGAACTCCATGGCTTCAAGTTCGGCGTAAGCAACGTTGTAATCGTTTGTGATTCTATCAAAGTTTGGACTATTGGGAGAAATGGCATCGACCTCACCTTGCAGACCGTCCAATCTCGCCCGCTCATCCGCAATTGTAGTATTGAAATTATTGTTTCTTCTGGAGTATTTGATTCCTGTGAACGTATTGTAAGAAAATGATGTTTTGCCTGCAATACCTTCTTTGAGTGTGACCAAGATGACCCCATTTGCACCCCGGGAACCATATATGGCGACGGAAGAAGCATCTTTTAAAACACTTAATGAAGCAATATTGTTGTTATCTATTGTACCCAAAATGTCCGGGTCGTTCCCCAAAACAATACCATCCACCACGATAAGGGGAGAGGAAAATCCAGTAATGGAACCTGGACCCCTTAAGGTAATTTGGGGGTCCCCCCCAGCTTCTGAAGCCGTTGTTTGAATTCGCAGTCCTGCAACTTTACCTTGCAATGCATTTTCAACACGGGCCACAGCAAAATTTTCAAGTTCCTCGCCCCCAATCTTTGTTAGGGCGCTGGTAACATTTTTTTGCTTTTGCTCACCATAACCAATGACCACAACCTCATCCAATTTATTCAGATCTTCTTCAAGAATAATATTGATTGTTGTTTGGCCGGTCATGACAACGGTCTGCGGTGCAAAACCGATATAGGAGAACTGTACCACCTCTCCTTCGGATACGGTAAGGGAAAAATTTCCATCAAAATCGGTTTGCGTACCTCGGGTAGTGTTCAAAATGACGATGTTGACCCCGGGAATGGGTGCGCTGTTTACATCAGTCACCGTTCCCGAAACGGTAAAAGTTTGTTGCGCAAATAGTTGGATGGTACCAAGTACCAATCCAACTAAAAAAAATTTAGTTCTTAAGCTCATTTGTTAAATAGTTAATTTACGTCTCGAGTTAATTCCAATTCCGCATAAGGGAATTGACGAATCATTCCGTTTGCAACAAATAGCCTTTATAATATCTGGAAGAATTTGATTATTTTTGGGTTCTTCAAATGTGCATACTATATGTGTATTTGTTGATTTTACTTCCCTCCGAAAGAAGTAATTTGATAAAAGGATAGGCGTGCACCTATCCTTTTTTTGTTTCTGTTAGAAAAGCATTCTTAAAATTGTTTAGTTCGTTATTGGTTTGCAAAACCAAATTGGTTAACCAATTTGGTTTACCAAATATATGTTATGCTAGCGTTAAAAAAAAATGATTTTGTCATTTAAATGTTAAAATTATAGGTATTCCTGCCCTTTGTTTAACGAAGTTTTAAGGGCTCTAAACAGAACACTATGGTCCAGTGCTATGATTGCATAAAATCTTCCCGGATCGGACTAAAAACATCTATCAAAACCCCGGGCTTTTTACAAATTGCACCATGAAGGACGTGCGGTGGAATATAAAATGCATCCCCACCCTTCATCATTTTGGTTTCGTCACCAATGGTAAGTTCAAATTCCCCGCTTTCCACATAGGTAACCTGGGAATGGTAATGCTCGTGCATTGGGCCAACCCCGCCTTCATCGAAATGTACTTTGACCAACATTATCTTATCGTCATAGCCCATTATTTTTCTTTTGACACCTTCTCCGACAACTTCCCACTCAATGTCATCCCCCATTAAAAATTCTTTGCTTGATCCAAATGTTTTCATATCCTATTGTTCTTAGTAGTTACAAAATATGTCTCTTAATTACTTTATTTGATTTACTTGGGCGGCGTACCAGGGCCTACTGTCCCCGCTCTAAACCACACTTCCGTGTAACAACCATTTTCATATTGTTTGGCGATATCACCGTTATAGGTATCTGCCCCAGTGCACCAGACCATATTGATTTCAGGATTTTTTCCGTTGGTTTGATTGTAGGCTCCCTGCTTGAAATAATTTAATTCGCCCGCATAGGCCTTGGCCCGTTCCGTACCGTCTTGCCCTATGGGCACAAATAACCGCTTCACCTGTGATGGCAAGTCCGTCTTTTTCGTGTATTCGGATGAGATGAGGTTTTTGGTAAATGTCTTGGTTTTGTGATTGTCACTCTTGAAGGTAAGGTACATGATCCCCTGATAAACATTTACTTCGTAGCTGAATTCCTCTCCTAGTTCTATTCCATCCACCGGCTCTACAGGATATTCATTTTTGCCGGTTCCCGTGACGGACATATCATGTCCCCATACAGCAGTTGAATAGTCCCACCTTCCGGAATTATCATCACCTTCGGTATTGATTTCATAATTCCAAAAGACCGATCCCTTCGTATGGCCAGGGAACTTTTTATAAAATATTTTTAGCGGTTCATTTTCATGACCTTCACCACTATGGATCTGCCCAACCACGGTCGAATAAGAAGCGGCAACCCTGGCATCACCGGAGATGGAGACTTGCATGACTTTACAGGTTCCCGTTAGTTTACCTCCTTGCTCGGGCGTCCATTCCCTTTTTTCCTGTAGCTCCGTTCTGGTGTTGCTGGAGTTTTTTGAGGTCACTCCGGAATTTGGTGTTTTGTATACTACCCAACGTCTGGTACCGTCAATTACGGTATAAAAAAAGTCTTTATGTTCGAACTTGGTAAGGTCATCTACATTGGTTCCGTCCCCCATTAATATTTTAAACTTATCCATAAAAGGAATGACCTCATGGGGGTAAACCGTTTTCCCACTTAAACCGTCATTTGCCTCGAAATACCCTGCATTTGAAATGGCATCATCACTGATAGCAATACTTGCCTCTTTAAACCAAACTTCGGCATAATTGCCATCCGCATATTGTTTTTGAATATCACCGCCATGGGTTTCAGCACCGGAACACCAGACTTTATTTACCTTAGGGTCTTTTCCGTTTGTTTGGTTGTAAGATCCCAATTTAAAAAAGAGCCCTTCAGTAGCATACGCGTTTTCACGTTCCAGGCCATCTTGACCTATGGGTACAAACAATCTCTTTACTTGTTCTGGTATGCTTGACTGTTCCACATATTCAGAAGAAACTAGGTTTTTGGTAAATGTTTTGGTTTCATGTCCTTCACTGGTAAATGTGAGATACATGACTCCTTCTTTAATTTCCACTTCATAACTGAACTCTTCCCCCAACGCAATTCCATCTTTCGGTTCAGGAGGATACGTGTTTTCATCCGTTCCGACAACCGAAAAGTCATAGCCCCAAATGGGATAGGAATAATCCCATCTACGTGAATTATCATCACCTGCGGTATTGATTTCATAATTCCAAAAGACCGATCCTTTATCATGGCCCGGAAACTTCTTATAGAATACTTTTAATGGCTCATTTTCATGTCCATCGGCACTATGAATTTGACCCACAACCACAGCGTAGGTCGCGGCAACCCTGGCATCGCCTGTATTTGCCACATTCATCACTTTAAGTGTGGCATTCATTTTAGCTTCACTCATTGGGGACCACTTTTTCAATTGTGCCAATTCAGTTCTTGTATTGTTTGAAGTGCCATGGGTATTCCCCGCATTAGGTGTCTTAAATACTACCCAATTGGCCTTCCCATCTTTGGCAGTATAAAAGAAATCCTTGTTCTCATAGTCCGTTGCCTGACCTACATTGGAACCATCCCCTAAGATCAAATTCCAATGTTGGAAAAACGGTATGATGGCATTGGCATTGTTTACTACAGCTGTTGTTTCGGCACCCGTTACGCCCTTTTTATTTTTGCTTTCAGCACAGCCATTCAACAAAAAAATTGCACTTATCATTACGATACAATGGACCAAAATTGATTTGCCCTTCCATGTTGGAATTGGTGAATGAAGGCCATATGGTTGTGAAGTGGAAAAATTGTTCATTTAAATTGGTTTACCAGATTGGTTTACCAAATATATGTATATTTGTATACTTGGCAAAAATTTAACACCAAAATTACCTGCATTCCATTTTACAAGTTCAAAATATATGGCAAACACCTTATCCACTCCAGAAAAGTTTAAGCACATCAGCACCGCCACAATCGCCACCTGTCTTTTTAAAAAAGGGTTGCGCAATCAATGCATTCAAAATGTGCGTCCATTGACATCAAAAAAAATGGTTGGGGAGGCTTTTACCTTACGGTACATTCCTGCCAGGGAAGACCTTAATCCCATTGCGGTATTTACAAATCCCGAACACCCACAGCGGGTGGCCATTGAGCAATGCCCCAAGAATGGGGTACTGGTCATAGATAGTAGAAAAGACGCCCGAGCGGCTTCGGCAGGGTCCATTCTTATTACCAGACTCATGAAAAGAGGGGCAGCTGGTGTGGTAACCGATGGGGGATTTAGGGATTCCGAAGAAATTGCAGCACTTGATTTCCCTTCCTTCCACCAAAGGCCGTCCGCTCCAACAAACCTGACACTGCACCAGGCCATTGCAATCAATGAACCCATAGGTTGTGGTGATGTGGCCGTTTTTCCCGGGGATTACATTGTTGGTGATGCGGACGGTGTAGTGGTGATTCCGGCATCTATTGCAGATGAGGTTGCGGATGAATGTCTTCAAATGACCTTGTTTGAAGAATTTGTACTGGAAAAAATCAATGAAGGACAATCAATCCTTGGTCTCTATCCACCCACCGATCCACAAATTTTAAAGGCATTCGAGGCATGGAAAAAGAACAATACAATGAAAGTCCCCTAAATCTTATGAAATACAACGTATGGCTAAAAAAGTGATCACATTTGGGGAGGTAATGATGCGCTTGTCCCCACCCGGCTATTCAAAATTTTCACAGGCTACTTCTTTTGAACTGGTTTATGGGGGTGGCGAAGCAAACGTCGCCATTTCATTGGCCTATTTGGGTATTAAAGCAGCCCACGTAACACGTTTTCCGGATAATGCCCTCGGTAGGGCGGCCACCCAATTTTTACGTCAGCATTGGTTAAGTACCGAACACGTTTTTTACGGTGGGAATATGTTGGGCAAGTATTTTTTGGAAAAAGGTGCCGTACACCGGCCCAGTGAGGTCATTTATGAACGGGAAGGTTCTTCCTTTTCCTTAATAGAACCATCAATGGTCAATTGGGCACACGTACTCAAGGACGCTGATTGGTTCCATTGGACGGGCATTACCCCGGCCATTTCAGAAGGGGCCAAAATGTGCTGCTTGGATGCCATTAAAACAGCAAACCATATGGGAATACCCGTTTCGGGGGATATTAATTCCCGTGGTAACATGTGGAAATATGGGAAAACCATGCAAGAGGTCATGCCAGAGCTGGTACAAAACTGTGATATTGTGATTACGAGTCGTCGTGGTATACATGACATGTTTGGGCTTGGTGAATCCGGGGGAAAATTTCGGAATTCCGCCAAGCTCCTCATGGAAACCTTTCCCAGAATTAAGAAAGTGGTTGGGAAAACCAGAAAATCCATAAGTGCCTCCCATCAACAAATACAGGGAAAAATGTGGAACGGTGAAGCGTATGTCAAAACGGAAATGCTGAACATTACCCATGTCATTGATCGCGTTGGCACCGGGGATGCTTTTGCCTCGGGCCTGATTTACGGATTATTGCATTATGATGATGACATCCAAGCCTTGAATTTTGCTTCGGCCGCTTGTGCGCTAAAGCATACCGTTCCCGGTGATGTAAATATGGTGTCTTTGGAAAATGTGGTAAGTTTAATGCATGGGGACACCTCCGGAGCAATAAAAAGATAAGCTTTTAAAGCCAACTTGAAGTACAAACAGTATCCAATCTTAACTATTAAAAATGAACTTAATCGGAAAATGGGCAGCGACAGTGGCTGCATTCTCGGCACTTGGCATGCTACTGTTTTGGTATTTGGGAATGTATGATTATTTGGCCCCGGCCGTAATCACTTTTTTTTCCGCCTTGGCATTGGCCGCCAACGGAACCAAAAAATTGAAGGGATTTTCCTTCACCTTACTGATTTTTGCCGCCGTTGCCGCCGCTATGTTCTATCCTCAATTCTTTTTGGAAATAGGGACCTTTAAATTAAGTCGGTTGATTGTCCCCCTGCTTATTATCATTATGTTCGGCATGGGCACTTCCATGGGTGTTACTGATTTTGTGGGGGTAATCAAAATGCCCAAGGGCGTAATCGTAGGCCTCATTGCCCAATTTACCGTTATGCCGTTTATCGGGTTTGGATTGGCTAGACTCTCCGGACTTCCTCCGGAAATTGCCGCAGGAATTATTCTTGTGGGTTGCTCCCCCGGTGGCCTGGCTTCCAACGTTATGGCCTATATTTCTGGGGCCAATTTGGCCCTTTCCCTGACCTTGACCGCGGTATCCACCTTATTATCCCCCCTCCTTACCCCTTTTTTCATGAAACTTCTGGCAAACGAACTTGTTCCAATCGACTTTCTGGAAATGTTCTGGAGCATCATCAAAATTGTGATCCTTCCCATATTGGCCGGTCTTATATTCAATCACTTCGCCCACGGCAAGTTCAAATGGTTGGATAGGGCGATGCCAAAAATCTCAATGGCAGCCATTGCAATTATTGTTACCATTATTACCGCTTCTGGAAGGGATTCCCTCTTGTCCATTGGCATTATCCTGATCATGGTTGTATTGGTCCATAATTTTTCCGGTTACCTCTTGGGCTATTATGGAAGCAAATTGGTCGGTCTTGATGAGAGATCCTCCCGAACCGTGGCCTTTGAAGTGGGCATGCAAAATTCAGGGCTGGCTTCAGGTATTGCCCTGGAGATGGGGCGACTCGCCACCATGGGTTTGGCACCGGCCGTTTTTGGTCCCCTAATGAACATTTCCGGTTCATCACTGGCCACTATTTGGCAGGGAAAGAATACAAACGTGACGGCCAAGGATACCAGACAAGCTGAATCCCTATAAAACCGCTCTATTTTCTCAATGATCCATTGCCATATCCGGTTCCTTTGGCTACATCCCAGCGTCTTTGTTTATGGTTTCAAAAAGCCGTACCAATTCATTATAACGATCGGTAGCATCCTTTCCCAAAACCTGGTCTGCTTGGCTTATCATATTGTACAAATAGGAAATTTGGGCCGCTAACATGGGTTGCGGATAGGCCCCCTCATTATTTTTCAATTTCGTTAAGACCGCATCAATTTGGTTCAAACGCTTTTTTTGACCTTCTTTTTCCTTTAAGGATTTATGTTCCTTTTCCAATGACTCCTGTAGCTTTCGCGCTTTGGACAATAAATCCATTACTTGAATTTGCATGGCCAATTGTTTTTCAATTGTTGTCTGGGATATTCCTTCTTTCTCAACACGTGGGTCCATCACAAAATCGAAAGACTGTTGCAACTTTTGTCCATCCACACTTAGGGTCACCGTATACTTCCCTGGAGGTACCATTGGCCCATTTTTATACCGTTTTCCCCCCTCTTTGTGCCAAGCCCCTTTCTGACGCAAATCCCAGGCAAAACGGTTAAGCCCCTTTTTATTTTCCAATTTTTTGGTCACGTAACGGAAGGTTTGGCTTAGGTTCATGTCTTCCACTTCCTCCACTTTGGATTTTAAGGAAGTACTATCACTGAAAATAGTAACCACCGATTCGTTTTTGGAATTTAGGATTTCCAACTTCAACCCTTCTTTTGCCTTTTTGGGCAAATAGTAATCCACGTATACGCTGGTTCTGGGGTATTTGGGAAATGCCCCGTTATCCCTGATCTTGGGATAGCGATACCTAATGGTCCTATCCGGTTGAAATAAATGGGGTTCTCCTTCCAAATTCACAAAAGCATCCTGTCGTAAGGAAGTAATATTGTCCAGAATCCAAAACCCCCGTCCCATGGTACTGATAATCAAATCGCCGCGAAATATTTTAAGATCGGTTATGGGGGTAACCGGAAGATTCTGCTGAAAGGATTTCCATGATAGGCCATCATCAAAGGAAACGAACATTCCAAATTCCGTTCCGGCATACAAAAGGCCCTTTTTTATGGGATCTTCCCGCAGTACCCTTGCGTTATGATCTGCCGGTATTCCATTGGATTCCGTACTCAACAACCTCCAACTACGGCCATAATCCTCGGTCTTATAAAAATAAGGTTTCCCATCGCCCAACAAATGCCTGTCCACCGCAATATAGGCTGTGGCCATATCATGCTGGGACGGCTCCACGGATTCTACCCTACCGCCTTTGGGCAGTTTTTTAGGGGTTACGTTTTCCCAGGTCTTGCCACCATCTTTTGTGACCGAGACCACACCATCATTGGATCCCGTCCATATAAGTCCTTCCTTTAACTTGGACTCACGGATGGAATATAGGGTGCTGTAATATTCCTCACCCGTGATATCACGGGTAATCGGGCTTCCTGAAATAACCTGTTTGTCCGCTTCAAAAGCGGTCAGGTCGGGGGAAATGGTTTCCCATTCCACACCATCGGAGTCCGTTTTATGCAGGTATTGTGAGCCATGATAGACCACATCCGGATTATGGGGGGAGACATGAACAGGAGCTACACGTTGAAAACGGTACTTGAGGTCCTTGGGATTATGTCCGTAGATATTTGAGGCGCCTACATAATAGCTTTTTTCGACACCCGTAAGCTTATTGAACACCCCAAATCTACCCTTACAATTGGCATAAACGGTGTTGTGATCACCGGGTTTTGGAACCGCCGGTCCCGTCTCACAACCTCCTGTATTGATAATCCAACCCCTACCCGGATCCTGAATGGCATATGGAGGAAAACTTGGTACCGCAATCGTGGAATAATTGTCTTGCTGACCCGCATATAGCCAATAGGGGTACTGATCATCAACTTCGACCTGGTACAATTCCGCGGTAGGTTGATTGAATTGTGTTGACCAGGTCTTACCCCCATTAAAACTAACATTTGCACCGCCATCATTCGCTTGAATCAACAATTCGGGGTTATTGGGGTTAATCCAAATATCATGGTTGTCACCATGGGGAACACGCATTCGTTTCCACGTTTTTCCACCATCGACAGATTTTATAAGTGGATTCGCATTGGAGTAGATGATATCTGGATTGGTGGGATGCAACTCGATATTGGTATAATAAAAAGGACGATTCACCAATCTTATGTCATCCGATACCTGTACGAACGATTCTCCCTGATCCACGGATTTGTATAACCCCCTTTCCTTTTCCGGGGCCTCTATAACCGCATATAAAATACTCGAGTTAACCGGTGATACCGCCAAATCAATTTTTCCAATGGTTCCTTTGGGCAGGCCCTTATCAAGTTTTATCCAATCCTTGCCACCATTTATGGATTTATAAATACCTCCCTCTTCCTTGGTGCCCCCGGAGATAATGGTCCATGGTTTTCTCTCGGCTTTCCAAGCGGCGGCATAGACGATATTGGGATTGCCGGGAAGCAACTCCAGATCGGAAAATCCTACCTTTTCCGATATGAACAGTACTTTTTCCCAATTTTTTCCTCCGTCCACGGTCTTGTATATCCCCCTTTCCGGATTGGCCTTAAATGCATTACCTATGGAAGCCACCCAAACGATGTTGTGGTTTGTTGGGTCAATTTCAACGGCCCCGATCTGACCTACTTTTTCAAGGCCAATGGCGTTCCAAGTTTGACCACCATCAATGGATTTGTACATTCCTTTTCCACTGATGACATTACTGCGCAGACCATCCGAGCCCGTACCCACATAAACAATATTGGGATCATTGGTCGCCACTTGAATGGCACCAATGGAGGGCGTACTGAAAAAGCCGTCCGAAACATTGGTCCAAGAAGTACCATAATCTTCGGATTTCCAAACGCCACCACCAGAGGCACCAAGATAAAAGGTGCCCGGCACCATGGCCGTACCGGTGATCGTAGTTACACGCCCACCCCTTTCAGGGCCCACAGTACGATATTGCAAGGCTTCAAAATCCTGTGAAATCAAAGTTGTACTTAACAGCAAAAACAAGCAAAAGAAGGGTTTGGAATACAGTCGATGTTCCATGTGGTCTATGAATTGGTTAATTCGTAAAGTTAACGACTAATGCAATAATGACCCCACTTAAGGGAAGAATACTTCGATCAATAGGCTTGATAATTCAATACATTATTGAATCATCCCCAAATTAATGACCTCCTGTTGGGTCAAATAGCGCCAATGGCCCCTTGGGAGGTCTTTTTTGGTGAGTCCGGCAAAAACGACACGGTCCAGTTTGGAAACTTCATAGCCCAAATGCTCAAAAATGCGACGGACAATACGGTTCTTACCGGAATGGATTTCAATTCCGACCTCTTTTTTACTGGCACCGGAAACATAGTCCACCTCATCGACCTCAATCTTGCCATCTTCAAGTTCCAATCCTTCCCTAATCCTTCGAAGATCGGCAATAGTTACATTTTTTTCCAAAAAGACATGGTAGATCTTACGTACACCATGTCTGGGATGGGTGAGCTTTTTGGCAAGATCGCCATCGTTGGTAAATAATAAAAGTCCGGTGGTATTGCGGTCCAGACGGCCAACGGGATACAAGCGATTATTGGAAGCACTGCTGACCAGTTCCATTACCGTCCGCCTACCCCGTTCGTCCCGGGTAGTGGTAATAAAGTTCTTGGGTTTGTTGAGTAGCACATATTCCTTTTTCTCTGGATTGAGCTTTCTCCCATCAAAACGGACATCATCCGTCTTTTTGACCTTATACCCCATTTCGGTGACCACCTTTCCATTTACGGTCACATTTCCTGCGGCAATTAGGGTATCGGCTTCCCTTCTTGAACAAATGCCCGCATTGGCGATATACTTGTTCAAACGGATCAAATCCGGATTTGAAGGTCTGTCCTGTCTTGAATTTCGTTTTTCCGAAGGTTTTTTGGAAAAGTTTTTTCGTGGGTTACTACCGCTCTTGCGGTCACTTGAGTTACGATTGCGTTCGTTGCCTGATTTCGCCATCAGTCCAAAATTTTGGCAAATGTAGGTAATCCAAATGGAAAAGTTGCCTTTTTAAACGGTTATCAGGGCCTTTGACCCCACTTCAAAATTAAAGGTTCTTATGCGTCGGGAATCCATCTAAAATGTTGGTTATGTTCTATATTTATGGGACTAATCAAATTCAATATGCTCAAAAGAATTTCCTTACTCCTAATGGTTTTCGTCCAGACCCTTTTCCATGCCCAGAAAAAAACGTTGGACCATAACGATTATAAGATTTGGAACACCATAAAAAATGAAGCTATAGCCCCGGATGGTTCCCATACCCTTTACAGCTTGGAAAGGGGGGAAAAGGATCATTTTTTTAAGGTTCAAGATGCCAAGGGCAACTTTATCCTGGAATATGACCGTGGACAAAAAGGCCAATTTACGTACGATTCCAAGTATGCTGTTTTTACCATCAAAGCCTGGAAGGACAGTGTCATGGCCATGAAAAAAAGAAAGGTCAAAAAAGATAAATTGCCCAAGGACTCCTTGGGAATTTTCAACCTAAAGACCAAAAGTCTGGTTAAAATTGGACCTATAAAATCCTATAAAATCCCCGATAAATGGTCGGGAACCCTGGCTTATCAATTGGAGGATATTAAAAAAGAGAAAAAGGAAGAAGGGAAGGATTCCGTAACCGAACCCAAAAAAAAGAAGGACAAGCCCAAAAAAGTGGGCAAAAAAAATGGATATCATTTGGTGGTCCTAAATCTGGAAACCCAGCAAAAGGACACGGTGAAATTTGTGACGGACTACCTATTTGCAAAAAAGGGGAAATGGTTGGCGTATGCTTCCACAGGGGCAACAAAAGATAGTGATGCCGGCGTTTTTGTGCGTAATCTGAAAACTGGGGAAACCAAAGCATTGCATCAATCCCCCAAAGCCAAATACTTTAAGCTGGGATTCAGCGAATCCGGTAAGAACCTTGGATTTATTGTGGATGCCGATACCACAAAAGTTCAAGTGAGACCAAACGAGTTATACCTATGGCAAGAAGGGAACCAAGTGGCCCAAAAGTTAATGGACAATACCAGAACACCCAGTAATTATGTAGTTTCCAAATATGGAAAGGTGCACTTTTCCGAGGATGAATCCAAACTGTATTTTGGATTGGCAAGACCTCCTATAGCAAAAGACACCGCTTTACTGGATGAGGAAATAGTGAATGTGGAAGTATGGACCTATGATGAGCCCAAGTTATATACCGTTCAGGAATTACAACTAAAAAATGATTCCATACAATCCTTTGTTACGGCTTTTGATTTAAATACCAAAAAAATGGTCCGCATTGCGGACAAGACCCATATGGATACCGAACTTGGGGACAAGGGCAATGCCAATAGGGCCCTTGTGCGCACCAGCATGCCCTATGAGTTGGCAAGTCAGTGGACGGCCAGACGTTATTATGACTACAAAGTGGTAAATACGGTCACGGGGGAAACACAACAGGAATTCAAAAAAGTACCCCGAATGGAGTTGAGCCCCAAAGCCAATTATGGTTACGGATATAGCCGTGTGGACAGCACTTGGTTCACCTACAACCTGAGTTCTGGAAAACATACACTTTTGACCAAGGACCAGGTTTTCTACAGTGAGGAAAACGATTATCCCAATTACCCCTTTCCCTATGGCATGGCCGGTTGGACAAAAGAGGACAAGCACCTTTTGGTCTATGACCGTTATGACATTTGGAAAATTCACCCAGAAACAGGGGCAAAAGTAAAATTGACCAATGGCAGAACTTCCAAAACGGTCTATCGCTATTTGGATCTGGATGAAGAAGAGGAAGCGATTGATTTTAACGAACCTTTATTGTTAAGCACCTTTAATGAGTTGACCAAGGATGGGGGTTATGCCACTTACAATCCAAAAGCAAATAGGGTCACTCCTTTGATTTCAGGACCTTACAGTTATTCCGACCCCCAAAAGGCCCTGCTGGCCAATACATTGATTTTTACTAGGCAGTCCTTTGGGGAATTCCCGGATTTACGGATTTCCGACCTAAATTTTAAAAAGCCCATCAAGCTCAGCAATGCCAATCCACAACAAAAGGACTATAATTGGGGGACCATTGAACTTATGGATTGGATTTCCCTGGACGGTAAAAAATTACAGGGGTTGTTGGTAAAACCGGAAGATTTTGACCCTGCCAAGAAGTATCCCCTGCTCGTTAATTTTTACGAGAAGAGTTCGGATAGAATCCATAGGCATAGACATCCCAGGGCCGAACGCTCCAGCCTCAACTATAGCTTTTATACGAGCCGGGGATATGTAATTTTCAATCCGGATGTGGAATACCGGGTAGGTTATCCTGGGGAAAGCGCCTACAATTGTGTTATCCCTGGAGTGACCTCATTGGTTGAAAAGGGATTTATTGACAAGGACAATATTGGTGTTCAGGGCCATAGCTGGGGTGGGTACCAAATTGCCTATTTGGTGACCAAAACCGATATTTTTAAGGCGGCTGAATCCGGCGCCCCGGTGCCCAATATGATCAGTGCATATGGGGGAATCCGTTGGTGGACGGGACTGAGCAGACAATTTCAATATGAACATACCCAAAGCAGGATAGGTGGTACACCATGGGAATACCCAGCGCGTTACATTGAGAATTCCCCCATATTCAATGTGGACAAAATCAATACCCCTTTACTGATCATGCACAATGATGCCGATGGTCACGTGCCATGGTACCAGGGAATCGAATTTTTTGTGAGTTTACGACGTTTGGGGAAACCATCCTGGTTCCTGAATTACAATGGGGAACCACATTGGCCTTTGAAACTACAGAACCGTACGGATTTTAGTATTCGGATGGCACAGTTCTTTGACCATTACCTAAAAGGTGAGGGCAAGCCCTCCTGGATGGAACGGGGAGTACCTCCAATGGAAAAGGGGATACAACAGGGCTACGAGCTTTTGGGGGATACGGACGAGGACTGATCCTTGAAATGAACCGTTGATTGCCGCTCTCGATTTACGATGAGTTGGGTCACATCCGGTCTGGAATAATGCCCAACCGGATCAAAATTCTGATGCTCTTCCAATACCCTTTTAAAATCGATGGTTTGGTAAAAAATTCCCTCTTTGTCCACTATGGGCTCCACTACCCATTCCCCATCGGGGCCGGCAATACAGGAACCCCCATTGGCCAAAACATGGGGGGCCTTTTCCAAAATTTTGTCCAAATGTGGGGTGTCCGCAGGAAAATCGGCTTTTTTCATCAGTGAGGAGACCGAGACCACATAACTACGGGATTCCCTGGCAATAAACCGGGTAATATCCTTTGTATTGTGATCACTTCCAGGCCAAACGGCTATATGGAGGTTCTCTCCCAAACCGTAAAGTGCTGCCCTTGGAAGGGGCATCCAGTTTTCCCAGCAATTAAGACCTCCCACCGTAAATTGTTTTAGGGGATGAACCTGCAGACCATTACCATCCCCTGGGGCCCATGTTAAGCGTTCATCGTAGGTGGGCTGTAGTTTTCGGTGTACGGACCTTATTTCCCCCCGTGGGTCAATATATACCAGGGAAGCATAGATACTATGCCCACCACGGTCTTTGGCCCGTTCCATAATCCCCAAATAGACCGCCATGGAGTGTTCTTTGGCCAATAGGCAGATGGAATCCAAATCCCCAGCTTCAATCTGTATCGAATTCGCCACATAGTGGGCGTGCAGTTCTTTATTCACCTCCAAATTCCAAGCCGCGCCTTCCGTATACGCCAACCAAAAAGGATAGCCTGGCAACAATGCTTCACCAAAAACGATAAGTTCACTTCCATTCTCGGAAGCTTCCGTAATGGTTGCTTCTATTTTTGCTATGGTTGCCCTTTTGTCCAGCCATACCGGTGTAATTTGGGCCAATGCCACGTGTAACCTATTTTCCATTATAAAATCCGATTTAAGACGACATCCACATCAATCAACAAGATACTGAAAACCCCTCCTACAATAATAAATTTAAGTATGTTGTGAAGCCATACATAGTGCATCTTTACATCTGATTTTCCCAACAGGACCAGAAACACTAAAAGTAAAATTCCGGATGCAACAAAATAAAAGGACATATGGCCCACATCAAAAACATAAATCAACAGGTAAGTCGGAACCAATGTCAAAACTATCAAGAACGCAATAAGGACCTTGGCAACTTTTGGGCCGTATAAAATGGGGATGGTTTGATAGCCCTGTGCCATATCCCCGGCCATGCTCTCCAAATCCTTAATGAGTTCCCGAGCTAAAATCAGAAGGAACAAATAAAGGGCATGAATAAAAATAACGGTTTCAAAATTTCTGTAATACACAAACACCACAAAGAAAGGGGCAATGGAAAGTGTAGCGGACACCAAATTGCCCAAGAATGGAATACGCTTGAGCTTATGGGAATAAAACCATATCCCAAAAATATAGGCCGCAAAGAAGAAAACTGCCCTGAACGAAATATAACTGGCCGCAATAACGGCGACAAAATTCAGGATGAAATATGTGGTAAGTTTAAATCGCTGGCTTACCAAACGGTCCAGCATACTTTTGGTAGGTTTGTTGATCAAATCCTTTTCTGCATCATAAAAATTATTGATGATGTAACCCGAAGCTATGACCAGGGCCGAGGCCGTTACGATCAAAAAAAGATTAAGGTCAAAGACCACTTTCCTAAGTTGTAGATCGGGAGCCAATATGTAAATGGAAGCGAGATACTGGGCAAGGGTGATCACAAGAATATTGTATCCCCTAACCACGGAGAACAAGCTCAAAAGCTTAAAGAGCAAGAGCCTATTTTTTCTACTAAGCATTTTAGATTTTAGAAGTTGTACACCACTTCCAATTTGTGTCCTTCAAGTTCCTTTCTGGCCCTGTCAATATCTTCTGTGAAACCCAATATATAGCCCCCACCACCAGAGCCACACAATTTTAAATAATACGTATTGGATTCGATTCCTTTTTTCCAGAGGTGGTGAAATTGTTGTGGAATCATTGGCTTAAAGTGGTCCAAAACCACATGTGAAAGTTGTTTCACATGGCCAAAAAGCCCTTTGATATCCCCCTTTAAAAAGTGGTCCACACAAGCGTCCGTGTGTTTTATAAATTTGTCCTTAATGACATTTCTGAACCCTTCCTGCTTCATCTTCTCCATAAAAATCTGGACCATAGGGGCAGTTTCACCGGTAATGCCACTATCCAAAAGAAATACTGCTCCCTTACCTTCCTTGTTTTGGGATGGTAAACTTGTAGATTCTATATTGTCCTTTGAGTTGATCAGAATGGGTAAACTCAAATAGCTGTTCAACGGATCCAATCCTGAGGACTTTCCATGAAAGAAGGACTCCATCTCCCCAAAAATCCTTTTAAGTTTCAAGAGCTTCTCCCTTGTCAGGTTCTCAAGAACGGTAATTTTATCTTTGGCATACTTGTCATAAACAGCAGCTACCAACGCCCCACTACTTCCAATACCATAACCCTGGGGAATGGAACTATCAAAGTACATGCCCTCAGCAATATCCTTGTTAAGCGCATCCAAATCAAAAGAAACCACACCTTCCGATTGAATTTTGGCAAGGTGGACCGCAAAGGCCCGTAATGCCTCATTCGACTTTAGTGCTTCGGGTGATGGTTTCCCATCAGTCTTCAGTGCACCTTTGAAGAAATTGTATGGGATGGAGAGCCCCTTGGAATCCTTAATGATGCCATACTCCCCAAAAAGTAGGATTTTCGAATAAAATAATGGTCCTTTCATTTTATTTTGTTCAACCATTCTATTGTTAAAAGTAAACAAACCTAATCTCCCAGTCAACAATTTTATGAAAAATTAAGCTTAAAGCCTTTAAATAACGTTGATCCACTTAAATACGTATCACAAAGTTGTTGAAATTCTCTGCGCCCCTTTTCCAATACGATCGCAAATATAATGTCCGTTTTCGCAGTAGGCAACTAATTCATTCTGAATAAATTGAATACATTTCGTTTTCTCATATTCCGGATATAGCACATGTACATTGGCCCCTGCGTCCAATGTAAAGCAAATGGCCGTTCCGGTTTCCTTTCGGAATTGCCAAATTCTATTGATGATTTCCAAGGTATTGGGCAACATTAATATAAAATAAGGTTGACTGGTCATCATCATGGCATGCAATGTCAATGCCTCACTTTCCAAAATAGTGATAAATGATTCCAGATCCCCCTCTTTAAAAATGACCTGTAATTTTTTAAGGTTTTCATGGGCCTGCTGAAATCTGTTATCGGCAAATGGGTGTCCTTTCATAAGTCCATGGCCCACAGAACTGCTTACCGTTTTTTGGCCTTTATGTACCAATAAAATGGTGTCATGAAAATTATTGAAGTTGGGGTGGACTTCATAAGGGTATTGAATTCCATACATATCCGAACTACCTGATAATCCTAGTGTCTTTCCCCATTGAATTAAGCTGCCCCCTATACTCCTGCAGGCACTTCCAGACCCCAAACGGGCCAGGAAAGAAGCTTTTTGTTTAAAATCCTCCAAGGGCATTTCCGGATTTGCCAGGCGTTCCAACTCCATTAAACAGAGCGCCAAGGCAGCCATCCCACTGGCCGATGATGCAATTCCGCTACTGTGGGGAAACGAATTGGAACTTTCAATTTCCAAATGATAGTGCCTTAAAAAAGGGAGATATTTTTCAATTCGCCCTAAAAAAGTAGCGATTTTGGGTTTAAAGCTATCCTTGGCCTTTCCTTCAAAGCGAAAGTCAAATGAAAAGGCTTCCTTGGCCTCGTCCATCTTTCTAAATTTCAAGAAGGTTCTTGTAGCGCAAGCATCCAAGGTAAAACTAATGGAAGGGTTTGCGGGTATTTGATTTGGTTTTTTTCCCCAATACTTCACCAAAGCGATATTGCTTGGCGCTTTCCACCCTACGGTTCCCTCTAAAGGATAAACGAGATTTTGGGTCGGCACAAAATCCTTTTCCATCATGAAATAAGCTTTGGGCAAAGATAAGGCTTGCCCAAAGTTTGGAATCTGGTTTAAATTGTTATTTTAGTAGGAATCCAACTACTGTGAGAAAAACCGTTCTAAAAATAGCCATTTGTATAGGAGCGTGCCTGTTAATAGGCTTTCTTTCGAGCTTTGCGACCCAAAGCTCCGTGAACGATTGGTATTTGACACTGAACAAGCCCAGTTTTAATCCCCCAAATTGGTTGTTTGCCCCTGTTTGGACCGTCCTGTATATCCTTATGGGAATAGCGGCAGGAATAGTTTGGTCCAAGGGGTTTTATCATCTCTGGGTAAAAACGGCCATGTACCATTTTGGGTTTCAGTTATTGTTGAACGCACTGTGGAGCATCATCTTTTTTGGCCTTAAAAATCCTTTGGCAGCCTTATTTGTAATCCTTACCCTTTTGGTTTTGATCGTCCTTACCATTAAGTGGTTTTTGGTGGTGAGCAAAAAAGCGGCCTATCTCATGGTGCCTTATTTGGTCTGGGTCACTTTTGCTACCGTTTTGAATTTTAAGATATGGGAGCTCAATTAGACTTAGGCGCTATGCCAACCTAAGTTTTAACCATTAAATCCATTGGTTCAGGCCTCTGCCAATGCTATCATTTTTAGCATGGTATTTAAGTTCCGTGTTGTTGCTGTAAGGCGCAGTTTATTCTCGATTAAATTATTGTTTAATTTGGCCTTGCCCGCCCCTTGTTTGCAATTTAAATAAACACATTGCCCTGCAATGTGAAAATCTTCATTCTTAAAATGTAGTTTATTGAATTCTTCCACCAATTCCTTTGTAGGAGATTCGTACAACAAGGCAAAGTACAGGTTCTTTTTCTCTGCTTCTTCTTTAAAAGGATTGTCCCTTAGGATTTCTTGAAGTGATGTTATGGTTTTGAGCAAAACAGGAACATCAAAACCAAAATCATTTTTGATCCTATTTTTGATATCGGCCTCAATCCTTTTGTGATCGGTACTGGAGGTTTCCAAAATTATATTACCGCTTTGGATATAGGTACGTACTTTCTTAAAGCCGAGTTTCCCCAGCCCCTCCTTCAAGTCCACCATTCTTATTTTCTTTTGCCCACTTACGTTTATCCCCCTAAGAAATACCAGATACGTATGCACACCTATTGAATTTAAAGCTTGAAACTACTCAATTTATTTTAGTAAATTCCCTAACATTTTTAACTATGGCCGAATATGTATTGGCTTTAGATCAGGGTACCACCAGTTCTAGGGCAGTTGTTTTTGATAAGCAAGGGACCATTGTGTCCGTATCGCAGAAGGAGTTTACACAAATATTTCCAAAACCGGGTTGGGTAGAGCACGATCCCGTGGAAATCTGGTCAACCCAAGCAGGGATGGCTGCCGAAGCCGTAACCAAAAAAGGGTTAAAAGGAGAGCAAATTGCAGCAATTGGCATTACCAATCAGCGGGAAACCGCCGTAGTATGGGATCGTAAAACCAGTGAACCCATCTACAATGCCATTGTCTGGCAAGATAAACGGACCTCGGATTACTGTGATGAACTCAAAAAGGCTGGCAAGTCGGATATGATCCGTGAGAAAACCGGCTTGGTCATCGACTCTTATTTTTCCGCAACAAAAGTAAAATGGATATTGGATAATGTGGAAGGGGCAAGGGAAAAGGCCCAGGCTGGGGAATTGGCTTTTGGGACCATAGACTCTTGGCTTATTTGGAAAATGACGCAGGGGGAGCTACATATAACGGATGTCACCAATGCCTCGCGTTCCCTGATATTCAATATCAACACCATGGATTGGGATCAGGAACTTTTGGACCTTTTTGGGATTCCAAAAAGTATGTTGCCCCAAGTAAAACAATCCAGTGAGGTGTATGGCCATACCAGTCCAAATTTCTTTGCCCATAAAATTCCCATTGCCGGTATTGCGGGAGACCAGCAGGCCGCTCTTTTCGGTCAAATGTGTACCCAAAAGGGCATGGTCAAAAATACGTATGGCACAGGTTGTTTTATGTTGATGAACATTGGGAGCGAACCCACAAAATCCAATAATAACCTTCTTACTACCGTAGCGTGGAAAATAAATGGAAAAACCACTTATGCCCTCGAGGGAAGTATTTTTATAGCTGGGGCCGTGGTGCAATGGTTGAGGGATAGCCTAAAAATCATAAAAAACTCAGCGGATGTGGAGCCTTTGGCCGGCACTGTGGAAAACTCCGATGGGGTGTATTTTGTTCCGGCCTTTGCAGGTCTGGGCGCTCCCCATTGGAATCAAAAAGCCCAAGGGACCTTGTTTGGGCTTACCCGCGGCAGTACGGATGCCCATATCGCCAGGGCCGCTTTGGATTCCATTGCCTACCAAACCATGGATATTTTAAAGGCCATGGAGAAAGACTCCGGTATTTCAATAAAAGAGCTGCGTGTTGATGGTGGGGCCACGGTCAACAACTTATTGATGCAGTTCCAGGCAGATGTATTGAACACCAAAACCATTCGCCCAAAAATTGTGGAAACCACAGTTATGGGCGCAGCCTATCTGGCTGGATTGGCTGTTGGTTTTTGGAAAAACCAAGAAGAGATCCAAGACATCTGGCAAACCGATGTTGAGTTCCAACCCACTAAGGAAAGGGAGGCGATTTCGCATGGAATTGTTGGTTGGTATCGCGCCATAAAGGCACTGGAATACTGGACCGAGCACTAGTCAACAACAACTATCAACCCTTAATAAAAAAATCATCATGACACCGTTTATCGCTGAAATTGTAGGTACCTTTTTGCTCATGTTTTTGGGCTGTGGCGTAAATGCCAATGTTTCCTTGAACAAAACCTATGGCAACGGTTCCGGATGGATCGTGATCACAACGGGATGGGCGCTGGCGGTTTATGTTGGGGTGGTGGTTGCAGGGCCCATAAGTGGTGCACATATAAATCCTGCTGTTACCATTGGATTGGCAGTTGCCGGGGAATTTTCCGTCTATGATGTCCCTAAATATATCCTGGCCCAATTTATTGGAGCCATATTAGGGGCCTTTTTGGTATGGGTGACCCATTTTGAACATTTTAAACTTACCAAGGACGGTAATACCAAAAGGGGGGTATTCTGTACCGCACCTGCCATTAAAAACACATCCATTAATTTCTTATGTGAATTGACAGGCACTTTTGTTCTACTCTTTACCATTCTCTATTTCACCGATGCCACCTTGGCATCTGACAACACCATTGTTGGTCTGGGCTCTTTGGGAGCCTTACCTGTGGCCCTGTTGGTCTGGGTCATTGGACTTGCACTTGGTGGAACCACGGGCTATGCCATAAATCCGGCCAGGGACTTGGGACCAAGGATCGTACATGCATTGGTTCCCATGCAAAACAAGGGAAGTAACGGATGGGGTTATGCCTGGATACCCGTTATCGGGCCTATTGTAGGAGGGGTTTTGGCCGCTTGGACGGTAGGTCTTTTACAATAATTATCCATTTGCTATGGCCTGTGCAGCGATGTAGGCCCCTGTCCACGCATTCTGGAAATTAAAGCCTCCAGTGACGGCATCCACGTTGATCACTTCTCCGGCCAAGTATAAATTGGGCAATAATTTGCTTTCAAAAGTCTTGAAATTGATTTCCTTTAAATCTACGCCCCCTGCTGTAACAAATTCCTCTTTATAAATGCTTTTTCCATTCACGGGGATGGCACATTCCGTTAATTGACCGGCCAATGCCCGCAATTGGTCCTTGGTCATATCCGCCCATTTTAAACGCGCATCCACCCCGGAAGCTTTTACCAATCGAATCCATAATCTATTGGGGAGTTCCAGGATCTTGGACTTTAACACCGTTTTTTTTGCTTCGGCTATTTTTACCTCATTTAGAAAGCCTGTCATGGTACCCAAATCATACTCGGGAGTCCAATTAATCCGTATCCTGAACACATAGTGAAAATCATTCAATTCTTTGGCGGCCCATGCGGAAAGTTTTAATATGGCCGGACCACTAAGGCCCCAATGTGTAATCAAAACGGGACCCTCTTCGGTAAACAGGGGTTCGCGCTCTACCTTACTTTTTAATTGTACCAGGATTTTGGAGTCGTAGTGGGTTTTCGGCATAATGTCCACCCTTGCATGTACACTAAGCCCCTGCAATCCCTTTATCCTAACATCCGTTGTATTAAAAGTAAAGAGGGAAGGGACCGGAGGAACAATGCAATGCCCCATTCCCTTTAGCAGTTCCCAAATCTTTGGGTTGCTTCCCGTTGCGACCAAAAGCTTTTTGGAATCATAATGTTTGTTCATGGTCGTTACCCGCCAACCATTGGCAATATCCCTTGACCTTTCAATGTGTTTAACGGCACTATTTTTTAGCACTGTAATGCCCCTCTTCCTTGTTTCGGCCAAAAAACAGTCAATAATGGATTGAGAAGAATCCGTATGTGGAAAAATACGGCCATCCGCTTCCACTTTAAGCGGCACTTCGCGCGCTTCAAAAAATTGTATGGTATCCCCTGGGGCATAGGTATGGAAAGGACCCAGAAGCTCTTTTTGTCCCCTCGGATAGTTCTGGGAGAGTTCAAATGGCTCAAACGCGGCATGGGTAATATTACATCGACCTCCACCGGATATCCTTACCTTGCCAAGTACCGTTTTACCACGTTCAAAAATGGCAATCTTAAGCTTTGGGTCGGCAATGGCAGCTTGTATTGCACCGTAGAATCCCGCTGCGCCTCCTCCAATTACGATAAGGTCAAACATTATTTGATTCTATCCGGATAGTTGGTAAAAATGCCATCTACCCCGTACTGGGTAACTTGTTCAATATCCGCTGTTTCATTGACCGTATAGGTGTAAACCTTGAATCCCTCGTCCTGGATTTTACGCACATTTTCTTCCGTTAGGGTCTTGAACCACGGGTTGATTGCTATCGCATTCAATTCCTTTGCCACTTCAATGGCTTCCAAAGGGTCTTCTTCCGTCAAAACGGCTATGGCAACATCTGGACCAAACTCCCTGATCTTTCGTAACTCGTCCCATTTGAAGCTGGAAATGACAAAGTTCTCCCTGGACCAACCCCTATCTTGGATGTAATAGTCCATAATAAAATTGACCCGCTCCGCAGTATCATCCCCTTTGAGTTCAATATTGAGGGGAACGTTGTTGTTTACCAGTTTTAGAACATCCTGGAGCATTGGAATCCTATGGTTGCCATCCAGTATGACATTTCTTAAATCCGCGATATAATATTCCTCAATATTTCCCGGGGCATTGCTCAAACGTTCCAATCGCTCATCATGAAAAACCACAATTTCACCACTTTTTACCTTAAACACATCAATCTCGATCATGTCCACGCCCAAATCCATTGCTTTTTGTACGGATGCCAATGTGTTCTCCGTTTCATAGCCCATGGCGCCCCTATGTCCAATGACCAAGGGTTTTTTACGCATCTCGCAACTCATAATCACTATTGATAAAAGGGAAAATAGAAATACTTTCATCATTCTAAACTTTCGGTTAGGCAGACAAAAATACAAACTAGAACCAAGTGTATTGAGAGCTTGGTTCTTTAATCATTATAAAAACCTCAGTCTATTTTAAAAATAAAGGACTCCAAAGGAGCAAGGCGTATTGGAACGCTCCCGATCCCATCCTCGACTTTCAATACTGGATTTGTATTTCCATACAGTTGTTCTTTCAACTGATATTCATTGGATTCAAGCTGCCATTTGGAAACAACCTCCGGAGGAAGTTTAAAATTGAAATCGTATGTTTTAGTGGTATCAAAATTTGATATCACAATCAGTTTTTCATCCTTGTCCCATCTGGCGAAAGAAAATATTCTGTGGTCGTACGTTTCCGTATGTTCTTTGTTGTAATAGTGGATTTCTTGATATTCCCCCATCAAGGCGGTGCTCGAAGTTATGAAGTTCAACAAACGCCTGTAGAAATCCCGAAGTGATTTTTCCCCGCCTGATAGCTGTCCTCCATCAAACTTTTTGTTGTTCATCCATCGTTGGTGGGCCGGCACCCCGATGTAATCAAAAATTGAGGTCCGGGAAGGTTTTCCAAAACCAGCATCTTCCGAACCATCCTCACCAACTTCCTGGCCAAAATAGATCATTGTGGGTGAGCTACTGAGCGTTGCAGAAACCACCATGGCCGGTTTTGCTATTTCCGCTTTTCCCACAAACTCCGGACTTGCAATACGTTGTTCATCGTGATTTTCCAAAAAATGCAGCATATGATGCTCTATATCCTGCAGCCCTGACTGCACCGTATGAATGTGATCCGTCCAGCCATAGCCCTTCATGATATGTTTGAGGCTATCGTACAGCTCCACCTTATCATAGAGGTAATCCATTTTTCCCCTGTGGATATAATCCCGGTACAGAGAAGGATTGTAAACCTCGGCCAATAGGAAAGCATCGGGATTTTTCATTTTGATGGAAGAATTCATAAAGCTCCAAAACTCCACGGGTACCATTTCTGCCATATCAAAGCGGAAACCATCTACCCCAAGCTCCAACCAATAAACTGCAATATCGCGGAACTTGTACCAAGAATCGGGCAATTCCTTGTCTTTCCAAAATTCGAAATGTGCTTTATAATCCTTTTCGGAATAGGGTTGGGGCAGTTCTTCAAAATCTTTGGAACCATCTGGCCTTATTCCATAATTTACCTTTACCGTTTCATACCAATCGTTGAAATCCGGTTGTGGCAAACGGGAACCGTTCCCCGTCCACTTTGCAGGGATTTCTTCAAATTTAAAGTCGGACAAGGCATGTTCCTCCCCACCCAGGGGTAGGTATCCCCCTTGCCATTCCGGAACTTTAAACGCGGTCTTCGGAATATAATAGAAGTTGTTGTCCCTTGCATATTCCACGGATGTATCATCGTTGGCACCAAAGTCCGTTACCCCTGAAGGATTTTTCAATCCCACGTAATTTCTTGCTACATGATTGGGCACAATATCAATGAGCACCTTCATCCCATGTTTATGGGTACGTTGCACCAACGCTTTGAACTCCTCCAACCGATTTGCCGGATCTACGGCCAAATCCGGATTTACATTGTAGTAATCCTTTACCGCATAAGGAGATCCCGCCCTTCCTTTGACCACATCGGGATCATCATTTGTAATACCCTGGGCGGTGTAATCCTTGATTACGGCATGATGCGGGACCCCGGTATACCAAATGTAGGTAACCCCCAAATCCTTAAGTGCGGAAAGGGCCGTATCGTCAAAATCGGAAAATTTCCCTACCCCGTTTTCCTCCAGGGTGCCCCAAGGCCTGTTTGTAGTGTTGGTATTGCCAAAAAGTCGGGTGAATACCTGATAGACCACCTCCTTACGTTCTTTTATGGGTAAATCTGTCTGCATTTTGGTTTCTTCTTTTTTGCCCTGTTCACAGGCTACTAACATAGCAAGTGCCAAAAATACTACCGTTCGGCTTATCATGGTCATCTTTTTTGGTGTACCAGTACTGTTGCTCCCTTTCCATTCAACTGCATAACGGCTCCAAGGGTCTGCGAAGTCCCGGTAACCACATTTGTAAATGTTTTGCCCGCAATATCCATTTCGGCAAAGCGAGTGAGATCTAGGGTGATGGGTCCACTGTTCTTGTTCAAAATGAGCATGGTAATTTGATCTGCATCATATCTAAAGAGCGCATACACCCCATCGTAGGGAGCAAAATGTTTGGTATTCCCCGAATGGATGGCGGAGCTTGTTTTCCGGAAGTTCAGTAGCTTCTTCATAAAATCCTGCATCCCCTTTTGGTCTTCGGTCAATCCTTCTCCCGAAAAGGCGTTTACGGTATCTGCCGTCCATCCCCCTGGAAAATCGGTCCTAATGAGGCCGTGATCTCCAGGTTTAGCCGAATTCTGCATCAAGATTTCAGTCCCATAGTACACCTGTGGAATTCTGGGTGCCGTTAATACAAAGGCCATTGTCATTTGGGTCAGGGCAACTTCCTCATCCATTTGGGTATGGATACGATCCATATCGTGATTGTCCCCAAACAGCATAATGGAACTTGGATTGGCATAGTGAAAATCATTCGCCAATGCGGTATAGAGCTTTACCAGACCTTTACCCCATTCCTTTTCGGACTCTTTAAAAGCGGCCGCAAAAGTGGTCTGTATGGGAAAATCCATGGTTGTGGGAAGATAAGAACGATAACCATCCCTGTTTTTTGCCCCATCTTGCCAATAGCCCACCAAAAGTGGGTTATCACTCCATTCCTCTCCTACAATGTTAAAGTTGGGATACTCGCGCATGATATCCTTGGCCCATTGTGCCATGAAATTTTTATCCGGATAAGGGTAGGTGTCCTGTCTAATGCCGCCCAGTTTCAACGTTTCAATCCACCAAATACTGTTCTGGATAATATATTTGGCCATGAACGGATTCCTTTGGTTGAGGTCCGGCATGGCCGATACAAACCATCCACCGCTCATTAAGTCCCTGTCATAGTCCGCAGCATAGGCATCCTGATTGACGGTCCTTTTGTGATTGGACGTCTTTAAAGGCAAGCCTTGCTCGTAATCTTCCTGGAAGTTCAACCAATCCCTAAAGGGTAGGTCTTCCATCCACCAGTGTTTACTGCCACAATGATTGGCCACTTGATCCATAATTAGTTTTATGCCCATATCCGCAGCCTTGTTGGAGAGTTCAATATATTCCTCCATGGTCCCAAATCTGGGATCTACCTGATAAAAATCGGTAATGGCATAACCGTGATAGGATGATCGGGGCATGTCATTAGTGAGCAATGGGCACGACCAAATTGCCGTAAAGCCCATATCTTCAATATAATCCAAATGGTCCATGATACCCTTGATATCACCACCATGACGCCCATAATCCTCGTTCCTATCCACTTTGGTTTCACGCATACTCTTCACCACATCATTCTTGGGGTCACCGTTGGCAAAACGGTCGGGAGTAATGAGATAAATAGCATCGGAACTGTCAAATCCCCCAAAATCCTGAGGTTTCCGCCCCCGTTGTCCCAACTCATAGGAAAACGAATAAGCCTTTCCTTTTTTGGGCTTGAACCCAATATCAAAAGTCCCGGCTTGCGCATCCCTGGCGATTACCAAATCCAGGAAAATGTAATTTGGACTATCGCCCTTTGAAGCCCTAATTAATCGAATCCCCTCTTTTTGGATAAAGGGGACATGGGTACCTATTTCCTTTCCCTTTATCAAAAGTTGGAGGGTATCCTGTTCAAATCCTACCCACCAATTGGGTGGCTCCACGCGTTCTATCTGGCTTTGTACCAAATAGGAAAAGGACAACAATACAAGACAGGCCAACTGTCTGCTCCGATCGAACAAATTAAAGCTATGATACATGGTTCATGATTTTAGGGGTAAGTACCACACGTTCACCATTGACCCGTATCGACATTTCTTCATGACCTTGCAATTCAAAATCGGTTCCTTTATCCGTTACGGTTACCTTAATGATCCTATTCCTAAAATTCACCTTAAACGAATAAGCCTTCCATTGTTTTGGGATTTGGGGCGTAAAATTCAATTTATCGTTGATTACCCGCATACCTCCAAAACCTTCCACTATACTCATCCATGTACCTGCCATGGAAGTAATGTGGAGTCCCTCCTCCACTTCTTTGTTATAATCGTCCAGATCCAGGCGCGAGGTCCTTAGGTAAAACGTATAGGCCTGCTCCATCCTGCCCAACTTCGCGGCCTGGATGCTATGTACACAAGGTGATAGTGAGGATTCATGGACCGTGAAAGGCTCATAAAAATCAAAATGGCGTTCCAACTCTTTCAAAGTAAAATGGTCTTCAAAAAAATAGAACCCTTGTAATACATCTGCTTGCTTTATATAGGGGGAACGCAGAATACGGTCCCAACTCCATTTTTGGTTGATGGGACGTTCGGACGTGTCCAAATTCTGCACTGGAACCAACTCCTTGTCCAAAAACCCATCTTGTTGGAGGAAAACTTCATGTTTTTTGGATCTTGGGAAAAACATTTTTTTCGCCACTTCATTCCAACTTTCCACTTCGGAATCAGTGACCTTTGTGTGGGCAATGATACGGTCATAATCCGTGGGGTATCCCTCCTTTACCTTTTCCAATTGCTCAATGGTAAATTCAATACACCACTTTGCGAGGTAATTCGTATACCAATTGTTGTTAACATTGTTCTCGTATTCATTGGGTCCCGTAACGCCAAGAATAACGTATTTTTCCTTATTGGAAGACCAGTTGGCCCTTTGGTGCCAGAAACGCGCGATTCCTATAAGTACTTCCAGGCCCATTTCAGGGATGTAACTGTAGTCCGTGGTATACCTGTAATAGTTATAAATGGCGAAGGCAATGGCCCCGTTACGATGGATTTCCTCAAAGGTTATTTCCCATTCGTTATGGCATTCCTCCCCATTCATGGTCACCATGGGATATAGGGCCGCACCATTACTAAACCCAAGTGATTTAGCATTTTCAATGGCTTTATCCAGATGATTATATCGGTACTTCAACAAGTTCCAAGCAACAGTTTGGTTCTTTGTACACATATAAAAGGGCAAACAATAGGCCTCGGTATCCCAGTAGGTACTGCCCCCGTATTTTTCTCCGGTAAAGCCTTTTGGACCAATGTTCAATTTGGAATCCTTTCCCAGATAGGTCTGATTGAGCTGAAAGATATTAAAGCGAATCCCTTGTTGGGCCTTTATGTCACCTTCTATAGTGATGTCGCTCATTTCCCAAATTTGCCCCCAAGCTTCTTTTTGTTGTTGTAAAAGCCCTTCAAAGCCAAGTTCTAAGGCTTTATCCAGAACTTGATTGGCAACTTGCAACAGTTCATCTTTGGGATGGTTGCGATCTCCGGTATAGCCCCCAAACTTGGTCAAAACTATTTTTTCCCCCCCGCTCACCTTTTGGGTAAAGTGCAACCCTATGGATTTAGTGGTCTTTGTGCCCATTTCCCCTTGGATTGGGTTGCCTTGATACTCCACCAAGGCTTGCATGAACGTAGTCACCGAAAAATGGGTTTTTAGGGTATGGCTCTCAATAAATGCGCGGTCACCCTCTGCAGTAACGTTGGTAGTGTTCCAGAACTGATCGTCCCAATTGCTGTCTTCATTGTGGATTCCACTATCCAAATAGGGATTGAACCGTATTTCCACATCCCCGCTTAAGGGAACGATCTCATATTTTATGGCCCCTACCTCATCCAAATCCAAGCTTAAAAACCGAGTGGCCTTCACTTCCAATTGAACATCATTTGGCATCGTCACTGTAAAACTTCGTCTATACCAACCTTCCCTCATATTGAGTTCCCTACGAAAATGTTCCACTTTCTTGGAGGTAAACATATCCAATGGTTCCCCGTCCACGAACACGTTGATGCCAATCCAATTGGGCGCATTAAGTACTTTGGCAAAGTATTCGGGATAACCGTTTTTCCACCAGCCGACCCGTGTTTTATCAGGGTAATAGACACCAGCTATATAGCTGCCCTGAAATGTAGGGCCCGTGTATTGCTCCTCAAAGTTGGCACGTTGCCCCATGGCACCATTGCCCAAACTAAAGAGACTTTCTGAGGATTTCACCCGATCGGCATCAAATCCTTCCTCAATAATGGACCAAACATCTGGCCTTATATAATCTTGGTTCATAACAATTGGCTATTTTGTTAAACAAGCGTTTCAATTTCAGCAAAATCTTTTAGATTTTGGCTTTTGTCTTCTTAAAATTTTGAGATGATTACCAGTTATTTTAAGGATGGCCCAAACATGAAATGATTTACGTTTAAACAACTTTTTATTTTGAAAAAACCGTAAAACCGGTGAATGGACGATGAATCATACATTCATATGTCCGGGCATTCTAAAAATAATGTATACCACTCAATACCAGAGAAGAAAAATGGGAGGTGGTACAGCTGCCAAAGATATTATTTTATTTTGAAATCAAAATCAAAAAGTGGATTCCCTTTCGATAAGATTGGTCCTAACGACCTTGGTAAAAAAGGTATCCTCATCCACTTTTTCCTCCAATCTATCAATCAACATTGTTGCCACGGTCTCCCCCAATTGCATGCCATATTGATTAACAGTGGTCAATTTGGGCCTGGAGTATTTGGACAGCACGCCATTTGAAAAACTAATTATCGAAAGGTCGTCGGGCACCTTTAAACCCAACTTTCTACAGATGTTCAACGCTGCAACGGCGTACATTTCATTGACCCCAAAAATGGCATCAAAATGTACGTTATTGTCCATAAGGTTTTTAATATGTTGTTCAATTACATCTTCCTGTCGCTCTTCGGCAATATTGTCGGGCATTTTAAGGATCAATTGATCCTTTATTTCTATGCCATTAAAATCCAATGCCTCCAAATATCCATTGGTTCGCTCCCTACCTATGCCAAGGTAATCCAAAGTAGTGAGGAGGAGTATGTGCCGTCTTCCAATATCCACCAACTTCTGTGTGGCTATCCTGGCCGATTCCCTATCATTGACAATCACCTTATCACAGTCCACCTCTTCGACCACCCTGTCAAAAAGTACAATCGGCATTCCTTGGTTGATTATCTCCTTTAGGTGGTGGTAATCCTTTTTGAGCAGGGTCTCCTTGGCGATGGACACCATAAAACCGTCCACACTGCCGTTGACCATCATTTCCATATTAATGACCTCTTTGGCAAAAGATTCGTTGGATACGCCTATGACCACGGTATAGCCCCTTTCATTGGCCGTTTGCTCCACTCCCGTCATTACCTTGGCAAAGAAGTGGTGGGTAATTTCGGGTATGATCAGACCTATCGTCTTGGTCCGCTGATTCTTTAAACTAAGTGCAATACTGTTGGGACGGTAGTTGTAAAACTTGGCAAAGGCCTGCACGGTATCGCGGGTCTCCTGACTAACATCCTTGTTATTTTTCAATGCCTTCGACACCGTGGAAATGGAAACATCCAATTCCCTGGCAATCTTCTTTAAAGTCATTTTTGGTTTCATTCGAAGGATTCTTAGAGAAATACGAAATTAACAAAAAACGAGCTGAAAAACAGGCTGTTTTTATCAACTACATAATTAAGTAGTGTTACTATTGAAAAATCAAAAAGTTATGCACCTGAAAACGTTGGAAATGGCAAAACTGACATTTGTCAGTAAATTTTAACCTTCTCTTAAGATAGTTTTGGATATTAAGAAGAAAAATGGGCGGGTAATATCACGCAAGTTAACCAATTTAAATAAACTAACTCATATTGATTTTATGAAAAAACTCAAAAAGTTTTTCGAATTGTCACTCCTGTTGGTTCCGCTATGGGGATTCTCCCAGATAACCGTTACGGGTAATGTGACCGAGGCCGCTACAGCCTTCCCCATTCCAGGGGCAAATGTATTGATCAAGGGTACGTTAACAGGTACTACTACGGATTTTGACGGTAATTATACGATTGAGGCCAACCCAGGGGACATCCTCGTGTTCTCTTACATTGGATTTACCGCTCAGGAAATTGCCGTTACGGGCAGTACACTAAACGTAGCCCTACAAGAATCGACCGAACAATTGGATGAGGTGGTGGTTATCGGTTATGGTACCACTACGGTCAAAGATGCCACAGGGTCGGTGGATTTGGTGACCACGGAAGATTTTAACCAGGGTGTTATCGTCTCTGCCGATCAGTTGCTTGTGGGAAGGGCTCCGGGGATACGGATCACCAACAATGGTGGTGCTCCGGATTCAGCTCCAAACATCAGGATCAGGAGTGGAGCCTCACTAAGTGCCAATAGCTCCCCATTGATCGTAATTGATGGAATCCCTATCGATTCCCGAAATGCTGCTGGTGTCTCCAACCCACTTAACCTTATTAACCCCAATGACATTGAAAGTTTTAGTGTCCTTAAAGATGCTTCCGCATCCGCCATTTATGGGTCCAGGGCTTCCAATGGGGTTATCATCATTACCACAAAAAAGGGAACCAGTGGAGAAGCCAAATTCAATTTTTCATCCAATATGTCCTTTGCTACGGTAACCGATAGAATTGACTTGCTGGATGGAGATGAATACGTGGATTTCATAGACGTCTACAGGAATGAACTTTCCCGATTGGATCCCAATGCCGCCACCCGTTTGGGCGTACCGGTAGGAACGGTATCCACGAGTGAACCGAGCCGGATCATTACCGTTTTGGACGAAGAGGGAAACGAAGTCCAGCGGCAAGTATTCAATACGGACTGGCAGGACGCCATTTACAGAACGGCAATTACGGCAAATACGGATTTTAGCGTACGTGCCAACCTGTTCAATAAAATTCCCTTTCGGGCGTCCCTGGGATATAGCGACGTTCAAGGTGTAGTGCGCACCAACGATTTGGAGCGGGTGACCGGTTCCATTAAGTTGACCCCGATGCTATTTGACGACCACCTAAAAATCGATATCAATGCCAAAGGCATCTACACCGAAAAAAATGCGGTTGATGAGGAAGGGGCCCTAGGTAATATTGTACGCTACGACCCGACAAAACCGGTCTTTGATGCAAACTCCGCTTTTGGTGGCTTTTACAATCTAGTGTCCGACGGTTCCGCCGGGGTAGAGGGTACCTTGCTTGGAGGAAGTAACCCCCTTGCGCTCCTTAACCAAAGATCAAGGCCGGAAATCAATCGAAGGTTATTGGCCAATATTGAGTTTGACTATAAGATGCATTTTCTTCCAGAACTGAGGGCCGTGTTGAATTTGGGAACAGAGGCCTCAAGGGCACGTATAGAAGAGCGTTTTACGGACAATGCCATTTCCACCTACAGACAGGATAATGAAAATGGCGGTTTTGTGTTCAATCCAGGGGTAAATTATGAAGAAAACCAACATATTACGAACATTACTTCAGATGCCTACCTAGTCTATACCAAAAGTTTGGACAATAGCTTTTTACGAAATTTTGACGTCCAAGGTGGCTATGCCTATCAAAATTTTAAAAACGATGGAAACAAAGTACAGTACCGCTACAATGTGGACACTGGCCTTCGGGAAGTGGAGCCCAATCCCGGAAATCCCAACAGACGTTTTTTCAATGAATGGAATCTACAGTCCTTCTTTGGACGGGCCAACTTCAACTTTTTTGACAAATACCTCCTTACCCTATCGTATAGGCGGGATGGTTCCTCGCTATTTTTAGAGGACAAACGCTGGGGCGACTTCCCCGCGGCCGCTTTGGCATGGAAGCTGAATGAGGAAAGCTTTTTACAAAATGTTTCATTCGTCAAAGTGCTAAAGCTACGTTTGGGTTGGGGACAGACCGGACAGTCCGACATTGTGGATATTGACGGAGTTGGGTTTTATCCCGCCTTACCACTCTTTGATATCGGGGGAGGTGCCAGCCAATATTTGGATGGGGTGAACATCTATTCCGCCAGGCCGTTCAATCCGGATCTAACCTGGGAAACGACGACCACTTATAATGCAGGTTTGGACTTCACCCTTTTTGATCGCGGATTACTCACTGGGTCTTTCGATATCTTCATGAGGGAGACCGAAGATTTATTGGTACAGGCTCCTGTAGCACCCGGGCAAGGATTTACCAACCTCTTTCCACAGAACATTGGTTCTACGGAAGGGGAAGGTTTTGAACTTTCCTTAGAAGTAGCCCCTTTCCAAACCGAGGACTTTTACCTAAGCTTAAACGGAAATGTGGCCTATAGTAGGACAGAAGTAACCGATTTGGATGGCCTGGATAGCATTGAGGCTTCAGAATCCAACATCCCTGTAGGGACCGGCGTTTTCCTGGCCAGGCATGCCGTAGGGGAACAGGTATATTCTGCATGGGTTTTTCGTCAGGTTTATGATGATGATGGCAGACCCATATTGGGCTCTTTTGTTGACATCAATGGGGATGGTGAGATTACCAATGACGACCGGTACTTTAGGGCACTTCGCCCCAATTGGACCTTTGGTTTTGGACTGAATGTCAATTACAAAAATTTGGATTTGGCGGCAACTTTTAGGGGCCAATTTGATGGACAAATTTACAATTCCAGACGTTTGACTTCAGGCTTTATTGAAGCAGCCATTCCTACCGATGCCCAAAGTTTGACCAATGTGCTGGATTTCTTTTCCGGGGCCGCGGATGACAGGTTTATCAATAGACAAGGTAATGTGCCATTTTCCGATTATTTTTTGGAAAGCGCTGCATTCCTTCGTTGTGAAAATATCACATTAGGTTATACCTTTAGGGAAATTCTGCCTGATGCCAACCTAAAAATCTTTACGGCGGTCAACAACGCATTTCTAATTACGGATTATGAAGGTCAGGATCCAGAAAACTTTAATGCCATTGACAATAATTTTTACCCAAGGCCTAGGACCTTTTCCCTTGGTTTGAATTTTGATTTTTAAAAAAGTTACCTATGAAAGATAAAATAAAGTTTAACGCAATTTTACTCGTTTTGCTTGTAATCGGATTGGTTTCCTGTACTGGTGACCTGGACACCGAGCCTATTGTAGAGCAATCATTAGATCAGATATTGGACTCAGATCCCAATGCCGTGGATGGTATTCTATCCAGAATTTATGCCTCTTATGCACTTTCCGGAATTGATGGTTCCGGTAGCCGTGACATCCTGGGGGATGATGCCGGAGAGTCCCCTTTTTTAAGGGGGATTGTAAACCTCCAGGATTTTTCCGCGGACGCCATGAAAAACCGCTGGGGGGATGATGGCCTGGACCAATTGACCACCACTTCTGCATGGGACGAAAACAACAAATTTTTCCGTTACCTCTTCAATAGGATCTATTTTACGATCCCACAGTGCAACAACCTCTTGATCATATTGGGCAACCAGGATTTTGAAGATGAGGAAGTGGTTGAGGCCGAGGTACGTTTTCTACGCGCATTGGCCTATTATTACCTAATAGATGTATTTGGAAAAGGGGTGTTGTCCACAGAGGAGAATTTTGGTGGCACCGATCTTTTGCCCGAGGTTTCCCGTACCGAGTTGTTCGAATATGTGGAAAGCGAACTTTTGGCCATAGAACCCCTATTGGCAGAGACTCCCGTGGCCTACGGAAGGGCAGATAGGGCTGCCGGGCAGATGCTTTTGGCCAAACTATATCTTAATGCGGAAGTCTATACCGGAACCCAGCGCTATGCTGATGCCCTTACGTATATCAATAGGGTCATTGATGAAAGTGGCCACACCTTGGATCCGGATTTCATAAGACTCTTTTCCGCTGACAACAACACTTCTCCGGAAATTATATTTCCCATACTGGCAGATGCCGTGATAAGCCAAAGTTTTGGGAATACCACCTATCTGGTGAATGGAAGTCTAAGTACGGAAACCATGAATCCGAATGACTTCGGCGCTACAGATGGTTGGACCGGTCATCGCTCCTCCCAAAACTGGTACGGCCTTTTTGGTCAAAGTGCCAATGCCTTGGCCAATTCCAATGACGTTAGGGCGTCCCTGTTCTGGACTGAAGGACATAATTTTGAAATGAACGATTATAGAACCTGGACAGATGGTTACCCTGCCACCAAGTTCAGAAACACCAATGCCGATGGATCGGGAAGCTCTACCCAATTTTCCAGTACCGATTTCCCACTTTTCCGTTTGGCAGATGCCTATCTTATGTATGCAGAGTGCGTATTGAGAGGGGCCGGTGGGGATGTAAACACAGCTTTGGGATATGTAAACAACATACGTTCAAGGGCCGGGGCAGAAACCATATTGGCCTCCGAGCTTACCTTGGATTTTATTCTTGATGAAAGGGCCCGGGAACTGAATTTTGAAGGACATCGACGCTCCGACCTTATCCGTTACGATCGGTTTACCGGTGGTACCTATATCTGGCCGTGGAAAGGCGGTGTGGCAAATGGAACTTCCATACCTGAGCATTACAACCTCTATCCCTTGCCCATTTCAGCCATACAGGCCAATCCGAACTTATCCCAAAATCCTGGTTTTTAAAAATTAAGTAAAGATGAAACAATTAAAAATCGCAATAGTAACGTTTGCAGTCCTTATTGGACTGGGTGCTTGTGAAGACAATGCAGAATTGGTGACGGTTACTCCAGAAGATGGTTCAACATTATTGGAGGTAGATATCAGCACCATAGAACTGGACAGGGTAAATGTCACAAATCCTGTAATTACGTTGGTTTGGGATAATGCAAGCTATTCCGTACAGACCCCTATAAGCTATAGATTGGAGTTTGCCAGCGATGACACCTTTACGGATCCCGCAAGAAGTGCCGTAATTACATCCAATTCAATCACCCTATCGGTTGATGAAGTAAACTCCTTTGCGAGTTCCGCCGGCCTACCCCCCTTTGAATGGAACAATCTGTTCATAAGGGTAGCCTCATTTTTGGGAAGTGTCCCTGGATCGGCAGCTACTTTTTCCAACGCCGTTAGTATTAATATTTTAACCTATTACAATTACCCCTTTGTTGATCATTTCTTGGTTGGGCCGGCCAGTGCCTCTGGTTGGAACAACAATAACAACAATGCCGTAATGTTTAGGGATGCCAACAATCCTGGTCGGTTCAAATACACTGGGTTGTTTAACAGTGGCCCGTTGAAGTTCTTGGAATTACGTGGGTCTTGGGTACCACAGTACGGTGAAGGAGAGGAGGGAAATCTCACTTACCGGTCAGCGGAAAATCAAGACGATCCACCTGCCATTAATAACTTGGAAAGTATGGACGCTGGATATTATACCTTCTCGGTAGATGTTGAAAGGCTCACTTTTACACTTTTGCCCTATGAGGAGGCACTCCCAACTACCCTAACCAGTTTAACCGTAAACGGTTCCGCCCTTGCTGGTGAGGCCACCCTGACACAATACCAGGTGGAAGGGGAAACATTTGATGAGTATATCTGGTACATTCCCAGTGTTCGTTTGATTCCTGGAGAGTTTACGTTTACGGCCAACGGCAGTGATGTTTGGGGTGGAACCACCTTGTTCTCGGGAGTGGCAACACCCAACGGAGGTAGTATTCCGGTTGATATTGAAGATGACTATGAGATTTGGTTCAACTCCATAACCGGTGAATATCATCTTATTCCGATAAATCTTTCCCAATCCTAAAAAAGACAACAGTGATGAAAAAAATAGTAAAGTTACTAAGTCCATTAACCCTATTGTTGCTCCTATTTGTAGGATGTGAGGATGATGATCCCGATTTACAGGTTGTCCCGCTGCAAGAGGATAGTTTTGAACTCATTGTCCCAACGATAACCAACATTAACCTTAATTTTACGTTGCCGGACAATCCTGCATTCACGCTTTCGTGGAATGACGTTGCCTCCAGTAGTGCAACGTATACCGTGGAGGCATCCGCAGAAGAAACGTTTGCTTCACCAATTACGTTGGGAACTACCCAAAACAGGACTTTCACCATGACCGTGGCAGAATTCAACCCTGTTGTCATTGGAGCTGGAGGAGAGGCTTTTTCACCTTTTATCCTTCACATGAGGGTTTCCAATGGAGCTGAAACCACGGCAACCGTAAGTTATAGTGTATCGGCTTACACCGAGACTGCTCCCGAAATCTCAGGTCCCGATTCAGGTACCGAGGTAGTGTTGTCCGATTTGGATCCTACCGCCATTGCATTGACCATGGAGTTCAATGATCCCGATTTTGGAGACGGCGATGTTGTAAGTGTAGACTACACTTTGGAATTTGCTCTCCCGGACAACAATTTTGAAACTGTTTTCACAAGTGCTACTACCAATGAACGAAGCTTGGCGCTTACCCATGAGGAAATTAATACCATTGCTTTGGATTTGGGACTGACCCCAGAGGAAGCTTCAAACGCTGTAGTAAGGCTAAGAGCCTTTTTGGAAACCGAAACTGGGATCATAGAACGGTATTCTGACGCAATCACCCTTTCCATTACTCCCTACGATATTACCTTACCCCCCACCTTATTTGTGGTTGGGGCCGGTGCAGTTGATGCTGGTTGGGGATGGGATACCCCAGTGGAATTACAATTGATAGGAAGTACATATTCAGGAAATATCAATCTACAGAACATTGGTGGAACCGAAAATAATTTCAGATTCTTCACCATTGAAGGGGATTGGAATTCCGGGCAGAATTTCCCTTTTTATGAAGATAGGGGCTATGTCATAGATTCCAATTTTTCCAACGCAGGAGATGGAGACAACAACTTTGCGTTTACCGGTGTTACCGGACAATACTTCATTGCCATTGATACTGAAAACAGGACCATTACATTGGGCGATCCCGTTATTGGACCAAACTGTGTACTAGACCAATGGTGGATAGTAGGTGCCGGGGTACCAGATGCAGGTTGGGGCTGGGAAACTCCCGTACAACTTCCCTGTACCGGAAATGGCGTGTACTCAGGCATTGTAAGGTTACAGAACAATGGTGGTGCGGATAATAATTTCAGATTCTTCACCACTGAAGGGGATTGGAATTCCGGAAGAAATTATCCCTACTTCGTTAGTGAAGGCTTTACCATTGACAGCAACCTTGTGGATGCCCTGGATGGGGACAATAATTTTGCGTTTACCGGAACAACGGGCAATTATGTCCTTACGATTGATGATGCCAATAGGGTGATCACACTTGAACCCGTAGCATGCGATCTTGACCAACTGTGGTTGGTGGGTGCAGGAGTACCTGACGCAGGTTGGGCCTGGGATACCCCAGTACGACTTCCATGTGCGGGAACTGGAGTTTATTCCGGAACCGTAACATTCCAAAACAATAGTGGAGCAGACAACAATTTTAGGTTCTTCACCACTGAAGGGGATTGGAATTCCGGTTTAAATTTCCCCCATTTTGAAGGAGAGGGGTATACCATAGATTCCGATTTCATAAATGCTGGGGATGGAGACAATAATTTTGCCTTTGTTGGCACTTCAGGAAGCTACACCTTGACCATAGATACGGTTAATCTAGTGATAACAGTTGAATGACAATTTGAAAGGAACTTTAAAATGGGCATAGCAAGTGCTATGCCCTTTCCTTTAATCCTGTATTTATATTGAGTTAGTTGAATTTGCTAAGGGGGCTGCAAAACGGCCCTTTTTTTTCCCGTAAACCCAACATAATGAAGCTAATTTTACGCTATTTTTTCTTCGGGCTCGGAATGATGGTCGCCTCGGCCCAAACCGTTTCCCTATCCCCCAACCCTTTTGATGAAAGCCAGGAAATCACGGTTACCGTTTCCAACTTCAACCCACAAACCGAATGGGGTGTTCCAAATTTGTATTTATGGGCCTGGTACTTTGATGGGAATGGGCAATTTGCCGGAAATCCTTCCGCCACCGGGACCGACTTCAACAATTCACCGGAAAGTGCCCGATTTACAAATAACGGGGATGGTACCTATTCCTATTCGTTTACCCCATCCGTTTTTTATAACGATACCAATATCAGTAGGATCGGCCTTTTGGTAAAATCACAGGATGGAAGCAGTCAAACCCAGGACTTCTTATTTGATGTAGGGACCTTTCAGTTGGTCTTGAACGCGCCAACCACCAACACGGTGATACTTGAAGCCGGCGAAACATTGTCCATTGAGGCAATTATTGGTCAATCCGCCAATTTTTCCCTTCTTGCCAATGGCATACAAGTTGATACACAAAACGGCATTACTACGTACAGCAACACTTATGTGGTCAATGAAAACACAACTTTTGTGCTGGAAGCCACCAATGGTACGGATACCGAAAGTGTGACCTTTGATGCCCTCATACGGCCTACGGTAACCGAGGAGCCATTACCCTTGGGACTTCTTGATGGCATTAACCTCGACCCTTCTGACCCAACCAGGGCCACTTTGGTACTCTTTGCCCCAGGAAAGGAATTTGTTCATGTGATTGGGGACTTCACCAACTGGTCGGTCAATGATTCCTATTTGATGAGAAAAGATAGTTCACAAGACCGGTTTTGGCTTGAACTCACGGGCCTAAGCCCACAAACCAATCACCTGTTCCAATACTTGGTGGACTTGGACATCACCATTGCCGATCCATATTCCACCACCATTTTGGATGAGTTCAACGATGGTTTTATTGATGATACTACCTATCCCAACCTTCCGGAATACCCCTCGGGAAGTACCACCCAGGCCGTAACCTTATTACGAACGGGTGACCCGGAATTTGTGTGGTCCGATGCCACCCTGAATTTCGAAAAACCAAAGGTATCCGATTTGGTGGTCTACGAACTCTTGATCCGCGATTTTGACGAGCTCCATAGTTTTGATGCCGTTCGCTCCAGACTGGATTACCTACAGGATTTGGGTATCAATGCCATTGAATTGATGCCCGTCAGTGAATTTGATGGCAATGACAGTTGGGGCTACAATCCATCATACCATATGGCTTTGGACAAGTACTATGGAACACCAACGGCCTTTAAACAGTTTATAGAAGAATGCCATAATCGGGGCATGGCCGTTATCCTGGATGTGGTTTATAACCATGGTACCGGCCAGCATCCTTATTTCCGTTTATGGAATACCAGTGGTGGTGGTACTGGTGGGGTGGCCAGTTCGGAAAATCCTTTTTTTAACGCGGAACCCAGACACTCTTTCAACGTTTTCAACGATTTTAACCATCAATCCCAAGCCACCCAGGACTATGTGAACCGCACTATACGATATTGGATAGAGGAGTATAGGATAGATGGGTTCCGTTGGGACCTCACAAAGGGTTTTACCCAAAACTGTTCGGCCAACGATGACGGCTGCACCAATGCCACACAGCCCGATCGAATTGAAGTGTTAAAGGGATATGCGGATACCCAGTGGGCCATGGATGAGGATTTTTATGTGATTTTTGAACACCTGGGTGGAATACAGGAAGAAGAACAATGGGCAAATTACCGTCTGGACGAAGGTAAAGGCATTCTTTTTTGGAACAAACAAACGGACCCCTATAATGAGGCTACCATGGGATATCATGAAAATGGAAAATCCAATTTTTCAGGGGTTTCCTATCAGGTCAAAGGATTTGACATTCCCGCTGCCATTTCCTATATGGAAAGTCATGATGAGGAACGTTTGATGTTCAAAAACCTGGAATTTGGGAACTCGGAAGGGGCGTATTCGGTAACCGACCTGGATACCGCCTTGGAGCGCCTACGGACTGCAGGAGCCTTTTTCTTTACGATTCCCGGCCCCAAAATGATATGGCAATTTGGAGAACTTGGTTATGAGGTCTCCATTGACGAAAATGGAAGAACCGGCAGAAAACCGATCCGTTGGGAATATTTGGACAATGCCAATCGAACGGCAATTTATGATACCTGGGCAGACCTTATTAAATTGAAATTGGGCGAGGCTATCTTTGAAACCACCGACTTTAGCATGGATCTGGGTGCTCCAACAGGGTTGAAAACCATTCATTTAACGGATAACTCTGCCTCTGGGGATGCTATCAAGTACATTACTGTTATCGGGAATTTTGGAATGGTCGAACAGGCCGTCAATCCAAATTTTCAAGAGACGGGAACATGGTACGATCTTTTGGAGAAGAACAATCCTTTAGTGGTAAGCAACGCAACTGAACCCATAAGTCTTGCTCCGGGTGAATTCATGGTGCTGGCGGACAGTCCGAGCGAGGTAATGATGGACCCAAACGATTTGGATGGTGATGGCGTTCCAAATGCCAATGATCTGTGTCCCAATACCCCTCTAGGGGCAACTGTTGATGTCTCGGGATGTGCCATTTTTACACTGCCGGCCAATAACTTTACCTTAAGTACTACCAGTGAGAGCTGTCGTAACAGTAACAACGGTCAGATTACCGTGGTAGCTATGGAGTCCCTGGACTATACGGCCATCCTTTCCGGGGATGCCACTGCGAGCCAGTCTTTTAACGATACTACTCTTTTTGACAATCTTTCGGCCGGCAGTTATACCGTTTGTATCACTGTGGCAGGGGAAGCCGATTATGAGCAATGCTTTGATGTGGTCATCACTGAGCCAGAAGATCTATCCGTAAGTTCAAAAATCGATTCCGAGGGTAAAAAAGCCACGCTATCACTTAAGGGTGGGGCGGTCTATGAGATTATTTTAAACGGACAAAGCTATCGTACCTCCGAGAACAGTATTACGTTGACCCTTTCAAAATCGGTGAATACGTTACAGGTCAGGACCGACAGCAACTGTCAGGGTGTTTTTGAGGAAACCATTGTTTTGGAAGGGGCATCCTTGGCTTATCCGAATCCCCTACGTTCTGGGGAATTGACAATTGAAATGGGCAAGATGGCCAATGATTCCGTATCCTATGAAATTTTCGGAATCGATGGGCGATTGATTACAAATAAAACCCAAAAGACCACTAACGGTAGGCTGACCATTGATATGGGGCAATTGCCCAAAGGACTATATATAATCAATGCCAAGACGGCCAAAAAAACCCATCACTTTAAAATTACAAAACAATGAAAGGCGCTAAATACCTATCCCTGATATTGATTTTCCCATTATTGTTGGCCTGTGGCGGAAGTGATGATGGGCCCAGCGATCCGGAGCCCACTCCTGCCCCCTCCGCAACCACACTGGTTTTTCCCGAAAACAATTCAGAATGTACTGAGGGCACCTTGCTGTCCGATTCTGAAAGCGAGGTCATCTTTCGATGGAACATTGCCCAAAACACGGATTCCTACACCGTAAACCTAAGAAACTTAAATACGGATGACGGGCGGCAGATCAATGCCAACACAAACGAATTGGCCATACGATTAAATCGGGGCACCCCATATTCGTGGTCTGTGGTTTCCAAAGCCAATGGAACTTCTGAAACTGCCGAAAGTGCCACATGGAGATTTTACAACGCAGGGCCCGGCATAGAAAATTACTCCCCTTTCCCAGCGGACGATCCATCCCCAAAATCCGGGGCAACCGTCAATTCCGGCAGTCTTACCTTAGGGTGGGCCGGTAGTGACCTGGACAATGATATCGTTTCTTATGAAGTGTATCTTGATGTAACCAATCCACCTGGAACGCTGGTCGGTACGGTGAGCCAAACTTCATTTGAAACTACAATAACGGCTGATACCGTTTACTATTGGAGAGTGATTACCATTGATAGTGAAAACAACCGCTCAAACTCCCAAATATTTCAGTTTAGGTCAAATTAAGGATCTTGAGGGTTTAGCCAATCATTTGGATTTGGGTATGGAAATGAATGCATCTCGGTCTTAAAGTGTTCCAATCAAGCGCAATGACCCCTATTGTTGTCCGCTTATACTTGATTTAATGTGGATTCGCGTTCTATGAGTGTCGGTTGCAGGATTTCTGTCCTATAGGTTTCTTCTTCGTTTTCACTTTCAACCTTTTCAATCAGCATTTTCGCTGCTGTCTCGCCCATCAGTTCCCCGTGTTGGGCAACAGAAGTAATGCTCGGATTGGCATGTTTTGCCAACAATCCATCGGTAAAACCGATTATGGAGATGTCCTTGGGAACGTTCAGCCCTTTTCGTTGGACTACCCGCATACCATAGATGCCAAAGATCTCATTAACACTTAAGATGGCATCCGGTTCAATTTGATTTAGAAATTCCTCAATTTTTGCTTCATCAATATCCATAAAGGGCAACTTTAGAACCAAGTCCGGGTTGACTTCCAAACCAAAATCCTTTAGTGCTTTCCTGTAGCCCTTGTTCCTGTTCATACTCACACTAAAAAAGTCTTCCGTAGTAAGCAATGCAATTTTACGACGTCCTTCGTCCAATAGTTTTTTGGTCGCTACATAAGCTCCCTGAATATCGTCTATCAAGACTTTATCACAATTGATTTCACTGGTGACCCGGTCAAAGAGTACCATGGGAATACCTTGCTCGGTAACTTCCTTTAAATGGTTAAAGTCCTTTTTTTTCTCGGTTCCCGCCGAAAGTGACATTATAAAACCATCTATACTCCCATTGGCCAACATTTCCATATTGATGACTTCTTTATCAAAGGACTCGTCGGATAGGCAGACGATCACATTGTACCCCTTGGCATTGGCATAATTTTCAATGCCCCTAATGACCGTGGTAAAAAAGTGATGGACAATATCTGGAATGATGACCCCAATGTTTTTGGTTCTCTTGTTTTTTAAACTAATGGCAATATTATTGGGTTTGTAATTGTAAAGTTTGGCAAAGGCCTGGATCTTTTCCTTGGTATCCCTACTGATCTCCTCACTATTTTTCAATGCCTTGGATACCGTGGAGATGGAAACATCCAATTCCTTTGCAATATGTTTTAGAGTGATTTTTTGCTTCAACATATACCTCAATTCTTAAATTTTTGAAAATAGTGATATTCCATTAGTGTTAAAAATTTAGCGTAAATCCTGACAGATAAGGATTACGGATTTCCCCATTATACCATATCCATTTGGGAGGTAAAAGGATTTAATTTGTCCAGATTTTTGTTAAAGTTCATATTTTTCGCTAGTTTGAATTGCGAATTACATAGTTTAGAGTGTGTTGAATTGAAATACCCCAACAATTGCAAAGTTATCAACACGAAACCGTTTTCGTCTTTTTTGCATCCTTTGGTTAAAGTCAATTTAACACATTTTTTACATATGTTTAACTCTTGAATTTAAATTAACTAAACTTAAAACAAATTATTTATGAAGATTACGCTACTTAAAAGCCTGCTGCTTTTGGGCGCCTTTGTGTGCTTTGGAGCAGTCCAGGCGCAGACGGTAACGGGTACGGTTTCAGACGCAAGTGGCCCCCTGCCAGGGGCTAGTGTTGTCGTGAAAGGTACCACAAATGGTACCCAAACCGATTTTGATGGTAACTATACCCTGGATGGTGTGGACAGCAACGCCACTTTGGTATTCAGTTACATTGGCTATGCTACACAGGAAGTGGCAGTTAACGGTCAAACAACAATCTCCGTAACCTTACAGGAAGATGCGCAAGCACTGGATGAGGTAGTCATCATTGGTTATGGCCAAACTACCGTTAAAGATGCAACTGGCGCTGTAGCTTCGGTAACATCAGAAGACTTCAATGGGGGTGTGATTGCCTCACCTGAACAATTGATTCAAGGTAAGACCGCAGGGGTCCAGATTACACAAAGTAGTGGTGAGCCAGGTGCTGGAATTGCCCTAAGAATTAGAGGTGCAGGTTCTGTTCGGGCCAACAATAGCCCCTTATTCGTTGTAGATGGTATTCCCTTGTCCAACGAAGCTGTTACAGCAGACGGTTCGGATGTTGGGGCAGGTACAGGCGGTGCTCGAAATCCATTGAATTTCTTGAATCCCAATGACATTGAAAGTATGAGTATCCTAAAAGATGCTTCTGCCACAGCGATATACGGTTCCAGAGGTGCCAATGGTGTGGTTATCATTACAACCAAATCCGGAAAGGGAGGTGGCAATCAAGGCACTTTCAGTTTTTCCTCCAATCTAAGCATCTCAACGGTTGCTGAAACCCTCGACCTTCTGTCTGCAGATGAATTTAGAGAAAGGGGAGGTGCAGACTTGGGCGGTAGTACCGATTGGCAAGATTTCATTTTCAGGACCGCAGCTTCAACAGACAACAATTTCTCATATGCTCGGAATTACGGTAAAGGTAATATTAGGGCCACATTTGGGTATGCGAAACAATTCGGTATAATTGAAGATACGGATTTGGAAAGGGTAACAGGTCGAATCAATGCGAATCACCGTTTCTTTGATGATAAGTTAAGGGTAGGTATCCAAGCGAGCATATCAAGAATTAATGACAATGCTCCGTTCATAAGTAGAACTTCCGGTAGTACGGGAGATTTATTGTCCGCAGCCTATTATTCCAATCCTACTCTTACTGCAAACCCAAGTCTTGATGTTGCCCCAGATAGAAACCCTGCGAATCTTTTGACCTTTTATGAAGATATCACCAACACTGATAGGTTTTTAGGAAATCTTTCCCTTGATTATACCTTTACAGATGAGCTTTCGGCTAAATTGAACCTCGGTCTAGACATTTCAGACTCACAACGGGGACAGGCTGTTGGTCCTCAAATATTAGGTTTTGACAATGGGGCTCCCAATAACGGTCGTGCAGCAGTAAGTAATCTGGATACGGAAAACAAATTGATAGAACTTACAGTGAATTACAAAAAAGATTTTGGCAATGTTCGTCTTGATGCCTTGGCAGGTTATTCCTTCCAAGACTTCAACAGAAGGGGCAGCGATTTAACCGGATTCGGTTATGGCACCAGTAATCTAAATGAGATTATAGACCTTACCCATCAGGCTTTCTTGGATACACAGGGAAACGTAGGCTCCTTTCAATCTTATGCCATTGGACAGATCATTGGTGGCCCAGCTGATACCCGACAACTTTCCGTAGCCAGTCTTTTTCCCCGTGAGGTGAGGACATTGGATGCTCCAACTATCCCAATTTCCGCTTTTACGGTAGACACTTTTGATAATACGGATGAATTGCAATCGTTTTTTGCTAGGGCCAATGTGACCATAAACGACAAGTATTTGTTTACTGCAACTATGAGGGCGGATGGTTCCACAAGGTTTGGGGAAAACAACAGATATGGTTACTTTCCTTCAGCAGCATTTGCCTGGCAATTGAACCAAGAGGATTTTATAAGCGAAGAAACGTTCTCTACCCTCAAATTAAGGTTGAACTGGGGTATTACCGGTAACCAAGATGGTTTGGGCTATGGAAATTTTGCTTTAAGGCAAAGATATATTCAAAGTGACCGTATTTCCGGATATCGTATCGAAAATGACGGTAGTATACGACTTCCTGGATTGGAAAGTGTAGCCTTTGAAAACCCAGATCTGCAATGGGAAGAAAACACACAGTATGGCTTGGGTATCGATTTTGGTTTTGCCAATGACAGACTTACGGGTACTATCGATCTTTATCGCAAAGAAACAAGGGACTTTCTTTTGCAGACACCACCTCTTCAAGGATCCAATGCACCATTTGCCTTTGGTAATGTAGATGGTGTTATCATAAATCAAGGGATAGAGTTTGGTTTGGATTATGATATTATTCAAACTGCAGATTTAGTTTGGAACGCCAATTTCAATGTGGCTTATAATGATAACGAGCTGACCGATTATGACGGTGTTCCAATTCAGGCCGGACAATTGTATGGGCCAGGGCTTTCAGATGCTACATCGCAGATTATAGCAGATGGACAATCATTATTCACCTATTTTTTACGGAATGTTGATGAGAATAATGTTGTGGACGCCGACCCTTCAATACAAGACAAATCAGGGCTTCCTGACATTACGGCAGGCTTTTCAACCGATGTTTCCTATAAAAATTGGAGCGCATCCATGTTCTTTTCGGGACAATTTGGCCATTATGTGTACAACAATACACAGAATGCGCTTTTTGCACTTCCTCAAATTGGTAGTAGAAACAACTTGAAAAGTGTTGTCGATAATGGAGTTACGCTTTCAAACACCAATCCAAGTACCGCCTTCTTGGAAAAAGGAGACTTTATTCGTCTCCAATCTGCGACTGTTGCCTACAATGTTCCATTGAATGGGAATGGGACGCTGAAAAGTTTAAGATTGAGTGTAAATGGTCAAAATCTTTTTTTAATAACAGATTACAGCGGTATAGACCCCGAGGTGAGTACCTCAGATGCTCCTGATGGCTTTCCCTCTACATCAATCGATTATCTACAATATCCTAGGCCCAGGACTTTTACATTTGGGCTAAATGCTACTTTTTAAAAAAAAAAATTATGAAAAACAGGATTAATCATTTTTTAACGGCCTTTACCGTTCTAGCGGTACTTGGTTCTTGCACCGATCTAGAGATTGAAGAAACGGATTCAATCATTAGTGAGGATAGATTCGACGGGGTGGCAGATGTTCAAGGTGCTGTCACCAATCTTGCCAATATCATCGCAGGCGGTGATCTTGGAAGTCAAACTGGTCTTTTTGCGCTTAACGAAGTAAGTTCAGACGAATATATTGTACCTACTAGAGGAACAGACTGGGGTGATAACGGCAGGTGGCTCTCCATGCACAGGCATACTTGGAATGCCGAGCTTTCTGATATTGTAAATGCATGGCAACAACTGAATAGTATCGTCTTTAATGCCTCAAGGGCTATTGATGCGAAGAGTGTGGAAACTACCAGTGGCGATGTTAATGAGCTAAAAGCTGAAGCACGTTTTTATCGTGCTTGGGCCATGCATTGGATTTTGGACATGTGGCGGCAAGTACCCTTTAGGGATATCAACCTGCCCAACACTGAAATACCAGTAGCATTGACACCACAAGCAGCCTTAGATACCATAACTGCAGATTTAAACGCAGCATTACAGGTTCTCCCAACAGTAACTGCCAGTGACGATATCGAAAGAAAATCCACACCAACAAAAGCTGCAGCTAATCTTTTATTGGCCAGAGTCCATTTAAATAAACATGTTTACTTGGATTCTTCACCCAACTCTGCTGATATGCAAGTTGTAATCGATGCCGTTGATGCCATTGAAGTTGATGGTTATACGCTAGCAGCGCCAGGTGATTTCTTTGATATTTTTAGACCTAGCAATGATGTGGAAACCATTTGGTGGACACAATCCGATGCAGGGCCAAGAATTTGGCATACCCTGCACTATAACCTAAATTCACCTGGTAATGCAGGTGGTGGTTGGAATGGCTTCTCAACACTAGCTGAGTTCTATGACCTTTTTGAGGGGGATATCGAGGAAAATTATGGTGCCGAAGGTAATCCATTAAATAATCAGGAAGAACGTAGAGGATGGGTGCCCAATGCTGAAACCGCAAATGATGAAAATCTAGGCATCGGTCTAGGTTTTCTAATCAATCAACAGTACGAGCAAGATGGCACACCTCTGAATGCAAGGGAAAATGTAGGAGGGGTTCCATTAATTTTTACGAGAGAAGTTGAACAGCCCGAGTATATTGCCCCTGGAGACAACGCTGACTTAGAAACTTCTGGAACTAGAATGACTAAATACCACCCTAACGAAGAAGGTGGGGATAGAAGGACACATGTCCTAAGATATCGTTTTGGTGATGCCTTTTTGATGAAAGCTGAGGCCATGTGGAGAATGGGTGGCGATCCAACTGTAATGATCAATGAGTTAAGAACCACACGGGGTGCTGCGGTCCTGGGTACGGTTGGAGAAGCCGATCTATTGGCGGAAAGAGGCAGGGAATTGTACCAAGAAATGGTAAGAAGACAAGACCTGATTCGTTTTGACCAATACCTAAGAGCTTGGAACCTCAAAGAGGCGGGAAGCGACCATTTGAAAATTTTTCCGATTCCACTTGCCGATGCCTTAGGCAATCCAAATTTGACCCAAAATCCTGGATATTAAAAGGAAATTTTGTTTTAACAAGAGTAAAAACCCGTTCAATGAGCGGGTTTTTTCTTTTGCCATTTTCCCTGTCCCCATTCATAATCCAGGTGATAACGCTTGTCTTATCAACTGGCCAACAAATTTTAACCATACGTACTTTGGACCATGTGACCCTATCCGCTCTTGTCAAAATATCCTTAGTAGACATATTTGGTAAGCCGCATTAGTTTTTCATTATCAATTCCGATAGGGAAGTTTATTTATATTGCCAGTCGATAATTCGTATTCTAAAATGATAGTTTAAGAAATACATAACCCTTACCGCCTTTTCCCTGATTGGAAGAGTTGTAAATGGTTACGGACAAATATCAAGTTGGAAAAGCAAAAAAACTTCTAAATCTAAAGTCTTACTAAATCCACAAAAGTGTGTTATACCATATCTTTGAGGTTTTATATGTAGCATTACAATTATCCAAATTCACTCATACAAGTGAAATTTGAGGAGCGTATAAGACTTCCCTTTTTTGAATTCCAATACTATAAATACAATCAATTTTTAAGTATAAAAATGAAGTTTTCCTTTGTAACGTTTCTCTTTATTGTTTTCACAATTTATTCATGTCAGGATAAAGAAAGTCCCGATGTTGACACAGCACAACAAAACACCCTGTTCACATTACTTTCAGCGGAGGAAACCGGGGTGGATTTTGTGAATGAGGTTGAAAACCAAAAAGACTTCAACATTTTCAAGTACCGAAATTTTTACAACGGTGGTGGGGTAGCCATTGGAGATATTAATAACGATGGTCTTCCAGACATTTACCTAACGGGAAATATGGTATCCAATAAACTTTATTTGAATAAAGGCAATTTTGAATTTGAGGATATCTCCAAAAAAGCCGGGGTTGAGGGCAACAAACCATGGTCAACAGGGGTAACTATGGTAGATATAAACGCTGATGGCCTATTGGATATCTATGTTAGCAATGCTGGAAACTTAAAAGGCAACAATCATGACAATGATCTTTATATAAATAACGGAGATCTTACTTTCACGGAAAAAGCGCACGACTTTAACCTAGCCAAAACAGGATTTTCTACCCATGCCACTTTTTTTGACTATGATAAGGATGGGGACCTGGATGCCTATATTTTAAATAATAGCAACATCCCCGTAAGTAGTCTGGGTTATGCGGAACAACGTGAGGTTCGCGCCCAGGACTGGGAAGGCGTACCCCACATATTCAAGGGTGTTGGCGATATGCTACTTCGCAATGACAATGGCAAATTTGTGGATGTCAGTGAAGATGCCGGTATTTACGGAAGTCTTATCGGTTTTGGACTGGGTGTATTGGTTACCGACATCAACAACGATCTTTGGCCGGACATCTACGTTTCCAATGACTTTTACGAACGCGACTACCTTTACATTAACCAGAAAGATGGCACTTTTACCGAAGAAATCAAAGAATACACCCAGCACCTGAGCCTATCGGCCATGGGTATTGATATTGCCGATGTCAATAATGACGGCCACAATGACATTTTTATTACCGACATGCTGCCAGAACCCGAGCAACGTGTAAAATCGGTAATGGAATTTGAGGGATACAATATCTACAACCTAAAACGGAGCAAAGACTTTTACCAGCAGTACATCCAAAACACATTACAACTCAACAATGGCAATGGCACATTTTCCGAAGTTGCCTATTACAGTGGTATTGATGCAACGGACTGGAGTTGGGCGGGTCTTATTTTTGATATGGACAACGATGGGCTAAAAGACATTTTTATTACCAATGGTATTAACCATGACTTAACAGATCTGGATTTTGTTGATTTTTTTGCCAATGAAATCATTCAAAATATGGCGTTGACCGGTAAAAAAGAGTCCATTGATTCCATCATTAACAAAATGCCCATTAAGCCACAGCCCAATTATGCCTTCCGAAATAATGGTGACATTACCTTTGACAATGCCAACAAAAGTTGGGGATTTGACCTCCCTACACGTTCCAATGGGGCCGCATATGGAGATTTGGACAATGATGGAGATTTGGACCTGGTCATCAATAACGTAAACACCAATTCCTTTATTTATAGGAACAATAGCAATGAACAACTTACGCACAATTACCTACAACTCAAACTTAATGGAGATGAAAAAAATCCCTTTGCCGTTGGTTCGTTGGTTAAGTTTTATTTTGAAAACAATACAGTGCATCAGGAGTTGATCCCTTCCCGAGGTTTTCAATCTTCAATGGATTATGTAATGACATTGGGCTTGGGCAATGTAAAAAAATTGGATTCCATCCGCGTTATTTGGCCCAACAATGCAACCACCCTATTAAAGGAGGTGACCGTAAACCAGCGAATGGAATTGAACCAAAAGGATGCCCATAAGACGTATTCACCTAAAACAAAATCATCAAAAAAATTCTTGGTACAGGAGCTGGATAATGGTACATGGACCTCCCACAGGGAAAACAATTATAACGATTTTGACTATGAAGGGCTTATCTATAAAAAACTGTCCCAAGAGGGTCCTGCCATGGCCATTGCCGATGTAAATGGGGATGGGAATGAAGACGTTTTCATTGGTGGCGCAAAAGGAAGTGCGGGAATATTGTATTTACACAGGGGCAACGGAAGGTTCCAATCAAAACCTTCCCAGATTTTTAACGAAGATCGCTCTTTTGAGGACACCGCTGCCGCTTTTTTGGATGCCGATGGCGATGGGGATTTGGACCTAATGGTCGGGAGCGGAGGCAATGAAGTAGGCCAGGAAAATTCCTATAGGGCACGTCTCTATCTAAATGATGGAAAGGGAAGTTATAAGGCTTCCGGGCAAAATCTTCCCACCACGTATAAGAATATTGCCACTATAACCCCCCATGACTATGATGGGGATGGGGACACCGATGTCTTTATAGGTTCCAGAAGTGTCGTTGGCGTTTATGGGGTAGACCCCAATCACCTTCTTTTGGAAAATAGGGACGGAACTTTTATTGATGCCACGGAACGAAGGGGGTATGACCTTAAGGATGAAGGAATGGTCACCGATGCTATTTGGGCAGATATGGACGGGGACGGAAAAAGTGATTTGATTACTGTCTCTGAATGGGATGTCCCCAAAATCCACAAAAATTCAGGGAGAAGGATACAACGTATTGAGACCTCCCTTGATAGTCTCTACGGTTGGTGGAACACGGTAGAGGCAGCTGATTTGGACGGTGATGGGGACTTGGACCTTATTTTGGGCAATCAGGGTGAAAACCTGCATTATAGACCGGCAGATGGTGAGCCAATGAAGCTTTGGATCAATGATTTTGACACTAACGGCACCATAGAACAATTGGTCACCATTAGTGAAAATGGGGGTGACTATCCAATTCATCAAAAGAAAGAGGTAACGGCCCAAGTAGTATCCTTAAAAAAGGAGAATCTAAAGGCTTCGGACTATGCACAGCGAACCATTCAAGAGCTCTTTCCTCCAGAAATCATCAATCAGTCCATTGTAAAACAAAGTCTGATTTCTGCTTCCGTACTTGCCATTAACCAAGGAAACGGACAGTTCCAAATTAAAAAATTACCTCCAAGGGTACAGTTTTCCTGTGTTTGTGATATCAATTGTACCGATATCAACAATGACGGTAATCTCGATTTAATAATGGCCGGAAACAATTTTGAGTACAAACCGCAATTCTCCAGGTTGGACGCAAACTACGGTAATGTCCTATTGGGGGATGGTGATTTAAATTTTGAATGGCAAAACTATGGTGAAAGTGGTTTTTTTATTCGGGACGAGGTAAAGCATCTAAAAATGGTAAGGGACAAGGACAATAATCGATTTTTAATAGCCGCCATCAACGACGGAAAACCTAAAATCTACGCCTTGCAATGAAAAATAGTTTTGTTTATGCGGTAATTTTGGTTCTCGCAGGATGCAAAAAAAGTGGGGATTTGTTCCATAATCCTTCCCCTCGGGAAACCGGAATTGATTTTGCCAATAGCATCACTGAAAATGACGGGCTCAACATTTTGGATTACCTGTATTTCTATAATGGGGGTGGGGTCGCAATTGGGGATATCAACAATGATGGACTTCCCGATATTTACCTTTCCGGGAATCAAGTAAAGAACAAGCTTTATCTGAACAAAGGTGGTCTTAGTTTTGAGGACATCACCGAACAAGCAGGTGTTGGGGGACAGAGTTCCTGGAACACCGGAAGTGTCATGGCCGATGTTAACGGGGATGGGCTCCTGGACATTTATGTTTGTGCCGTAGTGGGCACCAACGGTTTTGTAGGATACAATGAACTTTTTATAAACAACGGGGATCTTACTTTTTCCGAACAAGCCGGACCATACGGACTGGATTTTGAATCTTACAGTTCATCAGCCGCTTTTCTGGACTATGATCTGGATGGAGATTTGGACATGTACCTCTTAAATCATGCTATACACACTTCGGAATCCTATGGAAAGGCAGATTTACGGTACCGGCGTAACTATGAGACTGGCGACAGATTGCTCAAAAATGACAATGGTAAATTCGTTGATGTTAGTGAAGAAGCTGGAATTTATGGGGGAGTAAACGGTTATGGCCTAGGAGTTGCCATATCCGATTTTAATATGGATGGATATCCCGATATTTATGTAGGAAACGATTTTCATGAGGATGATTACTATTACTTGAACAATGGTGACGGAACCTTTACGGAAAGCCTGCGTCGCTATTTTGGTCATACCTCCCGTTTTTCCATGGGTAATGACGTTGCGGACATTAACCATGATGGCCTACCCGATTTGATTTCCTTGGATATGCTCCCAGAGGATGAAGTGGTCTTAAAATCCTCTGAAGGGGACGAAAACCTTCAAGTACAAAAATTGCGGATTGATGATTTTGGGTACCATTATCAGTTCACTCGAAATATGCTTTATGTAAACCAACCGGACGGTAACTACATGGAAACTGCCCTAATGAGCGGCGTGGCGGCAACAGATTGGAGTTGGAGCGCCCTTTTTGGGGATTATGACCAAGATGGACATCAAGACTTATTTGTGGCCAATGGCATTCCAAAACGACCCAATAATTTGGATTTTATCAAGTTCGTTTCCAATGAACAGATCCAACAAAAAATCAACAATACCAACCTGATGGACCAAGAAGCTTTGGAACTCATGCCATCAGGAGCTACAAGGAATTTTATCTTCAAAGGGGATGGCAAACTATCTTTTGATGACAAATCGGCACATTGGATTTCCAATGATACTTTGGTTTCCGGGGCAACCGCTTATGGCGACCTGGACAATGACGGGGATTTGGATTTGGTTGTCAACAACCTTAACAGCCCAGCACTCATTTATGAAAATAAAACAAACGACAAAGCCAATTATTTAAAAGTACGTTTGGACCATAAATCCAAAAACCGATACGGAATCGGTTCAAAAATATACGCCTATTACAACGGTACGCTACAATTAAAGGAGTTGTTTCTTTCCAGGGGTTTTCAAGCTTCGTCAGAACCTTTGGTCCATTTTGGCCTGGGGGAAATCAATGTCTTGGATTCCCTTAAAATCGTTTGGCCGGACAAAAGCCATCAAACCATACCAAAAGTTAAGGCCAACCAAACCCTAACGGTATCACCAGGGGACACTAAACCCTTTGGTACCACCGGACCAATTACCAAATCCAACCCCATGTTCACTAAGGATACATCGCGTTTGGGAATCCATTTTACCCATAAAGAGGACAATTATCTGGATTTCAACCGCGAAAAATTGATTCCTTATCGAGTTTCGGATAGGGGGCCTGCTTTTGCAATGGGTGATTTGAATTCCGATGGAAAGGCAGACTTGTTTTTTGGTGGTTCAAAATTCTTTCCCGGTACTTTTTACAAACAATTGGATAGCTCCTTTGTGAAAATGGAACTTCCATGGATACAAAAGGACTCGGTCACGGAAAATATTGCTGCCGCTATTGCCGATTTCAATGCTGATGGCGTAAACGACATCATTGTTGGAAATGGAGGCGGGGACTTCTACAATGAGGCAAAACCGTTACAAGATAGGTACTACCTGTCCAAAGAAGATGGCTTTCAAGCCATCGATTTCCCAAAAATATTTCAAAACACATCGGTTATTGAACCTTTCGACTATGATCAAGATGGGGATTTGGATGTTTTTGTTGGCGGACATACCATCACGGCAAAGTTTGGAGAGAAAGTAAACTCTTACGTGCTCACCAATACCCAGGGAACATTTGAAATCAATAAAGGGTTTCAATTCTCCGGAATGGTCACTGATGCGATTTGGGATGACTTTGACCAGGATGGGAATACCGACTTGATCATTGTTGGGGAATGGATGTCCCCAAGGTTTTTTCAAAATAAGAATGGAACGTTTGTTGAAACCAATGTCCTTACCAATTCAGGGCTTTGGCAAAGTATCCATCCCTTTGATATTGACGGTGACGGGGATATGGACTATCTTTTGGGCAACTGGGGACTTAACAGTAAATTCAAGGCTTCCAAAAAACATCCACTTCGACTTTACTTTTCAGACTTTGATGACAACGGACAAACCGAAACCATCACTGCTTTTGAAAAAGATGGAAAGTATTACACCCTGGAAGGTCTGGACGGGCTGGCTTCACAAATGGTCAGTCTTCGTAAAAAATTTAATTCCTATCAATCTTTTGCTGGAAAATCCATTGAGGAATTGTTTGATCCCAAACAGCTTAAATCTGCCAAAATCCATGAAGTGACCACCTTGGCTTCCGGATACTTAAAGAACAATAAGGGGGCTTTTGAGTTTGTCCCCTTTCCAAATATCATGCAGGTTGCCCCACTTTTGGATTTTGTTTCTGCGGATTTTGATGGTGACGGTCAAGAAGAGGTCCTTGTCGGAGGAAACTATTTTGGGGTCAAACCCTATCACGGAAGGTTTGATTCTTTCCCTGGAGCATTGATACAAAATGAAAATGAAATAGTTTTGGGAAATCTTCTAGGATTGGATTTTACCAAAAAATCCATAAGGCATATGGAAACCTTAACGGTAAATCGGCAAGATTATTTATTGGCAGTATTCAATAACGGAGCGGCAGAGGTTTACAAAATCAATTCAAAATAAAAATGGAACAAATGAAAAGGATGGCAAGTTTACCTTTTTTGGTTTTTATGCTTTTCTCCTGTACTAAGGAGCAAAAACCAATACCAATAACCCAAGAAGATTTTCACGCATCCGTGGATAAGGTGACCGAGGTAATGGTCCATGATATTTTTTCCCCTCCCGTAGCCAGTCGCATCTATGTTTATCCAAATATTGGCGCCTACGAAATTTTGGCCAACAACCATTCTGGGTACAGTCCTCTGGCCGGGCAATTGGAAGGGCTACGGCCCATTCCAAAACCCGATTCGAAAAATGTCAACTTTGAATTGGCCGCACTTATTGCCCATATGGATTTGAGCCGAATGCTCATTTTTTCCGAGGATATGATTACTTCCTATAGGGACAGCCTATATGGCGTTTGGGAAGAAAGGAACAGGGAAGAATTTGTAGCCTCCAAGATTTATGGACTTCAAGTTTCGGATCACATCGCCAAATGGATGGACAAGGACAATTACAAACAGACCCGGACCATGCCCAAGTTTTCCGTAGATACGGAGGACGCTTCACGTTGGCAGCCGACCCCTCCGTCCTATATGGATGGCATTGAGCCACACTGGAACAAAATACGTCCTTTTGTCATTGATTCTGCCAACCAATTTAAACCTACCCCTCCCCCTCCTTTTTCTATGGAGGAAGATTCGGATTTCTATAAAGAGGTAAAGGAAGTTTATGACATCAGCAATGAGATTACCGCAAAGGGCGATACCTCGGAAGAAGTGGCCATTGCCCAATTTTGGGATTGCAATCCCTATGTTTCCGTAACACGCGGGCATTTAATGTTTGCCACCAAGAAGATTACCCCTGGGGCCCACTGGATAGGTATTGCCAAGATTGCAGCCAGAAAAACCGGGGCAGATGTAGCCAGGGCCGTTTATACCTATACCAAAACTTCCATAGCCATAGCCGATGCCTTTATCAGTTGTTGGGACGAAAAGTATAGGAGCAGTCTAATTCGTCCAGAAACATTGATCAATACGCATATAGATGAAAATTGGGAGCCCGTTCTGCAGACCCCTCCCTTTCCCGAGTATACCAGCGGTCATAGTGTGGTTTCCGGTGCTGCAGCGGTTGCCCTTACCAGTATTTATGGGGATACTTTTGCTTTTGATGACGATACCGAGGTACAATACGGTCTTCCCGTTCGCTCCTTCACTTCTTTTAGGGAAGCAGCGGATGAAGCGGCCATCAGTAGAATGTATGGTGGTATCCATTATCGTGCGGCAGTGGAAATTGGCGTAAAACAGGGAAGGGATCTGGGTACTTTTGTGGTTGAAAAACTTAAAATGGATACCACGGATCAAATTGTGACAAAATAAATTCTTATGAGAAAAGTGACTTCCGCACTCTTGTTTTTGTTAGTAGCGGCATCATGTTGGTACTTGTTTTTAAAACCTTCGGATTATACCATTCGCTTTGAAGCCAAAACGTTTCCCGGTGCCATCAATCAATATCTAAAAGTCTGGGACCAAACACTGGATACCCTTCATAAAATAAAACAAGGAGAGGACCTTTATCACCTAACACAAAAAGTAAGGTTTGGGGATTCCATCCATCAATATCAATGGCGGATTGAACCTCTAACGGATTCCACGTCCAAGGTTTTTGTGAACATTAAGGATAAGGACCATAGCCTAATGAACAAAATCCAAGTTCCTTTTAAAGAAACCGATTTTGTGAAAAGAAGTAAGAAAACCGTTTTGGACTTTATGGAAAGTCTGGATGAACACACCAAAAAATTTAAGATAACCATTATTGGGGAGGAGGATGTTCCCAGTAAATATATTGCCTACGTTCCCCTAAAGGTTGAACAGTCCAAAAAAGCCAATGGCATGATGAAGAATTTTTCATATCTCACCGGAGAACTGTACATAAATGGTGTGCAACTGGATGGCCCACCAATGATTGAAGTGACAAAATGGGACATGGAGAATGACAGTTTGCACTATAACTTTGGACAGCCCATTATCCGTTCAGAACGCCTGCCCATTGGCACCGATATTAAGTACAAAAGGATTTTTAAAAAACGGGCGCTAAAAGCAGAATACAATGGAAATTATATCACTTCAGATCGTGCCTGGTATGCATTGATGGACTATGCCAAAAAAAACAAGATCGAAGTGGATGAAAAACCTGTCGAAGTATTCTTTAATAAACCCATGGGCAGCAATGGCTTGCATTGGAAAGCGGAGATCTATATGCCTATAAAGGAGGGCAATGAATAGATTCAGTCTTTTTTTTCTGATGGTTATGGTGATCCAGGGATGTGCCCAACCTCCCTGGTATGGGAATTTGGAATTTCTGGGACGTTTTCCTTCCAACCTAAGCGAAGTATCGGGTATTGATAGGGACAACAATGGCAACCTCTGGGTGATTGAGGACAACGGAAATAAGGACAAGTTATACCAAATTGATAAAAATGCACGCCTTGTAAAGGGATTGCGTATTGATAATGCAAAGAACGAAGATTGGGAGGACCTGAGCATTGCAAACGATGGAACGGTCTATATTGGTGATTTTGGAAACAACTCCAATACAAGAAAAGATTTGGTCATCTATAAAATTCCAAAAGCAGAGTTAGGTAAGAAAACACCGAAAGCCGAGAAAATCAAGTTTTCCTATCCGCAACAAACAAAATTTCCGCCCAAGAAGAAAAACTTATTGTTTGATTCTGAAGGCTTTTTCCATTGGAACGGATACCTGTATGTTTTTACCAAAAACAGATCAAGACCGTATTCCGGAAAAACATTGGCCTATAGGGTTCCGGACAGGAAAGGGGAATATGAGGCCGAGTTCCTGGGGGAATTGATTCTTTGCAAAGACCAGGACCATTGTTCCATTACAGCTGCCGATATTTCCAAAGATGGAAAAACCATTGCTCTTATAGGATATGGCTTTATTTATATGCTCACGGAATTTGACCTAAACGATTTTTCCAAATTCAAAATGAAAACAATTGATCTTAACTACGCAACACAAATAGAATCCATATGCTTCTGGAACGATACCACACTCCTGATTGCAGATGAGCAGTCAAAAACCAGGGGAAGAAACCTATATCGGTACCAAATCAAAAAGGATTAAAATCCAAAACCAAGGCCAAAAGCAAAACGCAGACCATCCGAACTATTGAACAGGCCCGCATTAAAGGATAGAATATCCGCTCCATTGACAAAAAAACCTCCCCCATAGGAATTGTGCCAAGTATCGGAGTCCTCATTGGGAATCCACACCCTTCCGTAGTCAAATCCTCCATAAATTCCCGGGGTGACCGGTAAAAGACCGGTTCTACGTTCGCGAAAGCTCCACCTTACATCCGTATTTTGAAAGTATGCCGTTTTTCCGGTAAACCGTTGGAATCGGAATCCGCGTAACCCGTTATTGGCACCTATACTTGCTGCTTGGTAAAACTCAAAATCATCACCAATATTAAAATGGCCCTTAAATTTTGTGGCCAGGACCAATTGTCCACTGGGAACCAGTCTGTAGTCAAATGATAGTGAAGGTATGACATACCCAAAGGTCCTATCGGAATCGTTCAAATTAGCGGTATACCCTCCTTCCAATGAAAATGCCATTCCCATGGTCGGAAAAGCCTCATTGTCAGAATTGGAATAACTGTAGGACGCATTTACACCAAAAAACTCTTGCTGTGTATCCCTTCCCAAATCGGTAAAAAATCCTTCAATGAACCGGCCTTCGGTTTCTTCCACATCAAAGTTTTCATAGGAAACGCCCAATTTAACTTTGGATCCAAGAAATCCCCTCCACACCAAAGAAGGTGAAAAATGAAGTTGCCGTATTTTCACTCGATTGAAATCAAAATCCACATCATCATCAAAGTTTGGGGTGTCATTTCCAAAACCAAAGAAATTAATGGCAAAATTGGGACTGGTGAATTTTGCCTCCAGTTCCAGGTTCACCTTTTCAAAAACATTGGCAAACTCACCACTATACCCAAAATCAAACCCATTTGTGGCAAAATAATAGGCAGCATTTAGGGTGTGTTGTTGGGTAAAGGGATTTTGACGAAATCCATTGAACGTATAGGTGTTGGTGGCGCCTACTCGTAATCCATCGTCGGGATTAAAACCAATTGATGGTAGGAATTGATTGTTGCTGGACTTGATTTTTATAAACTGATACGTATTGGTGTCATAATCATTTATCTTGTTGATCCTACCGGCAAATGCTTCTTCATAGCTGTTCTTTTTAGCTTTAAAATCATAAACATGGACATTTTTGGCCTTTTCATTGATTTTATACACATCATTATTCTGACCCCCTATCAATCGTACCTTTATTTGACCCGTGTTCCCATTCACTTCAAAAATATCATCATCATCCAAGCCATAAACCCAAATCTCCTTGTTTTGATCGGGATCAAATACTTTGTCAAAGAAAAGATCGGTCTTTTTTCCACCCTTGATCCGATAGGCTTTCACATCCACCCTTCCATTATCCAATGGATTGATGACAAAGTGATCATCCTTATCCGTTCCCGTAATGACACTGTATTTATTGAGTACTCCATAATACGCCTCAGCGGTCTTTACCAGACTTTCCTTCCTTTTTAATAGTATGGTCTTCATATTATCCACGGTCTCATCCCGGACCTCTTCGGGAAACTGCCGGAAAGCCTTGTCCACCGTTTTGGCATCTATATGTTGTTGGATATATTTCGCCTGTTCCATCCAGTCTTCCAAAGTTGTTTCGGACAACAGGGCCATATCCAAGGCAAAGGTCATTGGAGATGAATTGAACCCCTTCACACTACGTATCTCCTCTTGAAATCCTTCAAACAATCTCAGGGAAGGGACGGCCCTACTCGCAAACGCCATTAAGGCGCCATCGCCCATTATGGAAAACGCCTGGTCCCGATCTCTGGGAATGGGTTTAAAGACTTTGGTACCATCTTCTTTTTTAAAACGTGCCCAGCGCCATTGGTCCACATGCCGGTCCCAATCCCCAATGAGCATATCAAAAAGCCGTGCCCTTACATAGGTATTGGCGTCCACTTGGTATTCTTCATCCTTGCGTAATTTCTCTATGAAATCGTCCGTGCTTTCAATTTTTTCGGTCTTTCCAAAACTATCCAGATCATGCCCTTCCGAAACGTGCTCTTCAATCATATACAATTCATCACCAAAATCCACATTAAAACCTTTCAAGGCTTTTTGCTTTGGGATATAAAAGAGTTTTGGGTTGGTATGGAAAATGCCCACCGCATCGGACAAGGTCCCGACCGCAAAAGGGGCATAGGGGTGGGAACCCGTGTAAAAATCCAAGAGTATGGATTCCGTGAACGTATCTTCAAATTCGCCAACAACATACTTTTCCTGAAAGGCCAATGCCTGTAAATAGAGTTCTGCACTCTTTCGCAATGCCCGCATCACAAATTGCCTTCCGTCCTTATGCTGCAACCGCAATGACTTGGATTGATGCCCGCCCCCTTTTCGTATGGGTACCAGTCCACCGTACATGGTGTCCAAATCCACAGTTGGGGCCTTCACTTTTGTAGCATAGTACTTTCGATACCGTTCCCCCCAGACCATCTTATAAAATCCGGTTTTATCCACTTCCTCATCGGTATAGATCGAGGCTTCCACATAAGCGGGAAAACTACTTTTCCCCTTAAATTCGGCAGGTTGTTGATTTGGCGGAAGTACCTGGGCCTCAAAAAGTGTTGACTTCACCTCGTCCCCAACACCCTTAAACGTGACTGTTGACTCCCCATTGGCATACACTTTTAAAACGGCATATCCCATTTGACCTGTGGAAAATTGGCTGCCGTTCAATAAGCGTGCTGCCCCTTTTTTGGCACCCGAACCACTTACGATCTGAGGCGTGTTCTCTTCAACAATATATTGAAGGGTATGTTCATGACCAGAAACAAAAATTACCTTTTCCGAATATTGGGCAAGTGTAACAATACGTTTCTTCAACTCGTTGTATTTCTTATTGGACAAATCCGTGTTGGAAGCACCCGTAGTCCTGCGCAGCACGTTCGCCAATGTACCTACAATAGGTAAAGGGAAGCTTCCCTCGGTTGGAAAAATATGCTGTTTGAATGAAAATTGACCACCATGGGACCCATAGGTGAACATGGGATGGTGCATGGCCAAAATAGTGGTTTTGCCCCTATTTTTTTTAATAAGGCCCTCCAATTCTTCCAAGAACTTTTCCCTATCCTTAATTTCACAGCCGTCATTGATATTAGGGTGTTTGTCCCAATCCACTAGATACCACTGGGTATCTATGGTTATTAAAACAATGTCGTCACCAATGTCAACTTTATCCAAAGGACATCCATTTTCTGGCAGGAACACATCTTTTCCTTTAAGCCTATCCTCGATATATTTTTCCTGCCTTTTTAACCCTTTCAGCCCTTTGGCATACCAATCGTGATTGCCAGGAATAAAAATGGTTTGCCCGCTAAAATCGTTGACGGACTTCAATTGGGCATCCAAATGGTTTTTTGCGATTTCATGGGCTTCACCACTTTGCTTATCTGGGAGCCCAGCAGGGTAAATATTGTCCCCTAGGAAAATGGCCGTACTGTTTTTTGGTGCCGAGGAAACTTCGGACTGGAAAGCTTTTAAAGCGGGGTTCAGACTTCCCATGGGCGACTTTCCGGCATCACCTATTAAATAGAACGTGTGGATAGGGTCTTGATCCAATGATGGATTTTCCGCCTTGATGTCCGCATATTTTGGTTTATAAGTGGCGCAACCGGAGATAATAAGGATGAATGCGAGGGTTAGGTAAAGATGTTTCATATCACGTGCTTCGTTCCAAAAATTCGTATTTTGGATTATTCAATATACAACTATGTCGGAAATCGTTCAAAAAGCTGAAGATTTTGTCACAAGACTTTTGGAAACGGAATTGGATTCCAGGTTTTTATACCACAATCTTAAACACACACAACGGGTGGTAAAAAGTACAAAGGAGCTATTGGAGCATTATGACCTTGGTCCCGCCGAAACCGAGCAATTGGTATTGGCCGCATGGTTTCATGACACCGGATATACCAAAGGAGTGGATAAGCATGAGGAAAAAAGCAGTGAATTGGCCGCGGACTTTTTAAATGGGGAAGGGTATGATAAAAAGGCATTGGAACACGTACATTCTTTAATTCTGGCTACAGAACGGTACCATAGCCCTACCAATTTACACGAAGAAATCATTAGGGATGCCGATGCCTCCCATTTTGCACAAAAGAGTTATTGGGAGACAACGGATTACCTCAAGGAAGAACTGGAACTTTTGGAAATTGCCACCCATTCTCCCAAACAGTGGCGGGATATTAACATTAAAATGTTTCGCAGCGAGCATCAATTCTATACCGAGTATGCACAAGAACACTGGGAGCCGGGAAAGGAAAAGAACCTAAAACAACTGGTCAAGGAAAAGAAAACCGAAAAAGAGATTGCCAAGAAAGAATCCCTAAAAGCGAAGTATAAGAGTGAAAGCCCCGATCGAGGTATACAGACCTTGTTTAGGGTTACCTTAAAAAACCATCTCACCTTAAGTGATATTGCAGATACCAAGGCCAATATCCTTCTTTCGGTAAATGCGATTATTATTTCGGTCGCCCTTTCCAATCTCATTCCCAAACTGGACAACCCGTCCAATACCTATTTGATCTATCCGACCACTATTTTTATTGTGTTTAGCGTTATTTCAATGATACTGGCTGTTTTGGCCACTAGGCCCAATGTTACCAGTGGCAAATTTACCAAGGCCGATGTTGAACAAAAACGGGTGAACCTACTCTTTTTTGGAAACTTCCATAAAATGGAACTTAACGAATATGAATGGGCCATTCAGGAGCTGGTAAAGGACAAGGACTATATCTATAGCTCCTTGACCAAGGATCTTTACTTTCTGGGATTGGTACTGAACAGAAAATATAAAATCCTCAGGTGGACCTATAGTATTTTTATCTTTGGAATTGTTGTTTCCGTGCTTGCCTTTGGAATTGCCTTTCGTTTCTTTGGTCCGGAGCGTATGGTGTTCTAAGACTTTAGTGCTTTAACTCTTCCATTAAGTCATCATAGGTGTAGGTCTTCTCAGAAGTAGCATCAGTCTTATAAAGGATTTCGGCCCTAATGGCCTTTAATCCGGTAACCCCTTGCAATCCTTCCAACTCTACAATTTCAATGGAATTGGTAAAGTATCCCTTGGCTTTAAGGAAATGGACATAACGCAGATACTCACGCTCATCCTTTTTCTGCGAATACACTATGGCCAGTTTTCCTTTTTGTGTAAGGCGTTGATTCGTTCCTTTGATGATGGACTTATCAATTCGCTTTTTAATGATTTCATAACGGGCGTTATAGGTGCCATCCACATCAAAGCGCTTTTCGTCCATACGGAAACGAATGGCCAAAGGCGTGCTGTACACCAACAGTAAGGAGGTAACATCCAACGGTACCGGCAAATTGGGCTTTAAGGAGTAGTGTTTGTTCTCCATTTCAACCATGGTCTGCAACTGCCATAACCTTAAATTGTTTAAATAGAGCTCGTCAAAGGTCCTATCATTTGCAATGGAAGTGCCTATATACATATTGTGTTCAACACCGTCCGTTTTATACCGTTCAAAATAATGGGGAAACATCCTTTGGGCATCTTGTTGTTTTTTATCCAACAAGGCCGCCAGTTTCATATTTGTTTCCATCACGCTCTCGTCGTAATTACGCCTATGGTCATAATAGGATTCGGTAGTGGCGTCTATTTGTCCCTCATAGTTTTCAATCAACACTTTGATCTCCTTATCTTCCCTTTTAAGATGGTGGAAAGCAGGGTTGACCTCTTCCTGGACAAAATCAAATACGGCCTGTTCACTATGGGTGTAAAGTGTATCTTTTACCTCTTCCAAGTGATTATTGACCCTAAATGTCAATTCTTCATAAATAGGAAGTTTCAACTTTTTATAGGCCATTTCCAAAATGGTCTGTATTTCGGAAAGTTGGATCATTAAATCGCGCTGTATCGCCAAATTCCGTTCCTTGGATGAGTCCTTGATGTCTATTTGTCCATACAGTGGATAGACTTCTTTAAAAACAATTTCGTTAAAGAACGGTTCTTCACCGACCAGTTCATAATTCATAAAGCGTTTGGCTTCCTCCTGAAACTTCCAGTATACCGAGGAGTGGACCGTGGTACATTCGTGTTGGATGATGGCATCGATAAGGTTTTGCTCCTCTTCAATAGATCGAATGACGGCAGAAACGATGAACGGCATTACATCTGCCAATTTATTGGCATTGATACTGTTCAGTTCGTTTACCTTATCGGAAACCAACTCCAAAACCCCTAAAAGATTCCCCTCATCCGCTATGGGTGCCAGGATGGCACTTTTTATACCCTGGTCATACAGGTTTTTATAAGGTTGTTCACCGCCGGAATTCTTGTAGTACTTATCTACATTGGGAATGGCTAAGAAGGTGTTTTCATCCAAAAGTTTGCTGTAAGAGCTACCGCAAAGCATTGCGTCACAGGATTCCATTTCCTTGCCCTTTAGGATAAAGCTTTCAATGCCTTTTCCATATATTTTTAAAAACCGGTTGCTGGTAAGATCATATCCAGCAAAACCTACGTTGATGTTCTTTAAATTGAACAGTGACCGAAACGTATCCTGAAAACTATCCATGAAGTTCTCGGCACCACGCTTGTTGCTTCCTATCAGTGTGGATTTGATTTCGGAAATGGAGTGCTCCGCAGTCACATCGAACATATTTGAAATCACAAACCCTTTGGAAATAAAACTATTGGGCGGAATCTTTTCTTTCCAAAGTTCCAGATTATCAAAATTATCCAACAGTTCCTCAAAGTCTTCCTGTTTTAGATCTTTGGCGTGTTCCGTTGGTGTTATCTCCATGAAATCGGCATTGTACAGAATGCGATAATGGCGCATTAGACCTTTGGCATCCGGGATATCATAAAACAAAGGACGTTTGAAGTCCAGTTGGAAGCCATAGTAAAAACTAAGGACGACCGTACACTGCATAATGTAGTGCAGGTTGTCGGGAAGGTTTCGTATTTCAAGTTCAAAATCATCCCCGGCTTCCTTTAGTATTTTTTTGAACCGCTCGGAGGAGTTAAAAACCAAATTGGCAAAAGGGATGGATGCGGCTTTTATCTCATTATGGGTCAAGACCGGGGAAAAAGTATCTGCCAGGATGGTCTTAATGACATCGTTATGTTTCCCTATGAGGGACAAATCATCAAAACCCTCCCGTAATTCAGGATACGGCGCTACAGCATCCAATACATATTTTGCCCTTGCAGCAAGGAATTCATCCTTGCTCTTGAGCTGTTCATCATAGTGTTCCAACAACTTATTGAAACTTACGAGTTGAATCAACGGTACCTCTCCTGTATACTGTCCGTTCATATTGACTTAGTCGATATTTAGTCTTCAAAGTTACAAAAAGTGTTTCTTCCACATTGTTAACGAGTTGTTTATGGTTTATTGGACATTTTTTGGATATTTAATGAAAAATAAACCATGTCTTCCCGCAACAGATTGGACAGATGCTACGCTAAGGCAAAAACCATCCCATTTAATAACGATTCCAAATTTATTTTCTTTAGTGATTGCCACAGGGGGGACAACAGTTTTGCCGATGATTTTGCCAATAATCGAAACATTTATTTCCATGCCTTGAACCATTATTATCGGGAGGGTTTTGAATATTGTGAACTTGGGGATGGGGATGAGCTTTGGGAAAACCTAAACTTTGAGGCCATTTTTGAGGCCCATAAAAACGTATTTCAGCTTTTAAAGCAATTCCACCTGGACAACCGATTGCACATGGTTTGGGGGAACCATGATATGGTATACCAAGACCCCAACTATGTGGAAAAACACCTATCCAGTTATTTTGAACCTATCGATGGCAGGGATATTGAGCTCTTTGAAAATATTACCTACCATGAGGGAATTGTTCTAAAACACGAGGAAACCGGTCAAGAGCTTTTCTGTTGCCACGGCCATCAAGCAGATTGGTGGAATTATAACTTTTGGCGCATAGGACGTTTTTTGGTCCGTATCCTATGGAAACCTTTACAGGTGTTGGGTATTGCGGATCCCACCAGCCCTGCCAAGAATTACAAGGAGTTGATACGTATTGAGAAACGAATCAAAAAGTGGATTTTACAGAACAACCTTCGTATCACCATTGCCGGTCATACCCATAGACCCCGGTTTCCCGAACCCGGACAGATACCTTTTTTTAATGATGGAAGTTGCGTACATCCAAGAAGCATAACGGGAATAGAACTGGAAAATGGGGAAATATCATTGATCAAATGGCATATTGATACCAAACCCGACGGTACGCTCCAAATTGTTCGAGTGCTGTTGGAGGGTCCGGAAAAACTAGTGGATTATATGGGTTAAATTCTTTTTGCCAAGGTTTTCATGGCAGCTACAAAATGGTCCAATTCCTCTGTTGTGGTATAGATATTGGGCGTTATTCGACATCCTTTCACATTGGCATAATCAATGGCCACAGTCCAGATTTTAAATTCATCCAATAGGATTTTCGCCAATTCATGTGGTTTTATATGGCGTATTCCCACATTGGCAATCCCACAGCTCCGTGCTTCTTCAACAGGGGTGTTGACCACTATGTTTTCCACCTCACGAAGTTGATCGCTCCAATAGCGTTGTATAAAACGCAAGCGTTTTTCTTTGCGCCCCAGTCCTATGATCTCCAAGTAATCCATAGCATCATTAATGGTCAAATCGGTATGGACCGGATGGGTCCCCGTATGGTTTAATCGCCTAATCTTTGTCTCATCCTTTTCATGTTCTGCAAACAGTGGCCAAATTTTGGGGATGTGTTTTTCCGCAACATATAATAGCCCGGCCCCCAGAGGCGTACTTAACCATTTGTGCAGACTGGAACCATAATAATCACAGTTCAATGTCGGAATATCAACTTTAATGTGGCCCACGCAATGGGCACCATCCACCATGACCTCCACGCCATGGGAATGTGCCATGTCGCAAATTTTACGGATTGGTAAAATCTGCCCGGTGATATTGACCATATGGCATACCATCAAGAGTTTTGTTTTGGGCGTAATTATGGACTCATATAAGTCCACAATTTCTTCGTCCGATGCAGGATGGTTGGGCAGGGAAACTTCTTTACAGATTATCCCATAACGTTTTTCCTGTTGATGGAAATGTATACGCATGGCCCCATAGTCCTGTTTGGCGAAGATGGCTTCATCACCCTTTTTCCATGGAAACCCTCCGATGACCATATCCAGGGATTCCGTGGTATTCCTGGTTACAATGAGCTCTTTTTCCGAGCAATTCACCAGTTTGGCCAAACGCGCGGCGACCTTATTTTTATTGTCCCATTGTACCGTTCGCATATAGTGGGAAGCCTCATAATTGACCATACGGACATGTTCCATGTATTTGTTGAGAATGGGCGTAGGAACAAAATTGTAATACCCATTCTCCAAATTGATATAATCCGGTTTTAAGGCATAATCCATGCGTATGCGCTCCCAGAATGCCTCACCATCAAGTGAAGGATATGGTAGGTTTTCGGATTGTGAATTCCCTTCCATGGGTATGGTCAGGAAAGGGGTGGCAAGTGTGGCTTGCCCCAACCGTTTTAAAAATTGTCTTTTTTCCATCGCAGTGTATTGTTCTTCATTGGCGTTCAGCCCCCTATGTGCAAAAATGTACTATGATGTTTAAGCGCATCAACAATTTACAACTAAAAAGGAAAAAATCGATCGTTGGTGGATTCCCCTTTATTACATTGGTTTGTAGATAGCTTTTACAGCATGAGACGATTTGCCCTTTCACATAATGGCTTTGCTGTGGAATTTTTGTGCAAAGGCTTCTATTCCGGTATTCCGTACTTTTGGAATTTCTTGAATCATCCATCACTTTATCATTCCCAAAATTCCACACTACATCCTCATTTTGGATTAAAAAAGGCCCTTATATCGAAATAACATCACTTTTAACAGCACTTTATCAAGTCCTTGGTAAGGTATTTGTTAACTTTAATTGGCTTATGCGACAAAAATTGTGATGAAAAGACTTACTTTCCTACTGCTCCTAGCAATGCTCCCGTTTTCCATGACGGGCCAAGGTGATTTGCCTACGACCAAGCCTTTGGAAATTGGTCGGCAGAACAATTTGGATGCCCTACCGAGCAATAGGGGAACGGTACTCAAGTTTCCATCGGTTTTGGATAATGATCTCATTTCTAAGGAAAATCCTATTAAAATGCTGCCGGACAGGCAGTTATTACAGGCAGGCCATGATTTGAAAATTGACCCCAAAGTTGGGGAACGCGAAAAAAAGGGTTCCAACAAATTCTATGGCGACCAATATTTGGGGGATTTTAAAACCAATGCAAAGTTTGTTGGAATCGTAGCTCGGGACCATGAGTATGTTGATGGAGATCGGGTAAAAATCTATGTCAACGGTGAAGTGGTCGAATACAACCTACTCCTTTCCGGCGCTTTTAAAGGTATTAATATTGACTTGATCGAAGGATTTAACCGACTGGACTTTGAAGCCTTGAACCAAGGTTCATCCGGTCCCAATACGGCACAGGTTGTGGTTACTGACGAAGCTGGAAAAGTATTGCACAACAATCGCTGGAACCTATCAACAGGTTCAAAAGCCAGCTTAATAGTGGTCAAAGAACCCAATCTTGAGGAAGAAGAAGAACAAGAGTAGATTTAAAATCATGTTCACTTAGGTTCCAAAGGTTTTCCAATTCCCAACTCCCGACCTCGTACCTCACACCTTGTAATTCCAACTTCTAATCTTGTACTTCGTAATACCTCATACATCTAACTTTCAACTTCGGAATTCCAATCTCGTACTCCGTACCTCCCAACTTCCTAACACCTAACACCTAACAAAACTATTCCCTTTTACCCGGTGTATAGGTTTCCTTGGCCCGCTTGAGTACATCTTCCTTATAATAGGCCACATCTTTCCATTGTACATCCGCATACATTTGAATCTGGTCATCAAAATGGGGCGAATTCGGATCACCACTTTGACCACCCGCCAAAATCGTTTTCGCTTTTACGGTATCGCCAAATTCTACCACAGCCACAAAGCTATTTCCACGGGTGCCGTACAATTTCTTTGCTCCTTCAGCGGTGTATCGAGCGCCATAGGCGGCCAATGCGCCCCATCGCCCACTCGCAAAACCAATGGGGATACTGGGTTTGGCATCGTCAAAGGCTTGACGGATATCACCATTTAGGCGCTGGTAACGATTGACCTCTCCCCAAGGGATTCTCCAAGTGCCAAAATCTTCATTTAATTGGGCCAGCACCCCTTCAAAGACTTTTAGCTGCTCCCCTTTTTCACTTCCCCAAAAAATAACCCGTTCCATTGGGCTCATGCCCTTAGGATATGCCCCGGTTCGATAATAGCGCGTGCCATAAAAGTGGGCCAAGGTCATAGCGATGGATTCCTTGGAAGTTTTATAGTCCCAATTATGAAGGATTTCAATGGCCTCTTTCATTTTGGGATCTTTGTCATCATTGGAGTGGTAGGCATTGACCAATCCTGGAATCAACGCTTTAAAAGCGGGCAAATAAGGGTCGTGGGCCAGGTGTATTAAACTATCCAAGGTATAGCCACTTCCATCTTTCAGCAATTGAATGGCATGTACTCCCCTGAAGTTTTCTTGGTCCCTAGACATATATTTGGGATAATCGCCGCGTTTGGGACTGTACTCCAATGCGGCCGTATAGGGTGTGGAGTTGCAATTCTGAATCCATCCATTGGGTGGATTTTTTATCAATATGTTTTCATCTACGGTATGCAATCCTTGCCAATCCGTTTTGGGATTATGTCCCTCTACCGGTACCGTATAATCAAAATCCGTATCACGTTTCGGAATAAAGTTGCCATGAAAGTACGCTATATTGCCTCCAGCATCGGCATACACGGTGTTGTTGGAGGAATTGGTGCGGATATCCATCATCTTTCGAAATCCTTCATAACCTTCTTGTTTGGTCCTTATATAGGATTGTTCCAACGCTTTGACCGGTTCCCACATCATGGCAGAGGCCGTCCACTGACCATCCACGGTATGGGTTATTGGGCCATGGTGGGTGCGGAACATAGGAAAGGTTTTTTCCTTAAGCCCATTCCCGTCCTTATATTTTAGGGTTACCATTGTAGAGTCCACCGGACGCAATTCTTCTCCATATTGATAAAAGAGTTTACCATCGTTCTTTACCATGGTTTCCTTAAACTCGTCCATAACATCCGTATAGGTCGAAGTATGCATCCATCCCGTTTTTGCGTTAAATCCCTGGTAAACAAAAAATTGCCCCCAAGTCACTGCGCCATAAGCATTTAATCCTTCCTCACTGACCATATGGACCTCCCCCCGAAAATAAAAGGAGGTATGTGGATTGATCAATAACATGGCGTTGCCGGACTGTGTTAAATCCCCTGAAATGGCAATGCCGTTGGACCCCTGCGGTTCTACCATTCCTTTTTCTTTTTTTAGTTCCAACAACTCCATTTCCGGAAGTTCCATACCGGATTCATAAAATCGTTCGATCTTTCTTGTAGAAATCCGTTCAATATCCCCACCTATACTTCCCTCGCTAAAATACATGGGCATCCAGGGCTCAAAACGGGTCAATAATTTGGGTTTTACCTCGGGATGGGTGTGTAAGTAATAGTTTATGCCGTCCGCAAAGGCATTGCATAGTTTTTTGAGCCATTCCGGACTTTTATCATAATTGGCCTTGGCTTCCTGTTCCGTCATAAAAAGTTTGGCACGCAGATCACTGTATAGGGCATCCTCACCTTCAACCTCTGCCAACCGCCCTGTGGCCCAAATGTAATTTTGCTCCACTCTGTTAAAATCGTCCTCACATTGGGCGTACAATAATCCAAAAACCGCATCAGCGTCCGTTTTTCCATAAATATGGGGCACTCCAAAATCATCCCGAATAATGGTGATGTTTTCTGCCTGGGCTTTCCATTGATTCACCTCGGTTTGGGGTTCATTTCCCTTACAAGCCATCAAAAGCATTATGCAAATAAGGAATACCGTTCTCATAGTTAAGATTTATACATTTCTCTGCTTTAAAGATAACACTCCCGTCCCATCTTAAAAACCCCTGGCCATATCAGCTGTCCATTTGGTCTATTTTTAAACTAACTTGCAGCTCTTTTACAACGGCATGGCAGAGAAAAAAGTAAGCGTCCTAAAGGCGTTTAAAACCATTATTTGGCCCAGAAGGAATTTGGTGTTCCTAGGTCTATTATTGATTGTAATAAACAAGGGCGCAAGTTTTATCCCTCCGGTATCCCTTCGGTATTTTTTGGATGATGTGGTTCCAAATAAGGACTACGGGTTTTTAAAAATCTTGGTGGCCGTAGTGATTCTTTCGTTCTTGATCCAAGCCATTATGTCCTTTTTATTGACCAAAGTCCTGAGCATACAGGCCCAGTACATGATTTCCGAGCTTAGGGCACAGGTACAGAAACAGGTGCTTTCCTTGCCCATCCGTTTTTTTGACAATACCAAATCCGGTGCTTTGGTCTCCCGAATCATGAGCGATGTGGAAGGCATACGAAATTTAATCGGTACCGGATTGGTACAATTGGTAGGGGGTAGCATTACTGCTGTGGTTTCCTTGATCTTACTACTTCGGATCAGTCCGGAAATGACCTTATTGACCTTTATTCCCCTCGTGATTTTTTCAATCATTGCCCTAAAGGCCTTTAAAATCATTAGACCTGTTTTTCGGGAACGGGGAAAAATCAATGCGGAAGTAAAAGGTAGGCTGACCGAGACCTTGGGAGGTATACGGGTCATTAAAGGGTTCAATGCGGAAGAACAAGAAGCAAGGGTCTTTGAAAGCGGAGTGGAACGACTGTATCAAAATGTAAAGAAGAGCCTAACGGCTACGGCCGTAATGACCAGTTCCTCAACTTTTCTCCTCGGACTTGCCACAACAGGTATTATGATGGGCTATGGTGGTTATGAGATGATGCAGGGCGAACTTACCACTGGTGAATATTTTGAATTTACCTTCTTATTGGCACTTATGGTGGCCCCAATAGTTCAAATGAGCAATATTGGCAGTCAACTGACCGAGGCCCTGGCCGGTCTTGACCGTACCGAGGAATTGATGAACAAAACTGCGGAAGCCAAGGAAAAAGACCGAACCATTACCTTGGATGGCATCCATGGCGATATGGTATTTAAAAACGTTTCCTTCGCTTATGAAGAAGACAAGGAAGTGCTGCACAATATCAGTTTTAACGTTAGGGCGGGCCAAGTAATCGCCCTGGTGGGAAGTTCCGGTTCTGGAAAAAGTACCATTGCAGGCTTGGCGGCCAGTTTTTTGAATCCGGATTCGGGCACAATCACCATAGACGGAAAGGATTTATCCCAAGTAGACCTCACCAGTTTCCGGAGGTTTTTGGGCGTGGTCCTACAGGACGATTTTTTATTTGAAGGACCCATTCGAGAGAATATTTTATTTCCAAGGCCCAACGCCTCAGAAGAAGAATTGGACGCTGCGGTAAAAGCAGCCTATGTTAACGAGTTTACCGACCGGTTTGACGATGGCCTGGACACCTTGATCGGTGAGCGGGGGGTGAAGCTCTCCGGGGGGCAGAGGCAACGTATTGCCATAGCCCGTGCCGTTTTGGCAAATCCTAGAATTTTGATTTTGGACGAAGCTACATCGAGCTTGGACACAGAAAGTGAAGCGTTGATCCAAAAAAGTTTGGCGGAACTGACCAAAGGGCGGACTACTTTTGTTATTGCCCACCGCTTGAGTACCATCCGTAAAGCGGACCAAATTCTAGTGATTGAAGATGGGCGTATTTCCGAAAAGGGGACCCATGATGAACTTATTGCATCCAAGGGTAGGTATTATAATCTATTTACCTATCAAGCGAGGATTTAAAGTTCCTCAGGCGCCAACTCCACCTCCAGTCCCTCAAGTTCCGGTGATATGGGAATTTGACATCCCAACCTTGAACTCTCCTCAACATTGAATGCTTCGGACAACATCGCCTCCTCATCATCCGATTTTTCTGGAAGTTCATGGCCCGATCTTATATAGCATTGACAGGACGCACACATGGCCATACCACCACAAATCCCAATAGTCCCTTCCGGGGCCAGTTCATACGAACGAACCACTTCCATTAGGTTCATGTTCATATCGGTCGGGGCTTCAACCTCATGAAGATTTCCCTCCCTGTCTACAATCTTAATTCTGACGTCTGACATCTATTATTCAATTGCTTTCACCACAGCCTTTGGGGCTTCTTTCTTACTACCATCAAATCCTTCCACACCACCCACAGTGGTATATTTCATTACATACTTTTTATCCGGAAAAATGCGTTGATAGGCGCTTTGGCACATCAGAGTTGCCTCATGAAAACCGCAAAGAATCAGCTTTAGCTTCCCCGGATAGGTATTTACGTCGCCAATGGCGTAAATGCCAGGAATATTGGTTTGATAATCGAGGGCATTATTGACCTTAATGGCATTCTTTTCAATTTCCAGGCCCCAATCGGCTATTGGACCCAGTTTTGGGGAAAGTCCAAAAAGCGGAACAAAATTATCCACCTCAATCCTCATGTCCTCCCTTGGGTTATTGTTCTTGCGCACATAAACTGCTTCCAATACCCCATTGCCTTCCAACGAGACAACCTCGGCCGGGGTAATTAAGTTAATCCTCCCCTTGTTTTTTAATTCCTGTACCTTTTCAACCGAATCGAGTGCTCCCCGGAATTCGTTCCGTCTGTGTACCAGGGTGATTTCCTTTGCCACATCGGCCAGGAAAATTGACCAATCCAAAGCAGAGTCGCCGCCTCCCGCGATAAGGACCTTTTTATCCCGATAAACCTCTGGATCCCGAATAATATAGGTTACCCCATTATCCTCATATTTTGATAAGTACTGTAATTGTGGTTTTCTAGGTTCAAAACTTCCCAGCCCACCGGCAATGGCAATGATAGGGGCATGGTGTTTGGTTCCTTTGTTCGTGGTTACCACAAAGCTGCCGTCTTCCCGTTTTTCAATGGTATCTGCCCGTTCCCCCAAAGTGAATCCCGGTTGAAATGGTTTTATCTGTTCCATTAAATTATCGACCAAGTCCCCAGCCAATATCTCAGGAAAACCAGGAATATCATAGATTGGTTTTTTGGGATAAATCTCTGCACATTGACCCCCGGGCTGGGGTAAAGCATCGATCAAATGGCATTTTAACTTTAGGAGTCCTGCTTCAAAAACGGCAAAAAGCCCCACAGGGCCTGCACCAATAATCAAGATATCGGTTTTAATCATACGTTAAATAAATTAGGGCAAATCCAAGGTTTTGAACATCTTGGTCCAATAGGAAATACTCGACTTAGCTCAGATTAATTACTTCCTCAATTTGAGGGGCGTATTTTTTTATGGTCATTTCCACCCCGCTTTTCAAGGTCATTTGATTAACTGAGCATCCTATACAGTTCCCCTCCAGCTTCACTTTTACCGAAGTACCGTTATCAATGGAAACCAATGAGATATCACCCCCGTCACTTTGTAGGAAGGGACGAATCTCATCCAAGGCTTTCTCTACGTTAGTATGTATTTCTTCCGCTGTCATATTCGTTTCTTTTTAATGGCGGAACATCCCGCCATTGTTGTAATTTTTATCGCTTCCGTAGGAGGCAGTTCCTTGTTTCTGTTTACCAGTTCCTGCACCACATTTTTTGTGAGTTCCTCAAAAGCTTCTTCTGTAGGTGTTGCCGTTTGCAGGGCTGCGGGCCTTCCCACATCCCCGGCCTCCCTAATACTCTGTACCAATGGGATTTCCCCCAAGAAAGGTACGTTCAAATCCTGGGCCAAATTCTTGGCTCCGTCTTTACCAAAGATATGATATTTGTTTTCAGGAAGTTCCGCTGGAGTAAAATAGGCCATATTTTCCACAATCCCCAATACGGGAACATTTATGGACTCTTGTTGGAACATCGCCACCCCTTTTCGCGCATCCGCTAGGGCAATTTCCTGTGGGGTACTGACAACAACGGCCCCAGTTACGGGCAGTGATTGCATGATACTCAAATGAATATCCCCAGTCCCGGGAGGTAAGTCCAACAATAAGAAGTCCAATTGCCCCCAATGGGCGTCAAAAATCATCTGGTTTAAGGCTTTACTGGCCATAGGACCCCTCCAAATCACAGCTTGATTGGGTTGGGTGAAAAAACCAATGGACAACATTTTTACCCCATAATTTTCTACGGGTTTCATTTTATTTTTACCGTCAACGTTCACCGAAAGGGGACGTTCTTGGGCAACATCGAACATAATGGGCATGGAAGGACCATAAATGTCCGTGTCCAATAAGCCCACTTTAAAGCCCATTTTGGCAAGGGTAACCGCCAGGTTTGCCGTTACAGTTGATTTCCCCACACCACCTTTACCGGATGCCACTGCAATGATATTGTTGATTCCGGGAATGGGCTTCCCCTTTATTTGATTGACCTTGGGCTTAGCAGGTGCATCCACTTTTAAGTTGACCTTGATCTTTGCTTTCGCATAGACCTTTTCGTGGATGATCTTTAAGATTTCCACCTCGGTTTTCTTTCTGGCCTGCAAACTCGGATTTTTAATGGTGATATCCACTTCCACCTCATCTCCAAAAACCTGTACGTTGGTCACCGCACCACTCTCCACCATATTCTGCCCCTCGCCAGGTACGGTAATATGTTCCAAAGCTGCAAAAACTTCCTTTTTTGTAAACTTCATATTGTATTTGAACTGTTGTCAACAGATCACTTCTAACCTGTTTTTTTAAACATATTTCAAGCGGTAAAGATACGGCGAAGCTGTTAGATAGGGAAGCTTGAAGATTGAAAATCAACGCAGAGCAAAAGCTAAATGTTTGCTAAAATCGGAATGGGGAACTGTTTTGAAACAGCTCGTGATTGACAAAATATCCTAATTTTTGAAGAATTAGGATATTTTAGTGTATTTTTGAAATATGATGGTTTGTCCTAATTTTTCAAAAATTAGGACAAAATTGTGGGCCAATGATTATAAAAGCACCAGTATTTGATTTTGAAACAGATTTTGTTTTCCCAGAGAGCATAGAGTTAGCTGAATTTGACGACCCTACTTTTAAAAAAGTTGAGGTCGAATATCTTTATTGGGACAAAATCAAGTATTTGAAGTTTAGGGATATAGATTCAGAAGCTGCTTGGCAAATAATAAAAAGTAAAAGAGCAATGGCTAAGAAAACTCTTGAGCTTAGAGGTCATAGCACAAACATCAATTTTTATCATACTAGTAATAACTCATTAAATCAACCACTGCATTATTTAGACTTCAACTTTGGTGCAGGAATTCAAAAAGAACAGCTGCTTTCGGATTTAGATAAGCAACAATATCTTAAGAATGCTTTAATGGA